>CAVFTR010000005.1:0-119237 GCA_963625685.1 bacterium
CTCCACGCATATCCTACTTCACTTCAATCCCACAAGAAAAATGATTGAGCCAAAATTTTTTTGAAATTTTTTCGCTCAGGGGGTTAAAAAATGGGCCTTCTCGCTGGCCACCTAAACAAACAGCAACTTGATAAGCTGAATATGCCCATCGGTATGCTGGTTGTTCTCGACTCTATCCTGAACCGTATTACGCAGAACCGAGCCAAGGGCAAGAACACCTTCATCTTCATTGATGAGATCTACCTTCTCTTCCAGCACGAGTACAGTGCAAACTTTCTGTTCACCCTTTGGAAGCGTGTGCGAAAGTACGGTGCTTATGCGACCGGTATCACGCAGAATGTGGACGATCTGCTCCAGTCCCACACGGCAAGAACGATGCTGGCAAACTCCGAGTTCGTCGTGATGCTCAATCAGGCTTCCACGGACAGATTGGAGCTTGCGAAGCTGCTGAACATCTCGGACACCCAGCTCTCCTATATCACGAAGGTGGATGCCGGTCACGGACTTATCAAGGTCGGCTCCAGCCTTGTTCCGTTTGCCAATAAATTCCCCCCGCAACACCAAGCTTTTGGCTGTCCCTATGTGCAGGAGGATCGCGATGTGCAGGAGCCGTCCGACAATCTTGTGATCTACGGACACCATATCCGAGCAATGCAGTTAAAATCAACATAAATAATACTTTTATGACAAGTTTGTGTGGTGGAAACTCTGCTTCTGGTGAAGTATAATAATTGCAGAGGAGGTGGTGGAAGGTTGTTTGCAGATAATTTGGTATTGCTTCGCGCTCTGAAAGGATTGACGCAGGAACAGGTCGCCGAAGCGGTCGGTATTTCCAGACAGTCTTACGCAAAATGGGAACAAGGCGAGACCTTTCCTGATATAGACAAGTGCGATAGATTGGCACAGTTCTACAGAGTCACGATCGATTCACTTGTTCATCAGAACGAGAAGCTCGGAAATCAGAAGCTCGCGCCTTCCCCGATCGGTAAGCACCTTTGGGGAACGGTCACTATCGGCGGTAAAGGTCAGATCGTTATTCCAAAAGCCGCAAGAGATACCTTTGATCTCAAGGAGGGCGACAGACTGGTCGTTCTTGGAGACGAAGCCGAGGGAATTGCCCTTGTAAAATCCGAAATTTTTGAAAGCCGAATGCAGGAAGCATTAAAATTGAGTCAGCAATTTGCCGATAAGTAAATTTGGAGGTTCAGACCATGAAATGTCCTGAATGTGGAAAAGAAATGCGGAACGGTTATTTGTTTTGCAGTAAAGACGGAGCTTTCAGCTTTGCAAATGAAGTGCCGGGCGTATTTGAAAGCGCCAAAAATGCTGATGGTTTTGTAAAAATCACAGAATTAAGGCCAAGCCACAGAACAAAAATCGCGGCCTCTGTCTGTGAAGAATGCAAAACAGTTATTTTCAAGTATTAAAATCGAACAGAAACAGAATATATCTGACAGGAAGCAGCGCAGAAATATTCATCTGAGCCGCCCTATCGCTCCTCTTCGATTTATCGTCTTGCGCGGCGCCGGGAGTTCCACTATAATATAAGCGGCGAACGACCACATATAACCGGGACAAGGGAGGCGCGGGGCATGCAGATCGACAGAGGCAGCTTTATAAACGACTTTATAGAGTATGTAGGTTTGTCAAACATATTGAACAGTGAACTCGTAGGGAGAAAGCCAAAGGAGAGGTCTCATGGGTAAGCTGCTGGATCGGCCGGAGTGCATCGACCACATCGCACGGTCTCAGAAGGCCGGGACGGAGGACGGAGAAGCATGACTGATGAATCGCGGAAAGGAAGAGACAGATGAAGGACTATATGCAGGAGGCGCTTGAAAAGCTGAAAGCGCTCGAAAAGGAGCTGGGCTGCCGGATCGATGTGGAGGCAGAGCCGGATATCGAGGAGCTCTCGCCCGAACAGCTGACAGAATATCTCGGTGACCTGGAGGAGCGCTTGGAAGAGCTTGAGGACAACGAGCCGGAAGACGAAGACTCGGACGAGCATGCCGACTGGGAAGATAAGCGCGATCACACAGAGGAGCTGATAGAGGAGGTCAGTGAGGCGATTGAAAGCCTGCAATAACGCCGCACGGGTGAATGGCGCGATGCGCGGAGCGGAGGACACAGGATATGAAGATCGCAGCATGGAACGTTGAACGTCTCAAGCATAAGAGCGCACTCGACGGGATACTGCGTTCTATCGATCAGGCCGGCGCGGACATTCTCGTTCTGACAGAGACAGACCGGCGGCTTCGTCCGAACTACCGCTTCTGCTTTGAAACGCCGCGAATGGCCATCAGCCGGCCGGATATCTATGCGCCGACGGAAAACCGCGTCTCGCTCTATACGAACTGTCCCTGCGTCCGCCGGTATCCGACTTACGACGGGAACACGTCGCTCTGCGCAGAGCTGGAGACCGAGAGGGGCAATTTGATCGTATACGGCACGATCATAGGCATATACGGGAACCGCCACAAAACTTTTCTGCCGGAACTGACAAAGCAGATGGACGATCTTCGCCGCCTTTCCGGATGCGGCGCCCCCATCTGCTTCTGCGGAGATTTTAATTGCAGCTTTGCCGATAATTACTATTTTACCGCCGCCGGAAGAGAGGCGATCCTGAAGGGCCTGAGAGACTGCGGACTTTCTCTCGTCACGAAGGATCGGCCGGAGTGCATCGACCACATCGCACTGTCAGAGAGCATTACCGGAAACGCAGAGGTCAAAATCGAGGAATGGAACACGGCAAGGACGCTGTCTGACCATAAGGGCATCGCGGTGTCCTTTTGACAGCATGAAGCCGGAACGGCCGCAGGGTCCATATGGACCCTGCGGCCGTTAACTTATGCAGAATATCTATGAAACGATAGAATATCTATATACGCTCTGTCCAATTGCAGGTCTCGCTGTCTATCACGAACTGCCGGAAGCGCTCTGCGCAGGGCGGCAGGAAGCTGCTGCCGTCACTGACCATGCAGAGCCTCCGCTCGTATGCCGGAGAGCTTATCTGCAATATTCTAAGGTCCAGCTTCAGCAGCATATCCATGTACGGCACTACCGCGATGCCGAAGCCCCGGGCGACAAGGCCCGCGACGACCTGATCCTCCTCGGTCTCGTATGCTATGCGCGGCTCGACTCCGACGCGGCGGAACATCTGCTCGACCACGGCGCGTATGCCGGAGCTTTTTTCAAAAAAGACCTGCGGATAGGGCGCTGTACGGGCGAGCTCGACGCTGTGCTCCGACGCGAGAGGATGGTCCCTCGGGACGATCAGCACGAGCTCCTGCTTCTGGACGGGAACGGCCGTCAGACCCAGCCTCCGCTCGGGCTCCGAGCAGAACACAAGGTCGAATTTCCGCGCCGCGAGCCCGTCGAGCAGGCTCTGACTGACGCCCGTGTGGAAGGTGAAGCTGACGTCCGCCTCGGGACGGCTGCGCAGAAACTCCGCGGCGAGCCGCGGGATAAATTCAACGCCCAGCGGCCGCAGAAAGCCAAGACGTATGAGCCCGTCGCCGCGGGCGCTTCGGCGGAGCGACTCGACCCCGGAGTCGAGCGTTTCAAGGGTGCGCTCGGCGCAGCTCAGAAACTCCTCGCCGAAGCGCGTCAGCGTCGTTTTCCGCCCGCTTTTTTCAAACAGCGGCAGTCCGAGCTCCTTTTCGAGCTGCGCGATCGCGTGGCTCAGGCTCGGCTGAGCTATGCACAGCTGCTCGGCGGCCTTCGTATACTGCTGTACCTTTGCCAGCGTGACAAAATACCGCAGATAGAAAAGATTCATATCATCAACTCCTCATATCCTCCAATATAGCACCAAGTATAGTTTTTATCTATACTTTTCGCAAAATTATTTATTTGCTTATGAGCGGCAGGGGGACTAAACTTCATTTCCTGTGGGGCATTCGCTGCTCAAGGAGGAAAATACAATGGACGAGATCACGGATGAAAGCGAAAAAAAGGTGCTGCGCGGAGAGGCGGCGCTCGTGCTGGCGGTCGTCATAAACAGCCTCGGCGTCGTTCTGATGCTGTATTCGGGCTCGGGCATATCGGCGATATCGAGCGTGCCCTTCGCCTTTTCCGAGGTGCTGCCCTCGCTCACGCTCGGAACGTGGACGTATATATTTCAGGGGCTCCTGATCCTGAGCCTGATGCTCATGCGCAGGCGCTTCGTGCCGGAGTATCTGTTCAGCTTCGTCGTGGGCTTTGCCTTCGGCGAGCTGCTCGACGTGCACGAAATGTGGATAGACGTTCTGCCGGACGGGCTCGCGTGGCGCGCTGCGTATTTCATCATAAGCTATCTGCTCATAAGCCTCGGCATCGCCCTTTCAAACCGCTGCCGTCTGCCTATAATACCGACAGACCTTTTTCCGCGCGAGGTATCGCATATAAGCGGCGCGGGATATCCGAAGGTGAAGATAGCCTTCGACGTCAGCTGCCTTGCCGTCACGGGAGCTCTGACCCTTGTCTTCCTCGGCCATCTGGACGGCCTCGGTATCGGAACGATACTCGCGGCCTTCACCATGGGAAAGGCCGTCGGCCTCATAGGAGACGGGCTCGACAGGCATTTCCGCTTCGTTGCCGCGCTTCCGTCGGTAAAAGGACACGCACATGCTTAAATACGGTCATAACGGAGCATGCACAGAAACTGCGCATGCTCCGTTTTTTTGTCATACTTGCTTTTTTATACAGAAAAAGCGTCGGTCCGGTAACAAAATTCTATGCCGCGCCCCCTTTTCAAACCATATTATATTTGATATAATTTCATAGATAAAGACAATGGGGCAAAGGCCCCTGTCTGCGGAAAAACGAATACAGAGAGGACGATAAAAAATGATTTCACACGGCAAGGAGATAAAGGTATTCTCCGGCAACTCCAACCCCAGGCTCGCAGAACAGATATGCAACCAGCTTTTCAAGAACCTCGGCGAGTGCAGCTGCTCGCATTTCGCCGACGGCGAGTGCTCGATATCGGTGCATGAGCCGGTGCGCGGCGCCGACGTGTTCATCGTTCAGTCGACCTGCAAGCCCGTAAACGACAACCTCATGGAGCTGCTCGTTATGATCGACGCGATGCGCAGAGCATCGGCGGGCAGGATCACCGCCGTTATCCCGTATTTCGGCTACGCCCGTCAGGACCGCAAGGCCAAGAGCCGCGATCCCATCTCCGCAAAGCTCGTCGCGAACCTTATCACCGCGGCAGGCGCAGACCGCGTCCTGACCATGGATCTCCATGCCGCTCAGATACAGGGCTTCTTTGATATCCCCGTTGACAATCTTTTTGGCGCTCCTCTCTTTGCCAAGCATTACATCGACGTTTTCGGCAAGGAAAACGACGATATAATGGTCGTATCCCCCGACGTCGGCAGCACCGCGCGTGCGCGCAACTTCTCCATGAAGCTCGGCTGCAACATGGCCATCGTCGACAAGCGCCGCGAAAAGGCCAATCAGTCCGAGGTCATGAACATCATCGGCAGCGTCGAGGGCAAGACCTGCATCCTGCTCGACGATATGGTCGACACCGCCGGCTCGCTTTGCGGCGCGGCAAAGGCGATCGTGGATATCGGCGGCGCGAAGGAGGTCTTCGCCTGCGCAAGCCACGGCGTCCTCTCCGGCCCCGCTATCGAGCGCATCGAAAACAGCTGCATCAAGGAGCTGCTGCTGCTCGACACCATCCCCTATCCCGAGACCGCGCAGCCCTGCGGCAAGATAAAGTACATGTCCGTGGCGCCGGTGTTCGCCGAGGCCATCCAGCGCGTCTACGAGGAGATATCCATCTCCAATCTGTTTGAATAAAAATGTTCTTCTCCAAAGGCGGGGCCGAGTGGATCGTCGCGTTTCTCGGCAACCCCGGGCTCAAATACAACGGAACAAGGCATAACGCCGGCTTCATGGCGGCCGACGCCATGGAAAGAAAGCTCGGCGTGAGCATAAACAAAATGCGCTTCAAGGCCCTTACGCAGACTGTCGATATCGACTCGCACAGGGTGCTGCTTATGAAGCCGCAGACATATATGAACCTGTCCGGCGACGCGATAGCCCAGGCGGCGAGGTTTTACAAGGTCCCGCCCGAGCGCGTCATAGTCGTGTCCGACGAGACGGCGCTGCCCATCGGCAGGCTGCGTATCCGCCGCGGCGGCTCGGCGGGAGGCCACAACGGCCTCAAGAGCGTCATCGCCCGGCTCGGAACGGAGCAGTTTCCGCGCATCCGCCTGGGCGTCGGCGCTCCGCCGCACCCGGATTACGACATGGCCGACTGGGTGCTCGCCGCCTTTAAGGGCCAGGACGCCGCGGATATGGAGACCGCCGCGAAAAAAGCGGCCGACGCCGTCGAGTGCTATATCACCGAGGGCGCGGACAGGGCAATGAACAGGTATAACACAAGGGGTTAGTCAGACCCTGTGCAATGACGGCAGGGGGCTCGGGCGCTTTGCCGTCATTTTGCTATTAAAAATGTTCGGAAAGGACGGATGACATGAAGAAAAGCTGCATAGCAATGCTCCTTGCCGGAGGCCAGGGCTCGAGGCTCTACGCCCTTACGCAGGACGTGGCCAAGCCCAACATGCCCTTCGGCGGCAAGTACCGCATTATCGATTTCCCTCTGTCAAACTGCGCAAACTCTGGTATAGACACGGTGGGCGTGCTCACGCAGTACCGTCCGCTACAGCTCAACAGCTACATAGGCGGCGGGCAGCCCTGGGACCTTGACTCGACCGACGGCGGCGTCTTCATCCTTCCGCCGTATCAGACCGCCGGAGAGACCGGCTCCTGGTTCTCGGGCACGGCGAACGCCATTTATCAGAACATCGGCTTTATCGAGATGTACGAGCCGGACAACGTGCTCATACTCTCGGGCGACCATATCTACAAGATGGACTACTCGAAGATGCTGCGCGAGCACATGCAGAAGGACGCGGCCTGCACGATAGCCGTTCTGCAGGTCTCCATGGAGGAGGCCACGCGCTTCGGCATCATGAACCTCGGCGAGGACGGATACGTCGAGCAGTTCGAGGAAAAGCCGAAGCAGCCCAAGAGCGATCTGGCCTCGATGGGCATATATATATTCAACTGGAAAAAGCTCCGCAAATACCTGATCGAGGACGAGAACGACCCGGCTTCGAGCAAGGATTTCGGCAAGAACATAATCCCCAACATGCTTCACGCCGGCGAAAAGCTCTGGCCGTATCGCTTCGACGGCTACTGGCGCGACGTCGGCACGATAACGAGCCTGTGGGACGCGAACATGGATATGCTGTCCACGACGCTCATAAACCTCTACGACCCGAGCTGGCCGATACGCTCGAGAAGCGTTGCGCAGCCGCCGCACTATGTCGGCTCCGGGGCAAGGGTCGTCCACTCGATAGTCACCGAGGGCTGCACGATAGAGGGCGAGGTCGAAAACTCCGTTCTCTCCTCGTCGGCGGTGGTCGAAAAGGGCGCGAAGGTGCTCTATTCGGTGCTGATGCCCGGCGCGAGGGTCGAAAGCGGCGCGACGGTCGAGTATGCCATCATCGGCGAGCAGACCGTCATTCACAGCGGCGCGCATGTCGGCGCGGCTCCCGACGGGAGCGAGGCCTGGGGCGTCGCCACCTGCGGACCGAGGATAGAGATAAGAGAAAACGCCTGCGTAAAAGCGGGAGCGATGATATATAAGAGCGAGGAGGTCTGAAAATGAGCGATTTTCACGGAATAATCTTTGCTTACGGCGCGGTTCCCGAGCTGGGCGAGCTTGTCCGCCGCCGCACGGCGTCCTCGCTTCCGTTCTGCGGAAGATACAGGCTCATCGACTTTGCCCTGTCGTCTCTCATGAACGCGGGCATACACGACGTCGGCGTCATCATGCGCCGCGACTATCAGTCGCTCCTTGACCACCTCGCCAGCGGCAAGGACTGGGACATGGGCCGCAGGATAGGCGGACTGCGCATGCTGCCGCCCTTCGGCCTGCCCGAGTATCACAGAGGCGACTACAACGGCACGATCGAGGCGCTCAACGCCGTGTCGACCTATATAAACGACATAAGCGCAAGGTATATCGTCATGATGCACGGCAACACCGCGGCCAATATAGACCTGCGCGGGGCCATACGCAGCCACATCGCCTCCGGCGCGGAGATAAGCGCCATATGCACGGAGGAGACTCCCGACTACAAGCACCACCGCTATATCGTCGACCCCGACGGCTTTGCACGCGGCATGATATTCAACCAGACCGCCGCGGGAGAGGGAGCGGCCTCGCTCGAGGCGTATATAATATCAAAGCAGCTGCTGCTCGATATGATGAGCTCCTGCGCGGCGTCCAACCGCTATCACTTCCACCGCGACGCGATAGCAGACTACCTCGCCTCCGGCGGAAAGGTCAACGTCTGCTTCCACCGCGGCTACGGAAAGCGCATCATGAGCACCGAGGCCTATTACAGGGCCAGCATGGATATGCTCCGCGCGGAAAAGCGCGCCGAGCTCTTCCCGCCGGAGCGGCCCGTGCGCACGAAGACCCACGAGGACGTAAGCACCTATTACGCCGAGGGCTCTGGCGCGAAAAACAGCCTCGTCGCCGACGGCTGCATAATAGAGGGCGAGATCGAAGACTGCATCGTATCCTCCGACGTGCGCATACACAGAGGCGCGAAGCTCTCCGGCTGCGTGCTCATGCGCGGAACGGAGATAGGCGAGGGCGTTATCATGAAAAACGTCGTTGCCGACAAGCTTTCGAGCGTCTCGCCCTTCCAGACAATAATGGGCAGCGAAAAGCTGCCGGTAGTGCTCCCGAAGGGCACAAAGATATAAGGAGTCAAGCAAATATATGTTCACAAGCCAGATCTCACGCGACGAGGTGCGCAGCGCCATAGAGGATAAGCTCTGCGCGCACTTCGCCGTAACAGCAAAGACCGCGACCGACGACCAGGTGTTTCAGGCAAGCGCCATCGTCATACGCGAGATAATGAGCAGGCTGCTCGCCGCCGAGAAATCAAGCTGCCCCGTGCGCGAGGTGCACTATCTGTCCATGGAATTTCTCATGGGCCGCAGCCTCATGAAAAACGCCTTCAACCTCGGCATAGCCGATGCGCTCACAGGAGCGCTGAGCGACCTCGGCCGCAGCGCCCCGGATATATTCGAGGCGGAAAACGACGCGGGCCTCGGCAACGGCGGCCTGGGCAGGCTCGCGGCCTGCTATATGGATTCGCTCGCGACGCTCGGTATTCCGGCAACGGGCTACTCGCTGTGCTACGAGCTGGGCATCTTCCGCCAGAAGATCGTCGACGGCAGGCAGACCGAGGTGGCAGACGACTGGCGCTCGGCGGCCGAAAGCTGGCTGGTATCGCGCAACGACGAGGCCGTCGAGGTCCGCTTCGGAGGAACGATCTCCCCGAGATGGGACAGCTTCGGCAGATATCACGCCGAGCACACGGGCTATCAGACCGTCACCGCTGTTCCGCGCGACATGCTCATAGCCGGCTATGGCGGAAAAGCGGTCAACATCCTGCGCCTGTGGGACGCGAGGAGCACGAGCGCGCTGGATATGTACCTGTTCTCCGAGGGCGAATATGTAAAAAGCCTCGAGCAGCGCACGATGAGCGAGGTCATCACCAAGGTGCTCTATCCCGCGGACGACCACATCGAGGGCAAGACCCTGCGCCTTAAGCAGCAGTATTTCTTCCTCTCGGCCACGGCGCAGTCTATCATAAAGACCCATATGAAGCGCTTCGGCGATATAAAGAGCTTTTCAAAGCACCACGCGATACAGATAAACGACACGCACCCGGCGCTCGTCATCCCCGAGCTCATGCGCATCATGATGGACGATCACGGCATGGGCTGGGACGAGGCCTGGGAGCAGGTGAGCGCCTCGGTCGCGTACACCAACCACACCGTCATGAGCGAGGCGCTCGAAAAATGGCCGCAGGAGCTCGTGCAGACGCTGCTGCCCCGCGTGTGGGAGATACTGTGCGAGATAAACCGCCGCTGGTGCGAGTATCTTGTGGAGAGCTTCGGCAGCAGCGAAAAGGTCGGCCGGAACCTCATCATCCGCGACGGACAGGTACACATGGCAAACCTCTGCCTTGCGGCCTGCTATAAGATAAACGGCGTCTCCGGCCTGCACGGCGAGATACTGAAGACAGAGCTCTTCAGAGACGTCTGCCAGCTCCGCCCCGAGCGCTTTACCTACGTCACAAACGGCATCGACCACCGCCGCTGGCTCGCGCAGATAAATCCGCGCCTGCACGGCCTGGTAAGCGAGCTTTTAGAGGGCGACGAGTACCTCACGAGGCCCGAAAAGCTCACGGGACTGCTCGACTACGCCGAAAACGTTGACGTTCAGCGCCGCGTCAACGAGATAAAGCGCCTGAACAAATACGATTTTGCAAGGTTTCTCGCGAAAAACGACGGCTTTGCCCTCGACCCCGACGCGATACTCGACGTTCAGGTAAAGCGCCTGCACGAGTACAAGCGCCAGCTGCTGTGCGCGATGCTCATAACGCGCCTGCAGATGCAGCTGCACGAGGACCCCAACGCCGATTTCACGCCGCGCAGCTTCGTCTTCGGCGCAAAGGCCGCGGCGGGCTACTACACCGCGAAGCGCATCATCGAGCTCATATGCTCGCTTGCCGACGATATAAGCCGCGACCCGCTGTGCCGGGGCAGGCTCCAGGTCTGCTTCATGGAAAACTACCGCGTATCGGCGGCAGAGGCGCTCATGCCCGCCGCGCAGGTGTCCGAGCAGATATCCACGGCCGGCAAGGAGGCCTCCGGCACGGGCAACATGAAGCTCATGCTCAACGGCGCCGTGACCATCGGCACGCTCGACGGCGCGAACGTCGAGATGTACGAGCGCCTCGGCGGCAGGAACATGTTCCTGTTCGGCCTCAAGGCCGGCGAGGTGAGCTCGCTCAGGGCCTCCGGCTACGACCCGCAGCGCTATGCGCGCGAGGATGCCGAGCTCGGCGCGGTGCTCGACAGGATAAGCCGCGGCTTTGCCGACGGCAGGAGCTACTCCGATCTCGTGTCGAATCTGCTGTACAAGGGCGACCCGTATATGCTCTGCGCGGATTACCGCGATTACGTCGATACCCACGACAGGCTCTACTCGGTCATATCCGACCCGGCAGAGCGCGCAAGACTGTCGATCACAAATACTGCCGAGGCCGGCATATTCGCCGCCGACCGTGCGATAAGAGAATATGCGGAGGGCATATGGAGAATAAGACTGTAGTAGTTATAGGCGCGGTGAACATGGATATATGCGGCCGGCCGGACAAGGCGCCGCGTCTGCATGATTCAAATCCCGGAACGGTCACATTCAGTGCGGGCGGCGTCGGCCGGAATATTGCCCATAACCTCTGCCTGCTCGGCCTGAACGTCAAGTTCATCGCCGCCATCGGCGACGACGTTTACGGAGACAGCGTGTATGAAGGCTGCGTAAGGCTCGGCATGGATATGCACCTGAGCCGCCGCATGAGCGGAGGCAGGACCTCGAGCTATCTCTACGTAACCGACGAAAACGGCGACATGCTCATCGGCGTGAGCGATACGGACATATCCGCGAGCATAACGCCCGAGTACCTCAAGGCGCATATAAAAGAGATAAACTCCGCCGACGCCGTCGTTTTCGACGCAAATCTCACGCGCGAGACCGTCACGTGGATAGCCGAAAACGTCACCGCGCCCCTGTACGCAGACCCCGTGTCGGCCGCCAAGGCCGAGCGACTGAGACCGGCTCTCGGGAAACTCACCGCCTTCAAGCCCAACGAATTTGAGGCAAAGAGCATGACGGGGGAGAGCACCTCGCTGTTTGCGGCGGAGGCGCTGCTGCGCGAGGGCGTAAAAAAGGTCTTCGTATCCCTCGGCGGCGACGGCATAGTCGCGGCCTCGGACGGCGAGATAATAAAGCTTCCCTGCGAAACGACGGATATCGTAAACTGCACCGGCTGCGGCGACGCCGCCACGGCGGCGATAATCTGGGCGGGCGTGAACGGCCTGGGCATAGTCGAGAGCGCATCTGCCGCCATGAAGGCCGCCGCCATGTGCGCGGCCTGCGCCGAGACGATAAACCCCGAGCTCTGTCCCGAGCTTATAAGCTGATACGGATCATGAAAATATTTGCACTAATATAGTGCAAATATTTTTTTATGTAAACCACACGATGCGCCAGACTTTGCGCGGCGGCGGGTGTAAATTCTCTGTATACTACGGTGTATAGGAGGAACACTTATGCAAGCGACAAAGCTGCGCCCCGGGACAAGGCGGGGCGGCGTTATATGGCTGCCGGTCGATGAGCTTGAGCCCAGCCCCGTGCAGCCGCGAAAAAATTTCCCCGACGGAGAGCTTCAAGAGCTATCCGAGAGCATAGCCCAGTACGGCGTTTTGAATCCCCTGACCGTGAGGCTGCG
The DNA here is from genome assembly GCA_963625685.1 of bacterium. Taxonomy (GTDB): domain Bacteria; phylum Bacillota; class Clostridia; order Oscillospirales; family Oscillospiraceae; genus F23-B02. Next base: position 12,381 of record CAVFTR010000005.1, read on the forward strand.
CGATGACTGCTACGAGCTCGTCGCCGGCGAGCGGCGGCTGAGAGCGGCGCGCCTTGCGGGGCTGTACGACGTGCCCTGCATCCTGCTCGACGTTAGCCTCGAGGATGCTAGCCTTATCGCGCTCGTGGAGAATCTCCAGCGGCGCGACCTCGATTTCATCGAGGAGGCAAACGGCCTGAGCCAGCTGATAAAGCTCTTCGGCATGAGCCAGGAGGAGGCCGCGCGCAGGATAGGCAAGTCGCAGTCGGCGGTAGCCAACAAGCTGCGGCTTTTAAAGCTGCCGGAGGACGTGCTGCACGCTCTGCGCGCGGGCGGACTTACCGAGCGCCACGGCAGGGCCCTGCTGCGCCTGCCGGACGAGAGCGCCCAGCGCATGGCCCTCGAGCATATCACGGCGCACGACCTCAACGTCGCCTCGACCGACGCGTACATCGAAACGCTCCTGCGCGAGCCGGAGGGAAAGCCGGAGGCGAGGCGGACCTTCATCATGAAGGACGTGCGCGTTTTCGTAAACACCATCCTGCACGGGCTCGACCTGATGAAGCAGGGCGGCATCGCCGCCGGCATGAGGCGCGAGGAGACCGACAGGGAGCTCATCCTGACCATCTCCATCCCAAAGGGAAAAGCGGAATAATAGGACATACATATACCGCCGTATGATGTATACGACGGTATTTTGATGTTGGAGGCGCAGAAATGATAAGCTATTTTTCCGAGCTGAGATACAAGGAGGTCATCGACGTACACACGGGCAGACGCCTCGGCTATGTCTGCGACGCGGAGCTCGACGAGGCGGAGGGACGGCTGCTCTCGCTCATAACGCCGGGAAAGGCGAAGTTTTTCGGCCTTTTCGGCAGGGAGGACGACTATATCCTGCCATGGAAATGCATAGTGCGCATCGGCGGAGACATCATCCTCGTCGAGACCGCTGACGATCAGCCGCGCCGCCGCAGAAAAAAAGAAAAAATTTTCGATAAAATAGGAAAAAACTATTGAAATAGCGATATAATTTTGGTACAATATCAAGGCATTTCGCACGGGCACGGACTTTTCCGCATGTGACTACGGTTTGTGGAGAGGGAGGATGTGTCCGGAGGAAAAAACAAATCAGGAGGAAAAACAAATGTCAGTAGTATCAATGAAGCAGCTGCTGGAAGCCGGTGTCCACTTCGGCCACCAGACCCGCCGCTGGAACCCCAAGATGGCCGAGTACATCTACATGGAGCGTAACGGCATCTACATCATCGACCTTCAGAAGACCGTCAAGAAGCTCGAGGAGGCCTACAACTTCGTGCGCGACGTCGCGGCAAACGGCCAGAGCATCCTGTTCGTCGGCACCAAGAAGCAGGCGGCTGAGGCGGTCAAGGAAGAGGCTTCCCGCGTAGGCATGTACTATGTCAACGCACGCTGGCTCGGCGGCATGCTCACCAACTTCAAGACCATGCGCACCCGTATCGACCGTCTTGCACAGCTCAAGAAGATGCAGGAGGACGGCACCTTCGATATGCTTCCCAAGAAGGAAGTCATGAAGCACATGGGCGAGATGGAGAAGCTCGAGAAGTACCTCGGCGGCGTCAAGGAAATGAAGAAGCTCCCCGGCGCAATGTTCGTCGTTGACCCCCGCAAGGAGCACAACGCCATCGCAGAGGCCCGCAAGCTGCACATCCCCATCGTCGCTATCGTCGACACCAACTGCGACCCCGATGAGGTCGATTACGTTATCCCCGCAAACGACGACGCTATCCGCGCCATCCGTCTGATCGCCTCCACCATGGCAAACGCCGTTCAGGAGGGCCGTCAGGGCGCCGACGCCGAGGCCGAGGAGACCATGGCTGCGGCCGAGGCCGAGAAGGTCGAGGAAGAATGATCAATAAGGGAGCCCCGCAGCTCCCTTTCTTAAATACAGTAGGAGGAAAAAGTAATGGCATTTACAGCACAGGACGTAAAAACTCTCCGTGAGATGACCGGCGTCGGCATGATGGACTGCAAAAAGGCACTGTCCGAGTGCGACGGCGATATGGATAAGGCCGTTGAGTATCTTCGTGAGAAGGGCCTCGCAAAGGCGGCAAAGAAGGCCGGCCGCATAGCGGCCGAGGGCATGGCATACGCAGCCGTCTGCCCCGAGTGCGGCGTGGGCGCCGTGGTCGAGGTCAACTGCGAGACCGACTTCTGCGCAAAGAGCGACCCGTTCGTCGCCTTCGTCAAGGATATCTGCACCGTCGTTCTGAAGGACGACCCCGCGGACATCGAAGCGCTCCAGCAGTGCAAGTACCCCAACAGCGAGCTGACCGTAGCCGAGACCATGCCCGAGAAGGTCATGTCCATCGGTGAGAACCTCCAGCTCCGCCGCTTTGCACGCTTCGGCGAGAACACCTCCGTCGCTTACGTCCACGCGGGCGGCAAGATCGGCGTTCTGGTAAACCTCGCTGTCGAGGGCGGCATAGACGCTGCAGAGGTCGGCAAGAACATCGCAATGCAGATAGCGGCTCTCAATCCCCGCTTCTGGGACAAGGCTCAGGTGACCGAGGATGTGCTCGCAGAGGAGAAGAAGGTCGCGCTCGCACTTATGGACAACGACCCGAAGATGGCCTCCAAGCCCGCACAGGTCAAGGAAAAGATCGTCATGGGCAAGATGAACAAGTTCTACGAGGAAAACTGCCTCATGCAGATGGAGTTCGTGCGCGGCGACCTGTTCCAGGGCAGCGTCGAGAAGTACATCGCAGACGCGGCAAAGAAGCTCGGCGGCAGCATCAGGTTCGTGGACGCCGTCCGCTTCCAGACCGGCGAGGGCATCGAGAAGAAGGAAGAGGACTTCGCGGCCGAGGTCGCAGCCCAGATGAACATGGGCAAGAAGTGAGTCTTCTGAGCAAAATGCAATAATAAAAACAGGCGGCCTGGGGGCCGCCTGTTTTTTTCGCTCCGGCTCATATCCCGAGGTAAAAGCCGGTGCTGAGTATCTCCTCGGTCCGCGACAGGACCTCGTGCGCCTCATCGTAGTTTTTAAGAGCCAGCTCCGCTACGAGGTAGTTTGTAAGGCACATGGGCGCCGTGAGCGAGTTCTTGCACGAAACGCTCCTCGTCGCGCAGTTGAAGCACACGTCGCCGTAGCTGCGCACGGGAAGATCGTTGCTCGAGGTGAACAGAACGACCCTTACGCCGTGACTGCGCATCCACGCGATGATGTTTATGCCGATCTTCGAGTAGCGCGGAAAGACGTAGGCGATGCACACGTCGCCCTCGTCGGCGTTGACTATCTCCTCGGGGTAGACGAGGCCGGTCGTCTGGATAAAATGCACGTTGCGCTTTATCTCGCCCAGACGCGAGACCATGTAGTGCGCCAGCGAAAAGCTGCTGCGCATGCCGAGCACGTATATGCTCTTCGCCCCGCTTATCAGCTCGATGGCCCGGCTCAGATCGTCGGAACGGAGCCCCGCGAGCGTTTCCTGAATGTTCTTGATATCGGTCGAGAAGGCGTCGCTGAGAAGGTCGTTGCCCGCCGTGACGGCGGCGCGCTCGAGCCTGTCCGGCAGTGAGCCCTTGGTCTGTATCTCCTTTTTAATGCCGTCCTGCATCTCGGAAAAGCCGGAGTAGCCCAGCTCCCGCGCAAAGCGGATGACCGTCGTGGTGCTCACGCCTATCTTCACCGAGAGCTCCTCAAGCGTGGAAAAGGCTATCTCCTCATAGTTTTCCTCGACGTAGTTTGCCACGATCTTCTGCGAATGGGTCAGCCTGTCGTAGGCGGCGCTCACTTTGGATGTAAACAGCATAGTCAGATCCTCCCATTCATGTTCTGAATAATTCTTTGTGATACACATTGTACAATATGTATTGCCGTAATGCAACACTTAAAAAATCCCGGCCTTCAGCGAGCTCTTGTCAAGGGAGGGCGGCGATGCTATAATTAAGATCAGGAAACCGTAAATTTCACTGTGGAGGGCGAAAAATGCCGCTGCCGAATCAGCCCTGGCCGGAGGGAAGGCTGTGTACAAAAACCGAGATACTTGATACGCTCAGATACTGGATGACAGTCATGCAGATGAAGCCGGGCGAGAAAATATCCGACACGGAGATCGCCGAGTACTTCAACGTCAGCCGCACGCCCGTGCGCGAGGTGCTCAAGATACTTGAGCAGCAGAAGCTCATCTGCACCTATCCGGGGCGCGCCACCGTCGTCGCCGGGCTCGACCTTGACGGCATCGAGAGCTATTACCTGCCCATGCAGACGCTCCAGTGCCTGGCCGTGCGCCTTGCAGTCGACAGAGCCTCGGCGGAGGATATCGCCGAGCTCGAGCGCCTGAACGCGGAGTTTCGCGCCGGGATCGAGCGCGGGGGCGACAGCGCGCAACTGCTTTTCGCCGACAAGAGCTTCCACCAGAAGATCATAGATATCGCCGGCAACGAGCACGTCGACGAGTTCTGCTCGGCCCTCTGGGTCCACATAGCGCGCCTTGACTACCTCTTTTTCAGGGACGCCACGCAGGAGTCGTCCTACAGGGATCACGAGACGATAATAAGCAGCCTGCGCCTGAAGGACCCCTTCGGCGCGGAGCTTGCGATGAAGAATAACTGGAACAATTCGATGCTCGCCGTCAAGGCGGTGAGCGAGAGGCTGCGCAGCGGCGACATGGCCTGAGCTGAGGAGCAAAAAACGCCGGAGCATACGCTCCGGCGCTTTTTTGCGTCAGATACATACAGCTCAGGTAAAAAATATACATTTTGAAATATTATTCAATATATTTTGTACGGAATAATACGTCATGTTCACGAAAAATGAATCAACACGGAGCAAAATACCGCACTGTTTTCACGATTTTGTACGAAAAATATGGGAGTTTTCTTATAAAAATATAACTGTGTTAACCAAAAAATAAAAAATAGCATACTTTATTTGACTTTGAGACTGTTTGACATTATAGTAAAAGTGTCAGAGCGATATATCGCCTGACTTTTCGTGTTAAAACACCCGTCGGAGGAATGAAGATATGCAGATCAAGATCAAGAACCGCGAAGCGCTGCTTTCGCACGGCGACGCCGAGGGCAGAAGGATCGTGCTTGATATCACCGAGAAGACCCTTCAGCAGCTCGACGCCTACGAGCGCATAAAGAGCATCGCCCGCATGGAGGGCAGCGTCCTGTGCATCGGCTCGCGCCGCTGGGATCTGAGCAAAAAGCGCAACGTATATCTGATAGGCGCAGGCAAGGCGTGTAATCATATGGCGATGGCTATAGATGAGATACTGGGAGAGTATTTGACGCGGGGCATCGCGATAGTTAAAATAGCTGAACAAAGCGACGTGTTCCGCCGCACCGACGTCTATGTCGGCGGACATCCGCTCCCCAACGAGGAGGGCCTGCGCGCATGCAAGGAGATCATAAAGCTCGTCGACGGTGCGACGGCGGACGATCTCTTCATCGTGGTCATAAGCGGCGGCTCCTCCGCGCTTATGAGCTGCCCCATCGAGGGCATCACACTCCAGGATGAGATAGACACCACCGACGTCATGCTCAAGTCCGGCGCGGGCATCTACGAGATAAACGCCATCCGCCGCCACATCTCGGCCATGAACGGCGGCATGCTGGCAAAGCGCATCCGCGAGCGCGGAGCGGAGCTTATCGGCTTCGGCATCTCCGACGCGGTCGGGACCCCGGCGACCGGAGATATCGGCGAGCCGTACAAAAACTACAAGGGCACGCCCATGGGCCCGGATCAGACGACCTTGGAGGAGGCGCGCCAGGCGATACGCGACTACGGCGTGGAGGACAGGCTCCCGAAGCGCGTTGTGGATCACCTAATGAACGCCGGCCCCGAGGGCGAGACGCCGAAGGCCTTCCCCGAGAACACCTATTTCCTGCTCAACAGCCTGCCCGACTCCTGCCTGACGGCAAAGCGCGTCTCCGAGGAGATGGGCATTCCGGCGGTCATACTCAGCTCCTTTATAGAGGGCGAGGCAAAGGACGTCGGCACGGTCTTTGCGTCGCTGGCGCGCGAGATACAGAACTACGGCGATCCGGTAAAGCCGCCCTGCGTGCTCCTGTGCTCCGGCGAGGCAACGACGAAGATACCCGACAACTCCCTCATAACGGGCCACGGCGGCCCCGGTCAGGAGCTCACGCTGTCCTATGCCATCTCCGCGAAGAAGGCTCCCGGCTGCGTCTGCCTGTCGATAGACTCCGAGGGCACCGACGGGACCACCGCTGTGGCCGGCGGCATCACCGACTCAAAAAGCTATGATACCGCCTGCGAAAAGGGCGTCGACGTTTTTGAATACCTGCGCGGCCACGCCTGCTTCGAGGCGCTCGACGCGATGGGCGACGCGGTCTTCACCGGCAACACCGGCACCAATCTGTGCGACCTGAACGTCATGTACGTCCCCGAGCTGCCCGAAAAAAAGCTCAAGGGCAGCCGCATAAAGAGCGTCCACGCGCGCCAGATCATCGACTGCAAGTGCCGCCCGATGGTCGAGGTAGACGTCGTAACCGAGGACGGCTCCACAGGCACCGCGGCGGCGCCCACCGGCTCGTCGGTAGGCATGCACGAGTCCTTCGTTCTGCGCGACAACGATCCGGCCGAGTACGACGGCCTGTCGGTACACAGGGCGGTCGCGAACGTAAACGACGTCATAGCCCCCGCGCTGATCGGCATGGACACCCTCGACCTCGAAGCCATCGACAGAAAAATGATCGGGCTCGACGGCACGGAGAATAAATCCAGGCTCGGCGGCAACGCCATATACTCCGTCTCCGTCGCGGCCTACCGCGCGGCGGCGGCGAGCCTCAAGCGCCCGCTGTACGACTACATCGCCGGCGGCGATATAAGGACCGTGCCCATCCCCTCGTTCAACGTCCTAAACGGCGGCAACAACGCAGGCGTCAGACAGGCCTTCAACGAGTTCATCGTCATGCCCTACCGCGCAAGCAATATAGAGCAGGCCGTGGAGATAGCCGTCAAGGTCTTCAAGCGCCTGGGCGAGGTCATCAGGCAGTATACGGGCTCGGAGCCCCGCGTCGGCGGCTCGTTTGGCTGGTGCGCTCCCTCCGAGGACCCCGAGGTCTGCCTGGAGCTCATCCAGAAGGCGATAGACGACTGCGGCTACACCGGGCAGTGCGCCTTTGCGCTCGACTGCGCCATGACCGAGATGTACGACAAGGCCAGCGGCACCTACTATCTCAACGGAAAGCAGCTAAGGTCCGACGAGCTTATAGCATACATAAAGGGCCTTACCGAGCGGCATAACTTCGTGTTCATCGAGGATATGCTCGACGAGGACGACTGGGACGGCTTTGAGAAGGCGCACAGGGAGATCACCCGCACCTTCATCATCGCAGATGACCTCACGGTGTCAAATCCCGCGCGCATACGCCGCGCCTACGAGCTCCGGGCCATCGACGGCTTTATCCTCAAGCCCAATCAGGTCGGCACGATATCCGAGGCGCTTGAGTCGCACCGCTTTGCAAGCGAGCACGGCCTGTTCTCGATAACCTCCGGCCGCAGCGGCGGCGTCGTCGGCGACGTCGTGATGGATCTCGCCGTCGGGCTCCAGATACCGTTTATCAAAAACGGCTGCCCGCGCTCCGGCGAGCGCATAGATAAGCTCAACTTCCTCATGCGCGTAAAGGACAGCTATCCCGGCTGCCACATGGCCAGGATCGACGATATCGTCAGGTTCTGAGTTTGTGAAAAGCCGGCGGGGAGACCCGCCGGATCAAATAAAATAGGAGATAAGCTTAAGCACGAAAGAAACAAAGGAGGAAAACTATGAAGAAGCTTATTGCACTCATTCTTGCCGTCAGCATGGTATTCAGTCTGTGCGCCTGCTCTACCGGCGGCACCGGCAGCGAAGACGACAGCACGCCCAGCGGCACCGCAAACTACACCGGCCCCAGCTACACACTGACCCTCGGCCATGTCATAGCCGACGGCACCCCCACCGACGAAGGCGCGGACAAGTTCGCACAGCTCGTCGACGAGGCCTCCGGCGGTAAGATCAAGATCGAGGTCTTCCCCAACTCCGCTCTCGGCGACAACCGCGCAATGATCGAGTCCGTACAGCAGGGCACCCTCGACATGGTCCTGCCCGCAGTCGCGAACCTCGCGGCCTTCACCAGCTCCACCAAGCTCTTCGATATGCCCTTCCTGTTCGAGAGCGACGAGCACGCCGAGGCTGTCCTTGACGGCGAGATCGGCGAGCAGATCCTCTCCGACCTCGAGGATGCAGGCCTCGTAGGCCTTGCATGGTGGCTCCAGGGCTGGCGTGAGCTGACCACCGACAACGTCGAGTTCCACAAGGCCGGCGACCTCAACGGCAAGAAGATCCGCGTTCAGGATAACGAGATCCACATCGCCACCTGGAAGGCCCTCGGCGGCAGCCCCACGACCCTTGCCTTCGGCGAGCTGTTCACCGCTCTTCAGCAGGGCACCATCGCCTGCGAGGAGAACCCCCTTTCCAACATCAAGCTCTCCGGCTTCTCCGAGGTCCAGAACTACGTCATCAAGACCGACCACATCTATGACCCCATCCCCGTCGTCATGAGCAAGAAGACCTGGGACAGCCTTGACCCCGCAGCTCAGGAGATCATCAAGAACGCAGCCCTCGAGGCCCGCGACTGGGAGCGCGACTTTGCGGCCCAGTACGACGCAGACCTGCTCGCAGAGTGGGAGCCCGACGACAACGGCCCGAAGGTCATCATCCTCACCGATGAGGAGAAGGCGGCTCTGCGTGAGGCGGTCCAGCCCGTATACGACCAGTACGCAAGCGTCGTCGGCGAAGATCTGATCGCAAAGGTCCAGGCGGCAGCCCCCTCCGCGGCATCCTGATAAGACACTGAAAATATTTTGATTTAAAGCCAGGGGCGGCGCGTCCGAGCCCGGACGTGCCGCCCGAGCAAGTAAGTCGAGCATCAAACATCGAAAACAAGAGACCCTGAGTCTTTAAGATACCACTATATTCGACAATGGAGAATTTCTATGAAAGCTAAATCAAAGTGGTATAACCATATAGAGGAATGGATACTTGCGATCTGCTTCGGCATGATGACCGCGATAGTAGGCGCCAATGTTATCCTGCGCCTGTTCAAAATGTCCCTGCCCTGGGCGGATCAGGCTGCGCGCATCCTGTTCGTATGGTGTACCCTCATAGGCATCAGCCTCGGTGCGCTCACCTTCCAGCACCTCAAGGTCGAAGCTATCGACAACTTCCTGCCCAGGAAAATAACCTTCTGGGTCGACCTTTTCGGCGACCTCGTATCCTTTGCATACGGCATCGTAGTCTCCTACATGATGTGGGTGTATATCCAGAACATCATCCAGTTCCCGCAGTATTTCTCATCGCTGCCCTGGCTCAGCGCGGCGGTCATGTATATACCGGGCCTTATCGGCATGGCTGGATTCTGTGTCCGCATAGCCCAGGCCTCGCTCATTCCAAATATCAAGCTCATAAAGGGCAAGGCATATCTTACTCAGACCATCCACGGCGCTATCGCGTCCGGGGATGCTTCCGAGACCGAAACCGGGGAAAAGGAGGAGGATAAGTAATGGTAGTCGGCGTATTGTTCGGCACTCTGGCGGTGTGCCTTCTTCTGACCATTCCTATCGCCGTTTCCCTCGGCATCGCGACCGTCGTCGCGGGCTTCGCCCTCAACGCGGTCACCGGCAACCAGATGCTCACCATGCTCGCGCAGACGACGATAACCGCGTCTGACAACACCGCGCTTCTGGCAATGCCCTTCTTCATGCTCGTCGGCTCCCTGATGGACCGCTCGGGCATAGCAAAGCGCCTTATCGACGTCGCCGAGGCTATCGTCGGCGAGGCAACAGGCGGCCTCGGTGCGACGACCATACTCGCTGCGATGCTCTTTGCGGCCATCTCCGGCTCGGGCCCGGCCTGCGTCGCGGCTCTCGGCGGCATACTCATCCCCGCAATGGTCAATCGCGGCTATTCCACGGAATACGCGGCGGCGACCACCGCGTCGGCCGGCACCATCGGCCCCGTCATCCCTCCGAGCATACCCATGATAGTCTACGCGGTCACTGCCGGCACGTCCGTCACGGCTCTGTTCCTCGGCGGCGTAGGCCCCGGCATACTCATGGGCATCATGATGATCGGATATAACTATCTTGTCTGCAAAAAGCGCGGCTACAGGGGCACTCCCCGAGGCGGCGGCTTCCTCTGGATCCTCAAGCAGATCTGGAGAGGCGTTCCCGCGATCCTCATGCCCGTCATCGTTCTCGGCGGCATTTACTCCGGCGTCGCGACTCCCACGGAGTCTGCCGTCATCGGCGTAATGTACACCCTCATCGTCGGCTGCCTTATCTACCGCACACTCACCCTCAAGAAGATAAAGGACGCTCTCGTTGAGGCCGCGATGATGTCCGCTCCCGTCATGTTCCTGCTCGGCGGCGCAGCCGTATTCGGCCGCCTGCTCACCCTGCAGCACATCCCCGAGATGCTGGCTCAGCTCATGCTCGGCATTTCCGACAGCAAGTATGTCGTGATGCTCCTTATCATGCTCTTCCTGCTCATCGCGGGCATGTTCATAGATACGACCTCGAACATCGTCCTGTTTGCCCCGCTGTTCGTCCCCATCGTGACCCAGCTCGGCTTTGACATCACCTACTTCGGCATCCTCATGGTCGTCAACCTCTGCATCGGCTTCCTCACGCCGCCGCTCGGCGTCAACCTCTTCGTCGCAAAGAACATATCCGGCGCGCCGCTCGGCGGACTTGTCAAGGAGCTGCTGCCGTATATAGCGATACTGACAGTCGCGCTCATCCTGATGGTATTCATCCCGGATATCGTAATGTGGCTGCCCGAGCTCGTAGAGGGATAATTTTATAGAAAAGCTATAGCGTGATCAAAAGTCACGCTATAGTTATAATATGACTTTTTAAATGCGCCGCACAGCATGCGGCAGATTGGAGTTAGCTATGATTAACCGGATCAAAGAACTCTCGGCACTTCTTAAGCCCGACATGATCGACTTCGCCCAGCGCATCATCCGCTGCCCCTCGCTCACCGGCGAGGAGAAGGACGTCGCCGCCATCATCCGCGCCGAGCTTGAAAAGCTCGGCTATGAGGAGGTCTTTACAGACGACTGGGGCAGCGTCGTGGGCATAGTCCACGGCACCGAGGCAGGCCCCGTCATCATGTACAACGGCCACATGGACCACGTCGACGTCGGCGATCCCTCCGAGTGGATGGGCTACGAGCCGTACAGCGGCGTTATCGACATTGACGAGATGTACAACGAAGCAGGCGACGCGCTCGAGAAGACCGAGGTCATCCACGGCCGCGCGGCAGCCGACACCAAGTGCGGCATCGCATGCCAGGTCTACAGCGGCGCCATCCTCGCGCAGCTCAAGAAGGAGGGCTTCGGCTTCAAGGGCGATTACATGGTCAGCTTCGTCGTCATGGAGGAGCCGGCAGAGCAAATAGGCATGATCGGCCTTGTCGACCACGAGCTGCCCAGACGCGGCATCAGGGTCGACGGCGTCGTCTCCTGTGAGGCGACCGCGCTGAAGATATACTGCGGCCACCGCGGCAGAGTCGAGCTCAATGTGGAGATCGCCGGCGTCACCAGCCACGGCGCGTCTCCCTGGCTCGGCATAAACGCCGTCAACAAGGCGACGAAATTCATCGACGCCGTCGAGGCCTACTACGCCGAAAACTTCAAGGTCGACGACAAGCTCGGCAAGTCCAGCATCGCCCTGACCGTTATAAACTGCACACCCGGCACCATGTGCATCGTGCCCGACCGCTGCAGCATAACCTATGACCGCCGCCTCGTCCCGACCGAAACGCCCGACGACGCGATCGCGGAGATACAGAGCATAATCGACAGGCTCGCTGCCGAGGATCCCGATTTCCACGCGACCGTCAGGGTGTCCGCCGTTCCCAGAACGACCTACACCGGCATCACCGAGACAAAGCCCAACATCAAGGAGGGCTGGCGCATCCCCGAGGACCATCCCTTTGTCGCCGCGGCCTCAAAGGCCCTGCGCGATATCGGCGAGCCCGTATCCTACGGCTACTGGGATTTCGGCACCGACCTTGCAATGGTCAGCGGCCGCCATCATATAGCCTCGATCGGCTATTCCCCGATGCAGGAGTATTACTGCCACCGTCCCGTCGACAAGTGCCGCATCGACTTCATGGAGCGCGCCCTCGTCGGCAACATCGCGATCTTCACCGAACTGACAAAGCTCAGCGGCGACGATTTCAGGCTCTGAGCCGAAAGGAGCAGGCGATATGAGTCTCAGTCCCATAGAAGAAGTTGCCCTTACTCAGCAGCTTGTCAGGATAAACAGCACAAACCCCGGCGAATTTGAGTATAAGCTCGCCGACTTCGTCGTTCAGTGGCTCTCCGGCACCGGCGCGGAGATAAGCCTCAACGAGGTAAAGGACGGACGCTGCAACGTCGTAGCGCGCCTTAAGGGCAGGGTAAGCAGCCCCGCGCTGGTCTACATCTGCCATATGGACACCGTTCCCCTCGGCGACGGCTGGGAGCATGAGCCTCTCGCGGCCGAGATAAAAGACGGCAGAATGTACGGCCGCGGCAGCTGCGATATGAAGTCGGGCCTTGCCTCCGGCATGATCGCGTTCCGCAATATCGCCGCAACGGGCAGGGAGCTTGAGCGCGACTTTGTATTCATCGCCTCCGTTGACGAGGAGGATATCATGCTCGGCGCGGATCAGCTCGTCAGAGACGGCATAGTCACGGCCGAGGACTATATCCTCGACGCCGAGCCCACGAACGGCGCCATCAAGGTCGCTCACAAGGGCAAGACCTGGTTCAGGCTCGACGCGAAGGGCGTCGCCTGCCACGCCAGCACCCCGGAAAAGGGCAGCGACGCCGTCGCGGCCATGTCCGAGGTCATCTGCGCCATAAACCGCAGGCTCGCGCAGCTGCCCGTTCACGAGGAGCTCGGCCCCTGCGCGGCGACCTTCGGCATCATAAAGGGCGGCCTGAACCTGAACATCGTCCCCGGCGACTGCTGCTGCACCATAGACATGCGCCTTACCCCGCCGACCACGAACGAGCAGTCGATAAGGCTCGTCGAGGAGGCGATAGCCGAGGGCTGCGCGAAGGTGCCCGGCACGAGCTGCGAGTATACCGTTCTGGCGCAGCGTCCTGCGGTCGAGAAGGACGACGGCTCCTATCTTCTCAAAATGCTCAGGGCGGCGACCGCCGAGGTCACCGGCGAGGAGGCGCCCGTCGATTTCTTCCCCGGCTACACCGACACCGCCGTTATCGCCGCCACGACAGGCAACCGCAACTGCATGTCCTACGGCCCCGGCGACCTGTTCTACGCCCACAAGCCCAACGAGTTTGTGGAGACGGACGACATAGTCCGCTGCACCGCCGTCATGACGAAGCTGGCCGAGAGCATACTGCTCGGCTGAGAAGGGGAGCCTACGATGCATGATAAGGCCGCGGCTCTGCTCGAGAGAGTGGAGCTTCCGAAGATGTTCCGCGCGCGTCAGCTGTTTGACCGCAGCCATATAGAGCCCGAGGCGATACCCGCGCATATTGAGAGCATCCTTGCGCCATACGGCGAAAGGATACGGCCCGGCATGCGCATCGCCATAACCGCCGGCTCGCGCGGCATAGCGAATGTCCCCGTCATAACGAGGTCCATCGCCGGCTTTGTAAAAAGCCGCGGCGGACAGCCCTTCGTGGTGCCGGCCATGGGCAGCCACGGCGGCGCGACGGCCGAGGGGCAGCTCGAGGTCCTGCGCGGCTACGGCATTACGCCGGAGAGCGTCGGCTGCCCGATAATCTCCTCGATGGAGGTCAAGAAAATAGGCGTGAACGAGGAGGGCACGGACGTCTTCATCGACCGCAATGCCGCCGAGGCGGACGGCATAATCGTAAGCTGCCGCGTAAAGCCCCACACCTCGTTCAGAGGCCCCTTCGAGAGCGGCATAATGAAGATGATGACCATCGGCCTCGGAAAGCAGGTGGGCGCGGAGACCTGCCACAGGGCGGGCTTCAGATACATGGCAAAATATGTGCCCATGTTCGGCAGGGCGATAATAGAAAACGCACCGGTGATGTTCGCCGTCGCGGCCATCGAAAATGCCTACGATCAGACCGCCGAGCTCGCCGCGGTCGACGCCTGCGACATATACGACAAGGAGCCCGAGCTTCTGAAAAGGGCCTTCGCCAATATGCCGCGCATACTCGTGCCCTCGTGCGACGTGCTGATAGTCGACCGCTGCGGCAAGTACTACAGCGGAAACGGCATGGACCCGAACGTATCCGGCACCTTCCCGACGCCCTACGCCTCGGGCGGCATCGAAAAGCAGCACGTCGTCGTGCTCGATACGGACGAGGCCTCGCACGGCAACGCGCAGGGGATAGGGCTCGCATCGGTGACAACGCTCAGGGCCGTCAAAAAGCTCGACCTGGACGCGATGTACGTAAACGCCATCACCTGCAAGCTGCTTCGCGGCTGCGAGATACCGCCGTTTATGAATAACGACAGCGAGGCGATAAGGCTCGCGCTTGCAATGTGCGTCGACTATGACCCTGCCGCGCCGAGGATAGTGAGGATAGCCAATACGCTGCACCTTGAGCACATAATGCTCTCCGAGGCGTATTACGAGCTCGTGCGGAACGACCCACGCTTCGTTATCGAAAGCGAGCCTGCGCCGCCGGAATTTGATGCCGGCGGAAACCTCACGCTCGATCTGGATAAGTAAATAAAAGCAGCGTCTCAGATACAGCCTGAGACGCTGCTTTTCTCATTCAAAAGGAATGCGGAGGACGGTCGCCGACCGCCCTCCGCGGGAAATAAAGGAGGAGATAGTATGCGTTTAAATCACTCGCACTGAGCGGGGTTTTCCCAGAGCAGGAGCTTTGTGCCGATGCCCTTTTCCAGAGCGGTCTGGTACAGGTCGTAGCCGAGGCCGAGGTCAAACACGCTCATGCCGCAGGCGATGAAGCAGATTATATCGTCCTGGCTCGTGCGGCCCTGCTGCTGACCGAGGATGATCTTGCCGATAGCAAGCGCGTCGTCAAGCGGCTCCTTCATGCCGAGGTCTATAAGATGGTACACCGGGCCGCCAATGACGCCGGCGTAGTAGCCCTCCTTATCGCCGGTGGCGACAGCGTCCTCGACGTATGCGTGATGCAGGCCGATGTGGTCGTATACGACCTTCATTTTGGTCCACAGGCCGCCGTTTTTGCCGTATTCGCCGCCCTCCTCCTGGTCGAAGTGTACGGGACCGGAGGCGAGGATGGTGCAGCCGGGCTTTACCCATTCGCCCTTGATGTTCAGAAAAGCGGTGCGGGACGCCGCGACGGAGATGACGTCGGCCTGACGCACGGCCGCCTCAAGATCCTGCTCAACGACGGCCTCGACGCCGTACTTTTCGCGCACGTGAGATGCGAGCTTTTCGGCGGGAGCGGGGGAGTGGTTGTTGCAGATGACCTTTTTGACATTGGGCAGCTGGGTGATGATATTGTCAAGGCAGGAGGAGCCTATCGCGCCGCAGCCGATGCACAGGAGCACCTGCGCGTCCTTACGGGCGAGATAGCGGGCCGCAACGCCGGGGACCGCGCCCGTGCGCGCCGCGCTCAGGAGGTTTGCGCTCATGTATGCGAGCGGCTCGCCGGTGTCCTTGTTGTTGAGAGTGACCATCAGGACGCTGCGGGGCAGGCCCTGCTTTTTGTTCGCCGCGTTCGAGCCGTACCATTTCTGGCCGCAGATGTCGAATCTGCCGCCGAGGTAGGCGGGCATCGCGACGAAGCGGCGGTCGGGGCCCGCGACGGGCATATTGGGAAATTCGCTCTCCTTGGGGAAAACGATGTACATACCGTGGTTGTTGTGATTGCTGCCGCCCATGAGATAGTCGCCCTTTGCCAGAAGAGTGAAGACCTCCTCGGCGTTATCAATGCACTTTTTGACGTCCAGAACGCCCGCGGCTATGGTGTCGGGCTCGGACATGTACAGAAATTCGGTCTTGTGTGCCATGACAGTTCTCCTTTCAATGGCGAGGTGATTTAATAATTAATTAAATTATAGTATGCTCTGCGATATATCAAAGATTACATTGCCGGAGCAAAACTGTCAATGCCTAATGGCCATAAATAGCAATATATTCGCATAAAATGATAATATACTTTCTTTTTCGATAAAAATCACAAAAACTATTGACCAAAGACTGGTTTGTGTGGTAATATTTTTTGTAGTAAACAGTACAAAAAATATTAACTACTTCATAACGTCAGAGGTGCGGCAAATGAACGAGCAAATACAGACTGCAAAGATCAGAGTGCTCAGTCAGAGCGTGAGCCGGGCGTCGAAGATGACGGGGAGCCACCGCCACCGCGAGCTTGAGCTGCTGCTGGTCACGGAGGGAGAGCTGCGGGCGCTGCTGAACGGCCGCGACCTTGTCCTGCGCGAGGGCGAGGGACTGTTTATAAACTCCGGCGCCGTGCACGGCTTTGTGGCAAACTCCCATGAGGGGGCAAATTACATAAGCGTCGTTTTCAGCGCCGACGGCGTCGCCGGTACGGAGGACGCAAGGCTCGCTGCGCGCTATATAGAGCCGATACTCAGGGCGCGCGAGCTGGAGTATGTGCCGCTGCGCGGCAGCGGCTGGGCAAACGACATATGCGACGCTGTACGGCGTATGCAGTCGGCCTCGTCCGGCCGCCTTCCGGGCTATGAGATCAAGCTCAAGATCACGCTCTCCGAGGCCTGGCTCACGCTGTACGAAAACTGCATCCCCGGCGTGGGCGCGGAGCGCGGAGTATCGCACACGGAGAAAAAGCGCATAGACGTTCTGCGCAGATACATTCAGGAAAACTACGCCGAGAAGATAACGCTCGACGACATAGCCTCCTCGGCGCATATAAGCCGAGGCGAGTGCTGCCGGATATTCAAGCGCCTGTACGACACTACGCCGTTCCAGTACCTTGTCCATTACCGCCTTACCCGCAGCGTGTATTACCTCTCCGAGACGGACAGGAGCATATCCCAGATAGCGCAGAGCGTCGGCTTCTGCAGCAGCAGCTATTATACGAAGTGCTTCCGCGCCGAATATAACTGCACGCCCCTGAAATACCGTCAGGCGCAGCACCGCCTGGCGGATATATGAAAACAGCGCTCCCAACAGGGAGCGCTGTTTTCATCAGCGTGTCAAAAAAGGCTGCGACTTTTTTGCACGCTTCAAAAACGCCACATTTTTTGTGAAGCTCAAGCTTCACAAAAAATCTCGCTACGCTCGTCAAAAAGCCTGATAGCTCAGGCGTTTTTGATGGCTATGATCCAACTCGAGGCGGGCCTTGCCCCCTCGAACTCCCCCGCTGCGCGGTTATCTTTACACAGCAGCGTAGGTTTTTTGACAGCCTGGAAAACAGCGCTCCCAACAGGGAGCGCTGTTTTCATCTTAGCTCTGCTTCAAATACGATATTGTCGCCGAGCAGCCTTGCGCTGATGCGGCCCCTGTGCCCCTCGGCGATGCTGCGGGCTATCGACAGGCCGATGCCGAAGCCGGAGGACTCGCTGCGCGAGGGGTCTGCGCGGTAAAAGCGGTCAAACAGCTTGTCCGCCTCGATATTCTCCGGCGAGACGCAGCTGTTTTCCGCGCGCAGCACGACGCCCCGCCGCGCGGGACGCAGCTGTATTGATATCGGCGATGAGTCGGCGGCGTACTTGACGGCGTTGTCGAGCAGTATCGACACGAGCTGCCGCACGGCGTATTCGTCGCCTCGGTATATGATGCCGGGAGCGGCGTCTATCCTCAGCTCATGCCCGCGGGAGAGCGCGAAATCGACAAAGGAGCCAGCCGTCTCCTCCACGGCGTCGCTGATATTGAACTCCTCCATTTTGAGCGGAGACTCCTCCTCGTCCATGCGCGAGAGCGTGACCATCGAGTTTACGAGCTCCGTGAGCTTTTCGGTCTGCGCCTGGGCCTTGTCTATCCACTTCTGCTTTCCGGTCTCCATCTCGAGCACCCTGAGGCTCGTCGCGATGACGGTTATCGGCGTTTTCAGCTCGTGGCTCGCGTCGGTTATGAACTGCTTCTGCTGCTGGGCGCTGCGCACGACCGGGTCTATCGCCCTGCGCGAGAGCAGGACGACGAGCAGCAGCACCAGAAGCGTGCAGACCGCGTCGCCGATGACGGACCATATCAGCACCGTTCTTTCGGCGCGCAGCTCCTGATAGCAGTTTAAAAATATCGCCATGTTGCGGCCGCTGCCGGTGTGGGCGACGAAGAAGCGGTAGTCGCCGATCCTGCCGTAGCCCGCGCCGTTTTTAAGAGCCGCGGAGAGATACTGGGCAAGGTCGTCCTCGTCGACGGAGGCTATATTGTCGAGCTCCGCCTCCTGAAGCTCGCCGTCAGAGTCGTAGCGCAGGACGAAGTAGCGCGTCGAGAACGGGGTCTCCGGCGTGAACGGGCCCTGGCGGCCGGTCGTGCCGCTTTCCGGCGGCGTCTGTCCTTCATCGGGCGGAGCCTCCGGCCCGGAGGACGGGGCACGGTCCGATATCGGGATCGTGCCCTGATTTTCATATATGAGCGTGAGCGTGTCGCGCAGGTCGGAGTCGGTCGAAACATAGTAGGCTATGTTCAGTATCGCCGTCAGCAGCAGCATTACCGCCGCGACGGACAGCGTCGCGATGCGGATGAATCTGTTGCGCAGTCTGTTTATCATTGCCCGTCCTCCAGCACATAGCCGAGGCCGCGGTTGGCGCGCAACTCAACGCGTGAGCCTATCGCTCTGAGCCTCTTGCGCAGATTCGATATGTTCACCCACACGACGTTTATCTCCGCCTCGTTGTCCCAGCCCCAGACCTTTTCCATGATCCGCTCTGCCGAGAACACCTGCCGCGGCGAGCGCATGAAAAGCTCCATGACCTGAAATTCGCGTCCGCTGAGCCTCACGGAGCTGTCCGCGCATCTCATCTCACCCGTAGAGGGACTGAGCGTGAGATCGCCGAAGCTGAGCTCCGTGGGAACATAGGCCGAGCTGCGCCGCAGAATGGCGCGCACGCGGCTGAGAAGCTCGTCCGGATCGAAGGGCTTGGGCAGATAGTCGTCCGCGCCGGCGTTGAAGCCGGTGATGCGGTCGCTTTTCTGGCCGCGCGCGGTCAGCATCATTATGGGAGTGCTCACGCCCTCGGCGCGCAGCCTCTCGAGCACCTGGATGCCGTTCATCTTCGGCATCATGACGTCCAGTATGACCGCGTCGTATCCGCCCGTCAGTGCATATTCATACGCATCAAAGCCGTTATGCACGGCGTCGACCGTGAAGTGGTTCTTCTCGAAAAATACCGTCAGCGCCTCGGCGAGGTCGAGCTCATCCTCGGCTATAAGCAGCTTCATCCTTATCACCTCTGAGCAGATTATAAATATTGCGCAGGGAAAAATCAAGCGCCTACAGCGCTTCCCTGGGAAGCTCGCGGCCGCAGACTATGTTGAGGTTCCCGTTGCGGCAGCGCAGCTCGTCCAAAAATGCCTTGGGGACGCTCGCGTCCTTGAGGACGATGCTGTACTGGAGCTCGTAGAGCGTGCCCATGTTCGTGGTCTTGACCCTCACAAGGCTGCACGAGCTTGCGTATTTTGCAAAAACGTCGTCGAAAAGTCCCTCGTAGTCGAGATTTTCGGGGATGGTTATCTTGAGCGTGCGCTCGGCCTCGGGAGCCTTGCCGAAGCCCGACACAGTCAGGATAAGGATAACGGCGGAGATGATGACGAAGGATATGGCGGCGAGGACGACATAGCCCATGCCGGTGGCAAGGCCGATGGCCATTGCCATGAACAGAACGCCTATCTCGCGCGCGGTGCCCGGCACAGAGCGGAATCGTACGAGGCTGAAGGCTCCGGCGACGGCCACGCCCGCGCCGATGTTGCCGTTAACGAGCATGATAACGAGCTGCACGACCACCGGCAGTATCGCCAGCGCGACGGCAAAGCTCTGCGTCGAGCGCGAGCGGTACATTCCGACGAAGGCGATGCCGATGCCGAGGACGATGGACGTCAGGGTGCATATCAAAAAAGCCGACAGCGTGAGCTGGGTGGATATTATGGATTCAAGCACAGCTTAGCTCCTCCTTTTTTTCGGGCTTGAGAATATTGTTTTTATAGCAGCAGCCGATCTTGGAAAACGAGCTCGGGAAGGCCCCGGCCCCGGATAAGAGCTCGCTGAGCCACAGCGGGCATACGCCGGGGATCTTTATCTCCATGAGCACCTCGTCGTGCGGCAGTATGAGCGCTCCGTGGTCGCCGAGTCTGAGATCGAGCTCATCCGTGCGGAAGCGCAGGTCGGTG
Organism: bacterium; assembly: GCA_963625685.1. Taxonomy (GTDB): domain Bacteria; phylum Bacillota; class Clostridia; order Oscillospirales; family Oscillospiraceae; genus F23-B02. Next base: position 32,660 of record CAVFTR010000005.1, read on the forward strand.
TCGAAGGTGATGCGCAGCTCGGGCTGCTCTGTGCCGGCGAAGGCCAGGCGGTCATAGCCGATGAACACCTTTGGCTTTGTCTCGTAAAACGACTGGAACCACTCGATCTCGCGGCCTATCTGCCCGAAGTCCCCGCCGACGGCGTCTCCGCTCAAAAAGGCATTCGCCGTCCCCGGAGAGGTCGTTATCCTGCGCTTGTAGACGACTCCGTCGTATTTTTTCTTGAGCTCGACGAACACCTTGTCCTTATCGCCCGGTACGCCGTAGCTGCGCACGCGGAGCTTTTCCTTATATACGGGCTTTTCTATCGAGGTGCGGATGAGCTGCCAGTCGTCGGTGTCATAATATATGTTGCAGATCGTATACTGTCCGAATTTGTCGGCCTGCATGTGATCGCGCATACCGTTTAATATGATGCGCTGCTGCTCGCGCGTCAGGCGGTACTTCTTTTCATAACGCTTAAAGCAGCACTGGATGTTTTCTGTCATGGTGCAAACCTCCTTTACGAGGCCATGATAATCCCCTTGCTTAAAATTTACCTAAAGAAAATTGCGAATATTTCTTTAAGTTGGTTTTAGGTCGCGGCTTTACAATAGGCTCATCCGAAATGAAGGAGGTCATCTGATATGAACGTCAGAAAGCTTATATCCCTGCTGCTTGCCGCGGCGATGATACTGTCGCTGGCGGCGTGCTCGACAGAGCAGGGCGACACGAAAACACAGACCGGCACGGAAAGCTATTCCGCGGACACTGCATTTACATTTACGGACAGCTCCATCACCGCCGACGGAGAGAGCTCCGGATACGAGATAGACGGCACGCACCTTAAGATCGAAAGCTCCGGCACATATCTTCTCACGGGCAGCTGCTCCGACGGCAGCGTCGAGGTGAAAAAGGGCACGACGGGCGTAACGCTCATCTTAGACGGGCTTGAGCTTCAAAGCGCTGACACGGCGCCGCTTGCCTGCAACAAGTCCACCGAGGTCACGATACTTGCCGCCGAGGGCTCCGTAAACTCTTTGAGCGACAGCGAAAAGAACAACGACGAGGAGTACGCCGACAACGCAAACGCCGAGAACGCCGTTATCAAATGCAAGGACGGCTCGCAGGTCACCATCTGCGGGACCGGCACCCTGAGCATCACCGCAAACGGCAAAAACGGCATAAAGTCCGGCGCTACGACCGACGAGGAGGGCGAGGCCTCCCTCACGATCAGGGAGCTCACCCTGAATATCACCGCTCCCGTGAACGACGCGATAAACGCAGAGCAGCTTCTGAATATCGAAAGCGGCACGCTCAACATCTCCGCCGCGGACGACGCGGTGCACTGCGACCTTACCCTGAACGTCGGCGCGGAGGGCACAGACGGCCCGACGATAAATATAAGCGAGTGCTACGAGGGCCTTGAGGCCTCCGAGCTCAACGTGCTCTCGGGCGATATCTCTATCCTCTCCTCCGACGACTGCTTGAACGCGGCAAACTCCGACCTGACGGGCGCGAGCTTTGTCATAAACATCTCCGGCGGCTCGATAGTAGCCTACGCGAGCGACGGCGACGGCTTTGACTCCAACGGCGACCTGAACATCTCCGGCGGCAGCGTCGTGGTATGGACCGCAAACCGCGCAGACAACCAGCCTCTTGACGCGGACGGTACGCTGTCTGTCACCGGCGGCACAGTGCTCGCGGCCGGCGGCTCGAGCGGAACGGGACTGAGCATCAGCGCCGAGCAGGCCTATGTCAGCTACGGCTCGGCAGGCGGCATGGGCGGCGGAAGCTCTCTGATCTCCAAGGGCGACGTGATAAGCATAAAGAACGCAGACGGCACGGAGCTGTACAGCGGCGCTGCAAGCTGCGACGCGGCCTATGTGTTCTTCTCCTCGGCAGACCTGAGCGCCGATACGAGCTACAGCCTGTATGTCGGCGCCGACAGCGCGGCTGAGTCCACGGCCCAGACAGGCACGTCTACCACCGGCGGCATGGGCGGCGGCGATATGCAGCCCGGCGGCGGCCAGGCTCCCGGCGGAGCTCAGGACCCCGGCGGTCAGGCCCCCAACGGCGGCGACATGCAGCCTCCCTCCGGCGGCGGCGGTCAGAAACCCGACGGCGATCCCCCCGCAAAGCCCGAATAAAAGAAAAAAAGAACAGCAGCAGCGCCCGGCGGCTTGAACCGCCGGGCGCGTTTTCATGAAAATTTCCACATATTTTTTGCACGCATGCAGAAAATATAAGCGAGACCAGAAATATGGAGGAACACAGCTATGAAAGCAACAGGGATAGTCAGACGCATTGACGACCTCGGCAGAGTCGTCATCCCGAAGGAGATACGCCGCACACTGCGCATCCGCAACGGCGACCCCTTGGAGATATTCACAGACCGCGACGGAGAGGTAATATTCAAAAAATATTCGCCTATCGGCGAGCTGAGTGATTTTGCCGTGCAGATATGCGAGAGCCTGCACCGCTCGACCGACGCGATAGCGGCGGTCTGCGACCGCGACAGCGTCATCGCCGTCTCCGGCGCGTCCCGGCGCGAGCTTGTCGAAAAGCGCGTATCGCCGGAGCTCGAGCGCATAATGGAGTCACGGGAGAGCCTGCGCTGCGGCGGCACGGAGGGCGTACACGTCCTTGACGGCGACGGGCGCTACTTCGTCTCGGCCGCCTGCCCGATATTGAGCGACGGCGACATACTCGGCTGCGTGATGTTCCTGAGCCCCGCAGCGGCTGCCGGCAGCGAGCTGGAGCTCAAGCTCACGCAGACCGCGGCGTCCTTCCTCGGCAAGCAGATGGAAGGCTGAAAATGCAAAACCCGGCGGTACCTCACAGGATACCGCCGGGTTTTGCCCATTTTATATGATCATAGCCATTTTACACCCTTGCGAGGAAGCACTCCTGGCTTTCGACCTCGGAATAGAGGATCGCGCCGCCCTCGCCGAGATCGTAGACGCTTATAACGTCCGCCATGGGGTCGCCGACCTCGGCTTTCACAAGCCTTGAATAGACGTTCTCGCAGCCGTCGAGCAGCTCCTCGCTGAGCGTGCAGCCGCCCTCGCCGGGATAGAGCGCGACATAGAAGGTGCCCGCCTCGACGAGGTCCTGGAAGAAGTGGCTGCCGTAGCTGAGCTCCGGGCGCAGACCGTGCGAGCGGTAGGCAAGCTCGGCGATGCAGTCAAAGCGGTTTATCTCCATAAAATGCACCGGCACGCCGAGACTGGGCGTGGTCGTGCCCCAGCGTCCCGGCCCGAGCAGGACCGTGCTCTCGTCGCGCAGGATGCCGTTGAGCTCGCCGAGCCTGCGCGCCACCTGATACTTGCGCTGCTCGGGAAGCGAGAGATACGGCTCGACCTTTACCATGACGGCGTATCTCACCGGCAGGCACATGTTGCCGCCCATGAAATTGCCCTCGCTGCGGAAGTAGTAATCCTTGACCTTGGGCATGACTCCCGCCGAGCCCACGCCGCGGGTCTGAAGCGGCCTGCACTGCAGGAGGTTTACGCGGTAATTGCCGCTCTCGTCGAAGTTGCAGGCGTATTCTATATCGACGGGGTAGTCGTATTTCTCCTCGAGTATGCGCATGGCCTCGGTCATGACGGCGGCAAAGTCGGTCTTGCCCAGCAGCTTGCGGAAGTTCAAAATATCCGGCGCGTCGGAGGCGTTAAGCCCCATCTCGCGCAGCCGCGCCGCGGTGGGGTAGTCCAGCTCCATGAACAGGCTCGGGTCGGTGCCGAGCGTGCGCTTGTCTATCCCGTCGACGTTTATCGTCTCAAATTCATTGCTGCGAAGGTTTATCGCGTCGAGCTTGTGCTGCGAATACTTATATTCGTCGCCGTATGCGACCATCGGCGGCGCGGTGGGAGCATCCATGCTCAGAAGCCTTGCGTAGTCGTCGGCCTCGCGGTCCACGGCGCGCGTGCCCATGCCGAAAACGAGGCGCAGCATGCCCTTGTTTTTCGTCGAGGAGTTCTGGCGGTTGAGATAGAGGTTCTTGGAATGTCCGACGCCCGCTATGTGCGGATAGTAGTAGTCGCCGTGAACGTCGCCGCATACGCGCATGACCAGCAGCGCCATCTGCTCGTCGCGGTCAAGAAGATGCCGCTCGGCGCGGTATTTTATCGCGTCGGGGTCGACCGTGGAGGCGTAGACCTGCTTCACGGCGCGCTCAAAGACCTCGTAGCGCTCCCTGAGGCTGCCCTGATTGGGGCAGAACACGCTCTCGTACTTTCCGGCGAAGGCGTTGCCGAAGCCGTCCTCGAGTATGGAGCTCGAGCGCACGATGATGGGCGACTGGCCGAAATACTCGAGCATGGACATGAACTGCTCCTTTATGCTCGGCATGAAGGTGCCATTGAGCAGCAGCTCGCGGATATCGGGAGCGCATTTGAGATAGTCCTCGGCCTCGACCATGCGGATTCGGGAGTTCCACAGACCGTTCTGGACGCCGTAGGTATAGAACACGTCCGCGCCGATGTAGTACGAGTCGTGCGGCTCTATGCGCGCGTTGTACAGCTCCGGCGCCTCGTCGCGCAGTATATTTCGCGCAAGCAGCATGCCGGCGGCCTTGCCGCCGATGCAGCCGGTGCCGATCTCGCGGTTTTTTATGTACATGAGGTCCTTCATCGTGAAGTATTTCCGGCACAGTGCCAGTCGCGTCGGCTCGTTGCCGAGAAGGCAGCGCAGGATGTTTTCCTTTAAAAGCAGGCCCGCCTCGTCTGTCGGCTCGTTCCCGTCGGCGACGGAGTCGAACATGCTGTCCCAGCAGTCGCGCCGCTCGCCTGTCTGGGTGAAGCGCTCGAATATCGCGTAGTTGTCCGCGCTCGAGGTGAGCGCGCGCCACTTCGTGCCGCTGATCTTCAGCGGGAAGTAGGTAGTCGGGGTATAGCGGCCGCGCACCTTTACCGCGTGCATGTAAACGCTGCCCTCTATCGTGCGTATATTCACCAGCAGCGGAGCTTCCCTGCGTATGCGCGATATCGTCTCGTAGGTGTGCTTTTCATAGTCTATCGGCTGATACGCTATCGCCTGGCGGCGGATGAGGAAGGGGCTTATCAGCAGGAAGAAGTTCGATATCATGAGGTCGGAAAACCAGTATTTCTGAAGATCGGACAGGCAGTCGAACACGAAAAAGGTGCCGAGCGGCTCCTTGTCGATGATCCTGTGCACCTGCACGGCGAAGGTCTCGAAGCCGACGCGCGGGTCGAGCTTATACTCCTGAACGTTGGCTCCGCCCTCGCACAGAGCGGCGGCGTCCATGACCTCCTCGTGGTCGCCGAAGCGCAGGTAGGCTATGCGCTTGCCCTGACGGGCGATATTTGTGACGAATCTCGTCGCGACGTACATATAGTCGCTGATGTGCTCGCACTGCCAGACGACGGTGTCGCCCGGGCGCAGAAAGTCGATGGCCTCGTCAAGACCGTCGATGCCGGTGCTTATGCGGCGTTCGTTATCCATTCTCTTTTCCTCCTGTTGTTTATAATGTGCAGGCCGCCGGAGCATTGCTCCGACGGCCTGAGTACTGCCCTTTTATTTCATGTCCGCCGGATCCATGAGCTTTACGGTGATATCCAGTGTTCTTCCGCCGCGCCAGACAGTGAAGGTGATGCTGTCGCCGGGCTCGAGGCCCTCCTTCGCGTCGACGACGGCGGAGTTTGTAAACGCGTCCTCGCCGTTGACCTTGGTGATTATATCGCCGCGGACGATGCCCTTGTACTCGGCGTCCGAGCCCTTGGTCACGGCGCTGACGTAAAGCCCCTGCGGGATGCCGTAGTACTTGGCTATCTTCTCACTCACCGGGCCGACGGTCACGCCTATCGACACCCGGCCGTATACGGCGCCGTCCTTTACGAGCGCCTGCACTATGCTCTCAACGGTGTCCGAGGGGATCGCAAAGCCGAGGCCCTCCACGCCCGAGCCGAAGGAGGAGATCATCTTCATGTTCGTTATGCCGATGACCTGGCCGCGGCTGTTGAACAGCGGGCCGCCGGAGTTGCCCTCGTTTATCGAGGCGTCGGTTTGGATGAGCGTCATCGTCGTGCCGTTATAGCTTATCTCGCGGTTGAGCGCCGAGACGATGCCGCGCGTCATGGTAAGGCGCAGGTCGGGGGAGAGGGGGTTGCCGATGGCCGCGACGCTGTCGCCCACGCTGAGGGTCGAGCTGGAGGCAAACTCCGCCGCCGTGAGGCCGTCCGCGTCGATCTTTATGAGGGCGATGTCGCTTGCCGAGTCGAAGCCTACGAGCTTTGCCTCGTGCTCGCTACCGTCATAGAGCACCACCGTGGCCGAGTCGCCGCCGTCGATGACGTGGGTGTTCGTGATGACGTATCCGTCCGCGGAGGCGATGACTCCGCTGCCCCAGGCGTAGTAGCTATCGCCCTTGCTGTCGCTGAATACCTTGATGCCGACGACGGAGGGACTGCATTTTTCGTAGATAACGCTGAAGTCGAGATCCGCGCCCTGTGCGCCGTTTACGATGCTCAGGCTGCCGCGGTCCTCCGCGGGAGGGATGTTTATATCCGCCGTTGAGGCCGCGGTGCCGTCGCCGTAGAGCCCGTCAAGATACGCCTGCCAGCTCGCGGGCATCCCGTCGCCGCTCCCGCCGTCGGAGACCGAGCCGACGAGGCCGCTTGCCGCCAGGAACAAGCCGAAGCCGAGCACGAACAGGCAGATCACGAGCGCGGCGTATCGCGTTTTCCGGCTCGCCTCCGGCAGATTCGCCGGCGCTCCCGCCGTGCCCGAGGGCACATTAGGCCTGTACCAGCCGCTGCCGTTCGTGTCATACCAGCTCATAAATATCTCCCATCCGCCGAAGCGCCCTATTTGCGCTCGGACTTTTCTTTCTTCTGCTTTGCCGGAGCGAGGGCGAGGGTGAATACGAACACCGTAACGCCGTCGCGGCTTGATACCGCGACCTCCTCGCCGTGGCTGTTGAGTATCTTTTTCACGAGGTACAGGCCGAGCCCCACGCCGTCCTTGTCCATACTGCGCGAGCGGTCGGACTTGTGGAAGCGGTCGAAAATATAGGGCAGGTCGTCCTCGGGTATGGGCTCGCCTATGTTCTTTATCGAGACATAGGCCTTCGCGCCCTTTTTGTAAAGCCGTATGGTCACCGTGCTCCCCGGCGAGGCGAACTTCATCGCGTTGTCGGTGAGATTGTAGATGACCTGAGTTATCGAGTCGCGCACGGCGAAGACCTCGATGGGGTCCTCGGGCAGCTGCGGGTAGACGTCGAGCTCCTTGTCCCTGGCCCTGCTCTCAAAGCTCAGAAGGCATTGCAGCAGAAGCTCGGACAGGTCAAAGCGGCTGCGCTTAGAAAGGTCGACGGCGTCGCTCTCGGCCTGGCTGAGGTCGAGCATGCTGCGCACGAGGCGCGACAAGCGCCGCGTTTCGTCGGCTATCTTGCGCAGGTATTTATCCTCCTGCTCGCGGGGGATCGTGCCGTCGAGTATGCCGTCGGCAAAGCCGGCGATGGTCGTCATGGGCGTTCTGAGCTCGTGAGAGACGTTGGCTATGAACTCCTGGCGCTTGTTCTCGCTCTTTTCGAGAGAGTCTGCCATGAGATTAAACGACTCTATGAGCGTGCCTATCTCGTCGTCGCGCGTATCTCTGGCCTTTACGCGCACAGAAAAATCGCCCAGCGCGAACTTTCGCGCCGCGAGCGTGAGCTCGTCGAGCGGCTCGGCCATCTTTTTCGAGTACACAAGGCTCATGAGTATCGCTATGAGAACAACAGCCAGAGCTACGGCGAACACGACGCCGATGAAGGCCTGACTGTTATTGAGCATATTCATGCCGTCGGACGCCACGAAGACGTAGCCGAGCGTCTCGCCGCCGGAGGCGATGGCCTTGGCGACGACGTACTGCTGCTCGGAGTAAAAGCCCATGAGCGTCGTCATGCTGTCAAATTCGCCGCCGGAGCTGACCGCCTGGATGACCGAGGGGTCGATCGTCTTGCCCTGATGCTTTGCGCAGTACAGGGTCAGGTCCGAGCAGGACAGCACGAGCCCGTCGCGGTCGCATATGAATATGTGGCTGGACGTGACGTTCGCTATCGGGCTTATGGTCAGACGCAGATTCCAGCTGCTGAGCGTCTCCTCCCTGGACAGCGCGAGCGCGGACTTGACGACCTCGTCGGCGCTGGCGCTCATCCTCTCACGCGTGGAGTTTATCAGATAGCTCCTGCCCAGAAAGAAGAACGCCGCGCCTATTATGGCGAAGGAAAAAAAGACGAGAAGCGCCGTTGCGATAAAATTGCGTAAGTAAATGCTCTTCATACGAGCGCGCCCCTTTTATTTGACTACCTCAAACTTATAGCCGACGCCCCAGACGGTCTGCAGCGACCATTGAGGCGATACGCCCTCGAGCTTTTCTCTCAGACGCTTTATGTGTACGTCGACCGTGCGCGAATCGCCGAAGTAATCAAAGCCCCATACCTCGTCTAAAAGCTGGTTGCGGGTGAAAACGATGTTGGGCGAAGCGGCGAGGTGATACAGAAGCTCCATCTCCTTGGGCGGAGTGTCGACCTTCACGCCGTCGACGATGAGCTCGTAGGAGTCGAGATTGACGATAAGCTTGTCGTAGCAGAGCTTTTTCTCCTTCGGGGCGGAGTCGCTCTCCGAGCGGCGCATGACCGCGTGTATGCGCGCAAGCAGCTCCTTCACCTCGAAGGGCTTCGTTATATAGTCGTCCGCGCCGATATCCAGACCGGCGACCTTGTCGCCCACGGCGCCCTTAGCGGTGAGCATTATTATGGGGACGGAGGAGGTCTTGCGTATCTCGCGGCAGACCTGCATGCCGTCCATGACGGGCATCATGATGTCCAGCAGCACAAGATCGGGCGAGGTCTCGTTGAACATTTCGATGCCCCGGCCGCCGTCGTGCGCGATGCTGACCTCGAAGCCGTCCTTTTCAAGATAGAGCATGAGAAGCTCGGCGATATTGACGTCGTCTTCAACAACAAGGGCTTTTTTGCTCATATTATTTCCCCCTTGGACAGTAATTATGATTTCTGTTATTGCAACAGTATATTATAATTATACAGATAAAAAAAGTGTTTTCGTTAAAAAACTGTAAAAAGGGCGGCGCGGCATTAAAAAAGGAAGCCGTCGAAAGGGACGGCTTCCCGGGATATAATGCGCTTTGTATTTTGCGGGCCTGCTTATTACTGTGCTTCCTTTGCCTTCGCGTGCTTGCCGAGAGCCCTGAAGCCCTCGATGACAAGGTCGATGGCAAGGATGATGAGCAGAACGGCGATGACTGCGCGGACGACAGCCCATACGGGGTCGGTGCCGGCGGAGATGAGGCCGATCTGAGCCTTGACGGTGAATACCAGCGAGGTCAGCGTGACCAGCAGCATGAACACCATCGGGAAGTAGAACATCCTGTTGTCTCTGCCGATCTTGCCGAGCCATGCGGCGACCGCGAGCAGACCCAGACCTGCGAGGAGCTGGTTTGCAGCGCCGAACAGCGCCCAGATCTTCGCATAGCCGGTCATGCCGAGCGCAACGCCGACAATAACGGTGATGAGGGTGGAGACATACGGATTGGTCAGGACCTTGCGCGCGCCGGCCATATCCTTTACGCTCTCGCCGGGCTTCATCCAGAACTCCTGGAACATGTAGCGGGCAAGACGGGTCGCCGTATCGAGCGAGGTCAGGCAGAAGGCCGAGACAGCGAGGATCAGCAGAGAGTAGGTGACGGTCTGAGCCTCGGCGCCGAAGAGCTGGCCGAGCATCTGGGACAGGCCGCCTGCGAATACCGCGGTGGGAACGACGGTGGTGCCGGAGGCGTAATCCTTCCAGATGTACGCGACTGCGCACAGGGAGATGATGGCCAGAGCCGACTCGATGAGCATGCCGCCGTAGGCGATGGGACGTGCGTCGCTTTCTCTGTCGAGCTGCTTTGCGGTCGTGCCGGAGCCGACGAGGGAGTGGAAGCCGGAGATGGCGCCGCAGGCGATGGTGACGAACAGAGCGGGGAACAGGTAGCCGATGGAGGAGCCTGTCGGGGCTATCGTGTCGACAAAGCCGGTGAACGCGGGCATTGCTTCGATGCTCGGATGGCAGCCGAGAATGCCGATAACGGCGAGGATCATCATGCCGTAGAGCAGGAAGGAGCTCAGATAGTCACGCGGCTGGAGCAGGATCCAGACGGGCGTTACGGAGGCGACGAGAATGTAGATGCCGCAGATGATCATCCAGGTCTCGTAGCTGAGATAGATCGGATGCCATTTCAGGCCGACCACGAGTGCGACGACTATAAGAGCGACGCCGATGATGGTGGCAACGCCGAGGGGGGCGTTTCTTCTGTAGACGAAGAAGCCGAACAGGACGGCCAGGACGATGAAGAAGATGGAGATCATCGCGGTGCTGGCGTTTGCGGCGCTCGCGGCGTAGTCGACAGCGCCGTTTTCAAGGAAGGTGGCCTTGAAGGTGTTTGCGACGATCGAGGCAAAGGCCGCGATGACGAGCAGGAGCGTCAGGTAAGCGAAGATGATGAACAGACGCTTTGCCTTGCCGCCGATACTGTCCTCGATGACGGTGCCTACCGACTTGCCCTTGTTGCGGACAGAGGCGAACAGCGAGCCGAAGTCGTGCACGCCGCCGAAGAATATACCGCCTATGAGCACCCACAGCGCGACGGGCACCCAGCCGAAGACGGCGGCCTGGATAGGTCCGTTTATCGGGCCTGCGCCGGCGATGGAGGAGAAGTGATGTCCCAGAAGAACAGGCGCCTTCGCGGGGACATAGTCCACGCCGTCCTCCATGGTGTGAGCGGGGGTGACCTTATTCGGGTCGACTCCCCATTTCTTGGACAGCCATCTGCCGTAGAAAATGTATCCTGCGAGCAGAAGGGCTATACTGGCAATAAGTAATACAGCAGCATTCATGGTTTTGTTTCTCTCCTTTCAAATATCACATTTTATTTCAGCAGCGTTTTTTTCAAAAGCTGTGCTGCACTTCTTCCGCTGCCGTTCGCAGCGATCCTTTCCGTCTGGAGCTCTATAAGTCCGGCGTGGAAATCCATCCAGCCGTAATAAGACAGGCGGAAGCTTTTATATATCCTTGTTCTCCTGAGCGCCCGCAGAGCGTCGGGCTCGCAGCTGTCGCAGATAAACAGCGCCGTTATGTACGAGCACATGTGCCCGGGCTTCGGCTCGATGCGGCTCATGCCCTCCCTGTGGGCATAGTCGCGGCATTTCAGGAATATCTCCTTTGTCAGATGCGGGACGCTGAAAACGTAGACATATTCGTTGCTGTCGGCCTCCCAGAGCTTGGCGGCCTTTACGAGAACATATTTCTCCGAGTGGACGTACAGAGCCGCCGTCGCGGCAAGAAGCTCCTCGTTTTCCTCGAAGCGCTCTACGTCAAAATACACCGAATAGCTCTCGCAGAGCTTGTCTATCGCCTCAAACCGTGTCATCGTCTCACCCATTTCATGTTAATATTTTTAAAATTTCGTTAATTATTTGTTCAAAGATGTTAACAGTATATATCCTGACAACGTGAAAATCAAGTGTTTATGTCGAATTTTTAGCATTACATTTTGTCATATCACACAAAAAATGATTAATATATTGTTAAATAAAGCTATTAATGTATATGTTAAGCTTAAAGGTACCTTTACAAGCGCAAAAGCATGCGGTATTATAAAATGCGTTGAATTTTAAAATACGGAGATAAACATATGGATAATTTCGAGCTCTGCGTGCCCTGCCTGCTCGGCCTCGAGGGGCCGATATCCGACGAGCTGCGCCGCATGAAGGCGCAGAATGTCCGGAACGAAAACGGAAGAGTGTACTTCAGCGGCGGCGCGGCGGAGATAGCAAGGGCCAATATAAATCTGCGCATCGGCGAGAGAGTTCTGCTCGAGTTGGGCCGGTTCAGGGCCGAGAGCTTCGACGAGCTTTTCGAGCGCACCAGGGCCCTGCCCTGGGAGGAGCTCATCCCAAAGGACGCGGCCTTTCCCGTCAAGGGCTACAGCCTCAATTCAAAGCTCTTTTCCGTCTCCGACTGCCAGAAGATAATAAAAAAAGCGGTGGTCGAGCGCCTTAAGAGCGTTTACGGCATCGAGTGGTTTCCCGAGACCGCCGAGACCTGTCAGATACAGTTTTCGATAATGAAGGACGTGGCCTCGCTGTGCCTGGACACCTCGGGAGAGGGCCTGCACAAGCGCGGCTACCGTCCCGCGCATAACGCCGCGCCCCTCAAGGAGACGATGGCCGCCGCCATGGTAAGCCTTTCGCGCTATCGCGGCAGGGAGGACTTCTGCGATCCCTTCTGCGGCAGCGGAACGATACCCATCGAGGCCGCGCTCATCGCAAAAAACCGCGCCCCCGGTCTGCACCGCGAGTTTTCCGCAATGCGCTGGAGAAGCCTTGACCGCTCGGTCTGGCAGCTCGAGCGCGAAGCTGCCGTCTCGCGCGAGTTTAACGGCAGCTACAATATAGTGGGCTCGGATATAGACCCCGCCGCGCTTAAGATAGCGCGGGAGAACGCCGAGCGCGCCGGAGTCGCGGATATAGTCCGCTTTGAGAGGGCCGACGCTGCGAAATTCGACCGCGTCACCGAAAACGGCATAATAGTCACGAACCCTCCCTACGGCGAGCGCATCATGGAAAAGCAGGAGGCCGAGCGGCTCTACCGTCTTTTCGGCGAGGCCTGGCGCAAAACGGAGAACTGGAAGCTGTATCTCCTGTCCTCGCATACGGAGTTCGAGCGCAGCTTCGGCAAAACAGTCGATAAAAAGCGCAAGCTCTATAACGGAATGATCAAATGCGATCTGTTCATGTACCTGAAATAAACTCGCAAGAAAAAATATATAAAATTTTTTGCAATTTTTTCGATTTAGGGGCTTGAAATTTTCAAAATATGTGCTATTATAATAACCGAGTTAGCACTCAGGGCAAAAGAGTGCTAACTCGGTCGAATTTTAATTTCGTATATTTATAATTGGAGGTATATATGATGAAACTCAAGCCTTTGGCAGACAGAGTAGTGCTTATGCAGTCCAAAGCCGAGGAAAAGACCCAGAGCGGCATATTCCTCGCCGCGTCTGCACAGGAAAAGCCCGAGATATATGAAGTGGTCGAGGTAGGCCCCGGCGGCATTGTCGACGGCAATGAAGTAAAAATGGAAGTCAAGGTCGGCGAGAAGGTCCTCGTCGGCAAGTACAGCGGCAGCAAAATAAAGCTCGACGAGAAGGAATACACCATCGTCCGTCAGAGCGACATACTCGCTATAGTAGAATAAGGAGGCGCTTATATCATGGCAAAACAGATAATTTTCGGCGAAGAGGCACGCAAGGCTATAGAGCGCGGCGTGAATCAGCTTGCAGATACCGTTAAGATCACCCTCGGCCCCAAGGGCCGCAACGTCGTGCTCGACAAGAAGTTCGGCGCGCCGCTGATCACAAACGACGGCGTTACCATCGCAAAGGAGATCGAGCTCGACGATCCGTTCGAGAACATGGGCGCGCAGCTGATCAAGGAGGTCTCCACCAAGACGAACGACGTGGCCGGCGACGGCACCACGAGCGCGACCGTCCTTGCGCAGGCGATGATAAACGAGGGACTTAAAAACCTCGCGGCGGGCGCCAATCCCATGACCATGAAGCGCGGCATCAAGAAGGCCACCGACGCTGCGGTCGAGGCTATCCGCGCAAACTCCCAGCCCGTTTCCGGCAGCGGCGATATCGCCCGTGTCGGCGCGATCTCCAGCGGCGACGAGCTTATCGGCAGCCTGATCTCCGAGGCGATGGAAAAGGTCTCGCAGAACGGCGTCATCACCATCGAGGAGTCCAAGACCGCGGATACCTACAGCGAGGTCGTCGAGGGCATGCAGTTTGACCGCGGCTACCTCAGCCCCTACATGGCCACCGATACCGAGAAGATGGAGGCCGTCCTCGAGGACGCTCTGATCCTCATCACCGATAAGAAGGTCACCAACATCCAGGAGATCCTGCCCCTGCTCGAGCAGATCGTCAAGGCCGGCAGAAAGCTCCTCATAATCGCAGAGGACGTAGAGGGCGAGGCCCTTGCGACCATCATCCTCAACAAGCTGCGCGGCACCTTCACCTGCGTGTGCGTCAAGGCCCCCGGCTTCGGCGACAGACGCAAGGAGATGCTCCAGGATATCGCGACCCTCACCGGCGGCCAGGTCATCTCCTCCGACCTCGGCATGGAGCTCAAGGACGCTCAGATCGACATGCTCGGTCAGGCGCGCCAGGTCAAGGTCACCAAGGAGAACACCGTCATCGTCGACGGCGCGGGCGAGTCTGCCGATATCAAGGCGCGCATCGCTCAGATAAGCGCTCAGATCGAGACAACGACCTCCGAGTATGACAAGGAAAAGCTTCAGGAGCGCCTTGCAAAGCTCTCCGGCGGCGTAGCAGTCATCAAGGTCGGCGCTGCGACCGAGACCGAGATGAAGGAAAAGAAGCTGCGCATCGAGGACGCGCTCAACGCGACCCGTGCAGCGGTCGAGGAGGGTATCGTTGCAGGCGGCGGCACGGCATATGTCGCGGCCGCAAAGGCAGCCGACGCGCTTGCCGCAACTCTTGAGGGCGACGAGAAGACCGGCGCTGCCATCGTCGCAAAGGCTCTGAAGGCCCCCATCATGCAGATCGCCGCAAACGCGGGCCTCGAGGGCGCTGTCATCCTCGATAAGGTCTCCGGCAGCAGCGAGGCCTCCTACGGCTTCGACGCGGCCGCCGAGCAGTACGGCAACATGATCCAGCTCGGTATCATCGACCCGACCAAGGTCTGCCGCAGCGCGCTTGAGAACGCGGCGAGCGTCGCCTCCATGGTCCTGACCACCGAGAGCCTCGTGACCGATATCCCCACGCCTCCCGCACCGGCGGCAGCTCCCGCAGGCGACATGGGCATGTACTAAGAGACGGCCCCGAGCCATAAACAGCAGATAAAAAATCTCCGTATCGTCAGATACGGAGATTTTTTGCCGATCATTCCAACTGAAGATCGAAATATTCCAGCACGATCTGGATGAATTTTTCCGTGGCGGGGGAGGGACGGCGGCCCTTTTTCGTTGCGATCGCGACGTCGCGGTACTGCGGGGGATCGAGCTCCTTGAGGCGGATATCAAAGGGCATCCTGCCGGTAACGAGCTCGGAGAGCACCGATACGCCGAGGCCGCTCTCGACCATCGCCATGATAGAGTAGTCGTCGTTTACGTCGCAGTAGGCGCTCACCGGAGTGTCCAGCAGCTCGTTTAGCTGCGAGAAGACCTTGGACACCTCGTTGTTTGCTTCGTCCGTCAGCTTTATTATCCGCTCCTCGCTCAGACGCTGCAGGGGATAGCAGGGCGCGTCGGCCAGCGGATGATCCGGCGGCAGCACGGCGAGCATCCTGTCGCGCATCAGCACCGTCACGTCGAGCTCCGGCGAATACGGCGCGCTTATGAAGCCGCAGTCGATCTCGCCCGCGCACAGCGCCTCCTCGGTCTCGCTGTATTCCATGTTCTGAAGCTGAAATACGATGCGCGGATAGCGCTGCTCGAAATTTTTCAGTATCGACGGCAGGCACTGCGTCGAAAAGCTCGAGCACGAGCCTATGCGGATAAAGCCCGTCTCCAGACCCTTGAGGGAGTTTGCCTGCTCCTGCAGGGCCTCGTAGCGTCGGCACAGATCCTTTATATACGGCAGCATCATCAGCCCGTCAGACGACAGCGCCAGACCGCCGCGGCTGCGGCGCAGCAGGTTGAGGTTCCACTCGTCCTCAAGATCGGCCACCATGCGGCTCACCGCAGACTGCGTGTAGCCCATGGCCTCGGCAGCCTTGGTGATGCTGCCGACCTCCGCGACCTTGACGAAGGCCTGATATTTATGGATAGCCATATCGCGCCCTCCGATTCCTTAAAAGAATGATAAGATAGATTTTGATTCTAATACATCATATTATATGCCGCCGGCCGGCCCGATGCAACAGCAAGTTACATTCCAAAAACGCATACAAAGCATGACAAATATTCGCTTGCGTAATAAGGAAAAATATATTATACTTTGACCATAAAATAACGAAGCTTGAAAAAAGGCAATGCCTTTTAGACATATTTCATCCATTCTTTCTCTCTCGTTATCGGGCCTCTCCATCCCGGTAACACCAACGATCTCCCGAAAACCGAGTGTCTTTACGGCACTCGGTTTTCGCGTTTTTAGCGGCGAATCAAGGCTGTACCGATACATTTTTTGCAGGCGCCCGGTGTCGGGACAACAGATAAAACCGTAAGACTGTCGCTTCCCGTCAGTGCGCAGCGAAAAAACCGCGCCGCACTCAAACAGTGCGGCGCAGCTTTTCCTTAGCCGTGCAGGAAGCGTGACAGGAACTCCTTCGTCTTGGGGTCCTGCGGATTTTCAAATATGTCGCGGGGCCTGCCCTCCTCGCAGATGACGCCGCCGGACATGAACACGACGTTCGTCGACACGTCGCGGGCAAAGGCCATCTCGTGAGTGACGACGATCATCGTAAGCCCGTCGTCGGCCAGCGAGCGCATGACATCGAGCACCTCGCCTACCATCTGAGGATCGAGCGCGCTCGTCGGCTCGTCAAACAGCAGGGCCTCGGGCTCCATCGCCAGCGCGCGCGCGATCGCGACGCGCTGCTTCTGACCGCCCGACAGCTGCGAGGGGCGCGCGTTTATGTACGGCGCCATGCCGACGCGCTCGAGGTATTTCATCGCCGTCGCCTCGGCCTCCTCACGGCTGCGCTTTAAAACCGACACCTGCCCGGTGATGCAGTTATTGAGCGCGGTCATGTTGTTGAACAGATTGAAGCTCTGGAACACCATGCCGACCTTGGCGCGGTACTGCGAGAGGTTCATGTCGTGCGAGGTGATGTCCCTGCCGTGATAGAGTATCTGACCCGAGCTGGGGGTCTCGAGCAGATTTATGCATCTGAGCATCGTCGACTTGCCGGAGCCCGACGCGCCGATGATGCTGAGCACCTCGCCCTTGGATACGCTCAGGTTTATATCGCGCAGGACGGTGTTTTCGCCGAACTGCTTCTGAAGATGTACAAGCTCGATAACTTTTTCGCCCATGTCTCACGCCTCCCTGCTTACGCGGATCTCAGCCGCGCTGTCCGACTGCGAGCCGAATATGACGTAGCTGTCATCGCCGTCGAGCCTGCGCTCGATCCGGCGCAGCAGACGGGTGATGGTAAAGGTCAGGATGAAGTAGATGACGCAGACCACGAGATAGGTCTGGAAGGTCTGGAAGCTCTGACGCTTTATGATGCCGGCGAAGTAATACAGCTCGGTCACGCCGATGACGTTGAGCACCGAGGTGTCCTTGATGTTTATGACAAACTCGTTGCTGACAGAGGGGAGGATGTTGCGCATGACCTGCGGGATGATGACCTTGAGCATGGTCTGCGAGTGGGTCATGCCGATGCTCATCGCGCCCTCGAACTGGCCCCTGTCGATGGAGATGATGCCGCCGCGGACGATCTCGGCCATGTATGCGCCGGTGTTTATCGAAACTATCAGTATGCCGGAGGGGATCAGCGGCAGCGTATTGCCGTTCGTTGCGAAGGCATAGCCCCAGTAGATGACCATCGACTGCACCATCATTGGCGTGCCGCGGAAGATCTCGACATACACGGAGATGACGGCGTTGAGCAGCCTGTGCAGCGCGCGCAGCACCGCGTTTTTCGACAGCGGCGCCGTGCGCACAACTCCGGTCAGAAGACCGATCACGAGGCCGGCGACCGTGCCGATGAGCGCGATCAGCATGGTGTTGCCCACGCCGTCGAGAAGCTGCGGATAATATTTTACTACTATATTAATAACATCGTTTAAAAAGCTCATGGCGCTTTACCGGCCTTTCGGATAGCTTATGTTTTTACTTGCGGATGATGACGACGAGGTTGGACTCGTAGTAGGTGTCGGTGAAGTCTATCTGCTGCGCGCGCTCCGCGGTGGGGCTCATGCCGGCCGCGATGGCGTCTATCGCGCCGGACTCGAGCGCGGGCAGGAGGGAATCCCACTCGATGGAGTATATCTCGAGCTTCAGGCCGAGGCTGTTTGCGATGTACTGCGCGATCTGAACGTCGTAGCCGTTTGCGTACAGGCCCTCCTTGCCCTCGCCGGAGATGGGGACCGCGCCGAGGCTCTCACCGTCCATGTCGGTCCAGTTGTACGGCTCGTAGGCACATTCCATGCCGACTCTCAGAACGCCGGTGGTGGCAGCGGGCGCGGGGCAGCTTATCGCAAACTCGCTGACCTCACCGCCGGAGGCGAGGGTGACTATCTGCTCCATGAGCTGGGCGCGCTGCTCCTCGGTGATCGTTGCGAGCACCTCGTTTATCTGAGCGGTAAGCTCCGAGCCCTTCTTGAGGCCGACTGCGATGCCGACGTCGGCCGCCGTTGCGGTAAAGCCGGTGTCGTTATTCTTCAGGGGGATGTAGGTCAGGCTGTCGTCGGACTGGCAGACGGAGAGAGCCGTCGGCTCCTCTGCGACGTAGCCGTCGATAGCGCCGCTCTTGAGCGCGGTCAGAAGGTCTGCAAACTCGGGGTAGGTCGAGGACTGGACGTTCTCGATCTGCTCGAGGGCGTCGGCGTGGAAGGTGCCGGCCTGGGCTGCTATCTTGCAGCCGGCGAGGTCTGCGATGCTCGTTGCCTTCGTGAGATCGGCCGCTGCGGAATCATCGCCGCCGTTGTCGCTGCCGCAGCCCGAGAACAGGCACAGGCACATTACCGCCGCCATAAGCAGCGCGATCAGGTTTCTTGTTCTTCTCATTTTCTTGGAACTCCTTTTTCGGATAAATTAATAAGCCTGCGACCCGAAGCGGTATCGCAGGCTTTGAAAAAAGAAATTCCAAATCAAATTGCCTTCGATAGCTCTCCACATAAATGTGACAGTCCAACGCTTGTTCAGCGAAGTCCCAGCGTCCAGGACGGCGGCAACCGTGTCTGCGCTTCGGCGGAATTGCCTTTCCTCTCACAGCCGCTTGCCGGCGTATACCGTGGAGTACTCATCGTTTCCGCAACCTCTATCAGGTGCTGTCTTATTTGAGCCGCATTATAAGACCGGCTCGTTGAGTTGTCAATACCCGTTCTGCATTTTTAACACATTTGCACGAATTTTCAGCGGCAAATCAGGGATGCGCTTATACGATTATTACATGCGCCCGGTGTCAAAACTGTGGGAAAAGCCGCGGCGCGTCCTTAAAGATAGGGAGTGTCGATGGGCGGGACGTACTCGTTTTTGAGTATCTCGCTGAAGCCGGGCTCGTCGGCGGTCGTGTCCTCTGTGTCGCGCACGAAGTTTATAAACTCCGTCATCAGCTCCGACGGCTCGCGGTTTTTCATGCGCACGAGCACGTATTCCAGCTGCCGCGCGGGGTCGGTTATGACCTTGCTGACAAGCAGGTCGTTGGGCGTATAGGTCGTGCGCGGAAATATGGTTATGCCGATATCGAGCTCGGACAGCGCGACGGCATCGATGTAGTGCGAGAGGGTACATATTATATTCGGCTCTATGCCCGCCTCGGAGAACCAGGCGCGTATCGCGTCGATGCGCGAGGGGCGGCTGGGCACGATCAGAGGCTTTCCGGCCAGGCTCCTGAGCGGGATGCTGTCGCCCTCGAGCCTTGCCAGCTCATTTGAGCGCGACATTATCGCGACCCAGGGCCCGCGTCCGACGGTGAGGCCCTCAAGATGCTCCGTGTCGTAAGGGGCCGCGATCACCGCGAGGTCGACCAGACCCTGACGCAGCCTGTAGAGCACGTCGTCGCTGCTGCCGTTCCACATGCTGTACCTGACGTTGGGAAACTCCTCCTTGAAGCCGGCGATCCAGCGCGCCGTGAGAAAGGGCGCGCGTCCCTCGACTATGCCGAGGTTTATCGTTCCGCTCATGCCGCCCTCGAGGCTCATGATCTCGTGCTGGGCCTTTTCGGTCATATCCAGTATCTGCGTTGCCCGCAGCAGCAGGAGCCTGCCTGCCTCGGTCAGCTGAAGCTGCCTCTTGCCGCGTATGAACAGCGTCGTGCCGAGCTCGTCCTCGAGAGCCTTTATCTGATTGCTCAGCGGGGGCTGGCTCATGCACAGCCTCTCCGCGGCGTGGGTTATGTTCAGCTCCTCCGCAACGACGGTGAAATATCTGAGAGTTCTTAGATCCATAGACAATACCTCTTATCTTCGAGCATGAAAGACATTATACCATATTTTTTGGATATGGCAACCGCAATGCTATATGTATTTTATTTATCAATCTTCTTGTGCTAATATACCGTCATAAGGTCGATGCGGGATGATTCCTCAAGCCTTATTCGATCCTTATTCGTTGTAATCATTTGCTCTCTCATCTGTAAAAACTGAAGTCTGCCGCATTCCTCAATGCGGCAGGGTTTAGTTTTTTATGGGGCAAACGATTTCTTTTTAATTTAACATTGAAAATGCGATGACGAAGACAAGTAGCTCATATGCTCGGCCGCAGAGAGTCGGGGACAGTGCGATCCCGGCGCCGGAGGATGGGTGAATAACACTTTATCAGCAGCAGGCTGAACGGGGAGACCCAAGTAGGTGAGACGCGGAGTGCGGCGTTAAGGCACGAGGGCTTGCTTGAGCCCGTAAAAGTGATTGCTTCGGCAATAAGTTAGGTGGCACCGCGGATTTGCAGCTATTCGTCCTAAGGTTTAGGGATAGCTGCCCAAAAAATTCGGAGGTGCATTTTTCATGTGTTCTATCATCGGTTTCACAAGCGGCGGGCTCACGGCTGAGTCGGTAAGAGAGTATTTCGACCGCACGGTCTCGCGCGGACCGGACGCGACGCGCATGGCGTCTCTGCCCGGCGCGGTGCTGGGCTTTCACAGGCTGTCGATCATGGGCCTGGACGAGAGCGGCATGCAGCCGTTTTATCTCGGCGGCGACGCCGTCGTGTGCAACGGCGAGCTGTACGGCTTCCGACAGCTCCGCGAGGAGCTGAAGGGGAAATACAGCTTCAAAAGCGAGTCCGACTGCGAGCTGATCCTGCCGCTTTACCGCGAGTACGGGCTTGAGATGTTCAAAAGGCTCGACGCGGAGTTTGCAATGATAATCTACGACGGCGAAAAGCGCGAGCTCATCGCGGCCCGCGACCCCATCGGCATACGCCCGCTGTACTACGGCCATTACTCCGACGGCAGCATCGTGTTTGCAAGCGAGGCGAAAAACCTCGTGGGGCTGTGCGGCGATATCATGCCCTTCCCTCCCGGACACTACTACGCCGGCGGGAAATTTGTGCGCTACGCGGACCTCACGGGCGTCGCGGAGTATTCGGCCGACGATATCGACACCGTCTGCGGCAAGATACGCGAAAAGCTCATAGCGGGCGTTGAAAAGCGCCTCGACGCGGACGCACCGCTCGGCTTCCTGCTGTCCGGCGGACTGGATTCGAGCCTCGTGTGCGCGATATCCGCAAAAATACTCGGCAAGAGGATACGCACCTTTGCCATCGGCATGGACCAGGACCCCATCGACCTCAAGTATGCCCGCAAGGTCGCCGATTTCATAGGCTCTGAGCATATGGAGGTCACGATGACCCGCGACGAGGTCATATCCTCGCTCGAGGACGTCATCGCGCTGCTCGGGACCTACGATATAACCACCATCCGCGCCAGCATGGGCATGTACCTGTGCTGCAAGGCGATACATGAAAAGACCGATGTGCGCGTGCTGCTCACGGGCGAGATATCCGACGAGCTGTTCGGCTACAAATACACAGACTTCGCCCCCTCTCCGGAGGAGTTCCAGCGCGAGGCGAAGAAGAGGGTGGACGAGCTGCACATGTACGACGTGCTGCGCGCCGACCGCTGCATCTCGGTAAACTCGCTTGAGGCGCGCGTGCCCTTCGGCGATCTCGACTTTGTCCGCTACGTCATGAGCGTTGCTCCGAAAATGAAGATGAACAGCTACGGCATGGGCAAATACCTGCTGCGCCGAGCCTTTGAAAAGGACGGCATCCTGCCCGACGATATACTCTGGCGGCAGAAGGCGGCGTTCTCCGACGCGGTCGGCCACTCGATGGTCGACGACCTCAAGGCCTATGCCGAGAGCGTTTACAGCGACGAGGCCTTCGCGGCAGGCTGCAAAAAATACGATTTCGCGGTCCCCTTTACAAAAGAGAGCCTTCTTTACAGAGACATCTTTGAAAAGCATTATCCCGGCCAGGCAAGGATGGTAAAGGATTTCTGGATGCCCAACAAAACATGGCCGGGCTGCGACGTTGACGACCCCTCCGCACGAGTTCTCAAGAACTACGGCGCGAGCGGAAAATAAAAGGAGGAAAAACCATGAGCAGAGAAGTAAAAAAGATCCCCGAGCTGTTCGGCAGCTGCGTATTCAACGAACGTACCATGCGCAAATACGTCAAGGAGAAGTACTTCCAGGAGTGGAAAAAGTGCCTTTCCGACGGAGAGCCCCTGACCCTTGAGGTAGCCGACGGCATTGCCGAGGGCATGAAGCAGTGGGCGCTCGAGCATGGCGCGACGCACTTCACTCACTGGTTCCAGCCCCTTACCGGCATCACCGCCGAGAAGCACGACAGCTTCATTTCACCTGCCGGCGGCGGCGCGATAACGATGGAGTTTTCCGGAAAGGAGCTCGTGCGCGGCGAGCCCGACGCATCGAGCTTCCCCTCCGGCGGCCTGCGCGCCACCTTCGAGGCGCGCGGCTACAGCGCGTGGGACCCCACCGCCTTCGCCTTCATAAAGGACGGAACGCTGTGCATCCCGACCGTGTTCTGCTCCTACTCCGGCGAGGCGCTGGATAAGAAGACCCCGCTGCTGCGCTCCTGCGACGCGGTCAGCCGCCAGGCAGTGAGGATACTGCGCCTGTTCGGCGACGAGCAAACGCATAAGGTCATCGCACAGGTCGGCCCCGAGCAGGAATATTTTCTCATAGATAAGGAGCTGTTTCTCGAGCGCGAGGACCTGAGGCTCTGCGGCAGAACGCTGTTCGGCTCGAAGCCGCCCAAGGGACAGGAGCTTGAGGACCACTACTTCGGCACCATCCGCCCGCGCGTCACTGAATACATGCAGGACCTCGACGAGGAGCTGTGGAGGCTCGGCGTGCTGTCGAAAACGCGCCACAACGAGGTCGCTCCGGCACAGCACGAGATGGCCCCGATATTCTCCGACGCGAACACCGCCAGCGATCAGAACCAGATCGCCATGGAGATCATGCAGA
Source organism: bacterium (assembly GCA_963625685.1). GTDB lineage: Bacteria > Bacillota > Clostridia > Oscillospirales > Oscillospiraceae > F23-B02. Next base: position 55,831 of record CAVFTR010000005.1, read on the forward strand.
AGGTCGCAGACCGGCACGGCCTTGTATGCCTGCTGCACGAAAAGCCCTTCGCCGGCGTGAACGGCTCGGGCAAGCACAACAACTGGTCGCTCGGCACCGACGGCGGCAAGAACCTCTTCTCCCCGGGCAAGACCCCGAGCCAGAACGCGCAGTTTCTGCTGTTCCTCGCGGCCTTCGTGCGCGGCGTTGACAAATATCAGGAGCTCCTGAGATGCTCGGTCGCCTTCGCGGGCAACGATCACCGTCTCGGCGCGCAGGAGGCGCCTCCCGCGATAATCTCGATATTCCTCGGCGAGGAGCTCGAGGCCATAGTCGATTCCATCGTCAGCGGCACCGGCTACACCGAAAAGAGCAAGAGCGCGCTGCGCATAGGCGTCGACGTGCTGCCGCCCATCCCGAAGGATACGACCGACCGCAACCGCACCTCGCCCGTCGCCTTCACCGGCAACAAGTTCGAGTTCCGCATGCCCGGCTCGAGCCAGTCGATAGCGGGCCCCACGACGGTCCTGAACACCATCATCGCAGACTCCCTCTGCGTCTTTGCCGACGAGCTCGAGAAGGCGCCGGACTTCAACTCCGCCCTGCATGAGCTCATAAAGCGCACCTTCACCGAGCACGGCCGCATCCTCTTCGGCGGCAACGGCTATGACGACAGCTGGGTCGCAGAGGCCGAAAAGCGCGGACTTAAAAACCTCAAGAACTCCGCGACGGCACTGCCCGAGTACATGCTGCCGAAAAATGTCGAGCTTCTGACCAAATACGGCGTTTACACCGAGTCGGAGATCGTCGCGAGAAACGAGATACACATGGAGCACTACTGCAAGGTCATCGCTATCGAGGGCGAGACGCTCGTGGACATGGTGCAGCACGGTATACTCAACGCCGTCTCCGAATACACCGCCGCGCTGAGCGAAACGCTCATCAAAAAGCGCAAGGCCATGCCGGAGGTCCCCTGCCGCGTCGAAAGCGCGCTCATCGGAACGCTCAGCAGCCTGAACGAGAGCCTGCTCGACAAGATGGTGTCGCTCAAATCCGCGCTTGAAACGGCGCCCGACGCAGACAGCGCGGAGCTGATGAAGTATTACCACGACGAGGTGTTCCTCAAGATGGAGGACATGCGCACCGTTATCGATAAGCTCGAAACGCTCACGGCGTCCGAATACTGGCCGTACCCGAGCTACTACGACATGCTGTTCTCCGTGTGATCCGTCGAAGGAAAGCCTTTTTCCGACTCAAAAATCCTCGGCAGCTTACAGATAAATAATAAATTTTTGATCAGAGAGAGTAAATGACAATGAAGTATGTATTCGTAACAGGCGGAGTCGTGTCGGGGCTGGGCAAGGGTATCTGCGCGGCCTCGCTCGGCAGACTTTTGAAGCAGCGCGGACTGCGCGTGAAGAACCAGAAATTTGACCCATATCTCAACGTCGACCCCGGCACGATGAGCCCGTATCAGCACGGCGAGGTCTTCGTCACCGACGACGGGGCCGAGACCGATCTCGACCTCGGCCATTATGAGCGCTTCGTCGACGAGAGCCTGAGCGGCAACTCCTCGGTCTCCGCGGGGCGCATATACTGGAATGTGCTCAACCGCGAGCGCCAGGGCGGATATCTCGGCGGCACGGTGCAGATAATACCACATGTCACCGACGAGATAAAGCAGAGCGTATACGCCATGGAGGACGAGAATATAGACGTTCTCATATGCGAGATAGGCGGCACTGTCGGCGATATAGAAAGCCAGCCCTTCCTCGAGGCCATACGTCAGGTGGCGGTCGAGAAGGGGAGACAGAACGTGCTGTTTATCCACGTTCCGCTGATAGTTCAGATACCCGGCACGGGCGAGCTCAAGAGCAAGCCCACGCAGCACTCGGTAAAGGAGCTGCTGTCGGTCGGCATCCAGCCGGATATCCTCGTGTGCCGCACGGACGCACCGATAAGCGACGATATCCGCAGGAAGATCGCGCTTTTCTGCAACGTCGAGCCCGAGTGCGTCATTCAGAACGCGACGGCCTCCACGCTGTACGAGGCTCCGCTGCTTTTGGAGCGCGAGGGCCTGTCCTCGGCCGTGTGCCGCAGGCTCGGCCTTGAGTGCTCCGAGCCTGATCTTGCCGAGTGGAGCGCCATGGTGGAAAGGATAAAGGGCGCTCACCGCAGGGTGAGGATAGCCCTCGTCGGCAAATACGTTCAGCTCCATGACGCATACCTGTCGGTCGCGGAATCTCTCAACCACGCGGCGGCGGCAAGCGACGCCGTGATGGATATAAAATGGGTCGACTCCGAGGGCCTGAGCGAGGACAATATCGGCTCTGCCCTCTCGGACTGCGACGGCATACTCGTGCCCGGCGGCTTCGGCGACCGCGGCATAGAGGGGATGATACTGGCCGCACAGTACGCCCGCGAAAACGACGTGCCGTATCTCGGCATATGCCTCGGGCTACAGATAGCCGTCATTGAATTTGCGCGCCACGTTCTCGGCTGGAGGGACGCAAGCTCCTCGGAGTTTACCGCCGCCTCCGAGCATCCGGTCATCGATCTCATGCCCGAGCAGCAGGGAGTCACCGCAAAGGGCGGCACGATGCGTCTGGGCAAATATCCCTGTGTTCTCTCGCCCGAGAGCAGAGCATATAAATATTACGGCGAGGGGCTCATACACGAGCGCCACCGCCACAGATACGAGGTAAACAACGACTTCCGCGAGGAGATCACGGTGCGCGGGCTCCTGCCCGTCGGCCTCAGCCCGGACGGAAAGCTCGTCGAAATGGTGGAAAACCCGGCCTGCCGCTGGTTCGTCGCGGCGCAGTTCCACCCCGAATTCAAAAGCAGACCCAACAAGCCGCATCCGCTGTTTGCAGGCTTCGTGCAGGCTGCGCTGGAAAGGTGATGTATTATAATGAGAAATTACGAAAAGGAATATGCTCAGCGGGTCCAGTTCATCCGCTGCGCCGTGCGCGAGAGCGGGGCTGACGGCATAGTTTACGGCAACTCCGGCGGCAAGGACTCCGCGCTCGTCGGCATACTGTGCAAGGCAGCCTGCGACAACACCGTCGGCATCATCATGCCCTGCGGCACGGCGCGCAACTACGAGATGGATAAGCGCGACGGCGAGACCGTCGCCGCGCAGTACGGCATCGAAACGCGCTACGCCGATCTTTCCACCGTCAAGCAGGCCGAGAAGGCCGTTCTGGCAGGCGGAGTCACCGAGCTTACGGACGCTGCCGAGGCAAATATAGCGCCGCGCCTGAGAATGGCCACGCTGTACGCCGTCGCGGCCTCTGAAAACCGCCTCGTCTCCGGCACGGGCAACCGCAGCGAGGGCTACGTCGGCTACTTCACCAAGTGGGGCGACGGCGCCTGCGACTTCAACCCCATCGGCGACCTGACCGTCACGGAGATATACGAATTTCTGCGCTGGCTCAAGGCTCCCCGGTGCGTCATCGAAAAAGCGCCCTCGGCCGGCCTGTTCGACGGACAGACCGATGAGAGCGAGATGGGCTTTACGTATAAAGAGCTTGACACTTACCTCGAGGGTGGTAAAATAGACGATGCGGTGCTGGAGAAGATCCAGCGTATGCACGCCAGGAGCGAGCATAAGCGTAAGCCGATCATGCAAGCCGGTTTTTAAACGGATATTGATGCGCAGCCTGTGTTTCGCTCACTCGTTATGCGACAGCATGACTCGATCGCGAAGCCTTGTCTGCAACACCACTATCTCGTTTAAAGATCTGCGACCTCTGAAAAAGGCTTTGCAGAGGCCGACTCTCGTGGCCGGCTCACGCTTAAGCGCCGCAGTATTCTGACATTCTGAGGTACTGATATTTGAAGACTAAGGATATGACCCATATCGCCCTGATGGCGGTGCTCATATCGGTCTGCTCATGGCTGTCGGTCCCGACAGCCATTCCTTTTACCATGCAGACCTATGCCGTTTTTACGGCGCTGCTGCTTCTCGGCGGCAGACGCGGCAGCCTTGCCGTCGCGGTGTACATAGCGCTCGGAGCCGTCGGACTTCCGGTGTTCTCCGGCTTTGCGGGAGGCGTCGGCAAGCTCATGGGCCCGAGCGGGGGATATATCATCGGCTTTGTATTCACCGGCCTGTGCTATCTGCTCGGCGAGAAGCTTTTCGGACAGTCCCTCCCGGTGAAGATACTGTCTCTCGTCCTGGGGCTTGTGGTGTGCTACGCCTTCGGTACCGTGTGGTTCGTGCGGGTCTACTCAGCGTCGCAGCCGATAGGCTACGCCTCGGCGATCGGCATATGCGTCCTCCCGTTTATCATACCGGACGCCGTTAAGATGGCGCTTGCCTTCCTGACCGACAGGGTCATACGAAAGCATGTGGATATAGACTGAAAAAAACGAGGCTCAACCGAGCCTCGTTTTTTTACTTCATTGCGGCGACGGCCTCGAAGTCCTCGACGATCTCCCTTTCGGGAGCCTTTGTCAGCAGGGACACGACGACGATGAAAATGCAGGAGGTGACGAAGGCGGGCAGCAGCTCGTATATCGCCAGAACGCCGCCGATGGGCGCGATCGCGTACTTCCAGATGAAGACCATCGCGGCACCGGAGAACATACCGGCGATAGCGCCCCACTTGTTGCAGCGCTTCCAGAACAGCGAGAACAGGACGATGGGTCCGAAGGTCGCGCCGAAGCCTGCCCATGCGAACGATACGACGCGGAAGATGGAGCTCGCAGGGTCGAGCGCGAAGAGAATTCCGCAGATCGCGACGCAGATGACTGTCACGCGGGCGACGATCATGCTCTTCCTGTCGCTCAGCTCGACGCCGAGCACGCCGTGGATGATGTTCTGCGCGATAGCGCTCGCGGCAGCCAAAAGCTGAACGTCGGCGGTGGACATGGTCGCCGCGAGGATGCCTGCGAGCACGAGACCTGCGAGGATCGCAAAGAATGCGCCGTACTCGGACAGGAGCGCCGCGATGGAGACGATAAGCGCCTCGGCGGAGGAGGCGTCGCCGAACATGGTGATGAGCTCGGCCTTGGCCATGGAGTAGCCGACGACGCCGATGATGACCGCGATCGACAGGGAAATGACGACCCAGACGGTGGCTACACGGCGGCTGAGGGTGAGCTTCTTCTCGTCCTCGATGGCCATGAAGTGCAGGATGACGTGGGGCATGCCGAAGTAGCCGAGGGCCCAGGCGAGAGTCGATACTATCTTGAAGGCGCCGAACTCGCCTGCCTCGGCCGCCATGATATTGGTCGATGCGGTCAGGCTGAGATATCCGGGGATGGCTTTGGCGTTTGCAACGACCTGATCCCAGCCGCCGGCTGAGTGTATGCCGAAAACGAGCACGACCGCCAGAGCAAAGACCATTATGAGGCTCTGCACAAGGCTCGTGACCGAGGCCGCCTTGAAGCCGCCGCCGGCGGTGTAGGCAACGATGACGACGGCGCTTATTATCATCGTGGGGACGTAGTCATAGCCGAACAGCGTGCCGAAGAGCTTGCCGCAGGCAGAAAAGCCGGAGGCGGTGTAGGGGACGTAGAAAACGATTATCGTGATCGCGCCAAGAAGCTCGATGAGCCTGGTGTCGTCGCGGAAGCGGCGGGATATGTATTCGGGAAGCGTCAGTGCGTTCAGACGCACCGAGTAGCGGCGCAGACGCTTTGCGACGATGAGCCAGTTGAGATATGTGCCTATCGCAAGGCCGATGGCCGTCCAGCCGGCCTCCGCGATGCCGCAGAAGAACGCAAGTCCGGGTACGCCCATGAGCAGGTACGCGCTCATGTCCGAGGCCTCGGTGGAAAGCGCCGTGACGATAGGGCCGAGCTTGCGGCCGCCGAGGTAGAACTCGCTGGCGTCGGACTGGCCCTTGGAATAGTAAACGCCTATCGCCACCATGCCTACGAGGTAGACGACGATGGCGATAAGAACACAGATGATATTGGCTGACATGTTTCTCTCTCCAATCATTTTTTAGCAATGATAGAATTATAGTCAGGCAATAAATTCATTGCAAGCACGGAAAATGCAAAAATTGCTTGATTTGGCCAAAAAATCGGCTATACTATTATCGTGCCTAATATTATTCATGCTAACATGAAGAAAACTCATGTATAAGCCGAGGGAGAAGTATATGAGCATTTCAAAATACGAAACGCTGGCCAGAGTGGTGGAGCTCGGCAGCCTCACAAGGGCGGCCGAGGCGCTCGGCTGTACGCAGTCGGCGGTGAGCCATACTATTAATAATTTAGAGGCAGAGCTCGGCTTTGCCGTGATAACGCGCTCGCGGGCCGGCGTGAAGCTCACGGGCGACGGCGAAAGGATAATGCCCTCGGTGCGCGGCATGCTCAACTATGAGGAGCAGCTGCGGCAGACGGCCTCGGCCATACGCGGGCTCGACTCCGGCACGGTGCGCATCGGAGCCTTCACCTCCGTCGCCGTCCACTGGCTGCCCGGCGTCATAAAGGAGTTCCAGCGCGACTACCCGAAGGTCGACCTCAAGCTCTTAAACGGCGACTACTACGACGTTGAGCGCTGGATAGAGGAGGGGAGCATAGACCTCGGCTTCGTGAGCGTGCCGATGAAGCTGCGGTGCGAGTGCATACCGCTCATGGAGGACAGGCTGCTTGCGATACTCCCGCACGGGCATAAATTCGAGTCCTACCCCAAGTTCCCGCTCGTCGAGTGCGAGACGGAGGCCTTCATAACGCTGCTGGAGGAATCCAACCACGACGCAAACCGCGCCCTCGCCGCGGCGGGGATAAAGCCGAACATACGCTTTTCGACAAAGGACGACTACGCCATTATCGCAATGGTCGAAAAGGGACTGGGCATATCCATCATGCCCGAGCTGCTGCTCAAGGGACGGCAGGACGATATCGTCATAAAGGAGCTCGTCCCGCCCTCGAAGCGCGTTATAGGCCTTGCCATCACCGAGACCAGCCGCAGCAGTCCCGCGACGCGCAAATTTGCAGACTATACAGTCGACTGGGTGCGCTCGTCGGCTATTGCTAAATAATTAATGTAGTGTTAATATAAAGAATACGGTTTTTTCTGAGAACAAATGCTTTTGGAGAGGATGCTGAAATGAAGATCGTCATAGTCGGCGCGGGCAAGATAGGCTATTCTCTTGCCGCGGAGCTGGCAAACGAAAATCACGATATAACGGTCGTCGATATCAACAAGGATAAGGTGAAGCTCATATCCGACACGCTCGACGTCATGACCCTGTGCGGAAACGGCGCGGCGCTGTCGGTCCAGCGCGAGGCCAACGTCGACGAGAGCGACCTGCTGATCGCCGTAACGGCGCAGGACGAGCTGAACCTGCTGGCCTGCATCGTCGCGCGCAAGCTCGGCTGCCGCAATACCATCGCCCGCGTGCGAAATCTTGAGTACAACGAGCAGCTTTACCTGCTCAAGTCCGAGCTCGGCCTGTCCATGACCATAAACCCGGAGCTTCTGGCGGCAAAGGAGATATACAGGCTGCTCCAGATCCCGGCGTTTATAAAGCGCGACACCTTCGCCGAGGGCAAGGCGGAGATAGTGGAGCTGTTCATATCCGAGGGCAGCCCCCTCGACGGGCTGTGCCTTGCCGACCTGCGCAGGAAGGTCAAGGTACACGTGCTCATATGCGCGGTGCTGCGCGAGGAAAAGGTATTCATCCCCGACGGCAGCTTCACGCTGCACAAGGGCGACAAGATATACGTCACAGCGCCCGCGTCCTCGCTCGTCGAGCTCACGCACGAGCTGAAGCTGCGCAGCAAGAAGAGCAAGAATGTGCTCATCGTCGGCGGCGGCAGGATCGCCGAATACCTCGCGCCGCTGCTCATAAGATCCGGCACGAGCATCAAGCTCATCGAGATGAACCGCGCAAGGTGCGAGTACCTCGCGCAGAAGTACCCGGAGATGAGCGTCATCTGCTCCGACGGCTCGAGCCAGGCGGTGCTCAAGACGCACAACATCCGCCAGATGGACGCGGTGCTGCCGCTGACGAACATGGACGAGGAGAACATCATCATCGGCATGTTCGCGCGCAGGGTGGGCGTTCCGCAGCTGCTGACGAAGATAAACCGCCTCGAGTACGGCGAGATACTCGGCGACCGCGGCGCGGACAGCCTGATAAGCCCCAAGAGCCTGTCGACCTACGCCATCATCCGCTACGTGCGCGCGATGGAGAACACCGGCGGCAGCGAGGTGCTCACCATCCACCGCATAGCCGACGGCGGAGCGGAGGCGCTGGAGTTTGCCGTGACCGACGCGACAAGGCACCTGCGCGAGCAGCTCAAGGACATAAAGCTCAAGCCCGGCATACTGATCGTATGCATAAACCACATGGGCAGGATCATCATCCCCGGCGGCCGCGACACGCTCACGGCGGGCGACACGGTCGTCATCGTGACGACGGCCGGGCGCGAGATCCTGGACCTCAACGACATATTTGCGTGATGAATACAGGAACGATAAGAAAAACGCTTGGCGTCATACTCTGCCTTGAGGCGGCGTTCATGCTGCCGCCGTTCATACTGGCGGTGCACGACGGCGACGAGAACATCATGCGCGGCTTCGCCTCGGCGATGACGCTGCTGCTGCTCATCGGCGTCCCGGGCGGCCTGCTGCGCAGCCGCGATCGCCCGCTGGGCGCGCGCGAGGGCTTCGTGACGGTCGCGCTGGCGTGGATCGTCATCTCCCTGTTCGGCGCGGTGCCGTTTTACGCCTCGGGCGTGATCCCGAGCATATCCGACGCGGTGTTCGAGACCGTGTCCGGCTTCACGACGACGGGCGCGACGATCATCGACGACGTCGAGTCCGCGCCGCGGGCGATACTGCTCTGGCGCAGCGTCACCAACTGGATCGGCGGCATGGGCGTGCTGGTATTCCTGCTGGCGATAGCGCCGGTCGCGCGCGAGGGCGGCTCGATGTTCCTGCTGCGCGCGGAGTTTCCCGGCCCGATGGCGGCGAAGCTCGTGCCGCGCATGCAGAAGTCGGCAAAGCTGCTGTACGAGATATACATAGCGATGACCCTCGCGCAGATCGTGCTGCTGCGCATCGGCGGCATCCCGCTGTTCGACGCGCTGAACATCTCGCTGAGCACGGTATCGACCGGCGGCTTCTCTATCCGCAACGGCAGCATGGCGTCCTACGGCGCTTACGCGCAGGGGGTGACGCTCGTGTTCATGACGCTGTGCAGCATGAGCTTCAGCCTGTTCTACTGCGCGCTGGCGCGCGAATATCTCCGCATCCGCCGCAGCCGCGAGCTGCGCGTGTTCATCCTCGCCGTACTGGGCGTGGCGCTGCTGATGGGCGTCGACACCGCCTCGAAATTCGACTCCGCCGCGCAGGGCGTGCACCACACGCTGTTCCAGGTCATCTCCATCATCAGCACGACCTGCTACGTCTCGATCGACGCGTCGTTCTGGTCGCCGTTTGTGTGGTCGATGCTGACGGTCCTGATGATCACGGGCCCGATGTCGGGCTCGACCGGCGGCGGCATGAAGCTCTCGCGCGTGATGATCCTCGCCAAGAGCGCCTACCGCGCCGTTGCGCGCACCGTGACGCCGAACTCGGTGCATCTTATCCACCTTGACGGCGAGATCGTCGAGGAGGACACGGTCTCGGCGGTCGAGAGCTATGCCATCGTCTACTTCATGGCGGTCGTGGCGACGGGAGTGGTCCTGTCGCTCGACGGACTGACGATCGGCGACGGGATGCTGGCTGGCATATCGAGCCTGAGCAACGTCGGCTACGGTGTCGACTCGAACACCTTCACCATGGGTGTGTCCAATCTTAATATAATAAGTAAGGCGGCGCTATGCTTTGACATGTTCCTCGGCCGCCTGGAGATCTTCCCGATGCTGATCCTCTTCGCGCCGGACACGTGGCGGAAGTGATTATTGCCTTCCCCTTTCGGGGAACGCGCACCCCTTGCCTTCCCCTTGAGGGGAAGGTGTCGCGCTTGCGCGACGGATGAGGTGAAAAACCCGGATGAGGTTAAAGAGGTGACTCATGAACCATAGCAACGCCGAACTGACAAAACTTGCGCAGCACCTGCGCAAAAACATGACGAAGGAAGAGCGCCGCCTGTGGTACGACTTCCTGCGGCTCAGCCCGCTCAACTTCAACCGCCAAAAGGTCATTGGCCGCTATATCGTCGATTTCTACTGCGCGCAGGCAAAGCTCGTCATCGAGCTCGACGGCTCGCAGCACTGCGAGGAGGACGGCAGGGCAAAAGATGCCGAGCGCGACGAGTATCTGCGCGGCTTGGGACTGACGGTGTGCCGGTACTCGAATCTGGACGTGATGCGCAATTTTGAAGGTGTGTGCACGGACATAATGCAGCATATAAATAAGTGTTTGCCTGACGGCAAAGGATTTGATGACACCTCATCCGTCACCTAAAGGTGACACCTTCCCCTCACGCTGCGCTAGGGGAAGGCACCGCGCCCGACGACCCCGCCCCATGCCCCTGCCTTCCCCTTTCGAGGAACGCTCCCTTGCCTTCCCCTTGAGGGGAAGGTGTCGGCGAAGCCGACGGATGAGGTGAAAAAACTCAGGCCCCTTGCCTTCCCCTTGAGGGGAAGGTGTCGGCGAAGCCGACGGATGAGGTGACAAAACTCAGGCCCTTGCCTTCCCCTTGAGGGGAAGGTGTCGGCGGAGCCGACGGATGAGGTGACACGGATGAGGTTGCCCCCCTCATTGCAACCAAAATGTCACCAAAAAAATATACAAAAACGCTTGAAACCTGCCGTAGCGTATGCTATAATCAAGAAAAATATGTTTGGTGCGTGGAAACGAGCGCAGCAAGCGTATTTAAAAAACTTTTTCAACCCAATATCTTAAACGGAGGTAAACAAGAGAAAATGAAAAAGAGACTGTTGAGCATGCTGATGGCTGTTCTCATGATCGCATCTCTGGTACCTGCTACCGCTCTGGCAGCAAATACCGGTCATGATCATCATGATGTACTGACCGTCAACATCACTAAGACTGCGAACCACCCCGGCGTGGTTTACCAGTACTGCAACACCTGCGCAACGGACGGTGACAGGGCCACCGATCCCGTTATCAAGTCCTGTGTGGTAACTCCGTTCGCAGTTGCAAAGGACATCTGCGATGTTCACAAGAGCACCACGAGCGAGGTCCTTCAGAAGGGCACCTGCGATCAGCCTGAGATCACCCTTACCTACTGCACCAAGTGCGGCACCGGTATCGATGTTAACGGCAAGGCAAACAACAAGGACGCCATCACTGTCGATGCCAGCATGGTAGGCAAGCACCTGTACACCAAGTTTGAGGTGACCAAGGCTCCCACCTGCACTAACTACGGCTGGGGCTACACCACCTGCGACAAGTGCGGCGAGCCCGAGTTCGTCTACGGCGGCGGCAACGTAAAAATGGGGAAAGACAATCTGCTTCCCACTGCACTGTACTACCTCTATGTAAATGATGAGGCTGCGAAGTCCATCAAGACCACTACCGCTGAAGAGGTTGCTGCAAAGTTCAATCCCACCAATCCGCGTCACGCTAACAACAGCAAGCTGACCATCGCTGCCAAGGACGTGTACACCGAGCAGTGGGTCGAAGTTAAAAACAGCGACGGCGGTACCGTCGGCAGAGTCGCGAGCGTTCTGACCTACGCTGCTTCCGTTGAGCCGACTCATGCTCAGACTGTCAACGGCTACGCCGTTGTACAGACTAACGGCGACGTCGACAAAAAGACCGTGGCTGACCCCAAGCAGACCAACTACCTCGATCCCAAGGTGACCGGCAAGGGCCTGGTCGGCGACGTCTACTGCCCCGACTGCGGTGAGATCATAACTAAGCGCAGCAGCACCGACGATGACGCACAGTCCCTGAATAAAGCCCACAAGATGCGCCTCGACGACGCCGGATACTATCCGTACGTTGACGCACAGGGCAACAAGATCGACGGCGTTACCGATACCTGGTACTGCACGGTCTGCAAGAAGCCCTTCGGCGGCGAGACCATCCCCTACGCAAGCTTCTTCAAGACCGAATGGTCTTCCTGGGCCGAGTGGAACAACTTCCGCGATATGCTTAAAGACTCCGGCGCGACCGACGCTACTTACGCAGCTGGAAACGAAAAAGAAACTTACGGCTACGCTCTTGGCGAAGAGATCACCATCGGCGCAAAGGCAGCGACCTGCCAGGCCAAGGGCTTCAGCGGCGAGGTTTATAAGGTTGTAAACGGCACAAGAAAAGACGGTACAAAGGGCCTGGTGTGGCAGCAGATCGACGCTGGCCACGAGACCTCCGCGATCGCTCACACCTGGAAAGCCGTCGAGTCCAAGGACGCGACCTGCACCAGCGCTGGCTGGACCTGCTATAACTACTACATCTGCACCAACGTGGTTGACTACAAAGACGGCCACGCGGTTTACTGCGATGCATACAAGGGCACTGTGACCAGGAGCTACGCGAAAGTAAATCAGGAAAAGGTTATCAAGAACGTCGTTGACGCGACCTGCGAGCACGAGGGCATTGCCGTTAACGTTTGCAAGGACTGCGGCAACCTGTACAATGTAAAAAATCCGGACAAGCTGCTCAACGAAAATTGGGTTAAGAACAACGTGACCGAGATCGAAAAGGCTCCCCACAAGGCTGGCGAGCTCCAGAATGTCAAGGAAGCCACCTGCACTGAGCTCGGCTACACCGGCGACACCTACTGCAAGTGGTGCAACATCCAGCTCAGCACGGGCAAAGAGATCCCCATGAAGGATCACACTTCCGAGGAAGTAGAGGCAGTTCCCGCGACCTGCACCGAGGACGGCACCACCGCCGGCACCAAGTGCTCCGTCTGCGGCACCACCCTCAGCGGAATTGAAAAGGATCCTGCCAAGGGCCACACTTACGTAAAGCAGGACGACGCTGTTGCAGCTACCTGCACCGAGGCCGGCAAGGAAGCCAGCGAGAAGTGCTCCGCATGCGACGACGTTAAGGAAGGCGCAGTCATCCCCGCAGCCGGCCACAAGTTCGTGAACGGCGTCTGCACCGAGTGCAACGCAAAGGAAGAGGGCTACAACCCGTTCTCCGACCTCAAGGAGACCGATTCCTTCTACAAAGATATCCTCTGGGCATGGCAGAACAACATCGTTGACGGCTTCAAGGATGACGGCGTAGTTACCTTCCAGGCGACCGGCAAGCTCACCCGCGCACAGGTCGTTCAGATGCTGTGGAACGCCAACGGCAAGCCCGAGGCAGCAAAGGCTGCAAGCTTCTCCGATGTTAAAGAAGATGCATGGTATGCAAAGGCAGTTGCATGGGCAGTCGAGGCCGGTGTCGTAGACGGCATGGGCGACGGCACCTTCGCACCTGACGCAGAGTGCACCCGCGCTCAGTTCGTCAAGCTGCTGTGGGCCATCAACGGCAGCCCCAAGGCAGCGGCAGCTGACTTCTCCGACGTTGACGCAAATGCATGGTATGCAGCAGCAGTTGCATGGGCAGCAGAGACCAAGGTCACCCTCGGTGACGGCGCTGGCCACTTCCTGCCCGACGATGGCTGCACCCGCGGCGAAGCAGCAGCATTCCTGCACCGCGCTCCCTCTCTGGTTGTTAAGACCGCAGAGTAATTCAATAACCCGCAATTCTAACGAAGCTTAGAGCAAAATTATTATTAATTAGTCTCTTGTTATAACTATTCGTTATGTTGCATAAAAGCAGCGCCGCAGAGGTAACCCCTCTGCGGCGTTGTGATTTTTCTGCCTTCCCCTTGAGGGGAAGGTGTCGGCCCTCGGCCGACGGATGAGGTGTTTTTTCAGCGGCGAACGGCCGCTGCGCCTATACGCATATTGCGTGGACCCGGTGTCGAGTGTGCGGAATAAACCGTGCGGCTGCCGCACCCCATTGGCTCCCCTGCGTAAGGGGAGCTGTCGGCGCAGCCGACTGAGGGGTCGCCGAAAACCGCCCTTGACAAAGCCGTGCCGGTCTACACTGAACACAGAAAGCGGCGCTGCCGGACAAACGGTTAGCTCCCAATGATTTTTCTAAAAAGAAATAACCGAAGCCCAGGCTATGCGGTCATTTCTTTTATTTTATCTATTTTATCTCGACCAGATACTTCCTGAGCATGTACTCGGGGAAATACGACAGCTTCGCCTGACGCAGGCCCGCGTCGCCGACGTCGTCCTCGCGGTTGATGAATTGTACGCCGCGTTTTTCCAGCTCTGTGCGCGCGAACAGGCAGTTTATCATCTGGAACGCGCCCTTGTACTCGCGCTTGGCCTTCTCGATGTGCACGATCAGCGTGTCGCCGGCCGTCTCGCCGATGCAGAACGCCGCGATATCGCCGCCGCACAGCAGCGCGTAGCCCGTGCAGCCGTAGGCCGCGAAATCGCGCAGCACCTCGCGCGTGTGGTCGTTTTCGTACATCGCAAGCTCGCTCAGGCCCGTGTCGGACCAGTCGTGCGCGCAGCACTCGGCGATGCACGGGGCGTTTTTCGCCGTTATCGGCTCGAGGCGGCAGTCGGGGTAGAGCTTTTCAAACTGGTGGATGAGGTTGCGCTTTTTGCTGTACTTTTTTCCGGCCAGATACGCGAGGTCTGAGGACTTGTACATGTAGTCCGCGAGGTCCGGCTCCTCCTCGGCGCTCAGCTCGAACTGCGTCCGCAGCTCGCCCAGCGCCTCCTCCGGCACGAGGCTCAGGCGCAGTCCGCCGCCGGCCTCGGCGAGCAGCCTCCGCACCCTGTCGCACAGCTCTCCCTCGCCCAGCGGCAGCAAATAGTCGTACTCGCCGCCGTGCCGCGAGCTTTCGCGCATGAACAGCACGCCGTCGGAAATGTTGTACTCGTACCCGAACCTGTCCGCCCACATGAAAACGCCCAGCACCGAGTAGTCGCATGATCGATACTGCCCGCGCAGGTACGGCCTGAGCGCGGCGACGTCGGACAGTGTAATTTTCTTGAAATCCACAGAGGATACCTCTTTTCATATGATGCGGTCATTATAACAAATGGCCGCGGAAATAACAAGACCTGCGCAATTGACGGTAAAATCTCGTGATTCGACGTAAAAAGCCGCGCCGCAGGTCTTTTTTTATTCACAATTATGTGTTAAAATCTAATTTGTGAAATTATCTTTACATATGAAAGGCGTTTATTATGGGTCTCTTCAGTAAAATTTTCGGCAGTCACACCGATCATGAGCTTAAAAAAATATACCCCATCGTGGATAAGATAGAGGCGCTCGAGCCGCAGATGCAGGCGCTTTCCGATGCCGAGCTGCGCGCCAAGACCGCCGAGTTCCGGAGCCGCTACGATAACGGCGAGGATCTCGATTCCATGCTGCCCGAGGCCTTCGCCGCCGTGCGCGAGGCCGCGTGGCGCGTCCTGGGCATGAAGCCCTTCCGCGTACAGCTTATCGGCGGCATCGTTCTGCATCAGGGCCGTATCGCCGAGATGAAGACCGGTGAAGGCAAGACCCTCGTCGCTGTCATGCCCGCCTATCTCAACGCCATCGCCGGCGACGGCGTGCACATCGTCACCGTCAACGATTACCTCGCCCGACGCGACAGCGAGTGGATGGGCAAGGTCCACAGATTCATGGGCCTCGACGTCGGACTCATCGTCCACGGCCTGGATAACGAGCAGCGCAAGGCGGCCTATGCAGCCGACATCACCTACGGCACGAATAACGAGATGGGCTTTGACTATCTGCGCGACAATATGGCGATCTACAAGGAGAGCCGCGTCCAGCGCGGACACGCCTTCGCCATCGTCGACGAGGTCGACTCGATCCTCATCGACGAGGCCAGAACGCCGCTGATCATCTCCGGACAGGGCGACGAGAGCACCGATCTCTACCGCCAGGCCAACGATTTTGTCGCCGGCCTCAAGAAAAAGGTCTACGCCTCCACCGACTCAAAGGAGGAGGAGGACGAGAGCCTCGACGCAGACTATATCGTCGACGAAAAGGCGCGTACCGCGACGCTCACAGCCCGCGGCATCGCCAAGGCCGAGCGCGCCTTCGGCCTTGAAAACTACGCGGATATCGAAAACTCGACCCTTACGCACCATATTAATCAGGCACTGCGTGCCCACGGCATCATGAAGCGCGATATCGACTACGTCGTCAAGGACGGCGAGGTGCTCATCGTCGATGAGTTCACCGGCCGTATCATGCTCGGCCGCCGCTACAGCGAGGGCCTGCATCAGGCCATCGAGGCCAAGGAGCATGTCGACGTTCAGCGCGAGAACAAGACCCTCGCGACGATCACCTTCCAGAACTATTTCAGGCTCTACGACAAGCTCTCCGGCATGACCGGCACCGCCGTCACGGAGGAGGAGGAGTTTGCGTCTATCTACAAGCTCGATATAGTCGAGATACCGACCAACAAGCCCGTTGCGCGCATCGACCAGCCCGACGTCGTTTACAAGACCGAGGCAGGGAAGGACCGCGCCATCATCGAGCAGATAATCGCCTGCCACGAAAAGGGACAGCCGGTCCTGGTCGGCACCATATCCATCGAAAAGAGCGAATATCTCTCCAAGCTTTTAAAGGCGCGCGGCATAAAGCATAACGTGCTCAACGCAAAGCACCATGAGAAGGAGGCGGAGATCGTAGCCCAGGCCGGCAAGCTCGGCGCTGTGACCATCGCGACCAACATGGCCGGCCGCGGTACCGATATAATGCTCGGCGGCAATGCCGAGTACCTGGCAAAGAACGATCTGCGCAAGGCGGGCTTCAGCGAGGAGATCATCGCCGAGGCCACCGGCTATGCCGACACAAGCGACGAGGAGATACTCGGGGCCCGCGCAATGTTTGCCGAAAAGCTCAGGGAGCACAAGGCGGTCTGCGACGAGGAGGCCGAGAAGGTCAAGGCCGTCGGGGGACTGTTCATCCTAGGCACGGAGCGCCACGAATCGCGCCGTATCGACAATCAGCTGCGCGGCCGTGCCGGCCGTCAGGGCGACCCCGGCGAGAGCCGCTTCTACATCGCGCTGACAGACGACGTCATGCGCTTGTTCGGCTCCGAGCGCATGAGCAATATGATGGAGTCGCTCGGCGTCGACGAGGATACGCCGCTTGACCACAAGATGCTGTCAAACGCTATCGAGCAGGCCCAGAAGACCGTGGAAAGCCGCAACTTCCAGACCCGTAAGAGCGTTCTGGA
Organism: bacterium; assembly: GCA_963625685.1. GTDB lineage: Bacteria > Bacillota > Clostridia > Oscillospirales > Oscillospiraceae > F23-B02. The sequence goes on from CAVFTR010000005.1 coordinate 72,921, forward strand.
GTATGACGACGTCATGAACCAGCAGCGCAACATCATCTACGACGAGCGCCGCAAGGTGCTCGACGGCGAGGACCTGCGTGAGAATATAAACAAGATGATCGGCGACTTCATATCGGGCAGCGTCAACGACGCGCTGCACGGCGGCGCGGCGGAAAACGCCGAGCATCTCGCCGAGGTCGTCGCACCCTTTGAAAAGCTCTTCCTGCCCAGGGGCGCGATCGGCTTTGACGATTTCAAGGGCGCCGCAAAGGCGCAGGATATCATCGACCGCGTGTATGATATCGCTCAGCAGGTCTACGACAGGCGCGAGGCCGAATTCGGCACGGCTCCCGACGGTCAGCCCGTCATGCGCGAGATAGAGCGCGTCATCATGCTGCGCGTCGTCGACGAATACTGGATGGACCACATCGACGCGATGGCCGAGCTCAAGCGCGGCATCGGTCTGCGCGGCTACGGCAACGTCAAGCCCATCGACGCGTACAAGCGCGAGGGCTACGACATGTTCGAGGCGATGATAAACGGCATCCGCGAGGAGACCGTCAGAAGGATATACACCATCCGCGTCCGCAAGGAGCAGACGCTCGAGCGCAAGGCGGTCGCGAAGAACGTCGCGGCGAACGTCGGCGGCGAGGTGCAGAAGAAAAAGCCCGTCAGGAAGGCGCCGAAGCCCGGCCGCAACGATCCCTGCCCCTGCGGCAAGATGAAGGCCGACGGCTCGCGCAGGCTCAAATACAAGGAATGCTGCGGCAGGAACGACTGAGGAAGCATAATGGCATTTACTGAAAACAGGCAGCTCGGCTGCGTATACATGCAGTCGGACAAAATAAGCGCGCGGCACATGTTCACGACGCGCATCGGCGGCGTGAGCGAGGGCGTATTCGCCTCGTGGAACCTCGGCGCCGGGCGGGGAGACGATGATGCCGCCCTCCGTGAAAACTATAGCCTCGCAGGCCGGATACTCGGCTGCGGAGGCGGCGATTTCGTCGCCACAAAGCAGGTGCACGGCCGCACGGTGTATCTCGCGACGGAGTCTGACCGCTATACCGTGGGCTCGGATGAGCGCATCGAATGTGACGGCCTCGTTACAAATCTCCGGGGCCTGCCGCTGATGATCTATATCGCCGACTGCGTGCCGGTGCTCATGCACGAGCCGGAGGCCGGGGTCATAGCCGCGGTACACTGCGGCTGGAAAAGCAGCGTTCAGGACATCCTCGGCGCGGCGGTCGAAAAAATGCGCGCTCTCGGAGCACGGCCGGAGAATATCCGCGCGGCGATAGGCGCGAGCATCGGCAAATGCTGCTTTGAGTGCGGCGACGACGTGCCCGCGGCGGTCGGACGCTATCTCGGCGGCGACACGGCAGGACTTTTCGAGAAAAAGCCCAGCGGCAAAACGCACGTCGACCTTCGGGGCGCGAACGCGCGCCGGCTTATACAGCTCGGGCTCAGGCAGGAGAATATCGACGTGTCGACCGAGTGTACGATGTGCCTTCCGCAGAAATACTGGTCGCACCGCGCCACGAACGGCGTGCGCGGCAGCATGGCGGCGGCGATAGTGCTTTGAGGTGAGCTGATGTCAAATATAAAAAGAGCCCTCGCGCTCGTGCTCGCGCTGCTGACGCTCCTTTCGCTTGCAGCCTGCGGCACGGCCGGCGAGGACAAGGATGATTATATAAAAGGCCAGAGCGCCGGCGTGGAGAAGACGGGACAGTCGGTCGCCGCAGACGACGTTTTCACGCTCAACTGCAACAAGAGCTACAGCATGAACCCGCTCATCGCGACCAATACGAACAATCAGCTCGTGTGCAGCTTCGTGTACGAGAATATCGTCGAGGTCGACAACAGCTTCGAGGTGCAGCCGAACGTCGTGAGCGAATGGTCGACAGAGGACGGCTCGCGCTGGACGCTCAAGGTCGCCTCGGGCCATACCTTCCATAACGGCGCCGCGCTCACCGCGACGGATGTGGCCTATACCATCCAGATCGCCATGAGCAACGAACGCTTCAGGGCACGCCTTTCCTGCGTTGCCGGCTGCTCGGCCTCCGACTCTGAGACGGTGGTGGTCAATCTCTCGAAGAAGAACATGCTGTTCCCGGCGCTGCTGAGCATACCCGTTATCCAGTACGGCACGGCGACGCAGACATATCCCGGCGGCTCGGGACCTTATCAGTACGCGTCCGACTACAACAGCCTGACCGTCTTTTCCAAGTACAAAAGCGCGGCGACGCTGCCGCTCAAGACGATATACCTCAAGGAGTATTCCGGCACGGAGGAGACGATCTCCGCCTTTGCCGACTCGCTTATCGATATCGTCATAAACGACCCGAGCTCGACGACGAATATCGGCTACGGCAGCGCAAACGATATCCGCAGCTTCAATACGACCAACATGCATTACGTCGTTTTCAACGCCTACAGCAGCGATTTTCAGAACGATTTCCTGCGCTTTGCGATGAACTACGCCTTCGACCGGGACTATATCGTCGATCAGCTCGGCGGCTACGCCTCATCGGCGAACCTGCCGGTAAATCCGGCCAGCAGCCTGTATAACGAAAGCTATGCAAGGCAGTTCAACTACGGCCTCAACAAGGTCCAGCAGATGCTGACGAACGCCGGAATGAAGGATTACGACGGCGACGGCTTTCTTGAGATACAAAACGGCGAAACGCTCATCGAGATCGACCTGAACTTCCTCGTATACAGCGGCAGCACCGTCAAGGTAAACGCGGCGAAGAAATTCGCCGAGGATATGAAGAGCATCGGCCTTCAGGTGACGGTCAACAAGCAGGACTGGACAAGCTACAAGAAGCTGCTCGAGGCTGGCAACTACGATATGTGCTACTGCGAGGTCCGGCTCGGCGCCGACTTTGACCTCAGCAAGCTGCTCGGCACCGGCGCGTCGCTCAATTACGGCTGCTTCAGCGACAGTCAGCTCGACGAGCTCATATCCGCATATCTCGCCGCCGGCGACAGCGACAGGAAGACAGCCTGCGACAATATGTGCGCGTATATCGTCAACAAGGCCTACATAGTGCCGCTCATATTCGAGCGCCATCAGTTTATAAGCCACCGCGGAGTCATTGAAGGAGTCAAGGCAAACGAGAATAACCCCGCGTGCAGCATAGAAAACTGGACCGTTTCGATAGAAAACGTAGTAAAATCAGAGGATAAGACGACAGAAAACTGAGAAGATCGAGAAATGGAGAGGTGTCTTATGACAGATAAGGAGCTTTTGGCGATCGCGAGAGAGGCGTCCGGCAGAGCGTACGTTCCTTATTCCAAGTTCGCAGTCGGCGCGGCGCTCGAATGTCGCGGCGGACGCGTGTTCACAGGCTGCAACGTGGAAAACGCCGCCCTCGGCGACACGATATGCGCCGAGCGCACGGCCTGCGTCAAGGCTGTCAGCGAGGGCTACAGGGATTACGTGCGTCTTGCCATCTACGCGGAAAGTCAGGAATACTGCATGCCGTGCGGCTCGTGCCGCCAGTTTTTGTCGGAGTTTGACGACGGCGAGCTGGAGATACTCTGCTGCCGGGCCGACGGAAGATACGTCAGCTACAGGCTCAGGCAGCTGCTGCCCCACACGTTCAATTACTGAGCGCGGAGCATAAGCCTATGGAACTGGACCAGCTGCGCGCCTTCGCCGCAGTGGCGGAGGAAAAAAGCTATACCAGAGCGGGCGAGCGGCTGTATATGAGCCACTCGACCATGTCGCGCGCCGTTTCGTCGCTCGAGCAGGAGTTCGGAGTCAGCCTCATCCGGCGCGATAACCGCGTCGGCGGCCTCACGCCCGAGGGCGAAAAGCTCTACGAAATGGCAAAGCGCCTGCTCGCCCTCGCAGACGAGATCGGCAGGGAAATGAAAAACTAAAGCTTTTACACAAAAATAAAGCGGAATTTTCTGCGAAAATGACAAAACTCCCCCTTGACATAGAGGGGGAGTTTTGGTATTCTATTAGAGCGCCTGTGCGTTGCTGACGGGCGTATTATGCGATGAAGCGGGAGATTGCTCGAAAACGAGGTAACTTCCGTGGAGTATGTCCGGTACCGACGCCATTTTCGGTACACAATCGGGCGGCTGAAGCGTACTGCACATGGTGTATATCGCCTGTACGGTATCAGACCGGCTGAAAAAAGCCGGTTTGTTTTTCGGACAGGGTCTGATACACATGGTTGAGTGTGCAAAAACTTCGCTTCATCCGTACGGGACATGAGGCGATCCCAATGACGCCGCAAAACTGTACGAAAAGGAGAAAAAGCAATGGCAAACAAGAACATGATCCGCATCAGACTCAAGGCCTACGATCATCAGCTGATCGACAAGGCCGCAGAGACCATCGTCGAGGCTGCAAAGCGCACCGAGGCACAGGTCTCCGGCCCCATCCCCCTGCCCACCAAGACCGAGATCGTCACGATCCTCCGCGCTGTTCATAAGTATAAGGACAGCCGCGAGCAGTTCGAGCGCCGCACCCACAAGCGACTGATCGACGTGATCAATCCCAACCAGAAGACGGTCGAGGCTCTTATGTCCCTCGAGCTGCCCGCAGGCGTTGAGATCGAGATCAAGCTCTGAGCGACCCCACAAAACCCAAGTCAACGACCCATAGTCCGTAGCTTGCGAATGCGGACGGGTTAAGTTGCCAGCCTCTGATCTTTAAGATCAAGCGAGGCAACCAATAACCGAAGGAGGAAATATCTAATGAAGAAAGCCATTATCGGCAAGAAGGTCGGCATGACGCAGATCTTCGACGAAATGGGCAAGGTCATCCCCGTGACCGTCATCGAGGCAGGCCCCTGCGTCGTGACTCAGAAGATGACCGTCGAAAAGGAAGGCTACGAAGCCGTCCAGCTCGGTTACGAGGAAGTTTCCGAGAAGCACATCTCCAAGCCCGAAGCCGGCCATCTGAAGAAGAACGGCCTCGGCATGCTCAAGCACCTTAAGGAGTTCAAGCTCGAAAACGCGGCGGAGCTCAACGTCGGCGACGTTCTGAAGGCGGACGTCTTCACGGCCGGCGATAAGGTCGACGTTACCGGCACCAGCAAGGGCCACGGCTACGCGGGCGTCGTAAAGCGCCACAACGCGCAGCGCACCCCGACCAGCCACGGCGGCGGTCCTGTTCACCGTCACGCAGGCTCCATGGGCTCCGGCACCGACCCCAGCCGCATCTTCAAGGGCAAGATCGGCGCGGGCCACATGGGCGTGGACCAGGTCACCGTCGAGAACCTCGACGTCGTCCAGGTAGACCCCGAGCTGAACATGCTCGTTATACGCGGCGCCATCCCCGGCCCCAAGGGCGGCCTTGTTTATGTAAAGAGCACCGCGAAGATCACGCCCGTCAAGAAGGGCGAGGGCGCAGGCATCAGCCTCAACCCGCAGAAGGCATCTGCCCGTGTCAACCCGCAGAAGGCCTCCGCGCGCAACAAGTAAGGAAAGGAGAGTGTCTTAAATGCCTATTACTAACGTATACAACATGGCAGGTGAGAAGGTCGGCGAGATCGAGCTCTCCGCAGCCATATTCGGCATCGAGCCGAACAAGTCTGTCCTTCATGACAGCGTCAAGAACCATCTGGCAAACTGCCGTCAGGGCACCCAGAGCGCACTCACCAAGGGCGAGGTCAGCTACACGACCGCAAAGCCCTGGCGCCAGAAGGGCACCGGCCGCGCACGCGCGGGCTACAAGGGTTCTCCCGTGTGGACTCACGGCGGCGTAGCCTTTGCTCCGAAGCCCCGCGACTACAGCTACACCCTCAACAAGAAGGTAAAGCGCCTTGCTCTCAAGAGCGCGCTGAGCGCACTTGCGGCAGAGGACGCGATCGTGGTCATCGACGATATCAAGGTCGATGAGATCAAGACCAAGACCTTCAAGGCCTTCCTTGACGCGGTCAATGTCTCCGGCAAGACCCTCGTCGTCACCGAGAGCGTCGACGAGAAGGTAGTCAAGTCTGCACGCAACCTCGCGGGCGTCAGCACCACCATCGCGACCATTCTCAGCCCCTATATGATACTCAACACCCGCAAGCTCGTCGTCTCCAAGGCGGCGCTTGCAAAGATCGAGGAGGTGTACGCCTGATGAAAACCGCTTATGATATCATCATTCGCCCCATCATCACCGAGCAGTCCATGGAAGACCTGGACATCAAAAAGTACGCTTTTGAAGTCGCAAAGGATGCAACCAAGATCGAGATAAAGAAGGCCATCGAGGAGATCTTCGACGTGACCGTCATCAAGGTGAACACCCTCAACGTGAGCGGCAAGGCAAAGCGCACCGGCTCGTACCCCATGGGCAAGACCGCCTCTTGGAAGAAAGCCATCGTAAAGCTCAGCGAAGACTCCAAGAACATTGAGCTGTTCGAGAACATGGCATAAGGGGAGGATCAAAGAATGTCTATTAAAACTTACAGACCTACCACTCCGGCCCGCAGACAGATGACCGTTTCCGGCTTTGACGGCGTCGACAAGCACGCAAAGCCCGAGAAGAGCCTGACTGAGGTCCTCAAGAAGAATTCCGGCCGCAACAGCTACGGCCGCATCACCGTCCGCCATAAGGGCGGCGGCAACCGCCAGAAATACCGCGTCATCGACTTCAAGCGCAACAAGCTTGAGATGGAGGCCGAGGTCGTCCGCCTCGAGTACGACCCCAACCGCAGCGCATTCATCGCTCTGGTAAAGTACGAGGACGGCGAGCTTCGCTACATCCTCGCTCCCGTCGGCCTGAAGGCGGGCGACAGGGTCGTCTCCAGCGCCGCGGCCGACATCAAGCCCGGCAACGCGCTGCCTCTGACGAACATCCCCGTCGGCACCGTTATCCACAACATCGAGCTCTACCCCGGCAAGGGCGCTCAGCTCGTCCGCTCCGCCGGCGTTTCCGCACAGCTCATGGCCAAGGAAAACGGCATGGCTACCGTTCGTCTCCCCTCCGGCGAGTACCGCAAGGTCCGCCTCGACTGCTTCGCGGTCATCGGCCAGGTCGGCAACATCGACCACTCCAACATCTCCATCGGCAAGGCCGGCCGCAAGCGCCACATGGGCATCCGTCCTACCGTCCGCGGCTCCGTCATGAACCCCTGTGACCACCCCCACGGCGGTGGTGAAGGCAAGTCCCCCGTCGGCCGTCCCGGCCCTGTAACTCCGTGGGGCAAGCCTGCACTCGGCTACAAGACCCGCAAGACTAAGAACCGTACCGATAAGTTCATAGTCAAGCGCCGCAACGCTAAGTAAGGAGGGCAAAAGATAAATGAGTAGAAGCGTTAAGAAAGGCCCCTTCGCAGCTCCCGAGCTTCTGAAGAGAGTCGATGAAATGAATAAGGCCGGCGAGAAGAAGGTCCTCAAGACCTGGAGCCGTGCCACTACCATTTTCCCGTCCTTCGTAGGACACACCATCGCAGTACACGACGGCCGCCGTCATGTTCCTGTGTACGTCACCGAAGATATGGTCGGCCACAAGCTCGGCGAGTTTGCTCCCACCCGTACCTTCCGCGGCCATGCAGGCAGCAAGACCGGCAAGTAAGGAGGAGAGAACATGGACGAAAAGAAAATGGCAAGAGCAGAAGTCAAGTATGCTCGCATTTCTCCCCGTAAGGTCGGCATCATCTGCGACATGATCCGCAACAAGGACGTCGCCGTTGCAAGGGCACTCATGCAGCACACTCCCAAGGCGGGCTGCGAGTACATGATCAAGCTTCTTGACAGTGCCAGGGCAAACGCGGAGAACAATTTTGAAATGGATCCCGAGAAGCTCTACGTCGCAGTTGCATATGCGACCGGTGGCCCCATCCTCAAGCGCGGCATGCCCAGAGCTCAGGGCCGTATGTACCGCATCAACAAGCGCACCAGCCACATCACCATCTGCGTGGCTGAGAGAGACTAAGGAAGGAGGCAGAATAAATGGGACAGAAAGTTAATCCTCACGGCATGCGCGTCGGCGTTATCAAGGACTGGGATTCCCGTTGGTACGCCCGTGCAGACAAGGTCGGCGATCTTATCGTTGAAGACTACAATATCCGCAACTACCTGAAGAAGACCCTCTATTCCGCCGGTGTTCCTACCATCGAGATTGAGCGCGATTCCAATAAGGTACGCATCTATATCCACTGCTCCAGACCCGGCGTCGTTATCGGCAAGGGCGGCGCAGAGATCGAGCGCATCCGCCTGTCCGTCGAGAAGATGATAGGCAAGCCCGTGGCGATCTCCATCGTTGAGGTCCGCACCCCCGATACCAACGCTCAGCTCGTGGCGGAGAACATCGCACAGCAGATCGAGAAGCGTATTTCTCACCGCCGCGCGATGAAGAACGCAATGGGCCGCGCGATGCGCATGGGCGCAAAGGGCATCAAGATCATGTGCTCCGGCCGTCTCGGCGGACGCGAGATCGCAGGCGTCGAGCAGTACCACGACGGCACCATTCCTCTTCAGACCATCCGTGCCGACATCGAGTACGGCTTTGCAGAGGCAGCCACCACCTACGGCCGCATCGGCGTCAAGGTCTGGATATACAAGGGCGAGGTCCTCTCCCAGACCCTGCGCACCACTCCCCGTGTGATGGATATGAACAAGCCCCAGGGCGAGCGCCGCCGCCGCGACGACCGCCGCGGTGACCGCCGCAACGGCGACCGCCGTCAGGGCGGCTACAACCGTGACCGTCAGCAGGGCGGAGACCGCCGTCAGGGCGGCTACGGCCAGCGTCCGGCAGGACAGGGCGGCTACAACCGCGGTCCCCGTCCGGCAGCTCCCGCAAAGGAAGGAGGCAACAACTGATGTTAATGCCTAAGAGAGTAAAGTACCGCAGAGTGCATCGCGGCCGCATGAAGGGCAAAGCGACTCGCGGCAACTTCGTTGCATACGGCGAGTTCGGCCTCCAGGCCACCGAGCCGTGCTGGATCACCAGCAACCAGATCGAGGCAGCCCGTATAGCCATGACCCGCTACACCAAGCGCGGCGGCCAGGTCTGGATCAAGATATTCCCCGACAAGCCCGTTACCGCAAAGCCGGCCGAGACCCGCATGGGCTCCGGTAAAGGCTCCCCCGAGTACTGGGTCGCAGTCGTAAAACCCGGCAGAGTGCTGTTTGAGATCGCGGGCGTTCCCGAAGAGACCGCACGCGAGGCTCTGCGCCTTGCCAGCCACAAGCTGCCCTGCAAGACCAAGATAATTGCCAAGGGCGCCGAGTCTGAGAACGGTGGTGAATAAGATGAAGGCAAATGAAATACGTTCCATGTCCGCAGCAGATCTCGAGAAGAAGCTCGTAGAGCTCAAGAAGGACCTTTTCATGCTCAGAATGCAGCATGCCACCAATCATCTCGATAACCCCGTAAAGATTTCCGCTGTACGGCGTGACATTGCACGAGTCAAGACCGTTATCCGCGAGAAAGAACTCGAGCAGTGAGGAGGTAAGTCAGAATGAATAATAGAACAACTTCCCGTAAGACTCGCGTTGGCAAGGTAGTATCCGATAAGATGGATAAGACCGTCGTTGTCATCGTGGAGGACCGCGTCGCACATAAGACCTATAAGAAGATCATCGGCAGAACCTACCGTCTGAAGGCGCATGACGAGAACAACGAGTGCGGCATCGGCGATATCGTTCGCGTGATGGAGACCCGTCCTCTGTCCAAGGACAAGAGATGGCGTGTCGTGGAAATCGTAGAGAAGGCTAAGTAAGGAGGCAGCATAATGATACAGCAGGAAAGTTATCTGAAGGTTGCCGACAATACCGGCGCCAAGGAAATCAAGTGCATCCGCGTTCTCGGCGGCTCCAAGCGCAGATACGCAAGCATCGGCGACGTGATCGTTGCTTCCGTCCGCAAGGCTGCCCCCGGCGGCTCTGTCAAGAAGGGCGACGTCGTCAAGGCGGTCGTCGTGCGCACGGCAAAGTCCGTTCGCCGCGCAGATGGCACTTACGTTCGCTTTGACGAGAACGCAGCGGTCCTTATCAACGGAACCGATAAGAACCCCCGCGGCACTCGTATCTTTGGACCCGTCGCTCGTGAGCTGCGCGATAAGGATTACATGAAGATCCTGTCCCTGGCTCCCGAAGTGATTTAAGGAGGGCACAGAGAATGAAAATCAAAACTGGCGATAAAGTCATAGTCCTGTCCGGTGCGGACAAGGGCAAGACCGGCAAGGTCATTTCCGCAGACCCCAAAAACGGCAAGGTCATCGTTGAGGGCGTCAGCGTAGCCACCAAGCATCAGAAGGCAAAGAAAAAGGGCCAGGACGGCGGCATAATCAAGATGGAAACTCCCGTCTATGTCAGCAAGGTCCAGCTCGTCTGCCCCAAGTGCAGCAAGGGCGTTCGCGTCGGCTACAAGTACGTCGCAGACAAGAAGCTGCGCGTATGCCGCAAGTGCGGCGCAGAAATCTGAGAAAGGAGATAACTTACTATGACAAGAATGAAGAAAAAGTACGTTGAGGAAGTTGCTCCTGCTCTGATGGAGAAGTTCCAGTACAAGTCCGTTATGCAGATCCCCAAGATCGACAAGATCGTCGTGTCCGTCGGCTGCGGCGACTGCAAGGACAACGCCAAGGCGCTTGACAACGTTATAAAAGAGATCTCCGCGATCACCGGTCAGCACGCAGTGGCTACCGTCGCGCGCAAGTCCGTCGCAAACTTCAAGCTCCGCGAGGGCATGCATGTCGGCGTAAAGGTCACCCTGCGCCAGGACCGTATGTGGGAGTTCCTCGACAGACTGCTCAACGTCGCTCTTCCCCGTGTCCGCGACTTCCGCGGTATCTCCGCAGATGCGTTCGACGGCCGCGGCAACTACAGCATGGGCCTGAAGGAGCAGATCATCTTCCCCGAGATCGACTATGATAAGATCGAGAAGCTGCGCGGCATGAACATTGCCATCACCACCACCGCACAGACCGATGAAGAAGCACGCGAGCTGCTCAGACTCATGGGCGCTCCGTTCGCGAACTAAGGAGGAACTGACAATGGCAAAGAAATCTATGATCCTCAAGCAGCAGGCTCCTGCCAAGTTCTCGACTCGTAAGTACAATCGCTGCAAGATCTGCGGCCGTCCTCACGCATATCTGCGCGACTACGGCATCTGCCGTATCTGCTTCCGCGAGCTGGCTTACAAGGGTCAGATCCCCGGCGTCCGCAAGGCCTCCTGGTAATCGGGCGCTCCGGACGGAAAAAGCATCGTATTCTGCGTAAAAAAGCTTGCAATCTCAAGCTGTTTGCAGTAAAATAGTATGATGCCGATTTTGCGGAAAACGAAGTTGAGATACACCGAGAAGCTCGGTGTATCTCTTCGGCGGTTTTTCAAATATTGCCTCAAAAGCCTCTTTTGAGGCGGCTTACCCCCGCAGTTTGCGCGCGAGACCCCGGACCCCCGATCAAGGCCCGGCCGTCGGGCGCAAACTTGAGCTGACGAAAGGCCGCAGCTAATCATGTATTAGTGCGGAACCTCGCGGCCATGACCGAGGGAGTCATCCCCGGTAACTTCTAAAAAAGGAGAAAAGATTATGCAGATCACAGACCCCATTGCAGATATGCTGACCCGCATCCGCAACGCCGGTGTAGCGAAGCATGAAACTGTCGATGTCCCCGCGTCGAAGATGAAGAAGGCCATCGCCGAGATCCTTCTTGAGGAAGGCTACATCAAGAGCTTCCAGATCATCGACGACGGCACGCAGGGCATCATCCGCATCACCCTCAAGTATCTCCCCGGCAAGGAGAAGGCCATCCAGGGTCTTCGCCGTGTCTCCAAGCCCGGCCTGCGCGTTTACGCAGGAGCAGACGAGCTGCCCAAGGTCCTCAAGGGCCTCGGTATCGCGATCGTATCCACTTCCAAGGGCGTCATGACCGACAAGGCTGCTCGCGCAGCTCACATCGGCGGCGAGGTCCTGGCATTCGTATGGTAAGGAGGAAAGCTAACTATGTCAAGAATCGGTAGAGCACCCATTACCATTCCCGCAGGAGTGGAAGTCAAGGTCGACGGTCAGCACGTTTCCGTCAAGGGCCCCAAGGGCGCGCTTGAGATGACCGCAGCACCCACTATGAAGGTCGAAGTCGAGGCAGGCGTCATTCATGTCACCCGTCCCAACGACGAAAAGATGAACAGATCTCTCCACGGTCTGACCCGTACCCTCGTCAACAACATGGTCGTCGGCGTATCCGAGGGCTTCTCGAAGACTCTCGAGGTAAACGGCGTTGGTTACCGTGCGGCAAAGGAAGGCAAGAACCTGGTCCTGAACATCGGTTACTCGCATCAGGTCATCGTGCCCGAGACCGAGGACATCCAGATCGAGGTCCCCAACCCCAACCAGATCATCATCAAGGGTATCGACAAGCAGAAGGTCGGCCAGTTTGCAGCAGAAGTTCGTGGCAAGCGTCCTCCCGAGCCGTACAAGGGCAAGGGCATCAAGTATGACTACGAAGTTATCCGCCGCAAAGAAGGCAAGACCGGCGCTAAGTAATAGGAGGTGTGCCTGAATGATTAAAAGACCTGATACAAGAGCGCAGCGCATCAAGCGCCACGCAAGAGTACGCGGCAAGATCTCCGGCACCGCCGAAAGACCCCGCCTGAGCGTATTCCGCAGCGAAAACAACATTTATGCCCAGATCATCGACGACGTGGCCGGCAGCACCCTCGTTTCCGCCTCCACCGTTGAAAAGGGCTTTGAAGGCAACGGCGGCAATATCGAGGCCGCTAAGAAGATCGGCGCGACCGTCGCCGAGCGCGCACTGGCAAAGGGAATAGAGAACGTCGTGTTCGACCGCGGCGGCTATATCTTCCACGGCCGTGTGGCAGCACTTGCAGAGGGCGCCCGCGAGGGCGGCCTGAAGTTCTAAGGGGAGGAGGAAAACTATTATGGCATACAATAATGACAGAAGAGATCGCCGCAGAGACGAGGAAGCATCCGAGTTCGTTGAAAAGGTAGTTTCCCTCAACCGCGTCAGCAAGACCGTCAAGGGCGGCCGCGTTATGAAGTTCTCCGCGCTTTGCGTCGTGGGCGACGGCAAGGGCCGCGTAGGCTACGGCCTGGGCAAGGCAAACGAGGTCTCCGAGGCCATCCGCAAGGGACTCGAGGACGCCAAGAAGAACATCGTCACCGTCACCCTCCAGGGCACGACCATTCCTCACGAGATCATCGGCGCCTTCGGCGCGGGCCGCGTCCTGCTCAAGCCCGCGGCACCCGGTACCGGCGTTATCGCCGGCGGCGCTGTCCGTGCGGTCGTTGAGGCGGCCGGCATCAAGGACATCCGTACCAAGTGCCTGCGCACCAACAACCCCGCGAACGTCGTTGCAGCAACCATGCAGGGCCTCATGTCTCTGCGCGACGCAGCTCAGGTGGCTGCCGTCCGCGGCAAGAGCCCTGAAGAAGTTCAGGCTTAAGGAGGACGCAAAATGGCTAATCTTAGAATTAAGCTCGTCAAGAGCCTGAACGGTCGTCTCGATAAGCACATTGCGACCGCGAACTCCCTCGGACTGCACAAGCTCGGCAACGAGACCGTCCAGCCCGACAACCCCCAGACCAGGGGCAAGATCGCCAAGATCGGCTATCTCCTCCAGGTAACTGAAGAATAAGGAGGAAAAGGCATAATGTATATTCATGAACTTTCTCCCGTGGCCGGCTCCACCCACGTCGACAAGCGCAAGGGCAGAGGCCACGCCACCGGCAACGGCAAGACCGCGGGCCGCGGCCACAAGGGCCAGAAGGCGCGCTCCGGCGGCGGTGTCCGCATCGGCTTTGAAGGCGGCCAGATGCCTCTGGCGCGCCGCATCCCGAAGAGAGGCTTCAACAACATCTTTGCCAAGCCCCTCGAGGCGATCAACGTCTCCGAGCTCGACAGATTTGAAGACGGCGCAGTCGTCGACGCGAAGGCTCTTTTAGACGCGGGCGTGCTCTCCAAGTGCCGCTACGGCGTCAAGATCCTCGGCAACGGCGAGATAAGCAAGAAACTTACCGTTAAGGCTTCCGCTTTTTCTGAAACCGCAAAAGAAAAAATTGAGGCGGCAGGCGGAAAGGCCGAGGTGATCTAAGTGCTGCAGACAATGCGTAACGCATGGAAGATCGAGGACCTGCGTCATAAGATACTCTTCACGCTCGTCATCATCCTCCTTTACCGACTCGGTAATGCCGTTCCCGTTCCTTACGTAAACATCGACGCCCTCAATACGTATTTCTCGCAGATGCAGAATACGGTTCTCGGCCTGCTTAACGTCATGAGCGGCGGCGCGTTCTCCAACGCAACCATCTTTGCACTGTCCATCCAGCCCTACATCAACGCCTCCATCATCATCCAGCTCCTGTGCATCGCCATCCCCGCGCTCGAGCGTATGAGCAAGGAGGAGGGCGAGGAAGGCAAGAAGAAGATCGCCTCCATCACCCGCTACACCACCGTGGCCATCGGCCTTATCCAGGGCTTTGCTTACTACTACATGATCATGAAGTCCGGCTTCCTCACCACCGACGGCGAGGGCGTCTGGGCCGCGATCGTCATCATCCTGACCTTCACCTCGGGCTCGGCTCTTATCATGTGGCTCGGCGAGCAGATCACGGAGTTCGGCATCGGCAACGGTATTTCCATCATCCTGTTCGCAAGCATCGTTTCCCGCTTCCCGACCTCCCTGTATCAGATGATCACCAACACCATAAACGGCACCGTCGCATGGTGGATAAACGTCCTCCTGCTCATCGGCGCGCTTGCGATGATAGTCCTGATCGTCCTGATAAACGACTCCGAGCGCCGCATCCCCGTCCAGTACGCAAAGCGCGTCGTCGGACGCAAGATGTACGGCGGCCAGAGCACCCACCTTCCCATGAAGGTCAACATGTCCGGCGTTCTGCCCATCATCTTCGCTCAGTCGATAGCGACCCTGCCCGCGACCATCGCGGCGTTCACCGGCCACTCCGACAGCGCATGGGCAAGCACCACGAGCATCCCCTATGCGATAATCTACTTCCTGCTGATCATCTTCTTTGCGTACTTCTACTCCACCATCCAGTTCAACCCCGTGGAGGTCGCGAACAATCTCAAGAAGAACGGCGGCTACATCCCCGGCTTCCGCCCGGGCAAGCCGACCAGCGAGTTCATCAAGAAGGTGCTCAACAAGATCACACTGTTCGGCGCGATCTATCTGGGCATTATCGCAATAGTTCCCATCCTCATCAGCCACTTCAGCACATCCGCTTCCCTGAGCGGCATCTCCCTGGGCGGCACCTCGATAATCATCGTTGTCGGTGTTGCGCTTGAGACCGTCCGCGCACTCGAGGCACAGATGCTGATGCGCAACTACAAGGGCTTCCTTAGCTAAGAAGAGGTGCAGTGATATGAAGCTTATACTTTTAGGCGCCCCCGGCGCAGGCAAGGGTACTCAGGCAGAGATACTCAGCCGTATGCTCTCCATACCCACCATTTCGACCGGCAACATCCTTCGTGCGGCCATGAAAAACGGCACGCCCGTCGGCCTGCAGGCTAAGGCATATGTGGAAAGCGGCAAGCTCGTCCCCGACGACGTCATCATCGGCATCGTAAACGAGCGCCTGGCCGAGCCCGACTGCAAAAACGGCTATATCCTCGACGGTATGCCCAGGACCATCCCTCAGGCCGAAGCGCTTGAGCAGGCGGGCATCGATATCGACTGTGCGCTGTCTATCGAGATAGCGGACGAGACGATAATCGAGCGCATGTCCGGCCGCAGGACCTGCAAGGATTGCAGCCAGACCTTCCACATCGTGTCCAATCCTCCCAAGGCTGAGGGCAAGTGCGACTTCTGCGGCGGCGAGCTGACCATCCGCAAGGACGACGCTCCCGAGACCGTCAAGGCGCGCCTTGCCACCTACCATAAGGAGACCGAGCCCCTTAAGGCTTTCTATGAGAGCCGCGGCAAGCTCAAGAGCGTTGACAACCAGCCGACCATAGAGGCTACGACTGAGGTTATCAAGGCTGCATTGGGAATCTGAGCTATGTCGAGAGATCCAATCATAATCAAGACTGCTCACGAGATCGAGATCATGCGCAAGGCGGGAGCTATCACCGCCGGCGCACGATCGGTCGCCCGAGCCGCAATAGCCGACGGTCTGACCACCAGGCAGATCGACCGAGAGGTCAACGACTTTATCATAAAGTCGCGGGCCATCCCGACCTTCAAGGGCTACGGCGGCTTTCCGGCAAGCACCTGCCTGTCGGTAAACGAGGAGGTCATCCACGGCATCCCCGGAAAGCGCGTCATACGCAGAGGAGATATCGTCTCCGTCGACGTTGGCGCGACCTTCGGCGGCTTCGTGGGAGACTGCGCGGGGACCTATCCCTGCGGCGAGATCTCCGAGCAGGCGAAAAAGCTCATTGAAGTCACGCGCCGGAGCTTTTATGAGGGACTGAAGTTTGCGAGAGCCGGATACCGCATCGACGATATAGGCTCAGCTATACAGGAATATGCCGAGTCGCACGGCTTCGGCGTTGTGCGCGATTATGTCGGACACGGCGTCGGCCGCAATATGCACGAGGCTCCCGAGGTCCCGAATTACAGCATCAAGGGCAAACGGGCAAACCCCCGTCTCGTCGCGGGCATGACGATAGCCATAGAGCCGATGATAACGGCCGGAGGCTACGGCGTTCATGTTCTGGATAACGACTGGACGGTCGTGACCAATGACGGAAGTCTTGCCGCCCATTATGAAAACACGATCCTCATAACAGACGGCGAGGCAGAAATACTCACTATGGCAGAGAACATTGACTGACATTTCGTCAAACCGACCAGGAGGAAAATTATTTTGGCAAAAGACGACGTAATCGAACTCGAGGGCACGGTAGTCGAGTCCCTGCCCAACACCATGTTTCTGGTCGATATCGGCCAGGGTCACACGATCCTCGCCCATATCTCCGGTAAGCTCAGAATGAACTTTATCAGGATCCTCCCCGGCGATAAGGTCACGGTGCAGATGTCTCCGTACGATCTGACCCGCGGACGCATCACCTGGAGAAGTAAGTAGGAGGTAAAACAAATGAAAGTAAGACCTTCCGTGAAGCCTATGTGCGAAAAGTGCAAGATCATAAAGCGCAAGGGCAAAGTCATGGTAATTTGCGAAAACCCCAAGCATAAGCAGAGACAGGGCTGATAATTACCCCAGCTCGTCCGACAAAAGTTAGATCCCGCATGGACCGCAAGGCTCCCTCCGGCGGGAATAAGCCAAGCGGATCCGTCAAATGCGGAATAAAAATCGAAAGGAATGATCGATCAATATGGCACGTATAGCCGGCGTTGACCTGCCCAAGGACAAGAGAATTGAGATAGGACTCACTTATGTCTACGGTATCGGCAGAACCAGCGCGAACAAAATACTGGCAATGACCGGTATAAACCCCGACACCCGCGTAAAGGACCTCACCGAAGAGGAAGAAGCGAAGCTGCGTGAGTGCATTGACCACAACTTCATCGTTGAAGGCGACCTTCGCCGCAGCGTGGCGCTCGATATAAAGCGCCTGACCGAGATCGGCTGCTACCGCGGCCTGCGTCATCGCCGCGGCCTGCCCGTTCGCGGACAGCGCAGCAAGACCAATGCCCGTACCCGCAAGGGTCCGAAACGCACCATCGCAAATAAGAAGAAGTAAGGAGGGATATGAATTATGGCAGCAAATGCAAAGAAAAAAGTCAGAACACGCCGCAGAGAGCGTAAGAACATTGAAAAGGGCCAGGTTCATATCAGCTCTTCCTTCAATAACACCATGGTAACCATCACCGACACCCAGGGCAACGCGCTTTCCTGGGCATCTGCCGGCGGCATGGGCTTCCGTGGCAGCAGAAAGTCTACCCCCTTCGCCGCTCAGACCGCAGCCGAGACTGCCGCAAAGGCAGCCATGGAGCATGGTCTGAAGACCGTCGAAGTGTTCGTCAAGGGCCCCGGCTCGGGCAGAGAAGCGGCTATCCGCGCTCTGCAGACCGCAGGTCTTGAAGTTACGATGATCAAGGACGTTACCCCCATTCCCCACAATGGCTGCCGTCCTCCGAAGCGTCGTCGTGTCTAATTGAAGGAGGGAAAGACAAATGGCAAGATATACTGAAGCAGTCTGCCGCCTGTGCCGCAGAGAGGGTCAGAAGCTCTTCCTTAAGGGCGACCGCTGCTACACAAAGTGCGCGCTTGAGAACAGATCCTATGCGCCCGGCCAGCACGGCCAGGGCCGCAGCAAGAGCTCCGAGTACGGTATGCAGCTTCGCGAGAAGCAGAAGGCAAAGAGATACTACGGCGTTCTTGAGAGTCAGTTCCGCAGCTATTATGAGATGGCAGAGCGCCGTCCCGGCAAGACCGGCGAGAACCTCCTGAGCATCCTCGAGTGCCGCCTGGACAACGTCGTGTACCGCCTCGGCTTTGCAATGAGCCGCGCCGAAGCACGTCAGATGGTCAGCCACGGCCACTTCACCGTTAACGGCCGCAAGGTCAATATCCCCAGCTATCAGGTAAAGCCCGGCATGGTGATAACTCTGAAAGAGAGCAGCCGCGGTCTTGAGAAGATCAAGGCCAATGTTGAGGCAAACAGCTCACGTCCCGCACCCAAGTGGCTTGAGTACGACGCAAACAACATGATCGCAAAGGTCGTCGCAGTGCCCGCACGCGAAGACATCGACCTCCCCATCGAGGAGCGCCTCATCGTCGAGTTGTACTCCAAGTAATACAGATACCCTCAATTGGTAAGCTGACAAAACTCAGGGCGCAGATTACGCGCCGAACTTAATAAGGAGGGTTATATTTAATATGATCGAAATAGAAAAGCCGCGTATAGAGTGCATTGAAACTCCGACAGACAGCTCCTATGGCAAGTACATCATAGAGCCGCTGGAGCGCGGCTACGGCACGACACTTGGTAACTCTCTGCGCAGGGTCTTATTGTCCTCTCTCCCCGGCACTGCCGCCACCTCGATCAAGATCGCCGGCGTGCAGCACGAGTTTTCGACCATCCCCGGCGTCAAGGAGGACGTGACGGAGATCGTTCTTAACGTCAAGAGCATCATCGCACGCCTCCACTCCGACGAGCCCAAGACCGTCTACATCGAGGCGGCAGGCGAGGGCGTCGTCACCGCCGGCGATATCAAGGCAGACGCCGAGGTCGAGATACTCAATCCGGAGCAGCCCATAGCCACCCTCGGACCTGACGGAGCGCTCTCCATGGAGCTTACCTTCGATCACGGCAGGGGCTATGTATCTGCGGACAAGAACAAAACGGCCCAAACCGCAATCGGGACCATCCCCGTTGATTCTATCTACACGCCCGTTCTGAAGGTCAACTACTCGGTCGAGAACACCCGCGTGGGCAACCAGACCGACTTTGACAAGCTGACGATAGAGGTGTGGACGGACAAGACCATCACCGCCCGCGACGCGGTGTCTCTCGGCGCAAAGATCCTCTGCGACCATTTCACACTGTTCACCGATCTTTCCGATGCAGTCGGCAGCCGTCCGACCGTCGTTGAAAAGACCGAGACGCAGCGTGATAAGGTCCTTGAGATGACCATCGAGGAGCTCGATCTGTCCGTTAGAAGCTTCAACTGCCTCAAACGAGCAAACATCAACACTGTTGAGGACCTCATCTCCAAGACTCAGGACGAGATGATCAAGGTCCGCAACCTCGGACGCAAGTCCCTCGAGGAGGTCGAGCACAAGCTCGCCATGATGGGACTGTCTCTCGCGGACGAGGACAACAACTAACTCTAACAAGGAGGAAACACCGAAATGCCCGGAACAAGAAAGCTCGGCAAGACGACCGATCAGCGTATGGCAATGCTCCGTCAGCAGGTCACCGATCTGCTCGATAAGGGCCGCATGGAGACTACCGTCACCCGCGCCAAAGAGATCGCTCCCATGGCCGAGAAAATGATAAGCCTCGGCAAGAAAAAGGATCTGGCAGCATACCGCCAGGCGCTGGCCTTCATCACCCGTGAAGACGTCGCAAAGAAGACCTTTGACGAGCTGAGCGTTAAGTATGCCGACCGCAACGGCGGCTACACCCGCATCACCCGCATCGGACCCCGCCGCGGCGACGCAGCCGAGATGGCAGTCATCGAGCTGGTCTGATCAGCATATAAACAAAGTAAAGCACCCCGTATAACGGGGTGCTTTCAGCATTAGAGGAAGCACTATGCATGACGATCTGACAAAACAGGATATTGCAAAAATGCAGGCAGAGCTCGACCACCGCAGGCTGGAGCTCATGCCGCAGCTTCTCGAGGAGGTCAAGCGTACCCGCGCCTTCGGCGATCTGAGCGAGAACTTCGAGTACAAGGAGGCAAAACGCGCGAAAAATCGCAATGCCAGCCGCATACGTTATCTCGAGAACATGATAAAGTCGGCGCACATCATCGGCTCGGACTCGGCCGCCGACGAGGTAGGGCTCTACGACAAGGTCGAGATATACATACCCGAGGACGACGAAACGCAGGTCATTCAGGTCGTGACGACGATACGCACGGACCCCTTGAAGGGGCTCATAAGCCGCGAATCGCCCTTCGGCAGGGCGGTGCTCGGCAAGAAGGCCGGCGACCATATAACGGTGTATGTAAACGATAACTACAGCTACGAGGCCGTCATTAAAAGCATCACCAAGGCCGAGGACGACGGCTCGGCGCCCATCCTGCAATATTGAAAAAAGCACCCCTTAGGCCGGCTGAGACAAGAAAACACACGCCCGAAAGGGCACAGCAGGCGCGAATGCCGTCGTTGCGGCGGCTTTCCATACACAAAGTATGCCTACACCGCCGCGCCTCGGCCCCGCACCCGCTGAGCCCTTTCGGGTGCCAGCAGTTTTGAGCGAGAAGTTTTTCGTTCAGACAAAATAACAAAATCCCGGCAATACTTTGTGTATTGTCGGGATTTTTTATGCCGTATGGGCGGAAAAGAGCCGCTCAAAACCGTATGTTTTCTTATCTCAGCCGGCCTTCAGGGTGCTTTTTTAATGTCTTGGCTTTATTCTCCGAGCCTTGCGAGCATCGCGTCGCAGACCTCGTCCATGTCGCCGACTATGCCGTAGCTGCAATAGTTGAAGATCGCGGCGTCGGGGTCGGTGTTCACGGCGACGACGGTGCCGGCGTCGGAAAAGCCCGTGACGTGGTTCACCGCGCCCGAGACTCCGAAGGAGATGAACAGCCTCGGCTTTACCACGACGCCGGACTGGCCGATAACGAGCTTGAACGGCAGCACGCCGCGGTCAAACACCGGTCTTGTGCAGGCGAGCTTTCCGCCGAGCCGCTCGGCAAGACGGCGGTAGCGCGGCAGAGCGTCGGCACCCTTTATGGCGTTTCCGACGCAGACGATGACCTCGGCGTCGGCTATGTTCAGGCTCTCATCGGCGTCGTCGGCGCGGAAGTCGAGTATCCTCGTGCGGATGCTCTCAACGGGGAAGTCTATCCTCTCCTCGATGAGCTCGCACTCGTGCGCGCCGCAGGGCGCGTACTTGAAGGTGCCGGGACGTATCGTTCCGACCTGCGGGCGCGCAGCTGGGACGGTGATGACTGCCATCATCTTGCCGCCGACAGCCGGCTCTATAAACTCGATATCCGTCGTTTCCGGATCCCAGACGAGCTCGGTCGCGTCCGAGGTGCAGCCGGTGCCGAGGCGCGCCGCGAAGCGCGGGGCAAAGTCGCGGCCGTTTATCGTTCCGCCGACCATGACCGCCGTCGGGCGGTATTTTTCGCACAGAACGGTGAACAGATTCGTGTAAGCGTCGTTGCTGAAATACTCATAGCCCGTGCCGGATACGCGGATGAGCTTATCCACGCCGCAGTCGAGCACCTTCCGGAGCTCCGCGTCGCTGATATCGCCGACAACGACGGCAGCGAGCTTTTCGCCGCTCAAGTCGCACAGCCTGCGCGTTTCCGAGCACAGCTCGAGCGAGACCGGCAGAACCGCGTCGCCGTCGCGCTCGATAAAGACCCACATGTCCCTGTAATCAGTCTTGTTCATAGCCATACCTCCTTAAAGCACGTCGGCGATGAGCTCAAAGAGCTTATCCACATTCTTTTCCGTGCCGCCCTCGTCGATCATGCTGCCCTTCTCGCCGGTGACGGGAGGATACGTGCGCGGGACCTTCGTCGGCGAGCCGGGGTCGCCGATCTGCGCGGGATCGAGACCGGGGATGGTCGATGAGCTATACACCTCTATCTGCGCCGTGCGCGAGGCCTTCCAGCTCCTTAGATTCGGGATGCGCGCACGGAAGTTCGCCTTTTCGACAGTCAGCAGGCAGGGATACTGCGCCATGAGCACCTCAACGCCGCGCTCAAGCTCGCGCTCGGCGGTGACGGTGTGCTTTTCGGTATCGACCCCGACGATCCTCAGGGCGGAGGATATCTGGCTTGCGCCGAAGCGCTCTGCAAGCTGCGAGCCCATCTGACCGGTCGCGCCGTCGAGCGATTCCTTGCCGCAGAATATGAGGTCAAAGCTGCCGAGCATTTTTGCGGCGGAGACTATGACATAGCTCGTCGCGAGCGTATCGGCGTTTGCAAACGCGCGGTCGGACAGGAGCACCGCTCTGTCCGCGCCCGCCGCGAGGCACTCGCGCAGAGCCTCCTTTGCCATATCGGGGCCCATGGTGATGACGGTGATCGTGCCGCCGTGAGCCTCCTTGACCCTGACGGCCGCCTCGAGGGCGTTTGCGTCCAGCGGATTGAGTATCGCGGGAACGCCTGCGCGGATAAGACTGCCGGTCACGGGGTCCATCTTTACGAGGTTTATATCAGGGACCTGCTTTACGCATACAAGTATATTGAGCATTTTTCAGACCTCCTGTGCGTTCGTGCAGACCTTGCCGGGATTGAGTATGCCCCTGGGGTCGAACACCTGCTTTATCGCCTGCATGAGCCCGAAGGCCGTGTCGCCGACCGATTCGAGCAGATACTGCTTTTTGGCGTGCCCGATGGCGTGCTCGCCGGACACCTGACCGCCGAACTCGGCACACTTTGCGTAGCACTTGTCCATAACGGCCTTCGAGCGGCGCTTGAACTCGTCAAGCTCCATGTCGTTTGCGCAGCAGTAGATGTGCAGATTGCCGTCGCCCGCGTGACCGAAGTTGCGGATAGCGATGCCCTCTTCTTTGCCGGCTGCGCGGGTGTAAACAAGAAATTCGGCGATGCGGTCCACGGGGACGACGACGTCCAGCTCGTCGAGGAGCTTCGTGTCGGCCTCAATGACCGTCAGAAACGCGCTGCGCGCTGCCCATACGTCCTTTTTCAGACCGTCAGTCCAGACCACGAGCGTGTCGTATGCGCCGCATTTTTCGGCCAGCTCGCCGAGGCGGTCCATTTTCGCCGTGAGCTCTGCCTCGCTGTCGCCCACGAGGGTGACGAGGATGTACGCTCCGGCCTCCCTGCCGTTGACGACTGTGGGGAATATGGAGTTTCCTGTAAACGCCGCGGAGGAATCGACTATATCGCGCTCCATGAACTCGATAGACTGCGGGTCGAGATTTGCAAGCTTTATCTGCGGGACCGAGGCTATGGCGGTCTCGACGTCCGCGAAGGGGAGGATAAGGCTCACGTCCATCTCGGGCTTCGGGATGAGCTTGAGGGTGAGCTCCGTAATAATGCCGAGCGTGCCCTCGGAGCCTATCATAAGGTGCAGCAGGCTGTAGCCCGAGCTCGTCTTGCAGACCGTTTTCCCCAGCTCCATGACCCTGCCGTCGGGCAGCACGACGGTCATCGCAAGCACGTAGTCGCGCGTAACGCCGTATTTGACGGCGCGCATGCCGCCCGCGTTCGTGGAGACGTTGCCGCCGACGGTGGCGGTCTTCTCGCCGGGGTCGGGCGGATACATAAGGCCGCGGCTGAGCGCGTCGGCGGCCAGATCGCGCAGCAGAACGCCGGGCTGGATATGTACGACGAGGTTATTCATATCATAGGAGAGTATCCTGTTCATGCGCGCCGTACACAGCACGACGCCACCGCACAGCGGCACGCAGCCGCCGACGAGCCCCGTGCCCGCGCCGCGGGGCGTCACGGGGATGCTGTTTTCATAGCAAAGGCGCATTATCTGCGAGACCTCCCCGGTGCTCTCGACCTCGCAGACCACCTCGGGGAAGTATTTGCCGTATATCGGCATTTCGTCGTGGCTGAAATCGTCCTTCACCGCGTCTCCGGCGAAAAAGCGCTTCGCGCCGACGATGGCCTGAAGCTGCTCAGCGATCTCAGGCGTTATCTTATTGTACTTCGTCATTTCAGACCTCCTGACATTTTCTTGATACATAGAGAATAGCACAATACAGGGGATAGTTGTCAAGTATCCCCTGTGTAAAAAGAGCATTGTTAATAGTTTTTTAAAAAAGCTCCAGGCATGCGCGGCAAAACAAAAAAGATCTCGGTAATACGCAAGGCGTTACCGAGATCTTTTGCGGTATATGGGGCGAAGACTGCGGCTCAGAGCTTCTCCGGATACAGTGTATGCGCTATGGCATCGACGGTTTGAACGACGCGCATGCCGGGCATCGCGTTTTCCAGCGACAGCCGTATAAAGCGCTCGTTCTTCACGCAGTCGAGCTGCGAGAGCTGCTCGTCGGCCTTAAGAGCGGCGACCTTGTCGTCGTAGCTCGAGCCCTCGTAGTCGTGGATGATGATGCACCAGGGGTCTGCGACGACGAGCGCGGAGGGCTCGACTGCGTCCCAGGCCTTTGTGATCTCGCTGAAGGCGTTCACGCCGCCCGCGGCGCTGATGCAGGCCGATTCGATGTTGGAGGAGCCCGCGGTGTAGAGCTTATCGCCGATGAAGCTGTCGAGCACGAACACGCTTCTTACGTCTTCTATATCGCCGAGTCTCGCGGAGAGAGCCTCAAGGCTCTGGCTCTGCCTGCCGACGAGCGCCTCGATGTTATCAACGCCGAACACCCTGCCGAGATCGCGCAGCTCCCGCCAGAGCGCGTCTATCGTCTCGGCCTCGCTGACATACACGCATATCCCGGCCCTTTCAAGCTCGGCGACCGTCAGCTCGTCGTCAAATATCCAGGAGCAGGCGTAGAGAAAATCGCAGCCGCTGCCGATTATCTGCTCGGCCGTGGGATAGCCGGCGCTGAGCGTCGGGATGCTGTCGACGTCGTCCGCGTATTCCGGCAGCGCGCCGAGCGAGTGATTTTCCATGCACTTGCCGACGACCTTATCGGCAAGGCCGAGCGCGCAGAACACCTCCGTGCAGTTCGGTCCCGCCGTCACGACCTTCTGAGGCAGCGCGCTGACCGTGCTGCGCTTGCCGTGGTTCTGGAAGCTCACCGGCTCGTAGCTGCTCTCGGGCGTAGGCTCCGCCGTCGGCTGGACGGAGGGCTCGGGCTCGGAGCCCTTGCAGGCGCACAGCGAAAACGCCATGACAAGGCACAGTATAAGTGCGGTATATCTTTTCATGCTTTTCTCCTTTTTGTGCAGAAAGAGAATTTTTAAATACTATACCACTGCCTTATTGTCAATTCAACGTATTTTTGTTAATAAAAAAGGCGTTGAGCATACGGGAAATATGTGTTATCATATATATTTGTCGAAATGTACCTGTGGAGGTATTGATAAATGGATGAAAATACAGTTTTAGACGGCATGCCGGCCGAAAAAGCCGGCCGTGCGGAGAAAAATGAGCGCAGAGGCAGTCAGCGCAGGCCCGGCGGAAAAAAGAGCGGAGGCAAAAAGGGCCTGAAGATCGCGCTGGGTATCATCCTTGCGCTCGCGGCCCTCGCCGCGGTCTTCGTCTTCGTCGTTTACGGCGGCAGGCACCTGTTCCTGAAGACCGAGCTCGGCAGCGGAACGCCCGAGGCCTCGGCGTTCATGAAAAACGGAGCCGACGCGAGCTATGTCGGCGATGTGAACGTCAGCCAGAGCAGTGAGGGCACATACATACTCAGGGTGCTAAGCGGCGGCAAGGTGCGCCCGCAGCTCCTCATCGTGCGCGACACGAAGGCCCCGACGAGCGATACAAGCGAGATAACGCTGACGATAGATGATAAGCAGCTCGACGCGCTCGACGCTCTCGGCGACGTGAAGGATGCGTCCGAGTTTACGGCCGAGTGGGTAAACGAGCCGAGCTACGGCGAGGCGGGCACCTACGACTGCGGCATAAAGCTTGCCGATGCCTGCGGCAACAAATGCACGGCAAAGCTCACCGTCAAGATACTTGGCCTCGTCGAGGTCCTCGAGCACGAGGCGGGCCAGCCGAGAGCGCAGCTGAAGGACTTCATGGTCGTAGAGCGCGAGAACGCGAGCTTTGTCACCGAGCTTGACGATATAGCCTGGGACGAGCTCGGCGACCACGAGGTGAAGATAGAGTTTGACGGCAGGACCTACAGCTCTATCCTGCGCATAGTCGACACCACAGCTCCCGAGCCCGATCTGATACCCACTGCCGTAGTCAAGAACGGCAAGCTCGAGGCAAAGGATCTCGCGCTGAGCGACGGAGACGCAAGCGAGGTCAGCTATGAGTTCACCTCCGAGCCCGTTCTCTCAAAGGTCGGCACGGTCCTGTGCGGCATAAGGGCGACAGACGCGGCCGGAAACAGCACGGATACAAGAGGCAAGATCATAGTCTGCGACGTGACGGCGGAGCTTGAAGCGTCGATGGATACGGTGACGCAGAGCGACATCCTCGCCGCTCTGGGCGACGACTACGCGGGCTATAAGATGGAGAGCGAGGCCTTCGTGCGCACGGCTCTCGGCGCGCACGCGATGATATTTTCAAAGGACGGCAGCAGGATCACAGTCGGCGTCGTCATAAAGGACAGCACGGCGCCCACGGCCGAGGGCATCGAATGTCAGTGCAGCACGGGCTACTACTGCGAGCCGATAAAATTCGTCACGGATCTTGTCGACATGTCCAGAGTAAGGGCAAGCTTCGTAAGCGAGCCGGACTGGAGCGCCGAGGGCGAGCAGGACGTGCAGATAATCCTCACCGACCGCTTCGGAAACGAGACGACGGTGGACGCAAAGGCGGTCATTTCGCCGGATAAGACGGCGCCCGCCATCTACGCTGCGCGCGACAGATACTGCTATGTCGGCGAGGCCGTATCCTACTTCAAGGAGACCTTCGCCGAGGATAACGCAGACCCCGAGCCCGAGCTCACGGTCGACAAATCCAAGGTCGACGCTAAAACGCCCGGAACCTACGACGTGACCTATACGGCAACAGACCACGAGGGCAACTCCTCCTCGGTCACGGTAAAATACACCTTCATCGAAAAGAAGGTCAGCGACGAGCAGCTCGACGAGGTCGTCGACAGGATACTCGGCGAGATACTCACCGACGACATGACCGTGCCGGAGCAGGCAAACGCAATATATAACTACTGCTACAGCAATATAATCTACACCGGCACCTCCGACAAGACCGACTGGAAGAGCGAGGCCTACCGCGGTCTGACCGAGGGCGTGGGCGACTGCTTCACCTTCTATTCGTCAAGCTATGCGCTCATGCAGCGGATAGACTGCCAGATGCTCAGCGTCGAGCGCCTGGGCGGCAAAACGCATCACTACTGGCTGCTTGTGAACCTCGGCACGGGCTGGTATCACTTCGATACCTGCAACGTCGGCCCCGAGCATCTGTACTGCTTCATGAAGACGAGCGAGGAACTCGTGAAATACAGTCAGCAGTACTGGCGCTTTGATACGACGCTGTACCCGGCGCTCGAGACGGTCCCGTATTCGATGAGCTGACGATGAAAAACGTACTTGAGTATCTGGAAAAAACAGCGCCGCTGTACGGCGGTAAGACCGCCTTTTCCGACGGGGAGGAGAGCCTGAGCTTTTCGGAGCTTTGGCGTCTTTCCCGGGCGGGCGGCTCGGCGCTCATAGAGCGGGGCCTGCACAGCGAGCCCGTCGCGGTATTCATGAAAAAATCGCCGTTTACGATAGCCGCGTTTTTCGCGGCGCTCTACGCGGGCTGCTATTACGTCCCGCTGGACGCGTCGATGCCGCTGTTCAGGCTTCAGATGATACTGCATCGCCTGAGCCCGAGAGCGGTCATATGCGACGCAGGCTCCCGCGAGCTTGCAGAAGGCCTCGCGCCGGAGGGCAGCGTCATAGACTCAAGAGAGCTTTTCGCCGCCAAGGAGAACGAGGCGGCGCTCACGGCAGTGCGCGCGCGCAGCATCGACACGGACCCCGCGTACATCGTCTTCACCTCCGGCAGCACCGGCGTCCCCAAGGGCGTAACGGGAAGCCACAGGGCGCTGATAGACTATGCAGACGCGCTGTGCCCCGTGATAGGCGCGGATGAAGACAGCGTCTTTGCCATGCAGGTGCCGCTTTACGTCGACGCGTGCATGAAGGAGCTGCTGTCGGTGATAAAATGCGGCTCGACGGCACTTCTCATGCAGCAGAGCATGTTCCTCTCGCCCGTTAAGGCGGTGGAGTTTCTGAACCGGCACAAGGTCAACACCCTGTGCTGGGTCGCCTCGGCGCTGACGATGATATCCGGCCTCGGTACCTTTGAGGATATAAGGCCGCGGCATATCCGCACGGTCTGCTTCGGCAGCGAGGTGTTCCCCGTAAAGCAGCTGCGCCTCTGGCAGGAGGCCTGCCCCGGCGCAAAATTTATAAATCTCTACGGCCCGACGGAGGCCACGGGCATGTCCTTTTACTTCGTCGTCGACCGCGAGCTTAAGGACGGCGAGCCCATACCCGTGGGCAGACCCTTTGACAACACCGGCTTCATGCTCCTTAAAAGCGACGATACGCAGGCAGCTCCCGGTGAAACGGGCGAGATATGCATACGCGGCACGGCGCTCACGCACGGATATTTTGACGATCCCGAGCGCACGGCGGCGGCCTTCACGCAAAACCCCCTCAATCCGCACTATCCCGAGCTCATATACCGCACGGGCGATCTCGGAAGGCTAAACGGGCGCGGCGAGCTGGTATTCGTATCGCGCAAGGACCATCAGATAAAGAACATGGGCCACCGCGTCGAGCTCGGCGAGATCGAGGCCTGCGCGGACGGCTGCGAGGGAATTGTACGCTCGTGCTGCCTGTTCAATAAGGAAAAGGGCAGGATATTCATGTTCTACATGGGCTCTGCCGACGAAAAGGCGCTCGGCCGCTATCTCAGAGGCATGCTGCCGCGCTATATGCAGCCGTCGAGGATAAAACGCCTGGACGCCCTGCCGCTTCTGGAAAACGGAAAGATAGACAGAAATTCATTAATATCAACGGAGATGTAACAATGGACGAAATTCTTGAAATACTAAACGGCCTCGGCCTTGACGTCGATTTTGAAAACTGCACGAGCCTCATCGACGACGGCATCCTCGAAAGCCTCGATATAGTCACCGTTATCGCGGAGCTGTCGGACGCTTTCGATATCACCATTCCCGCGCGCGATATCGTGCCGGAGAACTTCAATTCGGCCGAGGCCATGCTCGACATGGTAAACCGTCGGCTTGACGAATAAGCCGTGCTGTTTACCTCCTATGGCTTCATAGCCTTCCTTGCGCTGCTTTTTGCGCTGTATTATATAATACCAAAGCGCTTTCAGTGGCTGCTGCTCCTCGCCGCGGACATCGTGTTCTACGCCTGCGCGGGCTGGAAGGGGCTCTGCTTCATGGCGGCGACGGTCGTCGTCTCATGGGCGGCAACGAACCTCATGGGCAAGTCTCAGCGCGCTCAGAGGGCGTATCTGTCCTCCGAGGAGGGAAGAGCGCTCGAGCGGCCCGAGCGAAAGGCGTATAAAAAACAGTGCGAAAAGCGCCGCAGGGCGATATTCGTGCTCGCGCTCGTTGCCGACCTCGGCATACTCGCGGCGCTCAAGTATACAAACTTCCTGATAAGCAACGTAAACGCCCTGCTTTCCGCGGATATCGCCGCGGTGGACTGGGTGCTGCCGCTGGGCATATCGTTTTACACTTTCCAGACCGTCAGCTACGTCATCGACGTGTACTGGGAGAAGGCCGAGCCGGAGAAGAACATACTGCGCGCAGCGCTCTTCACGTCCTTCTTCCCGCTGCTCATCCAGGGGCCGATCTCGCGCTTTAACGACCTGAAGGCGACGCTTTACGCCGGGCACAAGGCCGACTTCAAGCAGATATCCTTCGGCCTCCAGCGCATACTCTGGGGCTACTTCAAAAAGCTCGTCATTGCCGACAGGCTGCTCGTCGCCGTGACCGCACTGTGCGGGGACCCGGAGGCGTATACGGGCGCGTATGTGTTTATCGGCGCGGTGCTCTACGCCGCCGAGCTGTACGCGGACTTTACCGGCGGCATAGACATAACCATAGGCGTGGCTCAGGTTCTGGGCATAAAGGTAAAGGAAAACTTCATCCGCCCGTATTTTTCGCGCAATATCGCCGAGTACTGGCGGCGCTGGCACATCTCCATGGGCACCTGGTTCAAGGACTATATCTTCTACCCGCTGTCCGTCGCGCCGTGGCTGTTAAAGCTCTCAAAGTCGGCGCGCAGGAAAATATCCGAGGGCTTCGGCAGGAAGCTGCCGGTGTATGTCGCGACCATAGTGACCTGGTTTCTCACCGGCCTATGGCACGGCGCCGCGTGGAACTTTGTCGTCTGGGGCCTGCTGAACGCCTTCTTTATCCTGCTGGCCGAGGAGTTCAAGCCCCTGTCGCAGCGCTTCAGGGCAAGGCATGTTCAGCTCGTATCCGGCTTCGGCTACAGGGTGTTTGAAACGCTCAGGACCTTCCTTCTCATGTGCTCGCTGCGCGTTCTCGACTGCTACCGCGACGTCGGGGTCTCCTTCCGCGCGCTCGGCACGGTGTTCACCGAGCTCAACTGGCGCGAGGCCTTTTCGGGAACTCTTTTGCAGCTCGGCCTGACGGGCGCGGACTATATCGTCGCCTTTGCAGGCGTAGCTGTCATGTTTTCCGTCTCCTGCGTGCAGGAAAGGCACGGCAGCGTGCGCGAGCTTCTCTGGAAAAGGCCCGTTGTGAGCTATGCCGTGTTCTTCGTACTCGCCCTCGCGGTGCTCACCTTCGGCGCATACGGCGTGGGCTACGACGCGTCGCAGTTTATCTATAATCAGTTCTGAGGCACAAAATGAGCGGAAAAAGCAATAAAAAACTGCATATTGTCTGCCTTGCGCTGCTTATCGTGCTGCTGTGCGCGGCGCTCTGGCTGCTGGGCAGGATATTTGAGCCGAAATACATGTCGGGCGTCCTGGAGGGCGCGATGACGCGCGAATACTACGAGGAGGAGAACCCGCACGACGTCATATTCGTCGGCGACTGCGAGGTATACGAGAACTTCTCGCCCGTCACGATGTGGGAGGAAAGGGGCATAACGAGCTATATCCGCGGCTCCGCGCAGCAGCTCATATGGCAGTCGTACTATCTGCTCGAGGAGGTCTTCGAGCGCGAAAGCCCGAGGATCGTCGTATATAACGTGCAGTCGATGAAGTACGACACGCCGCAGAGCGAGGCGTACAACCGCATGACGCTCGACGGCATGCCGCTGTCAAAGCACAAGATAGACGCGATGAAGGCCTCGATGACCGGGGACGAGGATATGATAAGCTATCTGATCCCCTTCCTGCGCTATCATTCGCGCTGGTCAGAGCTCACGGCCGAGGACCTTGAGTACGCCTTTCACCGCGACCCCGTCACGATAGCGGGCTATCTCATGCGCGCGGACGTTGAGCCCATGACGAAGCTCCCGACCGCACCGGTCCTGGACGATTACACTATAGGCGAAAGCTGCTGGGAATACCTTGACAAAATGCAGAAGCTGTGCGATGCTAACGGAGCGAAGCTCGTGCTCATAAAATCGCCGAGCCTGTGGCCGTACTGGTACGAGCAGTGGGACGGGCAGATAAGCGCCTACGCCTCGGAGCACGGCCTTGACTATATAAATCTCCTGAACGTATCCGACGATATCGGGCTGGACATGCAGACGGACACCTATGACGCCGGACTGCATCTGAATATCTACGGAGCGGAAAAGCTCTCGCGCTATTTTGCGGCTCTCCTCGCCGAGGACTATGCCGTGCCCGACAGGAGAAGCGACGAAGCGCTCGCCGCCGACTGGGCGGATAAGAGCGAGACATATTATGAGCTTCTGGCCGCACAGAAGGCCGAGCTCGAGGAATACGGCTATCTTAAAAGCTGGACATTGGGGGACGAAAAATGAAAAGAATGATCGCAGTTATCCTCGCCGCCGCATGCGCCTTCGCGCTGTGCGCCTGCGGCGATACGGGCGACGGAGGAAAAACCGGAGCCAAGAACGAATACAAGGCCGACTACGGCGAGCTGTACTACGCCTCGGGCGACGTGAAGTTCGGCATATTCGATCCCGCCGACGAGGTCCTCGCCGCGCTAGGCGAGCCTGTCAGTACCTTCGAGTCGAACAGCTGCGCGTATCAGGGCAAGGACATGTTCTATTACTACGACGGCTTTGAAGTGCTCGTAAACGACGTTGACGGCACACGGCGCGTCACCGGCATCACCCTTGCCGACGACACCGTCTCGACCCCGCAGGGCGTGAGGATCGGCATGGAGCTCGACGAGGCGCTCGCACTCCTGCAAGGCCTGGAATACACGCAGACGGGCGACACGTATAAGTTCACCGTCGGCTCGACGCTGTTCAGGCTCCAGGCCGACTCAGACGGTACGGTCAAGGCCGCGGAATACTCGGTCGCCGCAAACGACAGCGGGGAATGAGGCGGCCATGGCAGGATATAAAAAGATGAAATTAGAGGACGTCTTTGCGGACATCGAGAAAATAATGGGCTCATCCCTGTCGGACGCCGAAAAGAGCGCCGAGCTGCGCGGAAAGGGCGCGGCGGCGTACGATAACGAGGACGACCCCGCGGCCGCGGCGTATTACGACGAGGCGATAGCCCTCGGCTGCGTTGAGGCCGAGCTGCTGCCGGAGCTGCTTTTCCGCTGCGGCGTGAGCTTTGCCGAGCTCGACGATAAAAGATCCTTTGAGCTTTTAAAACGCGCGGCCGGGCTCGGCCACGTCAAGGCCATGCTCGACCTCGCCGTGTGCTATCAGAAGGGCGCGGGCACGTCCAGGAACGAAAAGGAGTGCTACAAATGGGCGCTCATGGCGGCGGAGGCCGGCGATACCGAGGCGATGTATATCTGCGCGCTGTGCTCCGAGCAGGGCTTCGGCACCGAAAAGGACCCGACGGAGGCCTTTGCCCGCTTCAAGCGCGCCGCAGAGGCCGGAGTGGTCGACGCCATGTACAAAACCGCGCTCAATCACGACCGCGGCGAGGGCACCCTCCCGGATCCGCAGGCGGCCTTCGAGTGGTTCAGGAACGCGGCCGAGATGGGGCATCCCGACGCCCAGCACGACCTCGCCGTGTGCTACGCAAACGGCGACGGCACCGCATCAGACCCCGCCGAGGCCTTCCGCTGGATGAAGCTGTCGGCCGATAACGGCAACGTCGACGCCATGCGTCTTGCCGGCGGCTGCTATTATAACGGCTTCGGCGTGAAGGAAAGCCCGAAAAAGGCCTTCGAGCTGTTCAAAAAGGCCGCGGAGCTCGGCGACGTCGACTGCATGCGCATGACAGGCGACTGCTACGCCCTCGGCAGCGGCGTGAAGCAAAACCGCGACGAGGCAATGCGCTGGTACCGAATAGCCGCCGAGCACGGCGACATGGATTCGCGCGAAATGATGGAAGAATACTAAAAAACCGGCAGGAGAGCTCCTGCCGGTTTTTATGTTGGCCTGTGTGAAATCATACTGCTGACATCGGGGATCAGCGACGTGCCCATCTCCGGCCACGGCGACGACAGTGCATCAAGCAGACCGTAAATGGTATAAGCGACGACCGCGAGCAGCGCGACAATGACGAGCACAACGATAAAGCCCCTGCGTATGTTTGCCTTTGCGCGGCGGACCTCCTCGTCCTCCTCGCGCTTGTTGTTTTTATTCACGCCATCACCTCCGTATGACCATTTTACATAATGCGCCCTCTTTGTCAATTAACTGACTGTGAACATTGACAGAGCGCGTGCATTCAGTGCAATGGCAGCGTGCGCTGCGGCACGAGGAGCGGCAGAAACTGAAAGGTCCGGAGAGCTTATCTCCGGACCGGTATTATTTGACATTGACCCTGCCCAGTATTTCGTGAAATGCGAAGATGAGCAGCGCGGCTCCGGTCATGCTCAGTATCCAGAGCGCAATGCCCGCCGCAGAGGGAGATCTGAGCGGGATCAGCGTAAGCGCTCCCAATATCACTCCGGCCGCAGCGGATTCGATCGCAGCCCTGAAGCCCGAGCTTGCCCTGCCGCTGTCACCCGATACCGTTTCAAAACGGATCAGATTGCCTGTTATAAGTATCGGAAACATATAAAGCAGCACATTTAGGCTCTTAAAGGGATCAGGTACCAGTGCGCCGAACAAATGCACATATATTTGCCACAGCGCGATAAACAGCGGCATATCAAGCACAGTCAGGCCGATCAGCGCGGCAATGCAGCGCAAGGCGCTTTTTCCACACCAGTTTCGCAGGTGATCCATGTTTTCCAACCCCCTTTTATGCCTTGAATAATTGATAAATTACTCCCGTCAGTTCAATTAATTATATATGATTTTTACACAACGCCAAGCATATGTCTTGACGTTTACGGCGTTGTGCAGTATATTTCCGCCCTGTAAGCCCCAAATTCCTTTCTCTCCTTGAGCTGTCATTATCAAAAAAACCGGGCGGCAGCCGTTTGACAAAATGCCCCCCGTCCACAGGACGGGGGGCATTTTACGGCTGTTTGTTATCGTCGGATATCGTGCTGAGCAGCCTTTTCAGCAGTGCGCCGAGCTCGAGGGCGTCCTCGAGAGGGAGCTCAACACAGGCTGCGAGTTTTGACGGGATCGTAACAGCGCGGTCCCTGAGCGCTTCTCCCGCCGGCGTGATCGTGACGTTGAGCACGCGCTCGTCCTTGTCGTCGCGGGCTCGGGATACATAGCCCTTCTGCTCGAGCTTTTTCAGCAGCGGCGTGAGCGTGCCGGAATCAAGATATAAAAAGCCTCCGAGCTCCTTTACGCTGATCCTCTTATGCTCCCACATGACCATCATCGCGATATACTGCGTGTAGGTAAGCCCGATCTCGTCCAGATAGGGCTTGTATCTGCGCACGACCTCTTTCGCGCAGGCATACAGAGGAAAGCATATCTGATTTTCGAGCTTCAGTACGTCATATTTGCGGTCTTCCATATCGATCGGGCCTGCCGGCCGGGGTCCGGCAGCCGCTCCTCCGTAAATGCTTTATGCGCCTATTATACAGCATGAGGCCTTCAGGTTCAAGAACAGTATTCCGCCTTCGCCTTCATGACGGCTATCGCCAGCTGATCGGCGCACGAGGTCTGCTTTCTGCCGCAGGTGTTGCCTGAGAGCAGGGCGGCTATCTTATCGGCGCTCTCGCCGTCAAGCAGCTTGGCTATTGCCTTGAGATTACCGTCGCAGCCGCCGAAAAAGGAGATGTTGCGGACTGCTCCGGCCTCATCAATATCAAATTCAAGCTGCATGGCGCAGACGCCTTCGGGCTCGTATTCGTAATGCATCACAGCAGCTCCTTTACGGCGTTTTCTATCATTTCGGGCTTCGTCATCGGAGCGTAGCGCGCCGTGACATTGCCCTCGCGGTCGACGAGGAATTTGGTGAAGTTCCATTTGATCTGCCTGCCGAATTTACCGGTCTTCTGGCTTTTGAGATATGTGTACAGAGGCTCCTCGCCCTCGCCGTTGACACGTATCTTTGCAAACTGGTCAAAGCTCACGCCGAATTTGACCTGGCAGAAGCTGACGATCTCGTCTTCCGTGCCGGGCGCCTGTCCGGCGAACTGATTGCAGGGGAAGTCCAGGACCTCAAAGCCGGAGGAATTATATTTTTCATACAGCTCCTCCAGACCCTCATACTGCGGAGTAAAGCCGCAGCCGGTGGCCGTGTTTACAATAAGCAGCACCTTGCCCCTGTACTTTTCGAGGCTGACGGGCGCGCCGGAAATATCCTTTACCGTAAAATCGTAAATGCTCATTTTCCTTTTCTCCTGATTTTATAAAATTTAATTGCATACAATCTATCCGTAAGATACACCCTCTCCCGCTCTTTGTCAAGAGCTTTTTGAAAATTAAACGCAATCAAGACAGCGGGCATAACGGCTCCGCGCGGTTTTTGTTGACTTAAATCACGGAAAAGAGTAAAATAAACTGATTAAGTATTTGTTCCGGAGGATGCTATGGAAAAGCTCTCACATGCGTATATAGTGTCCTCGGCGTCGGAAAACGCGCGGATGAGCAGGGCGTTTTACCTTGCCGAAAAGATGCTGTGCCAAAGCGAGGGCGAGCGCCCCTGCGGCGTATGCCGCGATTGCCGCAAGGTAAAGGCGCGCGTTCACCCCGACCTTGCCCTTGTCGAGCGCATGACCGACGATAAGGGCAGGCGGAAAAAGGAGATACAGGTCGATCAGATCCGCGCAATGGGCGCGGACGCCTACGTCCTGCCAAATGAGGCGGCGGCAAAGGCATATATCATCAAGGACGCGGACACAATGAACGAGCGGGCGCAGAACGCCGCGCTCAAGATATTTGAAGAGCCGCCCGCGGGCGTGCATTTTATCCTCTGCGTGTCAAATCCGGAGCGGCTGCTCGTAACGGTGCGCTCGCGCTGCGTGCTCATAAGCTGCGCCGGCGAGGAGGACGCGGAGAGCGAGACCTCCGCCGCGCTTGCCGACGAGTTCGTATCGCTCGAGCGCAGGGGAGACACACCGGCGCTGACGGCATGGTGCTTTGCGCATGAAACGCTCGACGCTGCCTCGCTCGGCGAGCTGCTGCTGGCGCTGAAGCGGCGCTACGCCGCGCTTCTGACGGCGGAAAAGGATAAAATGCGCATAATGGACATCATACGGCTGCTCGACCGCTGCATGCAGTATCAGACGGTCAACACGGGCGTGAAACACATTCTGGGGCTGCTGGCGGTACGCTCGGCAGCGGAAACGAGGAAAGCAATTGACTGAGGTTATAAGCGTAAAATTCAAAAACAGGGGCAAGAGCTACTATTTCGCCCCGAACGGCAAAAGCGTAAGCACCGGCCAGCAGGTCATTGTCGAGACCAGCAAGGGTCTTGAAATGGCCGACTGCACCCGCGGCAATCACGAGGTCGAGGACGATGCGGTCATCCAGCCGCTGCGCCCGGTCGTGAGGCTGGCAACGCGCGACGATCTGCGCGTTGCCGAGATAAACAAGCAGCGCGAGAAGGAAGCGTTCGAGATCTGCCAGAAGAAGATCGCCGAGCACGGGCTCGACATGAAGCTCGTCGACGTCGAGTGCAACTTTGAGGGCAACAAGACCATGTTCTTCTTCACCTCCGACGGCAGGGTCGACTTCCGCGAGCTCGTAAAGGACCTGGCGGGCATATTCCGCAACAGGATAGAGCTCCGGCAGATAGGCGTCAGGGACGAGGCGAAGATGATCGGCGGCCTCGGCATCTGCGGCAGGCCCTTCTGCTGCAGCCAGTTCATCGACGAGTTCCAGCCGGTGTCGACAAAGATGGCGAAAATGCAGTCGATGTCCCTCAATCCCGGAAAGATATCCGGAAGCTGCGGCAGGCTCATGTGCTGTCTGAGATACGAGCAGGAGGCCTATGAGGAGCTCACGAAGAACGTGCCCAAGCAGGGCGCCTTCGTCGAAACGCCGATAGGCTACGGCTCCGTTACGCAGGTAAATCTCCTGCGCCAGATGGTCAAGGTCAAGCTCGACGGCGAGGGCGACGATACGGTCAAGACCTTCCGCGCGGTCGAGGTCGCGGCGGTGCCCGGCGGCCGTCCCAAGGACGGAGAAGCTCCGCCGTCGGTGCTCAAATACATCCCCGAGCCCGAGGAGGAAGAGGAGGAAGAGGACGAGTGGAAGCTGCCGGAGCTGTTTGCCGACAGCAGCGGCGATAAGGCTCAGGAGAGCGCAGCCGCTCCCAGAAAGCGCAGCCGCAGTCACCGCTCGCGCCGCGGCGGAAAGAAGCCGCAGAGCGATGCAAGGCCCGCCGAGCAGTCCGGGCAGAGCGCCCGCGCTCCGGAGGAAAAGAAAGCCGCCGCGCGTCCGAAGCCCAAAGGCAGCCGCCGCGGAGGCGGAAAGAAGCCCGAGCAGCAGAAGCCAGCCGAGCAGCAGCAGAAGCCGCAGCAGCAGTTAAAGGGCCCGGACGGCGAGAAAAAGAAAAACAACCGCCGCTACTATCATCGCGGCAAGCCCAAGGGCAAGGGCGGTCAGACGCAGAACCAGTAGTATTCCCGGAGGCTGAGATATGAGTAACAAAAACGCAAATAAAGGCAGAAAGAGCATGAGAACGAAGTGGATAATGACCGGAGTTCTCTGCGCCCTGGCGGTGCTGACGGTGGTCGTCGTCGCGGCCGACGGCTGCTTTGACTTCAAGCCCGGCTCCGTGCAGTCGAATAACAAGGCCGCGGTCGAGAGCGCCGCTCCGGAAAACAAGACGGACACGAGCTCCTCCGGCGGCACCCACACCGTACACGTCACCGCCGGCAACGGCGGCACGACCGATCCGAGCGGCAGCGTGAGCGTCGAGGATTGGGGCAGCGTCACGGTCAATATCACGCCCAACGAGGGCTATGAGATACAGTCGGTCAAGGTCGACGGGGAGGACAAGGGCCCCGTAGAAAGCTACACGCTCCCGGGGGTGACCGAGGATCACAGCATCGTCGCGACCTTCGTTAAAAAGGTCGTGCCCACGCCGACGCCGACTCCGACGCCCGATATTCCCGAGCCTGATGACGAAGAATAATGGTGAATAAACAAAAAATCCCGACTCGGCAGAGTCGGGATTTTTTGCGCCGGATCAGGCCATGCCGCCGGCAAAGCGGTTGAACATTGCCGCGACCTGAGCGCGGTCGGCGCCGAGCTGAGGACTGAGCGTCGTTTTGGTCGTGCCGTTTATTATACCGGCTCCGACAGCCCAGCACATGCTCTCACGTGCAAATACGCTTATCTGCTGCGCGTCGGTGTAGCCGTCAAGATCGGAGTAGACCTCGGTGTCATAGCCCTTGTAGTTTGCATATCTGTTCAGGAAGGTGACCAGCTGCTCGCGCGTCAGGGTATCGTCCGGCGCGAAGCGGCCGTCGGCGTAGCCGTTTGAGATGTTGTTGCGCGCGCCCCAGAGCAGGGCCTCGTAGTAATAGGCATCCTCGCTGACGTCGCTGAAGCGGTTCTCGTAACCCGTCACGTCGGGACTGCCCTCGAGACGGTACAGGACCGTGACGAGCATGCAGCGCGACATTTCAAGGCCCGGCTCGAAGCTCGTGGCTGAGGTGCCCTTGAAAAGACCGGCGTTGATCACGCTGTCGATATCATTGTGCGCCCAGTGCGTCACGGGAATATCGGTGAAGCTCTTCGTCGGGCATTTATCGCCGAGCGGGCAGCCGTCCCTCCAGACCGCCACCGCCGTGACGTCGGCCGCGGGCATGCTTATGTAATAATATCCGTCGCTGCCCTTTTCGGCCGCCGCTCCGCTGACGTCCCAGTGGTCGAAGACCTTTCCGCTCTGCACGGCAGGGACGAGCCTGACCTTGGTACCGGCCGTGTAGCTTCCGCTGCCCTCGCCGCCGGACACGCTCAGCTTATATGCGGCCGGAGCGGTCCCGCTCGTCCAGACGGCCGTTATATAGCGCGACTTGTCGGCGATGCTGCCGGCGCTCAGAACGGCGCCGGTGTCGGAATCCTTCCAGCAGTCGAGCCTGTAGCCATCCCGCGTGGCCGACGGCAGCGAGCCGTAGGCCTGATCCTTGTAGTATGCCGCGACGCGGTTACCGCTGACCTCGCCGCCGTTTGCGTCGATTATGACGGCGACGAAATTCGTAAGATTGCTGCTGTAGTTGCCGTAAAGGAATATCTCCGCCTCGTTCAGACGCCGCTTTACGAGTCCGGGGAGTATATCGCCTCCGGCCGAGCATAAAACGGAGAATGCGTCGGCGATCTCGAGATCGGATATGGGGTTTCCGTAGCTGTCCTTGAAATCGGACTGGACATAGCGCGACAGCCGCCAGGTGGGGTTGGCCTCGACCCAGTAAGGCCCGAAGTTGTACGCAAGGCTCACGAGCGCGTCAAATACGTTCTGGCTGGCTTCAAGCCCGTATTTTTCGACCGTCCGATTTGCCGCGGCTTCAAATCTGGCTATATCCTGATCGAAGTACGCGTCCGCCTGCTCGACCGTTATGGTCATGCCCTCGTAAATATCCGCGGCATAGTGGCCGTAGCCTATCGTCCAGTATTCCTCGCTTGAGTGCGCCTTGTACGCTGTCAGAACGCAGCCCTCCCAGCTTTTGATGAGAAGCTTGAGATTATCGCTTGCCTTCATATCGGCAGTCTCCTCCGTGTCGGCCAGAGCCGATGCGGGAACAAGGGTCACGAGCATCACAACGGCAAGCAGAAATGATATGTATCTTTTCATGTATGTCTCCCGTGTTGTGTGAAAATAAGTTTAAAAATGAGCGGCAAAAGTATTACATTTAACATTTTAACAAAAAAATGCTGAAAAATCAAGGACTTTGTTGTCGACGGCCAAAGTCACCTAAACGCGGGCGGCGGCGGACGGCTATTTTGTCACAGGCGCTTATTGACATGCGCAGGCGAATATTATAAAATTTATTGTAAAAACGTTTTTTGAGGAGCTGAATACAATGCGTGATTACAGCAAGGAATTTGCCGACAGAGTGCAGTATATACGCGCGCTCGTGGAGGAAAGCGGCGTCGACGGCATCGTTTTCGGAAACTCCGGCGGCAAGGACTCCGCCCTCGTCGGCATACTGTGTAAGTTCGCCTGCGAGAACACCGTGGGCATCATGATGCCCTGCGCGTCAAAGCGCAACTTCGAGCAGGATATGAAGGACGCAAGGGAGCTGGCCGAGCATTTCGGCATAGAAAGCCGCGTCATCGATCTGACCGAGGTCCGTCAGGCGGAGATAGACAGGCTTCAGGGCATAACGACGCTCACGAACGCCGCGGTAAACAACATCGCTCCGCGCCTGAGGATGACTACGCTGTACGCGGTCGCCGCGTCGGAGTACCGGCTGGTCGCGGGAACCGGCAACCGCAGCGAGAGATATATGGGCTACTTCACCAAATGGGGCGACGGCGTCTGCGACTTCAACCCCATATCCGATCTCACCGCGACCGAGATCATCGAGTTTCTCAAATGGCTCACGGCGCCGGGCTGCATCATAAACAAGGCCCCCTCCGCGGGACTTTTCGACGGCCAGACCGACGAGGGCGAGATGGGCGTGAGCTACGCCGTGATAGACAGCTATATAAACGGCGGCGAGGTCAGCCCCACGGAGAAGAGGATAATCGACCGCTTCCACCGCAGCTCCGCGCACAAGCGCAGCGGTATAAGCGTATTTAAGCAGACAGATGAATAAACACGAATTTTATGAAAATCCCCTCTGCGGGAGATATGCCGGAGAAGAGATGAAGCGACTTTTCTCCGATGACTTCAAGTTCTCGACCTGGCGCAGGCTGTGGATAGCCCTGGCCGAGAGCGAGAAGGAGCTCGGACTCGATATAACGCAGGCGCAGATAGATCAGATGAAGGCGCACGTCGACGATATAGACTACGAGTCCGCCGCCCGCCACGAGCACGAGGTGCGCCACGACGTAATGGCGCATGTGCTCACCTTCGGCGAGTGCTGCCCCGACGCAAAGCCGATAATCCACCTGGGCGCCACGAGCTGCTACGTCGGCGACAATACTGATATCATCCGCATGCGCGCGGCGCTGATGCTCGTGCGGCGCAAGCTCATAAACGCGATCGCCGCTCTGCGCGGGCTCGCGGAAAAGCACAAAAGCGTTCCGACGCTCGCGTACACGCATTTTCAGGCCGCCCAGCCGACGACCGTCGGCAAGCGCGCAACTCTCTGGGCCTATGACCTTGTAAACGACCTTGAGCAGCTCGACTGGCAGCTCGGGAGACTGGAGCTTTTAGGCTGCAAGGGCACGACCGGCACCGGCGCGAGCTTTCTCGAGCTTTTTGACGGCGACGAGGAGAAGGTCGTGCGGCTTGAGGGGCTCATAGCCGAAAAAATGGGCTTTGAGCGCTGCGCGCCGGTCAGCGGCCAGACCTATTCGCGCAAGGTCGATTTTTACGTTCTGCAGGTGCTGTCCGGCATCGCGCAGAGCGCGTCGAAGTTTTCGAGCGACGTGCGCCTGCTGTCGCATCTCAAGGAGGTCGACGAGCCGTTCGAGTCAAAGCAGATAGGCTCCTCGGCGATGGCCTACAAGCGCAATCCCATGCGCTCGGAGCGCATAGCCTCGCTCTCGCGCTTCGTCATGAGCGATCTGCAGAACGCGGCCTTCACAGCGTCGAGCCAGTGGCTCGAGCGCACGCTGGACGATTCGGCCAACCGCCGCCTGAGCATACCCGAGGCCTTCCTGGCCGTGGACGGCATACTCAACCTCTATATAAACGTCGCCTCGGGCATGAGGATATACCCCGCCGTGTGCGGAAAGCATCTGGACGAGGAGCTTCCGTTCATGGCGAGCGAAAACATTCTCATGTACTGTGTAAAGCACAAGGGCGGCGACAGGCAGGAGCTGCATGAGCGCATCCGCGTCCACTCGGTCGCCGCGGCGCAGGAGGTAAAGCTGCGCGGCGGGAAAAACGACCTTCTCGAGCGCATCATGGCCGACCCCGCCTTCGGGCTTGCGGAAAGCGAGCTTGAGGCGCT
Source organism: bacterium (assembly GCA_963625685.1). Classification (GTDB taxonomy): domain Bacteria; phylum Bacillota; class Clostridia; order Oscillospirales; family Oscillospiraceae; genus F23-B02. The sequence continues at coordinate 115,491 of CAVFTR010000005.1, forward strand.
GTGCGACGCACGTACCTTCACCGGCATGGCGGAGCATCAGACCGAAAAATTCATAAAAGAGTATCTCGATCCCGTCATCGACGCGAACAGAGACGAGCTTGGCGTCGAGGCGAATGTAAATGTATAAAGGAGCCAAAACAATGTTAACTGCAATCGTTGGGACCAACTGGGGAGATGAGGGCAAGGGCCGCATGGTCGACCTGCTTTCAGAGAAATACGATATAGTCGTGCGCTATCAGGGCGGCAATAACGCCGGCCACACCGTCGTCAACGACAAGGGCAGGTTCATCCTGAATCTGCTGCCGTCCGGCATCCTGCGCGACGACACCGTCAACGTTCTCGGCGCGGGCATAGTCATCGACCTCGAGCATCTGTTTAACGAGACGGCGCGCCTGCGCGAGGGCGGCATTGCCATAAGCCCCGCAAACCTCAAGATAAGCGACCGCGCCACCATCTGCATGCCCTATCACAAGCTGCTTGACGGGCTGGAGGAGGACAGGCTCGGCGACAAGAAGTTCGGCTCGACCCGCCGCGGCATTTCCCCCGTGTACTCGGATAAGTTCATGAAAAAGGCCCTGCGCATGGGCGACCTTAAAAACCTCGGCCATCTGCGCGAGCGCGTCGCCGCTATCGTCGAATGGAAAAACCTCACCGTCGCGGGCGGCTACGGCCACGAGCCGATAGACGTTGACGAGATCATGGCGTGGCTCGAAAAATTCGGCAAGCCCTTCGAGGAATATGTCTGCGATACGAACGTGTACCTCAGCGAGGCTGTCAAGAACGGAAAGTCGGTCATGTTCGAGGCTCAGCTCGGCGCACTGCGCGATATAGACTTCGGCATCTACCCCTACACCTCGGCGTCCACCACTCTGGCAGCCTACGCGCCCATCGGCTCCGGCGTCCCGCAGCTCAAGCTCGACGAGAGCATCGGCATCATGAAGGCCTACTCCAGCTGCGTGGGCGAGGGCCCGTTCACCTGCGAGATGTCCGGCGACGAGGCTCACGCGCTGCGCGAGGCGGGCGGCGAGTACGGCGCCGCGACGGGACGCCCGCGCAGAGTCGGCGGCTTTGACGTCGTCGCGTCGCGCTACGGCGCGAAGATGCAGGGCTGCACCTGCATCGCACTGACAAAGCTCGACGTCATGAGCTACATGGACAGGATACCCGTCTGCGTGGCGTATGAGCTCGACGGCAAGAGGATCGAAAACTTCCCCGGCAATATCGAGGAGCTTGAGCGCGCAAAGCCCGTTTACGAGTATCTCGAGGGCTTCAGGTGCGATATCTCCGCCTGCCGCAAGATAGAGGACCTTCCCAAGGCCGCGCTCGACTATGTAAAGTATATCGAGAAGGCCGTCGGCTGCCCGATCAAATATGTTTCAGTCAGCGCCGAGCGCGAGGGCTGTATAGAGATGTTTTAACGGGAGGACATGAAATGCACAACCAGCGCGTACTTGTTCTGGACTTCGGCGGCCAGTATAATCAGCTGATCGCACGCAGAGTCCGCGAATGTAACGTCTACTGTGAGGTAAAGCCCCACAGCATGAGCATAGACGAGATAAAGGCCTATGAGCCCATCGGCATCATCTTCACCGGCGGGCCGCAGAGCGTTTACGCCGAGGGCTCGCCCCAGGTCGACCCGGAGATATTTGAGCTCGGCATCCCCGTGCTCGGCATATGCTACGGCTGCCAGCTCATGGCGCACTACCTCGGCGGTGAGGTCACCGCCGCACAGTCGGACACGGCCCGCGAATACGGCAAGACCCCGACCTTCTTCGATACCGGCTGCCGCCTGTTCAGGGGACTGCCGGAGGAGAGCGTAACGTGGATGAGCCACGGCGACTACATGGCCAAAGTGCCCGAGAGCTTCCGCCTCGTCGCGCACAGCGACGCCTGCCCGACAGTCGGCATCTGCGACGAGGCCCGCGGCTTTTACGGCGTGCAGTTCCATCCCGAGGTCAATCACACCGAATACGGCCGGAAGATGCTGCACAATTTCCTGTACGAGGTCTGCGGCGCGAAGGGCGACTGGACGATGGGAGACTACATGCGCGCATCCATCGAGTCGATCCGCGCCAAGGTCGGCGGCGGCAAGGTGCTGCTGGCGCTCTCCGGCGGCGTCGATTCCTCCGTCGCGGCGGCGCTGCTCGCCGAGGCCGTCGGCTCGCAGCTGACCTGCATTTTCGTCGACCACGGCCTCATGCGCAAGGATGAGGGCGACGAGGTCGAGGCGGCGTTCAAAAACTGGGATATAAACTTCATCCGCGTAAACGCGCAGGAGCGCTTCCTCGGCCGCCTCGCGGGCGTTTCCGAGCCCGAGGCAAAGCGCAAGATAATAGGCGAGGAGTTCATCCGCGTTTTCGAGGACGAGGGCAAGAAGATAGGCTCGGTCGATTATCTCGCCCAGGGCACGATCTATCCCGACGTCATCGAGTCCGGCACGAACGTCGCGGCGGTCATAAAGAGCCACCACAATGTCGGCGGCCTGCCCGATTTCGTCGACTTCAAGGAGATCATCGAGCCGCTGCGCCTGCTGTTCAAGGACGAGGTGCGCGCTCTCGGCCGCGAGCTCGGCCTACCCGAGTACTTGGTCATGCGCCAGCCCTTCCCGGGCCCGGGCCTGGCCATCCGCGTCATCGGCGATATCACGCGGGAAAAGCTCGATATCCTGCGCGAGGCCGACTTCATCTTCCGCGACGAGATCGCAAAGGCGCAGCTTGAGAGCACGATGAACCAGTATTTTGCGGTGCTCACCAATATGCGCTCCGTCGGCGTGATGGGCGACGGCAGGACCTACGACTATACCCTCGCTCTGCGCTCGGTCACGACCACCGATTTCATGACCGCCGACTGGGCGCGCATCCCCTACGACGTGCTCGACAAGGTCTCCGTGCGCATCGTAAACGAGGTCAAGGGCATCAACCGCATCGTCTACGACATAACCTCCAAGCCCCCCGCGACGATAGAGTGGGAATGATTTCAGCGGTCGAAAAAAGTCTGTAAACACTGGACTTTTTGAGCCTTGATGCCCCTCGTGGCAACGATTTGGCAACAGAATTTCATTATTCACAAGAAAAGAGCTATCTGATTTCAAATGAAGTCAGGTAGCTCTTTTTATTATTTTTTGAATGTAAATATTTCGTTAGCCTTTTTGGCAAACTCATCTGCGCCTGACCACCACTGTCCCGGATAGTGTCCTCCGAGGTTGATCAGTTTCCCAGCTTCGTCTAATGTCATCTGAGGATGGAGTATCGTGTGGCCCCTATTAGATTTGTAGTGAAAAACTAAAAAGCCCCACTGATCAATTGTGCAGTGCAGTCCATGATAGATTTGTTTGGCAAGCTCGTCTAGTTTAGACAACGGCACACCCTTGTAGTACTGTTCTGGTTCTGGAATTGCTTTTTGAACCACTTTTACCGAAGTCGGAGAAAGTCCCTTTTTTAATAATGCACCTGTAAGGATTGTACTGCCAATACCTGCAACTGTCCAAACAACATTTTTGAGCTTCAAAGATTATCCTCCTCGCCATTTTTATTTAAAGCTTCCATCAGCATATCGCTCAATTCCTGCGACGGCGTGATCTTGTGCCACTGACCGGAGGTATCGTACTCAGGATAGTAATAACGCCAGCGGTCGTATTCTTCTTTGGTGATCTCCCCCGCTTTCAGCTTGGCGGCAACTTCACCCCATGCGGAAAGCATCCGGTGAAGCTGCGCTGCATCTCGTCCTTTGTGGATATGAACACGCAGA
>CAVFTR010000006.1:0-114605 GCA_963625685.1 bacterium
CTCCACGCATATCCTACTTCACTTCAATCCCACAAGAAAAATGATTGAGCCAAAAGACAATTTGAGCTCTGAATTTCGCGTGCAGCACCGTCTGTCATGCTGCTTTTTCAGAAAATGAGGCATGTATGACTGCAAATAGCGGCGCGAAGCCCGCCGGATATTTCTGTTAGCTTGCACTTGGCACTAAATCAGCAGAGTGTCCTCCGGCATATATGTCTGCTTGCAGCCGAAATGCTCGATTTTCTTTTCATTTTGCTCGCCCTCCTTGCTTGAGCTCTCTACCAGAACAGGCGGCTCCCCGAAGTTTACGTCGTTGCTGTACCAGTCGTACCCTGCAATTCTTGCTCCTTTAGGTGAGACTGTTTCCGCGCTATCAGCCTGTCCAACATCTCCAGCTCAATGTCGTCCTCTCTCTCGTACATCTGCTGCCACATCGCCAGGGACTCCGCTCTCTCCTGCGCGGTCAGGGGTTTCGTTACCGTCTTCTTTGACTCCATTTATGTTACTCCTTTCTAAAAGATACAAATAGGTCTGAGTAGGCTTATCCTCATAAGAGGCGATAAGTTCGGGAGATACATACCTTCCGGTCGTTCCGTCCTCATGGAAGAAACGCCCCAAGCCTCGCGCCTGAGCTTTGTTATTCGGCAGCTCGTTGAGATGCAGGTACACCCGATAGCCTTCTTCATTGTAACGGATAATTTCCCGCTCAAGCTTCTCGGTATCAGCGCCGATGGTGGACAGCAGGATGTTGTCGCCGTTACTAAGAGCCTTATCCAGCACACGCTTCTTGACCGCCGACGCTTCCTCGTGTACAACCGGCGCGTTTGTTTCGGTGTATTCAGGTATATACTCTCGGTAATCATCGGTGCGGCGCTCCTGTTGCTCTGCTCTATCTCGGCTATCGCGGGCAGCGACATAAGCTCGTCAAGCTCTGCCTCGGCAGCTGCAAGCGCGCCGGGCCGCCCGCAGCATCCTGCAATAATCCCTCGCGCAGCGGCATACCATATACCGAGGTGATGGTATGAGGATCCACATCGTCCGGCGGGGAGAGAGCCTGCGCTCGATAGCGCGGGCAAACGGCGTGACGGCGAGTGAGCTCGCCGGGCTCAACGAGCTGAACGCTCCCTCGCGGCTGAGCGCCGGGCAGGCGCTCATCGTTCCCGACGCTCAGCATCCGGCGGCGGAAACGGAGGTCAGCGGCTGCGCCCTGCCCGGTATCGCCGCGCAGAGGCTCAACAGCGCGCTGCCGCAGCTTACCTATCTGTGTCCGTTTTCATGGAGAACGGACGCCGGGGGCCTTCTTACGCCGATAGACGACGCCGGCATGATAAGCGCCGCGTGGGAGGCCGGCTGCGCGCCGATGCTGACGATCACGAACATCGGCTGCAACGGCGGCTTTTCAAGCGATATCGCCCACGGCATATTCACGGATACGCGCGCGCAGGACGCGCTTATCGAAAACACGCTCTCGGTGCTGCAAGACCGGGGCTATTACGGCGTGAGCCTCAGGCTGGGGTATATCCAGCCCTACGACAGAGAGGGCTACAACGCCCTTTTAAGACGCATGTCGCAGCTGCTGCACGCGCGCGGCTATATGCTGTCGAGCGCCGTCGCGCCGAAGAGCTCGGACGCCCGCTGCGGCCTTGTGTATGCCGCGCACGACTACGCCGTCCACGGGCAGTGCTGCGACAGGGTCACCGTCATGACCTATGATTGGGGCTACGCCTACTCCGCGCCGCGCGCCGTCTCGCCGGTGGAGCAGATGCGCAGGGTGCTGGACTACGCGGTGACGGAGATCCCGCCGTCGAAGCTGCTGCTGGGCTTTTCAAACTACGGCTACGACTGGCGCCTGCCGTGGAAGCAGGGACAGGCGGCGCGGGTGATATCGAACGCCGCGGCCGCGGAGCTGGCCGCCTCCGTTTCCGCGCAGATAAAGTTTGACGTGGACGCGCAGGCGCCGCATTTTGACTACAAAGACCCCACCGGTGCGCGGCACGAGGTCTGGTTCGAGGACGCCCGCAGCGTCCGCGCACGGCTCGCGCTCGTGCGGGAATACGGCCTTGCGGGGATAAGCATATGGACGGTAAACGGGAGCGCCTCGACGCTCCTGGCCGTTCTCGGCGGCGAGCTCTGGACGGAAAAGATAGTGTAGAACGCAGAAGCAGCGGGTACAGAGCGTACCCGCTGCTTTGACATATTTTGATATATGACCTTATCCGAGGCGCTCGGAGATGACCTGCGCGACCTTTACGCCGGAGGCCGCCGCCTGCGCCAGTCCGCGGGTGATGCCCGCGCCGTCGCCGATGGCGAAGAAGTTTGAAAACTTCGTTTCAAGCTCGCCCGAGAGCTCGAGGCGCGAGGAGTAGAACTTGACCTCCGCGCCGTACAGGAGCGTGTCGTAGTTTGCCGTGCCCGGGGCTATCTTGTCCAGCGCGTAGATCATTTCGATGATATCGTCGAGCTGGCGCTTGGGCAGCGCAAGGCTCAGGTCGCCGGGGACGGCGGCGGTGAGCGTCGGGCGGGTGTACGACTGCGCGAGACGGTGCTCGTTCGTGCGGATGCCCTTGACGAGGTCGCCGAAGCGCTGGACCAGAACGCCGCCTGCGAGCATGTTGCTCAGCGACGCTATGTGCTTGCCGTAACGGTAGGGCTGGTCAAAGGGCTCTGTGAAGCGGTTTGACACCAGAAGCGCGAAGTTGGTGTTCTCGCTGCGCAGAGCGGGGTCGGAGTAGGAGTGACCGTTTACGGTGTTGATGCCCTCGACGTTTTCCGCCACGACGTGACCGTAGGGATTCATGCAGAAGGTGCGCACCTTGTCGCCGTACTGCTTTGTGCGGTATATGAGCTTGGACTCGTAAACGACGTCGGTGATGTGCTCGAACACCGTCGCGGGAAGCTCCACGCGTACGCCGACGTCGACCTGATTGTTTATAAGCTTCACGCCGAGCCTGCGGCACTGCTCGGAGAACCACTCCGCGCCGCTTCTGCCGGGCGCGACGATGAGGTAGCGGCATTTTATATCTCCGCCCTGCCTGAGCGAAAGGCTGTAGCCCTCGCCGTCGCGGTCTATCGAGCAGACCTCGGTGCGGAAGCGGTATTCTATGACCTTGCGCAGGTCCTCGTACATGTTCTGGAGTATGCGCAGATTGTTTTCGGTGCCCAGATGCTTGACCTTCGCCCGGAGCAGGTGCAGGTCGTATTTCAGCGCCTCGCGCGCGAGAGCTCTCGCCTCGGGCGTGTCGGTCGAGAAGGTCTTGTCCGTCGCGCCGTACTTCATGTTGACGGTGTCGACGTAATCTATGAGCGCCATGACCTCGTCGTTGTCCATGAAATCGGTCAGCCAGCCGCCGAACTGGGTCGTGAAGTTATACTTTCCGTCGGAAAACGCGCCCGCGCCGCCGAAGCCGCACATCGTGTCGCACACGCTGCAATGGATGCACTCCTTGACCTTTCCGGCGACGATGGGGCAGTGCCTGGAATAGATATCTCCGCCCTGATCGAGCACGCATATCTTCAGCTCCGGATGGCGCGCTATAAGCTCATAGCCCGCGAAAATGCCGGCCGTGCCGCATCCGATCACCGCAACATCGTATGAATCGTTCATTGTGTTTGCCCCCGTGTTTAGTGTAAGCCCCAAAAGAGCCCTTGGTATTATACGGACCTGAGGCGGCGCAGTAATTAATAAATTGTAAATTTTCTTGAAATTTCGCCAAGCTGCCGGACAGCTGCGCCGCGCTGTATACCGCCGAACGCTTGACGGCAGGCAAAAATGCCTATAAAATATAATATTGTTTTATGGAGGGAAAAAATGAGCTTTATTTACGCGATAATTTATATAGCCGTCCTGGGCATAGCCTCGCACTTTATAGGACAGGCGCTGCCCAGAGCGCATTTTTCGGCCGGAAAATTTCCGTACCGCACGGCGGAGTGGGAGAAGAACGGCAGGGTCTATGAAAGGCTCGGCATAAAGCGCTGGAAGGACCTTATGCCGGATATGAGCCGCATCATGCCCGATATGGTGAAAAAGAAGCTCACAAGGAATATCGTCTGCGGCGAGGGCTACGACACGCTCATAAGGGAGACCTGCGTGGCCGAGTGCGTGCATTACTGGCTCATAGCTCTGTCGGCGGGCATATTCCTTTTCTGGCGCGGGGCACTGGCGGCGGCCTTCTGGCTCGTGTACAATGTTCTGGGCAACGTCCCGTTTATCATAATACAGAGATACAACAGACCGAGACTCGTGCTGCTCGAGCAGCGCAGACTGAGGAGGGCAAATAAACAGTGAAGGTTCTTATACTGAGCTGCAGCACCGGCGGCGGACACAACAGCGCCGCCTCCGCGATATGCGAGTATTTTGAAAAGCAGGGCAGCGAGTGCGATATCGTAAACGCGCTCGACTTTCTGCCCAGGGGCAGGGCCGAGCTCATAAGCCGCGGCCATGAGCTGGCGTACAAATATACGCCCAGGCTCTACGGCGTGGGCTACCGAATCAGCGAGCTGACGCCGCAGAGCCGCATGTACGAGCAGAACGCAAAGGGCGCCGACGAGCTGTGCCGCGTGCTGTTCTCCGGCGGCTACGACGTCGTCATAAGCGTGCACATCTTCGCCGCGATGATGATGACGGAGCTTCGCGTGAACCGCGAGATAAACATACCGAGCTTCTTCGTCGCGACCGACTATACATGCAGTCCCGGCGTGTCGGAGATCGTCGCCGACCGCTACTTCATCCCGCACGAGAAGCTGCGCGAGGAGTTTGTCTCGCAGGGCATCCCCTCGGACAGGATAGTCGCCTCGGGCATCCCCGTGCGCGAGGAGTTCTGCCGGAAGGGCGACAAGGCCGCCGCGCGGCGCGCCCTCGGCCTCGGCGAGGAGGGCAGGATGCTTCTCATGTGCTGCGGCAGCATGGGCTGCGGCCCGATACGCAGCATCGCCCTGCGCATAAGCGAGCTGCTGGGCGATAACGACAGCCTCGTTATCATCTGCGGCAGCAACCGTCAGCTCGAAAAGGAGCTGGAGTTCTTCACCTCCGACGATATCCGCATAAAGATCTGCGGCTTTACCGATAAAATGAGCCTATACATGGACGCGGCCGACCTCATCATCACGAAGGCCGGCGGCCTGAGCACCACGGAGGCCGTCATGAAGCGCCTGCCGATACTGTTCATAGACGCCGTCCCCGGCTGCGAGAGCCGCAATATCGAGTTCATGACCGGCAACGCCTACGCCCTCGAGGCGGAGACGGCCTCGGGCATGGCGCATCTTGTCGAGACCTGCCTGAGCGGCGCGGTCGACCCCACGGAGATGGTCCGGCGCAGGGAAAAGGACTTCCCCTTCGCGGCGGCCGAAACGATATACGAAAGCGTCTGCGAGGAGTACCGCCGCTTCGACGCCGAGCGCTCGGACAGTAAGGCCGAGCCCGAAAGGCTGCCCGCGCGCAGCATGACGCGCGAGGAAAAGAGCATGATGCTCATAATAAACCCCGTCGCGGGCAAGGGCGAGATAATGCGCAGCCTCACCGAGGTCACGGGCATATTCATGGACGCGGGCTTCCGCGTGAGCTTTTACCCGACCCGCGGCCGCGGCGACGCGACAGAGTACGTCAGGGCCTTCGGCGGGGATTTTGACATGATCTGCTGCTCCGGCGGCGACGGGACGCTCAACGAGACGGTCTCGGGCATGATAGAGGCGGGGCTCGATATCCCCATCGGCTACATGCCGGCCGGAAGCACGAACGATTTTGCCGAGTTCCACGGCATAAGCCGCGACGCGGCGAAGACCGCGAAGAAAATAGTCTCCGGCAAGGAGCACAGCGTCGACGTGGGCAGGCTGGGCGATAAGTTTTTCATCAACGCCGCCGACTTCGGCGCCTTCACCTGGCTGCCGTACACGACGCCGCAGCGCCTGAAGAACAAGCTGGGCTTTTACGCCTACGTTCTCGACGGCATAAAGGACCTGGCAAAGCTCCAGAGCGAGCATCTGCGCGTTACGATAAACGGGCAGACGACGGAGGGCGAATATATCTTCGGCGTGGTAGCCTCGTCCAGCGCGCTGGCCGGAGCGCTCGACTTCTTCGGGCAGAAGGTCGTCTCCGACGACGGGCTGTTCGAGGTGCTGCTCATACGCCGTCCGGATTCCCCGGCGGAGCTGCAGTCGACCATCGCGGCTCTGCGCGAGCAGAACCTCAATAACGGGCTGATATCCTTCTGCCGCACGGACAGGGTGGAGATAGAGTGCATGAAAAAGCTCGCGTGGGCGCTCGACGGCGAGAAATGCGTCGGCGGCAGCCGTCACGCGCTGGAGATGCTGCCGCGCCGCGCGAGGATAGTGTACTGATGACGGACTTTGAGAACATAAGGCTCGCGGCGCTCGACCTCGACGATACGACCCTGCGCTCGGACGGGAGCCTGGCCGATGAAACTAAGACCGCGATAGAGGCCGCGATAGACGCGGGGCTCGAGCTCGTCATCGCCTCGGGGAGGGCCTTCAACTCGCTGCCGCGCAGCGTTGCGGGCATCCCCGGCATACGCTATGCCATAACCTCAAACGGCGCTGCCGTGGCAAGGCTGCCCGGCGGCGAGCGCATTGTCAGCCTCACACTGCGCTCAAGCACCGTTCACAGGCTGCTTGAGCTTTTCGGCTCGGAGCTTCTGGAGTGCTTTATAGACGGGCAGGCCTACTGCGACGCGCGCTATATGGACGACCCCCTGCGCTATGGCTGCGCGGCTGCCTATGTTGAATACGTGAAGACGACGCGCCTGCCGGTGGAGGATATGGCCGGCTTTATGCGCGGCAATGCCTCGCGGCTCGACAGCGTGGACGTGCTGTGCCGCGACGCTCTGCACAGGGCGGAGCTTTGGGATAAGGCGCTGGAGCTTCCCGACGCATACGTAACGAGCTCCTCGCCGCGGCTTATCGAGATATCCGACGCGGGAGCGGGCAAGGGCGCGTCGCTGCGCCGGCTGTGCGACATCCTCGATATCCCCGCAAGCGCCGTCGCCGCCTTCGGAAACGGCGATAACGACGCGGACATGCTGGCCTTCGCCGGACTGGGCGCCGCGATGAAAAACGCGACGGATGCATGCATCGCGGCCGCCGATATCGTGTGCGGGTCAAACGACGAGCACGGCGTCGCGCAGGTGCTGTACAAAATAATAGGCAGGAAACAGTAAAAAAGAGAGGCGCTTGGCCTCTCTTTTTCTACCTGTTCCTTTCCTTATATATTTTCGCCGCCGCGCTCATGGGGATGAGCGCCAGCGCGGTAACTATGGCGGCTGCAAGAAACAGCTCGTTTACCGGCAGATAGCCCTCGGCGAGCTGCGATATATCATAGCCCATTTCGCCCGCCTGCGCGGCCGTGACGAAGATGAGATTTCCGTTTTCCACGACCTGATACACCTTCTCGCCGAAGGCGCGGCAGATGGGGTCTGCAAGCAGCGGGCCCGCGATCATCGGGAAGAACACGAAGAACATTATCCTTATGCCCTCGAACTGGCCGCGGTGCTCCTCGGGGTAGAGACGCTTCATCCACACGGTCATGGCCTGCATGAAAACGACGTAGCCGACGCCGACGAGGATTATGCCGGTAAAGCAGGGCCAGTTTGCCGCAAGGTTCAGGGCGTTTTCCGTATCGAAGCTGCCCTGCATGCTGCCGACGACAAAATACACGAACAGGCAGCCGAGGATGCTCAGGACCGTTGCGAGCGCGGCGACGGCGGGCACCTTTTTGTTGTTTATGACCTTTATAAAGGGCACGGATACAGCGACGGCTATAAGCAGCGGTATGCCGAGGATGAGGCTGGGGTCGTCAAAGCCGAGGGTGTAGTTCATCCAGTTCATTATGTGGATGAAATAGCAGTTGTAGCCGATGAAGAACACGCACAGCGTCAGGAACACGAGCGCGAGCTCGCGGTTTTCGATAAAGCGCCTGAAATCAAAGGTCGAGCCGAACTGATGCCAGAAGCCGCCGTCCCTGACCGGCCGGAGCGCGGGCGAGTCCCTGAGCAGGAAAAACGAGGCTATGCCAACGAGGATGGTAAGGCCTCCGGCGGCCGAGAAGAAAATTATATAGCCCGCCTGCGGATTTGCCTCGGTCGCAAGACCGCTGACGAACATGCCGCCGGCGAGAGTGCCGACGAGCGTTCCGATAACGGGCAGCGTCGCCGCCACGGCGCCGAGCTGGCCGGAGTTTGAGTCGTCCATCATGTCGGCATACCAGGCGTTATAGCCCGCGTCGTTCGCCATCGAGCCGAAAAAGCTCATGATCGTGTCGGCAGCGACTATGGTGACGCCGACGAGCATGACGTTGTTGTAAATGCTCTCGCGCAGGTAGTGCGTCAGGCCGAAGGCTATGGTGAATATGCCCCAGAGCACCGAGCCCCATGCGATGAGCTTTTTGCGCGAGCCGATGCGGTCGGACAGCGTTCCGAAAAACAGCGCCGAGAAGGTCGTCGCCGTCGCCGAGCATATGGTCATCGCCGTGACCACTCCCAGCTGCGCGCCGAAATCGGAGTACAGAAAGTTTGCAAACCAGTTGTTTTCGATGACCCATGCTATCTGCGCGGAAAAGCCTATCACCAGCAGCAGCGTCCAGTTGAGTGCGCCTATGCCCTTTTTTTCGCCGACACGCGCCTTAGTCATTTATTTTTCCTCCCATGAGCTCCCTTACGAGGGCCTCGTATTTTTCCCTTGCGCACATGTAGCTTGCCGCGTGGCCCGCTTGGGGCACGAGCAGCAGCCGCTTGGGGCTTTTGCAGGCGCTGTATATCTGCATCGCCATCTCCTTCGGCACATAGCAGTCGCACTCGCCGCAGATGTACACAAGCGGCACCCTCGCCGCGCTCACGCTGCGCACGGAGCTTGCCTCCCTGAAGCCGTAGCCGGCCTTTATGACGTTCAGATACTCGAAAACGTCCACGAACAGCACCGGCAGGTGATAAAGCTGCCCGGCGAGATCGCGGAAAACCGTGCTGAGGTCGGAGTAGCCGCAGTCGGCGATGACGCCGCGCACGTTTTCGTTCAGCTCAAGGTCCATGCTCTGCAATACGCTCGCAGCGCCCATGGACATGCCGTGCAGATAGATATCGTTATCGGGGAAGAGCCCGGCCGCCTTATCGGTCCAGCGCACGACGTCGTACCTGTCGAGCGCGCCGAAGCCTATATATTCGCCGTCGCTTTTGCCGTGGGCGCGCATGTGTACGTATATGAGGTCGTGGCCGAGGGACTTATAAAAATCGTACATTGCCGCAAAGTCGCAGGCAGGCTCGGACTTGTAGCCGTGGAAGAAGATGACCGTGACGCCGGTCCCTCTGCCGCGCAGGAGGTCTGCGCGGAGCGTGAGCCCGTCGCCGGACTCGATGCTTATCTCCTCAAACGGCAGCTCGCGGAAGGGCGCAAAGTACGGGATGTTGTGCGCCCACAGGGCCTTTCCCGTCGGCTCGAGGAGCTTTGAGGAGCGCGCTCCCGTCTCCGGCGTCGGGAAATTATCCTGCCGGCGGATGAGCAGGTGCACGAATCTGAGTCCCAGCGCGTATAAAAGCGCCAGAACGGCGCAGATAATTATCAGAACTATCAAAATTGCCTTCATAAAAATCACCGACCATCATTTTATTATATTTTTATTAAAAATGGAATAGCCAATATTGAAGAAGCTGCGGGATTATTATATAATTACCCTGTACGATCATCTTAAAAGGAGCGGTATTATGGAAAAGTCAAAGGTATATTTCATAAAAGAGATAAGCCCCGAGAACGTGATAAGGGCATACGAGGCCCTCGGCCTCAGGCTCAGGGGAAACGTCGCCGTGAAGCTCCACAGCGGCGAGCCGGGAAACCAGAACTTCCTGCGTCCCGAATTCATGAAGCCCGCCGTCGATCACGTCGGCGGAACGATAGTTGAGTGCAACACCGCCTATGACGGCAGCCGCGATACGACCGAGAGCCACAGGCAGACCATACAGCTGCACGGCTGGGTAGAGATCGCGGATGTGGATATAATGGACGCCGAGGGCGAGATCAGCATACCCGTGCGGGGCGGAAAGCATCTTGACGTGAACTATGTCGGCAAAACTCTGCCGGAGTACGACTCGATGCTCGTGCTGTCGCACTTCAAGGGCCACCCGATGGCGGGCCTGGGCGGTGCGCTGAAGAATATCTCGATAGGCGTCGCCTCGAGCCACGGCAAGAAGTACATCCACGGCGTGAAGGATATCGAGCACGTCTGGGACTCCGATCACGACAGCTTCCTTGAGTGCATGGCCGACGCTGCCAAGAGCATAGTCGATCACTTCGGCGGAAATATGGCCTTCGTGAATATAATGAAGAACATGTCCGTCGACTGCGACTGCTGCGCCGTCGCCGAGGACCCGAAGATAGGCGATATCGGCATCCTCTCCTCGCTCGACCCCGTCGCGCTCGATCAGGCCTGCGTCGACCTTGTGTACGCGAGCAGCGACCCCGGCAAGGCCGACCTAATCGAGCGCATGGAGTCGCGCAACGGCATCCACACCGTCGAGGCGGCCGCCGAGATAGGCGTGGGCAGCCGCGAATACGAGCTCATCGAGCTATGAAAAAGCTCGTTCTCGGCGTTCTGGCCCACGTCGACGCCGGAAAAACGACCCTGTCCGAGGCGCTGCTGTATACCTGCGGCAGCATCCGCAGGCTCGGCAGGGTCGACCACCGCGACACCGCGCTCGACACGCACAGGATAGAGCGCGAGCGCGGAATAACAGTGTTTTCAAAACAGGCGCAGCTCCGTACCGGCAATATGGAGCTGTGCCTTCTTGACACGCCCGGACACGCCGACCTCACGGCCGAGACCGAGCGCACGCTCGACGTGATAGACTGCGCGCTGCTGGTCATATCGGGCTCGGACGGCGTTCAGGCGCACACGGAGACGCTGTGGCGGCTTCTGGAGCGCCGCGGCGTGCCGACGATGATCTTCGCGACGAAAATGGACCTGACGGCGAGCGACAGGCAGCGCATACTCGACGATCTGCGCGCGCGGCTCTCGGAGTGCTGCTTTGACCTCGGCGACAGGTCGCAGGATACGGCCGAGGGCGTCGCGATGTGCGACGAGGAGCTTTTCGAGAAGTTTGCCTCCGGCGGCGGGATCGGCGACGGTGACATTTCGCGCCTTATCGCCGAGAGGAAGCTCTTTCCCGTCCTGTTCGGCTCGGGCCTCAAATTGCAGGGCGTCCGCGAGCTCATAGAGTTTATCGAAAAATACGCGCCGAGCCCCGTTTACCCGGAGCAGTTCGGCGCAAGGGTATACAAGATCATGCGCGACGCGCGCGGCCGCAGGCTCAGCTGCATGAAGATAACGGGCGGGCAGCTCCGCAACCGCGACAGCCTGAACGGACAGACCGTCACCGAGCTGCGCGTCTACTCCGGCGCAAATTACGAGACCGTGCAGAGCGCCGCGGCGGGGAGCGTCGTCGCCGTCGGGGGCCTTGACGATACATACGCCGGTCAGGGGCTCGGCTTTGAAAAGGACGGGGCCCGTCCGGAGACGGAGGCCGTCATGAGCTACAGGATAGCTCTGCCCGAGGGCGCGGACGCGCTGACGGCCTACAGGCAGCTGCGGCAGCTCGAGGATGAGGACCCGCAGCTGCACATCGAGTGGAACGAGCGCCTGCGCGAGATAAGCGTACACATAATGGGCAGGGTGCAGACCGAGGTGCTCACAGAGCTAATACGCGAGCGGTTCGACCTTGAGGTGACGATATCCTCCGGCGGCATCGCCTATAAGGAGACGATAGCCGCGCCCGTGCACGGCGTCGGGCATTTCGAGCCGCTGCGGCACTATGCCGAGGTGCACCTTCTCATAGAGCCGGCCGGGCGCGGCTCGGGCCTGAGCTTTGAAAGCCGCTGCCCCACGGACGAGCTCGACCGCAACTGGCAGAGCCTCATAATGAGCAATCTCGCGGAAAAAACGCACCTGGGCGTACTCACGGGCTCGCCCCTGACGGACGTTAAGATAAGCCTCATCGCGGGGCGGGCGCACATAAAGCACACCGAGGGAGGCGACTTCCGCGAGGCGGCGTGCCGCGCCGTGCGCCAGGGGCTCATGAAGGCCGAGAGCGTGCTGCTCGAGCCCTGGTACGAGTTCAGGCTCGAGGTCCCGCCCGAGCAGATAGGCAGGGCCATATCCGACCTGCGCGCCATGAGCGGACAGTTCGACACCGAGGGCGGCAGCGTCATTACCGGCATCGCGCCCGTATCCGAGATGAACGGCTACGCCGAGACCCTTGCGTCGTACACCTCCGGCAAGGGCAGGCTCGGCTGCCGCGCGGCCGGCTATTATCCCTGCCACGACGCAAAGCAGGTCATCGAGGCCATGGGCTACGAGCCGGAGGCGGATGTCGAGAACACGCCCGACTCGGTCTTCTGCTCGCACGGCGCGGGCACGGCCGTAAAATGGAGCGAGGTCGAGCGCTTTGCGCATCTTGCGCCCTCCATAGGCGAAAAGAAGCCGGAGGAGATAGCCCGTCCGAGGTATTTTTCCATCGACGACAAGGAGCTCGAGGCCATCATGGAGCGCGAGTTCGGCCCCGTCAGGCGCAGGCTGTACACGAAGGTTCAGACGCAGGAAGCGCCGGAGTTCTCCGTCGCGCCGTCAAAGCGCGAGTACGTCATCGTCGACGGCTATAACTTCATTTTCGGAACGCCGGAGTACAAGGAGCTGGCCTCGGCCTCGCTGTCGCTCGCGCGCGAGCGCCTGTCGGATACGCTGCGCAGCTACAGAGCCATGCGCGGCTGCGAGCTCGTGCTCGTTTTCGACGGCTACCGCGTCGCAGGAAACACCGGCGAGCGCGAAACGCAGGGCATACGCACGGTGTACACGAGGGAAAACGAGACGGCCGACATGTACATCGAAAGGCTCGCAAACGATATAGGCAAAAACTACTCGGTCAGGGTCGTCACGAACGACTCGCTCATACGCCTGTCGGCGCTGCGCTCGGGCGTGCTGCGCATGTCGGTCAAGGAGTTTTCCGATGAGCTCGACGGGGTGATGAAAAGGATAATGGAGTATATCGATGGAAAACGATGAGCTCATACGGCGCGCGGAGGACCTCCTGCGCCGCTGCGAAAAGACGGCGAGCGTCACGCACACCGCCTTTCTGACCCCGGCCGAGCAGTTCGCGCTCGAAAGATGGGCGGCGACGGCGGCAGACTGCAGCATGCTGCTGTGCGGAGGCGCCGCGGAAAACGAGCGCCGCGCGGCCTTCTTCCTGCCGTTTTACATGGAAAGGGAGAGCTTCGACGCGTCGGAATATATAAGCGCTCTTCGCGCCGAGGCGCGCTTCGGGCAGCCGGGGCACCGCGACTATATGGGCGCGATATTGGGGCTCGGCATAAAGCGCGAGTGGCTCGGCGATATCTGGACAGACGGCGGGGGAGCGGTCATCTTTCTCATGAAAACTGTCGAGCGGCACGTCGCCGACGGGCTCACGAAGGTCGGCTCCGCCGGCGTCAGGCTGCAAAGGGCGGAGCCCTCGGAGCTCAGGCCTCCCGAGAAAAAGCGGAGGCCCGTCTCGTTTTCCGTAAAGAGCATGCGCTTTGACGCCGTGCTCGCCGGAATGTTCGGCCTGTCGCGCACGGCGGCGGCCGCCCTCATCTCCGAGGGCGCGGCGAGCCTCAATTACTCCGAGTGCCTCAAAAACGATGCCGCCGTCGCAGAGGGAGACGTCATATCCCTGCGCGGACACGGCAAGGGCAGGGTATTATCCGCGGGCGGCCTCAGCCGCAAGGGCAGGCTCTTCGTCGAGGCGGAGATATATAAATAAGAAGAAAAGGCAGAGCGCAGGCTCTGCCTTTAAATTGCCTTCCGATATATAATTCGTAAAAATATTTATATAAAACTCTTGACAAATTAGAGAAGCGGGAGTATATTAAGCTTATGAAGTAAAAGCTATACGGGGGTCTTGGGCCTCCTGGATATGAAAGAGAGAAGAGCCATGAAAAAAACGCTTTACAGCCTTATGCTTTCCGACGAGGTCGTCGCCGAGGTGGACAGACTTGCCCACAGGCTCGGGACGAACCGCTCGAATCTCATAAATCAGATACTGGCAGAGCACGTGGATCTCGTGACGCCCGAGCGGAGGATAAACGACGTCTTCTCGGCGATAGAGCAGCTGCTCACGCCCTCGCGCGAGCTCGTGCCCTTTGTTTCGCCCAACGCGCTGACGATGTCCCTGAAGTCCTCGCTGGAGTACAAATACCGGCCCACGGTCAAATACGAGGTGGAGCTGTACCGCGGCGACAGCGACTGCCTCGGCGAGCTGACGGTCATTTTCCGCACGCAGTCGGCCGCGCTGATACGCTCGATGACGGAGTTTTTCCGTATATGGAAGCGCATAGAGGACGCGCACCTGCGCCCCCTGATGGAGACAGAGCCGCCGCGCTACGCCCTGTACGAGGGCAAATTCATCCGCTCGATAAGCATCCCGTCCCGCGACTGCTCCTCGGATGAGCTTGCAAGGGTGATATCGGAGTATATAAAGCTTTTCGATACCATGATGAAGGGCTATCTCAGCGGACGGCTCGACGCCCGCGATATTGAAGCCTGCGTCTTCTCCCAGCTCAGAAGAGCGGATATTCTGATTTAAATGCATCCAAATGAAAAGAAGGTGTTTTTATGAACGCACAGAATTTCACACAAAAGACACTTGAAATGCTCCAGACCGCCAAATCGATGGCGATGGAAAACAGCAACCAGTATATAAGCCCCGAGCATCTGCTGTACGCCCTGGTCGATCAGGACGGCGGACTCATCCCCTCGCTGCTTGGCAAGATGGGCGTCGACTGCAATGCGCTGCTCTCGGAGCTCGACTCGGCGATAGAGGCCATGCCCAAGGTCACGGGCGATTACGATATCTACCTCTCGCGCGAGTCCGAGCGCGTCATGACCGCGGCCGAGAAGTCGGCAAAGAGCCTCGGCGACGAGTATCTGTCCGTCGAGCATGTCATGATAGGCATTTTCGCCTCGCAAACGGGCGCGATAAAGCGCATTTTCGATAACCACGGCATAACGAAGGCGAAGTTCACCGAGGAGCTCTCAAAGGTCAAGAAGGGCCCCGTAACGGGCGATAATCCCGAAAACAGCTACGACGCCCTCGGCAAATACGGCACCGACCTCGTCGAGCGTGCGCGCAGCAATAAGCTCGACCCCGTCATCGGCCGCGATACCGAGATAAGAAACGTCGTGCGCATACTCTCGCGCAAGACGAAGAATAACCCCGTGCTAATCGGCGAGCCGGGCGTCGGCAAGACCGCCATCGCCGAGGGCCTTGCCCAGCGCATAGTCCGCGGCGACGTGCCCGAGGGACTTAAAAACAAGACCATTTTCTCGCTGGATATGGGCGCTCTGATAGCGGGCGCGAAGTACCGCGGCGAGTTCGAGGAGCGCCTGAAGGCGGTGCTCGAGGAGATAAAGCAGTCCGACGGACAGATAATCCTGTTCATAGACGAGCTGCACACCATCGTCGGCGCGGGCAAGACCGAGGGCAGCATGGACGCGGGCAACCTCCTAAAGCCAATGCTGGCTCGCGGCGAGCTGCACTGCATCGGCGCGACCACGCTCGACGAGTACCGCAAGTACATCGAAAAGGACGCGGCGCTCGAAAGGCGCTTCCAGCCCGTGCAGGTCGACGAGCCGACCGTCGAGGACACCATATCCATCCTCCGCGGACTCAAGGAACGCTACGAGGTCTACCACGGCGTGCGCATCCACGACAACGCCATCGTCGCCGCCGCGACGCTTTCTAACCGCTATATATCCGACCGCTTCCTGCCGGACAAGGCCATAGACCTTGTCGACGAGGCCTGCGCGCTCATCCGCACGGAGATAGACTCCATGCCAGCGGAGCTCGACGATATGCGCCGCAGGATCATGCAGCTTGAGATCGAGGAGACGGCGCTGAAAAAGGAGACCGACAAGCTCTCGCAGGACCGCCTTGCAAGGCTCACCGAGGAGCTTGCAAACCTCAAGGACGAGTTCAACGAGCGCAAGTCCCGCTGGGAGGCCGAAAAGGGCAGCGTCGACGAGGTCAAGAAGCTCAAGGCCGAGATCGAGCAGATGAACGCCGATATCGAAAAGGCGCAGCTGAGATACGAGTACGAGACGGCGGCAAAGCTCAAATACTCCGACCTGCCGGAGCTCGAGAAAAGGCTCGCCGAGGCCGAAAGGCTCAGCGAGGAGCGCAAATCGAGCAGCATGGTGCACGACACCGTGACAGAGGAGGAGATAGCGGGCATCGTCGCAAAATGGACGGGCATCCCCGTGTCCAAGCTCCTCGAGGGCGAGCGCGAAAAGCTCCTGAACCTCGATAAGGTGCTGCACAAGTCCGTCATCGGCCAGGACGAGGCCGTGCAGAAGGTCACCGAGGCCATCTGGCGCTCGCGCGCCGGCATAGGCGACCCGAACAGGCCGATAGGCTCGTTCATGTTCCTCGGCCCCACGGGCGTCGGCAAGACGGAGCTTGCCAAGGCGCTTGCAAGATGCCTGTTCGACGACGAGCACAATATGGTCAGGATAGACATGACAGAGTACATGGAGAAGTTCTCCGTGTCCAGGCTCATCGGCGCGCCTCCCGGATACGTCGGCTACGACGAGGGCGGCCAGCTGACCGAGGCCGTGCGCAGAAAGCCATATTCGGTCGTGCTGTTCGACGAGATAGAAAAGGCGCACCCGGATGTGTTCAACATCCTGCTTCAGATCCTCGACGACGGCCGCGTGACCGATTCTCAGGGCCGCACGGTCGACTTCAAGAACACCATCATCATCATGACCTCGAACCTCGGCAGCCAGTTCCTGCTCGACGGCATAAACGACAACGGCGAGATCGAGGAGAGCGCGAGACAGCAGGTCATGAACGCCCTGCATCAGCAGTTCAGGCCGGAGTTTCTCAACCGCCTTGACGAGACGATCTGCTTCAAGCCCCTGACGAAGACGGAGCTCGACGGCATTATCGACATCCTCACAGCAGCGCTCAGGCAGCGCCTTGAGGATAAGAGCCTCGGCCTTGAGATAACGGATGCGGCAAAGCAGCTGATCATCGACCGCGGCTTTGACCCCGTGTTCGGCGCGCGGCCTCTGAAGAGATATCTCCAGAGCACCGTCGAAACGCTCATTGCCCGCGCCATCCTCGCAGGCGACATGCCCGCGGGCCACGTCATCAGTGTCGACGTGCGCGGCGGCGAGCTCGTGTGCGAATAAACAGATAAAAAAACTCCCGTTCGGATGAACGGGAGTTTTTTTGCGTAAAAGCTCAGCTTATGGGGCCAAAGCCGTCCTGCTGCCCGCGCTGCGCGCGCTCGAAATCCTCGGCCTGCTTCATGTACGGCAGCATGTGCTCGCGCACGAGCTCCGGCCACATGAGAAAATAGCTGCCGAAGGGGTTGACGACGGCGTGGCGATCGTTGTCGACGAGCATCTGGAAATAATCCATGGGCTTTAAGCAGACGCAGTCGCACTGCTCGCTGAGCCTGCCGAGCTCCTCGGGGCCTGTGAAAATGGGGATGAAGACCTGACCGTTCACGGTGAGGGTCACGAAATTGAGCGTCGGCGAGGACGCGCCGCCCTTCTGCACGGCCAAGTACATCGGCGTCTTTGCAAGCTGCTCGAGAAGCATGGACAGCGACTGCTTGTCCTGCCCCTGCGAGCTGCCGTATTTTTCGATGAGCTTTTTTATCCCCATGCGGGATATCCGGTCTATCTGCTGCTGACTGAGCTCGGAAGTGGACATGTTTTCTTACCTCTTAGAATTTTTTCTCTATCATAACACAGCTTGCCGCCTTTGTCCACGAGACAAAATTTACGCAGGTGCATAATACTTGCATTGACAAATCATGCATTTTTGCTACTATCAAGTATACCGGAGCAAAAAGCGGCCTCGAGCTTTCGGCCTCCGGAAGTATATCTGAGGAGAATTGCATGGACATAAACATCAAAGTCAAGGACAAGACGGCGGTCGGTGACGAGACGCTCATCGTCTGCGGCAACAGCGACTACGCCGTCAATTTCGAGCTCGACGCCGAGTGGGATGCCTACGAAAAAAAGACCATGCGCATAGGCTACCGCAACGGCAAATACAAGGACGTCGAATTTGAAGGCTCAAGCTGCGCGCTGCCGGCCATACATAAGCGCCCGTGGATAGCCATAGGCCTGTACGCGGGGCAGCTGCACACCACGACGCCGGCGTTCTTCCGCTGCGCCGAGTGCATAACGGACAGGGACGACGAGCCGATAGACAAGCCCGAGGTCTCGCCGTACAAGGTGCTGACGATCATCATCGGCGACAGGACCGAGAGCTATGAATACACCGGCCTCACGGATAAGACCATCGAGGTCGAGGATGGAAGCGAGGTGAGCTACTGATGGCAAAAAAGCTTTATGAGGAAGCCGACGTTCAGGCCATAGCGGCGGCAATACGTCTCGGAAACGGCGGCAGCGCGACCTATAAGCTGTCGCAGATGGCAGCGGCCATAGAGGAGCTGAAAACGGGCGACGAGCTCACGCATACGGACCTGCCCGACTATGTAAAGGCCGCGGCGCTCGAGCTGGCGGAGAAGGTGCAGGCCGTCCGGACGGCGGACAGCATATGCTTCATCGCCGCCTCCGACGCGCATCAGCTGGATACGGACAGCTACGTCGTAAACGGCAACAAGCACGCCTGCATGGCGATGAAGGCGCTCGGCTATATCCTGCCGGGCATCGACTTTGCCTGCTTTCTCGGCGACTACAGTGCCGGAGTCTCGACAACGACGCTGGCCGAGGGCAGACAGCATTTCGCGGAGATGAACGCGGGGCTCAACGAGGGCCTTGCCGCGCTGCCGCAGTTCCGCACTCCCGGCGAATGTGACGGACTTCGGGCCGCCTACGATTCCGGGGTCAACGACGACTGGCTGCATTCCGAGGAGCTTTACAGCTATATCGGCAAATACAACGAGGGCGCGGCCTACGGCAGCATGACCGAGGGCTACTGCTACCGCGATTTTACCGAGAAAAAGCTGCGCGTGTTCTGCCTGAACACCTCCGAGGGCGGGCAGAATTATGATATCGTCAGCCCCGAGCAGCAGCTGTGGTTCGCGCGTCTGCTGCGCCTTGCGGGAGCGAAGACCGGCTGGGGCGTCGTCGTTCTGATGCACTATCCGCCGGACTTCTCCGACTCCGGCCTCTCGGACGGCGCGGACTCGATAGGGCGGATACTGTACAAATACGTCACGGGCGGCAATATAACGGTAAACGGCATGACGCTGTCGTATAAGGGCTGCAACAAGGCGAAGATATACGGCGTGTTCCACGGCCATACGCACAATTTTAAGACCGCGAGGATCAGCGACGTGCAGGATACGGGAAATACCGAGTTTGACGTTATGCGCATCGCCGTGCCGAACATGTGCTGTTTCTACAACAACAAATTCGGCCAGAGCGAGGGCGCGGACTCCAACGGCATCGACTTCGGCGAGGAGACGAGCTACGCCAAAACCGCCGGCACCGCTTCCGACACCGCCTTTGTCGTAAACGTCATAAACCCCGCGGAGGGAAAGATACATTCCTTCTGCTACGGCGCGGGCTACGACAGGGAGATAGTCATCCCAACGTAAAAAAATCCCACGGGGAAACCCGTGGGATATTTTCAGAGGCGCTTTAATGCACCTGCGGATACGTTTTCTGCGTCAGCCCGACCGGAGACAGTCGGCCATCGCATTAAAAATAAAACAGTCAGCTGAGCTCGCCGCCGGCGGCGAGGACGGCCCCGCGCGCGAGAACGAGCGTGGGGTCCGTGTGCGGATAGTGCAGACCGTACATCTCAAAGGCGGGAGGAAGCTCAGTGCAGCCGAGTATCAGCGTCTGCGCGCCGCGGCCTAACAGCTCCTGCGCGGCGGCGCGGAAGCGCGCCGTGTCAAAGCTGCGCCGTCCGGCCTTAACGCCGTCGTATATGATGCTCATGACGGCGGCCTGGTCCTCGGGAGGGGGCGTGATGAGCTCTATGCCGCTGCCCTCGAAGCAGCGGGCGTATATCCCCGTGCGCACCGTGCCGTCGGTAGCGAGAAGCCCCGCCTTTCTGACGCCCTCGCTCCGCAGCGTCTGCGCAGTGAGCCTTATCATGTGCAGGACCGGTATATCCACCGCCGCGCAGATCTCGTCGTAAAAGCAGTGGGCGGTGTTGCAGGGCATGACGAGCAGCTGCGCTCCCGCGCTCTCGAGCCGCCGTGCGCTGAGCCTGAGCTCCGCCGTGGGGTCCGTGCCGCCGTTCAGCAGCGCCGCGGTGCGGTCGGGTATATTGGTGTTGCTGTCGATGATGACGTGCAGATGCTCCTGGTCGCAGGAGGCTCTGGTGCTGTCTATTATTTTTGTAAACAGGTCCGCGGTCGCGGCCGGACCCATGCCGCCGATGATGCCGATGATCTTTTTAGCCATAATAACGCACCCGCTTTTCAGCATATAATCAGTAAAAGCCCTGAAATCATCATGACTTCAGGGCTTTTACTTGGAGCTGCTGGGCAGATTCGAACTGCCGACCTCATCCTTACCAAGGATGCGCTCTACCTACTGAGCTACAGCAGCAAAGCTGATGCCCCTTTTTCAAGGGGCATCGGTGGCGACCGAGAAGGGACTTGAACCCTCGACCTCCGGCGTGACAGGCCGGCGTTCTAACCGACTGAACCACTCGGCCACGGCTCAGTTAATATAACAGATTTTTGCCCCTTTGTCAACAGCTTTTGCGAAAAAAATTTGAGCAAGCTGAAATATCATCTCTTCGATTTTGATTTTTTCTTTGCCGACTTTGACTTTTTCGCGGCGTCCTTTGCGGCCCTGCGGTCCGCGCTTTTCTTTTCCCTGAGCTTTTTCTTCGTCCTTATCTCGATTATCGCGTAGCACGCGATGACGCCGAGGATAAGGAACGCGACGTATGTATACCAAGGCATGCTTCATCCCTCCTGTAGGATTATAATATACATTAAAACGCGCCGCCGGTCAAGATGACAAAAAGCTGTGGACAAGCTCATAGGCGCTGAGCTATAATATAGCTTGGCAAATTTCCGTAAAGGATGGTAAAAATGAAAAAGAATCTGAGATTTTTTCTCGCCCTGTGGCTGGGAAGGCTCGCCATGCGGCTGCAAAAGCTTCTGGGCATGAACGCAAGCTATTTTCCCGGCAAGCTTGCCATAAAGCTCTGCCCGGACTTCCTCGGCAGGATAGACAAGCCGGGGACGATCATCGCCGTCACGGGCACGAACGGCAAGACGACCTGCTGCAATATGATACTCGACGTTCTGGCCGACGCGGGCTTTAAGGTGCTCGATAACAGGGCAGGCTCGAACACCGACGCGGGCATCGCGACCTCGCTCATCTCCGGCAGCAGCCCCGGCGGGAAAAAGAAGTTTGACTACGCCGTGTTCGAGGTCGACGAGCGCTCCTCGCAGAGGATATACAGATACGTCCACCCCGACTACGCCGTGTGCACGAACCTCTTCCGCGACTCGATACAGCGCAACGCCCATCCGGAGTTCATCTTCTCCTTCATCGACTCGGCGCTGCCCGACGATACGCACATGATCCTAAACGCCGACGATCCGATAAGCAGCCGGCTCAAGAAGGACAACAGGCGCAGCTATTTCTCCATCGGCCGCCTGCCCGGCGACCGTGACGACTGCATCAATATAATAAACGACATGCGCGCCTGCCCGCACTGCGGCGGCAGGCTCGAGTACGAGTATGTGCGCTATCACCACATAGGCAAGATGCGCTGCCCGGGCTGCGGCTTTGCCTCGCCGGAGCCGGATTATCTGGCATCTCCCGAGCCGGAGAAGCACAGCTTCACCGTGCGCTCGGCAAAGGGCGAGGAGGAATATCCGCTCATAAACGACAGCGTGTTCAACACCTACAATCAGGTCACTGTCGTCGCGCTGCTGCGGGAGCTCGGCCTTTCCGCGGAGGATATAGCGAAGAGCTTTTCGCACATGAGCATCGTAAAATCGCGCTATACGCGGATCGAGAAGGGCGGCGTGGAGGTCGTGACGAACATGACCAAGGGTCAGAACCCCGTGGCCTGCTCGATAGTTTTCGGCTATATAAAGGCCGAGCCCGGCGTCAAGGAGGTCGTCGTCATGCTCGACGACATGACCTTCAAGAAGACGACCGAGATAGTCACCTGGGTCTACGACGCGGACTTCGAGCTTCTCAACGATCCGGACATAAAGCGCATCGTCGTCGCCGGCGCGAGGGTGCACGACTATCATCTGCGCCTGCTGCTGGCGGGCGTTCCGGAGGAAAAGCTGCGCTGCGTGCGCAGCGAGCTCGACGCTCCGGCCGAGCTCGAGCTCGAGGGCACTCAGAAGGTGTTCATCCTGCACGATCTGACGACGCCGAAGCTCACGGAGCAGGTGCGCGGCGGCATACTCGCGCGGCTTGAGGAAAAGGAGGCGCAGGCATGAGGATAGAGGTGCTGTTTCCCGAATTTGCAAATCTGTTCGGCGACTGCTGGAACTGGCGCTATCTCGCGCGCTGCCTGCCCGGAGCGGAGCTCATAGAGACAGGCTATGCCGACGCCCCGCGCTTTGCCTCCGAAAAGGTCGACCTGATAATCATGGGCGCGATGACCGAGCGCGGCCAGGAGCTTGCGATAAAAAAGCTCATGCCGTACCGCGACCGCCTGCGGCAGCTCATCGACACGGGCGTTGTATTCCTCATGACGGCAAACGCGGGCGAGGTCTTCTGCGAGTATATCGAAAACGAGGACGGCAGCCGCATCGCGGGCCTCGGCCTTGTCCCGCTGCACGCAAGGCGCGATATGCTGCACAGGTATAACTCCATCGAGCTGTGTACCTTCGAGGACATGGAGCTTGTCGGCTTCAAGGCGGAGTTTTCGCAGCTGTACGGCGACAACTCGGACATTTATTTTGCCGAGGCAAAGCACGGCATCGGCATAAACAAAAAATCAAGGCTCGAGGGCGTGAGGATGAAAAACTACTTCTCGACCTCGCTGGTGGGTCCCTTTATCATGATGAACCCGCCATTTGTCAAATACCTCCTGCGGCTTCTGGGCGTGCAGGAGCCCGCGCTCCCCTTTGAGGAGACGGACATGGCCGCCTACGAGGCCCGCCGCGCCGATATACACCGGCTCATGGGCGAGAACAAGTGAGTAATAGAATAATAAAAAACCGAGGCAGCGCCTCGGTTTTTTGTTTTATATCAGACAATCCTTGTCGGGCTCGAAGACGACGACGCGGCGGGGACCGGCCTTCTCGACCTCGTATTCGCAGCCGGGGAGATATACTATCTCGTCATCGCTCCAGAGAGCGAGAAAATCGTCAAGATACGCGACGTTTTCAAGTCCCGCTCCGGCGCTGCGGTAGTGCATGGGGACGATGAGCCTTGCGTCGAGCGCGAGGGCGAGCTCCCTTGCCTGCTGCGCGCAGACCGTGTAGTAGCCGCCGACGGGTATCATGAGAAGGTCCAGCGGCCTGAACTCCGCCGCCGCCTCCGGTCCGAGCGTGTGCCCTATATCGCCCATGTGCGCTATGCGCAGGCCCTCGGCCTCGATAAGGCTGCACAGGTTATCCCCGCGCAGGGCGCCGAGCTTGCCGTCGTGATACGTCTGCATCTGCCGGAGCGCAAAGCGGGGAGTATCCCCCGTCAGGGCGACGCCCCCGGCGTAGTTGTGGTCCGAATGTCCGTGGCTGCATATGACGCTGTCGGCGCGCAGGGGACAGAGCTCCAGACCGCGCACGCTGCCGGGAGAATAGGGGTCAAACACCACGCTGCCGTCGTCCGAGCGCAGCTCGAAGCAGGCGTGGCCGTGCCATATAAGCTTCATGGCTCAGCCCTCAAAGCAGCTCTGGAAGGCCGCCTTCACCGCAGCGCGGTCGCTGTCGCCGAGAATGACGTACACGACGTAGTTGCCCTGCTGCCAGACCTCGGCGTTATCGAGCTTGGGCTTTTCGTCGGGCAGGTACTCGTCCATCCAGACGCTCTCGCGGTATTGGAGATACGTCTCGAGCGCGGCCTTGAGGCTTTTTGCCTGCTCGGAGTCCTTGCCGAGGAAGATGCCGTACTCGTTTATGTTCGTGCCGATGTGGGAGATGAGCGTGTTGCGGCTGACGTAGCCGTCGGAGGCTATGTTCATGACGTCCTCGACGTAGGCGTCGGGGGTCAGCGACATTTCGCTTATATCCATCGCCGCGCCGATCTTATCGGCGACGGTCTGTATATCGGGGTCCTTGGCGGCATTGCCGCTGCTGCAGGCGCAGAGCATGCACACGAGCAGCAGGAGAGCCGCGGCGGAATAAAGCTTTCTTTTCATGCCGTCACCTCTCAGAGCCATGCGTGCGTTCTGAGATAATCGAGCACGCGGTTGAAGCCGACGGCGCTCAGGTGTATGCCGTCGCCGTTGCCGTAATCGGAGACGAGCTTGCCGTCCGAGCCCTTGAGGACGGAGGCGGAGTTGGTGTAGTGCGTGCCGGTCGCCTCGGCGATCTGGAGTATCCAGCCGTTGGCGCGGTCGATGACGGTGTTGTTTATGCCGTTATCCTTGGCCTCGTAGCTCGCCTCGACGGGGTAGATGGAGTTGCAGATGATCCTCGTGTCGGGGCTCACCGACTGTATGCGCTCTATAAGCGCGGTGTATTCGGACTTGAACTGCTCCTCGTTCATCATGGAAACGCCGTTCACGCCGATGGTGAGCACGACGTACTCCGGCTTTGCGCGGCCGATGGCGTCGGTGATGGGTATCTCCTCGCCGGTGGCGGGATAGACGATGGTCGCGATGCTCTGGTTGAACAGGGCCAGCGTGCCGCTCGACGGGGTCCATACCTGAGAGCCGTCGATGACCTCGTATGCCTTCAGACCGTAGGTCGTGCTGTCGCCAATGAAGACCAGGCGGGAGATGTACTCATCGCCGGCATCGGCGGTCTCGCCGAGCTCCGTCGAGCTCTGCACGGGAGCCTGCGTGGGCTCGGCGCTCGGGGCCTCGGTGTTCACCGCGGGCGGGACCGCGCTCTCCTCGGGCGTTTCAGCATCATCCTTGCCGCAGGCGCACAGCACGCACAGCAGCAGTATCAGCGCCGCTGCGAGCGCGATATATTTTTTCTTCAATTTTATCACCTCAGTATTTATTCGGGTCTGCCGATTATACCACATAGGGCAGGCGTACATCAAGACGAAAATGGTAAACAAAAGTTTCCGCCGGCCGAAATTTTTCGACTGGCGGAGATAAGCTTATTCGGCCTTTGCCTCCTCGCCGCGCTTTGCCGCTTCCTCCTCCTCGAGGACGCGGTAGGCGACCTTGCCGACGAGCGTCTTGGGCAGCTCGCGGCGGAACTCGATATCGTAGGGCATGGCGTACTTTGCGATGTTTTTGCGGCAGTAGGCGAGTATGGTCTCCTTTGTCTCGGCGTTTTCGGGAACGCCGGGCTTGAGCATGACGAAGGCCTTGACCTTCTGCATCTTGTACGGGTCGGGAACGCCGATGACGCAGCTCATGTGGACGAGCTCGTGCGCGTCGAGGATATTCTCCAGCTGGCCGGGATAGATGTTGTAGCCGGAGGAGATGATCATGCGCTTCGCTCTGCCGCGGAAGTAGATAAAGCCCTCCGCGTCCATCATGCCGAGGTCGCCCGTGTACATCCAGGTCAGGCCGTCGGCGTGGCGGCGCAGGGTCTGCGCGGTCTCCTCGGGGTGGTTTATGTACTCCATCATGACGGTGGGGCCGGCGATGAGTATCTCGCCCTCCTCGCCGTAGGGAAGCTCCCTGTCCGTGCCGGGCTCGACTATCTTGTAATAGGTGTCCGGGAAGGGCAGGCCGATGCTGCCCTCCTTGGCCATGTGCGGCGGCGTCAGGCAGCTGGCGGTCACACATTCGGTCAGGCCGAAGCCCTCGCGGATCTGTATTTTGGCGTTGTGGTCGTACAGGAACCTGTCGAACTTCTTTTTAAGCTCAATGGACAGGCTGTCGCCGCCGGAGAAGACGCCCTTGAGCGAGCTGAGGTCGGCCTTGTCCATGCTCGGCAGGCGCAGCAGCGCCTCGTACAGCGTGGGAACGCCCGCGATGAAGTTGCAGCGGTATTTCGTTATCTGCTTTGCGTAGGTCTGCGCGGTGAAGCGCGGGATGAGTATGCATCTGCCGCCCTGCGAGAGCATCGTGTGTATGCACACGCCCAGACCGAAGCCGTGGAACAGCGGCATCGCCGCGAGCATCCTGTCACCCACGCGGAACATGGGGTTTGCCGCTATGACCTGCTGGCCGAGGGCGTTGAAGTTGCGGTTTGAAAGCAGGATGCCCTTGGTCGTGCCGGTCGTGCCGCCGGAATAGAGGATGACGGCGGGGTCCGAGCCGCGGCGCTTGACCTTGTAGTTATAGAAGCAGTGCTTGCCCATGTGTAGGAATTCCTTCCAGCGGATGACGGGCGCGTCGTCGGGTATCTTCTTTATCTTACGGCCCTCGGTGAGCATGTAGCCGGCCCTGACGGGCTTTGAAAGCTCGTCCTTTATGCTGGCGATGACGATGTTTACGACCCTGGTGTTGTGGCGTATGTTCTCAAACTTGTTGTAAAACTGGTCGAGGGTGATGGCCGTCACGGATTCCGACTCGTTGAGGTAGAACTCTATCTCCTTTTCTGCCGAGAGGGGGTGGATCATGTTGCACACGCCGCCGATGAGGTTGACGGCGTAAAACATCTGGATGGCCTGGGGGCAGTTGGGCATTGCTATCGTGACCTTGTCGCCCTCGCGCACGCCGATGGTGCGCAGCGCCTTCGCGCAGGCCTCGATCTCCCTCACCAGCGCCTTGTAGCTGGTCGATCTTCCCATGAAGTCGAAGGCTATGCTGTTCGGGTACCGCTCGGCTATCCTCTCGACGGCCTCGAACATGGAGCCGTCGAAATAATCAAGATTGAAGGGCATCTCGCCCAGACTGCTTTTCCACGGCGCCCTCGCGCTTATATTATCCATGCGAATCATTCCTTTAAAAAATTAAAATAAAATGAGAGTAACAGCATAATATCTCATAAAAATCAATTTGTCAAATGATGAACAAAAAGTTCAGGCCGGAGCGGAAGCCCCGGCCTTGCGCATATCATCTTAATTTTATGCAGTAGTAGGACAGGAGATAGATCTTCTCGGCTTTGTAGGCGTTCCAGACGCGGTCGGCCAGGTCCTCCGGCTCGCCGGCCTTGCGCTGGAAGGAGCGTATCTCCTCGATGACCTCCTGCATATCGTTCTCGCAGTCCTCCTCGAGGTCGTAGAACCTGTCGCAATTGGTGTAGGCGTACACCATGAGGCTGCGGTACCTGCCCTCGGGCTGCGCGTTGAACTCCGTGCGCATCTGCTCGACGAGCGCGTCGAGCCGCGCCGTGTGGGTGTATTTTATCGCCTCGATCTCCGCGGCGGCGAGCGCCTTGCGGTACTGATCGCGGTTGAGGTCGCCCGCTGCCAGCAGGACCTCCCTGGCTATATCGGTGTAGCTCGCCTCGTCGCTTATTATCCGCTGCGCGCCATCCTCGAATATCGACCTGTCCCAGCGCGTCGTATCGACGCCGAGCATGCGGTCTATCCGGCGGTGGCAGTTCGCGGCCTCGTTCTGTATCTGCTCGACCGTAAGGCTCTGCGCGAGAACATAGGACTTGAGCAGGTCGTACTGAGACCACACGAAGCAGCCGGCGACGCAGGCCAGAAGCAGCATGAGGTACACCGCCACCTCCGCCAGACGCTTGCCGCGGCTTTTTTTGAGCTTGTCGCGGGGGTCCTTCTGCACGGCGGCAAGAGACTCGGTCTGCGGCAGCCTGCCGCTGCTGAGATACTCCGCATACGCGTCGCAGACGGCGTCGGGCTCGCCGAACATGACCATGCGGCCCCTGTCGAGCCAGAGCACCTTGCTGCACTGCGACCTGACGGCCTGCATCGAGTGAGATACCATCAATGCGGTCGTGTCGCCGTTATCGATGATGCTCTGCATCTTCTCCTGGCTTTTCCTGCGGAAGTCGCCGTCGCCGACGGCGAAGATCTCGTCGAGGATTATGATATCGGGCTGGATCATGCTCGCTATCGCGAAGGCGATGCGGCTCTTCATGCCGCTCGAGAGCGTGCGGAAGGGGCTGTTCTGAAACTCGCGCATCTCCGCGAAGTCGATGATCTCGTCGTATTTTGAATCTATGAACTCCCTGTCGTAGCCCATGAAGGCGCCGCGCAGGTAGACGTTTTCCTTTACAGTCATCTCGCGGTCGAAGCCCGTGCCGAGCTCGAGCAGCGCGCAGATCCTGCCGGTCTTTTCGATCGTGCCCGAGGCCGGGGTCAGCGTGCCGCTGATGGCCTTCATCATCGTCGACTTGCCCGCGCCGTTTTTGCCTATGACGCCGAGCATCTCACCCTTTTCAAGGCTGAAGGATATGTTTTTGAGCGCCCAGAATTCGTTGCTGCGGGGGCTTTTTCCGAGCAGACGCCTGACGATATCCGCCGTCGAGCGCGAATCCTGCTTGCGGTAGCGCACCGAAACGTCGTCAAGAACGAGTACTTTGTTTCCGTCCATAACAGCGCCTCCCTTATACGTACAGCGCGATCTTGTCGCGCGCTATGCGGTAGGTGAACCAGCCCAGGAAGAGACACACCGCCGCCATCGCGAGCATTACAAGATGCGTCGAGAGATTCGGAACGGTCGAGTGTATTATCAGCTGGCGGAAATAGTCCACGCACATGTACAGCGGATTGCAGTTTAATAGCCTGCGCAGTATGCCCGGCAGTATCGAGGGGTCGTAGAATATCGCCGAGGAGTACATGATTATGCGCGTGAGGACGGGCCAGAGATAGCTCACGTCGCGGAAGAATATGTACAGGGTGCTCAGGAACATGCCGATGCCGAAGTTTATGCAGTAAAGGCAGGCTATCGGGAACAGCAGGTAGATAAAGCGCCAGTGGAAGCTTATCCCGTCGATGGCGACGAAGAGGAAGAACACCAGCAGCGATACGAGAAAGTCGATCGCCTGAGCGGCGCTCTGCGATATGAGAAAATAGTGCTTCGGAACGGGCACCTTGCTGTATATCTGCGCGTTGTCGTAGAGAACGCGCATGGCGCTTCTCGTCGCGGCGGAGAAATAGTTGAAAAGCAGAAGTCCGCAGAACAGGTATATCGTGTAGTGCGGCATATTGCGCCCGAAGAAGGTGCCGAACACCACGTCCATGGTCATCAGCAGCAGCAGCGGCGAAAGCGCGCTCCAGAGTATGCCGAAGGTCGTGCGCTTGTATTTTTTTATGAAGTCTCGCCTTATAAGCTCAGAAAGCAGAAAACGATGATTAGCTTTGTCCGGAGTCATAAAACGCCTGGTCTCCTTACGAAACAAAAAACTGTGTTATAATACATCAATTCGCCATTATAACACAGCTTATCATATAATTCCACTCTATTTTTCAGCCAGATAATCGAGGTAGTCCTCGGGGGAGTTGAAATCCCGCGTGAAGGAGTCGAGCAGCACGTAGCTTCCGCCGATCCCGCGGCCGGGCAGCGGGAGCCCGGCGTACAGGTGATACACCTGCCAGCCCTTGCACTCGGCTATCTCGCCGTCCAGAAATTTTTTCCGCACCTCGAGATACAGCGAGCGGAAAAGCCCGCCGTCGCCTATCAGGACGGCGCATATGCTCTTTTCGCTGCCGAAAAACAGCAGGGGGCTGCGGCCGCGATGGGCCGCGACGGTCCTTATCGCCGCCTCGGAGTACAGCACGTCGCCGTAGAGAAAGCACATGTCGTCTTCTATGAGCTCGGCCGTGAAGCGGTCGATCTCCAGGACGTTGTTTTTCGGCTCGTAGCGCCGCGCGCCGGGGATATCGACGCTCTCGTCGTGCGAGGTGATGAGGATATCGGCCTCGCCGCCGCACTCGCGCACGAGGCGCACCGTGCGCTCGAGCAGAGTCTCGCCCTGCACGCGTATATCGTGCTTTTTATGCCCCATGAAGTTGTTCCAGCGGCTGCCCCTGCCGTCGGCCATTATCACATATCTCATTTTATTATCCCGTGCTCGCGGTAGAAATCGCCCAGCCTGCCGTAGCGCTGCGGCCCCCAGAGCTGGATGATGTTGACGCCCGAGGAGGTATTGGCCTCGATGACGGTAAAGCCGTCGTCGGTCGGGAGGATGTCCCAGGCGATGATGTCAAGATAGGGAAAGGCGCGGCTTATCTCCATGACTCCGGCCTTGATGCCGTCCCAGCCGGGGATGACGGCGCCCTCTATCTGCGCCTTGGTGTCCGGATGCGTACGGTAAACGGTCAGATTGTGCAGCGTGCGGGCGTAGCTCATTTCGCCGGTGGCGATATCGACGTTCGCAACGAGGCCGCCGCGGCTGCCGTTGTCGACCGCGCCCGTCCAGTCGGCGCCTATGCGCTGCACGGCAAAGCAGAGCTCGAACTGCCCCGTTTCGGCGCTGCGCAGTACGATCATGCGCAGGGTGTTCGCGCTGTTGGCGTAAATTTTATTGAGATATCCGGCCTGATGCGCGTAGGCGCAGATGAGCCACTCCTTATCGCGGCGCAGACGCTCGCGGAGCTCGGCCTCCGTGAGCGGCTCGTCGTTGCAGATGATGCCGCGGCCGTTGTACTTTACGATGTACACGCCCTTGCCCTTGCCCGCGCGCACGGGCTTTACGACGAAGGCCCCCGTCTCGCGCAGGAGCGCGACGAGATCGTCGTAGCCGTTTATGACGCGGCCGTTCATGCCGGCCAGGCGCTCGTCCTTTTTGACGCAGTAGAGCTCCGGCGTTTTGCAGTAGCGCTCTATCAGCTGCGTGAAAACGACCTTGTTGTTGAGCATTTCGCTGTAGGGGTCGTTTATGCGGCGCGAGCGGTACCAGTCAAACTCCGAAAGGTACTGCTTTTTGTCGTTGTGCCTGAAGTCGTACAGCGCGGCCTGATCGACCATGTAGCCGCCGAAAACGCAGTAGTAGAGCCTCGTGTGCAGAGGAAGCTTAAAGTGATTGGGCGCAAACAGTATCCTCACTATCCACAGCACCATCAATTTGATCTTGGCGAGCAATATGCTCAGAAATCGCATCATGTTTGTCCATCTCCATGCAGTCGATTATAAGCCCGGCGATCTTGTCGGTCGCGCGGCCCGAGAGGTCGGGCAGGTATTTGCGGCAGAAGCGCCGGTAATTGTCCATGTCGTAGCCGCCGCTTTCTATCGCGGCGATGAGCTCGCCGGCGTCGCGGTAGATGCAGTCGGGGAACTCGTCGAAGAGCTTTACGTTCAGTCCGTTGTGGTCGAGGTAATCCTCGTAGTCGAAAAGGTAGAAATACACGGGCTTGCCGAGAAGCGCGGCCTCTATCGTTATGGCCGAGTAGTCGGTTATGACGCAGTCGCACACCGACAGGACCGTCGAGGTCGGCACCTTGTGGCAGGTTATAGCCGGCGATAGCGTCTCGTAGTTCAAAAGCTGGTTCGGGTGGCGCTTTACGACGAGCACCTGACTGCCGTCGAAGTGGAACGCGTCCACCAGCGGCTTGGGGTCGAGCATCTGCCCCTTGCGGAAGGTCGGGGCGTAGAGCACGATCCTTTTGCCCCTGAGGCGCGGGTATATCTCGTAAAACTGCCGCCGGGCCTCCTCCTGCCCCTCGCGCAGCTTATCCATGCGCGGAAGTCCGACGTTGTAGAGGATGCCGGGCTCCACGCCGAAGGAGGCGCAGTAGAAGGGGTTGAAGGCGCGGCCGCCGGCGATGACGACGTCGTAGTTGCGGTGCATGCGCATCTCGCGCGCGAGCATGTCGCTGCGTCCGAATTTTTTGCCGAGCGACTGGTAGCCGGATTTTTTTATCTTGCCCATGGCGTGCCACATCTGGATGACGGCCAGCTGCTTTTTATGGTGCAGCACCGATACCGCCGGCCAGTAGGAGTCGAGCACGCACACCGAGGCGGTCGCGAGATGGTACATGCTGCGCAGCGTGACGAGGGCGTAGCCGAGCATGCTCACAAGCCCCTTGTCGGCGCGCTTTGTTATGATGATCACATGCGTCTCCGGCCTGAGCTCGCTCAGGCGGCGGCTGAGAAATTCGATATCCTCCGTCACGGTGTTCGACTGGCGGCTGAGGAACAGTACCTTGTTTTTGTCGGTCGGGCAGAGCTTCAGGAAAAAGTAGATGAAGTTCATCACCCAGCGCAGCAAAATAACAGCTATTCTCATATTACTCCTTTTGTGCCCTGTGCGGCACGAGCGTAAAATCGACTAATTATACGCGCAAACGCGGGCTTTGTCACCACAAATTTGTTAACACAGCTTTTTGCCCGCTCTCTTGAGCTCAAGCTTATGCATGAAATAGGCGTGAACATTCTCGTTATAGGTCGGGTAGCGGTGCAGATCCTGGTGGGTGTTTATCTCGAGGATCTTGAAGCCCGCGTCGGTCAGAACGACGTCGAAGCCGAGGTATTCAAGCGGAGATATGTAGCGGCATATCTCCGGTATGACCGACAGCACCTCGTCCCAGTGCGGCAGGAAGCCCTCTATCCTCACGCCGGTGTCCGGATGCAGGGGGCAGGGGGTGATGATGTGCTCTCTTATGATCTCCGCGTCGTGGAAAAAGCCCGTTTTCTCGTCGACGTAGGCGAAAACGCCGCCGGAGCCGATATTGTCGGTAAAGCCGGTGCTCTTCGTGCCGATGCGGAAGTAGGCGTTCTCGATAACGGGGTCGAGGCCGTGCCGGTTTATGACCATTATGCGCACCGTGCAGGCGACCTCGCTGTATATCCTGCAAAGGTCCTTGTGCATGACGATGTACTCGGAGATGTTATAGTAATCGTCCAGAGCGGAGAGGAAGGCGAGCATTTCGTCCCCGGTCCTCGCCTCGCCGTTTACGCTGTACTCTCTCCCGTCGAAGGCGAGCCTGTAAAAGCCCGTGCCGTGCGAGCCGACGGTGGGCTTCATGGCGAGAAGCCCCTTTTCGCGCAGCAGCATGAGCACTCCCTCATGACTGCGCGGGAAGCGCTCAGGGCAGTCGGGCATTTTAAGAAGCGTCATTTCTCCGCCGCGCGGGACTATGTGATAGTAGTATTCGGGGAGGTACTGCCTGTATTTATCCAGACAGTAGCGCAGCGTGACCTTGTCCCACAGAAGCTTGCGGTACTCGTTGTTGATGGGCCGCAGCCACTTGTAGTCGCGGTCGGACAGGCAGTCCCGCCAGTTTTCCTCCGTCAGGCCGTACTGCTTTATGTGGTAGGACAAAAAGCCGCGCTCGTGAGCCCACTTTTTCTCCTCTGCCGTGGTGTATTTATCGCGGGCATCCTCGCGCAGCGCCCTCTTCCAGCCGCGGTACATGTAGTCCATGAAGCCGTGCCGCTTGGCGCGGAAGCTCCAGAAATAGCGGTCTATGATGGTAAGAGCCCGCCTGAAGCCGACGAAGCGGGGCTTTTCCGCGCGCTTTTCGCGGATAAACGCGGCGGTCCTGTCGTTAAAGTGCTCAAGATATGTCAGATCCGCGCCGGTGTCGACGCGCAGTATCTTGAAGCCGCCTTCGGTAAGGCGCAGGGCGAAGTTCATGTACTCAAGCTCGCCGAACTCCGCCGCGATGCCGCGCAGCGTCCTTTCGATATCCGGAAAGCCCTCTATCCTGCCGCCGTCGTACACGCCGTCTTCATCGACGGCCGACAGCTCGCGATTGCGCGTATACCAGTTGTCCGGCACGCCCTCCTGCCTGCCGGTGAGCACGGAAAAGAGAAGCTCCGGCCCGTCGCCGCGGTTTAAAAACGCAAGATGCAGCGTCGGGGCAAAGCCGGAGACGGTGAGCTCCGTTACGATAGTGCCGGCGGGGAGCCTTTGAAGCAGCCCGCGCAGCTCGGCCTCGCCGAGCTCTCTTTCGCCGAGGAAAAAGCTCTCTCCGTCAAAGCGGCAGACACTCTCGACGGTCTTCACCGAGTTCGAGGCCGGCCGCACGAGCACGCTACCCTTTTCGCGGATGAGCGCGACGACGCCGTCCATGCTCTGCCTGAGGCCGGGCCTGAGCGGCAGGATGAGCTGCTCTCCGTCGCGGGTCAGAAGGCTGTAATACTGCTCGGGCAAAAGCTCCGCGTGCCTGTCGAGCGCGTAGGCCATGGACAGCAGGTCGCCGAAGAGCTTATCGAACTTCGAGTCAAACGGCATAAGCGAGAATATCTCCTTGTCGCTCATGCCGATGTTGTTTCTGCGCTTGTATTTTTTTATGCCGTCAAGATAGAG
This sequence comes from bacterium, assembly GCA_963625685.1. Lineage (GTDB taxonomy): Bacteria > Bacillota > Clostridia > Oscillospirales > Oscillospiraceae > F23-B02. Next base: position 34,186 of record CAVFTR010000006.1, read on the forward strand.
CCACTCGCCGGCCGTCGCGAAGGTGAAGCCGCGAAACAGCAGAGCGGCGCTTTTTATGAGCTTTGAGGCCTTCATGATAAAAACTCCGATAGCTTGAGGATATTGAAAATCATTTTATTATACTATATATCGGAATTTTACGCAACTTGATAATTTTAGGGGCTATGTAACTTGATAATTTTAGGGGCTACGGCTTGAATTGGGGCGGAATATGTACTATAATAATAAAGTTATTATTATGGGTAACTATGCGGTACGCTGAGCGCCGCAGGAAAGAGAGCAGCAAATGGGTATAATCAACAGGGTCAAGCGTGAGCTGTTTATCCGCCCCTGGCTCAAAAAGGGCTATTCAAGACGCCTGGCCAACTCGTACTATAAAAAGGTGCGCCGCGATCTGAAAACGGATAACGGCGTGTCCGCGGCGGACAAGAAATGGGCGCATGCGCGCGGCTATCTGTCCGACAGCATCGCAAAGTACGACCTGAAAAACGTGCCGGAGAGCAAATATATAAGCGATATCGACTACATGTACCTCAAGCCCTTCAACAACAGCTTCACTAAATGGGTGGGCGATCTCGTTACGGAAAACAGGGTGCTCATAAAGCACCGCGAGCATCTGCCGGTACTGTACTTCAACATCATAGAGCGCGAGGAGAGAAAGGTGTTCCTACCCATAGACACGGTCGGGCGGGCCTGCGGCGAGAGCTACGACGACTTCATAAGGCTGCTCGATGAGAGGGGTGAGCTCGTCATACGCCCCGACCGCCCCTCGGCAAACCGCTGCGGATACATAATAAAGCGCACCGGCGAGGACCGCTACGAGCTGTGCGGCGACGAGGTGTGCAGGACGAGGATGAATATATACGGGAACGTCTACGACGCGCAGCTGCTTGCAGGCGAGTATCCCGACGAGCTGCCCGAGGGCTTCGAGAAAAACCCCTGCAAGCGCGCATATTACGACAAAAGCAGCCTGTACGAGCTCATCTCGACCTTAAAATACGGCTATGTCATCGCAGAGCCGTACAAGCTGAACGAGACCTCGCCCGGCATACTCAGGATATACGTCTCGAACGAAAAGCTCAGGGAAACGACTATACTCGACCATTACTATACCGACCTTGACGGCGAGACCGTCCGCTGCCGCGCCGTGTCGGACGGGGGAGAGCTCGACGGCAGAGGGCTCCCGCACTGGGACGAGATACTCGAAACAGTGAAGAGCATCGCCGGCTATATAAGCGAGATAGAATACTTCACCGTCAGCATCATCTTCACCGACGACGGCTTTGTCATAGATTCCATCGACACGAACCCCGATCTGCCGGTCATCGCGCACAGCGACAGGCTCAACGACTATCTCATGGCAAGGCTTGCCGAAAAGCGCGAGAAGGTTGTCGTCACGCCCGAAAAATGGTGGGCGGCGTTCAGGGACAAGCGCTTCAAGCGCTTCGTGCGGCGCTTCTGCCGTCCGGGCATGAGGCCGTATATGCAGAGGCTCTGGATGAGCTCGGTGCGGGACGATCTGCTGCACAACAGGGGCACGACGCTTTCGCAGAAGCTCTGGTGCTATAAGCGCGGCTTCCTGTCGTACAGGATAAGGCAGTACGGGCTGACGAAGGATAATTATAAGGACTTCCTGTCCGACTATCAGTACCACTGGCTCAACCGCATAAACAACGGCTATCAGATATGGATAAACGACAAGACCACGACGCGCTACGTCTTCGAGCCGTATAAGCAGTATCTTGCAAAATACTACTACGACATAATAAAAATGCAGGGCGAGACCTGCATCAAGGCGCTTCAGGATATCCCCGAGGGCTTCGACGCCTCCTTCGACGGCATCTTCGCCCTGCTGCGGCAGGAAAAGCTCCTCGCGCTCAAGCCCTCGTCCGGGACGCACGGCGACGGCTTTTACCGCATGGAGTACGCCGAGGGCAGGTATCTGATAAACGGAAAGGAAATGACCGAGGACGGGATACGGCAGATGATAGAGGGCTTTAGGTCCATTTACGTCATAACGGAGTATCTTTTCATGCACCGTGAGCTCAAGAAGATATATCCAAACTCCGTAAACACCATCCGCGTCGCGGTCGTCAACCAGTCGGCCTACGAGCCGAGGATCATGCAGACGTATATGCGCATAGGCTCGTCCTCGACCGGCTTTACCGACAACGTCGGCTACGGCGGCATCTGCGCGAAGATAGATATCCCCACGGGGCGCTATTACTGCGCCGAGAAGATCATCGACCATAAGTTCACGCCCTGCCCCGTGCATCCGGACACGGGGGTGAGGATAGAGGGGACTGTCCCCAACTGGGAGCTCATGAAAAAGGGCATAACGGATATCTGCCGCTTCATGCCGGAGCTCGAGTATCTCGGCTTTGATATCGCCATCACCGACGACGGCTTCAAGATCATAGAGATAAACATACACCAGGACCTGCACAAGGTCGCCGAGCACTCCGAGGAGTTCAAGGCATTTTTCCGCGACAAGCTCGCGCTCAAGGCCAGGCAGAACGGACTGGACAAATACTGATACAGGAGAAGCAGAATGAAAACGATAGGATTTCTCATAAGCCACAAGAACGGGGAGGGCCGCCGCGCCCTTCTGCCCGAGCACATGGACAGGATAAAGAACACCGACAGGCTGTATTTTGAAAAGGGCTACGGCCTGGCGGTGGGCGTCGCGGACGAGGAGTACGCCGCGCACGGCTGCCACATCGTCTCCCGCGAGGAGGCGCTCGCCTGCGATATCATAACCGACGTAAAGCTCGGCGACGCGGACTATCTCGACGAGATAACGGACAGCAAGCTCATGTTCGGCTGGGCGCACACGGTGCAGAATATCGACTTCACCGGCGACATGATACGCAAAAGGCACACCGTCCTCGCCTGGGAGGAGATATTCGAGCACGGCCGCTATATCTTCTACCGCAACCGCGAGGTAGCCGGCGAGGCCGCCGTCATGCAGGCCTTCCGCTACTGCGGCAAGATGCCCTACGACACGCGCGTCGCCATCCTCGGCAACGGACAGACGGCAAAGGGCGCGATGCGCATCCTGCACGGCCTCGGCGCGAAGGTCGACGTATACGGGCACAGGCTCGAGGGGCTGTTCCGCAGGAACATGTTCGATTACGACGTGCTCATAAACTGCGTCATGTGGGATACCTCCCGCACAGACAGGATAATATATAAGGAAGATCTCAAAAAAATGAAGCCCGGCACGCTGATCATCGACGTCAGCTGCGATCCGTATCTTGAGATAGAGACCTCGCACCCGACGACGATAGACGAGCCCGTGTACACCGTCGACGGCGTTATCCACTACGCGGTGGACAACACCCCGGCAATGTACCCCATAACCGTGACGAAGGTGCTCAGCGAGGGCATATCGAATTATATCGACACCATCATCGAAAAGGACTTCGAGGACTACCCCGAATCGCTCAGAAAGGCGACCGTCATAAAGGACGGACACATTCTCGACGAGCGGATAAGACAGTTCAGACAGGCGCACGGAGCGTTCTGCGAATAAAAAATGATCGACGGATACGGCAGAAAAATCGAATATCTGCGCATGTCGGTGACCGATGCCTGCAACCTGCGCTGCACCTACTGCATGCCGCCGGACGGGATGAAGGAATGTCCCTGCCGCACGGCCATGAGCGCGGACGAGCTTATCGAGACAGCGCGCGAGGCGGCCGGCCTCGGCATGAAAAAGCTGCGCATAACGGGCGGCGAGCCGCTGGTCAGAGGCGATATCCTGCCGCTCGTGCGCGAGCTCGGAACGATACCCGGCATCGAGGATATGAGCCTGACGAGCAACGCGACGCTGCTCGCTCCGGTGGCGCGGAAGCTTTTCGACGCGGGCATACACAGGATAAACATAAGCCTCGACACGCTCGACGCCGCAAAATACGAAAAAATAACGCGCGGCGGAAGACTCAATGACGCTCTTGACGGCATACACGCGGCGCTGGAGGCCGGAATGAGCCCCGTAAAGCTCAATACGGTGCTCATAGGCGGCTTTAACGACGACGAGATAGCGCCTCTGGCGGAGCTGACGCTCAGATATCCCGTGCAGCTTCGCTTTATAGAGCTCATGCCGATAGGCGACACGGGAGGCGAGTTTGACCAGAGCGCCTATCTGCCCGCCGGCGCCGTTCTGGAGCGCCTGCCGCAGCTCGAGCCGGTGCGGAGCGAAAGGCACAGCGTCGCGCGGCTGTACAGGCTGCCCGGCGCTATGGGCGAGGTCGGGCTCATAAGCCCGCTGAGCGATCACTTCTGCGCCGAGTGCAACCGTCTGCGCCTTACCGCCGACGGCTGCCTGAAGCCCTGCCTGCACTCGGCAGAGGAGATACCGGTGCGCGGTCTGCACGGACAGGAGCTCAGGGACGCGATACTCAGGGCCGTGTCGCACAAGCCGGAAAAGCACGGCGCGCTTTCCGCTGCCGAGCGCAGCGAGGCAAAACGAAGCATGTACCGCATAGGAGGCTGAAAAATGGCGAAGATAGCCGCGATCTGCATAAGCGACGTCAGGGGCGTGCAGAAGCACGAGATCCCCGAGGCGTTTTTGAAAAAGGACTGGGGCATCGAGGGCGATGCCCACGCGGGAAGCTGGCACAGGCAGGTGAGCCTGCTGTCGGTCGACAGCGTGCGGAAATTACAGGAGAGGCTGAGCTTTGAGCTCCAGCACGGCGCGTTTGCCGAGAACCTCCTCGTCGAGGGCATGGCGGTGCACACGCTGCCGGTGGGCACGCGCCTGCGCATAGGAAAGGCACTGTGCGAGGTCACGCAGATAGGCAAGGAGTGCCACAACGACTGCGCCATACGCAAGGCCGCGGGAGACTGCGTCATGCCGCGCGAGGGCATTTTCGTAAGAGTGCTCGGATCCGGCGCGATAAAGACCGGCGACGAGATAGAGACAGTCGAATAAATGATGAAGCCCCGAAAGCCTTTTGGCCTTCGGGGCGTTTTTCCGCTCAATTCAATTTCATATCGCCGTCCTTTATCCAGCCGAGCCGGCGGCAGACTATGCCGAACAGCCACGCGAGTACAGCCGGCAGGACGATGGCTATGAGCGCAAGGCCGAGCCAGTCTCCGGCGGTGGGGACTATGGCCTGCGCGCCGTCCCTGAGCGCCTCTGCCGAGGGGCTCGACCAGCCGGTCCACACGCCGATGGGGCCGACGAGGCCGCAGGTGCCCATGCCGGAGGACACCGCCGCGCCGTTCATCTCGAGCTTGAACACGCAGGTCGCCAGAGGCCCGGTAATGGCGCTGGCGGCAATGGCGGGTATCCATATCCTCGGGTTGCGCACGATGTTGCCCATCTGCAGCATCGAGGTGCCCAGCCCCTGCGAGACTATGCCGCCCCAGCCGTTTTCCCTGAACGAAACGACCGCGAAGCCGACCATGTTCGCGCAGCAGCCCGCGAGCGCCGCGCCTCCGGCAAGCCCGGTGAGGCTCAGCGCCGCGCAGATGGCGGCCGAGGATATCGGCAGCGTCAGCGCGATGCCGACGATGACCGAGACGAGCACGCCCATGACGAAGGGCTGCTGCGTCGTCGCCCATTTAATGAGCGTTCCGACGGCCATCGCGCCCCTGCCGATGGGAGCGGCTATGAAATACGCGGCGCCCACGCCGATGAGTATCGTGACGATGGGGGTCACAAGAATGTCTATCTTCGTCTCCTTCGATACCATTTTGCCGAACTCGGCCGCGATTATCGCAACGACGTAGACGGCCAGCGGGCCGCCCGCGCCGCCCATTACATTTGTCGCGTAGCCGACAGGTATCAGTGAAAACAGCACCATCGCCGGAGCGTGCAGCGCGTAGCCTATGGCCACCGCCATCGCGGGTCCGACCATCGCCGAGGCAAATTTGCCTATCGTGTAGCCCGTGTCGCCGATATTTATAAGCTGAGCGGCGAGAAAGGATATGCCCAGCTGCGTGCCGAGCGTGTCAAGTATCGTGCCGACGAGCAGGGTGCAGAAAAGTCCCTGCGCCATCGCGCCGAGCGCGTCGATGCCGTAGCGCTTCATGCTGACCTCGATATCCTTGCGTTTGAAAAATGCCTTTAGCCTGGACATAAGCGATTACCCCATTCAATAAAAAAGTAGACCAAACTGTGTCATGACACCTGTATGGTCTACTTTAACGCTGATTGAATGATTTGTCAACTGACAATTACTGCTTTTGTGTATACAGGAAGCCGGCCTCGCCGAGGGCGGCCCTTGTGCGCTCGAAGCATTCGGAGTCGGGGCAGGAGAGCGCGTGCAGGTGTACGCCTCCCGTGAGGGCGCTCAGGGGGCTTGCGCCCTGCTCGCGGCAGGCGGCGACAAACTGCGAGACGTCGTAGCGGCTGGACAGGTGCAGAGGCCCCGTGAGCTGGCCGTACAGCGGATGCTCGACCGTTACGTTCAGGACCGTGCAGCCGTTGTCGACCATTATGTTGAGCTCCTGCTCCATGCCGTCGAGATCGTGTACGCAGGCGACGGTGAAAACCTCGCCGCCGGGGGCGCTGTCCATGACGTAGCCGCGCGGGGTGGCGAGTATCCTCTCGCCGGAGGCGCGCAGCAGCGCGACGTCGCCGACGATTATCTGACGGCTGACGCCCAGCTCCCTTGACAGCTTCGTTGCGCTCACCGGACGCTGCGCGGCCTTGAGCGCGAGCATGATGTGCTCGCGGCGCTTTGTGGGATCCATGGCCATTACCTCCCGGCCTCGAGCATCCTGTCCTTGAGCGCCATGAGCCTTTCGGACAGGTCGACGTAGTACTGATGCGGGAAGTCAAAGCGCTTGACCTCCGGCCAGAGCGTGGATACCTCGTATGCGCAGCGGCGGCGTATCTCGTCGAGCGCCGGGAGCTCGTACACGAGCTCGCCGTTTTTGAATATGGGGACGAGCAGCTCCTGCGCGCGGAAGTTCTCCATCGTCTTGCGCTTCCAGCGCGCCTCGGGGTCGCAGATCTCAAGCGGCTTCGTGTCGTCGACCGTTTCGTCGTGCATGCAGATATAGTCGGCCCCGGCCATGCCGTTTTCGCGGTCGAAGAAGCGGTAGACCTTCTTGAAACCGGGGTTTGTGATCTTGCCGACGTTTTCGCTGATCTTTATCTTGGGTATGATCCCGCCGTTATCGTCCTCAACGGCGCACAGCTTGTATACGCCGCCGAACACGGGATCGGACTTCGCCGTTATCAGGCGCTCGCCCACGCCGAAGGAGTCGATCCTCGCGCCCTGGAGCAGCAGATCGGTTATAAGGCGCTCGTCGAGGGAGTTTGACACGGTGATCCTGCACTCGGGCCAGCCGGCCTCGTCGAGCATTTCGCGCGCCTTTCGCGTGAGGTAGGCCATATCGCCCGAGTCGAAGCGGATGCCGCATTTTGTTATGCCGAGGGGCCTCAAGACCTCGTTGAAGGCGCGGATGGCGTTGGGAACGCCGCTTTTGAGCGAGTTGTAGGTGTCAACGAGCAGTATCGCGTTTGTCGGATAGGTCTCGCAGTAGGCCTTGAAGGCCGCGTACTCGGAGTCGAACATCTGCACCCAGGAGTGCGCCATCGTGCCGCCGGCGGGAACGCCGTAGCGCATATCGGAAAGAGCGCAGGCCGTGCCCTGGCAGCCGCCGATATATGCCGCCCTCGCGCCGGTGACGGCGCCGTCTATGCCCTGAGCGCGGCGCGAGCCGAACTCGAGCACGACCCTGCCCTCGGCGGCGCGGCAGACCCTGTTTGCCTTGGTCGCGATGAGGCTCTGGTGGTTTATGGCCAGCAGCACATAGGTCTCGATGAGCTGAGCCTGTATCGCCGGTGCGCGCACGGTCATGAGCGGCTCGCGCGGGAACACGGGCGTGCCCTCCGGCACGGCCCAGATATCGCCCTCGAACTTGAAATCGCGCAGGTATTCGAGAAACTGCTCGGAGAACATATTCCTGCCGCGCAGATACTCGATATCCTCCTCGTCGAAATGCAGGTCCTGGATATATTCGACCACCTGCTCGAGACCCGCGGCTATGGCAAAGCCGCCGTTGTCGGGATTCTGACGGTAAAAGACGTCGAAATATGTTATTTTATCGCTCATGCCGTGGTCGAAATATCCGTTGCCCATCGTGAGCTCGTAGTAATCGCACAGCATGGTCAGATTAAGCTTTCTGTCGGTCATGGCAGCCTCCGGGTGCATACGTTAAGCGTATGTTAATTATATCCTTAGTATATAACATTTTTATTTTAATGCAACCATTGATATTTAATTAATAAAAAATCGGCGGCAAAAAAGAGGAAAAGCCCGTTGAAATTTTCGCGCGGGTGCGATATATTTATCATGTACGCATCGTATGGAGGACGAAATATGGCAGTTACAATGGAGTTTTTTGACGGGATACGCTTTGATATAGCAAAGCAGAAATATTACAACGCCAACAAGGTCGACGCGAAGATGGAGGAGATAAGGGCGGCGTTTGCGCAGCTGATAGAGGAAAATACGGAGCTCAGGCGGCAGCTTGACGACGTTGGCCTTTCAAAGTCGCGCGTGGCGGAGCTCGTCATCGGCGCTCAGGAGCAGGCGGCGGGCATCATGAAGCAGGCCGAGGACGAGGCCGCGGAGATCATAAAAAGGGCGAAGCTCGAGGCCGAGGGCATAGTCGTCAGCCGCGGCGCGCAGGCCTCCGGCGGCGCGCTCGGCCTTTCACAGAGCCAGCTTGCGGCGATAGATAAGCTCAATAAGCAGCTCGACGATTTCAACGTCGCCCAGGCCACGCAGATATTCCGCATAAAGCAGGCGCTCATGAGCCTCGCACTGGACAAGTGACGAATAAACGAAAAAGCTCCCCGTGAGGGGAGCTTTTTTCATTTTCCTACGCAGAAGCGCTCGAATATGCGGTCCGTGACCTCCTCGCGCACGGTGCGGCCGCTGAGCTCGCCCAGGGCGGACATGGCGGTCTCCGTTTCGGTCAGGACTATATCCGGCGTGCAGCCGAGCGCCATCGCGTCTCCGGCCGCGCGCAGGGATTCGAGCGCGCGCGAAACGGCGTCGAGCTGCCGCGCGTTTGTGAGTATCTCGCCGGCCGGGGCGGCGGGCATGGGGAAGAGCCGCCGTATCGCTTCGCCGAGCTCGTCCAGGCCCTCGCCGGTAAGGGAGCTTACCTCCACGACGGGGAGCGTCGTCTCCGGCAGGCGGACGCTGAGGCCGAGGTCGCTCTTTGACAGCACGACGATGCCGTGCGGCGCGCTCTCGGCGCATTTTATGAGCTGCGCGTCCTCGGCGCCGAGCTCGCCGCTGCCGTCGACGACCGCGAGGACGAGCTCTGCCTCCTGCATGGCCCGGCGCGAGCGGGAAACGCCCAGACGCTCTATCTCGTCGCTCGTCTCGCGTATGCCGGCCGTGTCGGTCAGGCGCAGGAGCACGCCGCCCAGGCGCAGCTTTTCCTCTATCGTGTCGCGCGTCGTGCCGGGGATATCGGTCACGATGGCGCGCTCGTAGCCCAGAACGGCGTTTAAAAGCGAGCTTTTTCCCGCGTTGGGGCGGCCGACGATCGCCGCGGGAACGCCCGAGCGCAGGAGCCTTCCGCTGTCGTAGCTCGCCCTCAGCCTCTCGAGCTCGCAGGTGCAGCGGGCGATATCCTCCCCGTAGCGGGAGAGCGTGAAGGGCTCGATATCCTCGTCGGGATAGTCGAGCACCGCGTGATAGTGCGAGCTTATGTCGGTCAGCACCGAGTATATATCGTCTATGCGCCGCGATATCGCGCCGCCGAGCTGCCCTGCCGCGTTGCGCGCGGCCTCGGCCGTCTCCGCGTCTATGATGTCCGCGACGGCCTCGGCGCCCGAGAGGTCCATGCGGCCGTTGAGGAAGGCCCTTTTGGTGAACTCGCCCGGCAGAGCCTGCCTCGCTCCGAGGGAAAAGGCGGCCTCGAGCACGGCGCGCAGCACGACCGGCGAGCCGTGGCACTGAAACTCGGCCGTGTCCTCGCCCGTGTAGCTGTTCGGCGCGCGGCTGACTGTGCACAGGCAGATATCGAGAAGCCTGCCCTCGGCGTCGTAAAGCCTGCCGTAGCAGAGCTGACGGTCGGGGCGCTCGTGCATCCCCGCGCCGGACACGGGGGCAAAGAGCCTGCCGGCGATGTCTATGGCCAGGTCTCCGGACAGACGCACGACGCCTATCGCGCAGACCTGTGTGCCGGTGGCGACGGCAGCTATCGTGTCTGACATAACGCTTCCTCCAAATGAAAAAGGCGGGCATTTGCCCGCCTTTAAAATTGCTTTGAATTACTTGTTCAGTCTTGCGGCTCTGGCGGCCTTCTCGTCGTTATCCTCGGAGATGTAGTAGCTCAGGGACAGCAGCGAGTCGGAGAAATGGATATTCTCGACGATGGTGCTGCTCTCGGGAGAGGTGAGCTCGATATTCGTGAAGTTCCAGATGGCGTTGACGCCGTGCGCGGTCAGAAGCTCGGTCGTCGCTATCGCGTGGGCCTTGGGCACGCACAGCACGGCCGCGTCGACCTTGTTTTCCGCAAGGTACTGCGGCAGGGTGGCCATGTCGTGTATCTTCACGCCCTCGTAGTCGGTGCCTATAAGCTGCGGCTTTACGTCGAAGGCCGCAGTGAGGTCGAAGCCCCAGGTCTTGAACGAGAAGTTGCACAGAAGCGCCTGGCCGAGGTTGCCGACGCCGATGAGGATGGCGCTGTAGCCCCTGTCCATGCCGAGGATGGAGGCGATCTCCGCACGGAGCGCCGTTACCTTATAGCCGTAGCCCTGCTGGCCGAACTCGCCGAAGCAGCTGAAGTCCTGACGGATCTGGGAGGGAGTCAGGCCGAGCTGGCGGCCCAGCTCGCCGGAGGATATACGGCTGACGCCGGCCTCGGTGAGCTCATCGAGCTTTCGCAGATAGCGAGGGAGGCGGCGGATGACATTATTGGATACTTTTACTCGCTTCATATATCGGGTTCTCCTTAGATAACAGAGGGTGTTAATAATTTGATTAATGAATTATATCACAACCATTTGGCCATTTCAAGTGGTTATATGTCGGTATTTGACCAAAATTCTGCTAAAAATACAGCTTTTTATGATTGATGTTTCGCGCCGATTATGTTATTTTTTAAGGTACGGATAAATATACGGAGAGTGAAAAGCATGCGGATGAGAAAGAAACCGAACCTGCAGCCGCGCATGGAAAAATGCGCCGCGGTCCGGATAATGCAGCCGGAGGCGCTTCGCGGACACTGGAGCGAGCAGTTCCCGGATAAGGCGCTGTGGCTCGAGATCGGCTGCGGCAAGGGCCGCTTCACCGTCGGCACGGCGCAGGAGAATCCCGGAGCGGAGCTTCTGGCGCTGGAGAAGGTCGAGGACGCGCTGGTCATAGCCATGGAGCGCGCCTGCGAGGCGAAAACGGAAAACCTGCGCTTTATATCCATGGACGCGATGCGCCTGCGCGAGCTGTTCGCGCCCGGCGAGATCGGGCGCATTTTCATAAACTTCTGCGACCCGTGGCCGAAGAGCCGCGACGCGAAGCACCGGCTCACCTCTCCGAATTTTCTGCGCATATACGCCGATATCCTGCCCCTCGGCGGCGAGCTGTGCTTCAAGACGGACAATCTGCCGCTGTTCGAGTGGTCGCTCGGGCAGATAAGGGCCGAGGGCTGGGACGTGCGGGAGCTGACAAACGATCTGCACGCCGGCGGCGAGGGCGGAGTCATGACCGACTACGAGTGCAAATTCCGCGAGATGGGCGTTAAGATAAACCGCCTTGCCGCAGTAAAAACGGACAGGACGAAATGCGGAGCCGACGGCGAGACGCCGCGGCTGCGAAACGCCGCGCTTTCCGACGCGAGGGGGATAAAGCCATGAGATTCATAAGCTGGAACGTAAACGGCCTGCGCGCCGTTGTGAAAAAGGGCTTCGAGGACATATTCCTTGCGCTCGACGCCGACTTTTTCTGCCTTCAGGAGACAAAATTACAGGAGGGGCAGATAGAGCTCGACCTGCCCGGCTACGAGAGCTACTGGAGCTACGCCGAGAAAAAGGGCTACTCGGGCACCGCGATATTCACAAGGCGCACGCCCCTGAGCGTAAGGCGCAACATCCCCGGTCACGAGACCGAGGGCAGGGCGGTGACGCTCGAATACGATGAGTTCTGCCTCGTGTGCGTGTATACGCCCAATTCGCAGGACTCGCTGAAGCGCCTTGACTACCGCATGAGCTGGGAGGACGACCTGCGCGCGTACCTTGTGCAGCTTGACAAGCAAAAGCCCGTAATAGTCTGCGGCGATATGAACGTCGCGCACGAGGAGATAGACCTCAAAAACCCCGACACGAACCATTTTAACCCCGGCTTCTCGGACGCCGAGCGCGGCAAGTTCACCGAGCTTCTCGACGCCGGCTTTATAGACAGCTTCCGCACGCTCTACCCCGATAAGCGCGACGCGTACTCATGGTGGAGCTACCGCGCCGCGGCAAGATCGCGCAACGTCGGCTGGCGCATCGACTATTTCGTCGTCTCCGAGCGCCTGCGGGAGAATATAAGGGACGCGTACATACTGCCCGAGGTGCTCGGCTCGGACCACTGCCCCGTGGGACTTGACCTGATATGGTAAAGATAGGAAATGTAGAGCTGGGCGGCCGCGTGACGCTCGCGCCGATGGCCGGCGTTACGGATTTTGCCTTCCGCGCGATATGCTCCGAGCTCGGTGCGGCGCTCACGACGACGGAGATGGTCAGCGCAAAGGCGCTGTGCTACGGCGACAAGAAAACGCGCAGCCTTCTGTATGATCTCCCCGGCTGCCGACCCTTCGCGGCGCAGATATTCGGACACGAGCCGGAGTTCATGGCCGAGGCCGCGCCCATGGCGATAGAGCTCTCCGGCGCGGATATCCTGGATATAAACATGGGCTGTCCCGTCGGCAAGATCGTAAAAAGCGGCGACGGCTCGGCGCTGATGCGCGACCCCGAGCTTGCCGGAAGGATAGTTCAGGCCGTCGTCTCGGCGGTCGACGTGCCTGTCACGGTGAAGTTCCGCAAGGGCTTTGACGGCGGCAGCGTGAACGCCGTGGAGTTTGCGCGGCTAATGCAGCAGGCGGGAGCCTCGGCGATAGCCGTGCACGGCAGAACGAGGGCGCAGCTGTACTCCGGCCGCGCCGACTGGGACATTATCCGCGACGTGAAAAGAGCGGTGACGATACCCGTCATAGCAAACGGAGATATCTTCTCCGGCGCTGACGCGGAGCATATCCTGCGCTACACCGGCTGCGAGCTTGCGATGATAGGGCGCGGCGCGTTCGGCGATCCCTGGCTGTTTTGCGAGGCAAACGCCTGCATAGAGGGCGGGGAGCCGCCCGAGAGGCCGCCTCTTGCCGAGCGCATGGAGCTTGCCCTGCGGCACACGAAAATGTACGCGGAATGTTTCGGCGAGCGCCTTGCCTGCCTTGAGGCGCGGCACCAGATACCGTGGTATCTCAAGGGCGTGGCGTACGCCGGCTACTACAAGCAGCAGCTCGTGAAGGTCGAAACGCTCGACGAGCTCGAGAGGATAATAAGCGGCATTAAGAGAGATCTGATATGAGCCAAATTTCCGAAAAAGAAATAATAGAAAGGGTCCTGGGCGGCGACGCGAACGCCTTCGAGGAGCTCGTGCTGCGATACGAGAGCACTGTCTACTCCATCGCGCTGCGCATGGTCTCAAACCGCGAGGACGCGGCCGACATGACGCAGGAGACCTTTATAAAGGCCTACAGCAGCCTGCCCTCGTTCAGGGGAGACAGCAGGTTTTCCTCGTGGCTTTACAGGATAGCCTCGAACGTCTGTCTTGATCACCTGCGCTCGAAGAGCCGCAGGCAGCAGACCTCGCTGACGGTGGAGCTCGACGACGACGAGGTCCAGCTCGATATCCCCGACCCCGCGGCTGGTCCCGAGGAGCAGCTGATGAAAAAGCTGAGCATGCAGTCGCTGTCCGATGGGCTGAGGCTCCTGGGGGACGATCACCGGCAGATACTCGTCATGCGCGAGCTCGGCGGCATGAGCTATGCCGAGATAGGCGCCGCGCTCTCGATAGAGGAGGGCACGGTCAAATCCCGCATTTTCCGCGCGCGAAAAAAATTATGCGCATTTCTGCTCGGCAGCGGGAACATTCCCGAAGCTCTCGCGTCAAAGGATACGAAAGGAGGCGGCAAAACATGATAGACTGCGATAAGTGCACAGAGATGATAAGCTGCCTTCTCGACGGCGAGCTGGACGAGGAAGAGCAAGCCCTCGTGCGCGGGCACATAGCCTCCTGCCCCGACTGCCGCCGCGTGTACGAGGCCTTCTCGGCGATATCCGGGCAGCTGCGCGAGCCGGAGCCTCTGCCAGAGGGACTGCACGAGAGGATAATGAGCGGCATCACGGCAAAGCCGGGGAAGAAAAGCGGCATAGTGTGGATAAAATACCTCTCCGCCGCCGCCTGCATAGCGCTGGTCATCTTCGCCGGAGCGAAAAGCGGCATGCTCAGCCCCGGCAGCGACACGTCCGAGAATGAGCTGCGCGACGCGCAGACGGTCACAAACAGCGGCTCGGCGCCGTACAGCGACGACCGCGGGGCCTGGAGCGTTGACGGCGGCATGCAGGAGACGTTCTCCGCTTCCGGCGAGCTCGACGAGGCGTCGGCTGAAAAGCTCCTCGCGCTGCTCACGCCGGCGGAGGACCGGGACGGCAGCGCGCCCGAAGCGGAGCCCGACTATGCGCTGTCTCTCCCCGACGGCAGAACGCTGCTTATTTACCTTGACGGCCAGGCGGTCTACGCCGACCTGGGAGACGGCGCGTTTCTGACGCAGGCCGAGGCCGACGAGCTCAGGGCGCTGCTCGGATAGGCAAAAAGCGTTATTAATTTAAGCGGTATCTGTTAAGATGCCGCTTTTTCTGTTGACTTTTCAAAATGGCATACTATAATTGTGTGGCACTCATTCCGGGGAGGTAGAAAAATGAACGAAGTTTTTGTGGTGGGACACCGCAATCCCGATACGGATTCCATCGTCGCGGCGATGAGCTACGCGGCGCTGCGCAACGCGCTGGGCGACAGGGAGTATATGGCGGCCTGCCTTGGACATACGAGCGACGAGACGCAGCGCATGCTCGACAAGTTCGGCTTCGAGCCGCCGCGCCTTATAAACGACGTGCGCACGCAGGTGTGCGACCTCGACTTCGACACGCCGCCCGCGCTCAGCTCCTCGGTCACGATGAGCAGGGCCTGGAGCATGATGCGCGAGCAGAAGATATCCGTCATCCCCGTCATAAAGGAGGACGGCACGCTCTACGGCACGCTCTCGGCGGGCGATATCGCCTCGTACAGCCTGCGCACGGTCATCGACCCGCACATCGACGACGTTCCGCTGTGCAATATACTGAGCGTTCTCGAGGGCAGGGTGCTCAACGAGGACGCGGAGCTTTTCGACTGCATCGCCGGCAACGTCGCCATCGCTCTGCCGCAGAGCTGCGAAACGCTTCTGTTCAACGATCCCGACAGCATCGTGCTGTGCGGCGATCAGCCCGATATGGTCGAGCGTGCGCTGAAGCTCGGCGTAAACTGCCTCGTCCTGTGCCAGACCGAGGCTAAAAAGCAGTGGCTCGAAAAGGCGGGGAAAACCTGCATAATATCCACGCCCTTTGACGCGGCGAGGGTGGCAAAGCTCATCTATCAGGCCATACCCATCTCGCGCCCCTGCCACACGGACGACACGATATGCTTCCATCTGAACGATTACATAGACGACGTGCGCGAGGAGGTCCTCAAGAGCCGCTACCGCTGCTATCCCGTGCTCGACGGGAACGAAAAGGTCGTCGGCACGCTGTCGAGATACCACCTGCTGCGTCCGCGCAGAAAGCGCGTCGTGCTGGTCGACCACAACGAAAAATCGCAGGCGGTCGCCGGCCTTGAGCAGGCCGAGATACTGGAGATCATCGACCACCACCGCCTGGCCGATATACAGACCGCGCAGCCTATCCGCATGCGCAACGAGCCCGTCGGCAGCACGACGACGATAATCTGCGGCATGTATCAGGAGCACGGCGTCATGCCCTCGCCGGCGATGGCCGGGCTCATGGCGGCGGCGATACTGTCCGACACCGTCATGTTCAAATCGCCCACCTGCACAAAGCGCGATATCGCGCTTGCCGAGCGCATGGCGCGCATGGCAAACGTCTCGCTCGAGGCGCTGGGCAAGGAGCTGTTCTCAGGCTCTGCCGACTCTAAGCCCGTCTCCGAGCTCATACGCTCCGACTTCAAGGAGTTCCACCTGTCCGGGCAGATACTCGGCGTCGGACAGATAACCACGCTCGACTCCGCCGCCATGCTCGCCCGGCGCGATGAGTTTCTCGGCGAGATGCGCAGCATGAAGGCCGACCGCGGCTACGACATGGTCATCCTCATGCTCACCGACGTCCTTCTCGAGGGAACCCAGCTCCTCTACGTCGGCAGCGACGAGACCATCCGCCGCGCCTTCTCCGCCGAGCCCCGCGACAGCATGCTCTTCCTGCCCGGCGTCATGAGCCGAAAGAAGCAGATCATACCGATGCTCACGGCTCTCTGGGGCTGATCCGGGCGGCTAAAATGCGCACGGACGGCTAAAATCCGCTCATACGGCGTTAAAGGCCTTGCACATACAGAAAGTATGCGCTTCAGCCTTTGCCTGAGCGCATTTTATCACGCCCGGCGGGCTGCCGGAGGGCGCCGGCGCTGACCCTGTTTTGCATAAAACTTCGGCGCAAACGGCGGTAAATTTGTTCAAAAGCGGCAATTGACAACGGGCCTCCCTGTGGTTATAATTTAAAATCATCAAGGAAAGCGGGGGCGCGGAAATGATCTGTAGAAATGCGGTTATGAACGATCTGTCCGTGTCTGAGTCTGTCCGCAGTGCATCCATGTCCTTTAACGCAGTACGATTTTATTCGTGCTGCGCTTTTTATTATTACGGCTGGCGCAGCGCCGCCGGGCAGAGGACGTAACAATGCACGCATAAATGCCGCTCGCCGAGCGGAGAATATTTGTCATTGAATGCGGTCCCTCTGCGGGGGATCGCATATTTTTATTGAAAAAACCGAGGTATCAGCATGAACGAACTTGAAACTTCCAGAAACGAGATAAGCCGTATCGACAGAGAAATGGCCCTGCTTTTCGAGCGGCGTATGCGGGCCTGCGCCGCCGTCGCGGACTATAAAAAGCGCAGCGGCCTGTCGATAAAGGATCCAGCGCGTGAAAAGGAGCTCATCGAGCGCGGCCGCGCGCTTATAGAAAGCAGGGATATCGAGGCATACTATGTGCAGTTTCTGAAAAATACGATAGAGCTCTCCTGCGAGTATCAGTCCAGGCTCCTGAGCGGCATGCGCGTGACCTACTGCGGCGTCGAGGGCGCGTTCGCGTACATGGCGGCAAAGCGCATGTTCCCCGAGGCCGAACTCGCCTCGTTTCCCGATTTCGGCAGCGCCTACGGCGCGGTCGAGCGAGGGGAGTACGACTGCGTGGTGCTGCCGCTTGAAAACAGCGCCGCCGGCGAGGTCGGAACGGTCATGGACCTCATCTTCTCGGGCGAGCTGTTCATAAATCAGGTCATCGACCTGCCGATAGAGCACAATCTGCTCGGCACGCAGGACGCGACGATAGACAGCGTGCGCACCGTCATCAGCCATCCGCAGGCGCTCGACCAGTGCGGAGAGTATATACGCGCGCACGGCTTTGAGACGGAGAGCTTTTCAAATACCGCGCTCGCCGCAAGGTACGTCAAGGAGAAAAACGACGCGTCCGTCGCGGCGATAGCCTCGGACGAGACCAGCTCCGTGTTCGGGCTCAAGCTCATCGACAGGGCGATAAACGACAGCAGGATGAACACCACCCGCTTCGCCGCGCTCTCCCGCGCGCGCAACCGCCCCGCGGACATGTCCGCCCGCGCCGAGGAGAACTTTATCCTCGTGTTCACCGTAAAGAACGAGGCCGGAGCCCTCGCGCAGACGCTCAATATAATCGGCGCGCACGGCTTCAACATGCGCAACCTCCGCTCGCGCCCGATGAAGGACCTGCAGTGGAGCTACTTCTTCTACATCGAGGCCGAGGGCAACATAAACAACGAAAACGGACAGGATATGCTCCGCGAGCTGTCGGCCGTGTGCGCAAAGCTCAAGCTCGTCGGGACCTATTACTCAAATCTTGAGATCGGAGAGTGAAGCCTTATGATCGTCCCCGTAAAGACCGATACATGGGATTATGACATAGCGCTGTACCCCGGCGCGATAAAAAATGCCGGTCAGCTTCTGGAGCTCGGGCGCCGCGCGCTCATCGTGACAGACAGCGGCGTGCCGGAGAGCTATGCCGCGCTCGTTGCCGGGCAGTGTGATAAGGCCGTTACCGTGACCGTGCCGCAGGGCGAGCAGAGCAAATGCTTTGAGGAGCTTCAGCGTATTCTGAAGGCGATGCTGGACAATTCCTTCACGCGGGGCGACTGCGTTATCGCCGTCGGCGGCGGAGTGGTGGGCGATCTGAGCGGCTTTGCCGCCTCCTGCTATATGCGCGGCGTTGATTTTTACAATATACCGACGACGCTGCTGTCGCAGGTCGACTCGTCCATCGGCGGCAAAACGGCCGTCGACTTCGGCGGCGTAAAGAATATCGTCGGCGCGTTTTATCAGCCGAAAAAGGTCATCATAGACCCCGGGCTCCTGTCGACGCTTTCGCGCCGCCAGCTCATGGCCGGGCTCTGCGAGGCGATAAAAATGGCGGCGACGAGCGACCTGGAGCTCTTTGAGCTCATCGAGCGCAGCACAGACCTCACGGCCGACCTGCCGGAGATGATTTACCGCGCGCTCATGATAAAAAAGCGCGTCGTCGAGCTCGACCCGCACGAAACGGGGCCGAGGAAGGTCCTCAACTTCGGCCACACGATAGGCCACGCGGTCGAGAGCTTCAACGACGGCAGGCTCCTGCACGGCGAGTGCGTCGCGCTCGGCATGCTGCCGATGAGCGGCGGCTCCTCCCGCGCGCGGATAAGGGCGCTGCTTGAAAAATACGGCGCGCCGACAGTGATAGAGCAGTCCTCCGCCGAGCTGCTGCCGTTTTTAAAGCACGATAAGAAAATGGGCGCGGACGGCATAGACGCCGTCATCGTCGACGAGCCGGGAACGCACAGGCTCTGCCGCATGAGCGCCGGGGAGATACTGTCGCGCCTGGAGGAAGCAAGATGAAGAATACATTCGGTCAGAGCGTATGCCTCACGATATTCGGCGAAAGCCACGGCCGGGCCGTCGGCTGCGTTATCGACGGGCTCGCGCCGGGGCTTACGGTCGACGGGAGCCTCATAGCCCGTCAGCTTGAGCGCCGCCGCCCGTCCTCGGCGCTGGATACGCCCAGGCGGGAAAAGGATGAGTTTGAGATAATAAGCGGCGCGTTCAAGGGGAAAACGACCGGCACTCCGCTGTGCATCGTCATTCCCAACGAGAACACGCGCAGCGGCGACTATGCCTACGGGCAGGCCCGCCCCTCGCACGCGGACTATGCCGCCTACCGCAAGTACCACGGCTGCGAGGACTACCGCGGCGGCGGACATTTTTCCGGCAGGCTCACGGCTGCGCTCGTCGCGGCCGGAGGCGTGCTCATACCGGCGCTCGAGGGCATAGGCATAAGCCTCGCAACGCACATATATAAATGCGCGGGTGTCCGCGACCGCGCTGCGGGCGATATGAAAAGCGATATCGCGGCGCTTTCGAAAAAGAGCTTTCCCGTCCTTGACGATGAGCGCGGCGCGGAGATGGCGCGGCGCATACTGGAGGCGCGAGAGGCCTCCGACAGCGTCGGCGGCGTGACGGAGACGCTCATCTGCGGCGTCCCGGCGGGTGTCGGCGAGCCGTGGTTTGACAGCGTCGAGAGCGTGATAGCGCACGCTGCCTTCTCGCTCGGCGGCGTCAAGGGCATCGAGTTCGGCGCGGGCTTTGCCGCGGCGGACATGCGCGGCAGCGAGTGCAACGACCCGTTCAGGATGGAAAACGGCGGCGTGACAACGCCGACGAACAATAACGGCGGCATAAACGGCGGCATAACAAACGGCATGCCCATCGTTTTCCGCTGCGCCGTGAAGCCAACGCCCTCGATATCGAGGCCGCAGGACACGGTCGATTTCATAAAGGGCGAGGACACGCGCCTGTGCATACACGGGCGGCACGATCCGGCGATAATCCGCAGGATATGCCCGGTGCTCGACAGCGTCGCGGCGCTGTGCCTTGCCGATATGCTCAGTCTGCGCTACGGCACGGACGTGCTGACGAAAGGAGTATGCGAGGGATGAAATACGGACTTATAGGCGAGCACCTGACGCACAGCTATTCCTGCGAGATACACGCGCAGATAGCCGATTACGAATACGAGCTGCACGAGCTCGCCCCCTCGGAGCTCGGCGAGTTCATGACAAGACGCGAGTTTGAGGCCATAAACGTGACGATACCGTATAAGCAGGACGTTATCCCCTATCTTGACGGGATATCCGACACGGCAGGGCGCATAGGCGCCGTGAACACCGTCGTAAACAGAAACGGCATGCTCTACGGCGACAATACGGACTTTGCCGGCATGCTGGCTCTGGCAAGACACGCGGGCATCGGCATGAAGGGAAAAAAGGTGCTCATCCTCGGCACGGGCGGCGCGTCGAAAACGGGATACGCGCTGGCAGAGCACATGGGCGCGCAGAGCGTGCACTGCGTCTCGCGCAGCGGCAAGGGCGGCAGCATCAGCTATGAGCAGGCCGTCTCCGAACATTCTGACGCGCAGATCATCATAAACGCAACGCCCGCTGGCATGTTCCCCGGGCAGGACGGCAGACCCATCGACATTTCGCATTTTCCGCGCCTCGAGGGCGTGCTCGACGCGATATATAACCCCCTGCGCACGAATCTCGTGCTCGACGCGCAGGAAAGGGGCATCCCGGCCGAGGGCGGCCTGTACATGCTCTCGGCGCAGGCGGTGTACGCCTCGGCGGTGTTTCTGGACAAGGCGCTCGACGAG
Source organism: bacterium (assembly GCA_963625685.1). GTDB lineage: Bacteria > Bacillota > Clostridia > Oscillospirales > Oscillospiraceae > F23-B02. The sequence goes on from CAVFTR010000006.1 coordinate 55,182, forward strand.
AGCCTTGTCGAAAGAGCGTTCAGAAGCGTCAGAAACGACAAGCGGAGCATCGTGCTCATCGGCATGCCCTCCTGCGGTAAGACGACCGTGGGCGGCATCCTCGCCGAAAGGTCCGGCAGGGCGCTTGACGACACGGACGAATATATAGTAAAAAGAACAGGCATGCCGATAGCCGAATTCTTCGCCAAATACGGCGAGGCGGAGTTCCGGCGCATCGAAAAGGAGACGATAGCCGAGCTTTCCGCTACCGGCGGCAGGATCATCGCGACCGGCGGCGGCGCGGTGCTCGACCCGGAAAACGTGCGCGCATTAAAGCGAAACGGCGTGCTCGTCTTCCTCGACAGGAGCCCGGAGAAGCTCATCGCGACCGACGACAGGCCGCTTGCCTCGCGCAAAGACGCGCTCGAGCGGCTATACGCGGAGCGCTATGATATATACCGCGCGGCGTGCGAGCTGCGCATCGACGCGAACGTGACGCCCTCCGAGGAGGCCGACGCGATATTAAAGGAGCTTATGAGATGAAAATTCTCGTTTTGAACGGACCGAATATAAACATTCTCGGCATAAGAGAGCCGGAGATATACGGAAAAAGGAGCTATAAGGACCTGCTTTCGATGATAAGCGCTCACGCCGCCGAAAGGGGCGTGACGGTCGAGTTTTACCAGTCAAACCACGAGGGTGACCTCGTCGACGCGATACAGAAGGCCTGCTTCGAGGGCGTGGACGGCATAGTCTTCAACCCCGCGGCCTATACTCACACCTCGGTCGCGATAGCGGACGCGGTAAAGGGCGTCGGCATACCGACGGTCGAGGTACACATCTCGGAGGTATCCGAGCGCGAGGCCTTCAGGCGGATAAGCTATATCCGCGCCGTCGCGGTGAAGACCATCTGCGGCCATGGCCTGGAGGGCTATAACGAGGCGCTCGACTATCTTGCAGACTATATCGGAGAGAAAAATGAAGCTTAAGATACAGCCCTCGCGGCTCTGCGGCGAGGTAAAGGCGCCGCCGTCGAAGAGCTGCGCCCACCGCATGCTCATCTGCGCCGCCCTCGCCGGCGGCGAGAGCAGGATACACGGCATTTCCGAGAGCGAGGACATGCTCGCGACGCTCGACTGCATCGAAGCGCTCGGCGCACAGTACGAAAAATGCGGCGACAGCGTGACGGTACGCGGCCGGAGCGGCAAAACGCCGGAGGGCGCGGTGTTCCGCTGCCGCGAAAGCGGGAGCACGCTGAGATTTATGATACCGCTCTCTCTCACGGGCGCGAGGGTGCGCTTCGAGGGCACGGGGCGGCTGCTGGAGCGCGGCGTCGGCATATACGAGGAGCTCCTCGGCGAAAAGGGCGTCGGGATAAAAAAGGACGCCGGCGGCATCGAGCTTTGCGGCGAGCTCAGAGCGGGGGACTATGTCCTTCGCGGCGATGTGAGCAGTCAGTTCGTAACGGGACTGCTGTTCGCGCTGCCGGAAAAGCGCGGCGGCAGTACGATAAGGGTCCTGCCGCCGGTCGAGAGCCGGGCGTATATAGACGTGACGCTCTCCGTTCTGCGCTCGTTCGGCGTCAGAGTGTCCGAGCCGGAGAAAAACCTGTTTTTCATCCCAGGCGAACAGAGCTATGCCGCGTGCGAGAAAAGCGTCGAGGGCGACTGGTCCAACGCGGCGGCGCTCGAGGCCTTCAATCACATCGGCGGCAGCGTCAGAGTGACGGGGCTCCGGACGGACAGCCTTCAGGGCGACAGGGTCTGCCTTGAGTATTTTGAAAGGCTCGGGGAGCCGGGCGCCGTGCTCGATATCTCCGGCTGTCCCGACCTCGGGCCGGTGCTCTTCGCGCTCGCGGCGGCCAAGGGACATGGAGCATGCTTTACCGGAACGCGCAGGCTGCGCATAAAGGAGAGCGACAGGGCCGCCGTCATGGCGCGGGAGCTGAGCGCCTTCGGCGTGGAAACGGAGCTTTCCGACAACAGCCTTGTCATAGGGCCGGGGGAGCTCAAGGCGCCCGCGCGCGAGCTTTCGGCGCACAACGATCACCGCATAGTCATGGCCCTCACGCTGCTTTGCAGCCTGACGGGCGGCACCATAGACGGCGTGCAGGTCGTGCGCAAAAGCTATCCCGGATACGTCGCCGAGCTTGGCTCGCTCGGTCTGGAGGCAGAATATGAAGCTTGATAAAAACACGAAAATACTTATCCTCGGCCTCGGCCTGATGGGCGGAAGCTACGCCGAGAGCCTGACAGCGCACGGCTTTGAGGTCGGAGCCGTCGCGCGGCGGCAGGAGACGATAGACTACGCCCTGCGCGAGGGGATAATAAAAAGCGGCAGAGCTTATATCGACCCCGGGTACATCGCGCAGTTTGACCTGCTGATATTTGCAATGTACCCCCACGCCTTTGTCGAGTGGCTCGAAAACTATCAGCAGTATATAAAGCCGGGCGCGCTGATAACGGACGTGACGGGCGTAAAGTGCAGCATCATATACAGGATACAGGACATGCTGCGCCCGGACCTTGAATACATCGGCGCGCACCCTATGGCCGGACGCGAGTGCAGCGGCGTTGAAAACGCGCGCATGGAGATCTTCGAGGGCGCAAACTACATCGTGACGCCCACGGCTAAAAATACGCCCGGGGCTATCGGGGCCTGCCGCGAGCTCGGCAGGATAATGGGCTTTCGCATGATAGCCGAGCTCACGCCGGAAAAGCACGACGAGATGATAGGCTTCCTGTCGCAGCTTGCCCACTGCATCGCGGTGTCGCTGATGGTGTGCAAGGACTCAAAGCACCTGGTCGACTATACGGGCGACTCGTTCCGCGACCTTACGCGCATAGCGAAGATAAACGACGAGATGTGGAGCGAGCTGTTTCTGCTCAACAGAGACGAGCTCGTGCGGCAGATGGACCTTTTCTCCGAAAAGTTCGAGCTCATGCGAAACAGCATAGCCTCCGGCGACAGGGAGACCATACGCGAAATGATGCGCCTTTCCACCGAGCGCAGAAAATACTTTGACGTAAAAAAAGAGGATAACGAGCCATGAACATGGAATTTAAGAGAAAAATGCCCACGCCGCAGGCGGTAAAGGAGATGTACCCCATAACTCCGGAGCTCGCCGAGAGGAAAAAGACGACGGATTCGGCGCTCAGAAAAATATTCACCGGCGAGGACGACAGGCTGCTGCTCGTCATAGGCCCCTGCTCGGCCGACCGCGAGGACGCGGTGCTCGACTACATCTCGCGCCTGCGCGCCGTGCAGGAAAAGGTCGCCGACAGGATACTCATCGTCCCGCGCGTTTACACCAACAAGCCCCGCACCACAGGCGACGGCTACAAGGGCATGCTCCATCAGCCCGACCCCAACAGCCGCCCCGATATGCTGCGCGGCCTTATCGCCATACGCAAGATGCACATGAAGGTGCTCGCCGAGACGGGCTTTTCCTGCGCGGACGAGATGCTGTATCCGGAAAATCACCACTACCTATCGGATATGCTAAGCTATGTCGCCGTCGGTGCAAGATCGGTCGAAAACCAGCTGCACAGGCTGACGGCCAGCGGCCTCGACCTGCCCGTCGGCATGAAAAACCCCACGAGCGGCGACCTGTCGGTCATGATGAACTCCATCACCGCCGCCCAGCATCCGCACACCTTCGTCTACTCGAACTGGGAGGTGCGCAGCAGCGGCAACCCCCTCGCGCACGCGATACTTCGCGGCTCGTCGAACAAGCACGGCAGGACGATACCGAACTATCACTATGAGGACATAAAGCTCCTGTGCGAGCTCTACGAAAAAAGCGGACTTAAAAACCCGGGCGTCGTAATAGACACGAACCACTCAAACTCCGGCAAGCAGTGGGACGAGCAGCCGCGCATCGCAAAGGAGATACTCCACAGCACGCGCCACTCGGACGATATCCTGCACCTCGTGAAGGGGCTCATGATCGAGTCATATATAGAGGACGGCAACCAGAAGCCGGACGGCGGCGCTTACGGAAAGAGCATAACCGACGCCTGCATCGGCTGGGAAAAAACAGAACGGCTCATATACGAACTGGCAGAGCTGAGATAGGAGGTAAAGATATGATATCAGAAAAAATGCTCGCCCTCGGCAGAAGCGATAACGAGATACGCGCGATCGCGGCCTATGCCGATAAGCGCCGCGGCGAGATAGGCGGCGAAAATGTTTTTGACTTCAGCATCGGAAATCCCAGCGTTCCCGCGCCCGAGAAGGTGGAGAATACCCTCATCGAGCTTCTCGAAAGCAGGGAGAGCCTCGCGCTGCACGGCTATACGGCAGCCCCCGGCGCCATGGCGGCGCGCAAGGCGGCCGCGGCCCGGGAGAGCGAAAGAGCGGGCTATGAGATACCGGCAGAGAGCATATATCTGACCTCCGGCGCGTCCTCGTCGCTGTCGATAGTCATGTCCGCGCTCGTGCGCGAGGGGGAGAAGGTCGCGGTGCTCGCACCGTTTTTCCCCGAGTACAGGGTCTTTGCCGAGAATGCCGGCGCCGAGCTCGTCGTGGTCCCGCCGGCGGGCGACGATATGCAGCCGTTTATGGCCGCGTTTGAGGACGCCGTCGGGCAGGGCATCGCGGCGGTCATCATAAATTCGCCGAACAACCCCTCGGGCGCCGTTCTGAGCGAGCAGACGCTCAGGGTCATGGCGAAGATACTCGGAGAAGCCGAGGCCGAGCAGGGCAGGAGCATATACCTCATCGCCGACGAGCCGTACCGCGAGCTCGTCTACGGCGGCGTGAGCGTGCCCTTCGTGCCGGGCATTTACAACAACACCATCGTGTGCTACTCCTACTCCAAGAGCCTGTCGCTGCCCGGCGAGCGCCTGGGCTATATCATGGTCCCGCCCTGCGTAAAGGACAGCGCCGGGGTCTTCGCCGCCGTCTGCGGCGCGGGCAGGGCGCTCGGCTATGTCTGCGCGCCGAGCCTCATGCAGCACATGCTGACAAGCTGCGCCGATATCCTGCCGGATATCACGAGCTATGCCAGAAACCGCGATACGCTGTACAATGCGCTCATTTCCATGGGCTTTGACTGCGTGAAGCCGGACGGCGCGTTCTATCTGTTTATAAAGGCGCCGAAGGGCGACAGCGCGGCAGGCTTCTGCGAAAGGGCAAAGCAGCTTGAGATACTTCTCGTCCCCTCGGACAGCTTCGGCATAGGGGGCTATGCCCGCCTTGCCTACTGCGTGTCCGAAAGGACCGCCGAGGCCTCGCTCCCGGCCTTCAAAAAGCTCGCTGAAGCCTACGGCCTGTAAAACGAAAAAGCTCCGTATGGGAAAACCCATACGGAGATTTTTTTTGACTGTATCACAGATGCCGGAGTATATCGCCGCCCCTTTTGAACAGCCATCTGAGCTCAAGAGCGGAGACGAGGGAGAAAAGCGCGCATATGAGCCATGCCGAGGCCGCGTCGCCGAGCCTTGCAGACAGCAGATAGCAGCCGTAGCCGCCGAGCCCCGCCGTTATATAGCCGACGAGCATCACGATGATGATACTCGTGTTCTGCTTTACGGCGGCGGTCTCGCTCTGCCAGTTAAGGTTCGGACTTTGGAGTCCGACCATCAGGCCGAGAGACGCGGTGAAGAGCGTGAAGACTGCCGGAAGCGCGAGGCAGGCCGCGGCCGTCAGAGCCCCGGGACGAAAAACGATGCAGACGCAGACCGAGCAGTACAGCGCCGGAACTGCCGTCAGCAGCATGTGGAGCGCAAGCTTTGCGCGCAGAAGCTCCTGCGGACGCACGGGCAGAGACTGCGCTATCCACAGGCTCCTGCCCTCGAGTGAAACGGAGGGCGCGGTCAGGTCGTTCATGGCGCACACAAAGCACACGCCGAAGCACAGGAGCACCGCGCACAGCCCGCCCGGCAGGGAGATCGAGGAGCTAAAGTACACAATACCCTGCCTCTGGATGAGCAGGAACGTGCCCGCTATGAGCAGCAGCGGCGTGCCGAGGGCGCAGTTGAGCATATACGTCGGGCTTGCCAGCAGACGCGCGCTCTCCTTGAACAGAAGCGCCGAGCGGACGCTGCGCATCTTAGCCGTGCGCGAGCGGTATACGCGCTTCGAGATCTTCTCGGAGGCCGTCGCTATCCTTATGAAGCTGCGCGAGAGGACGGCGCAGGTCGCGACAAACAGCGCGCCCACCGCGAGCGTGAGATACAGCATCGAAAGCCAGCCGCCCTGCCCGCAGTCGCCGACGATGTACAGGACATAGGCCGAGTCCATGATCGCTTCGCCTATGAGCGCGGCGTTTATGACGAGCTCCTGCAGATATTCGGAGAGGTGGAAGAAGAAAAAGTAGTAGAATCCGAAGAATACGAGCGAGAGCAGCACAACGACGAGAGAGCGGTTTTTAAGGTGCGCGCTCACGCGCGCGACCACCCAGCCGAGGATGCAGGAGAGCGAGAATACGAATATGCTCACGAGCAGCGTCAGCAGCAGGGAGCCGACAACGCCCGCGGCGGCGGGCCTTGCGACGATATAGTAGACGATATCGGCCGGCAGCAGGACCACCGCGACGAACATGAGCCCCATGAGGTACACGCCAGTAAGGCGCGAGGCGAGTATATACCGCGCCGGCACCGGCAGCGAGAGCATGAGGTCGTTGTCCTTGGCCCTGTACAGGCTTGAATAGGTGTTGAACGCGCCGCCGAACACGCCAAGAAGCAGCGCGGTGAGCGTCATTATATCGAAATACAGCCAGTCGAGCCCAAGCCCGGCAAACGGCCTGCACAGGGTGTAGGACAGGGAGGTGAACATGCCGCCGATGACGACGATCATCAGAAACGCGTACAGCGCGATGAGCAGTATGCTCGACGCTTTGGAGCGCGCGGCACCCTTTTTGCGGTCGTAGAAAAAGCTGCTGTTGAGCTCGTACAGCTGCTTGCGGATGAGTATCTTCAGCATGACACGTCCTCCAGCTCGAGGAATACCTCCTCCAGGCTGTCGTCGCCCTTGACCTCGGCCATGGTGCCCGAGCGGATGAGCCGGCCGCCCTTTATGATGGCGACCTGATCGCAGAGCTTTTCGGCGACCTCAAGAACGTGGGTCGAAAAGAAGATGGCGCCGCCTCCGTCGCAGAGCTCGCGCATCATGCCCTTGAGTATGTGCGCGGCCTTCGGGTCGAGGCCGACGAAGGGCTCGTCCATGATGATGAGCCTCGGAGAATGTATCCATGCGGAGATGATGGCGAGCTTCTGCTTCATGCCGTGCGAGTAGGCCGATACCGGCTGCGCGAGATCGTCCGTGAGCTCAAAGAGCGCGGCGTATTTTTCGATGCGCTCACGCCTGTCCTCGGGGCTCACGCCGAAGATATCGGCGATGAAATTGAGGTATTTTATGCCCGTCATGAACTCGTACAGGTCGGGATTGTCGGGGATATAGGCGAAAAGCCGCTTGCAGGCGAGAGGGTCCTGTCTTATCGAAACACCGTTTATGAGTATCTCGCCCTCGTCAAAATCGAGGATGCCGACCACGGCCTTGAGCGTCGTTGTCTTGCCCGCGCCGTTGTGGCCGATAAAGCCGTAGATCGTGCCGGGGGCAATGTGCAGGCTGAGGTCGTCCACGGCCTTCTTCTCGCCGTAGCATTTTGTCAGTCCTTTGATATCGAGCATATGCAGTACCTCCATGGTGTTTGGTCAGCTAAATCATATAGTAATAAAAGAGCACAGTCAAGGCACTTATGACAAATTTATAACATGCCCGTGTAATTTTCATGTAAAAAACGGTATGCATGTTCATAATGCATACCGTTTGGTTTGAGCTTGCTCAGCCGCCGAAGACGGACAGCAGGAAGCCCGCCGCGATGGCAGAGCCGATAACGCCGGCGACGTTGGGTCCCATCGCGTGCATGAGCAGGAAGTTTGTCTTGTTGTACTTTCTGCCGACGTCCTGGGAAACGCGCGCCGCCATGGGAACGGCCGAAACGCCCGCCGAGCCTATGAGGGGATTTATCTTCTTACCGGAGGTGTAGTACATCACAACGCCGCCGAGAAGACCGCCGACCGTGGAGATAGCGAAGGCGAACAGACCGAGGAAGATGATCTTTATCGTGGCTGCGCTCAGGAAGTTCTGAGCGACCATCGTCGCGCCGACGGAGGTCGCGAGGAAGATGGTGACGATGTTCATCAGCGCGTTCTGCGCGGTGTCCGACAGGCGGTCTGTAACGCCGCACTCACGGAAGAGGTTGCCGAGCATCAGGCAGCCGATGAGCGGAGCGGTCGAGGGCAGAAGCAGGATAACGAAGGTCGCGACGACGATGGGGAAGATGATCTTCTCCGTCTTGGAGACCTCGCGCGCCTGCTCCATCTTAACCTCGCGCATCTCCTTGGTGGTGCACAGCTTCATAAGAGGCGGCTGGATAAGCGGGATGAGCGCCATGTAGGAATAGGCCGCGATGGCGATGGGCCCCAGAAGATGCGGGGCGAGCTTCGTAGTCAGGAATATGGCGGTCGGGCCGTCCGCGCCGCCGATGATGCCGATAGACGCGCCCTCGGGGCCCGTAAAGCCCAGCGCGATAGCGCCGAGGAAGGCGACGAACACGCCCAGCTGCGCCGATGCGCCCATGAGCAGGCTCTTGGGGTTTGCAAGCAGCGGGCCGAAGTCGGTCATCGCGCCGACGCCGAGGAAGATAAGCGAGGGGTAGATGCCGGCCTTGACGCCGATGTAGAAGAAGTCGAGCAGTCCGGCGCCGGACATCACGTGGCCGTAGCTGTGATAATAGGGGCTCGCCTCGTCGAGGAAGGCCTCCCACAGCTCGGGGTGATACAGCGCGTTCTCGCCCATGCCGATGAAATAGCTCAGGTTTGTCAGCAGGCAGCCGAAGGCTATGCCGCACAGGAGCAGAGGCTCGAACTTTTTGACTATGCCAAGGTACAGGAGCACGAAGGCGATGATTATCATGACGAGGTTTTTCCAGCCGCCGTCGGTCGTGAAGAACGCGGCGAAGCCGGACTCAAGCGCGAGCTTCTGGAGAGTACCGAGAATGTCCATCCCTTACCTCCTTACGCTATGACGACAAGAGGAGCACCGGTCTCGACTACTGCGCCCTTTGCCGCAACGATCTGAGCGACGGTGCCGGACTTGGTGGCGACGATCTCGTTTTCCATTTTCATTGCCTCGAGGACGAGCAGCACGTCGCCCTCCTCGACCCTCTGGCCCTGCGCGACGTTTATCTTGAGGATGTTGCCGGGCATGGGGCTCTTCACGACCTCGCCGGCGGCGAGAGCCGCGCCTGCGGGTGCTGCGGGAGCTGCCGCTGCGGGAGCCGCCGCGACGGGAGCCGCGGCCACGACGGGCGCGGGGGCCGCGGGGGCGTATGCCTCGTACTCGTCGACGAGCATGGCCTTGCCGGCCTCGACCTCGACCTCGTAGGTCTTATTATTTAAGGTTACCTTATATTTCATCTTCCTTGACCTCCTTGATTGAAATAAAGCGCAGCTCGTTTACAGGCTTGCCGAGACTGTCCGCGACGATGGCCATTATCATGGCCGCGTCCCTGGGATCGGTGTCGTAGAGCCTGAGCTCGCCGGCGGAGCCGGGCGCTTCGGGGATGACGGGTACGGCTGCGGGAGCCGCCGCGGGCGCGGGGGCCTGCTTTGCCCTGCTTACCATGATCTTTCCCATTATCATAACGACCCACATGAGCAGCACGAGGCCGAAGAAAACGACGATATAGCCGAGCAGAGCGGCAAGCGCGGCGTCGCCGAAGGAGATGTGTATCAGATCAGTCATCGTCTAAACCTCCTCAGGCCTCGGTAATGGTGTAGCGAACGACCTTTTCCTCGGCCTCGCGGCGCTTTTCAAAGAAGCTCTCCGCGACCTGCGGGAAGGCGATGTAGCTGAGCACGTCCTCCTCGCACCTTGCGGTATCGCCGAGGTATGCCGCCGCCTTTTCATAGGTGTCGGTCGGGAGCGTGTCGGCGTAGCGGCCCTCGACGGGCTTTTCGCCGCCGAGTATCTTCGCGCGCACGGCCTCGTCGATGGGGGCGGGCGTTCTGCCGTATTCGCCGCGGCAGTAGGCCTTGATCTCCGCGCCGACGTTCTTGTAGCGCTCGCCCGCGAGCACGTTCTGCACCGCCTGCGAGCCGACGAGCTGGCTGGTCGGGGTGACGAGCGGGGGATAGCCCATGTCCTTGCGCACGCGCGGAGTTTCGATGAGCGCGTCCTCGAACTTGTCCAGCGCGTTCATCATCTTCAGCTGGCTGAGAAGATTCGAGAGCATGCCGCCGGGTATCTGATAGGTCAGGCACTGGGTGTCGGTGCTCATGGAGATGGGGTTGAGCGTGCCGTCGGCGAGGTAATCGTTGCGGATGGGCTTGAAGTAGTTTGCCATTTCTATGAGTATCTTCTCGTCGAGCGCGGCGTCGTAGCCGAGCTCGCGCAGCGCGTAGTACAGCGTCTCGGTAGCGGGCTGCGAGGTGCCGCCGGAGAAGGGAGATATAGCGGTGTCGATAACGTCGGCTCCGGCCTCGATGCCCTTGAGATAGGTCATGAAGGCAAGACCCGTGGTGCAGTGCGTGTGCAGAACGACGGGAAGGTCCACGGCGTCCTTTATGCCGGAGACGAGGTCGTATGCGCTCTGCGGCGTCATGATGCCGGCCATGTCCTTGATGCAGATGGAGCTCACGCCCATCTTTTCAAGCTCCTTTACCATCTCGACGAACTTTGCCGTCGTGTGTACGGGGCTCGTGGTGTAGGAGATGGTGCCCGAGGCCATAGCGCCCTGCTTTACGGTCTCCTCGATGGCGACCCTGAGGTTATCGGTATCGTTGAGCGCGTCGAATATGCGGATGATGTCTATGCCGTTTTTGACCGAGGCGCGCACGAAGCGGCGCACGACGTCGTCGGGATAATGCTTGTAGCCGAGAATGTTCTGTCCGCGCAGGAGCATCTGGAGCTTGGTGTTGGGCATCTTTGCGCGGATCTTACGCAGGCGCTCCCAGGGATCCTCGCCGAGAAAGCGCAGGCAGACGTCGAAGGTAGCGCCGCCCCAGCATTCTACGGAGTAGAATCCGGCCTTGTCCATGCTTTCAAGGATGGGCTCGAACTTGTCGTAGGGAAGCCTTGTCGCAATGAGTGACTGGTTTGCGTCGCGAAGCACGGTTTCCGTAAACTGTACTTTCTTCATGTTTTCCTCCCGAATTTCAAAATTTATCAACATCATATAGTATAGTATAAAGTTTCCGCAAATTCTACACTTATTTTAGGCAAATTTATAACAATCAGGGCAAAAAAAGCGGAGGCAGCTTGATCGGCTGCCTCCGCTTGGGGAAATATTCGCTTATTTCGAGGCCAGAGCCCTGTCGAGCCAGACGCTCGCGACGTCCATGGCCGCCCAGAAGCCGTCCTTCTCGCTTTTCTTGACGATGCGGTCGCGCGATTTGACCGAGGGGTCCGTGAGCTGGAGCTGGACGGATACCTTCGTTGCGACATCGAGATCCCTGACCTTCTTCGTGTCCATTATCTGAAGCATGATGATGTATTTGTCGGCCATGCTGCCGTAATAGACTATGTTTCCTGCGCGCTGCAGGGGATGTCCCTTGTATTCAAGCGTTTTGTTTGCCAAAGCTGTTCCTCCTTGTCTGCTCAGAAGAGATCGCGGAAGTTTGCGAAGATATCGTCGATACCGCCGCCGTTGTTGTTTTCTTCCTCCTGCTTCTTCTGCTCTTCCTCCTGCTTCTTCTTTTCTTCCTCTTCCTTCTGCTTCTTCTCCTCCTCGGTCAGAGCCTGCTCCTCAAGCTCCTCGCGGGTGCCGAAGATGCCGGTCGGCTCGCCGCCGGTGGACATATTGAAGTCCTTGTACGCGAGATCGGCGTGGACAGAGGACATGACCTTCTGCCAGATGGTGACGGCGGGGTTGCCGCTGAAGGCCATATATTCGGGCGTGTCGTAGCCCGTCCAGACCGCGCAGGTGTAATACGGCGTGTAGCCGCAGAACCAGCGGTCGTAGTTTGCCGTCGTGGTGCCGGTCTTGCCGGCGACGGGCATGTTGCTCAGGCGCGAGGCCGAGCCCGTGCCGTTCGTGGCGGCGTTATTGAGCATATAGGTCATGGTGCGCGCGGTCTCCTGCGAGAAGGCCCGGATGGTCTCGGGCTGATTGTCGAGAACTATCTTGCCCGTGCGGTCCTTGACCATGGTGTAGGTGCGCGAGTAGGTGAAGGTGCCGTCGTTTGCCAGCGCGGTGTAGGCCTGCGCCATCTCGCGCACGGTGATGCCGTAGCTCGGCTGGCCGAGCGCCATCGCCGCATAGTCGGCATCCGCGTCTATCAGGCTCGTAACGCCCAGGCGCGAGCGCAGAAACTCCAGCGACGTTGAGGGGGTCAGCTTATCGACGATCTGCGCGGCAACGGTGTTTTTCGACCACTGGAGCGCGTATTTTATCGTGATGACTTTGTCGTATTCGTTCGGCGAGTTTTTCGGATACCACGAGGTGTGCGCGAGCTGAACATGCGTCTCGTCCTCGTCGAGCACGAGCGTCGAGGGGCTTATGAGCCCGTATTCCACCGCAGGCCCGTAGACAGACAGCGGCTTTATCGACGAGCCGGGCGGGCGCGTGGTGCCGGTGGCTCTGTTCAGACCGTAGTTTATCGTCTTCTCGCCCGTGCCGCCGGTGAGCGCCTTTATCTCGCCGGTGTACTGGTCGATGATGACTATCGCGCTCTGAAGCTGCGATTTTGTGCTGCCGTAGGTCTTGGGCAGCTCCTCAAGATTCGTGTATATCGCGTCGACCTTGGCCTGGATGTCGGTGTCGATGCAGGCGTATATCTCGTAGCCCGCGTTGTGCACCAGCTGGCTTGCGGCGGTGCGGCTGATGCCCTTGGTCTCGGCGAGGTCTGTTATCACGTCCGAGAGGACGACCTCCTCGTAGTAGGAGTAGACGCCGGAGCTGCCGGGCGAATTTTCGCCGCGGACGAAGTCGAGCTCCTCGGCCTTGGCCGCCTCGTACTCGTCCTTTTCGAGGTAGCCCTGCTTATACATCTCGCGCAGGACGTTCTCCTGACGCTCCTTGTTGTTCTCGACGCTGTAGAACGGGTCGTAATACGTCGGCAGGTTCGTTATGCCGACGATGGACGCGGCCTCGGCAACGGAGAGGTCCTTTGCGTCCTTGCCGAAATAGGTCTGCGCCGCGGTCTGGATGCCGTAGCAGCCCTCGCCGAAGTAAACGGCGTTGAGGTAATACTCAAGGATCTCCTCCTTGTCGTAGTTCTTCTCAAGCTCGAGCGCCTGGAATATCTCCAGAAGCTTGCGCTGCACGGTTATATCGTCCTGCTGGGTGAGGTTTTTTATAAGCTGCTGCGTTATCGTCGAGCCGCCGAAGGTCGAGCCGCCGGTAAACATGTTAAGCGCCGCGTGCGCCGTTCTGAACCAGTCGACGCCCTTGTGCGTGTAAAAGCGCTTGTCCTCGATGGCGATGAGCGCCTTTTTCAGGTGGTCGGGGATATCGTCGCCGTCGACCCATATGCGGTTTTCGCTGCTTTTAACGGTCGTCAGCTTCTGATAATCGCCGTTTGAGTCCTGATAATAGATAATGCTCGACTGGTTGAGGGTGAAGTCGTTGAGATCGAGGTCGAGGCTCGGCGTGATGCAGGTCTTCACATAAAATGCGAAGATACACACGAAGATGAGCCCAGTCACAACGCCGATGAGCAGGATCGTTCCGATCACGCCCATAACGCGGCCGAATCCGCCGCCGCGCTTTTCGGCGGGCTCTCTGGCAATATCCATTTCCGGTAACACCTCCTTACGAGTGTCAAAGTAAAATGAAATATATCATAGCTCAGGCAGTGAGCGGCAGTAAGCTGATTTTATCTGAATTATCATTATATCATGCTATGTCAAGCGGGGGTGGATAATTTGTAAAGTTTTGTACGCGGAGTGTATTTGTTTTCGCGGAAGATGGGGATAATACAAAATAAAGGAGTTGAAGATATTGAAGAATATGCTCAAAAGGCCCGCGCTGTGCGTTCTCGCGCTCACGGCGCTGATAACGGCCGCCGCGGCGGTCAGAAGCGCGGAGCGTGTGCCCGCCGAGACGGTGCAGAGCGCGGATACGGCGTCCGCGGGCGGCTACTGCCTGCGCGACTGGCAGGGCTACGTCGCCGTTTTCGAGGGAGAAAGCGAAACGCCCAGCGAGATGACCGACATTCCGACAGGCACGCTCAACCTCGTCGACAGGGAAAAGCTCAGAAGCGGCATAGCCGCCGGAACGCGCGAGCAGCTGCTGTCGCTGCTTGAGGACTTTAGCTCTTGATTTATGCGCCTGTGTAGGTTAAAATAGGATCACCACAACACAGGAGGAAATAACATGAGCGAAAATTTCGGCAATGATTTTATCACTATAATAGATGACGACGGCAACGAATTCAACCTTGAGCTTCTCGACACCATAGATCATAACGGCGAGACCTTTTCCGCCTTCCTGCCTGCGGATATGGACGAGGACGACCCCGATTACGGCCTTATCCTGCTGAGCGTCACCGAGGACGAGAACGGCGACGAGCTGTTTGAATCCATCGACGACGACGAAAAGCTCGAGCAGGTGTACCAGATGTTCATGACCGTCTTCGAGGCCGAGGACGGCGACGGGGAATAAGACGAGGAACTTATTCATATGTTCCCTAATGTAAGATAAATAAACCCTGCCGCGTTCGCGGTGTCATATTGACATAGGGTCCGTTAAACCCACATTTCTAATAAGGGATGCCGATTTGAATCTGCGGATCGCAGGCCTCCCGGCCTCCGTGCCGGACGTTGGAAGCACTGAAACAGAGCTTAGGCGACCCACCTGCTACTTTGTGCAGGTTATAACCGGACCCCAACGGCGCGGCGGGGCCTTGCCCGATGGTTTTCCATCGGGCATTTTTATTTTTCGTAAACGCTGAACAAATGACTGTCAGCGTCTGAACGGATAATTTGTGCCCTGATTTAGTCGCTTCTTCTTGAAATACACAAAGTATTCCTGCGAAAAAGCGCCGTTATCAGGACCCAAATCCTCTCGCCCAGCCATCTGACGCATTTATTCAGCGCTTACGTTAGTTCTTGACAAATAACAAAAAATACATAGAAAAAGCATGCAGCCGAAAAAATTTCGGCTGCAAATTTTTTTACTTGTACGCAAACGTACAAGTTTCGCCCGAAAACAGCCTATGGGTGAGAGGTGAATTTAATGAAAAGAAAAAGATCCGCCGATGCGGATAAGCTTCTCGAAAGGCTTGCGGCGGCCACGCCGAACGACGCCGTGAAGCTGCTTTACCTCAGCGCCGAGGACATCTCCGAGCTCGGGGGACTCGATCTTTCGCTGCTGAGCGAGATAAAGCGCGGACCGAAGGGGGAGGTGGAGCTGAAGTTCGTAAACAAGCTGGCGATAATAAGGGAGCTGATAGAGCTCAATGCCGCGGCCGCGGCGCAGTCGGCTCAGGGCGGCGGCTTCTACGCGGCGCTGGACAGATCGGCGAGGCTTCTGGAGGACGGGCGGAAGGATGAGCTTTGAGCTTTTCTCGCGTACCCAGCTGCGGGTCCTGTCGTGGTGGAGCGACGCGTCAGCCTACCGCGAGCTCGACGCCGTCATCTGCGACGGCGCGGTGCGCTCGGGCAAGACCCTGTGCATGGGCATATCCTTCGTCTGCTGGGCGATGCGGCGCTTTGACGGGTGCAGCTTCGGCATATGCGGCAAGGCCAGGAGCAGCATAAGGCGCAATATGATAGAGCCCCTGCTTCCGGTGCTGCGCGACATGGGCTTTGCGGTGCGCGATCTCGTCTCGAAGGGCCTTATCGAGATAAGCTACCGCGGGCGGCAGAACCGCTTTTATCTCTTCGGCGGCAGGGACGAGAGCTCGGGCTCGCTCATACAGGGCGTGACGCTCGCCGGAGCGCTGCTCGACGAGGTGGTGCTGATGCCGCGCTCCTTTGTCGAGCAGGCCTGCGCAAGATGCTCGGTCACGGGCAGCAAGCTGTGGTTCAGCTGCAATCCGGAGAGCCCGCAGCACTGGTTCTACCGCGAATGGATACAGCGCGCCGATGAGCGCAGGGCGCTGTATATCCACTTCACGCTCGAGGATAACCCCTCGCTGTCAACGACGATAATCGAGCGCTATAAGCGGATGTACAGCGGCGACTTCTACCGGCGCTTCATCCTCGGCCAGTGGGTGCTGCCCGAGGGCAGGGTGTACGATTTCTTCACCGAGGACATGCTCTGCGACGCGCCGGCCGGCTGCACAGAGCACATCGTATCCTGCGACTACGGCACGAAAAACCCGAGCTCCTTCGGGCTCTGGGGGAAAAGCGGCGAGACCTGGTACCGGCTGAGAGAGTATTACTACGACGGGCGCAGGGAGGGCCGGCAGAAGACCGACGAGGAATACGTAGCCGAGCTCAGGCGCCTGTGCGCGGATACCGCGCCGCGCCGCGTCATCGTCGACCCCTCCGCGGCAAGCTTCATCGAGGCGCTCTCCCGCGCGGGCTTTTGCGTGGAAAAGGCCGATAACGACGTGCTGCGCGGCATACGCCTGACGGCCTCGTATCTCAAAAGCGGCCGCATACGCATCTGCCGCGGCTGTGACGACGCCCTGCGCGAGTTTTACCAGTACCGCTGGGACGGGAGGGCCGGCAGGGAAACGCCCTTAAAGCAGCACGATCACGCGATGGACGATATCCGCTACTTCGCCGCGGGCATCTCAAAACTTGCGCAGCCCATGGGCGCTGTGTGGGTAGAAAGGTAGGAATATGAAACTGTTTTCAAAACAAAAGACGGTATCGCCGAGGGTGCAGCTGCGCAGCGCGCAGAGCCATCCCTTCGGCCTTATCGACAGCTACACGCCGCTCGGCAGCGGCGAGACGCGGCTGTACCGCATGATCCGCGAGGCGGTGCCGGTGGTGGACGCGGCGATACTCAAGATCGTCAGGCTCACCGGCGGCTTCGAGGCCCGCTGCGCGGACAAAAAAGCGGAGCGCGAGCTCAACGAGTTTATCCGTACCGTGCCTGTCGGCAGAGGTCAGACGGGGCTTGACTGCTTTCTCTCGGCCTATCTCGATTCCATGGTGACCTGCGGCCGGGCCGTGGGCGAGATCGTGGTGAACGGAAACCGCGATATAGCGGCGGTGCTCTGCGGAAACGTCGCCGACGTGCAGATCAGGGAGGGCAAGACCCCGCTCGACTTCGAGCTGTGCGGCGTTTCCGACACCGGCTGCGTCGTGCCGTTCCGGTATCAGAATCTGCTGCTGTTTACGCCCTTCAATCCCGAGGCCGATTCGCCCTACGGCGTTTCGCTGCTCAGGAGCATGCCCTTTCTGTGCGGGATACTGCTGAAGATATACCAGTCGATAGGCGTCAACTGGGAGCGCGCGGGCAACGTGCGCTTCGCGGTGGTCTATAAGCCGCAGGGCGACGCGCTCGACAGGCTCTCGGCTCAGGAGCGCGCGCAGCAGATCGCCTCGCAGTGGTCGGAGGCCATGCAGAGCGGAAAAAGCGGCTCTGTGCGCGATTTCGTCGCCGTGGGAGATGTGGACATCAAGGTCATAGGCGCGGATAACCAGATCCTCGACAGCGAGGTGCCCGTGCGCCAGATACTCGAGCAGCTGATCGCCCGTACCGGCATACCGCCGTTCCTGCTCGGCCTGAACTGGTCGACGACCGAGCGCATGAGCGCGCAGCAGGCCGACCTCATGACGAGCGAGCTGGGCTCCATCCGCCGCTCGGTGACGCCCGTCCTCGAGAAGATCTGCCGCATGTGGCTTAGCATGCACGGCTACGCGACGACGCTCGATATCGAGTGGGAGACTATCAATCTTCAGGACGAGATCGAGGAGGCAAGGGCAGCGCTCTACCTCGCGCAGAGGGACAAAATTTATTGGGAAGAAGGTAAAAAGCAAGAATGAAGATCATCAAGGACGGCTCGGCGGCGGGCTCGGAGTGTACGCAGCAGGAGCTGCAGGCGATAAACGCCTTTGCCAAGACGCAGCTCGGCATCGACGAGGTGTACACCTTTCAGGTGCTGCTGTGCGACAACGAGGTCGACCGCGACTTCGAGCGCTTTTCGGTATCGACGCTCCGCGAGCTCGGCGAGCTTTTCGTCGGCGCCACGGGCATCTGCGACCACGACTGGCGCAGTGAAAATCAGGTGGCGCGCATATACAGGACGGAGCTCGTTACCGAAAAGGGCAGGACGACCTCCTGCGGCGAGGCCTATGTCTATCTCAAGGGCTTTGCCTACATGCTGCGCACCGAGGCAAACGCCGAGCTCATCGCCCAGATAGAGGGCGGCATAAAGCGCGAAACGAGCATCGGCTGCTCGGTCGCGCAGAGCATATGCAGCATCTGCGGCGCGGAAATGGGAGCATGCAGTCACGAAAAGGGCAGACTCTACGGCTCGGAGCGCTGCTGCGCGGTCCTGACGGGCGCTGTGGACGCTTACGAGTGGAGCTTCGTCGCCGTTCCCGCGCAGAGGAGCGCCGGCGTTATAAAGAGCTTCGTCGAAAGCGAGGCAGGACGCGGCTACAGGGCCGAATACGAGGAGCTTGAAAGGTCGGCGCGGCTGGGCAGGAGATATCTCGACGGGCTCAGGGCCGAGGTGCTCAGGCTCTGCCTCGTGTGCGACGAGAAAATGCATCCGGCGCTTGAAAAAAGCGTGCTTCTCATGGATGAGCCGGAGCTTCTGCGCCTCAGGGAGGCGTTCACGGAGGCGTCCGGAAAGCTTTATCCGCCGCTGACCCAGCTTCCGGGCAGAGGCGAGGTCACCGCATTTTCCGGTGAAGAATATATTATTTGATCTCAGATCAGGAGGAGAAAAAATGAAAGTCAGTTTTGAAGGCGCAGGGGAGCAGGTGCTCTCCTTCAATAAGGCAGACGACGTTGAAAAGGGCTGCCTTGTAAAAATGAGCGCGAACAGCACAGTCAAGGCCTGCACGGCGGACGAGCGCTTCATGGGCGTGTGCATCTCCGCCGGCGACGCGTTTGCGGAGATAAAGACCGCGGGCTACGTCGAGCTCGGCTACACCGGCACCGCTCCCGCCGTCGGCTACGCGGCGCTCGCCGCAGACACGAACGGCAAGGTCAAGGCCGTCACCGACGGCGGCAGGGAGTATCTTGTCATAAAGGTCGACACCGCCGCCGCTACGGTCGGCTTCATGATGTAAGGAGGAAATGAACATGGCATATAATTTCAACACGGTAAAGCTCGAAAAGGGCATGTATTCCGAGCGCGGCAGAAGCTTCGAGCAGACCCTCGAGGCGCTCGACCCCAACGAAAACTACAAGGGCACGCCCTACGAGGGGCTCGACGCCTTCCAGCGACAGCTCAAGCGCTTCGATATCAAGGTCCGCGGCGCGGGCAGCGACGTCGTGGAGAAGTTCTTCACCACCGCCGAGTCCGCGGTGCTGTTTCCCGAGTATGTCTCGCGCAGCGTGAAGGCCGGCATGGAGGAGGGCAATATCCTGCCGTCGATCACCGCGACGGTCACGCGCTTTGACGGCATGGACTACCGCTCCATTTACTCGGCGGCCTCCGAGGACGACAAGAGCCTGCGCTATGTCGGCGAGGGCGCGGCGATCCCCCAGACCGAGGTCAGGGCGTCCGACCATCTCGTGAGCCTCAAAAAGCGCGGCAGGATGCTCGTGGCCTCCTACGAGGCCATCCGCTTCCAGCGCCTTGACCTGTTCTCCGTCATGCTCCGCCAGATCGGCAATCAGATCATGCGCATGCATCTTGAGGACGCCATCGACGTCATCAAAAACGGCGACGGCAACTCCAACAGCGCGGAAAGCTACGCAGTCGGCGACCCGACCATCGGCGGCACCGCGGGTACGCTCAGCTACGGAGAGCTCCTTAACTTCTGGAACACCTTCGACCCCTACACCATGAACACCATGCTCGCGTCTCCCGACGTGATGATGAAGATACTCAAGTGCTCGGAGTTCCAGAATCCCCTGACGGGCCTGAACTTCCAGGGCACCGGCGAGCCCGGCAATCCTCTGGGTGCAAAGCTCATCCGCTGCTCGGCCATGCCTTCGGGCACCGTCATCGGCCTGGACAAGGGCTACGCGCTTGAGATGGTCACCGCGGGCGACGTGAGCGTCGAGTACGACAGGCTCATCGACCGCCAGCTCGAGCGTGCCGCGATAACCAGCATCTCCGGCTTTGCCAAGCTATACACCGAGGCCTCCAGGGTGCTGACTGTCTGAAAAAAATAAGGAGACGGGGAAACCCGTCTCCGCTTTAAGGAGGGAACCGATGTCATATACGGATATGGACATAGAAATGAAGGCGCTGAGCATGCTCGGCCAGAGCGTGCCGGACGATGACGCGCCGATGCTGCGCACGGTATGCGCCGCGGCGGCCGCACAGCTCGAGGACCGCCTGCGCGCCGGCGCTTCGAGCGAGCAGATAACGGAGCTTTTCACGACGGCGGCCGCCATGCTGGCGATATCCATGTACATGGAGCTGGGCGCGGCCCACTCCGGCGGAGTGAGCGGCTTTACGGCCGGAAGGCTGTCGGTGCAGCTCGGCGGAGCATCGGCCGCGGCTCTGCGGGAAAGCGCGCAGGCGCTGCTGGGCGCGTATCTCGACCGCGGCGGCTTTGAGTTCGTGGGGGTGACGGGATGACGGTCACGGGAAGGCTCCTGCAAAGCTTCGGCGAGGATATCGCCGTCGGCACTTACGAGGGCAGGGGCTTTATATCCTGCCTCGACTCCGACGATGCGCAGGTACACAAAACGCGGCTCGCGCCGGGCGTGACGAACAATTCGAGGTACAGGCTCATCACCGACGCCGAGAGCATAGCCGAAGGCGACGCGGTGAGCGCCGCGGGGCGCAGCTACGTCGTGCTGCGGGTCGAGCCCGTGCGCATATTCGGCGTGTTTTCGCACAACGAATGTATTCTGAAGCTGAAGGGAGGCGCGGGAAATGCTTGAGGAGATAGCGGCCGGCATCGCGCAGGCGCTTCAGGACGCCGGGATAAACGCCGTCACGGCCTTTTCCGCCGCCGGGCTCGAAGCGGACGAGCTCCTCGTGTGCGTGGGGCTGCGCGGGGCAAGGCTGAGCTCGTCGGGACTCGGCAATTACATCGGCGTATGCAGCGAGGACGGAAAGCTCAGGGAGATGTACGGCGAGAAGGCTGAGCTCACGCTCGCGCTGGATATATACAGCCCGGCCCCGGAGAGCGAAAAATGCACAATGCTCGCCGACACGGTCAGAGGCGCGCTCCGCGGCCTTGACGGCGTGTCGCTCACGGAGTTTTCTCTCGGGGAGATAAAATACGACTCCGACAGCCGCATGCTGCTGTCCCGCTGCACGGCCTCGGCGGCCGTGTATCTCGTGCGCGAAAAGCGCGGCAGCTCGCTGTCGGACTTCGGCATAGGGGAGGGCGGGATATGAGCTTTATAAGAGCCCGCTGCCCGAACACGGATAAGATCGGCGTAAACGGCGTGCCGCTTTCGGGGGTGACGCTCGCCGAGGAATACGAGAGCTGGAACGAGCATCCGGTGCTCGGCTTCGGCGACTCCTGCCCGAGCGCGATACTCACGTTCGACCGCCGCTACACGGTCGTGCTCGAGCGCTCGGCCTGCGTCCCCGACGGCGTCAGGCCCGAAAGCCTCGGCGAGTTCGAGCTTCTGGTCGGCGGCACGATATACGGCGGCTGCCGCTGCACGGAGATACGCAGGGCGAGAAGGCCCGACGGCGAGCTGTGCGAAAAAATAACGGTCCGTGCGCTGGACCGTCAGGAGGCGGAGAATGATGAATAACGAATGTGAAGGACTCAGCGTCCGCGCATACACGCCCGACGAAAACGGCGTGAATTTTGACGAGCAGCAGCTTTTTATCGTGCGCCGGCGCGACATGTCGTTCATGTCGGACTATTTCCGACGCGACGCGCGCAGATACGACAACGGCTTTGAGCTTTATTAGGAGGGATGAACATGCTCGCGCCCATGCAGTACAGAGATTTCGTGTGGCCGAATAACCCCAGGGTGTTCGAGGTCGAATACCGCCGCACGCTGCACAGCTATAAGCTGCCCTTTTCGGGCTATGTCGTGCAGGATCTGGGGCTTCAGAACAAGATAATACGCGGCCAGGGGGAGTTCGTCGGCCCGCAGGCCTATGAGAGCTTCCGCAGGCTCGCCGCGCTTTTCGAGGAGAACAGGGGCGGTAAGCTCGTGCACCCCGTGTGGCCGGTGATGCGCGCGTATTTTGCAAAGCTCAGCCTCAGGCAGGAGCCGAAGGAGGACTATATAAGCTACAGCTTTGAGTTCTGGGAATATCTCGGCAGCAGCTTTTCCGACGCCGCCGGGGCCATCGACGACACCGATTACGGCCAGCCGCTTGCCGACATGAGCCGCGTGCGCTATTACTCGGCGGGAGATAACGACACCCTGCGCAGCATAGCGCTTTCAAAGGGCGTGGAGCTGTCTGTCCTTCAGGAGCTCAACCCCGATATCACGAGCTCCGACGCCGTGATCTCCTACGGCAGGCTCATAAGGATAAGGTGAGGCGATGAAGGGATATATCATAGACAAAAACGGCGCGCAGACGGAGCTTCCGGAGCTTCTGTCATGGGACGTGTGCCACGGCATGGGCGAGCCCTGCGACTGGTTCGAGGTGAGCTTTATATACTACAGCAGCCAGCTGCCCGCGCTCCGCGCGGCGTGCAGATTCAAGGCGGTGCACAACAGCGCCGTCGTGTTCAGCGGCGTCGTCGACGAGTACAGCATCAGCATAGACGACAAGGGCTCGGTCGTGACGGTATCGGGCCGCTCGGACGCGGCCTTGCTGCTGGATAACGAGCTGCCCGCGCAGGAGTATGCCTCGATAAGCAGCGCCGAGGCGATAGGCGGCTTTGCAGCGCCCTACGGCATAACGGACATCGTCTCCGGAACGGCGAAGACGCTCTATGCCTTTTCAGTCCGCACCGGCGAGAGCGCGTGGAGCGCGCTGCGGCGCTTCTGCCGCTATGCATGGAGCACGACGCCGTATTTCACAAGGGACGGAACGCTCATATTGAACGGCCGCGCGGGCGGCACGATAACGGTCGACGCCTCAAGGGACGCGGCCTCGGCCGCGCTCTGCGACGAGCGCTACGGTATAATCTCGGATATCACCGTCCGAAACCGGGTCAGCGGCGCGAGCTACACCGCATCAAACTCCGGCTTCGTCTCCCGCGGCGGAAAATGCCACAGGGAGCTGAGCGTTCCGAAAACCACCGGCGCGGACGCCGTGAGATACACCGCCGAATACCAGATAGCCGAGTCGCAGCGCGGCAAAAAATGCGCAAAGCTCACGCTGACAAAGCAGTTTGCCTGCTTCCCCGGCGACAGGGTGAGCCTCACGGCCGAAAAGCTCGGCATAAGCGGGATCTACACAGTTGCCTCGACCCACTGCTGGGCCGACTCACTTAGCGCCGGAACGATAGTTACACTGGAGGTGTGAGCATGTGGTTATCCGAGATAAAAAGAAAAGACGAGCACAGCTGTACGCTCCCCGATATCAGCGTCAATGCCGACGGCGATATAAATCTTGAGACCGCCGCGGCGCGCATATGCATAAAAAACAGCGGCCAGATCGTCATCGAGGGCACGGTCACGGTAAACGGACAGGCGATATGATGAAAAAACGAGCACCCGGTCGGGTGCTCGTTTTGCTGGAATTTTAAATTAAGGATCAGACGATGCCCTGAGCCAGCATTGCGTCGGCGACCTTCAGGAAGCCGGCGACGTTTGCGCCGAGCATGAGGTTGCCCGGCTCGCCGCACTCGACGGATGCGTCGTAGCAGGCCTTGTAGATGTTCTTCATGATGCCGTGCAGCTTCTCGTCGACCTCGTCGAAGCTCCAGCTCATGCGGATGGAGTTCTGGCTCATCTCGAGACCGGAGGTCGCGACGCCGCCTGCGTTGGATGCCTTGCCGGGGCTGTAGAGCAGGCCGTTTCCGAGGACCTTCTCGATAGCTTCCGGGGTAAGAGGCATGTTGGCGCCTTCAAACACTGCCATGCAGCCGTTGTCGATCAGGTGCTGAACGTCGTCCGCGTCCATCTCGTTCTGGGATGCGCAGGGCATTGCGATGTCGCACTTGAGCGTCCAGATGCCCTTGCGGCCCTCGTGGTACTCGGAGCCGGGGACCTCGTCCGCGTAGACGCTGATGCGTGCGCGGCGCTTCTGCTTGATATCCATGACCTTCTGGATATCGACGCCCTTGGGATCGTAGATGTAGCCGTTGGAGTCGCACATTGCGATAACGGTGCCGCCGAGCTGGGTGCACTTCTCAGCTGCGTACTGAGCGACGTTGCCCGCGCCGGAAACGATGACCTTCTTGCCCTCGAAGGAGGTGTTTGCAAGATGGCTGAGAGCCTCTGCCGCGTAGTAGCACAGGCCGTAGCCGGTGGCCTGGGTACGTGCCAGGGAGCCGCCGAAGGTCAGGCCCTTGCCGGTGATGACGCCGCCCTCGAAGCGGTCGACGATCTTCTTGTACTGGCCGAACATGTAAGCGACCTCGCGTGCGCCGACGCCGATGTCGCCTGCGGGAGTGTCGGTGAACTGGCCGATGTGACGGTACAGCTCAGTCATGAAGCTCTGGCAGAAGCGCATGACCTCTGCATCGGACTTGCCCTTCGGGTCAAAGTCGGAGCCGCCCTTGCCGCCGCCCATGGGGAGGGTGGTCAGGGAGTTCTTGAGGATCTGCTCAAAGCCGAGGAACTTGATAACGGAGAGGTTGACCGAGGGGTGGAAGCGCAGGCCGCCCTTGTAGGGGCCGATGGCGGAGTTGAACTGCACGCGGTAGCCGCGGTTGACCTGAACGTTGCCGTTGTCGTCGACCCAGGGAACGCGGAAGGTGATGACGCGCTCGGGCTCTACGAAGCGCTCGAGAAGTGCGTTCTTCTCCCACTCGGGGTGCTTGTCAACGACGAGCTGCAGGCTCTCGAATACTTCGCGGACTGCCTGGAGGAACTCCGGCTGGTCGGGATCGCGCTTTTCGACGGAGTCATAGACTCTCTTCAGATACTCGTTAGTAATCATTTGCTTTTTCTCTCCTAATTGAAAAATTGAAAATTGAAAACTACTTATCGGTGGGAAACACCTTTCCCACTTTCAAATTTTATTCCTTAGCGCCTAAATATACAATTGTGAGATGTTATAAAAATAACCCTTGAAAAACCGTCATATTGCACCAATAAAAATGCGGTAATAGCTCTTTTGCCCCGATGTGACGCAACAATTGCACATAAATAGAAACAGTGTTGATACTCTTGCGCCGACCTGTGCGGCGGGTTCCCGGAGCATGGCGCGGAAAGGGACTTGACAATTTACGCAAAAGCGCGTACTATCTCAATTAGATAATGCAATTGCATAAAATATCTTGAGAGGAGAATGTATTTGAAAAAAGACAGCGCCCGTGCCGGGTACTGCGGCGAGTGCCGGCTGCCGTTTGAGGACGGCGAGGAGATATTCTCGTGGGAGGGGGAGCTCGTCTGCGCCGAATGCTTTGACGCGCTGTTTTCCGAGCTCGGACTTCATGAGCGCGCCTTCCTCGTCGGGAGCGAGGTAAAAATATACCGGCGCTCCTGAGGAGCGCCGGCAGGGACGGTGATATCAGAGCCCGAGTATCGAGAGCGTGCGCGCGTCGGCCCTGCCGCCGTAGAACTTGTCCAGAACGGCGGTGAACACGGGATCGCCGGATACCTGCGCGAACAGCGTCATGCACGAGCGCAGCTTCAGATCGTCGGGGTAGCCCATGACGGCGGATGCATCGGAGCTATCAAGCTCGAGCAGCGCGCGTGATATCTCGATGAGGCGTGCGCCCAGCAGTGGGTGCTCAATGTAGCGGTGCGCCTCGCCGATATCGGATATCGCGTATAGCTGCGCGGTGTGGCTCATGCCGAGACCGGCGATCTGCGGGAAGATGTACCACATCCAGTGGCTGCGCTTGCGTCCCGCGCGTATCTCGCGCAGCGCCGTATCGTAGGAGTGCTCCTGCGCGATGATGAATCTGTCAAGAGAGTCTTTCATAAACGTGTACCTCGTGGAAGCGTTTTTGATTTTGAAATAAGAGGGCTGTCTCTCACTTTGTCACCGGCTTTAAAACAGGTATTTCAATTCTGAGAATTGAAATACACCACACTTATTACCTTTTACTTTACCAAAAAATCTTCGCGAGAGCAAGGTGAGAGTGAAAAAGTAAGAGGCAATAAGTAAAAAACCTCCGCACTTTTGTGCGAAGGCTTTTGTCTATGGGGTACGAAAAAGATGTATTTGCGTTTTTGATAGATGGATTCGAACTCTCGAAGTCTTTTTCGTACCGATAAAGATTTCCGCCCCGCCTTATGACAGCAGCCATAAGGCGGGGCGGTATGTGTGAAAGGAGGGTATGAAACAATCACATGAGTTGTGTTACTTCGAGACCGCCGACGAAAACCACCTTGATCTTCTCCTTGGATTCGACGATCACGCTCTCGAGTATTTGTCTCATGATCTGATCATCATAGCTGATCGGGTGATTCGCCAAGGCTTCAATAATCGTGAAGATCTCATCGAGTCTGGATTTTGCATTTTCACGCTTTTGCTTCGTATCAGCAATGCGGTCAAGTTGAATCTGCAGTTTTGCCTTTTCATCCATAAGAGCCTTTGCTTTTTCCTCGTCGAAGGCTTCGACATTGTCGGCGGCGATGGCCTTGAGCATCTTTTGGAATTCTGTTTCGATCTCTGCAATCCTGATCTGAAGGTCGAGGCTGTTGTCCTCAGTTGTTTCCGCTGATAAGCCCATGCCGATATGGAGTTTCAGTGTTTTGAGCACTTCGGCATTCTGCTTTGCGGTTTGCAGCACTGCGTTCATGATGGCTTCCTGCAGGACGCTTTCCTCAACACTCGGGGAGTCATGGCAGTATTTCTTGCCATAGTCAAGGCGGTTGATGCACCGCCATACCACTTTCTTCTTGCCATTGGCTGCCCAGGTGCATCTGCGATATGGCGTTCCGCATTCTCCGCAGATCAGAAGCTCTGTTAGAGCGTATTTGCTGGAGTATCGGCCTTGCTCGGTTTTCGTGCCAACCTGCTTGACTTTCCGCTTTCCACCTCGTCTTGCCATTTCTTCCTGCACTCTGCCGAAGGTGCCAGAGTCGATGATTGCGGGATGATTGTTCTCGACATAGTATTTCGGGCGCTCGCCGTTGTTGACCATGACCTTCTTTGACAGGCAGTCTCTGATGTAAGTCTTGTTGAGGATGGCGTCGCCTTTGTATTTCTCATTGGTGAGGATAGATTCAATCGTTCCCCGTTGCCATTGACCAATGCCGGAAGGTGTCGGAATCCCAGCGGAATTGAGATCGTTGGCTATCGTGGCGAGGCTGTCACCGGCGAGGAATCTTTCGTAGATCCTTTTGACTACAACCGCTTGCTCGGGATCAATCTCAGGCTTTCCATCCGAGCCTCTGCGATATCCAAGGAAGCGTTTGTAATGGAACGGCACGTTTCCTTCTTTTGCACTCTGTGCCTTACCCCAGCGCACGTTGGCGCTGATGTTCTCCGATTCGCTTTGAGCTATGGAACCGTAGATTGTGATATAGAACTCAGCTCCTGGCTGAATGCTGTGGATTCCTTGTTCCTCGAAGTACACGTCCACATTGTGTTCTTTCAGCATCCGAGTGTGCTTCAAGCAGTCGAGGGTGTTTCGTGCGAATCGGGCTACCGATTTGGTAATGATCATATCGACCTTGCCCTGTTTACAATGGCGCATCAGCCTGTTGAAGTCATCGCGCTTTTTGACGCTTGTTCCGGTGATACCTTTATCGGCGTAGATGCCGACCATCGTCCATCCAGGTTCTCCGTTGATCTTATCTGTATAAGCTCTGCGCTGAACATCATAGCTGTTGAGCTGATCCTCCTGCTTTGTTGATACTCGGCAGTAGGCGGCGACACGAAGCTGTTTATGGGCGTTCTTGACTTCCTCTTGTAAGTTTATTGTTGCGGGGATCGTATGTACCACTTTAGGTGGCGTCACTTGGGCTGTTGCTTGCATTGTCGGTCTGCTCCTTTCGTATTACTTGATCGTTGCTCAGTATGATGCTGACGGAACCGCTCTCCGTGAGCCTGATCAGCTTAACGGTTTTATTGGTCAGCTCTGAATCGAAGCCATCCAGGATGTCATGCTGTTCAAGAGCGTTCTTTAGCTTGTATTCAACGTATGCCTCGTTACCGATCTGCTGGTATCCGATGGCTGCTCGCTGATACAGCTTCTCTCGAAGGGCATCCTTGTCGAAGTCATATCCTTCAAGGGTTCTCGCAATCTCGTTGTCAAGGCGTCGCTGTTCAGCGGACGGTTCTGCTTGGCCGGGCAATGCAGATCGGATAATCGCTGGATTTCGAATCAGACCATTCAGAAGGTCGACGATGTCTTCCATCAGCTCTGTATCTTCTTTTTTGATTTGGATGTGGCATTGATTGCAAACCCACTTCTGTGTGCATTTGCATCTTGTGTCCTGCAGTCGACGCATCGGCTTGCCGCAGGCTGGGCAGACAACCGGGACTTTCAGCAGGTAGATCCCCGATTGCCGATCCGTGCTGGTCTGCGTGTTGCGGGATGCCTTTCGGCTCCGCAGGTTTTCAACCGTTGTTTCGTCGATGACCTGTGGATAGGTGGCATTTCCAAGGTAGCGGTCATCATCCACGATTCGCATGATTCTGGCTTTGTTCCATGTTATAACACCGGGGGCGAACTCCACCTTGTCCGATTCCAGCCCGTTGGCGATCTGCAGGAGTGAACGTCCGTCGAGGTATTCGGAGCAGATTCTTTGAAGTGTGTTCTGTTCGTCGGGATTGGCAACGATCTTTCCATCTTCGAATCTGTATCCGAAGGGTATGTTCCTGTTCTTCATATTCGTTTTCACCGTCCTTTTATGCTATGGTTTCGATCAATCTAAGACCGCCGATCAGATGGAAGGTTATTTCCGACCCACTCATTACGACGGCCTTTTCAATAATCTGATTGAACAGATCCTCGTCGAAGGCTTCGGTCGGTTCATATTCATCGATAATGCATTGCAGCTCCTTGAGCTTATCAAGCTGTTCGTCACCTTCGTCCTCGACGATTTTCTTTTTTCGTTCAGAGCGCAGGGCGCTGATTCTATTGTTGATCTCGGAAGACTGTGCCGAGTAGTCAGAGCCGTTTAAGATGCCGCTTGTATGCAGTCTTACGATGACGAGGTTCCTGGCAGCAAGGTCAGCGATTTCCTTGTCGATCTCTGCGATCTTTTCATGATTCTCGCTTGTCTTGCTCTGCATGATCTCAATGTCTCGAATCAGCGCACCAAGGATCGCATGGTGATGTTTCTTCAGTTTGAAGAGCATTTTGTTAAATGCTTCATACACATCTGATTCGGACATTCTCTGGCTGGAGCAGACCGTGGCACCGGAAGCTCTGCCGGAGCACATCCAGTAGGCTTTCCCTCTGACAAGCTGTCTGCGATACGTCCGACCGCAGTCTGGACAGCGAAGCATGCCGCTCAGAGGATAGCTGGTTTTCTTCCCGCTCATATTCTTCTGACGGGATTTTTGCAATTCTTGTACTGCGGCATAGGTTTCTCTGCTGACGATGGCAGGATTGGCGTTCTCGACATAGTACTTCGGACGCTCTCCACGATTCTTGACTTTCTTGAACGGGAGCGTATCCGTAGTGTACTTTTTTTGAAGCAACGCATCGCCCATATACCGTTCATTATTCAGCATGTAGTCGATTCCGAAGGCGTACCATAGTTTTGTGCCGTGGCGCCTGGGGACGCTTTCCTCGTTCAGCTTGTTTGCAATAGCCTGCTTTCCGTAGCCTTGCAGGTACATGGAGAAGATTCTTCGGACGACTACTGCTTCTGTTTCGTTGATGACCAGGCTGCCGTCGACAAGATTGAAGCCGTATGCCGGAGCACAGCAGTTGAAGTCGCCGGACTCCATCCGCTTTTTGTAGCTCCAACGCATATTCCCCGATATAGACTCGCTCTCTTGCTGGGCGGCCATACCGGGGAATGTTACGATCATCTCACTATTCAGTTTATCGGTATCGATGCCCTGTTCTTCGAAGTAGACGCTGACGCCGATGTCTTTAAGGAAGCGGATCGTTGACAGAAGCTCCTGAGTGTTTCTCGCAAAGCGGGATACTGACTTTACAATGATGCGGTCGATCAAGCCTTTCTTACAGTCCCGAATCAACCGATGCAGATCATCTCGCTTGTCCATGCAGGTGCCAGTGATGCCTTCATCCGCATAGATGTCAACCAGCTTGTACTGAGGATTTCTTCTCTCATAGTCCTTGTAGTATCTGATCTGTGCGGCGAAGGAGTGAAGCTGGTCTTCGCTGTCACTGGATACTCGGCAGTAGGTTGCCAGTCGGATCGTTTCCTGTGCCGTTTTTTTCTCGGCTGTGATCTCAATAACGTTCATTGAGCTTTACTCCTTTCTGCGGGGGCTTCCCGCTGATTTGCCTTTCGGCAACACAAACAGATACCACAAGAGTTCGGAAACATCCAGCGAAAATCGGAAGTTTTTTTGATCAGACGCAATAAATTTTCGCGCCGTAATGATCCTCGCTGATTGCTACGATCTTGTTGTATTCATCTTCGGTGATCAGCTCCATGCCAAGCAGCATTCGGAGCAGGTTTACGCTGTATACGAAAGAGGCATTGTTGCTGTCGTTTTTCATTTCAGCAATCCCTCCATAACTTTTATACCAAGGCTGGTAATGATGGCATGGTCGACCTTGCCCATCATATCCTTGTTGAGTTTTCCGACATAATCGTCAAGTCGGCGTTTATCGATGGTTCTGATCTGCTCGAGGAGAGCGACAGATCCGCTGACCAGTCCTTCGACATTGACTCTGACATGAGTTGGCATGCGCGAGTCAGGCTTTGTGCTTGTGATCGGCGCCACGATGGTGGTTGGGCTGAACTTGTTGCCCGTATCATTTTGCAGGATGAGAACGGGACGGAATCCATCCTGTTCACTCCCCACTACAGGAGAGAGGTCTGCATAGTAAATCTGACCCCTTTTGACTTTTTTCATTTTCGTTCCTCCGTGTTAAGTAAAAGGCCGCCGTCTACATTTATCCTGCAGGCGGCGGCCTGCATAGTATCAATCGTTTTTCCTTAACCGATATTTGTCCACGACGCCCTCGATCAACGGGAACGCACCTTCCGGCCGTGCATTCGGCCTCATGGGAATTTCACCCCTCCGAGGATCTCTCCGAGGCGCCCTCCTTTGTTGCGACGGCTCACGGCTTTCGACCGCTTTAACGCTCGACTTTAGGACTGGACGCAAGTATCATTATTTCTTCTGCTTGTCGCGGCCTTCGCTGCGGATGCGCCGCATCGTCTGAGACCTGAAGACTCGGGACATCTTCATATTAGGAGTGCTTGTCCGAGTGTTCGCTCATGTGGCTTGCCGGTTTCCCGACGGCAGAAGGAAGGTAAAAGATGCGCTGTGCTATTCAGTTGTCAAAGTGCAGAGGCTTCTTCTGTTGCGGAGAAGTCGGTGAGGGAAGATTTTGTCCTCACCCTGTATTCCACACTTTTTTCGCATTTGATAACCTGATAATCAAAAAAAGTTTCTCAGCTTCTCTAAAACCACATTCTTTCGCTTATGAACTGCAACTTGGGAAACTCCCATTATCTCTGCAAGTTTCCGTTCTGAGCATCTTCTCTCGCCGAGATAGAGCGCATAAATCAGCTTGCGTTCTTCATCGGTTAGCGCTTTCAATGCGCTACGTAAGATTTCGAGGCTAATTTCATGGAGCACTTGAGCTTCAACATCAGAAGACGGATCGGGAATTAGCTCTTCACCAGAAGACAAGTCGCTGCCCTCGTCATCTTCCATAGCATAGAGTGAGATGGTTATTAACCCGGAGTTCTCCATGCAGTCAGACACGTACTGCTTGTGGCGTTCATCTTTTCGATGTTGCTTCATAAGAGAGGAAGGGATTTCAACAAATTCTTCCTCGCCGCCATCTTCGTGAGAGCTTGTCCTCATAAAACGCTTATTCTGTCCTTCGGGACTCTTGAGATATTCATAGGCTTGTCTACCAGAAAGCCTCATAAAGCACTTGGTACCATCTGCAGACTTAAAGCTGCCATTTTCGTTTTCAATGTAGTAAATTGCCATTATCGTGATCTCCTTTGAATTTTTGAATTTTGGTTGAAATCAAAAATTCGGAGATCACGGGTATTCAGCTATGTATGGTTGCCATGAGCTTTCGGGCATAAAAACGCACCCGCCATAATTCTCCAACTTTTGGCATGCGCAAAAGTTCGAAGAACGTCGCTCATCAGCGCAGAAACGAGAATGCTCAGGATTTATCATGAAAAAAGTCCTTTCCCAAGCGGATTCGGGAAAGGACTCTCATCATCGTATGAAGTGAAAAGCGCAAAAAAAGCACCGTCGAAATCAGAATCTCAAAAAGATATGGATATCCCTTTTGATTCTGGCTTCATACGGTGCTTGGCAGTCTAATCTTTCGATTTCCTCCGCTTGCGCGATTCAAAGTCAGTTAGTTCTTATTCAGTTTTTCAAAGTAGTCCTCGCCGTAGTATTTTACCTTCAGCCGCCAAATGCCTTTTTGACTTCGGAAATATGCGAGGTTAATGGGCTTTTCCCATTTGCATTTCCGGCACCTGGCTTGAAAATGGCCTTGCGTATCTGCATATACACGGGCTATTACATAATCGCAGACAGGGCATCTTACATCCCTCATCGGCAGCCCCTCTACTTCAAGGGAAGACCGAGAGATTTTCTCTTTGACCTCTTGGGGCAAGTTTGAATAGCTTCTTGCCGCTTTCTGTTCAACAACCATATACGGCACCTCCGTCCGTCATGGTCTTTTTGAAATATTCTTCCATACTGCGCTGGTTCAGGAGATTGTATTTTCGTAATTGGATCAGCATGGCGGAATAAGACACTCCCAGCTCTACAGACATTTTTTGCAATACCGGCTTCATCTTCGGAAGGAAAACGCAATCGCCGTAGACAGGAATTGCTTTCCTTCTCAGATGCCGTCGTACCGAGTCGGTAAGTACCACCCGCGGCATGAGAATCATTGCTGCCATTGCATTCGCCTGGCATTCTTCGAGAGACAGTCTCTCATGGAGTTCATCCATGCTGTATGTTCTCTCCGTATCATATACGCTGTTGAAGCATGCGACCGCTCGCATTGGATCAGCCCGCCAGATCAAAATGTGGCTGATTTCGTGAGCCAACACGAACCGCCGCCTATTGTTCTCTGACGGGTTAAGGAGCAACCTTTCAAGAACCACGGTGTCTTTCGGAAAGACGACATTGACCTTCTTTCCATAACGCCAAACGCAAAGAGGTCGTATTCCATCAGACGCAAAGCCGATCTTATCGGGATCGCTTTCTGCAATCTGCTCATACACTACGGTTATTCCAAGGTATACCGCAATACCATCAATGTCGATATATTTCGGCGGGGGCTCTCCGCATGATACCTGCACCAAGCCCTCGGCAATCTGTTCGATCTCTTTATTCGAGATATAGACCTGCATCTATCATTCCTCCTATCGGCTACAAAGCCTTTATAACGTGCTGCGCAACTCCTTGTATGTAGCAGCTCTTGACAAGGATATCCTTCATCGTCTTGTTTTCTGGATGGAGTCTGACGCATTTTTTATCCTCGTCTATGTAGAATCTCTTTAGTGTTGTTTCGTTGTCAACCAAGGCAACCACGATATCTCCTTCATCCGCGGTGTTTTGCTTGCGGACAACAACGAGATCGCCCGGATCAATTCCCGCCTCTATCATAGACTCTCCCTTGGCTCTTAGGATAAAGTGTTCTCCTGGGCCGAAGAGAGCATCCGGCAAGGCGACATAGGCTTCAAAGTTTTCTTCTTCGTACTGCGGCTCTCCGCAGGCGATGGAACCAATAATCGGCGAGAGGGAGTATCCACTATCTGCCTTGCTCGTGACTGGGGTTTCAAGCGTAACGCCATCATAGTGGATTTGACCGTTCTTGTTCATCTCTTGCAGATATGCATGTACCGTACTTCGGGAGCGTCCAATAGCTCGAGCGATTTCTGTAATCGACGGTGTTTCTTTGTGAGTAAAGAAATAGCCTTCAATTGCCTCTACAATCTCTCTCATCGTTTCTTCGCTCTTGTATCTCATCGAATCAACCTCCTTTGAAGCCTATCCCGAACGGCTTGTTCGGGATAGGCTTATTATACGAGATCACAAACCGTTTTTCAATAGGGTTGAACAAAATTGCAAAAAGGTGGGCGAATTAGCGCCCACATTTTTGCGAATCAGAGGAATTCGCTCTGCTTAAAGCCTTTTTAGAGTCTCGCTGACTTTCTTTTTGTACTCGTTCATAACATCCTGGGGAGAGATAATTCTGATTGCGCCGTCATATGCGAAGATCCATGAGAAGAAGGTCGGACTGACGAACACTTCGACTTCAGCGACAAAGTGCTGATCGTCTGTCTTTCGCGTCACCACATCGTCCCCAAAGCGATCAACGATGGTATTCATCATATCGTTCTCGCACAAAAGCTGTACAGTTTGCCTCTCCCCATCGTACATCAAGAAGACTTGGTTACAAAATGCTTCTATATCATAGTCTTGCGGTCGATCATGAAAATCTTGGAGAGCTTCTTTCGTATGCAGCATCCTGTCAACACGGAATTTCACGATTTTGCCATGCCGCTCAGACCATCCGAGGACATAGTATCTGTCGTTGTTCCACACCAAATCATACGGTGAAAGGCAATAGACCGCACCATCATGCTTCAGTTCCTTCTCTTTATCTGCCGTATACCTGATGTATTGAAACTCGACGGTATTCTCGCGGTTGATGGCATGGTGAAGAAGATCCACGGTATAGTACACACTCTCATTCGTGGTTTTGGCCTTACCTTCAACGTATAGCTTTCGCTTTAATTCTGCCGCTTGATACGGGCTGGCAAGAGAGGATAGCTTTTCAATTAGGGATAGGCTCTTTTTCTGCGAAATAAACTTTGCGGCTTGAACGGCATCGACAATCATTTTTAGTTCTGCAAGCTCCAAGCTGCGGGAGCCAATAAAGTATTTGTTTTGGCGGCTTTTGTTGCATATCACGTCGAAGCCGGAATCTTGCAATTCAGCCAAGTCAGTCGCTACAGTTTTTCTTGTGGCATGGATACCCCTTTCTTCTAAATGAGAAAGGATATCATTGATGATTGCTGGATGGTTTTCGTCTGTGTTATCCAGCAGGTATTTTAGAATATATAATGGGCGGTTCTTTTCAGCCATTCGAGCAACTCCTTCAATCTATCATTGCCTTTATTATAGCATATTTTGTAAACGCCGGAGTGTCAAATGGCACTCCGGCGTGATTAACGGCAGACCTATCTACTAAGAATCAAAATATCAGAGGTACAAGTTGCCACTACAGCATTCTTGCCATGCAAGTTGAGATCGGGCAATGCACATGAGGTGATAATCTGTATGTGTATAGTTGCCGAAAAATCCATTGGTTTTTGACATGTCAGCGAGAGGTGAACCCGCTGGCATGCCAAAAACATTTAATCTGCGAGGTTAATGTGTGCTTCATTAACCGAATGCATGGATGCAGCGGACGCAGTGACCGCCATGGCATTCGCCTTTGTCCTCTGCCATATTACGCACAGAGACATCAGCTTCGACCTTCTTGACTTCGGGCTTTTCGTAACTCATCTGGAATCCTCCTTTCTATGAATCTATACAAGGGGTATAAAACCCTTATATGCGACGACTATTACAAGTCTTTCAATGATTCATCAATGGGAATTGACTTTATATAGTGAGCATATCTTGCTTTTGCGCTCTTGCAAAAATGCTCATCTATATGCTCCAAATCCCCATGGACAAACTGCATCATTGCCGGACATATATCGCAGAAATCGTATGCTTCACAGCGAAGGCACTTGTACGATGGGGATGCCTTCATTTTTGGGTACTGACTGAAGCTTTTCCAAACCTCGTCGAATGATTCTGAAGTCAGTTTCTTCCCTGCATGGCGAAACGACATACACGGGCATATATTGCCATCATAGTCAATCGCGCAACTTGCTCTGCCAAGTTTACATCTAAATAGTGGGCGTTCTTTTACGAGATCCACATATTCTGCATCTTCATCTTCGCCAAATGTGCGCGGCCTTTTATCAAATTCGGCGAACTCGTACCGCAATGAATCTTTGAGAGAAACAGCATAATCCTGAACGCTCGAGTCATTATCAATTGAGGGAAATATCTCAAAACCTGTTCGGAAGTGGATATTAAAGTCTTCTGCAATTTGCTTAATCTGTGGCAATTCATGATAGTACAGATTAAGTACTGGCGCTTTGACAGATACTCGTACTCCGGCAGCCAAAAGACTTTTAATATTTGAGATGACCTTTTCAAACGCTCCAGATATTCCAGTGACTTTCCGATACGTTTCTTCGCAAGAGCCGTACAATGATATATCCACAAGAAGCGGTGGATATTGAGAAAAGACTTGAATATCTTTCTCAGTAATTAAGGCTCCGTTTGTGTACAACTCTATAATGAAACCTTTTCGTTTTGCGTAGAGATAGATATCAAGAAAGTCTTTGCGAGTAAAAATGTCTCCACCCGTAAAGGTGATAAAGAGAACTTCTTTCTCATACAGAATATCTATTATTCGAATGATCTCATCGTATGGCAATTCATCCGATCTATGATGATCGTGCAAATAGCAATGGACACAGTTAAAATTGCATCTTGGTGTAAGCTCGAATATCACTGAATACAGTTGATGCTTGCTTTCCCATTGTGTTCTCTTGTCTGTAGCAAAGTCCAACACCTGCATCTGGACTCTTTCGAGAAACGGATCATCCATATCAATCCACCTCCAAAATGAACTGCTTGCTGACTAAGGTATTTAGGAATTCCATCACGTCGGAGTGGATAATCTGATAATCGATGTCATCAATAATTGCAGCTTTAAGGAGTTCTGTGAGTTCATCGGCAGTTTTTGCTGTACTAAGATTCTTCCAGAGAAACATGCCGGTACGGTTTATTTCGTAAAGAGCGCAACGATCACCGCGGTAATTATCAGTAATATCTATCAGAAAAAAAGAGCCATGTATTTCGCGCTCTACGATATTATCGTTTGTTTTGTACATGATACACACCTAAAATCACTACTTGTGCTAATTAATTATCGCAGGGTGGGTATGTGTTACCCACCCTGCTGAGTTTTGGGTAACAATTAGCTTATTACCTGGTCAAGAATGTACTGGACAGCATCATAATAGTTTTGCTCCGCTTCCAGCTTTTGCTTGCTCTTTCCGATGTTTCTGATACCAGAGCCGATCATTGATCCGATCTTGTAGGACATATCCTTTCCGCGTCTATCCTGCTTGGCATATTCTGCTCTTGCAAATTTGTCCATTTGCTTGCTGGCTCCAAAATCATTAACTGCTACAAAAGCAAGAATGCCCTCTTGCTGGACTCTAATGCAAAACAAGAAGTAGTCGTTTCTGTGCTCGGGGTGGTACATAACGATGCAATCCTCTATCTTCTTGTTGAACATACCGCCGGACTTGACTTGATCGGCATAAAATGCGACGGGAATCCCGTTTTTCTCAGCTTCAGCAGTCAATGCCTCTTTCACGGCGTCAAGTGTGATTCCTGACCCATTATCATACTTATATGTAGGTCTAAATTCTCTCAGTTCATCACTCTTGATCATTTCGATCCTCCTTCCTTTTAGAATGGTCTATCATTATATGGCGTACTTTCTACACCACTGCTCTGCAGTCTGTCAACCATCCTGTCGAGTTTGCCTTTCCATAATCTCTTGAACCAGGATGTGTGACCAAACCATTTCACCAATGTGGGGCTAACCGTATAATACAGCTTAATGAAAGCACGACCATACCATGTTTCCGCTAACGTGTAGTCACGATAGCGCCTCAATGTCCACACCTCGGGGCAATCATACGATCCATAAACAGCAGTTGCGACATAGCAGCCACCGGATTTTTGAGGTGCAGACGGCTGTGTTGTCTGATAGCCTCTGTTGTAATTATTCCCACCTTGCATCTCTTGTTCCAAAATCCGTGCATTAGATTGAGCGTCAGCATGACCTTCTGCAGCAGCTTGGCGCCACCAATAAAGCGCCTGAGAATCATCCTTAGCTGTTCCCCAACCATTGTGATAGCAAAGGCCAAGATTGTATTTTGCGGTTGTATTTCCGCGTGAGGCCAACTGCTGCCAAAGCGGGAAAGCACGATAATGATTGTTGGTTTTGGTGGCATACATCAAGGCAAGGCTAAAGACAGCGTCCTCGTAATAGTTGCTTTCGCCATTAGCGATAACCTCATTGTAAAGTGTTTCTGCCTTACTATAGTTTGCGATGATACCCTCACCCTCGGCATACATATATGCAAGACAAAACTTGGCTTGGATATTTCCTTGTGCAGCAGCTTTCTCAAACCACTGAGCGGCAAGGGCTTTATTGACGGGGGTGCCGTCACCGTTCCGATAGCAGATGGCAAGATTCTTCTGTGCAAATTCCTCGTCCTGTTCTGCTGCCATAGAAAACCAGCGGAATGCTTCGTAATCATTCTTCGGAACGCCATTTCCTGTTGCATAGCATACGCCAAGAGCACCTTGTGCTTCTCCAAAGCCTTCATCGGCGGCTTTTTTATAAAGCTCGATTGCACGGGCTTTGTTCACCGGTACTCCATCAGCGCCATCAAGGTATACTCCTGCCAAATCGCTCATCGCCTTAAGGTGACCAGCGGCGCTGGCTTTTTCCCAATACTGGACGGCTGTGGAGGCATCCCCAAAAATCATTTCATGGAATCCCATCAATGCCTGCGAAATTGTGTGTCCACCATCGGCGGCGTTCTTGAGCCATCTGTTGGCCTTCTCATGATCTTCTTCCACTCCGACGCCGTTCCAGTACGCTTCATAAACATGATACTGAGCCTCAACGTCGCCCTTATC
Organism: bacterium; assembly: GCA_963625685.1. Classification (GTDB taxonomy): domain Bacteria; phylum Bacillota; class Clostridia; order Oscillospirales; family Oscillospiraceae; genus F23-B02. The sequence goes on from CAVFTR010000006.1 coordinate 94,142, forward strand.
GGCACGTTGAAGATTGAATTCAAAAGCCTTTTTGGGATCGACATCCGGTGAGTTTATATTTTTATAGACAAACGCAAGAAGATCGTCTGCATCTGCCCTTCCTGCAGCCTTTGCTTTTTCAAGGTATTCAATCGCAAGCTTTACATCTTTTTGTGTTCCGTCACCATCATGAAGCATCATTCCGGTCTTTGCCATACCACGAGCACTTCCATGATCGGCGGCATACTTATAGAGCTCGAATGCTTTTTGAGCGTTCTGTTCAACACCCCAGCCATTTTCGTACATACATGCAAGGCAGCAAGCTCCATCCTCGGAACCGTTCTCATAGGCCTCCCTATAGTAGCTGACTGCCTTTGCATAGTCAGTGCCGGCAAACCCGTCCTTGTCATACGCAAGTCCAAGTTTTACGCATGCCATCATATTGCCAAGGGCTTTTGCTTTTTCAAACCATTCAAGTGCTTTTACTGCATTGACCTCGACACCGTCGCCATCACGATAGCATTCGCCAAGACACTCTGCAGCTCTGCTGTGGTCTTTATTGGCTGCGATTTCCCAAAGTTGAACAGCTTTGCCTCTGTCTTTCTCCAAACCGGCATCGCCACTATAGAGATACAAGCCCTTTAGGAAGCAAGCATTTGCATATTCATCCTCAACTGCCTCGTTGAGGTATTGCATAGCTTTTTCCATGTCTTTCTCTGTCCCGCTTCCATCACGATAGCAGAAGTGAGTCCTGACCATGCCCTCATAATAACCGTCATCAGCGACGGCTTTTACCAATTCAAAATACCTGGTTTGGGATGTGCTGGCATCAACTTCGGGATACAGATCTTCGAGATTGTCCATTGCCTTCTTGGAGCCACCTTCTTTGGCGGCTTTTTCAAACCATTCAATGGCCTTGTTCTTATCGAGGGCAACTCCGTATCCGTTGTTATAACACACGCCAAGGTTTTCCATCGCAGTCGAGCTTCCGGCATTCGCCGATTTCTCCATCAGATCAATACCTTTTTTCTTATCTGCTTCAACATGATCGCCTTGCAAATAAGCACATGCCAGATCAAGAGTAGCGCTATTATTTCCGATTTCATCCGCTTTGATGAGGTACTCAATGTATTTCTGATAATCCTGGGGGACGATAACGCCTTCGTTGTAGATATTTGCAATATCATACGGAGCGTCAACATCTCCGTTTTCATAGGCTTTTTGATACCATTCAAGACATTCGGGATCGTTCCTTTTTTTAAGACTATCTGCGAGATTATACTGCGCATTGGAATAGCCTAACTCGGCAGCTTTCCTATAAAGATCCATAGCCTTATCGGTGTTTTCTTCCACCCCAACGCCATTGTTATAGCAGTTGCCAAGATTGTTGATCGCTCTTGCATTGTTTGGATCAAACTCGAGAGCTTTGGTATATAACTCGAATGCTTTCCCTCGATTTTCCTCGCCATCTTCCCGATCATAATAGGCAAATCCCAGGGAGATAATGGCATCAACACTACCGGACTCAGCTTTTTCAATAAGTTCTCTGTCAATCATTGTGAAACCTCCATTCAAATTTTGTGTAGTTCATCAAGGATTCTGTCATGGTATGCATCATATTCATCCAGTTCTCTTTGATACTGTTTGAATTCTGTAAATAGTTGCTGCATAGTAGCAGAAGTTGTCTTAATGCTTTCAGCACAAGACTGTTCAAGTTGTTTCCGCTTGGACTTATTAGATAACAGAGTAACCAAGCCATAGCCAGCTCCACCAAGGGTTAGAATCAGCAGCCAGAAGCCGACAAAAAAGCAACCGACAATCGCAGCAGCTCCGACTCCGAAGCCTATATATGCAGGCCAGTCTTTTATTGCTGCAAGAGAGGTGTCTCTCTTAGATGTGAAGAAAGAGTTAATCTTTTGTTGTTCTTCATCTTCACGCTTGAAGTTAGCAACAGTAGAATATTCACCAATATTGACTTGATAATTGACTTTACGGCGGCTCCGGTAATCTTCAGTATGAGATTCAACCGCCTTCTCTTGAAGCATTTTCGTTAGCGTGAACATGCTCAGTCTGATTTGGCCGTTTACATCTTGGGCATCCCGCTCATAGATCCAGTCGATCATCTCTGCGATCAGATTGAGATCATTCGCCTTTTTGGCCTGTTCTGCAGCGAATTGCTCTTTGGCTACATCAACTTCTCCTTCAAGACGGATGACAAGTTCATTATAGGCAATCTCATCATATACGTCTTTCTCTACCTGATTCGGGGCTGCAATTATCTCGTCAATATAGCCCTTGAGGAACGTGTTCTTTTCCTCTGCCGGGACATTTACTGTCTTGAGGATGAATTCAAGAATATTGATATTGTTCTTTGCCTGCATCATAACGGCAGAGAGCTGATCAAATTCACTGCAGCACTTTCTCAGCATGGTGTACTGGAGCTGATCTGAAGGCTGCATACGATTGAAATAGCGGCGAATCTGATGGATGATCTCATCTTCGCTGTAGCCTGATGCTCGCATATTGGCATCGACCACTTTCTTAATGAACGTGAAGACCTCGTCCTTTGTTCTCTCATCCACGGTATCAGCGAGCGTTTTGCTAACGAGAGAGAAAAGCATTAGGAAGGTTCTCTGATCGCTTCCTTTAAGATCACATTCCTGATATGTATAGAACCATTTCAGAGCTGCTTCTTCTCGCCCCATCCTGAGATTAAAGAGCATGTAGAAGATTGCGCTATTCTTTTTATCAAGCTTGATTGCTCGATCCATCGCTCTGTCGGCAAGTTCCTTATCATCATTACGCCAAGCCATAACGCTGATGAGCACACAAGTGAGCCAGTAGTCCGGCGTTTGTAAATGCTGGATTTCAACGGATCTTGTAATAGCCTGATCGCTTACCATTTGAACGTCCAGGTTGTCCATTATGCCTTGGACAATCTTTCTTACAGTTCTATAGTTTGCGAAATCGTAGTACTTCTTGTTATTGGCTGCTCGGATTTTTTTATTCGCCAACTCTACATTCTTGAAACGGACATATAGCCGTTCAATGTCTCCCTGCAACGCTATAGCATCAACAACCCTCTGATGAGACGAGTGCATGCTTCCATTGCAGTTATCCAGTGTGTTGCGAATCTTGGTGTTATAATCTTCAAGATCTCTATGTGCGCGATCAACACCGTTCGCAACAGTTGACAGCTCTCCGCGCAGTTCAGAGTTATACTGCTGAACTTGTCTTAGTTCTCTCTCAAGTTGGTTGAGCTGACTTTGTAGTGCGTAATTACTCATCCTTATATCCTCCTGACTTACTCGATGCGGCAACAGCTCTTTCAGATCCCCATTTTCGGATTTTTGTCACCATATCGGGGTTATTTTGTGAAATGGGAACTATCTTTTTGAAAGTTTCCATCAAAGATTCCTTCGTTATCACCGATTGCCCATTTATCAACGCTAATTGTGCAATGTCTTTAATGGCATACTCGATGTCTGAGTAGGAAAAGCCTTCGGACACTTGCAGCAAATCATTCATATCGTCAGATGAGATCTTAATATGAAGTGACTGCTTGGCATACTGAGCAATCGCGGCTTTTCGCTCTGCGGCATTCGGTAAATCAATGAAAAAGATTTCTGAAAATCGACCTTTTCTAAACAACTCAAACGGCAATGCCGAAATATCGTTCGCAGTTGCTACAAGAAACACTCGACTTTGGGATTCTTGGAGCCAGAACAGGAATTGTCCAAGGACACGTTTCCCTGTATCGTTTCCAGAGTCAGAAACAGAAAGCGCCTTTTCTATTTCATCTACCCAAACGACGCAAGGGGAAACATTATCGATAAATTGGAGGGCATCTTTCATCTTTTTCTCGCTTTCGCCAACCCATTTATCATATACTGTGCCTATATCAAAACGGAAGAGGGGCAACTCCCATTCTTTAGCAACCATTTTTGCGGACAATGATTTGCCGCATCCTGGTACTCCGGCAAGAAGAATGCCTTTCGGTGTTGTGAGATCTCGCTGTTGTAAGTCTTCATCTGAAGCGAAGAATATGCTCTTTTTTGAATTGAGCCATTCTTTCAGCGCATCTAATCCGGATACCGTCAAATTGCGGTCAACTTTAACCATTTGGATGCTTGATACAGCAGAATAGAGTCTGCTCTTTTGGCTGGTCAACCCATATAGATCTTCGCGGCCAAGTCTACTCTGACTAACAAGTGCAGTTGAGAGAATGTTCTCAATCTGTATCTCTGAAAACCCTCTCAAGAGAGTTGCTGCCATACGAATGTCTTCATCGTTCCATTCAATAGTGTATTTCCCACGGTATTGACTAATAAAGGATTTGATCTGACTTATTCTTTCCTCCATATCTGGATAATCCAAAGAGGTTAACATACCAAACTGGGAGAGCCGTGACCATACAGGATCTGCGGTTATGAGAATGAGCGTACAGTTCGTTTCCTTTGCTAAATACAAGATGTTTAGAATCTCACGGCTATATACGTTATCTTCACCGATGCGCTTTACATCACCAAATGCGAAGGTAGAATTCCGATTCTTCTTAAATGATGAAGCTATATACTGCAGTGGATCACTATCAACATCCTTTGAAACATTGCTATTGAGAGCACAAACCTGTTTGGAATCAGTATAGTAACTAATATTAATATTCAGCTCTCTGGCGATCTCCTTCAGTATCCTTTCAACTCTTTCTCTTTCAGAAGAGTCGACAATAATGAGCGGAGTTCTTGCTCGTATATAGTTATATATTTCTGCTTTGGTTGAACTGTAATTGCCCATTCTGCCCACCTATGTCCTTAAAATAGTCTTATTCTTTTTACCAAGAAGAGGACGTCCTCTAACTCAGAATTGGAGAACTCCAAGGATTGTTCATATAGGAACTTTATTGTATCCTCCCAAAAGCTACTCATCTGTTCCTTAACCGAATCCTCCAAATCAGAGCGAAAATCCTTTGGAAGAAAAGATAGCTTTGTAAAAAACAGTGACTTCGCAACATCCTTTTTCAGACGCTTGAATAACAGCTCTGTTTGAGACAACTCGTTGAACGCGATATTCTCATTGAGATTTCGAATAAATCGCTTTACACTCTTATCCAAAAAGGCATTTACTGTCTCTACGATCTGTTTTTGCAAAGCATTCTTCGTGAGGTCAGAGCCGACAAAGGAGCCCATGCATGCTGCATCAAAAACCTCAGTGTCGGCACCTGACCCGTTTTTCATCATGTCAAAGCACACCAGCCAATCTTGATATGTAGAAGGTGCTTTTATCGCAGTGTGCTCAACTGCAATGCTCATTTCAAGAAGCTATAGGGAGGCTCGAGGCTCCAACTCGGGAGTTTCTTGCTCATCTCCTTGAGACGCTCATCAGGGATTTCGACATTGCCTGCATTGGGGGCAGCAAAATTATCACGAATGCGCTGCTCCATCATCTGCTCGAACTCCATATCTTGGTTCTGATTGTTCTGCTCGTTACTCATGGTTATTACTCCTTTTTCTAAATTGATTGGTTTATTGATAGTTCTCTATTAAAGGAATTCAACTGTGCTCAGAAGTTCATCCTTCTTGGTGCGCTTTTCGTCGAAATAACGTCTAAACTCTGCAAGTTCTCCCATGCAAGCATTAAGACTATCGACGGCTGCTTGTACACGCAACGGATATGATTTGATCGCCTGTAACACCCTAAAGACAAGGAACCCGGCGGCCAAAGCCGTTACAATCAGCGAGTACAATGTAACAAAAGCTAATCCAGCGGAGACGATGAAGAGGATAGCAGCGAGGATGTTGGGAGTGTTTACGAACATATTCTGGAACTTGTTATTCTCAAAATGGTTCTTTAAGCTCTCTACCTGCTCTGCCTGATCGTTGCCGTTGCTTACTCCATCCCAAGTGTCAATATGAAGGTTATACTGTGTCGGGAATGCTTCCTGGAGCTTGGCGTCAAAGTTATCAACTGCCTTCTTAAACCAAGCCTTTGTGTTCTGGAATCCGAACTTTCGCACTTGAACATCTGTCTGATCGCTATCGTCATAGATTGCCCATTTAAGCATCTGCTTGCCGATGTTGAACTGATTGTTTGACAGATCCTCCATAGCTTGATACTGAGCTTCAGCTTGTTCGACAACGCCATTGTTTTCAACGATGAAGCGGTAATACTCTTGCTGTTTTTTCAGCTCAAGTTCTTCGGCATCATAGTTGGAAATCAAATTCATAAGGATCGCATCAATTCGACTCTTATAGTTTTCGCTGTCCTGAGGCTCAGATTCAACATCCAGAGATTTTACAAACTCCAGAAGAATCTCAAATTTCGAGACATCCTTGTAGGACTTCTCAACCTCAGAAGCATTGGTGCAGAATTGCAATACAGACTGATATGTAAACTGCACCGGCGTGTTTAGGTTGGCAATGTATTTCTCATAAGCATCGAGAAGTTCATTCGAAATTTGCTCATTGTCGTTTATAATGGAGATCCACTCATCAATGAGCTGGATCACTTCCTGCTCGAGCTCTTTGTCCTTGCCGAAAATTCCATTCAAGAAGGACTGAAGCAGGATTGCTGTTTCTTGCTGGAGCATGGTCGGATCGAGTGTCTTGAAGTATTCATAGAACCACTTCTTGGCGGCGTCCATTCTTCCAAATCTCATGTTCATGAGGCAGAAGAACAGCGTCGTTTTAATTGCATCCTTTCGGCCGCTTTCAGCAAGAGCGTTTTTAGCAACATCGGGATAATTGTTCACCCAAGCAGTTATTGCGATGAGTGCGTAAGAGAGCCAGTATCTCGAGCTGGTAATCCAGAGTTCTTCCGAAAGCTCCTGGATAGTGCTGTTCCTGACCAGGTTGATATCAAAGTCACGAACAACACCCATAACAGTGCGCCGAATTGCGATATGGTTGCTGAACTGCTCTTTGATGATCTGATCAATCCTCAAGATGTTCTCGTGAGCGATTTGCTTTTCCTCACCATGAAGCATCTCGGTCTTGAATTTCTCGATGTTTTCGTAGATCCGGTTCGTTGTTGCTTGGATATTGGCTGTCGATGTATTGACATCATTGACCTTCACGTCCACACGTGATTTGAACGAATTAATAGTTTGGTCAAGACTATTTATCGCTTGTGATGCATTAGACATTAGTTTCTACCTCCCATTATTAGAATCTCTCGATTGCGCTCAGCATATCGGCACTTTTTGCGTCTGCTTCTTTGTAGGCAGAGCGCCATTGCGAAAGTTCTTCAAGTGCTTGTTTAAGTAACAGCTTGCCTTTTCGTTTCTTCTCTTTAAGGATTTTCCCCATATCGACGATCCTGCGCCACAGAAGGAAACTACCCGCTAATCCAAGCAAGATACCGATTGTCAAGATAACCGGCGAGAAGAATGGAATCAGCAAAAGGATGAGAAGCAGAGCCACCGCACACATTCCTGTGTAGATCAGAACGTGTTTATCCTTGAAGGTGTCCTTGACCTTGTTCTTGTCATAGTACTTATCAAGTGTCTTCTCGGCCTCGCCATAATCGTTCTCGTTACATTCCAATTCACACTCGTCAATATTGAAATGATATTTATCCTTTTCTTTAGCCTTATACCGTTCAGCAAACTGTTCGAATCCTTTTGCGATTGCTTCCTTCATAAAGGAGATGGAAAATCGTTTAACGGACACGTCCGTCTGGCTTGTATCATCTGCAAAAGCCCAGGAAAGAAGAAGATCACCGAGGTTTTTCTTTTTCTTTCTTTCTTCGAACATTGCGTTGTAATTGGCCTGCGCGGTTGCAACGTCGCCCCGTGCGCTAATGATGGCTTCGTTGTATTTGATCTTCTGAACAACCTTTAGTTCTTCCTCGTCGTAGTCATTAACAAGCGAGTACAAAACATTTTCGATTCTTTGTGGAAGATCCTCGGTTTCGGTAACCTCTGCTTCAGCAAGCTCATTGTAGTACCGAGCAATCTCAACATTCTTCTCTGCCGTAGACAGAAGATCCTTCATCTCGGGGTATTCAGCGCAAGTTCTTCCGAGGAGCGTGTACTCGTGGTTCGTTTTATGAACATAGAGCTCGGCAAACTCGATCGCTTTCTGTGTAAATTTCTTGGCGAAATCTACTGTAGTCACTTCCACTTGTGCAAGCATGCTCTGGAAGCATTTAGCTACCGTTGCCTGGAGCTCTTCATCGGCGCCGAACGCTCCAAAGAGGTAGGCTTGTAAGAGATATTGCCATTCATCACCGAGGTTGTTCATGTCTGCTCGATCAAGGTAATTTACATACCATTTCTTCGCTGCATCAATACGATTGAAGCGAAGGTTGATCAGCAAGTAGAACAAGCATGAATTAAAGTAGCTGATGGACAGACTTTTGCTCATTGCACGTTGTGCGGCTTCTTTTTCATTGCTTGCCCAAAGCATCACTGCTGCGATGCAATATGCAAGCCAATACTCGGTGTTTTGCAGATAAGCCTTTTCGACTTTCTTTCGAGCGGACTCACTCGATACAATGTGAGAGTCGAGGCCAACTACATAGCCAAGGGAAATCCTTCGCAATTCATTGTAGTATGAGAATCTCGTGTAGTACTCGTCATTGTATTGAGTTACGTTCTTCGAAGCAGTCGAAATGCTCTTGAACGAGAAATACTGAACAGTCAGCTCGTTTAAGGCTTGAAAGACTTCTTTTGTGCTGATGTCAGCTTGCCCAACGACATTGGAAAGATAGCCCATATCCTCATATACGGCTTTGTCAAGTTCACCGCAATTACTGATAAGGATGCTGACATTCTGGATGGCATTATCAAGCTCAACTTCAAGTTCAGCATTCTCTCGATTAGTGCGGTTAATCTGATCAATAACATTATTGATCTGTCGCTGTAGTCGTTCAGCTTCTTCTAATTCTCTTTGGTATTCTTCATCCGTCATAGTTGAGAACCTCCCTCTTAAAGATTGCTAAGCTCTTGATAGAACTTTTGATAGCTGGCTGGAGTTATTTCAAGTATTCTGTCAAGATAACGCCTATACGTCTCAGTGTCACACCGTCCGTTATTTAGGTACTCAGCTCTTACAGAATCGAACAGAGAATATATCTCTACAAAATCTTCTCGGGTTGGCCTCTTTACGTTGGGATCATTTAAGTCATACAAGTCTTCAAATCCCGAGCTGGAGAAGTCGATTTCTCTACAGTCAAACTCATTAACAACATCACCAGAGGCAAGATCTGCAACAATCCAATGAACTGGACGTGGCATTTTGTTTTGCTGAATGTTTTCCCGATTGTAGATGTATACAAATGCAGCAATATAAGGCACATCATCAACAACACGCAAAACGGGGTTAGAAACACTGTGTGGAATCTTTGCTCCACCAAGCGCCTTACCATTCAGTGTTGAAACAATCTTTTTAATTTCAACCATTACTCATTCCTCCTTCCGAAAATTCTTTGAAACCAATTACTTTGATCCCCGGTATTTGAGTTATCGCCTGTGTCATGATTTGCATCTGATGCTATAGGAACATCATTTTTTGAGACCACGATTGCTGTAGGATCAATAACTCTATGTTCATCGGTTCCAAAACACATCTCATGATACTTATCGGCATCCACATAGTTCACTCCGCCGCCAGAATCAATAATGTCGAATCCTTGAATGTTGCCCAGTTCATCACGCTGAACGCCTGTTACGGTAATCCAATGGTCAGAATAGAAGTCATCGCAAGGAATGCCCATGGAATTAACGTATTCTCTTGGCTGATCCCAAAGAGCAGCGGCATCTACTGCAACATTCAACACACACCCCTCATCAAGTTTTGATGCAACATCTTCTACATCAAGTGCATTATTAAACTCATAGAGTTCCGTGTTGATTTTTCCATCGAGTTGCTCGTTCATCTTATCGTATAGCTCCATAAATTGCTCTGTTGTTGTGCCACCGCAGTTCTCTGGAGAAGAATCCATACTACAAAGATTGTTGTCAACTGCCACATTGAGGACTTTATTTTCTGTGAATTCGTTAGTATCAAACAGTTCATTCAACGCATTGGCTTGTGAAGTCGGGCCGCAGGTTCCCTGGTAGCCGAACTCATTTATTCCCTGTTCGTAAAACGATCCAGATTCGTAAAAATCGGGCTTCCCTTCGAGAACACTTTGCTCGAAATCGTCATATTCTCTTGGCGTCATTACTGGCAGATCACTTGCCACATCTAATTGTTCATCAGAAGTAATGTCGGACGAAATATCTTCAGAGCCTGTTTGGGGATTACTTTCAACTTCTTCGTCAATCTCACTGTCTGTTATCTGCGGTTCTGAATTATCAAGAGGAGGCTCATCATAAGTAGCATCAGTTTCACCGTCTATTGACGACTCGGCGGGAGAATCCAAATCTTGTATGTTCTCGATACCTTCTTGTTCATTTGCAAGTATAGCATCAAGTTCTGGACTGTTTTCTGGAATTCCAGCCGCAATCAGTTCATCCCGTATGTCAGTAATATCGGATGTTTCTCCGCCACTATAATCAATTGGTTCTCTGCCAAGTTCTTGCAAGTAAGCATTATTTAGTTCTTGCCATTCTGGATCTTTAGAGTATTCCGCGTAGTCCTGCTGACCATAATTGTGTGAGTTGTAATAATCGGCCAATTGGTCATACGCCGAAACCTCCGCATCAAGAGGAGAACCTGGCTGTGTATCAGATACATCTGAAAGAGCTCCCTCCAGTTCACCTTGCTCATCTTCTGAAATATCTGTAACGCTGGAATTAGTCTCAGTATCAGCATCAATCTGCGTGGAATCCAACGGCTCTGTTCCTTCGGATATTTCTTCTGTACCGATCTCGTTTTCTTCCATATCCGTTTCAACAGGAGGCACATCCTCTGTCTCGAAATCGTCAGACGTATCTTCGATGGATTCATCGACGAGAGGAATCGTGTCGCCCACATCACTTTCATCCATTAGAGCGGAGACATCTGTTGCTTCCTGCATTTCCTCTGTATTATCAGAATCAAGCTCTTCCACAAGATCAGAAGCGTCATCCTGTGACAGTTCTTCTGTCGCCAGGAGTGATTCAACTTCATTGATGTTATCATCACCGTTCTCAATTGTGTCCATCTCTATCTCTGATGGATTCTCAGCAGTATCCGATACAAGCTCTACATCATTCATTAGTGTTTCTATATCGTTATCTGTGGAGTCATTACCTTCGGTCGTATCCATTGCAACCTCATCGAATGATTCAATTGCTGCCTCGTCCATCAAGTCAGCTATGTCGGAACCAGCGTCCATTTCATAATCATCTATGTCATTTGAGATATCTGATGGATCAAGGCCAGAAGAATCAAGCGTGTCAGATGGATCTTCTTCTGTTGTATATGCATCAGTAGCACCATCCATCAAGCTATCTATATCTGTTGTTTCTGCCGTTGGAAGCTCTGTCTCAAAGCTGTTATCGAGTGGTTCGACATCAAAGCTTTCAATTGGCTCTGTAGAGATATCATCCATCATATCGCCAACATCAACAGGATCGGAAAAGCTGCTTGTATCAGTGGTATCTGTGCTTATATCGTCGAACGACGAAGTGTCAACAGAGTCTTCAAAGTCTTCACCCATTACATGAACCTCCTTTTCTCAGATTTTAAGCAGCTTCTACTGCTCGGTGCTTCTCAAAAACCGCGGGTGGTTAAGAATCGTGTTGTATTCAGCCTTTGTGATCCCGAAGCTTTTAATCAGCATTGACTTTCTCAAGAACTTTATCTTTACGCAGTTAATGAGCCGGTTGCTCGCTTGGATTGAAGGATTCTCTTTCAACAAGTCGATTATGTTCTTATCCATCTTCACCAAAAACTTCACAAACGCTGCCTTATCCGTCAGCTCGTATAAGCAGTCGTTCACTAAACGTGCAGCGAGGAAATCTGCGTTGGCACGGAGTTTGAAGTCACAGCTATCTTTGCAATAACAACTGTATTTGCATTCAATGTGGGGAATAAGCAATTCTTTATGCGTATCCCAATATGTTGAAAGAGCGGCAATTTCCTGGTCTGGAATGACAGGCCTTATAGTAGCCTTGTCATGCACGTTATAGGTTTTTATGTGGAGGGGGCTATATACTCTGCCATAATGGAGCAGGGCTTCTCCGACGCCAAGTCGGCCAAGCAAATCGTAATCCGCATCATTCATATTGGTCGCCGTACTGATTGCATCCTTATTTTCTTTTTCGACGAGCTTAAAGATTACCTTCACATTCGTATTTGCGACTACGCTGCGGCCGACTTTAGTGGGCGATTGGTCTGCGATAATAATGCTGGTACCGTAAGATCGTATTTCAGCAATCATATCTTCGAGAGCTTCCACTGTAGATCCCTGCGAATCTGCGCTGTCATTCGATCTTGAGCTTCCACCGGCAAGCAGAACATGTGCCTCATCAATTAGTAAGACATTTTTCAGTTTTCCGTCGCCGGAGACATTGTTCTTGGTATATACACAAATCATGATTAGGAGCAGTGCCATAATCAACGATTTCTGCTCTTTGTTGTTGATTGCGTTGAGCTCAATTACAGTCGGTTTGCTTAACAGATCTTCAAGTGGAATGGTGTTTATGGTGTCATAGATATTGCTGTTTTGTTCGATCAAGCTGACAAGGCGGACAACACCAGCACTTTCCATATTGGCCTTGACATCGCCTTTATAATCCATGTGCTGGATCTTCTTCTTAAACACCTTGATGAATTCATAAAGGCCAAATCGTTGCACGGTTGGATCGTCGTTTGTGCTGTCCGTTTTCCAACCGTATTCGTTGTAGCAATCATTGATTGCTGACAAGAAAATATCAGGCAGAGGATCTGGCATTGAGAAAGCAGCCTTAAATGCAGACATAAGGCTGGGGACATAGCTTTCCACTGTCACACCTGTTGGGGGAAGAAAGGGGTTGATAATATAAGGAGATACCGTGTTTTTTCCAGGGGTGAATATCTGCAAATCCTTTATATCGTCAATCAACGAACGATACTCACTCTTTGTAGGTTCGATTGCAAGAAACGGTATACCAAACTCGTTCCAAAACTGCAGAAGGAGACCAAGTGAGAAGTTTGTTTTGCCTGATCCTGGCATACCAACGATAAGCCCGTGCTTGGTAAAATCATTAAGTGCAATGCCTGCATTAGCATTGTCGTTCTTTCCGCTTTTGCTGGCGTTTTGAATAATACCAACCTTAAAGTTACCGTCCGAAATAATGCTCTGATGGAGTTTTTCTCGGTTTGCAAGGATCTTATTGCTATCCAATCCGATAATTTTTCCATCATCAATCGGAAACTTGAAAACGCCTCGAAGCTCTCGTGTTGTCATCAAGCGTTTGAGCCGTTGGAGATGCTTCGGTGCATTCTTGTTTCCCCAAAAACTCATTTCCCGAGCTCGATTGAGAAGGACATCATTGGCTATCCAAGGGCTTGCAAACAGATTGGTTGCCGGAGTCAGACCAAACTCCGAAACATCAACTATGTCTAATGAGCTTCCCGTGGCTTTCCCTTCTGTTTCTACGGCGTCCATTAGTTTATTTGCAAGATCAATGGCGCTGCTGTACTCCGAATACACAACGAAGTTATATAGAAATAGAAGCTCGTTATTAGCTTGAGAATAGTAATCGTATGCGTCTACGATCATTTGCGTATTCGCATCGACTCGTATTCCTTGTCGATACCGAATCTCGCTCACATAATGAGCCAAAAAATTTTTGCTTTCTTCAATGCCGTATAATTCCTGAATGTTGTACTTCGTGGGAATAATCTGCATTGAAATAACGCTTCCGGGATATTGCGTTAAAGCATTGGTGAGTGTTGCAATATTGGTGTTTTCGGACGGCTCGATGACGTCGTTATAGTACATTAGGCCATTCGCTGAAAGCGCGTTTCCGATTACTTTCTCTTTCTTTGAAATAGAAAGCACCTTGGAACAATCAGTCTCCGAGAGCGCCTTTTCAAAAGCGGAGTATTCGATTTCATTATCGAGCACAGATACTGAGAAGTTTTTGTCCTCGAGATCATTCTTAATGCTCGACATCATATCGACAATGAAAGATTCGTTGCTGAACTTAACGTCGCCAATCTTCCTGACGATTATGTATAACCTAACCTGGGCCTTATAAGTTTGGTTGTCTACGCCAATACTTTGAAATAAGAACTCAAATGCAGTATTCTCCGCGTCTGACTTCCGATGCATTGCTTGGAGAATCTGTGTAAACAAGACTTGATTCGAATAATTGGCACGGTCAAGGTCTTTTGCAAAAAGCTCATAGAAAGGGACGGAGGTCACTTCCGCAACCGCCATGCTGACAAACATCCCATTTGCTAATTCAAGTGTCTTTACCATCTGTAGCCACCGTCCTTTCCATTAGAAAAGCATTGAATACACCTTGAATTTCTCACAAATCGAATTTGTCGATTCGCTCAGATTGGCTTTGTTTGCCACTACATATTTCTTCATTTTCATGCTCGAACCAGATACGCTCATTTCCGCATTGATCTTCATTTTCTTTGAAGAAATGAAATAGTCAGCGATCGCCAGTGCAGTTGTTTGAGAATCGTTAGTAACAAGCGTGTATGCTTGTACCAAATTACATGTGATACTGTTCCCGAGGTGTGAGATTTGGCACCTGGCGTTGAGGACGTCACCCGTTGCGCGGTCGACAATTGTTTTCACGTTATCAGCTTTTACCGCGTCCCTATCCTTAAACCGGAGAAGATAATTCTCAACTGCTCGGCTTGTAAACGAACTGCCAGGAGTAAATATCATCGAGAAGAGTTCCGAACTGAACTGATCAGCCGGAGTTCTTTCGAGATATGCATTTGCTGCATCAGCCCTGAGCTGGGAACCGTTTGAAATCATCTTTTTGATGAACTGCATTTTTACTGAGAGTTCATCTGTTGATGAGCAGATATACTCAACAAAGTAGCTGGGATCGATCTTTAAGCCCTTCTGCGACAAGGCCTCAATAATGGATGCCTTGATATCTTTCGAATCTACGCTGCTGTTCATATACTTTGATAAAAGGTCATTGAAGAAGCTGATATTCAATCCTTTTTCAAACATTGCTCTCACAATAGAGGGCTTGTTATCCCCGTCTATAGAGCACTGGAGAACATAGCTTTCGACTGTTGAGGTCGGGATATTAGACGCCCGGTCAAGAAGGCAATCGAGAACGACTTTCCTGTCATCAGCCTTGTCCAGGTTGAAGCACAGGTAGTTTGTTAGCACCGACTCAAAAGACTTGTTATCCACTTTGAATTCAAAGGACTTTTTAAGCAGTGAAACCTTGTCGCTTGCACTTAACTTGCTGTTTGAAAGCATTGAGATAATGAGCTTTGCCGGCACTAAAACATATTGACCGCTGTTCTTCAAGCAATCCATTGCATTACAAGCAGTCTGGATGTTTCCACACTCATATGCAAAGGTGAGAATCTTGATTACGTCTTCATCGCTAATCTTGTTTTTGCAAAAGGCAGATAGTGTTTCCTGAACAATCTCGGGATCTGCAAGTCTTATTATCTGATCCATCAACAGATCAGAGTTGATTGA
The DNA here is from genome assembly GCA_963625685.1 of bacterium. GTDB lineage: Bacteria > Bacillota > Clostridia > Oscillospirales > Oscillospiraceae > F23-B02. Next base: position 109,664 of record CAVFTR010000006.1, read on the forward strand.
CAGCCCATGATTTAGTGCAGCAATACTTGCTTTACTTTTTGTCTTAACACTATCCTTTGTATCTGCTAAATAATTCTCGATTAGCTTTCTGTCCTCGTACTTTATTCCTCCTGTTGCGATAAGAGTCGCAATACGATCACCTTTTGTATCTCCGTCTGGATACCGTGCGAGAACCTCAGACAACGCCATCTTGGGATCGATATTATCTGAGTTGCCGATAACTTGATCGGCAAGGTCTATTTTCCCGCTTTTAATTGCATAACTCAGCAGATTGTTGTTTGCCGGTTTCGAGTAAACATCTTTCGCATCAAGCATTTGAGATATAAAATCGCGTCGAGTCACATCGTTCAGGGAATCGTATACTAAGATCAAAGTTGCAAAAATATCTGACTCTTCAAGGAATTCATACAGAGCTTCCTCATCATCTGATACGCTTGATCCTGTTGATTTAAGTTGTTCATATGTCTTCTTCAATTGAGTAAAAATAGATTTGGCGTCTCTTGGATTACACGCGCCGGGTGTTATAACCCGAATCATGTCATAAGCCAATTTCGCAATAATCGTCCCGACATACCGAGAATCTATTTTTTCGCACTCAATAAGATTTTTTGATGCACTGTCAAGTCGACGGTAGGCAGTATCCAGCAACGACTGCCTGACTACATTTTTGATTGTAAACAGGCCATCATATTGTTCCTGCCTCTCGATCTCTGCACCACAATAAAGGCATTTCCAGATTTTCTTTTCTTTTATGTACTGTAGTTTTCCTGCACACTGAGTACATTTCCGAACTACGAAACTTACAGCCATTTACAGCACCTCACTACGATTATTTCGAAATGGCAAGTTTCTTATTTCGCTCGATATACATTCTTTCAAGCTCACCGCACGCTTGCTTAGCATCAGCAATCTGACCATCGTCGATATTAATACGAAGTTCAGATACTTTTCGCATTATGCGCTGTTCGACGCTTGCCACAGAGTCATTGGTCATTGGGTCTGAATACTTGACAGTTTCAGATAGCTTTCTAAGTGCCTCTTTCAATTCCGGATCAGAGCAGGAATCTCTCATCAATTCGATGTCTACAAGAACAGACTTGAGGTTGGTTACATTCTCTTTGATGTTTTCCCCAATCTGCTGAACAGTATCCCGCGCCATTAGCGAAATGATTGCTATGATCAAAAATGCAGCAAGGACAAGTAGTTGAATGACAAGCGCAAGAGTAAAACTCGCTTGCTGGAAAATCATGAACAATGCGCCGATGACAAGAGCCGCGCATAGATAATAGATTGAGAACGACGCCAAAGGGATACCGAAGAATGCGGTTTCAACATCGGCAGTTTTAAATGATAAAAACATGCTTATAATCTGAACGACAAAAGCAAGCGTCATAAAAGCATAGCTCAGCCAAAACACGTTAGTCCGAGTTTTGAAGATGGTAAACACAAGGAGGTTGAATACTCCAAGCAAGATTACATAAATCAGGGCTATTCCTACAGTGTTTTTTGTCTTGGTGTTTGAGTTTTTCATTTTCATTCACTCCTTACAGTCTTTCACCGCATTCGAGGCAAAATTTAGCGCCTTCCGGCAATGCTGCTCCACATTTAGGACAGGTGTTTGCTGAGAATTTATATCCACACTCAAAGCAGAACTTTCCCTTCGGAACGGTCTTGCCGCAATTCGGGCAGACTACCGTGTTGTTATCGTGCTGAATTCGTTCTCCACAGCTCAAACAGAATTTAGCATTCGGAGGCAAATCGGCGCCGCATTTCGGACATTTCTCTCCGTCGGTTGCAGGCTCTGCAGATTCGTCTTTGGGCTTAAAGAACTCATTTACATCGATTTTCCCAGGACCCTGACCGGGGCGCGGATGTGTTCCGGCTGCATCTTTGGGAGACTTTTCTTTTGGGATTTTTTCAGGATCAAGCGCATTTCTTGCAATGTCTACGATTGAGCCGCCCATAGCACCGCCCATCATAAAACCGCCGACGGCGCCGCCGACATTTCCCATGGTACCTTCATTTCCTGCAAACTTTTCGGCGATCATCATTTGCCGTTCTTCTTGCCATGTATAGCCCTCAATCATTCGGCTGGTTCTGCGCTCTTTTGCTTCACTGACCTTTTTGTAGTCAGCTTCGGGAACCTCGATTGTCTCCATGTTGAAGTACTGAATCTTGATTCCGTATTCTTCAAAAATTACATCGAGCCTTTCTTTGATAACACCGCTAAGTTCAAACAGATGGGCATTCATCATGAAGTAACTCAGCATACCGTTGATCATTATTTTTGAAATGCAATCCTTCACATGCGAAGAAATAATGCCTCTAAATTTTGAGATCAACTCGTCGTTACTGAAGTTATCTCTAAAGCCAACCATCTTCAAAACAAACTTGCGAGAGTTATCAACCGAGATAGACATGCTACCGTTTGCCATCACATGCATGAAGATGTCGTACAAGGGATCTTCCAAAGCAATAGGGCCTTGCGTACCCCATAGCAGATCCATCTGGTGTACTTTGTTGATAAAGAAAACCTTGCACGGGAACGGGGAGTTGCCACCCGTTGGAATTTCAATAAGCTTTCGGGCAATCGGGATGTTAGGAACAGAGAGCGTTCTCCGTCCTGCCGTGAAAAGATCTGCCGCATTTCCGTTTACAACGAGAAGTGCTTCGTGTGTCTCATCGACTATTAACTGCGAAGTCGCGTTAAAATCCTCCACGGGGAATTTCCATACGAGCGCATCCTGGGGGCCAGCGAACTTAATTACTTCTGCTATTGCCATAATCAATTCTCCTATTCATATAATCTGTTTGTCGTTTATTTTTTGTCTGCTAATAGGCGTTCAAATTTTATCTGCACCGCTTTAAGTTGCGGGGATACAAAAGAAGCCTCGCCAAATACCATATAATTTGAAATGGCTGTAATCATCATAAAAACAAATGGCGTAATTTCTTTTGTATCCGTATTTAACGCTTTAGCGAATCTGGTGGCATATTGCGTGTACCTTTTTCCAACTCGCTCCAAAACTGGCCTCATACCTTCTGCATACCGCATATCTGTACATACAGATACGAAAAATCGCATGGTCGGCGCAATTTCCAATGCGTTTATTTGGAGGTGCTCCATCATTTCTTTCGGCTGTGGTAGTTCTTTCTGCGCAGGAACAAATAGACTGTTTTCAACACGAATAACTGCTTCTTCAGCGCAAGCGATTATTAATTCATCTTTTGAGTTAAAATAGTAGTACATGCCTCCGCTTTTTAATTTCATAGCTTTACTAAGCTCACGCGTTGTGGTTTGGGTTAACCCTCTCTCAACAAGAAGCTCGAGGCAATTGTTTATAATCTCTTTTTTCCGATCAGTAGCTTCCATTGTTTCCCGCCTTTCGTGTGTGCAAAACACCTTCCACTGCGTTTCACCGAGCGCCCGCTTGGTATTCCTCTAAAAAATAAGCTGCGCTCTTTCGCAGAGTTCACAACTCTACGTGGCTTATTATACACCAAGTATCGTCAAAAAACAAGGGGTTTCGACAAGAAAATAGGATTGAAATGGAAAATGATTATGGAAATTGACTTAAGCAAGAGGGATAAATTCGATTATTTAATCAAAAATGAATCCTTCAGCCGTCAAAACCGCCGTCATTATTGGTCGGTAAAATAGAACTGCACCAATATTTGAAGGAGGTCTAATTGTGTCAAAAAAAGGCGAAAACATCTATAAACGAAAAGACAACCGGTGGGAGGCGCGGTATATTAAGGGGTACTCATTTGACGGAAAAATCATCTATGGGTACTGCTACGGAAAAACCTATCGAGAGGCAAAAGAAAAAGTAAATGAGGTTAAGGCGGCTCTGATCAATGGGCAGACAATTCAAAGGAATAGTCGTCTGCATTTATCATCCATCTGTGATCAATGGCTTCAGCTTAATCGAACCAAGGTAAAAGAATCTTCATATGTGAAGTATAGCGCCATTGTTGATAAGCATATCAAACCAGCCATCGGCGGATATCTTATCCAAGCGATAGACTCTTTGATGATTGAACAATTCAGTCATGATTTGCTGACCGAGAAAGCATTGGCTCCAAAAACTGTGCGAGATATCCTCTCTCTGCTTAAAACGGTTTTGCAGTATGCGCATAAAACAGTTTCTGGAATTGACTTGGTCGAAGTCACTTATCCCAAATTGCCGAAGCAAGAAATGCGAATTTTAAGTCGAGAGGAGCAGGATATCTTTGTTCAATATCTTCTCAATGATCCCGACCCATGTAAGTTCGGAGTTCTCTTTTCGCTGTTAACCGGTTTGCGAATCGGAGAGATTTGTGCCTTGAAATGGCGAAACATTTCTTTAACTGACAGAACTGTTTCTGTTTCTTCAACAATGCAACGATTAAAAAACTCTGATGGAGGCAGTTCATCCAAAACCAGTATTAGAATTAACACGCCTAAAAGCGATAGCTCTTTGAGGATCATTCCTTTAAGCGATTATCTCATTGATATTTGCAATCAATGGACTTGGATGGCTCCAGAAGCTTATGTGCTGACGGGTGATTTAGATAGATTTGTTGAACCTCGAACACTACAATACCGGCTGGCGAAGTATACCAAGGATTGTAATCTTGATGGTGTTCATTATCACGTTCTTCGCCATACTTTCGCTACCCGATGTGTAGAGGTTGACTTTGAAATCAAGTCTTTAAGTGAAGTATTGGGACATTCAAGCCCACGAATTACGTTGGAAAGATATGTTCACTCATCGATGGAGTTGAAAAGGGACAATATGAAGAAACTGTCCGCAATCGGTTACTGATTCAGATTAAAGCCGTCAAATCAGCCGTCGAGAAAAGCTAAAACACCCTTATATTCAGCAATGCTGCGTTCATTTTGACAGAGTTGTGAACTCTGCGAAAAATATCCGTCTATAAGATCGCAATTCGAAAGAGT
>CAVFTR010000007.1:0-104080 GCA_963625685.1 bacterium
CAGCCGGAAACCCTACATCAGAAATCCTTCATCCCACAACTTTTGTGATTGACCCAAAATTTTTTGGGCACGAAAAAAGCCGCTGATTTCATAGTGAAACCAGCGGCTTGATTTACGGTGTATTTAGCTGAAAATGGGCAAAAAACTTCATGCCTGAGCACCGCGCCACGGAAATGCGCAAATGCCGGCGCATGAAGTTTTTGTGCATCATTTCCGGTTGCCCCACAGGGGCGAGGAAATGGCGCATTTCTTATTTTTGCCATGCTTTTGCATGGCAAAAATAACGGTCACACGATCCAAACGGACTGTGTGACCGTATTTATATTTATGCTGCCAGCGTCAGCTTTTTATTAGTGCTCGTCCTTTATCGCAGCCTGTGCTGCCATCGGTACATAGCGCCAATCATTTCATATCCACACGCTCACATTCAAGTCCGCCCACTTGTAGACTCTCCTGCGGGTCGAAAAGCTGTAGATATACTTCTTTGCATCGTCAATTGTCAGCGTAAAGGCGCCGATTTTGATGTGGTCATCAGGGTCAAATTCGCCATCTGCATTGTTTCCGGTTCTCAGATACCAACGGAACTCATCCTTTGACACCCAAATGCGCTCAATGAATGCCTCCACAATGCTTTCTGGGATAACAGAGTAATCAAATCCGGTGTACTCCTTCAAACGCTCTCGCAGTTCCAAGAGCTTAACGGAATAGTCCTCGTTGCTTGTCTGCTCCTTCTCAGGTTGCAAGCCTTTGATTTCTTCCGTGAGCTTTGCAACACGATCCTCGATCTCCTGCTTCTTTGAGCGAAACATTTCCTTATCAATGTCCCCCTCGGCTCTCATCTCGATCAGGTTTGTCCGCTTATTCATCAGCTTCTCGATTTCGCCTTGCTTGCGCCGGATAACATCTGTATTGTCCGGCAATTCCTCCTGATCCGCAATATGCTTTTCGAGCATCGCATAGGACAAGTCCATTACTTTGTCTGCATTTTCGATGTACCGGTCAAAGACTTGCTCCGCCATCATTTCCAGCTTCCAGCCCTGAATATAGGGTGATTCACACGAATGGAGAAAAGCTTTAGTACCGTCTCTGAAAGCTCCTTTGCCCGGGACTGTATCTGAGTCTCCGTCCATGCGTCCTGATCGAGCACGCCTCTGTACAATATCGTTATGTGCGTCGGCGTTTCCGGAGCCTCGAGCAGTCTCTTTTTCTCCTCAAAGGGCTTATCGCCCAGCTCGCTGTTATATCCGGTGAGCGTCAGGTTTCCGAGCGTGTGCAGATATCGCTCGTGTACGCGCTCCCAGTCCTCGCCGAGCATTTTCTTCCAGCTGCCGGAGAGATTTTTGCTTTGCGGCATGATGTGCTCAATGCTCAGGCCGGCGGTCTCGAGCCTTTCCTTGCCCTGATTTTCAATGGCTGTGAGCAGAAACTTGCACAGGGCGTTCTTGCGGTAGAGATTCCGCTCCCGCAGCGCGAGAAGAAACTCCTCGTCTGTCGGGATGACATCCTTGGAGCTCAGCTGCGTCAGGAACGACACGACGGCGTCGTAATAATGCTCTCTGTTCTCCTCGCGGCCGAAGACGCGGGAATAGAGCGTTTTGTAAAGGCCGCGCAGCGAGTTCGAGCCGACCTCACATATAAGGCGGCGGATGCTGTAATTGAGCAGCAGGCGCAGGACCCTGGCAAGCGTGTTCTTGTCTATCACGCCGCTCTCAAGATCGTCAAGATCGTCAAATACCCTGAAAAGAAACAGGTACACCGTTGACTGCTTGAGTCTGCGCAGACCGTCCAGCGCACTGTTTATATCGGCGCCCAGGCTTTCGTCGCCGTACAGGAATATATTGTACTGCTCCGCGTAGTGATGAAGCTCTTTGAGCATGGATTCGTTTGTATGGTTATTCTTGCGATACAGCGTTTTGAAGTCGTCATACGCCTCTTTTTCGCGGGTAAAGCCGTCGAGCCTGAAGTTGAGATAGTCGAGGAAAAATGCCGACATCTGCTCCCTGCTGAGCAGCTGCTCTATCTTCAGCCAGTATTCCTCATACAGCCTGTCCTGATCCGCCTCCGTCATGAGCACGAAGTTGCGTATCTTGTCGGCCAGGCTGAGCGGAACACCGGTGGAGTTGATACGCTCAAATATCTCCTGCTCCTGACCGCGCTCATCATTATCAAGCCTGATCATGGCGCAGGTCAGATTTTCAATGCCGCAGTAAATTTTCTCGATGCTCAGCTCCGGGTCTTCCTCAAGCGCCCTTCTTGCAAGCTTGCAGAACAGATCATAATTTTTGTAGATGCCGCTGGACTTGTCCATTTGCTCTGCATGGCCGTTCATCAGAAGCAGGAGCTGCTGATTGTCGCTCTTGACGGGCTTGAGCTTCAGCTTGCTGGAATCGTCGATATCATACCTTTTGAATTTGTTCTGATTGAACAGCATGGACTTCAGCCTGTACTTTTCCGCTTCGGTCTCGGCCACATCGATCAGGGCCTTGAGCAGGATGTAAATGGTGGTCAGCCGCTGCTGCCCGTCGATAATGACGTAGTAGTCTATCTTGTTTTCTGTTCTGAGCAGCTCGTACACGACCGAGCCGGTGAAATGATAGCGATCCAGCCTGTACGCCTGAATAATGTCCTCGAAAAGCTTTTCGCACTGCTCCGCGGACCACTCGTAATTTCTCTGATAGACGGGTATCAGGTACTGTCTCAGGTTGCGGTCTATAAAGTCGTTTATAAAGCTGCCTCTGTCGATCTGCATGCTCCTTGCCTCCGTTCCGCTCATATATCCGCATGTGTCGTTTGTATTATAGTGGAAACGCCGCAAGTGTGCAAGACATAAACGAAAAAACGGCCGCGCGATACATGCGTATCGTGCGGCCGTTCCGGCTTTGTTTAAGTGCTGCGTTCTCCGCTCGGCCGACGGGCAAGATGATAAACCCGAAAGATATCGTCGTGTAGATCATACGAATATGTTCATGCCAAATATCGGTCCGACAAAGTAACATATCACGGGAAACGCCACTGCGCACAGCAACACTACCAGAAAACCGGGAATGATCGGGTCCTTCATGCTCCAGTATCCATAGCCGTAATTGAGCAGCATGATATTGTGCGAACCCATTACGAAAAAGAAGGAGGCCAAAAACATGGTTGGCATCATTATTATAACCGGGTTGTATCCCAGTTTTATGCAAACAGGCGTGACAATACCTATAACCAGTGCAGATACGGCAAGATTAGCATTAACGAACAGATTGACCAGCACGCCTACCAGAAGCGCTGATAATATTGACAGCCCTATAGGCCCGGAGTCTATTACAAGCGGTGTTATCCAATCGCTCATACAGTCACCCAGTCCGGTCGCCGAAAACAGATTAGACAGGAGCGGCATAGTACCCGCTGCCATCATCGGGCCTATAGGCAGCTTTTTGATAGCCTTGTCCGCAGGCACGGTGCCAATGCCCGGGAACACAGATATTGCCGCAAACAGAAGCGCTGCGACACCAGTCTTCACTCCACTGAGCATACACGCGACCATCGCAATCACTGTAATTATCCAGCGGATCTCCGAACCGCCTATAGGGCCCAAGTCTGCAAGAAGCTTCGCGTAATATTCCTCAGGAAGCACCTCTACGTCCGAATTCTTAAGCTTGAAGCATCCTATATACACAACGCACATGGGAATGATCATAACTACGAAGCAGGCTATTCCGCAGACCGCCCACTGTCCATATGATACTGTATATGCTCCCCCGGCTGCATTCGTCATGAACTGAATGGCCATAGTGTTGCCGGTAGGGCTGCCATTGATGAGCGCCATTCCTCCCACAATAGCAGCCATTGGGATAGTCAGCATCAATGTTCTGCCAAGCTTGCTGCTTCCGGGTTGCTGCTTCATCGCGCCCAACATTTCTGCGCATATACTGCTCATCATGATTATGACCGCGACATTGGAAACAAAGGAGGACAGGCAGGCGGATACTATTGCCAGGACAAAGACCATGCGTTTGGGTTTCTGTCCAAAACGTTTCAAAACGAAATATGCCAGTCGTGCGCCAAATGGCGTGAATTCGCATCCCATTGAAACAATCAACATGCCGAAAATCGTGAGGAAAGACGACGAACCGAAGGTGGCTCCGATCGTGCTCCAGTCCCAGAATCCGAGCGCCGCTCCAAACAGTGCGACAATTATACCGTCAAGCGCAATATTGACAGGCAAAAAGATTATCATCGCGACCATCGACACAAGAAACGCCAGTGCAAGGGATGTCTTTTCTCCATACTGTTCCAACGGGATAAAGCTTATCAAGATAAACAGTATAATTATCGATATTATGCTTATAATAAGCTGCTTTGACACCGGAACGCCCGTGCGCAGTCCTTTCATATCGATAATCGTATCTCGCCCTTTGTCGGTTTGCCCGTTAGGGATATACCCACTCATTTTCCACCTCTCCTTTTCATTTTTGCCCGAAAAACACTCTAATCATATTAAATCTCATCTACGGCAAAAACGAGTTTGATTACGCTGTCAAATTAGTCATACAACTGGTATTTTCAACATTTTTCGTGGATTTTGTGTTAATATTTTGTGCAAAGAGGTGAAATCATGAGGCAGTATACAAGAGAAGAGCTGTTTGCTACAGCACCTATAGGCCGAACCATCAGGGAACTTGCAATGCCAACTATAGCCGGGCAGCTTATAACCATGATCTATAATATGACCGACACATATTTTGTCGGTAAAACAGGAGACCCTCTTCAGGTGGCAGCCGTATCTATTGCGTTTCCTGTATATCATCTTCTGAATGCTATGGCAAATATGTACGGCATGGGCGGCGGAATAATGATATCCAGTCTTATCGGCCGCGGAGAACATGGGCGGATCGGGCAGGTATGCTCCATGAGTTTTTGGTCCTCGGTTATCTCCGCCGGGATTTTTTCGCTGATACTATATCTGTTTATGGAGCCCATAATGCGTATCGCCGGTGCCAGCGATGACACACTGGCGCATTGTTCAAATTACACACTATGGGTGCTTGTCATCGGCGGGATACCAACAATGATCAGTCTCGTAATGGCACACCTTATACGAAGCGACGGTCATGGCAAAGAAGCCGGCGCGGGTATGATCATCGGGGGGATCTCAAACATTATACTCGACCCGATTTTTGTATGTTTGCTCCACATGGGAGTTGTAGGTGCAGCGGTAGCAACCTTTATTTCTAATATAGTATCATGTTTTTACTATATTGCAGTCCTGCTCAGAATGGGTAACTCAACTTTACTTACGCTTAACCCAAGTCATGTGCATCCATCAACCGCACCATTTGGCAAGATGCTTCGTTTAGGCGCTCCTTCAGCGCTGTATGTTATTACATCCTCACTGTCAAATGTGATCTTCAACAAGCTCCTTTCAGGCTATGGAGACATCACCGTGGCGGCCGCTGGCGTGGCCAAAAAGCTGGATACGCTCCCGCTTATGGTCTGTATGGGCATAAGTCAAGGTGTGGTGCCTGTACTGGCGTATAATTACGCCGCAAAAAACAGCACACGGCTCAGACAGGTCTTCCGATACGCTCTTGCCATGGGCACCGTGATGTGTTTTCTGTGTGTAGCGGTCTACTTTGCCGCTACGACTCAAATTATCAGGTTCTTTATCGACAACGACGAAACGATCATGCAGGGCGGCTTATTTTTACGATTGCTTATTGCGGCTACTCCGCTGATGAACATAAACATTATGACAAATTCTCTGTTTCAGGCAGCGGGAAAGAGCAAGCAGTCGATTCTTCTCTCTCTTTTCAGACAAGGACTGCTGTATATACCTATTATGTTCATGCTGTCCTCCGCCTTTGGCTCAACCGGAATCGTGGCTGCCCAGATTTTAGCGGACGGACTGACAATGATTTTCTCATTCATCATGTACCGACGCTGTATCTGCGTTGAAAATCAAATCTGATATTCATCTTCTACGCCCGACATTATCTGTCGGGCGTTTTTGTGGGCTATTGGCTTGTCTGACTAATTTTCGCTAATATCAAACTCCATTTTTCAGTCGTTTTGCTAAAATTACATCAGGGCACAGACAACATACCATAAGTGAACTGTAGAAAATACATATCAAAAATCTAAAGAAGGAGAGAAAAAACATGGGGAAAATTGATGAAGCTATGAATAGTTTTACCGACCAGATGCTCAATAACGAGCCTGCCGTACCCGAAAAGAAGAAAAAAGGCTTTTTTATCGCAGCAACTACAGGCGAGGTCACAGCAGGGCTGGTCAACAACGTTATCCTCAGCTACCAGAATTACATTCTGACTCAGTTTGTCCAGCTTTCCACAGCGCTCACCGCGAACATCCTCGCTGTCATGAACTTTATCCAGTTGCTTTTCTGCCCTCTCGGAGGCGCATTCCTGGATAATCACCGCTTTAAGAATGGGGCAAAATACTGGCCCTGGTTCTTTATTATTCCACCCATCGTCGCTGCCATCAATGTCAGCATGACGGCAAATGTTGCATTTAACGGCAGCAAGGTCCTGACCGCAGTTCTTATGATCGTCGGCGTGGCCAGCGGCAACATTTTTCTGTTTTCGCTTGTCAAGGGCATATTTCCCTCTCTGTCTAATAATGACGCTGAGCGCACAATCGCCTCCACATGGTGCAACGTTTGGAAGGAAGTTGCCAAGTATGCAGCAATGAGCCTTGCTCCCGCCCTTATGATAATCCTATCCGCGAACGGTGAGGAATGGGATCCCCAGGGACTGTTTTACACCACTCTTATTTACTCTGTCGTCGGTGTTCTCGTCGGTTTTGCCGTTGGTATCATATTCAAGAAGGGTGTCGAAGACAAGGGTAAGTTTGCAAACGAAGTCAAGGCTGCCGGAAATAAGGCAAAGACCGGTATCTTCGGTTTGCTCAAGCAGGTGTTTACAAATAAATTCATGCTCTTGATATTTGTGATCATCATTTTCTCCAACACGAGAAGCTACTCCACCCAGAATCTGCACACCTACTATTTCAAGTTCATCTGGGAGAATCCCAGTGCTATGTCATCCATGCGTCTCTATGGACAGATCGCTATTATCGTTGCGACCTTCTGTGTTCCGTTTCTTAAGAAGCGTGTGTTCAAAGAAACAAAAACCTTCTATATGTTCACCATGACAGGCGTTGCTGCATGCCAGCTGCTCACTGCGCTGTGCAAGACTTACGCGGCGTATCAGACGGTAGAGATCATTGAGTATTTTATTTTTGGCTTCAAGGGCGTTATGGATGTTCTACTGTTCACCATCGCCGTCGATGTTATCCGCTATGAAGCGTTCAAGAAGGGTGAGACCTCCAAGATCGCTCAGGGCGCGGTCATGAGTCTTTTTGCCTCTGCTCTTGCTGGCTCCAAAATACTTTGCGGTTATATTGTCAACGGCATTCTGGCTGCCTGTGGATATGCTGCCGGCGAGATCACCGAGGGCTTCCTTACCTCCTTCCCCATTGCATACGCCATCGTTCCCGGCTGTCTGACTCTCGTTTCTGTTATTCTTATGGCCCTGTTCTATAAGGTCAGCGACAAACAGTTGGTCTTAATGAGAAAAGAAATGGCAGACGCAAAGCTTATCTGATAATTATCTCGCAATCATAACGATAGTTTAGTGGGGAGCTGGCATACCCCCGCCATTCTGTGTTCAATTTTCGGGTATCGCAGATTGATAGGAACAGGGTGTGCCAGCTCATTGATATGCATTATTTGATAAAAAATTAACGTGAACACGGGTAGTTGAAAAGATTGGATTTCCAGATTATTTTTAGGAGGAATACTAAATGAAAGTTGCTGTAATGGGCGCCGGTATTATGGGCGCCACAATAGGAACCTACCTCACCGAAAGTGGTGTCCAGGTGTGGCTTGTTGACCCCTTCAAAGCACATGTCGATGCTATAAACACAAATGGACTGGACATTATAGGCTATGACAAGGACGTCAAGCCTTTTGAGAAGAATTATAAGATCAGGGCCGTCACTTCTCCTGACCAGATCGGAGAAACAGTAGACTATGTATGCTACTGCGTTAAGATGATGCATCTGGACAGCGCCATTGAAAACGCGAAGTGCATCAGTGACGATCATACCCTGCATATCTCTCTGCTCAACGGTGTCGGCAGTTCAGAAAAGCTGCTGGAGCATTATCCCGCCGACAAAGTGGCCTACGGTATCGTCAGCTCCGGCGGAGCGATACTGTCTCCCGGAAAAGTTGACCGGAACTTCCGCCCCGGCTTCAGCTTTATCAGCGTGGGTCTCGCATCCAAGATCATATCCCAAGAGCTGCTGGATTTCAAGTCAGCGCTTGACAAGACCGACTGCACGCTCAACATATATCAGGACATTGATCCCATAGTCTGGGAGAAAATGATAAAGAACTGCACCGGAAATGCCATCTGCTCCGTGGCAAGACTTCCTCTCGGCAGGCTGTATAACGACGACAACGGTGCTGAGCTGTCCGACCTCATTGAGAAGGAGATCCGTGCTGTCGCCGCTGCACAGGGTATCGTTATCGGCCCAACACATTCCAACAAGGGCAAGCTGCCGCCTGATTTCCCTCATTTTCCATCTACAACTCAGGATGTCCTGGCTAAAAAGCAGACAGAGATCGACACGATCAACGGCGCGGTTTCCAGAATCGGCAGAAAATACGGTGTTCCCACACCATATAATGACTGTATGACCATGCTTATAAAGCTTATTCAGGCCAATTACCAATACATGAAATTATGACAAACATACGGAGGGAAAATTATGGCTGTTTTGAAGAGTGAAAACCTCAAAATCGAGTGGTGCAAAAGCTGCCAATACTGTGTTGCATCCTGCCCAAAGGGCGCACTTTCAATCGGAAACCAGTTAAATCTTGCAGGCTTTCAGTATGTAGTGCTGGACGAATCCAAATGTGTAAACTGCGGCACCTGCCGTATCGTATGCCCGGATTGCGTTTTTAGATTCGTTGAGGAATAAGGAGGAAAAAGCATGAAAAGAACTTTGATGAAGGGTAATCATGCCGCTGGCGAAGCTGCTGTAAGAGCCGGCTGTGAATTGTATGCCGGATACCCCATTACTCCCTCTACGGAGATCATGGAGCATCTGTCCGCCCGTATGCCGGAGGAGGGGCGAGTGTTCATTCAGGCTGAGAACGAAATCGCCTCTATCCACATGGTCGGCGGCGCATACTGCACAGGTCACCGCGCAATGACTGCGACAAGCGCAGGCGGTTTCTCTCTAATGCAGGAGTTCACAGCATACGCGTCCGACGCAGAGCTTCCCTTTGTTATCATCAATGTGGTTCGCTCCGGAAGAGGCATTGGTTCTCTGGAATCGGGCCAAGACGGCTACCGCCAGTCCGTGTACGGCGGAGGCAACGGCGATTATCGTCAAATAGTCTATGTGCCTAACACCATTCAGGAAATGGTGGATGACATATACGAATCATTTGAGACCGCCGAAAAATATCGTATCGGCGTTATTATTCTGACCGAGGCTTCCATGGGTCAGATGATGGAGCCCGTACTTATGCCAGACTATAAATTTCTTAAAGAGATTCCGGACTGGGCAGTCACCGGCGCGCACAAATGGGACAAGGGTGCGGGCGACTTCCCCGGGAAAGCCAAGTCCTGGGCTGCAAAGATGAAAAAAATCAATGCTGAGATGCAGCGCTATGTGGCAGACGGTGTTGAGGATGCCGATTATGTATTTACTGCCTATGGTCTGCCCTCACGTTCAACCCTGGAAGCTGTTAAAAAGCTGCGCGCCGGAGGCGAGAAAGTCGGCTTTATCCGCCCCAAGGTAGTATTTCCGTTCCCGGCCGAAGCATTTGCAAAGATCAACCCTGACGTCAAGGAGATCATCTGCGTGGAGACCACTGAATTCGGACAGTATGTGCGTGATGTGGCCATCGAGACAAAGAAACTCTTAAGCAGGAATATTCCTGTCAACTTCTATGACTATGGTATAGGTGTTCCGTCTGTAAAAGAAATACTGGCAAAATTCAATGAGATCAAGAACAGTCAGTGCAAGGAGGTATTTTAAGTGGAAGATATAGTAAGGCTGTCTAATTTGATCGATGCTCCGGCCCCCACCGCCTGCCCCGGATGCGGACATTTGCTGTTTTTCAGGCTCGTCAGGGAGTGTATGGATGAATTGGATATTACTTTCAACTCTATCCAAGCCAACGGCATCGGCTGCACTGGCGTTCAAAGAGCATGGCAAAACCACGGTTACGTTCCTCTTACCGCCCATGGTCGTGCCGCCGCTGTTGCGACCGGGCTTAAAAGAGTAAACCCGGACAAGTTCATATACACGATGCAGGGTGACGGCGACGCAACAGTTATCGGTCTTGCTGAGACGCTGAACGCTGCATATAGAAACGAGAATATCTGCGTGTTTATCTCCACAAACGGCGTTTTTGCTCTCACCGGCGGTCAAATGTCATGGGAAACCCTTCCTGGGCAGAAGACTACCACGTCTCCCCTTGGCAGAGACACCAACACGACCGGTCAGCCTATGCACACTCCCGAGCTTATCCTCAGCATCAATCCCGATATTGCGTATGCTGCTCGCGGAACTGTGGATTCTCCCGCACACATTATACAGCTAAAGAAGATGATAAAGAACGCCATGCAGGCACAGCTTAACGGCGAGGGATATTCTGTTGTGGAGTGCATGAGCGTCTGCCCGAACAACTGGCATCTCACTCCGCTGCAGTGCAGAGAATATATAAAGGAAAAAGTCCTGCCTCTGTACCCTGTAGGTGAGCTGAAGAAGAGAGGAGAACAGAAATGAAAGAGAGTATTTTTGCAGGCTTTGGCGGACAGGGCGTTCTTACAGCCGGACTTATTCTTGCATATACCGCTATGGAGAACGACAGAAACACCAGTTGGCTCCCCTCTTACGGTGCGGCAATGCGCGGCGGCAAGGCCAACAGCACCGTAAAATTCGGCGAAGACACGGAAGAGATCATCGGCGTTCCCACGATGGCCGAAGCAGATGTGCTTGTTGCAATGAACAGGCCTTCTCTTGACTATTTGGAGTTTTGCAGAGACGGTGCCCTCGTTCTTGTTAATCAGGATGCTTTGGGTGGAGATTATGAATTTCCGGCAAACGTCACCCCCATTCTTATTCCGGCGGGGCAGCTGGCATACTCTGTAAACAACGCCAAGGGTGTCAGTATTGTCATGCTGGGCGCACTTATCAAGAAGACTGAATTCTTCAGTGCAGAGGAAACGAAGCTTGCCATGTGTCATATGTTTGCCGAAAAGGGCAAGAGCAAGATGGACGCCGTCAACATGGCTGCATTTGATGCAGGTTATAATTTCGTTTGATTAAGGGGTCTGCGCTATGAACATGTATAGTCTATTCCATCCGCAGAGCATTGTCATTGTCGGCGCTTCCGATAAGCCCGGAATGGGCAGAGGCGCTTCCGAGTCTGCTCTTAACAGCAGTATCAAAGACAGCGTGTACCTGCTGAATGTAAAACGCGATGAGGTCCTAGGCAGGAAGTGCTACCACGCTCTTGAAGAATTGCCTGAAATTCCGGATGCCATTGTGCTTTGTGTTAACGTCAGTCTGGTCAACTCCTATCTGGAGCAGGCGGGAAAGCTCGGTATAAAGAATGCCGTTGTGTACGCCAGCGGTTTTTCCGAGGACGGCACAGAGCAGGGCAAAGCACTGGAAAAGCACATGACTGACATATGCCGCAAATACGGCATGCTGCTTGTGGGGCCCAATTGCGTGGGACTGTATAACAAGGTAGATAGGATAAGCCTTTACTGCAAGGATCCTGTTTTCCCCGAACAGACTGTAAAGCGCGGCATCGGAGCTGTGGCTCACAGCGGATATATAAACAGCAACCTCATGACGAGCATGCCTGAGCTGTGTGCCTACGGTGTCAGTGTTGGCAATGCTGCGGTCTGCGCGCTTGAAGAGTATATGCTTTGGTATGCCTCCAATGAGCATGTAAGCTGCATTGCAGCCTATATCGAAGGTATAAAGGATGCGGCGGTATTTGAAGAGGCACTGCGTACCGCGGCACTTAACCATAAGCCCGTTGTGGTCATGAAGTCCGGCAGGAGTGCCAAGGGCTCTGCTGCTGCTGCAAGCCATACCGGTAATCTGGCAGGTGACTACAAAACTTTTGAATGTCTGCTTAAAAGATACGGTGTCGTTATTACAGATAGCCTTGAGGAGTTTTATGCTACTGCACGTATATTTGCCGTCTGGGACGGAAAGCTGCCGAAGGGCAGGGGAATTGCCGCCGTCAACTTCTCCGGTGGTGAGAACACCATTTGCGCTGACTTCTGTGAAAAATACGGTCTTGAGCTGCCGGCCTATGAGGAAAAGACCCATCAAATCGTTGACAGCATCATTCCCGCTTTCTCAACTGCACGCAATCCTCTCGACCCGACCACGGAAATGTTTTCCGAACAGGACAAGGTGCATGCCATGTTCTCCTCTATCTTTGATGACAAAAACATGGATATATTTGTGCTGGGTCTTGAACTTGCCTCGAAACTTGAAATGAAGGATAAGACCTGCATCAACGTATTTAAGCAGCTTTATGCTGAAGGAAAAATGATCCCCTCGGTTCTTGTCCCGTCTTTTGAAAAGGAACGCAATTGGGAGGCCGTAAAGGAGCTTCAGCAGGTTGGCGTACCCATGCTGGCGACCGGAGACCTGGCTTATAAAATTCTGGGAAATATATGCGACTTTATCCAATACGACTGCACAGCACATTCTCTCGATCTTGCGATCCCCGAAAAGAAGCAGAGCTACTCCACCATTTCCCTTTCAGAGGCAGATTCCAAGGCCGAGATATGTGTCAGCGGAATCCGCGTCCCGAAACAGGATATAGCGGCAACAGAGGCGGAGCTTCGCAAAAAGCTTTCCGGTATTGGGTACCCGATAGTTCTGAAGGTGGATTCTCCTGATATCCTGCATAAGACTGAAGCCGGCGGCGTAGTGCTTAATATCACTTCAGAGGCTGAAGCCATTGCCGCATATAAGCACATTATGGACAGCTGCAGAAAGTTCAAGCCTGAAGCGAAAATAAACGGAGTTCTTATTCAGGAAATGGTTCCTGCCGGTACGGAAATCATAGTCGGCATAAAAAATGACCGTCAATACGGGCCCATGCTCCTCTGCGGCCTTGGCGGCGTTTTTGTGGAAGTATTCAAGGATGCCGCTCTCACCCCATGTCCTGTCAGCAAATATGAAGCCATGGAGATGCTTAAGAGTCTTAAGGCATACAAACTTCTCAAGGGCTACAGGGGCTCCGCTCCCTGCGATCTTGATGCGTTGTGTGATCTTATGGTCAAGCTGTCCCAATACGGTGCAAAAAACAAGGATCTCATCGCTGAAATCGACCTGAATCCTGTTTTCGTATACGCAGAAGGCAATGGCGTTATAGCCGCCGACGCTCTTATTGTAAAGTACGAATCGCCCTGATCCTGTAATCTATTGTCTCTTCCCTGCCTCAGCGGAAATGGAGGATTGCTTTAACAGCAATCCTCCATTTTTCTCAGATATAAGTTTTATGCAGGCCTGTCATAAAGCAATGGTCGATGATCAGCTTTCTGGCTTTAGGTTTGTCGCGTTCTTTTACCGCCTGCAAGATCATGGCGTGGGAATTGTTTACCAATCCCCTCTTAAGTTTCTCTTTCTCCTGAAGGCTGAGGCTGTTGTCAACATCAATAATCATCTCATAATCACGGCGCATTAGTCTGAGATTAGACCGGATCAATTGCTTCGCAGTTTCATTTTCATAGTATTTCATAAGCGTATCGTGGAACGCTATATGCGCTTCCAAATAATCTATATCATTCTTATCAACGCTTTTAGCCATCTTATCCTCATATATTATTTCCAGCCTGAAAATATCCGAATCTGACGCTTTATCCACAAATGTCTCTATAGCCTCCGATTCTATTGCTGCCCTTATCGAGCAAAATTCGTATGGCTTATTTTCGGAAAGCATACTGGAAACAAGCATAAGGTTCATAAATCCCACCTCAAGATTTCCAAGGTATATATTACCTGAGCCTCGCCTCGAATCTATTACGCCCATAACTTCAAGCACTCGAAGCATTTCTCTGAGGGTGGAACGGTTTGTATTAAGCTCGACTGCCAAAACGGATTCCTGCGGTATTTTCTCTCCCACATTGTACTGTTGCTTTCTGATATACTCAAGCAGATCATGAAGGAGAAGATAATAATTCTTATCTTGAATATTTGACAAATCAAATTTGGAAATATTCATTGTCGCACCCCCCTCGAAAGGATTTTAAACTGCACTTTTGTTTATTATATCATAATTATTCTTAAATGCAATGTTGATTATGTGGCATTTAGACAATGCGGCTATGTTGACCATGTGATATCCTGTACATTTTACGTCTTCCCTGCTGAACAAGGCACTTATCCGTCCAAAACTAGCCCGATGAAGCTGTAGTCAAGCGGGGCACGTCTTCCCAAAGGCCCATCAACCAATATATTCGAAAGCTTTCATATGCTGTATCTGCAATATGGCACGGCGTATTGTCTAAGAATACTTCTGTCACATTAGCATCAACAAGTATCCCCCAACAAATGTCGTACTTTTCTTTATTGTAAACAAACGAACTATATAGATAAGTATCGGCATCTTTTGCATTGAACGTTCCACTGTGACCAATGACCTTATAACCAGCAGGGAATTTCTTTTTCATTATAGCGCACTCATATTTCCCCCGATGGTTTATAAAAAAGACAACACTAAGGCCTGTATCTAATTCTTCTTGATACAACAATTCAGCTGGGAGTGTTGCCGCGGAGGCACTACTCTTTTTTAAATAATCATATGGTGTTTGATCTTTTGCAAGGATAACAAGAAGCAAGCACAAGATCAGCAAGCTAATAGCAGAAAGCAACGCGAGCCATAATCTTCTTGTTTTAATATTTATTTTTATCATAACTGTTTTCTTTATTTATTTCCAACGAAGCTTAATAGGGGATATTTGTAAGTGTGCACACGATCGCCCACTGTTTTTCAACGAGGCTCAAACTAAATCCGCCTACAACTCCCTGGCTTGAGGCTTCAATATTAATAGAACCATTGGCGGAGCCGTATGTATGAATATATTTCAAAACAGCTTCGGCAGTGTTGCCACCGCCAGTCATAGTGTTTTTCCTAATCGTCATAGCGACATTAATATTGGTTGTAATGACAGTAATAAAAAGCGCATAAGCCGACTTCAGCAGTCCGGCTTATGCGCCAAAGGAAATGATTTTGATACGGCCTTTCCACAATCGGGAGCCATACCAGTATCGCCGGCGTATAAAGCCAAACTGAGTATCATAAGAAACATGCATGGTGTTGCCTCCGATCGTATTTAGTCAGATAAAACCTTTGTCTTGAACGCACGGAATAACTCCTCCGCCCTCGTTGGTTCACAATTCGTCAAGCAAATATTTTATCCCTATGATGAGCTTACCATGCAAGAGCACTCTTGTCAATACTTTCTCTATAACCGCGACGAAAACTTAGCTCTGACCGATGAAATTGTACGTGCCGGTCAGTCTGGCTGACGGAGAGTATGTGGTTTGGGAAACCGAGGTAGTTGGCGTGTGCGAGGATATCTGCTCCTGGCCGCGCTCCTGATCATCGAGCCTGATCATGGCGCAGGTCAGATGTTCAACGCCGTCGTAGATCCTCTCGATGCTCAGCTCCGGGTCTTCCTCAAGCG
This sequence comes from bacterium, assembly GCA_963625685.1. Taxonomy (GTDB): domain Bacteria; phylum Bacillota; class Clostridia; order Oscillospirales; family Oscillospiraceae; genus F23-B02. The sequence continues at coordinate 15,747 of CAVFTR010000007.1, forward strand.
CCATTTCTGCAAGCTTGCAGAACAGGTCGTAGTTCTTATAGATGCCGCTGGACTTGTCCATTTGCCCGGCATGGCCGTTCATGAGAAGCATCTCACGATTCTGTCGTTTAGTATTCAGAGCTTAACAGGAAGTCCGCTATGTGCATCGTCTTAATGCCTTCGTAGTTTCCTCCTGAGAACTCATCCGTTGTGAGAACATATTTGGGGTAGTTGTCGTGGATCTCCAGCAAACGGTCATATTCCCGTTTTTCCGTTTTCGGAGAACGAAGTTCCTGCGTCACCTGCACATAGAGCTTTTCATTTTGCCGTACTGCCACAAAGTCGATCTCGCCGCTGCCGGATTTTCCGACATTGACGGTATACCCTCTTCGGCAAAGCTCCAAGTACACGACATTCTCTAAGCTGGATGCCACGCTGTCAGCGTTATAGCCGAGAACGCTGTACCGCAGGGCGGTATCTGCAAGATAAAACTTCTCCTGCGTTTTCAGGATTTCCTTACCCTGCAAATCAAAGCGGGAGCATCGGTGAAGCAGATACGCTTTCTCCAGCTTCTCCAAGTAGCTGTAAACGGTTTCGTTGTCCAACGCACGGTGTTCCGCTTTCAGATAATCCGAAATGGATTTTGCCGAGAAGGTATTGCCTACATTGTTAAAGGTGTACTTGACCACCCGTTCCAACTGATCGACCTTCCTCACCTGATTGCGCTTTACAATATCCGAGAAGATCGTGGAGCTGTAAATGTCCCGCACGATGGTGTAGACCTCGTCCTGAGAATATGCCTGCAAGTGCGTTGCAGGAAAACCGCCCAAACGCACGAAGTTTGCAAGCTCGGCTTTCGGTTCTCCAACCTCTGTATATTGGCTTTTGAACATCAGGTATTCGCCAAAGGACAAGGTAAAGATGCGGAAAGACACATACCGTCCCGTCAGATAGGTCGAGATCTCAGATGACATCATACGGGAGTTGGAGCCTGTCACATACAGGTCAACATCGAAGTCCGATGCCAGCGAATTGACGACCTTTTCCCAGCCCTTGATTTCCTGCACCTCATCGAGAAGCAGATAGGTTTTTCCCTCCGGTGATAGACGCTCTTTCAATTCAGCGTACATCTGCTTCGCCGTCATATCCTCATATTCCATTGAGTCATAGCGGCAGCTGACAATGCGATCCTCCGGAATACCCCGCTGCGTTTTCAGCCGTTCCATAATCATTTTCAGGATCGTTGACTTTCCGCAGCGGCGCACTCCCGTGAGGATTTTTACAAATGGCATATCCACATAAGCCATGATCTTATCTACATACAAAGGTCTGTAAATCATCGTGACCACCTCCGTTTGTAGATAGTATACCGCAATTCTCATCAAAAGTCAATTTGTTTTGCGATTATAAACCGCAAAACTTTTCGACAATTTATTCAACTGCGGATTGTATATCAAAAGGCGAGGGTTAAGCACCCTCGCCCGGTTTGGTAGTCATCGGCTTGTAAAGCTTGGTGTCGCGGGGGAATTTATTGGCAAACGGAACAAGGCTGGAGCCGACCTTGATAAGTCCGTGACCGGCATCCACCTTCGTGATATAGGAGAGCTGGGTGTCCGAGATGTTCAGCAGCTCTGGCATCCTCGTCCGCCACGCGCAAAAGGCTTCGAAAATGTGTCCAAGTCAGATTGTGAACGCATGAGTTCACAATCTCAATATCCGGAAAGCATTGATAAAACTTGCGGAAATACTGGAGATTTCGCTTGGAATAGCTTTTTCCGTATTCTTTGGTCAGTTCCGATGCCAGAACATCCATCATAGCTGCGCCGTATTCGGCACGCTGATTGCCTTTCTGCTCCTGTTCCACAATGCGTCTGCCAACATTCCAATAGGTCAGTACCATCGCGCGGCTTGTGGCATTGTATGCGCTCTGTCAAAATCACTTTGATACAGTCGATCCTGACGAACACGGTAGGTGGCCAGCGAGAAGGCCCATTTTTTAACCCCCTGAGCGAAAAAATTTCAAAAATTTTTTCGAGCACGAAAAAAGCCGCTGATTTCATAGTGAAACCAGCGGCTTGATTTACGGTGTATTTAGCTGAAAATGGGCAAAAAACTTCATGCCTGAGCACCGCGCCACGGAAATGCGCAAATGCCGGCGCATGAAGTTTTTGTGCATCATTTCCGGTTGCCCCACAGGGGCGAGGAAATGGCGCATTTCTTATTTTTGCCATGCTTTTGCATGGCAAAAATAACGGTCACACGATCCAAACGGACTGTGTGACCGTATTTATATCAGTTGTTTTGCCTACGCTACAAGCGTCAACTTTTTATTGGCGCTGTTCCTTGATGGCAGCCTGGGCGGCGGCGAGGCGGGCGATGGGGACGCGGAAGGGGGAGCAGGACACGTAGTCGAGACCCACGCGGTGGCAGAACTCAACGGACGAGGGGTCGCCGCCGTGCTCGCCGCAGATGCCGAGGTGCAGGTCGGGACGGGTCGCGCGGCCGAGCTCGCACGCCATCTTGACGAGCTTGCCCACGCCGACCTGGTCGAGCTTTGCAAACGGGTCGTTCTCGTAGATCTTCTTGTCGTAGTAAGCGCCGAGGAACTTGCCCGCGTCGTCGCGGCTGAAGCCGAAGGTCATCTGGGTCAGGTCGTTGGTGCCGAAGGAGAAGAACTCGGCCTCCTTTGCGATCTCGTCTGCCGTGAGCGCCGCTCTGGGTATCTCGATCATGGTGCCGACAAGATACCTCATCTCAAGGCCGCTTGCCGCGATCAGCTCGTCTGCGTTCTTGACGACGACATCCTTGACGTACTTGAGCTCCTTGACCTCGCCTACCAGCGGGATCATGATCTCGGGGACCATCTCCCACTCGGAATGACGCTTCTGTACGTTTATTGCCGCACTGATGACCGCGCGGGTCTGCATTGCGGCGATCTCGGGATAGGTGACGGCCAGACGGCAGCCGCGGTGGCCCATCATGGGGTTGAACTCATGCAGGGAGGCGATGAGCGCCTTGATGGCCTCGACGGTCTTGCCCTGCGCCTTTGCCAGCGCCTCTATATCGGCCTCCTCGGTGGGTACGAACTCGTGGAGAGGAGGATCGAGGAAGCGGATGGTGACCGGGCAGCCCTCCATCGCCTCGTAGATGCCCTCGAAGTCGGCCTGCTGCATGGGCTCGAGCTTTGCCAGAGCCGCGACGCGCTCCTCGAGCGTGTCGGCGCAGATCATCTCGCGGAAGGCGGCGATACGGTCGCTGTCGAAGAACATGTGCTCGGTACGGGTAAGGCCTATGCCCTGTGCGCCGAGCTGACGGGCCTTGGCCGCGTCATAGGGGGTGTCGGCGTTGGTGCGCACCTGCAGGCGGCGGTACTTGTCGGCCCATGCCATGATGCGGCCGAATTCGCCTGCGATGGAGGCGTCGACCGTGGGGATGATGCCGTCGTATATCTTGCCGGTCGAGCCGTCGAGGGAGATGAAGTCGCCCTCGCGGAAGGTCTTGCCGGCGAGGGTGAACTGCTTGTTCTCCTCGTCCATCTTTATATCACCGCAGCCGGAGACGCAGCACTTGCCCATGCCGCGCGCGACGACTGCCGCGTGGCTGGTCATGCCGCCGCGGACGGTCAGGATGCCCTGAGCGGCCTTCATTCCCTCGATGTCCTCGGGAGAGGTCTCGAGACGGACGAGAACGACCTTCTCGCCGCGTGCGTTCCATTCCTTGGCTTCCTCTGCGGTGAACACGGCCTTGCCGCAGGCCGCGCCGGGGGATGCGCCCAGGCCCTTGCCCATGGGAGTCGCGGCCTTGAGGGCGGCGGCGTCGAACTGGGGATGCAGCAGAGTGTCGAGGTTTCTCGGGTCTATCATCGCGACGGCTTCCTTTTCGCTGATCATGCCCTCGTCGACGAGGTCGCACGCGATCTTGAGCGCGGCCTGTGCGGTGCGCTTGCCGTTGCGGGTCTGGAGCATGTAGAGCTTGCCGTTTTCGACGGTGAACTCCATGTCCTGCATATCGCGGTAGTGGTCCTCAAGGGTCTGGCAGACGTTCTCGAACTGTGCGAAGGCCTCGGGGAACTTCTCCGCCATCTGGGCGATGGGCATCGGGGTGCGGACGCCTGCGACGACGTCCTCGCCCTGTGCGTTGGTCAGGAACTCGCCCATGAGCTTCTTCTCGCCGGTTGCGGGGTCGCGGGTGAAGGCAACGCCGGTGCCGCAGTCGTCGCCCATGTTGCCGAAGGCCATCATCTGAACGTTGACGGCGGTGCCCCAGCTGTAGGGGATGTCGTTATCGCGGCGGTATACGTTTGCGCGGGGGTTATCCCAGCTGCGGAAGACGGCCTTGATGGCGCCCATGAGCTGCTCCTTCGGGTCGCTCGGGAAGTCCTCGCCGATCTTTTCTCTGTATTCGGCCTTGAACTTGCCTGCGAGCTCCTTGAGATCGTCGGCGGTCAGCTCGACGTCCTGAGTCACGCCGCGGGCCTCCTTCATTTCGTCAATGAGCTGCTCGAAGTATTTCTTGCCGACCTCCATGACGACGTCGGAGTACATCTGGATGAAGCGGCGGTAGCAGTCCCATGCCCAGCGGGGGTTGTTGGACTTCTTGGCCATGACCTCGACGACCTGCTCGTTAAGGCCGAGGTTGAGGATCGTGTCCATCATGCCGGGCATGGATGCGCGCGCGCCGGAGCGGACGGAAACGAGGAGGGGATTTTCGAGGTCGCCGAACTTCTTGCCGGTGATGCCCTCCATCTTTACTACGTACTCCATGATCTCTGCCATGATCTCGTCGTTGATCTTCTGGCCGTCCTCATAGTACTGGGTGCAGGCCTCGGTGGTGATGGTGAAGCCCTGGGGCACGGGCAGACCGATATTGGTCATTTCCGCAAGGTTTGCGCCCTTGCCGCCGAGCAGCTCGCGCATTTTCGCATTGCCTTCGGAGAACAGATAAACATACTTCTTGCTCATTGATCTAATCATCCTTTCTTATGAACAGCGCACAAATGTGCACATTTTTTACTTAATTACTGCCTTTATAAGATTACCATTTAAAGCGGAGCCTAATCAATACATTTTGTACACAAAAGTTAGACAAAAACATCGTAAAATGCATCGGCGATTTTTGCAAATTCACCAATGCCGAGCGTCTCGCCGCGCAGCTTCGGGTCAATGCCGCAGTTTTCAAGGCATTTTTCTATCTTTCCCTTCGATAATTCGCCGAAGCCGGCGCCGAGCGCGTTGAGCAGGGTCTTGCGCCGCTGGGCAAACGCGGCCCGGACCACGCGCATGAAAAGCGCCTGGCTTTTCACCTCGGCGGGCGGGGTCCTGCGGCAGTCAAGGCGAATGACGCTCGAGGTGACCTTCGGCTGCGGGATAAAGCAGCCGGGGGATACGTCGAACAGCGGCGACGCCTGCGCATACCAGTTTACGAGCACCGTGAACGCGCCGTAGTCCTTCGTTCCGGGCTTTGCGCATATCCTGCGCGCGACCTCGCGCTGGATCATGACCGTCACGGCGTCAAAGCAGCCCGACTCAAGAAGCAAGGATATCACGGGGCCCGTCACGTTATACGGCAGATTGGCGCACACGACGCGCCTCATTCCCGGCATTTTTTCGTCCAGCAGCGAGGGGATATCGAGCCTGAGCACATCGCCGTAGACGATCTCGACATTGTCACGCCCCGCGAGCGTTTCGGCCAGGACGGGTCTGAGCGCCGTGTCGAGCTCGACGGCGACGACCTTCCCCGCGCGCAGGGACAGCTGCTCTGTCAGGCAGCCGATGCCGGGGCCTATCTCCAAAACGCCGGTATCCTCGTCGAGCCCCGCGGCGCCGGCGATATCCTCCGGCACCCACGCGGCTGTCAGGAAGTTCTGTCCCATGCTTTTTGAAAAGCGGAAGCCGTGCCGCGCGAGCAGCGTCTTTATGTCGTTTATATTCGTAAGCTCCATATTGCGATCTCTCTCCGTCAAAGGATCTTCTCAAAGCACTGCCGCGCGGGATCGTGCCCCGGCTCGGCTGAGCAGAGCATGTTGCCTCGGTAGACAAAGCCGCTTTTTCGCAGCAGCTGCTGCATGGCCCTGTTTTTCCTGTGCGTATCCGTGCGTATGGCCTGCACGCCGAGCTTTGCCGCCTCAGCCTCGGCGGCCGCCATGAGCCTGCCGCTCAGGCCCGTTCCGCGAAACTCTGCGGCCACGGCCGCGCGGTGGAGCGCGCAGTACGCTCCCGCACCGTGCCAGCGGCCGTCGGTGATGCCGTCGTAGTCCGGCTCAGGCTCGCTGCACAGGCAGAAAAAGCCCGCGGCGGCGCCGCCGTAGGTAATGATATGGCAGCGTCCCGCGTTTATATCCGGCATGATATCCTCCGCCGAGGGGTACTCGCCCTGCCACTGGTCGACGCGGTGCTTTTTGAGGTAATTGCGCGCCTGACGCACGATGAGCATGACAGCTTCGATATCACCGGGCTGCGCGGGGCGGCAGCCGATCGGCTTTGTAAGGCGCATGCGGCTGCGCTCCTTTTTTATCTCGTCGACGAGCCTTATGTCCGTCTTATCCGTCAGCTCGAGCCTTGCGAACATGTCCGGGCGCTTGTCCATCGTGCGCTCGAGGCTCATTTTCCGCCGCCAGCGCGCCACCGCGGCGTGGTCTCCGCCGAGCAGCACCTTCGGCACCTCTCGGCCCTCCCAGACCTCGGGGCGCGTATACTGCGGATATTCGAGCACGCCGTCCCAGTGGCTCTCGCCGGTGAAGCACTCCTCGTCGGAGAGCACGCCCGGGACGAGCCTGCACACGGAGTCGGCCACCGCCATCGCGGCAAGCTCGCCGCCCGTGAGCACGAAGTCTCCCAGCGATATCTCCTCGTCGACGCACTGCTCGATAAAGCGCTCGTCTATGCCCTCGTAGTGGCCGCACACGAGCACGAGGTGATCGTAGTCGTTTTTGAGCCTGCGGGCCGTCTCCTGATCGTAGGGCCTGCCCTGCGGCGACATGTAGATAACGCGGCTGCGCCTGCCCTGCGAAGTTGACATAATATTGTCAAGGCAGGATTTGAGCGGCTGAGCCATCATAACGCAGCCCCAGCCGCCGCCGTAGGGATAGTCGTCGACCTGGCACTGCTTATTTTCCGTGTGATCGCGTATCTGCACGCAGTTTATCTCGATTATCCCCTTTTTCGCGGCTCTTCCGAGGATGCTTTCATGCATGACCGCGTTCATCGTCCCGGGAAAGAGCGTCATTATATCAATTCTCATCGCGGGGAAGCTCTCCTTGCTGTCAGTTAACATAACGTGTTACATCCCCTCTATCAGGCGCACGGTCACGACGCCGTTTTCCGCGTCGGTGCCGAGGATAAATTCGGGCACGGCGGGTATCATGTGCTCGGTCTGGCCGCGCACGATATACACCTGTGAGGCCGGCGTTTCGAGGATATCCTCGAGCGTTCCGATAACGCTGCCGTCCTCGGTCTCGACCCTCGCGCCGATGATATCGCACAGAAAATACTCGCCCTTTTTAAGCGGCGCGTCGGCGCGGTCTATATAAACCGTCCTGTTTTTAAGGCTCATGGCGGCGTTTATATCCTCCACCCCGTCGAGCCGCGCTATGAGAAAGCCCTTGTGCGCACGTGACGAAACGAGCCCGACGGGCCTTGAATCTATATATAAAGTCCTGAAGCGGCGCATGAACTCGGGACTGTCGAGCCATACCTGTATCTTGACCTCGCCGCGCACGCCGTGAGTGTTGACTATCCTTCCCGCTTCGATGTATTTCTGCTTTTCCATGTAAAAACCTCCATACTTGCTCATTATAATATAGCACACAGCGCAGGGCTTAACAAGCAAAACGGCGCTGAAAAAAGCAGAACGGACACGCTCCGTTCTGCTTTTATATCAGTCCATGATGTCGACTGAAACCTTTTTGCCCTGTCTCTGGGCGACAGCCCGCATGAGTATACGGATCTCTTTTACGATCCTGCCCTGCCGGCCAATGACCTTGCCCATGTCCCCGTCGGCTACGCGTACCTCATATACGGTCTCGCCGCCGTGAACGCGCTCGGTCACAGAGACCTCATCGGGTTTCTCCACGAGGCTCTGCACGATATAGGTCAAAAGTTCTTTCATGCCGGTAGTTTCTCCTTGTTAGGCCTCGACCTTGGTAAGCAGGCCGCGTACTGTCTCGGTGGGCTGTGCGCCGTTGGATATCCAGTACTTTGCGCGCTCGAGATCGACCTTGATATTCTCGCCCTCTGCCATGGGATCGTAAGTGCCTATCTCCTCGATGAAGCGGCCGTCGCGGGGGCAGCGGGAATCAGCGACGACGATACGGTAGAAGGGGGCCTTCTTTGCGCCCATCCTGCGAAGTCTGATCTTTACCATTTATCTTTCACCTCCAAATTACTCATTTATATATTACAAACGCATTTGCGTGTGCAATCAGAATCTGAAGCCGCCCAGGCCGGGGAAGCCGCCTCCGCCCATGCCGCCGAAGCGCTTTTGCAGCTTTTTCATGTTTTTGCCGGAGAGCTGCTTCATCATGCCCTGCATCGCGCCGAACTGCTTGAGCAGCCTGTTGACGTCGACCACCGAGGTGCCGCTGCCGGCCGCGATGCGCTTTTTGCGCGAGGCGTTGAGCATCGACGGGTCGTCGCGCTCTGCCTGGGTCATGGAGAGGATTATCGCCTCTATGCGCGCCATGCCCTTCTCGTCGACCTTCGCGCCCTGGAGCGCCTTGGCGTCGACGCCGGGGATCATGCCGGCCAGGTCGTTTATATCGCCCATGCCCTTGAGCGAGCGCATCTGCTCGAGATAGTCCGAGAGCGTGAAGCGGTTGGCCTTCATCTTTTCGGCCATCTCCAGCGCCTTTTTCTCGTCAAAGCTCTGCTCGGCCTTTTCAATGAGCGTGAGCATGTCGCCCATGCCGAGGATACGCGAGGCCATGCGGTCGGGGTAGAACGGCTCGATCTGGTCGAGCTTCTCGCCCACGCCGATGAATTTTATGGGCTTGCCCGTGCTCGCCTTTATCGAAAGCGCCGCGCCGCCGCGCGCGTCGCCGTCAAGCTTCGTGAGCATGACGCCGGTCACGCCGAGGGCGTCGTTGAACGCGTTTGCGGCGTTCACGGCATCCTGACCGGTCATCGCGTCGACAACGAGAAGTATCTCGCTCGGCTCGACCTCGTCGCGGATGTTCTTGAGCTCCTGCATGAGCTCCTCGTCAATGTGGAGACGGCCGGCCGTATCGAGGAGCACAAGGTCGTTGCCGTGCTTTTTCGCATGCTCGATCGCTGCCTTTGCGATATCGACGGGGTCGGTCGTGCCCATCTGGAACACCGGAATGTCCAGCTGCCTGCCGACCGTTTCCAGCTGCTTTATCGCCGCGGGGCGGTAGATATCGCAGGCGGCCAGCAGCGGGCGCTTGCCCTGCTTGCGCATATAGGCGGCAAGCTTTGCGCCGTTTGTCGTCTTGCCTGCGCCCTGAAGGCCCACGAGCATGACGACGCTCGGCGACTTCGAGCCGATGCTCAGGCGCTGATTCTCGCTGCCCATGAGCTTGACGAGCTCTTCGTTGACTATCTTGATGACCTGCTGTGCAGGCGAAAGCGCTTCGAGCACATCCGCACCCGAGGCGCGCTCGGTGACGCTTTTTGTGAATTCCTTTACGACCTTGTAGCTTACGTCGGCCTCCAGAAGCGCCATGCGCACTTCCTTCATGGCCTCCTTGACGTCGGCCGCGGTCAGTCTGCCCTTGCCGCGCAGCTTTTTAAAGGCAGCGGACAGCTTGTCGGAGAGCGATTCAAATGCCATGCTATCTGCCTCCTATATCTTTAATTGCTCGAGCCTTGCGATAAGCTGCGCGTCCGCGCCCTTATCCTTCAGCTCGCGTATTATCCCGTCTATCTGGGCGCTGCGCTCGAGAAAGCGCTTTATCAGCCCCGTCTTTTCCTCGATCTCGGTCATCGCGGCCTCGGCCCTGCGGATGATATCCCAGACGCCCTGGCGCGATATGCCGCTCTGCTCGGCTATCTCGCCGAGAGAAAGGTCCTCGTTATAGCGGAGGTCGAAATACTCGCGCTGCTTATCCGTCAGCAGCTCGCCGTAAAAATCAAACAGCATCGAACGCATGACCGCACTGTTTTCCACGGCGCTCCCTCCTCCGCAAGCTTTTTTCGCTATGCCCTGTAAACGCTTTTTGCTTTACAGAGTATAGCACCCGCGCCGGGCCCTGTCAAGCATTTTTACTTGTCATTTATGCCGAATATATTTCAGTCTTTGCGGCAAAACTTATACTTATAACAAAAATGCGATGAAAACGGAGGCTTACATGGAGAAAGGCAGGATTTTTGAACGCGCGGCGAGCTGCGCGAGGCTCAACGACTGCGTATCGGCGGACTCTGCTGCGCCTTTGATTGCCGGACTGCGGCGCAGCTGCAAAGAGATAAGCTCGGTCTACAGGCTCGTGGAGAGCCGCTTCGACGGCGGGGCATCGACGCCGGAGGGCTGCCGCTGGCTGCTTGACAACCACTATCTTGTCCTGCGCGGGGCTAAGGCCGCCCTGCCCGAGCTGCGGCGGCAGCGCCGTCTGCGCTCGGGAAGCGAGGGGCTCATACTGCCCGCGCTCTGCCGCGATATGATAAGAGTCTGCGAGGGCAGGCTCAGCGAGGAGGCGATGCTCGAATACCTCGAGGGCTTTCAGAGCGCCGCTCCCCTGCCGCAGACTGAGCTGTATCTTTTTCCGGCCGTGCTCACAGCGCAGCTCATATCTGCCCTTGCCGAGGCCTGCCGGCAGCTTGAGCGGAGCTCCGAGCCCGACGGGCTCAGCGGGCGCTTTGCCGTGCTCTTTAACTCGCTGCGGCTCGTGTCGGAGCTCGACATGTATTCTATTTCAGAGCGCGCGGACACTGTGGAAAGGGCTCTGCGCGCAGACCCCGCGGGCATATATCCGCGCATGGACGAGCAAAGCCGCGCCCGTTACAGGGAGCGGCTGTCGCGCCTTGCTTCACGCGAGGGGCTCGAGGAGCAGGTCCTCGCGAAAAGGCTCGTCGAAAAATGCCGCTTCAAAAAGGGCGCGGAGCGTCATGTCGGCTTCCTGCTGTACAAAGGGCCGGACGAGAGGCGCAGCGGAGCGCTGTATATCGGCGCAAGCCTTATAATAACGCTGTTTCTGACTCTGCTGTGCGGCTTTTTATCGCACAGCGCAGCCGCGGCGGCGCTGCTCCTGCTGCCGCTGTCCGAGCTCACGAAAAGCCTGCTGGACTACATCATACTGCTCTGCGTTCCGCCGCGCAGACTGCCGAGGCTCGAGCTCGGCGCGGGCGTGCCCGACGAGGGACGCACGATATGCGTGATATCCGCGCTGCTGACCGATAAGGACAGCGGCGCTCAGCTTGCCGCCGCGCTGGAGCGCTTCCGTCTTGCAAACCGCGAATGCGGCGAAAACCTCCTGATGGGCATACTCGCCGACCTGCGCGAAGCTGACGGCGAGACCCTGCCCGGCGACGAAGCGACGATCTCCGCCGCGGCGAAGGCCGTGGACGGGTTAAACTCAAGATACGGCGGCGGCTTTTATCTTTTCACACGCAGGCGCAGGCTCGACCCGGGGCGCGGGAGGTACTCCGGCTTTGAGCGCAAGCGCGGTGCGCTTGCAGCGCTTGCGAGGCTCCTCTGCGGGCAGGAAAGCGAGCTTCGCGTCGTATCCGGCGACGCGGAGGCTCTGCGGAATGTGCCGTATATCCTTACGCTCGACAGCGATACGGAGCCCTCGCCGGGCTCGGTTATCGAGCTCATCGGCGCGATGCTGCACCCGATGAACAGGCCCGTGCTCGACCGGGAGCGCGGACTCGTCGTCTCCGGTCACGGCATCCTGCATCCGCGCATGTGCTCCTCCCTGCGCTCGGCCTCGGCCACGGATTTTGCGCGTATATTCTCCGGCGGGGGCGGGCTTGAGCCCTACGGCGCGCTCTGCGGCGAGCTGAGCATGGATCTTTTCGGCCGCGGCGGCTTTTCCGGCAAGGGCCTGATAGACGCGCAGGCGCTGCTCGTCTGCTCGGAAAAGCACATTCCCGGGGGCAGGGTGCTGTCGCACGACGCGCTCGAGGGCGCGTATCTGCGCGGCGGCTATATGAGCGACCTCGAGTTTTCCGATTCCTTTCCGTCCTCGCCCGACGCGTATTTCAGGCGCAGTCACCGCTGGATACGCGGCGACTGGCAGAACGCCGGCTGGATATTCGGCAAAGGCGCCGCGCTGCCGGATATCGAGCGCTGGAGGCTCTTTGATTCCCTGCGGCGCAGTCTCGTCGCGCCCGCGACCTTCGCGGCTGTTTTTTCGGGACTTGCGCTCGCGCGGCACGGGCTCGTGCTCGCGGCCTGGGCGGCGCTCATCTCGCTCGCGGCGGGGCTTCTCATCTCGCTCACGGAGCTCGCCTCCGAAAGGCCCGGGGCTCTCGGCGCGAGGTACCGCAGCCGCGTGCCCGTCGGCGTCGGCACGAGCCTCGTTCAGACGGCGCTCAGGCTCTGGCTACTGCCCTATGAGGCCTGGATATCGCTTTCGGCCATCGGGCTTGCGCTGTGGCGCATGCTCGTCAGCGGCAAAAGCCTCCTCGAATGGGAGACCGCCGCGCAGGGCGGAGGCAGGAGGCAGACCATGGGCGGATATCTCAAAAGCATGTGGCCCGCGCCGGTATCGGGGCTTTGCCTTATCATATTCTCTGCCGGCCCTCTCGCCGCGGCCACGGGGCTTTTGTGGTGTCTTGCGCCCGTCGCCGCGCTTGCCCTCGCCCTGCCCTCGGAAAGGAAAAAGGCTCCATCGCCGGAGCAGCGGAGCTATCTTCTCGGCTGCGCGGAGGATATCTGGAGCTATTTCGACGCCTGCTGCACCGCTCAGGACAATTTCCTGCCGCCGGACAACTTTCAGGAGCAGCCGCCGGTCGGCCTTGCGCACAGGACCTCTCCGACGAATATCGGCCTTGCGCTGTGCTCGGCCATGTGCGCGCAGGAGCTCGGGATAATAGGCCCTGAGCGCGCCGGGAGCTTTATCGGCAGCATGCTCGGCACGGTGGAAAGACTGCCGCTGTACGGCGGGCATCTGTGCAACTGGTACGATACGCGCACGCTGCGCGCCCTCGAGCCGAAATACCTGTCCTCGGTCGACTGCGGGAACCTCTGCGCATGTCTCACGGCGCTGCACGGCTGGCTGAGCGCGAAGGGGCTCGGCGAGCTTGCCGGACGCGTGCAGGCGCTGCTCGACGGCATGGATCTTTCGATATTCTACAGCTTCCGGCGCGGCCTGATGCACATAGGCGTCGATCTCGAAAAGGGCTCTGCCTCGCCGGGGCTTTACGACCTCATGGCCAGCGAGGCGCGGCTTACGAGCTACACGGCCGTTGCAAGGGGCGACGTGCCGCGGCGGCACTGGCGCAGGCTGTCGCGCGTTATGCGCGCTTTCGGCGGCTATCGCGGCATGGCCAGCTGGACGGGCACGATGTTCGAGTACCTCATGCCGGAGCTTTTTCTGCCGCTTGAAAGAGACAGTCTGCTGTACGAAACGGCGCGCTTCTGCGTCTATGTCCAGAAAAAGCGCCGCGCAGCGGGCGGCGTGTGGGGCATATCCGAAAGCGCGTTCTATTCGCTGGACGCGTCTCTGAGCTATCGCTACAAGGCGCACGGCTGTGCCCGTCTTGCGCTCAAGCGCGGGCAGGACTCGGAGCTCGTCATAGCTCCCTACGCGAGCCTTCTGGCGCTCGCCGTCGAGCCCGGCGCGGCCATAGCCAATCTGCACAGGCTCGAAAGTCTCGGCATGCGCTCCCGGCACGGCTTTTTTGAGGCCCTCGACTTCACGCCCTCGCGCTGCCGCGCCTCAGGCGGCGAAAGGGTCCGCTGCTTCATGGCCCACCATCTCGGCATGAGCATGCTCGCCATAGCGAACTACCTGTGCGGCGGCCTCGTGCAGCGCATGTTCATGCTCTCGCCTGAAATGGCGGCATACGGAAAGCTTCTCGAGGAGCGCGTGCCGCTCGGCGCTCCGGCGCTGCGCCCGAGTGAGAGCGAGAGCGAAAGGATAAGGCAGCCCTCAGGCCGCCTGTGGGAAAGGCGCGGCGCCGGGATCAACTACGCGCAGCCTGAGTGTACGCTGCTGTCAAACGGCGCGTATAATATTATGTTAACCGAAAGCGGCATATCCTCGGCAAGCTGGCACGATACGCTGATCTACCGCACGCCCTTTAAGCAGCTCGGCGAGGGACACGGCGCGGAGCTTTGCCTTACCGTCGGCGGCAGGGCGCGCTCCCTCCTGCCCTCCCCCGCCGAAAACGCCGCGTATATGTGGGAATTTTCCGAAACGAGCGCGCTGTACTCCTGCGTTTTCGACGAGCTCGCCGCCCGCTGCCGCATAGCCGCGGCCGGAGCCGAAAACGGCGAGCTGCGCAGCGTATCTCTCTGCGCCAAGAGCGATATCGAGAGCGCCGAGCTTGTGTTCTCCTTCGACGCGGTCATCGCGGACGCTGATGATTATGTAAACCATCCTGCCTACTGGCGGCTCGGTATCGAGGCGCGGCGCGACGGAGGCTTCCTGATGCTGCACAGGCTTTCACGCGGCCGGCAGGCGGAGGCCTGGCTTTGCCTTGCCTGCGATAAGCCCATGACGGCGAAGGCCGGGGGCGCGGCCGAGGACGGCTTTCTGTCCTATCCCTCGGTCGAGGCCTCGGTGAGCGTTTCGCTCAGGGCCGGCGGGCAGACGGAGATAAGCTTTGCACTGTGCGCCGCCGACACGCCGGAGTCGGCCTACAGCGGCGCGCAGCGCATCCTCACGGCGGGGCCCGGCGAGTACGGCGCTATGGTCTCCGCCTGCGCGAGCGCCATGGGCATGACGCCGGGCGAGGTCGATAAGGCGATGGGCATGCTGCAAAGCCTGCGCTTTATCAGTGCAAAAACGCCGTTTCCGCCCAAGAGCAGCCTCTGGCGCTGCGGCCTGTCGGGCGAGCTGCCGATCATCTGCTGCGGCGATGAGCGGGACGCGGCGGCCGTGACAAGGCAGTTCTGTCTTCTGCGCGGCTGCGGGGTGTACGCCGATCTTGTGCTGCTGACCGACGAGGGCGGCGAGTACCGCAGGCCGCTGTACTCAAGGGTGCGCGACACGCTGGCGACCCACGGGCTCGAGGCTCTCATCGGCACGCATGCGGGAGTGCACCTTCTGCCCGCCGGGGAGCGACAGCTGATAGAAAGCGCGGCGGCCTTCATCGTCGGACGCGAGCGCGAGGAGCGCGTCTATGCGGCAGCGCCGCGCATCGGAAGGCCGCGCCGCAAGGGCGGAGGGGCTCCGAGATACGAATACGGCGGCGACGGCAGCTTTATATTTTATGTAAACCACGCGCTGCCCTCCCGCGCCTGGAGCTGCGTGCTCACAAACGGCCGCCTCGGCGCCCTCGCCGCTGACAGCGGCATGGGAAACATGTGGTTTAAGAACGCGCATGAGCTGCGCCTGACGCCGTGGGTGAACGACCCGCTGGCCATCGAGGGCGCGGAGAGCCTTGAATATGTCACCGGCGACGGGCGCTGGAGCCTGTTTGCCGACGAGGACGGGGCTCCCTGCCGCGTGACCTTCGGCCGCGGCTTCGCAGTCTGGGAGAAGAGCCTCGGCAGCCGCGCCCTGCGCTGCACAGCCTTCATTCCGCCGGATACGGACGCAAGAGTCTTCATCATAGAAGCCTTCGGCGAAAACAACGGCCGGCTGTCGTGGAAATGCGAGCTCTCGCTGTCCGGCAGCGATAACGACCGAAGCGCGGTGTCATGTGATTATGTTAACTCTATATTCAGCGCGTCGAGCTCCCGCTGCCCGCTGCGCGGGCTGCGGCTCCGCGCAGCCTGCTCCGCTCCGGCGCTCGGCTGGACCTGCGACGCTCTTTCATGGCAGCACGGGGAATTTGACTCGCGCACGAGTGGGCTCAGCTGCCCCGCCTTCGCGGCGGAATACTCGCCCGGCGAGGTCACGGTCCTCGTCTGCGGCTGCGTGAGCGAGGAGGCACTTTTAAAATTATGTAAACCTGACGCAGCCTTCGCCGCGCTTGCGGAAACGAAGGCGCACTGGGAGCGTATCTGCGGCCGCCTCACCGTCTCCGGCTGCGGCGCCGCCGACCGCTGCATGAGCGGCTGGGCGGCGTATCAGACGCTTGCCTGCCGCATAATGGGCCGCTGCTCGCTGTATCAGAGCGGCGGGGCCTTCGGCTTCCGCGACCAGCTCCAGGACGCCGTGAACCTCATCCTGCTCGACCCGGAGCCCGCCAGGCGTCAGATACTCGCCTGCTGCCGCCATCAGTACCTCGAGGGCGACGTGATGCACTGGTGGCACAGCCTCGGCGGCGCGGACAAGGGCGTGCGCACGCGCTGCTCGGACGATCTCATGTGGCTCGTGTGGGCGCTGTGCGAGTACGTCGAGAAGACCGGCGACGACTCGATATGCTCCGAGTCTGAATATTATGTAAGCTCAAAGCCGCTCGACGCCGCGGAGAGCGACCGCTACGAGACGCCGCTCAGAGCCGACTGCACGGAGAGCGTGCTGCTCCATGCAAAGCGCGCCGTCGACTGCTGCATCGGGCGCGGCAGGGGCAGTCACGGGCTGCTGCGCTTCGGCAGCGGCGACTGGAACGACGGCATGAGCGGCATCTTCGGCGAGAGCGTGTGGCTCAGCTGGTTTTTCGCCTGCTGCGTGAGGCGCTTTGCGCAGCTTCTGCACAGCCTGGGCTTCCCCGACGCGGAGCGCTACGGCGAGCTTGCCGCCGAGCTCGGCCGGGCAGCGGACAGGGCCTGGGACGGGGACTGGTATCTGCGCGGCTACTGGCCCGACGGCGAGGCTCTGGGCTCCCGGCAGAGCGAGTGCTGCCGCATCGACTCCGTCGCGCAGAGCTGGGCCTGCTTCTGCGCCGAGGCCTCGGACGAGAGGGCCGGCCGCGCCCTTGACAGCGCGCTCAGGCTTCTTTTTGACCGTGAAAACGGTATGGTCAGGCTCTTTGAGCCCCCGTTTTCGGGCTCCGGGCGCGACCCCGGCTATATCCGCAGCTACGGTCCGGGCTTCCGTGAAAACGGCGGGCAGTACACGCACGCGGCGCTTTGGCTCGCGCAGGCCTGCTTCAGGCGCGGACGGCCGGACGACGGCTGGGAGATACTCCGCTGCCTGCTGCCGGAGGAGCACGAGCTGCGCCGCTATATGGCAGAGCCCTTCGTCCTCCCCGCCGACGTCTGCTCATGTCCCGGTCACATCGGCGAGGCCGGCTGGACCTGGTACACCGGCTCCTCGGGCTGGTATTTCCGCGTTTTCACCGAGGAGCTTCTCGGCCTTCGCCTGCGGCGCGGCAGGATATATATAAGCCCCTGTCTGCCCGATAATTTCCCCGTCTGCCGCGTGAGGCTCGCCGCGCGAGGCGGAAAAACGCACGAGATCACGCTCGGCCCCGGCCAGGTGCTGCTCGACGGCGCAATTTATGACGGAAAAGGTATACCATATATCTGAAAAGTGTGCTATACTGATATATTATAATTCCGAAGGAGGTCCTGCCATGGAGACAGTCAGGAAAGAAATACTCCCCGGCGTATGGCTCACGGCGCTCGAAAGCGATAAATTCAAGACCGGCTGCCTGAGCATAAATCTGCTCGCTCAGCTCGACCGCGAGACGGCCGCGCAGAACGCGCTCATCCCCTATGTTCTGCGCCGCGGCAGCAGATATCACACGGATATGCGCTCGCTCGCCGCCGAGCTCGACGGGCTGTACGGCAGCTATATCGAGCCCGTGGTGCGCAAGATCGGAGAGATACAGTGCGTCGGCTTTATCGCGAGCTTTGCCGACGATAAATATCTGCCCGGCGGCAGCGGCGTTTTTGAAAGCGTTGCGCAGCTTTGCGGCGAGATACTGCTCACGCCCTGCACCAAGGGCGGGCTTCTGCTGCCGGACTATGTCGAGAGCGAGAAGGAAAAGCTGCTTGACAGCATAAAAAGCAGGCTCAACGACAAGCGCTCCTGGGCGATGCAGCGGCTCATAGAGCAGATGTGCTGCTTTGAGCCCTTCGCCGTTTCGCGCCTCGGCACGGAGGATACGGCCGAGAGCATTTATTATCAGAAGCTGACAAAGCACTACCGCGGTCTGATAATGACCTCCCCGCTCGAGATATTCTACTGCGGCAGCCTCGGCGCGCAGGAGGTCGCCGATAAGCTCGCCGACGCCTTCAGCGGGATGCCGCGGGGCGAGATAAACTACGATATCGGAACAGATATCCGCATGAACTCCGTCGAGGACGGCGTGCGCGAGTTTTCCGACGAGCTCAGCGTCACCCAGGGCAAGCTCGTCATGGGCTATCGCCTCGGCGACTGCATGGACGAGCCCGATATCGCGGCGATGTACGTCTTCAACGCCGTCTTCGGCGGCTGCGTGACCTCGAAGCTTTTCATGAACGTGCGCGAAAAGCTCTCGCTGTGCTACTACGCAAGCTCGCTGATCGATCTGCACAAGGGACTCATGATAGTCTCCTCCGGCGTGGATTTTGACAAGTTCGACGCCGCGAAGACGGAGATATGCGCCCAGCTCGAGGCCGTGCGGCGCGGCGAGGTCGACTCTGACGAGCTCACCGCGGCAAAGAAAAGCGTCGCCTCCGATCTGCGCGCGATAACGGACTCGCAGTACAATCTTGAGGGCTTTTACCTTGCAAATACCATAGACGGGCTCGATATCGAGCCCGGGGAGCTGG
The DNA here is from genome assembly GCA_963625685.1 of bacterium. Lineage (GTDB taxonomy): Bacteria > Bacillota > Clostridia > Oscillospirales > Oscillospiraceae > F23-B02. Next base: position 34,434 of record CAVFTR010000007.1, read on the forward strand.
CGGCGGCGGTCGAGTGCGTCGAGCTCGGCGCGGTCGTCGATATCGCCCGCAGCGTAGTTCCCGACGCTGTGTATTATCTGCGCGGCAGCGGTGAGGAGGACGGAGATGAAGCATAAGAGATTCGACAGGATCGGCGAGGACCTGTACACGGGACAGCTCAGAAACGGCCTTACGGTAAACGTTGTGACAAAGCCCGGCTTCAGGCTCTCCTACGCCGTTTTCGCGACCAACTACGGCGGCGCGCACAGGCGCTTTTCCCTGGGCGGGCAGACGCACGACACGCCCGCCGGAGTCGCGCATTTTCTCGAGCACAAGATGTTCGACATGCCCGACGGCGACAATGCGCTGAGCGTGCTGTCGGCAAACGGCGCGCAGCCGAACGCCTTCACCTCGAGCGGCATGACGGCATATTATTTTGACTGCACCTCCGGCTTTGAGGAGAATCTGCGCATGCTGCTGAGATTCGTCTCCACCCCGTATTTCACGCAGGAGACCGTTGACAAGGAGCAGGGCATCATCGGTCAGGAGATATGCATGGTCGAGGACAGCCCCGGCTATGTCGTGTATAACCGGCTCATGCGCATGCTCTACGAGCACAATCCCATCCGCGATCAGGTCGCCGGCAGCATAGAGAGCATCGCCGAGATAACCGCCGGGACGCTTTATAACTGCCACAAGGCCTTTTACGCGCCGTCGAACATGACGCTGTGCGTCGCGGGAGACTGCGATCCGGAGAGGATATTCGCCGTCGCCGACGAGCTGCTGCCGCGCGAAAGGGCGGAGATCCCCAAGGCGGATATGGGCGCCCCGGAGACCGGGCTTCCCCTGAAAAGCTATAATGAGGAGCGCATGGAGGTGTCCGCGCCGCAGTTTCTCATCGGCGCGAAGGTCGCCCCCGCTCCCGGCGGCGAGGCGCTGCTGCGCCAGAAGATAGTCGCCCAGCTCGCGCTGCGCACGGTCTTCGGAACGTCGGCGGAATTTTACAGCCGCCTGTACGCCGAGGGCACGCTCAACCGCGACTACGACTATGAGATCGACTACAGCGCCGGAACGGCGACGATAATGCTCGGCGGCGAGAGCGCTCAGCCGCAGAGGGTGCTCGACGAGATAAACGCGGAGCTTGACAGAGTGTTCAGAGGCGGCCTTGACGGCGGCGCGTTTGAAAAGGCAAAGCGCGCATCCTTCGGCTCGCGGCTGCGCGGGCTCGAGGACTTCGACAGTCTGTGCCTCTCGCTCGTCGACGGCGTTTTCGGCGGCTACTGCGCGCTGGACGCCTACGAAGTGCTCGAAAGCGTCACAAAGGCCGAGTGCGAGGACTTTTTAAAGACCTTCATGGCTCCCGACAGGCTCGCGATGAGCGTCATAAACCCCGTAAAGGCGTGATATACCTATGAATTTTCTCACAGCGACAATGCTGCGCGACGCAGCGATAAGCTTTCCCATGCTCGGCGGGCTGAGCATCGATCCGCCCTACAGCTTCACGGTCTTCGGCTTCGAGATATATTTCTACGGCGTGATAATCGCCGCCGGCTTCATTCTCGCGGCGCTGTTCTGCGCAAGGCAGGCCGAGAAATTCGGCCTGAGCTCAGACGATCTTTTTGACTTCGTCATATGGCTGATACCCAGCTGCATAATCGGCGCGAGGCTGTACTACGTTCTGTTCAAGCTCGATTATTTCACGGCAAACCCCTCTGAGATCTTTTCCGTGCGCGACGGCGGGCTGGCCATCTACGGCGGCATCATAGCGGGCGTCATCGCGGGCATACTCGTCTGCAAAAGGAAGAGGATACCCGTATTCGCGCTGGGCGATCTGGCCGCGTTCGGACTTCTCATAGGTCAGGCCGTCGGCCGCTGGGGCAATTTCATAAACCGCGAGGCCTTCGGCGTGGAAACGGACGTTTTCTGCCGCATGGGGCTCACGACGCCCGACGGCGCGACGGTGTTCGTGCATCCGACCTTCCTGTACGAGAGCCTGTGGAACCTCGCGGGCCTCGTCATCCTGTGCCTGCTTCTGCGAAGGGGCGCGAGGAGATACGACGGGCAGTTTACATGGCTGTACGTCCTGTGGTACGGCCTGGGCAGGGCCTGGATAGAGGGCCTGCGCACCGACAGCCTTTACATAGGCTCGACCGATATCCGCGTATCGCAGCTGCTGGCAATAGTAAGCGCCCTTGCCGCGGCGGTCATTCTGATAATAAACGCAAGAAAAAAACATTCGCCCGACGAGCTTTTCGTGAACAGGGTCCGCGAAGAGGACGAGGGGCAGGAAAGGAGCTAATATCATGGCAGATTACAAAAGCATTATCAAGGGAACGCTCAACAGCGTGACAAAAAAGGCAAAGGACTACGTTGAAAGCGGCGGCCTGAAGGACGCCTACGACAAGGGCAGCACCGCCGCGCGCTGCTACGCTAACATAGCAAAGCTCAGCCTTCAGATAAACGGCGAGCTCGAGGAGCAGAACAAGGTCTTTATCGAGATCGGCAGGCTCTGCTACGATCAGATGCGCGAGGATCCCGACGAGCGCTACGCGCCGCTGTTCGAGGAGCTCAGGGCGATGGACGAGCGCATCGAGACCATGCGCGAGGAGCTCGAGGCGGCCAAGGCCGCGGTCGAGGCCGGGAAAAGCGGCGGCGAGTACGCCGAGTTTTACGATATCGAGGACGGTGACGGAAATGAATAATGCTCTCCAAGCTCTGCTCGAGCGCAGAAGCGTCAGGGCCTATGAGCCCGGCCAGATAACGGAGGAGGAGCTGCAGAGCGTGCTCAGTGCCGGTCTTGCCGCTCCCTCGGCGATAAACCGTCAGCCGACGGTGCTGCTCGTCGTGCAGGATAAGAAAACGATAGAAATGCTCTCGAAGCTCAACGCCGCCGTCATGGGCAAGGACATCGATCCGTTCTACGGCGCGCCGACCGTCATCGTCGTGCTCGCTGACCGCAATGTCCCGACATACATAGAGGACGGCTCGCTCGTGCTCGGAAACCTCATGAACGCGGCGCAGGCCGTGGGCCTCGGCTCGTGCTGGATAAACAGGGCCAGAGAGGTCTTCGAGATGCCCGAGGCGCGTGAGATACTGCGCGAAAAGGGCATCGGCGACGAGTATATCGGCGTCGGCCACTGCGTCCTCGGCTATGCAAAGGGCGCGCTCCCTGCGGCGCACCCCGTCCGCGGCGGCCGCGTGTTCAGGATATGAATTCATCAAAAAAGCACCCCCGGGGGGTGCTTTTTTGATGTCAGCTTCAGCTGTCGGAGCGGCATTTTTCCGCGTCTATCGCGAGAACGAGCATGAGCACGCACAGCGCGTTGCCGGGGTCCGCGACGTCGATGGAATAGGTGTCCGTCCAGTTTAAAAGCTCCTTTGTTATCGACGCTACCACCTCGCCGCCGGGGCCGGTGACGCTGTATTCCCATCCCATGAAGTCGCCGTTTACCTGCCAGCCGTTGAAGTCGATATCAAATTTCGGCTTGAAAAACGTAAAGGTCTTTGTTATGCAGCCGATATACCCGTCCTCGCCGCGGTACAGCTCGAACTTCGGCTCAAAAAGCGTGAGGACGCGCTCGCGCACCGTGCCGACATGGCGGCCGTTTCGGTCGAGAACATGCAGCACATGTCCCCAGCCGAGCTTGCCCTCGACGGTAAAGACCGTGTTTCCGGCCTCGTCGTAGATATCATAGCTGTCAAGCCACGAGAAAAAGCGCTGCTTGAAGAGTAATTTCATAGCCTGTCCTTTCAAAAAAAGCCGGTCCAGAGGACCGGCTCGTATCATTTATTTTGCGCGGGTGGAGACCTCGGTCCTGAGCTTTGCGATGAAGTCCTCGACCTGCATGCTGCCCTCGTCGCCGCCGGCGCGGGTGCGCACGGAGATAGTACCGTTTTCGGCCTCCTTGTCGCCGACGATTATCATGTAGGGTATCTTCTGGGTCTGCGCCTCGCGGATCTTGTAGCCGATCTTCTCGTTGCGCAGATCGGTCTCGACACGGAAGCCCTGCTTGTCCAGGCGCTTTGCAATGTACTTTGCATAGTCGTCGACGCGGTCGGTTATCGGCATGACCTTGACCTGGACGGGGGCCAGCCAGGTCGGGAACGCACCGCCGAAATGCTCGGTGATAACGCCGATGAAGCGCTCTATAGAGCCGAACACGACGCGGTGGATCATGACGGGGCGGTGCTTCTCGCCGTCTGCTCCGACATACTCGAGCTCAAATCTCTCGGGCAGCTGCATATCGAGCTGGATGGTGCCGCACTGCCAGGTGCGTCCCAGGCTGTCCTCAAGATGGAAGTCGAGCTTCGGGCCGTAGAACGCGCCGTCGCCCTCGTTTATGACAAAGCTCTTGCCCATCTCGGTGATGGCCTCCTTGAGGGTGTTCTGCGCAAATTCCCAGTCCTTTTCGTCGCCCATGTGATCGTCGGGCATGGTGCTCAGCTCGATCTCGTAGGGCAGGCCGAAAAGCGAGTAGACCTCGTCAAAGAGCTTGACGACGTTCTTTATCTCGTCCTTCATCTGGTCCCAGGTCATGAAGATGTGCGCGTCGTCCTGCGTAAAGCATCTTACGCGGAACAGGCCGTGCAGAGCGCCGGAGAGCTCGTGACGGTGGACAAGGCCGAGCTCGCCCACGCGCAGGGGCAGGTCGCGGTAGGAGTGCGGCTCGGATCTGTAAACGAGCATGCCGCCGGGGCAGTTCATGGGCTTTATCGCATAGTCCTCGCCGTCGATGACGGTGGTGTACATGTTCTCCTTATAGTGGAACCAGTGGCCGGAGGTCTCCCAGAGCTGGCGGTTGAGTATCATCGGAGTCGAGACCTCAACGTAGCCGTACTTCTTGTGTACCTCGCGCCAGTAGTCGATGAGCGTATTCTTCAGCACCATGCCCTTGGGCAGGAAGAAGGGGAAGCCGGGGCCATCCTCGGTGAGCATGAACAGGCCGAGCTCCCTGCCGAGCTTGCGGTGGTCGCGCTTTTTTGCCTCCTCGATGCGGGCGAGGTACTCGTCGAGCTCGTCCTTTTTCATGAAGCAGGTGCCGTATATGCGCTGGAGCATCTTGCGGCTGGAGTCGCCGCGCCAGTATGCGCCGGTGCAGGAGGTGAGCTTTATGGCGTTGCCCTTGACCCTTCCGGTGGAATCGAGATGCGGTCCCGCGCACAGGTCGGTGAAGTCGCCCTGCTTATAGAAGGATATGACCTCGTCCTCGGGCAGATCGTTTATGAGCTCGACCTTGTACGGCTCGCCGCGCTCCTCCATGAGCTTTATCGCCTCGCCGCGCGGAAGCTCAAATCTCTCAAGCTTTATCTTCTCCTTGCATATCTTGCGCATCTCGGCCTCGAGCTTTTCGAGGATCTCGGGAGTTATGGCAAAGGGAGCGTCAAAGTCATAGTAAAAGCCGTTTTCGATAGACGGGCCTATGGCCAGCTTCACCTCGGGGTACAGGCGCTTTACCGCCTGAGCGAGGATGTGGCTCGTGGTATGACGATAAGTGTTTTTAAACTCGGGGTTTTCAAAAGTGTACTTATTTTCTTCCATGATATCTACTCCTTTTATCAAAAAACGCCCCTGACGCAATGCGTCAAGGGCGTAGTATTTACGCGGTCCCACCTTGATAAGACTCATCCTGCGCTTAACGGGCGCGGCGCGGAAGCATATTCCCCTGCTTCGGCTCGGGAGCGGTCTCCGGCGTTTTCTCCGAAAGGGCTTGCAGCCTGCGGCCCTTCTCTCTGTGCGGATACGGCGTCATCGTTCTCCGTCATCGCTGATTGTTAGATAATATCACCCAATCGCGCCACTGTCAACCGCAAATCAAAGGATCTCTCCTCTTTTTCTCATGGCCTTGCGCTGGAGGGTCTTTACGAGCTCGACGATGACCATGCCGACCATGCCGATGCCCATTGCGATGAGATACTCGGCCAGGGATACGGGCGTGAAGCCGAAGGCGTCGGCGAGGAAGGGCACCTCGCACACGAGCGTCGTAGCGCCGATGCTGCCGATAGCCGCCCAGGTGAGGGCTTTGTTCTTCGTGCCCATGGTGAAGATGCAGCCGCGCAGCGAGCGCATGTTGAAGCTGTGGCATATCTCGGCCATGGACATCGTCAGGAAGGCCATCGTCGTTCCGTCGGCAGAGTCCGTTATCGTCCACACGCCGGTCTCTATATAATGGCCGACAAAGTATGCCGCGAGGACGAGCAGGGAGATGAGAAGTCCCTGATAGGCTATATCAAAGCCCATGCCGCCGGCGAATATGCCGTCCTTGGCCGGGCGCGGACGCCGGTGCATGATATTTCCCTCGGCCTTTTCCATGCCCAGCGCCAGCGCCGGGAAGCAGTCGGTGACAAGGTTTATCCACAGAAGGTGCACCGGCTTCAGGATCGTAAAGCCGAGGAGCGTCGCAACGAAAATGCTTATGACCTCGCTCATGTTCGAGCCCAGGAGGAACTGGATGGCCTTGCGGATGTTATCGTATATCCTGCGGCCCTCCTCGACGGCTCCGACGATGGTCGCGAAGTTGTCGTCTGCGAGCACCATGTCGGCGACGTTTTTTGTAACGTCGGTGCCGGTTATGCCCATGCCCACGCCGATATCGGCGCTTTTTATCGACGGCGCGTCGTTTACGCCGTCGCCGGTCATGGCGGTGACGTAGCCGGCCCTGCGCCAGGCCGAGACTATGCGCGTCTTGTGCTCGGGCTGAACGCGGGCGTAGACGCTGATGCTCTGGAACTCGCGCTCGAACTCCTCGTCGCTCATGTCGGAAAGCTGAGCGCCCGTTATGGCCTTATCGCCCTCGCGCAGGATGCCGAGCTCCTTTGCGATGGCGACGGCGGTGTCGATATGGTCGCCCGTTATCATGATCGCGCGGATGCCCGCCTCGACGCACTCGTCTATGGCGTCCTTTACCTCCGGGCGCACCGGATCTATCATGCCGGTGAGGCCCACAAAGCAGAGGTCCTGCTCCAGGTCCTCGGGCTCGCAGCTGTCCGGCTGCGCATCCCACACGCGCAGGGCGCAGGCCAGCACGCGCAGCGCCTTATCGGCCATGGCCTTGTTGTTTGCGAGTATCTCCTCGCGGCGGGCCTCCGTCATGGGAACGGCCTGACCGTCATGCAGATAGTGCGTGCACCTTCCGATTATGACGTCGGGCGCGCCCTTTGTGTACTGCACGATGCCGTTCGGGGAAAGGTGCAGTGTGCTCATCATCTTTCTTCCGGAGTCGAAGGGCGCCTCGCCGCAGCGCGGGAAGGAGGCCTTGAGCTCTGTCTTGTTCAGCCCCAGCTTATTTGCCCACGCCACGAGCGCGGCCTCGGTGGGCTCGCCGGTGACGGCGCCGTTTTCGTCTATCTCCGCGTCGCAGCACAGTGCCATCGCCTGCGCGAGCTCCCGCTCGTTTCCGCCGAAGCTGTCGACGACGGTCATTTTGTTCTGCGTCAGGGTGCCGGTCTTATCCGAGCATATGACCTGCGCGCAGCCGAGAGTTTCAACTGCCGTCAGGCGGCGGATGATGGCGCTGCGCTTTGACATGTTGGTAACGCCGATCGACAGCACCACCGTAACGACGGCGGCAAGGCCCTCGGGTATGGCCGCGACCGCGAGGGACACGGCTATCATGAAGGAGTTGAGAACGACCTCAAAATTGAGCCCGCCCGCTCTCAAAAGCTGCACTGCAAATATGACAACGCAGATGCCGAGCACGAGCCAGGTGAGTATCTTGCTCAGCTGCGTGAGCTTTATCTGAAGCGGGGTCTGGCCGTCGGAGGCCTGGGCCAGCGCGTCGGCTATCTTGCCCATCTCGGTGTCCATGCCCGTCGCGCATACTATCATCGCGCCGCGTCCGTATACGACCGTCGAGCCCATGTAGGCCATATTGCGCCTGTCTCCGAGGGGAACGTCGCGCTCGTTATCCGAGAGGTTTATCATATCGATGAACTTGCTGACCGGCAACGACTCGCCCGTGAGGGCGGCCTCCTCGATCTTGAGGCTCGCGTTGTCGATGATCCTGCCGTCGGCCGGAACGGCGTCGCCGGCCTCGAGCAGCACGACGTCGCCGATCACGAGCTCCTCGCTGTGCACGGTAACTATCCTGCCGCCGCGCAGCACCTTCGAGGTCGCCGCAGACATCTCCTGCAGGGCCTCTATCGCCTTTTCGGCCTTGTTCTCCTGATAAACGCCCAGGACGGCGTTGACGATAACGACGAACAGAATGATGATAACGTCGGCAAAGCTCTCGCCCTGCGTGACCGCCAGCACGCCGCTTATCGCCGCGGCGGCGAGCAGGATGATTATCATGGGGTCCGCCAGCTGCTTTAGAAACTGCTTTATGATAGAGTCCTTTTTCGCGGCGGCGAGCTTGTTCGGCCCGTTTTCGGCGAGCCTTTTTGCGGCCTCGGCCTCGCTCAGGCCGTTTTCGCTGCTTTTAAGCTGCTCTATCACGCGTTCCTTTTCTTCACAATAATACTTCACTTATGCTCCTCCTTCATAGCTACATTGACTTCCAGCACACGCCTTGCGTCCGTCGATGTGACCGTAATATACATATCTTCATAGCTGAAGCTGTCGCCGTTTGAAGGGATAGCTCCGAGCCGCTCGATGACCCAGCCGCCGACCGTATCGGCCTCGCTGTCGATCCTGCATCCGAGCTCATCGCACATCGCCTGAAGCGGCGTGCTGCCAAGTATGCAGCAGCTTCCGTCCTGATGCTTTTTTATGTTCTCCGTTATCTCATCGTTCTCGTCCCATATCTCGCCCACGAGCTCCTCAAGTATATCCTCAAGCGTGATTATGCCGATAACGCCGCCGTAATCGTCGACAACGACAGCCATGTGCATATGCTCGCGCTGCATGTCGAGAAGGATCTTGTCTATACGCGTGCTCGCGTGAACAAAGCGCGCGGGGAGCAGAAAGTCCCGCATCGCTCCGCCCTCGCCGCGGCTGAGCGCGGTGAGATAGGTCTTTGCGTAGAGTATGCCGACAACATCGTCGACGCTCTCGCCGCAGACGGGAAAACGCGAATAGCCGCTTTCGGCAATTTCTCCGAGCAGCTTTTCCCGGGGAGCATCCAGCTGAAGAAAGCAGACCTGCGAGCGGTGCACCATAACGTCCCCGGCGGAGGTGTCGTTGAGCGCAAAAACGTTTTTGATAAGCTCCTTCTCGGCGCTTTCTATTGAGCCCGCTTCCTCTCCCTCGTCGAGCATCATGATTATTTCTTCTTCGGACACTTCCTCGGAGCTGTCATTCGGGTCTGTCCCGCACAGACGCAGCACCGCGTTCGTGGAAACGGTCAGCAGCCATATGACGGGCTTTAAAACCGTCGACATTCCGACCATCAGTCCGCTCACCGCACGGGCGATGCTGTCCGGGCGCTTCATCGCGATGCGCTTGGGCACGAGCTCGCCGAAAACGAGCGTGAAGTAAGACAGAATGAGCGTTATTATGATGACCGACGCCGTATCGAGCGCGGAGGGGGATATGCTCCTTACCCCGCAGTCGTTTACGAGCCAGTCGACCAGCTTGTCGGAAAAATTGTCCGCCGCGAACGCCGAGCCGAGAAATCCGGCGAGCGTTATACATATCTGGATGGTCGATAAAAAGCCTGTGGGCTCCGTCACCATGCGGAGCATTCCGGCAGCCTTTTTGTCTCCGTCCTCGGCCATGCGGCGCAGCTTTGTCTCATTGAGCGATATCACGGCGATCTCCGTCGCCGCAAACAGGGCATTTACCGCTATAAGCGCGAGCTGAAGCAGTAATTGAGGCAATATTGAGTCTGTGTCCATTTGTTGTTTTCTCAGGTCCTTTCTTAAATTAAATATAAAAAAGACTTTTACGGCAATTATCCTTGCCGTAAAAGTCTTGCAAATACAATACATATGTACTCGGCACACCGAACCCGACGGTTGAGATGGCGGCATGCCGAACGCCGTATGGCGCACGCTACTCCCTTTTAACTATATCAGAATATCATAAGCTGGCCCGCACGTCAACTGTTATTTTTCGCTTTGGTCAATATCCACCGACGGGAGGTTCCATTTGTATATCGTGGCGAAAACGCGCAGCGCGAAAACGAGCAGCATGCCGCAGCCGACGGACAGCAGCTTGTTCGCCCCCAGCGAGTACATCGCGTAGTACAGCCCGCCGCCGAGCAGCGACGCGACCGCGTACACGCGCTTTCTGAGCACCTTGGGCATGGTGTTGGTCATGATGTCGCGCAGCATGCCGCCGCCGACGCCGGTGCACATGCCGACGAACAGAACGAGGATGACGTTATCGCTCACGGGCATCGCCGCGTTCATGCCGGAGACGGTGAACACCGCAAGGCCGACAGCGTCGAAGATATTGTTGACAGCGTCGAGCTTGTCCAGATGCAGCTTGTATTCTTCTCTTCTGAGGTACGCGTCTATGAATACGGCCAGCGCCGCGGCGACGGAGATGAGCAGATACCAGTAGCTGACGAACATCACAGGCGGTATCTTCCCTATGAGCACGTCACGTATAACGCCGCCGCCGAGCGCCGTAGTCACCGCGAGAAACAGCACGCCGAAGACGTCGGCCTTCTTCTTGATCGCAGCCATCGCGCCGGAGACCGCGAAGGCCGCGGCGCCGATGAGCTCGAGAACGAACATCGCCCCGTCCATCAGACGTTGAAGCGGAACAGCGTAACGTCGCCGTCGTGCATGACGTAGTCCTTGCCCTCGGAGCGGACAAGGCCCTTTTCCTTTGCCGCAGCCATGCTGCCGCAGGCCTTGAGGTCGTCGAAGGCGACTATCTCGGCGCGTATGAAGCCGCGCTCGAAGTCGGTGTGTATCTTACCGGCCGCCTGAGGCGCCTTCGTCCCGCGGCGGATCGTCCAGGCTCTGCACTCGTCGCTGCCGCAGGTGAGGAAGGATATGAGCCCCAGCAGCGAGTAGGAGGTCTTTATCATGCGGTCAAGCCCCGACTGGCTCATGCCGAGCTCCTCAAGGAACATCTCGCGCTCGTCCGGCTCAAGGGCCGCTATCTCGGCCTCGAGCTTTGCGCAGATGGGCAGCACCTGCGCGCCCTCCCTTGCGGCAATATCGCACAGCTGCCTGTAATACGCGTTGTTCTCATAATCGGCGACGCCGTCCTCGTCCATGTTCGCGGCATAGATGACGGGCTTTATCGTAAGCAGGTCGCTGGTCGCGATAAGCTCCATGTCGTCCGGCTCGCAGTCGTAGCTGCGTACGCTCCTGCCCTCGTTCAGATGCTCCAGCAGCTTTTGGAACACCTCGGCCTCGTGCAGGTATTTCCTGTCTCCCTTGGCGTTTTTATTTGCCTTTTCTATCCTGCGCTCGACCATCTCCATGTCGGCCATGATGAGCTCAAGGTCGATGATATCCACATCGCGCGCGGGGTCGGTGCCGCCCTCGACGTGGATGACGTTTTCATCGTCAAAGCATCTGACGACGTGGACGATGGCGTCGGTGTTGCGTATATTCGACAGAAATTTGTTGCCCAGGCCCTCGCCCTTGGACGCGCCCTTGACAAGGCCCGCGATATCGACAAACTCGATGACCGCCGGAGTGTATTTCTTCGGCTCGTATATCGACGCGAGAAAGTCGAGGCGCTCGTCCGGCACGGTGACCATGCCGACGTTCGGCTCTATCGTGCAGAACGGATAGTTCGCGCTCTCCGCTCCCGCGTTTGTGATCGCATTGAACAGTGTGGACTTGCCGACGTTCGGCAGCCCGACGATACCTAATTTCATAAAGGAAATCCTCCTTTTCATTTTCAGCACATTTTCAACAAGATATTGTAACATCCGCAGGCGCAAAGTGCAAGCGCGATCGTGCGCCCGTGCGCAACAAAAAAGCTCCCGGAGAAGTTCATCTTTTGATGCTTCTCCGGGAAGTCTGTTCAGCAGGGCAGCCTGAAATTATAATTTCTCGCGTCCTCTGCCCATTTATAAAATTCCTGCTGGCTGAATGAATATTCGCTTAATTTATCTGCGTTATCTCTGTCAAGTACGGCGGCAATGACCGCACAGTACGCGGCATTTTTCGCGTTTCTCTCCGACGGACTACTGATATTTTTCAGTTTGAACCACTCTCTCAGAACCAATGCCGCTTGTGCGTATGCATCGTTGAAAGAATTATCCTTCGGTGCAGGCTTTACATTTAGTGCTTTGAGGAGATACTCCTTCTCCCTTTCGGGATCATAACCGGCAAACGATTTATCCCCATATATCCATGCGATTCCTTTATAGGCTTCCACCTTCGTTTGTCCACACCCGATATTTCCGGCCTTAATATACAGTGCGAGAGCTTCGTCGTAATTTTTACCCACATGGTATTTAAGCCCCAAGTCTACCATCGCTTTCGGGTCGGTTTCTGCCGCCTTAGCTAACCAGTAGCGTGCTTTTTCTTTGTCCTCACGCAGCTTGAGCACTCCGTCACCCGAATATTCAAAGGAAAGCGCCATCATTGCCTCAGTGTTTCCGTTTTCGGCAGCTTTAGTCCACCAGCTGAGCGTTTCATCGGCATTCCGCGTATTCGAGGAAACAGCCCCAAGCAGTCCGATCCAGTATTGTGCATTTGAATCACCCTTCAGCGCTTTGGGAAGATATACTTTGCGCCTTATTTCGTTGTATTTTTCATCCGTCAGTCCATTATCGAAATACCTTCCTAATTTCGCATTTGCCGAAGGATCGCCATTATCTGCCGCCTCCACTATCGCGGCTATTTCATCCTCGGACGAATTGCTGCCTTTCAGGCTCCTGAAAATAATAATAATTACTATCGCAAGAATAATTACCCACATATCAAGCCCCCTACCCCACGCGGTACATAGTGGCGCCGCACTGCGGGCATCTGCATGTGTCTCCCAGCACGCGGACACGCATTGCGTAGCCGCAGCTGCCGCACTTGAACATGTCGCTGACATAGAGTATTGCTTTAGATACGAATTTTCTCAACATTTCTTTTCTCCCTTCACGAAATAAAAATAGTTCCGCATCTCTCACACTGATACCTCCAGTGTATCCCGTCGTCAGAGCAGAGCGGATGGGCCGTAAAGCCGCATTTGGGGCAAGTTTTTTTCTCCATACGAATGTCCTCCCAACAAAGTTATTTTATATGATATCTGTAGACCTCGCAGCTTTTATAATTGTCTCCGCTGTCGGAATTGCAGGTATACCTGACCTGCGCGCTGTCCGGCGTAAATTCCTGCTTACATAATCTGCATATATATTTGTCGTTTGCCGAGGACAACAGGCCGCAGGACCTGTAATCAAGGTAATAGCATCTTGACACCGTCAGCACCTCTCATCACCGAAAATTTGTAATTCCGAGGTAATTATACTCAATCTCTGAGTAATTGTCAATACTCAAAGATTGAGTGTGTTACTTTTTCCTAAACACTATTTAGGAGAACTATATGAATTACAGGGATATTATACGCGGCGTTCGGGAGGACAGGGATTATACGCAGGCCAAAATCGGGCAGGTGCTGAACAAATCACAGCAGGGCTACAGCCATATCGAATCCGGAAGAGCGGAGCTGAAGATCGACGATCTGATAAAGCTGTGCAAATTTTACGATCTTTCCGCCGACTATCTGATAGGCCTGACCGACGCTCCGAAAAGCTACAAGTAAACAGGCGCTTGCTTTACCGTACAACGGACAGTTTTTTAATTGATGCCGTTTTTCAAAAAATATGCGCTCCTGCTTTTGCGAAAGCGGGAGCGCGTTGTATCTGCGGATATTGAGATTTCATGCCGTAATCGCGGAGCGCGTAATACGGAGGAGACGTCACACAGCAATGAATGCTGTCATCGGGCAGTGTTTTCAGGATTTCAAGGCAATCGCCGGTATGAATGATGTAAAGTTGTATGGTGGTGTACCTCCTTGCTTGTTTCATTGAAATGTTGTCGGGTTTCTTTGTAAACTTTTCAGCGAGACCATTGTTTTTTCTCTCGCGTTGAAGTATAATATCCATGGCAATGAGAAAAATGCCAAAGGAAAGGTCACTCCGGTTGCGCGGGAGATCGACTTCATTGCGGCCTCCGGCGGCAAGAAGACCTATATTCAGTCTGCCTACGCATTGGGAACAGAGGAAAAGGCACTCGCCGAGAACAAGCCCCTCGCGCTGACCGGCGATTCCTTCCCGAAGATCATCGTGCGTCATGACATTCGCAAGCGTTGGTATGATGATAACGGCATTCTCAATATCAGCGTCATCGACTTCCTGCTGGATGACACACTTGTCTAAATTCTCTTAAAACAAAACTGCTCACCGTGATTAGCTCATGGTGGGCAGTTTTTTAGTCCGAGAAGAACTCGTCCGGCTCGTAGTCCTCGTCGAGATCGTCAAGCTCGTCCGCCCAGCGGTCGAAAATGTCCTCGGCTTCCTTTGCCGCGCCGCGCTGTTTTGCGGGATGCTGGGCTTCATGTTCAGTTCCATTCCTCAGCCAGGAGGAAATCGCGGATATTCCGGTGCTTGATACCGTTTCGGCTCATATCAAGCTCATCGAGAGAAACAACGTACTTCGGGAAGTTGTCGCGGATGCTGTCATACGCACCAAACTCACGGTTGACCGTTTCCTCCGATGCCAGCAGATAAGTGACCTGAACATACAGCTTTTCGCCGCGCTTGTCGCATACAAAATCAATTTCCTTATCGCCCGTTCTGCCGACAGTCACTTCATAACCCCGGCGCAGCAATTCCAGATACACGATATTCTCCAAAATGAGATTGATGTCCCGCATATTGCCGCCGAAAACAGCCTCACGGATGCCATGATCGGCAATATAATACTTTTCATTGGAGGCAAGAACCTGTTTCCCCTGCAAATCTTCCCGCTTCACCTGATAGAACAGGTACGCCTCGCAGCAGTATTTGATATAGTTCAGGATCGTCTCCGGGGCAACGGTGCGCTGTTCGTTTTTCAGAAACTTCGCAAGCGAGGTCGCGGAGAAGGTAGTCCCCACATTGGCGATCACATAGGCAATGATCCGCTCCAGCAAGTCAACATCCCGGATTTTATTCCGCTTCACAATGTCCTTGAGCTGGACAGAGTTGAACAGATCATGAAGATATTGCTTGGACGGCGCATCCGCATAGCGGAGGTTTGCGAGGTAAGGCATACCTCCGGCAAGCAGGTACTTTTGGAAACACTGCTGAATGGACGCATCGGGCGCAATCGAACGGTACAGCTCCGTGAACTCTCCGAATGAGAACGGATAGATCACAAACTCCACATACCGACCGCCCAAATAAGTCGCAAGCTCACCGGACAGCAGCTTTGCATTGGAGCCGGTGATATAAATGTCGCAGTCCAGCGAAACGCGGAGAGAGTTGATGCACTTCTCCCAGTCCTTTACCTCCTGTATCTCATCAAAGAACAAATAGACCTTGCCCTCTATTCCTGCGGCTCTTGCGGTGATCTCGTCATGCAGAGCCTGTGCGGTTTGCGGGTGGGAATAGCTCATATCTTCAAAGTTCAGGGAGATAAACTGCGCAGGGCCGACGCCGGACTCCGTGAGTTCCTGCTTGATCAGCTCCAACATGACCGACTTCCCGCAGCGGCGGATACCGGTCATGACCTTGATAAGCTCTGTTCCGATAAACGGACGGATACGGCTCATATACAGTTCGCGTTTGATCATAAGGCTTTGCCCCTTTCCGTGGCTGACCGCAGTACAGCGCACTTACAGGTGAAGCTCAATGGTGAAATTGTGAATTTATAAGTTATAACTGATAAAATGCAAAGCTCGACAAGAACTTTCAGATAAGCTTAGTTTAAACAAGCTTGATGCTCGGAAATGTCGATTATGCCCCTAAACTACACGCCCGGTGCCGTGATAAAGGCGTGGAGCAGCTTATATCAGGATGGAAAAGCAAGCGGCGTACCGGCAATATTTTTCTCGATATTCGCCCCAAAGTGCAAGCACGATCGTGCGCGGCCGGGGCGGAGCGCTATTTATGCGCGTTTTCGTAGACGGGCCTTATATCCTCCGGAAGTCGGTCCGGGATCATGGCCCGCAGCCGCTCCTCGTCTCCGTCGTTTATTGCCTGCTCATAGTACCAGCATTTGAATTTCAGCATGTCCAGCGCACGGTTCATGCGCTCTATCTCCGCCTCCATGTGCGCCCTCTGCGCTTCAAACATCGCCCTGCGCTGCGGATATGTCGACGGCCCCTCCACGCACCAGTCCATGAACTGCCGTATGTCCTTTATCTCCATGCCGGTTTTTTTCAGACATTCGATCACTCTGAGCGCTTCGATCTCCGTATCGCTGAATTTGCGGATACCGGACTCTCGCTCCAGCCGCGGAAACAGCCCCTGCTTGTCATAATAGCGCAGCGTGGAGACGGGCAAGCCGAACAGCTCCGCCACCTGTCCGATCGTGTACATAAAAAATCCTCCGAAAAATTTTCAAAAATATCTTGACCTGAAGTCAGGTTCAGATGCTATTATTAGAATATCACATACAAAAGCAAAGCGCAAGGAGGAAAACGAGCATGAAAAAGATTTTGATAGCCTATTTTTCCGCAGGCGGAGCGACCGCAAGGCTGGCAAAGACCATTGCGGACGCTTCCGGCGGCGACTTGTTTGAAATAAAGCCGCAGCTGCCTTATGCCGCCGCCGACCTCGACTGGACGGACAGCCGCAGCCGCAGCACCGTTGAGATGAACGATGCAGGCAGCCGTCCCGCGATCGCCGAGCGGGTGGAGAACATGATGCAGTATGACACGGTGTTCGTCGGCTTTCCCATCTGGTGGTATCAGGCGCCGCGCATCATCGAAGCCTTCTTGGAAAGCTATGATCTCGCCGGCAAGACCCTCATCCCCTTTGCCACCTCCGGCGGCAGCGGCATGGGCAAAACGGGCAGTATTCTCAAGGCCGTCTGCCCCGCGGCGACGTGGCTGACGGGTAAGCGTATGCAGAGCAGCGAAAGCGCCTCCGCCGTGCGCAGGTGGCTCGATGAGCTCGGGATTTGACGGGAGGTAATCGAACATGGCAGTAAAGCAAACGGCAGGCAGAGAGGCCTTGGGCGAGTTCGCGCCGAAGTTCGCCCAGCTCAACGACGATGTTCTCTTCGGCGAGGTATGGAGCAGAGAGGACAGGCTGTCTCTGCGGGATCGCAGCATCGTGACGGTAGCTGCGCTTATGGCGCAGGGGCTGACCGATCCCTCGTTTCAGTACCATCTGATGTCTGCGAAGAATAACGGCGTGAGCAAAACGGAGATCGCGGAGATACTGACCCACGCGGCGTTTTACGCGGGCTGGCCCAAGGCCTGGGCGGCCTTCCGCATGGCAAAGGATGTCTGGGCCGGGGACGATACCGGCGATGCAAAGGCCAGGCATCAAAGTGAAATGGTATTCCCAATCGGCGAGCCCAACGACGCCTTCGCCGAGTATTTCATCGGGCAGAGCTACCTCGCGCCTCTTTCCACGCAGCAGGCCGGCATTTACAACGTGACCTTCGAGCCGGGCTGCCGCAACAACTGGCACATTCATCGCGCGAAAAGCGGCGGCGGACAGATACTCGTCTGCGTCGCGGGACGCGGCTTCTATCAGGAATGGGGCAAGGCGGCGCAGGAGCTTCGTCCGGGCGATGTTGTAAATATTCCGGTCGGCGTAAAGCACTGGCACGGAGCCGCGCCGGACAGCTGGTTTTCGCATCTGGCTGTCGAGGTCCCGGGCGAGGAAGCCTCAAACGAATGGCTCGAGACCGTGGACGACGCGGAATATAAAAAAGCGGCCTGCATAATATAATTTAAAATCAAAAAGCTCCCCAAGGGGAGCTTTTTGTGTTTATATGCGGCAGCTTACGACCCGAGCTCTTCAAGAGGCTTGAACAGCGTATTTCCCTCCTCGAAGCCGTACTGAACGTCGCCTATGGTGAGCACTCCGTCCGCCCAGCTCTTGAAGGCTCCGTCATAGAGATGCCTGTCCGAGCCCGAGCCCATGTGCCAATAGTTAGAGTTGCAGATCAGTGTCTGCTCCGTCCCGTCCGGCTTTTTGGCGCTGATAACAAGCTCCTGCTTCCCGTCGTCCGCGTCAAAGTCGACCCATCCGACGAACGTGACCGCCGAGCTGTCGATATCCGCAATGTAATCTCTCGAATATGAGCCGTTGGTGGAGTACGGATCATCGCCCGTGCCGACAAAGGCCGTTATGCCGCCCAGATCGGTAACGCCGTCGCTTGCGCCCTGCGATATGAGATAAAATACCTCTTTCTTTCCGTCCCCGTTCCAGTCATAGAAGCAGACGGCATATTGGGTCCGCGTCTCTTCCGTATTATCGTCTTTGTACTCATCCTGAAGAGGCTTGGTCGCGTCCGCCGTGAAATCCGCAAGAACTCCGGGGAGCAGCTCGGTCTTCTCCTCGACCGGAGTGCTTTCCTTCGCGTCCTTTTCCGTACCGCCGCCGCTGCCGCCGCCTCCCTTTTCACCGCAGGCGCAAAGCGAGAGTATCATGAGCGCGGCCATCAATGCTGCCAATATTTTTTTCATTGGTCCCTCCTGTTCCGGCTTGTCAGCCGTAGATATATTCCGCACATTTGCACACCTGCAGGGCAAATGTCCATACAAGTATAATATCTCACCCCCCCCATTTTGTCAACACTTTGTCAACGCCATACAGATAAGCCCCGCCGCATTTATGCTGATATCGCAAAAAACAGCGGATGCAGAGCATCCGCTGTTTTTTCATTTCATCATTTCATTGAGGCCTCAGCCGCCGTAGCCGAAGAAGCCGGGCATCTGCTGCTGTTGCTGCTGCTGAGACTGCGAGCCCTGCTGGCTGCTCTGCTCGCCCGCGGTGGCGGAGCTGGTCTGCTCGCCGATAGTCACGGTAACGCTGAGGGTCTGGCCCTGGCGGTAGACGCTGAGTGTGATGGTATCTCCGGCCTCGTGGTCGGATATGACAGAGCTCAGGCCGCTCTTGCCGCTTATCGCCTCGCCGTCGACGGCGGTGATGATGTCGTTTGCCTGAAGTCCGGCCTTCTCCGCGGGGCCTCCCTCGGTGACGGATACGACGGCAGCGCCTGCGGGAGTTCCGTAGTTGATCGCCTCGTCGCTCACGTCGGAGACCATGACGCCGATGTAGGGCTTGGTGACGTAGCCCTTTTCGATGATGCTGTCAACGATGCTGCGCACGGAGTTTATGGGGATGGCAAAGCCTATGTTGTCTATAGACGCGCCGGAGCTCGAGGAGCCGGAGTACTTGGCGTTGGTTATGCCGATGACCTCGCCGTAGAGATTGAACAGCGCGCCGCCGGAGTTGCCGGAGTTTATCGCGCAGTCGGTCTGGATGAGCTCCATTGTGACGTTGCTGGACAAGGTGACCTCGCGGTCAAGGGCGCTGACGGCGCCGGTGGTGAGCGAGAAGGTCAGCTCGCCGAGCGGATTGCCGATGGCGACGACGGGGTCGCCGACGTTGAGGTTATCCGAATCGCCTATCGTCACGGGAGTGAGCCCCTCCGCGTCGATCTTCAGGACGGCAATGTCGTTGCTCTCGTCGTAGCCGATAAGCTGCGCGTCGTAGCTCGTGCCGTCATAAAGCGTGGCCTTTATCGAGCTTGCGGACTCGATGACGTGGTAGTTTGTGAGGATATAGCCGTCGGAGGAATAGATAAAGCCCGAGCCGGAGGCCGCAGACTGCGTGGTGTAGCCCCAGAAGTTGGTGGTGACCTGGGTGGTTATGCCGACGGTGGAGTTAACGTTGGCGGCATACACCTCGGCGGCGCTCATCTGCTTGCCGGTGTCTACGCTCACGGTGTTTATTACCGAGCTTGCGCGCTTGCCCTCGTATACTGTGCTGCCGGCGGAGGTGCCGCCGAGGACCGCGTTTCCTATCGCCGAGCCGCCGAAGCCCGCGAGCATCGCGGCGACGAGGACGCCGGCGACCATCGCGCCGGGCTTTTTCCAGAACGGCTTTTTCTCTGCTTTGGGAGCCTCGGGCGCGGCGGCGGGAGCGGCGCTCTCAGCCGAGGTCTTCCCGTCCTCCGGCCTGTGGCCGTAGAAGAAGCTGTACTCTCCGTCCACGGGAGCGTTCTGCTGCTCCTGAATATCGTCGTTTTTATTTTCCATGTTTTCCATGATACTGACCTCCTTGATTTATCTCAACACCGGGACTTTCGGGCCCGGCGCTCGCTGTTGGTCTGCCGCTTCGGCGAAGCCTCTTCGCCCGGTGGGCAGTTACCCTCCGGCGGGAACTCGGATATGACGCCGGTATGTGCTGTATTTCGTGGAACTGTCATGAGAATAAGCCCCCTACCTGAAATGAGCTGAAAAAGATATGTTAGCAAAATATGAATTTGCTTTTATTTTTTCCGCGCTGCTGTTAAAATGGTTTCAGGTTCGTTTCAGCTATGCATATTAATATATGTAACAGAGGTGATACCATGCGTATTCTTATAGCCGAGGACGAGGTCGGCATTGCAAAGGCCCTCAAGCTCGTCCTCGAAAAAAACCGTTTTGCCGTGGATATGGTGCACAACGGTCTTGACGCGCTTGAATATATGCTGTCGGTGAGCTACGACGCGGTCGTGCTTGATATAATGATGCCCGGGCTCGATGGGCTCGAGGTCTTGAAGCGCGCAAGGGAAAAGGGCGTCGGCGCGCCGGTGCTGTTTTTAACCGCCAGGGCCGAGGTCGAGGACCGCATCGCGGGGCTCGACGCGGGGGCCGACGACTATCTGCCCAAGCCCTTTGCAATGGGAGAATTCATCTCGCGCGTGCGCGCGCTGACGCGCCGCAGCGGAAGCTACGCGCCCGACGTTATACGGGTCGGCAGCACGAGCCTTGATCTGAGCTCGTACACGCTCTCGGCAAACTCGCAGAGCGTGCGCCTCAACAACAAGGAGTTTCAGCTCATGGAGCTGTTCATGCGAAACCGCGGCCGCGTTTTCTCGACAGACGCTCTCATGCAGAAGGTCTGGGATCTCGACACGGAGTCGGAGACCGACGTCGTGTGGACCTATATCGGCTTTCTGCGCAAAAAGCTGCGCGGTCTTGACGCGGACGTCGAGATAAAGACCATACGCGGCGCGGGCTATGCGCTGGAGGAAAAGTGATGCTCGTTAAAATGCGGCGAAGATTCATCGCCTCGGCGATGGCGGCGATGGGCGCTGTGACGCTCGTGCTGCTGGTCGCGGTGAATCTTTGGAACTACACCCTGACGACAAGCAAGCTCGACGACACGATAGATACGCTCATAACGACCGGGCAGGAGCCCTACTCCGGCTCGTCGAGCTTTACGCTGCCGGACATTTTTTCAAGCTCGCCGGAGACGAAGTACATGACGCGCTATTTTGCCGTCGTTTACGACGCCGACGGCGACGCGCAGCACGTTTTCAGCGACTATATCGCGACCGTTTCCGCGCAGGAGGCCCTGTACTACGCCGCCGACGCTCTCTCCGAGGGGCATACGCAGGGCTATTACGGCGACTATCGCTACTGCGTGAAGGAGGGCTCGGCCGGCAGCGTGATAATCTTCCTCAACGCCTCGCCCGAGCAGCAGTCGATGAGAACGCTGCTGAGCGTTTCGCTCTTCGTCGCGGCGGCGAGCCTGCTTCTGGGCTTTGCGCTGGTGACGGCCTTTTCAAAAAAGGCCATCGCGCCCTATATACGCAATATTGAGCTTCAGAAGCAGTTCATAACAGACGCCGGACACGAGCTCAAGACCCCGCTGACCTCCATCTCGACGAGCGCGGACGTGCTCAAGATGGAAAACGGCGACAACGAGTGGGTCGACAACATACAAAAGCAGACCGTGCGCATGTCGCGCCTTGTGAAAAATCTCGTGACGCTCTCGCGTCTTGACGAGGGCGTTCCGCTGCCGGACAGGAGCGAGTTCTCGCTCTCGGACGCGGCCTGGGAGGCCGCCGAGCCCTTTGAGATGCGCGCAAGGGCGCAGGGCAAGAGCTACAGTCAGAGCATAAGCCCCGAGCTTATGATGACCGGCGACATGGCCGCCGTGCAGCAGCTCATATCCATCCTGCTCGACAACGCCTTCAAATATTCCGACGACGGCGGCGAGATACGCCTTTCGGTGTATTCACAGCACAAAAGCAACATCATCGAGGTCTATAACACCTGCCCGCCGGGCTCGCTCGGCGATATCGACCGCTTTTTCGACCGCTTTTACCGCGCCGACAGCTCGCGCCGCTACGACGGCGGCACGGGCATAGGCCTTGCCATAGCAAAGGCCACCGCGCAGGCCCTCGGCGGCAGCATAAGCGCCGAAACAGCCGACGGAAAAAGCATCGTTTTCCGCGTGACGCTGTAAAAAACGACCCTTACGGGTCGTTCCAGCGTGTCAAAAAAGTCTGCGACTTTTTTGCACGCTTCAAAAACGCCACATTTTTTGTGAAGCTCAAGCTTCACAAAAAATCTCGCTACGCTCGTCAAAAAGCCTGATAGCTCAGGCGTTTTTGATGGCTATGATCCAACTCGAGGCGGGCCTTGCCCCCTCGAGCTCCCCCGCTGCGCGGTTATCTTTACACAGCGGCGTAGGTTTTTTTGACAGCCTGAAACGACCCTTACGGGTCGTTCACCGCTCGCTCGGGCCGGGGTCGCAGTCTCCGAATATCATATCGTCAATGTCCATATCAGTCACCTCGTTTTTTTCAGCATACTTATATTGTATGCAGCTGCGAGGGAAAACATGATAAAATTTATTGCTCCGCTCCGAGCGTGACGCAGACGAGCTCCGGACGGTTGAAGATGCGCGGAACGGACACGGAGTTGCCGAGCCCGCGCGAGACTATCATGGTGTAGCTGCCGTTATAGAACATCCCCTCGGTAAAATCCGGGAAAAGGCGCCTGTCGGTCCCGATAAGGCCGCCGACGCCCGGTATGCGGATAAGCCCGCCGTGCGCGTGGCCGGACAGGATGAGGTCCACCGGCAGCGAGGGATACTCCGTCATCCAGTAGTTGCGGTGACCGAGCAGTATCCTGAACGCCGAGGGATACGCCTCGTCCATTTTCCGTGCAAGCTCATCTGGCATGAGCATGTCGGCGTAGGCAAGCGGATCCTCGACGCCGCCGAGGACTATTCTGTCCTCCCCGCGGCTTATCGTGAGATATTCGTTGCTCAGGTATTTCACTCCGGCGTTTTCCATTATGCTGCGCACCTGCGCGGCAAGGCCCGAGCCGAACTCGTGGTTGCCGCTGACGAAGTACACTGGACACAGCCGCACGAGCCGCCGCACGAGCTTTTCGACCGCCCCGAGATCGCCATCGTCGGTGACGAAGTCGCCGGTGAGCGCGATGATATCCGGCTCAAGAGCGGCGACCTTTTCGGCAAGCTCCGTCCCGTCCTCGCCGAACTGCGCCCCGTGCAGGTCGGAAAGCTGCACTATCCTGAAGCCGTCGAAGCTCTCCGGCAGCCTTGACGATCTGAGCTCGTATCGGCTAACCTCGAGCTGCCGGCCGCCGTCGATCATGAGGAAAACGCATATCGCCGCGAGCGCCACTATGACAAGCCCAGTCAGGCAGCCGCGCCCTTTATGTTTTTTGCCCTTAGCCTTCAATGTATTGCCTCGTTTTATCGTAATACTCTGCGGCAATCATACCACAAGACGCGCAAAGCTGCAACTTTGCTATTGAAACCGGTGCCCCTTTGGGGTATAATGTATAAATCCAACCGGAAATTTAAAAAGGAAGATCAGACATGAGTTCATCAACCGAAAGAAAAAACAGACAGGCTGCCCGCAGCGAAGGGACCTATGCAAAGGATATCCACGCAAAGAAGGCCGCCGACAAGAAGAAGGAGCAGAAGATCAAGTGGACCGTCGTAGGCGTGGCCCTTGTCATCTTCTTTGCATTCGCTATCTACCTCAACACCGGCGCGCTTTACAGATCGCTCGACGCGCTGACGATCTCCAACACCGAGGTCACCGTCGACGATACGACCATCGCCGCCGGCGAGCGCAGCTTCTCCGTGGCTGAGTGCAACTATATCTATCATATGCAGTATATCAGCCTTCTGAACACCTACGGCGACTACGCCTCCACCCTTCTGCAGCTTGACACCTCCAAGCCCCTCGACGAGCAGGAGTGCCCCATGAACCCGAACTCCGACGAGGACAGCGAGGACGGCGAGAGCACGGAGAGCTACACCTGGGACGATTATTTCCGCGACGCTACCAAGTCCACGCTCTCTCAGCTGGCAGCCTTCGAGGCCTATGCCGAGCAGCATGACATCAAGCTCGGCGAGGACGATCTCAAGGAGATAGACGAGACCATCGACTCCATCGCCGAGACCGCCAAGGAGAATAACTACGGCAGCGCCAGCAAGTTCCTCGCCGCAAACTACGGCCGCGGCTGCAACGAGAGCGTCGCCCGCGGGATCCTCGAGCTCCAGGCCCTTGCCTCCAAGGTCCAGAGCAGCATCACCGACGCCGAGGAATACACGGCCGAGGAGCTGGCCGCCGAGTACGAGACCGTAAAGGACAGCTATGACAAGTTCACCTACAGCTACTATCTCGTTGCCGCCGAGCTGCCCGAGCACGAGCACTCCGACGACGAGGACGAGGATGCGCATACGCCGACCGACGAGGCTCTGGCCGAGGCCAAGGCCACCGCTGAGGATATCCTCAAGAGCGTAGAGGACGGCAGCTCCCTTTCCGACGCCGTTGCCGCGGCCGTCGCCGACGCCACTGTCACCGAGCAGAGCGAGCTTGCAGGCTCCTCCGTCGAGTCCGACCTCTCCGAGTGGCTCAAGAGCGCCGATCGCAAGGCCGGCGACATGACCGTTATAGACGCAAGCTCCGGCAGCTATGTCGTCGTGTTCACCGAGCGCGACAACAACCAGGCTCCCACCGAGGAGAGCGGCGATCAGAACTACTGCGATTACATCGCCGAGAGCCTGCTCAAGCAGGAGGTGCTCAGCGAGTGGAACGAGCACGTTTTCAGCAGCATCACCGCTGTTTACGAGGGCTCCTACACCGGCTCTGCCCGCTACGTCGGCATCTGATGAATCAAACACGAAAGGCCGTTCCAACGGAACGGCCTTTGCTTATTTAACGGAGAATGACATGAACGAAAGGACCATACGCGCCGAAATGCTCCTCGGAGCCGAGGCGATGGAAAGGCTCGGGCGCGCGCATGTCGCGGTCTTCGGGCTCGGCGGCGTGGGCTCATGGTGCGCCGAGGCGCTCGCACGCAGCGGCGTCGGGCATCTGACGCTCATAGACCAGGACACGGTGAGTCTGAGCAACATAAACCGCCAGCTGTGCGCCCTCAGCTCGACCGTGGATATGCCCAAGGCCGAGGTGCTGCGCCGCCGCATCGAAGATATAGACCCCGATATCGCCGTTAATTGCATCGTCGGGCGCTACGAGGCCGAGGGCCGCGAGCGCTTTTTCGCAGACTACGACTATATCGTCGACTGCATCGACCTTGTATCCTGCAAGGTCGACCTCATCGTCACGGCAAAGGAGCGCGGCATACCCATAGTCTCCGCGCTCGGCACCGGCAACAAGCGCGACGCGCAGCGGCTCATGCTCTGCGATATAAAAAAGACCAGCGGCTGTCCGCTGGCGAGGGTCGTGCGCAGGGAGCTGCGCAGGGCGGGTATAGAGCGGCACGACGTCGTCTTCTCTCCCGAGGAGGCGATGGAGCCGCAGCAGTTTGAGGCTCCGCCCCCCGGGCGCAGGAGCGTCCCCGGCTCGCTGGTATGGGTGCCGGCGAGCGCGGGGCTTCTGCTGTGTCAGCACGTCGTAACGTCGATGATCGGCTTATAGCTCGATCACCTGCGGCACAACGGCCGGATCGTGGTTTGCGATGACGGCGATGCAGTTGGGGTCCTCCGCCTGCCCGGCTATCCAGTCGAAGGACTTGAGCATGGCCTTTTCGTTGAAGCCGAAGCCCGGCAGTATCCTCTCGCGCCAGGAGCGCTCGGAAAACGCCGCGTCCGAGGTCAGGACGACGAATTTATCGCCGTTTTTTATCTTCACGCCTATCTGCCCGTCCGTGTGTCCGGGCAGGCACACAAAGGTCACCGTTTCGTCGCCGAAGAGGTCGTACGACCACCACAGCGGCCCGTCCATCGTGCCCTTGAACCAGAAATGCTCGATGGGTATGCCCTCATACAGCTTTGCCGGCTGACGCAGCCTGTACACCGTGCGTATCGTCCACCAGCCCTCCTCCTCGGGCAGGAGGATGCGCTTTGCGCCCCTTACCGAGCGCAGGCCGCTGACGTGGTCGGCATCAAGATGCGTGAGCACGACCGCGTCGAGGGCTTCGGGAGCTATGCCCATCGCGGCCAGCTGCTCAAAAACGGTCTTGCCTTTTTCGACCCTGGGATGATAAAATGCAGCAAGGTAGCCCGGCAGCTGGCTTTTTACGGCCGCGGCGTCGTACACGCCGTCGGGGCTTATCTCCCGGCTCCAGCCCGTGTCTATGAGCACCTTCCCCTTCGGATGCTCTATGAGATAGGCCGAGACCGGAAGCTCAACGCGCCCGGAGGCCCTGTCAAACACGCCGCGCCGCGCGTTTTTGAGGTTCACGCCGCCGCCGTAGGGCACTGCTCTGGAGACGAGCATGCTCCCGCAGTGAAGGATATGTATCCTGATCGATGATGTTTCGTCAGCCATTTTTTCGCTCTCCCCCTGTGGATTTTTAGCTTACCAAGTGGTAAAATACTATCACAAAGGTCCGTATTTGTAAATATGTAAGGAGACAAAATGCCGCTTATAGTTGATAAAGAAGCCGTCCGTATGGACATACTTATGGCGTTCCAGCGCTGCATAGACCGCAAGCCGCTCACGAACGTCTCCCTGCGCGATATCGCCGCCGAGGCAGATATGAGTCACGCGAAGCTCCTGAATTACTTTGACAGCAAGGAGGAGCTCATCATAAGCTATGTGCGCTACACGCGCGACTTCATGAGCGAAAAATGCGTCGAGTGGTTCAACACGCACGAGCGCGCAGATTACGGCTCGAACGTCGATTACATGAACGCCTTCATGAGCTACGTCGCGCGCGGCAGGGTCGGCGAGCGCCGGCCGAACGCCACGACGCAGACCTACGTCCTCGCGCACTATAACGAGCGCGTGGCCGAGCTCATACGGGAGGAGTTTGCCGAGTGGCGGCGGATAATGGAGCTGTGCCTCAAGCGCATTTACGGCGACGAGGTCGGCGCGCGCGAGGCCGAGGGCATGATGATCCTCATCGCGGGCACCTTCATCTGCAACTACAACAACGCCCTTACAGGCTCCATCAGCGACGATATAATCGGCTCGTTCGATCTATTGCTGCGGTCATGAAAAAAACACAGTTTTTTCATGACCGCAGCAATAACGCCACATTTTTTGTGAAGCTGACGCTTCACGAAAAATCTCGCCGTGCTCGTCAAAAAGTCCGTACCGGACATTTTTGATGGCTATGATCTGACTCGAGGCGGGCCTTGCCCCCTCGAACTCCCCCGCTGCGCGGATGTTTTTACGCAGCAGCATAGTTTTTTGCAATCAAAAAAAGATCATCAGATCATGAAAAATCCGGGGTCTCTGACTCCGGATTTTTTCATATAATTAACGATGCAGCTCAGGCCGCTTTTTCTCCGTCGATGAACATGACGGCGAAGGCGATAAACAGCAGCGCCGAGCTGAGAAGTATCGCTTTTTCCTGCCAGAGGCCGACAAAGACGTTTCCTATCACGGCGCCGAGGCCGAAGCAGGCTATGATACCGTAATACAGCGCCGCTCTGAGCAGCTGCTCTCTGTCGCGGACGCGGAGGTAGCTGCAGAGGCATTCCGTTCCGCTGCGCATATTTCCTATGCACATCGTCGTTGCGATGCTGTTGCCGCGTATTTTGCGGAAGCTTTCGACCTGTATGCCGCAGGCGAAGGATATCAGCGTATTTGCCGCCAGATCGAGCGTGAGCGGGAAAAACGCGACCGCGGCGAGTATCAGCGCCTCGGCAAGGACGGACACCTGCCGCCAGTGGAGAAAATGCTTCCAGCGCACGCGCACGAGCTCGCTCACGGCAATGCCCAGCACAAACGCGAGCACCGGCAGGAGATAGCTCAGCGCGCCCGGGATATCGCCCTCGGACAGATTCACGCCGACCAGCAGTATGTTGCCCGTCTGCGCGTTTGCAAAGACCCCTCCGCGCTCTATGTACGAATACGCGTCCATAAAGCCGCCCGAAACGGCCAGAAGCATGCCCATCCGTATGGATTCCGACATCTGTTTTGTGTCTTTCATGGTATCATTCTCCTCCGGCAAAGGCCGCGATGGCGTCGGCTGTGATGCGTATCTGCTCTGCGCCGGATATGCCCGGCTCGCCGTCGCCGTCCTGCGCGCCGTAGCTTCCGAACTGCGAGTGGCAGCCGCCCTCGATGACGAGCTCGGTCGTATCCCCGGGGAGCCGGCTTCTGTATTTTTCATATGAATCGCGGTCCAGCACGCCGTCGGCCGTGCCGTAGACGGACAATACGCGCAGCCCGCTCTGGCTGAGGTCCTCCGTTGAATACGCCGCCAGCAGGACGAGGCCCTCGAGCTCACCGGCGTGCGACGAGGCGTAGTCTGCCGCCATCGCGCCGCCGAGCGAATGTCCCGCCATGTACCAGTCTTCTATCTCGGGATGCTGCCGGCTCAGGCCGTCGGCCGCGTTCACGTCGAGCACCGCGAGGTTAGCGGGCATCTCCACCAGGGCGCAGGCTATCCCTCGCTGCGCACAGGCGAGCATCAGCGGCGCGTAGGCGCTGTGCTCGACCTTGCCGCCGGGATAAAAGATAAGCCCCGCCGACGGCTCGTCGGGCAGAAACCAGGTGACGCCGCCGAGCGTTTCGATATCCACGCCGACGGTCTGCGCGCTCATTGCCGACAGGGCCTGCGCGTCTGCGTGATAATAGTCCGAGACATAGGCAAAGCAGCCGACGGCTGCGGCAAGCAGGAGCGCCAGGCACACGAGCAGTATTATTTTCGCCTTTTTCTTCATTTTCCCTTACCTCGGCCGTTTTCTCATCAGTATAACAGAAAATCCCGCGAAATCATAGCTTTGATTTCGCGGGATCTGTGGTGCGCGAGGCGGGACTTGAACCCGCACGCCCGGAGTGAGCACTAGAACCTGAATCTAGCGAGTCTGCCAATTCCACCACTCGCGCATTTAGTGCCTGATTATAATAGCATCCCTCGGCCGCATTGTCAAGAAAATTCTTTTTCTGCTTTTGCGATATTTTTTCGCCGCGCCTATGTTAATTTATGCGCAGAGATGATATAATCACAGCATCAATATAAGGAGGTCCCATATATGGACAGAAAACAGCTTAAGGCGCAGTCAAAGGCGCTGATAAGAAGCGCCGAGCCCAGACCCGTCGTCACCGCGATCATATATATCCTCATTCTCGCGGCGCTCAGCTTCCTTTCATATAAGATGATCGGCGTATCGGCCAATAAGCTTCAGCAGATATACGAGCAGTTCGGCTTCAACGCCGGAGTCACCTTCAACGGCGGCTCATACAGCTACGACCTGAATCAGGCCGATCTCGAGCAGTTTTTCTACGCCGTGCGCAGCGCGATGCCGGGGCCGGCCGCCATGCTGCTCGATCTGGCCATTCAGATACTGACCCTCCTCCTCGGCGCGGGCTTTGCGATCTTCTGCCTGCGCACGGTGCGCGGCATGGGCGCCAGCTGCTGGAATCTTTTCGACGCCTTCGGCATGGTCCTGCGCGTACTGTGGCTGTACATCCTTGAGGGCATCTTCATCTTCCTGTGGGCGCTGCTGTTCATATTCCCCGCCTTCATCGCCTTCTACCGCTACCGCCAGGCGCTGTACCTGCTGCTCGAGCACCCGGAGATGAGCGCGCTGCAATGTATCACGGAGAGCAAGCGCCTCATGAAGGGGCGCAAGGCCGAGCTTTTCATAATGGACCTGAGCTTCATCGGCTGGGCGCTGCTCATCGGCCTTGTAAACTACCTGGGCGACAGTCTCGCCGCCGGTATGGGCACGTCTGTTGTCTCTCAGATACTCGGCGCGGTCGGTCTCGGAATACTCGTGCAGTTTTACGTCATGCCGTACATGGATCTGACCTATGCGGGCTACTACGTCGAGCTCACAAAGCCCGCCCCCGGCGCCGGCTTTGCCGACGGCTGGTCGCCCGAGCTCTGAGGACAGGAAAATGAAGCTTACTTTTCTCGGCGCCGCTCATGAGGTCACGGGAAGCTGTACGCTCATCGAGGCCGGCGATAAGAAGGGCCTTGTCGACTGCGGCATGGAGCAGGGCAAGGACCTCTTTGAAAATCAGGAGCTGCCGGTCGCGGCATCGGCGCTCGACTTTGTGCTGGTCACCCACGCGCATATAGACCACTCGGGGCTGCTGCCGCTGCTGTATAAAAACGGCTTTCGCGGCGCGGTGTACGCGACGGGGGCAAGCTGCTCGCTGCTGGATATCATGCTGCGCGACTGCGCGCACATCCAGATGTCCGAGGCGGAGTGGAAAACGCGCAAGGCGATGCGGCGCGGCGAGGATCCCGTTGAGCCGCTGTACGACCTTGAGGACGTCTCGGGGCTGCTGAGGCTCCTGCGCCCCTGTGAGTACGGCAGCATGATCCAGGTCAACGAATCGGTGACCGTGCGCTTTACGGACGTGGGGCATCTGCTGGGCTCGGCGGCTGTCGAGATATGGCTCAGAGAGCGCGGCTGCGAGAAAAAGCTCGTCTTCTCCGGCGATATCGGAAACCTCGACCAGCCGATACTCTGCGACCCGAAGCATATAGACAGGACCGATTACCTCGTCATCGAATCGACCTACGGCGACCGGAACCACTCCGAGGAGCGGCCGGACTACATCGCCGCGCTCTCCGGCTTCATCCAGCGCACGCTCGACCGCGGCGGAAACGTCGTCATCCCCGCCTTTGCCGTCGGCAGAACGCAGGAGATGCTCTATTTCATACGCGAGATCAAAAGCCGCGGCCTCGTGAAGGGTCACGACAGCTTCCCCGTCTACCTCGACAGCCCGCTCGCCATCGAGGCTACGGGCGTATTTCTGCAATGCGACACGAGCTACGTCGACGAGGAGATGCGCGCGATCATACGCTCGGGCGAAAATCCCCTGTACTTTCCCGGACTGCACACGGCGGTCAGCCAGGAGGAATCGCGGGCCATAAACGAGGATAAGGAGCCCAAGGTCATCATATCCGCGTCCGGCATGTGCGACGCGGGACGCGTGCGCCACCATCTCAAGCACAATCTGTGGCGGCCCGAGTGCCTTGTGCTGTTCGTCGGCTATCAGGCGGCCGGAACGCTCGGCCGCGCCCTGCACGACGGGGTGAAGAGCGTAAAGCTCTTCAACGAGGAGATAGAGGTCAGAGCGGAGATCGCCGCGCTCCCCGGCGTCAGCGGCCATGCCGACAAGCGGGGGCTCATCGCCTGGCTCGAGGGCTTTTCCGAAAAGCCGCAGCTCGTTTTCGTAAATCACGGCGGCCCGGAGAGCGCCGACAGCTTCACCGCCTGCCTCAACGACGAGCTGGGCTACCGCGCCTTCGCGCCGTACAGCGGCACGCAGTTTGATCTGCGCGAGGGACGCTTCACCGTCGTCGCCGAGGGCAGGCCCATCGTCCGCGAGAGCGGGGCTCCGGCGGGCGGGCGCAGGGTAAATCCCCTGTTTGCCGAGCTCGTGCGCGCGGCGGAGGAGCTCATGCAGGCCGTGCGCGGCTGCGAGGGGCGGCCGAACCGCGAGCTGCGCGGCTTTGCCTCCTCCATACGCAAGCTGACGGACAAGATAAAACGATAGTATTCCTGCAAAAAGACGGCGGAGCCGTTTGCTCCGCCGGTTTTTCTTCGCACTCGGGCAAAATTATGCAATTATTCTTGCGCAGTTTTATGCATTTGCCTATATTTTTGTCATTTCAGGCGATTCTGTACATTGTGTTCTGTAAAATTAAGAACTATTATGTGGTCAATAAAAAGACAGTCCCTGAACGGGGCGGAAAGGATCACATCATGAAAACCAGAACTTCAAACAACACCGTTTATATCATCACCGCCGTTCTCTCGGTACTGGTGCTGCTGCTCGCGGCCGTCGGCTTCACGAACGTCGAGACCGACAAGGTCGAGCGCATATCCGCCAGCACGAACCTTATAAAGCACGCCGGCGACGCAGACAGCCTTGCGCTTTCCATGGGACTGAGCAACACCGTGTATTCCTCGGCCGCGCAGAGCCCCGCGGACGATAACGACGACGAGCTCGCCCGCATGGCAGAGAGCCTCAGGCCGGTCGCCGAGCTCGGCACCGACGCCTCCATCCTCGACCGCGACGTAGCCTATCTGCTCAACAACAGCAGCTCATGGAGCGGCTCGACCTACGGCGAGATATGCAGCTCCGTCAGCGCGGCCGCTCAGGCCGACATAGACGCCGCGAACCACGACGCCGCCGTCTGGACGGCAGTGTGCGCGATACTCGCTCTGGCAGGCATCGCCGGACTTGTGGTCTCGGTGACCGGCATCGAGTACGGCAAGCATTGATTCTCTGTTCTCCTTCTATATTTACTCCCTATTTACTCCCTAAGGAAAATCCCGAGTGCTTCGGCACTCGGGATTTTTCTGTTTGTCAGGGGTGAGGCTTGCCCTCGCGGTAGGCCGCCATTATGTCGCGGAACACCTCGCCGTTGGAGGGCGGCGTCCAGGTTATGGCGTTGGCTCCGGCGGCTATGGTCTGCATTATGCTCTCATCGGTCGGGCCGCCGGTCGCAATGACCGGCACGTCGGGGTGCGTCTGCTTTATCCTGCGCACGACGTCGGGGGTATCGGCCGCGGCGGAGACGTTGAAAATGTCCGCTCCGGCGGCTATGCGCGCCTCGATATCGACGTCCTTGCGCGCAACGGTGATGACGACGGGGATATCGACCGTGTGCCGCACGAGCGAGAGCACCTCGTTCGAGGTCGGGTCGTTGAGCACGACGCCGGTCGCGCCCTGCATCTCGGCAAACATGGCGAGATTTATCGCCCTCTGTCCCTGCGTGAGCCCGCCGCCGACGCCGGAGAACACCGGGATATCCGCCGCGGTGAGCAGCGCCTGCGTTATGACCGGCTGCGGCGTGAAGGGGTAGACCGCCATTATGGCGTCTGCGTTGACGTTTCTGATGATGCTCAGGTCGGTGGAGAACACGAGCGACTTGATGCGCTTGCCGAAAACGATTATACCGCTGCATTTATATATGCACTCGGGCACACGAAGCGCAAACTTGCGCAGCGTTCCGTCCACTCTGTTTGGTAATTTTTTCTCAATGGATACTTCATCATGCATAATTTTCACTCTCCAATATTCTTTTGAATGTCTCCGCTCCGACGAGCAGCACGTCCTCGTCAAAGTCGAAGCTGCTGCTGTGCAGCGGCGCTCCTCCCCTGCCGCCGTTTATGCCCAGGAACATGAACATGCCCTCGACCTCGCGCTGGTATTCGGCAAAATCCTCCGCGGCCATGACGGGCTCGACGAGCACGGTGTCGTCCATCGAGTCGAGCAGCGTGTAAAAATGCTCGACCAGCGGTCTCGGATTTGCGACGTAGGGGTAGTGAACTATCGTTTTCATCGAAATGGCCGCGCCGGTCGCCATCTCGAGGCCCTTTAAAAGTGCGATTATCTGCCGCATGAGCTTGTCGTACAGGTCGTTGCTGAAAACGCGCAGGGTACCGCTCATGGTGACCTCCTCGGCGATGACGTTGTGCGCCGTGCCGCCGTTTATCTTGCCGAGGGTCAGCAGCGCGTCCTGATGCGGGTCGACGTCGCGCGTTATGACCGACTGGATCATCGTTATGAGCTCGGCCGCGATGACGATCGCGTCGATGCCCATCTGCGGCGTGGAGGCGTGGGCGCTTTTGCCGCGGACCTTTATCTCAAAATCGCTCGTCTGCGCCATGAGGTTGGACCAGCGTATTCCGATCTTGCCCTTGGGCACGGTCGGCCACAGGTGCAGGCCGTAGATGCGGTCTACCCTCGGGCTTTCCAGCGCGCCCTCGCTTATCATCCTCCTCGCGCCGCCCCAGCCCTCCTCGCCGGGCTGGAACAGCAGCACGACGTTGCATCTGAGCTTATCCCTGTTGAGCGATATCCATCTGGCCAGCAGCAGAAGTATCGTCATGTGCCCGTCGTGGCCGCAGCCGTGCATGACGCCCTTATGGCGCGAGCGGAAGCGGAAGCGGTTCTCCTCGGTGTTTTTCATGCCGTCCATGTCGGCGCGGAAGGCTATCGTGCGCTCTGTGCCCGCTGCTCGGAACACAGCCTTCAGGCCCGTCTCCGCCAGCACCCTCAGCTCGTCCGGGCGGCAGGCCTCAAGGATGGGTCTTATGTACTCGTGCGTCTGACGCAGCTCAAAGCCGAGCTCCGGTATTTTGTGCAGATCCCGGCGTATTTTCACGCAGTCGTCCTTCATGCCGAGTATCTGTTCGCTTATCTGCATTTTTTATTTCTCCGTAGCTATCAGTATCTTACAGCCCTCGTTTTTGACGAGGACCGTGTCCTTTTCCTTTGAAAGGATGTATGCCGTGTACAGCTCGCCCGCCGCTCCGGCGAGAGCAACGGTGAATATCACATAGCACTGCCAGAAAAGCCTGTCGGGCAGCACGAGCATGCATATGAGCATCAAAAGGCACACGGCGGCGGCCGGCGCAAGGCTCATGATGAGGTAGCTTTTCCTGTCGAGCCAGCATTTGTATTCGATATGGGCGCTCAGCCCATCGCGCACGACGCGGGCGGGCTTGCCCGTGAGCCTGCCGATGATATAGCACCTGAGATACTCCTGAGCTATGAGGCTCGCTGCGAGGACGAGCATGACGAGCACGAATCTCGCCAGCAGAGCAAAAGCTCCGGCTGCGTCAAACAGCAGGCTTATGCTTTTTATAAGGCAGCCGAGCGCGATGAGCGCGGCCGCTGCCGCGCCGGACGCGGCATAGAGCCTTATCGTGAGCCTCTTATCGCCGTCAGGCGCGACGGTCCGGGCCTCAAAGCCCTTCGGCAGCTTGTTTTCAAAGGTCATACCGTCACTCCGTTTCCGGCAGGGGTATGCTCTTATCCAGCAGCACCTTGCCAAAGCACATGAGCGTTATTCCCGAGCTTGCGGGTATCATCACGTCGGCGTCGCGGCGTGCGCGGTTTGCCGAGAACAGATACACGTTTCCGCTGTAGTCCTGGCAGTACTGCTTGCACTTCATGTCCCCGTCGACGAAGAAAAGCCCCACGTCGCCGTCGTGGATGATGGCGCCGCGCTTGCACAGGGCTACCGAGCCGTCGGCTATATACGGCTCCATGCTGTCGCCGTCGATGCGCACGGCGAAGTCAGCGGGGTCGTTTTTTCCGACCGTGTAGTCCTCGTAGTCGTCGCCGAAGGCGGGCGAGGCATAGCCCGCTGCGGCCGGAGTGAGGTAGAGAGGTATTATCCTGCCTTCCTCCCCGTCCTGCGCGGACGCCTCCTCGCGGCGGCCCAGCTCATGGTCTATGACCAGATCGACCAGCTCCCTGCCGCTGTCGGACAGCCGCCTGTATCTTCCGATGAGCTGCCATTCGCGCAGATCTGGCATCTTCGGCAGCGCGGTATCCTCGCACAGCCGCTCGACCGGGACGTTGAGCTGCTTGCATATATGCATCATCATGTCGAAATCGACCTTCTGATTGTCGCGCTTTACCATGCTGTAAAGCGTCTGGGCGGAAACGTTCAGCCTTCGGGCAAGCTCGCTTATGCTTATGCCCTGCTCCTGAAGTATCTCCTTGAGCATTGAGCCTCTCAAGCGGCGCACCTCCTGTACTACTATTATTTAATATATCAATATCATAACATCTGACGAAGATTACGTCAAGGAATAATAATAATTGTCAAAATTATGTGTATGCGGATTTGACAGGTATTATATAATTAGTTTAGTATGGATGATCATATGATCGGAGGCCGGATAATGAAGCATAGGGACATACGCAGGCGCGGGAAAGCGCGCATCGGGCTCGAAGCCGAGCTTCTGCCGCTCGGCATCGCTCTTGTGCTGTTTATAGCGGCCTCGGCGGTGAGCGCGGCGTATCTAAATCTCCCGAAGTGGCTGACGGTCCTTATGGGCGCGGTCCCCGTTCTGGCGGCCGCGTTCACTCCGCTGCGCAGAGCGGGCGAAAAGCTTCTGCGCGGAAGCGTGCTGTCATACGATATGCTCATCGTCCTCGCCTGTCTCGGGACGAGCTGCATGCAGAATTTCACCGAGGCCTTCTTCGTCCTCGTCGCGTTCAGCGTCGGGAGTTGCTTTGAGCACATCTTTGCCCGGAAAAGCCGCAGGCGCACACCGTATCTGGCCTATCTGCGCCCTGAATACGTCGCGGTCGAGCAGGACGGGAGGATGAACATGGTCTCGCCCGAGCGCATCCGCCCCGGCACGGTCATGACGGTCGGCAAAAACGAGCTCATACCCCTCGACGGCATCGTCGTCGACGGCAGCGGCTCCATAGACGCCTCTGTCTACACCGGCGACAGGGAGCCTGTACACGTAGGCGTCGGCAACGAGGTCGTCTCCGGCTGCGTAAACCTCGGCTCCGAGCTCAGGATACGCGTCACGGGGCTGTACGGCAGCTCGACTCTGCTGCGCACGGCGGAGCTCGTCGAGCGCGCGCCGGAGAGTGTATCAAGGCGCGAGGCCCGCTTTGCGCGGATATCGAAAATTTTCACGCCGGCGGTCGTCGTCCTGGCCATAGCGCTGGCCGTCGTACCCTCGATCATCACCGGCGACTGGCTCGTCTGGCCGCACAGGGCGCTCATATTCCTCGCCTGCGCCTCGCTCTCGGCGCCTCTTATCGCCTCGTCCATGGCCTATTTCAGCGGCCTGTGCAGCGCCGTGGAGCACGGGATAATCATCCGCGGCAAGAACGAGCTCGAAACGCTGGCCGCCTCGTCGACGGTCGTAATGGACAAGACCGGCACGGTGACGGAGGGCAGCTTTTCGGTGACGGGCGTCGAGCCCAAGGGCATAAGCAGCGCCGATCTCGTCTCTCTGGCCGCAGCGGCAGAGAGCTATTCAAGTCACCCCATCGCCCTGTCGCTGCGCAGGGCCAGCACCATGCACATCGATCCGGAGCACGTTAAAAACGCGCGCGAGCTCGCCGGACGCGGCGTCGAGGCCGAGGTATACGGCAGGCGCGTCCTCGTCGGGAACACGGCGCTCATGAACTCCAACGGCATAAGGTGCGAGCGCACCGACAGGCATCTGTCCGTCGTGCACGTCGCCGCCGGAGGCATATATTACGGCTATATCATCATCGACGACAGGGTCAGAGAGGGCGCCAAGGACGCCGTGCGCGAGCTGTACGCCCTCGGGATAGAAAAGGCGGTGCTGCTCACGGGCGATACCGACCGCGTCGGAAAGGCCGTCGGCCGCGCGCTCGGCGTGTCGGAGGTCATGACGGAGCTTCTTCCGGAGGACAAGCTCGTCGCGGTCGGTGAGCTGCTGCGCGAAAAGCACGCGGGCAAGCTCGCCTTCGTCGGCGACGCCGTCAGCGACGCGAGGGTGCTCGGCCGCGCCGACGTCGGAGTCGCGATGGGCGCTCTCAGCGCCGGGGCCGCGGCCTCGGGCTCGGGCATACTCATCATGAGCGACGATATCCGCAAGCTGCCGCTTGCGCTGCGCATATGCAGGCGCACGAGCCGGACTGTGCGTCTGAGCCTTCTTCTCGCGCTGCTGGTAAAGCTCGCGGTGCTGCTGCTGGCCGCGTTCGGCAGCATAGGCATGACAGCCGCCGTATGCGCGGACACGCTTACATTCATGCTCTCTGTTCTGGCTGCGTATAAGGTGGATTGAATTTATGAATACATACGATTTTGACAAGACTATTTTTTACCCCGACTCCTCGATGACCTTCGTCATATGGTATCTGCGCCGCCACCCGCTGACGGCTCTGCTGTGGCTGCCGAGGATGGCGGTCATCACGCCGCTGTACCTTCTCCGGCTCATCCCGAAGGAGACGCTCAAGGAGAACATTTTCAGCTTCGTGCGGCGGATAGACGACATTGACGCGGTGCTCGGACGCTACTGGGACGAGCACGAGAGCCGGATAGCGCCCTGGTACCGCGCGCAGCACAGCAAGGACGATATCGTCATCTCCGCCTCGCCGGAGTTTATCGTCAGGCCCATGACCGACAGGCTCGGCATCGAGCTCATCGCCTCGCCCATGGATAAGCGCACCGGCAAAATGCACGGCAGGAACTGCCACGGCGAGGAGAAGGTCCGCCGATTTTACGAGGCCCACCCCGGCGCCGTGACGGAGGCGTTTTACTCCGATTCCCTGTCCGACACGCCCATGGCGCGCATAGCGCAGAGGGCCTACCTTATCGTCGACAAGGGTCAGACTCCCGTCCCCTGGCCGGATAAATAAGCATTTTGGCATGTTAAAGCCCCCTGTGCGGACCGCACAGGGGGCGTTTTTTATTTATCGCGTATTACAGGTCGAGCATGCGGCAGAGCATGGTCGCCGCCTCGGCGCGGGTCGCGCCGCTCGACGGCATGAGCAGGCCCTTGTCCGAGCCCTTTATTATGCCCAGAGCGCACACGGCGTTGAGCTCCTGCCTCATCGATCCCGGTACCTCGCCGGCATCGGCAAAGCCGGACAGCACGTCGTCAAGGCCGCTGAGGTCCCTGCCGCCGAGAGTGAGATAGCGGGCTATCATGCAGCCGAGCTCTGCGCGGCCGACGCTTTTTCCGGGTCTGACGCTGCCGTCGCCGTAGCCCTTGAGCACGCCCTTATCGTATGCCCATACGATCGCGTCGCGGCTCCAGCTGCCGGCCTCGGGGAGGTCGGTAAACGGCGCGTCGGAGCTCACCGCGGGCTTTCCCGCCGCACGGTAGAGCAGCGCCGCAAGCTGCTCTCTCGTCAGCTCGCCGCCCGGCGAGAACACGTTCTTTGCCGTGCCGTTGAATATGCCCTGCGCGACCATGCGGTCTGCGTTGTCATAAAACCAGTCGTCCGGCGAAACGTCGGCGAAGAGATTGCCGCGCTGCGAATATGTCATCTTCGTCTCGTCCGAGCGCAGGCCGTTCCATTTGACGACCGTGAGCGCCCGGATGACGCTGTTTGCCTTTATCCTGACCGGGCCCGTGTATTTTATCGCGTTCGACGGCGTGGGCATGCTCCCGTCGAGCGTGTAGTAAACGCTGCCTCGGCTGTCGTCCGTCATGGTGACGAGGCCGCTGCTGACGCTCAGCTCGGGCTTTGCCAGCGCTGCCGCGGTGCCGTTTTTGCCGGGATAGGCGTCAAAATATATCTTGCCGTTTTCAAGGCTCACGCCGCGGCGCATGAACATTTCGCTCAGGGTCACGAACTTGTAGCCCTGCGCCTGGAGCGTATCGATGGCGCGCAGCGCCGCCGTGACCGAGGTCGCGTGAGTGTCGTGCAGAAGCGCTATCGAGCCGTCGCGCGCCTGCTTTATGAACTCGCGGTAGACGGAGTCGGCGTTTTTGCTCTTCCAGTCGTAGGTGTCCATCGACCAGAAGAAGCAGGGCGTTGCGGAGGCCGCAAGGGTGCGCTTGTTATAGTCGCCGTAGGGCGGACGGAGCATGTAGCTGAAGTCCTGGCCGACGGCCTTGTCGAGGATGGCGTCGGTCTTCTGCAGCTCCTGCTTTATCTGCGCGTCGGTCTTTTTCGTCATCTGCGGGTGCGAGTAGGTGTGGCTTGCGATCTCGTGGCCCTCCTCCCAGGCGCGCTTTACGAGCTGGGGGTAGCGCTCGGCCATCTGGCCGACGTAGAAAAAGGTGCAGTGTACGCCGCGCGCCTTGAGTCCGTCGAGCAGCTTCACCGTGTTCTGCCCCGCCGGGCCGTCGTCAAAGGTGAGGGCTATGAGCTTATCACCGTCGGCCTGCGCCGGTATGGGCGCCGCGCCCGCGAGCATCAGCACGGCCAGAAAGGCCGCCGCGAATCTTTTGAATCTCTTCATGATCTAAAACCCCAATTTCACAATATTTTTATCGTTTGCAAAGCTGCTCATCTCACACACGAACAGTATCTCGTCGACACCGCGCTCCGATATCAGCTGCTGCGCCGAGCCCATGTAGTAGCGCAGGTCGAGCATGATGATATTCTCGTAATCGGCCGTGAGGAAGGGCGCAAGGCTGTTTGCAAACGAGTCTTTTATCATAAGAAGCGTTTTGCCGTTTTTGCAGCCGCCGGATATCGTCGTCTCGCCGTAGTTTCCGCCGAGGAAGACCTTGTATTTATCCTTCTCGCCGGCGGCCGTCATATCGTAGAGCGATATCTCCTTGCCGTCTGCCGTGACGGTGACGCCGTCGGAGACCTTCGAGATGTACACCTCGTCGGGCTTTGCCGCCGGGTCGAGGGTCTTGGAATAGGTCGTGCCGAGGAAGCTGTCGGAAAGAAGCTCGGGAGAGGCGGCATACTTCCCGTCCGGCAGCAGCGTTTTGTACGCCGTGTGCGCGCCGTACCAGGTCCAGTGGTGGTCCGTGCGGTAATAGACCTGCTGCGAGCTCTTCGCCTCGGACAGCGCCGTGTACAGGTCGGGGAAGCTCACGTCCGGAAGCGCCTGCTTTACCGTATCGTACAGCTTCTGCGCGTCGTACATCTGCGCGTGAGCCGGAAGCTTGTCGCTCATAACGGTACCCGTCGCGGGGACGAGCAGCATGGTCGCGGGGATGTCCTTGTTGGCATCGAGAAAGTCCGACACGAGCGAGAGATTGCGTCCGAGGTTTTTTTCGTCGACGCTGTCGGGCGTTATCTTTTCGATATAGTAGCCATCCTCGCCGAGATACGCGCCGCCTATGTCCCTGAAGCCGAGCAGCTTCTTTACCTGCGTTCCGAGCTGCGTCCATGTGTCGCGCGAGGGGAACTGGTCGGAGATATACTCGCCTATCTTCTCCTGAAAGCTGCCGCTGAGGATGCTCGTGAGCGAGAGCTCCGGCTCGGTCTGAAGCATGCGGTTTTCATTGTCGGAAAAGGTTTTATCCTCGCCCGCGAACACGAAGACAGAGGGCAGGACTATGATCGCCAGAAACAGCGCGATAAGCGCGATATGCAGTTTTTTCATCACGCTCACCTCTTAAAATCTGAAATAAAGGAAGGGATTGTAGCTGTCGCCGATGAGGAAGATCATGCTCAGCGCCAGCAGAGCCAGCGTGAGGACGCTCTTGAGCACAAAGGCCGCTTTTTCGTTCATCGCTCCGGTGCAGGAGACGAATACTCTCTTGGGGAGCTCAGTGGACGCTATGCAGCATATGACCATGAGCACGGCTCTTGTCGCGAGCGTATACACGTCCATGCCGCCGAGAGCGCCGTTCGCTCCGAACAGCGAGCCGAGGTAGGGCAGCAGCACGCTCGTATCGTCGCTTGCGAAGATGACCCAGCCGATGACTATCATCAGCAGCGCGTAGACATGGCGCAGCGGCTTCGGCAGCCTGTCGAGCGCCTTGAGCAGGAAGAGCTTTTCGATAAGCAGGATGGCAAAGTAGTACAGGCCCCACATGACGAAGTTCCAGCCCGCGCCGTGCCAGAAGCCGGTGAGCCCCCAGACGATGAACAGGTTCAGCGCCTGCCGGGCAAGACCGCGGCGGTTGCCGCCGAGGGGGATGTAGAGATATTCCTTGAACCAGGTGCTCAGGGTCATGTGCCAGCGCCGCCAGAAGTCGGTTATCGAGACCGACTCGTAGGGGTAGCGGAAGTTCTCGGGAAATCTGAAGCCGAACATCCTGCCGAGGCCTATGGCCATATCCGAATAGCCGGAGAAGTCAAAATA
This sequence comes from bacterium, assembly GCA_963625685.1. Taxonomy (GTDB): domain Bacteria; phylum Bacillota; class Clostridia; order Oscillospirales; family Oscillospiraceae; genus F23-B02. Next base: position 76,087 of record CAVFTR010000007.1, read on the forward strand.
TATCTGGAAGGTGTAGGCCGCGGCGCCTGTCCAGGCCATGAGGGCCGACACGTCGCCGCCGAGGGCGTATATGCCCGACCACACGGCGCCCATCTGATTTGCCAGCAGCACCTTTTTGCCGAGTCCGACAACAAAGCGCATGATCCCCTCGGAGAAGTCGGCGGTCGTTACGCTGCGCTCGGCAAGCTGATCCTGAACGTCGGAATAGCGGACGATGGGGCCGGCTATGAGCTGCGGGAACATGGTTATGTACATGCCGAAGTCGATGAGGTTGCGCTGAACACGGACATCGTCGCGGTAGACGTCGATGGTGTAGCTCATCGCCTGGAAGGTGTAGAACGATATGCCTATGGGCAGCGCTATGTTCAGAAGGTCAAAGCCCGCTCCGAAGGCGGCGTTTATGTTCGTTATTATAAAGTCGGTGTACTTGAACACGCTCAGCAGCCCGAGGTCTATGATGACCGAGAGCACGAGCATCGTCTTCAGGCGCCTTTTGTTCTGCCTGTACTTATCCATGAGCAGACCGAAGACGAAGTTCACGACGATCGAGAACATCATCAGAAAAACGTACTTCGGCTCGCCCCAGGCGTAGAACACGAGGCTGACTATCAGCAGAAACAGATTCCTCCCCTTCTTAGGGCAGATATAGTACCCCAATAGCACAAGGGGCAGATAAACGCACAGAAATATCGTACTGCTGAATACCATTTAAGTTTTCTCCGTTTACTTAGTAAATTCTTTGAAGGCCGTTTCCACGTTCTGCTTACCGTCGCACATCATGAGCAGGACGCAGTCGCCGACGGTCTTGATCGCGGCGCCCTGCGCGCGCTCTACCTGAGCGGGCTCGTAGGTCCTGTACATCTGGACGCGGGAATCGACGTGCTTGCTGAGGCTTATACCCATGTCCACGACGTCGTTCTGCTCCTTGAGCTGCACGACGGCGATCTCGTATGCCATGCCGTCGGCGGCATAGGCCAGGAAAAAGCCGCGAATTTTATTATACTCCATATCCGATATATATGAAAAGGCTTTTTCGGCATTTTCATCCCAACTGCCCGAAATTTTCATCTCGGGCAGACTCTTATCGGCCGCGACCATGCTCTTTTGGAGCTCGTACATGTCTATCTTCTCGCTCTGCCTGCCGCAGGCGCAGAGCGAAAGGCACAGAGCCGCCGCGCAGATGAGGCAGATTATTCTTTTCATCAGTCTATCACCGTCTTTTCGTAAGAGCTTCCGATGACGTCGCCGTCACCGGAGATATCGCCGAAGGACTTGCTGACAGCGTCGTTTATCTTCTGCTGCGTTTCATCGTCAATGCCGACTATGTCAGGGTCCTCGCCGCCGTTATCATCATCATCGTCGTTGTTGTAGCCTATATACACGCAGAAGATGTTGTCGCCCTCCACGGTGCTCATCCATCTCCAGTACAGGCCCATGATCCGGCTGTCGGAAGCAACGGCGTTCTGTATCTGCTCCATGATGAGCTCAATGACACTGTAGGTATCGGCATTTACCGCCTTGCCCATGTCAAGGCTCACGATGCCGTTTTCGGCGTCGATGGCCGCGCGCACCTGTGCGGGGATGCTGTAGATATCGCTGCACCCGACCCTGCTTATGTAGGCGTAGTTATATTTATAGCCCTCGGCCTCGGGGAAGAACCCGGTGTTCCAGTCCTGCATGCTCATCATCGCGCTGTCGTCGAGGTTGAAGTGCGAGAAGTTTCCCCTGGAGTCCGCGTCGGAGTAGGTATCGGTGTGGTACCACTCGCCGTCGAGCTTCACGAGATCCCACGAGTGGGAAAGGTACGAGTCGTGCACGACCATGCAGTCTATATCCATCATCTGCATGAACAGCCGGAAGGTCGTGGCGTAGCCGACGCAGACGGCCTTGTGATTTTGCAGAACGCCGTGGGGATTATCGACCACCTTGTCGTTCTCGTCGGGGATAACGGCCAGCGAGCCGTCGTCAAATTCGATATTCGCGGTGATCCACTTGTAAACGGCAAGCTCCTTTTCGTAGTCGCTCATGCCGTCGGTGATGATCTCATCGAGCACCTTCTTTGCCATATCGAGCGTTTCCCTGTCGGTATCCGAGAGCTTTGAGCTGTCGCCCGATTTATACGCGTCGGATATCTGCGTCGTCGCCCTTATGACGTATTCGGTGCCGATGGTCACGTCGTTTTCCTGCGCGACGTCCTCGGTATCGCCGCCGCTTTCCGCGTCCTCCAGCGCCTTGACTCTTGCCATCGTGAATATATTGAGCGCCAGCAGCGCGGCGAGCATCAGCGGCGTCACGATATAAAAGATACTTATGAGCTTTGTTTTCATCAGAACATCTCCTTTCAGATACGATTACGTTTTGAGGCGGAAAAAGTTCCTCTCCAACTGTGTGATTTGCATTAGCACAGTTAATATACTCTGTAGCAGCGCCCTTGTCAATACCGAATATGTGAATTTTACACACTTGCGCGCCGCGTCAAAAAATATTATACTGAATACAGTAAAAGCATACCACGGAGGGTCTTCATGAGCGATCTGAAATTTTATTTTGACGGCACGAACGGCACGCCCTTTTCCGGCGAGGTCACGATAGACGTCATGATATCCAAGCAGGAAAAGCCCAGGGATATCGGGCAGCTCAAATTCAAATACTCCGACGGCTTCTTTCTGCGCTCGGCCTGCTCGTACAATCACGAGCTTGCGATAATGTCGCTGGGGCTCACGATGAGCGCGTTCACCTACAAAAACGACGGCGACAGCCACATGCGCGCCGCCCTGCGCGGCATAGGCATCGACGAGCGCAGCATCGAGAGCTTCCGCTTTGACGATCAGCTCAGCTGCGAGGATACCTGCGGCTATATCATCGCCGCGAAAAGGCTGCCGGACGACAGCTATCTCATCCCCATAGTTATCCGCAGTCACCACTACGGCGGCGAGTGGGTCAGCAACGCCCACGCCGTCGAGGACGCGTACCCCGATCACGCCGCGGGCTTCAAGGCGGCAGCCGATATCGCCTATGACGCGGTAACGGACTATATCTCGCGGCGCGGCTTCGAAAAGGACAGGGTGCGGCTCTGGGTCTGCGGCTACAGCCGCGGGGGCGCGGTGACCAATCTTCTGGCCGCGCGCCTGACCTTCGAGGGCGGCTTCGGCAAGGACAATGTTTTTGCCTACAGCTTCGCAACGCCCGTCACGGTCTACGACAGGGCAAATCTCTTCACCGACAATATATTCAACATCATATCCGAAATGGACGTCGTGCCGCGCATGCCGCTGCGCTACTGGGAGCTCGGGCGCTACGGCACTGACATGATCGTGCCCTGCAAGGCGCGGCGCGGCCTCGGCGAATATACGCGGCTGCTCGGCCAGATGCAGGCGCAGTTCAGGCTGATAATGGACGAGCTCGGCGTCGAGGCCGATTATGTTCCGCTCGACGATCAGGAGCGCGCGCTCGACCTGTTTTTCGATTACGCCGACGATCTGCTCGACACGCCGCTGAAATACCGCGACGACGGCTACCAGCAGCTGGCGATGGAATTCATGAAGAGCAAGATGCACGGCGATGTGTTCGAGCTGCGCAAGTTCATAAACTTCCTGCTCGACGGCAACGAGGAGATGGCCTCCGAGCTGTGCTCGCTTATCGACAACTGGCACGAGCTCGGCGGGCTCGAAAAGGCGCGGCGCCTCGGCGTAATGATATCAAAGCGCAAATCCGGCGACAAATCGCCCGCGACGGAGCTCATATTCATGGTCGTCGGCATACTCTTCCGCTACGCGGCGAAATTCACCGCGACCAAGGTAACGGGCGGCGCGCAGGATTATTTCTACGAGCAGCTCGTCACCCTCTTCGTCGACGCGTATCAGCACGGCGGCGATTCGTTCATCCTCCAGCAGCACTGGCCGGAGGCCTACCTCGCCTGGCTCAGGGCCGCTCCGGCGGAGGATCTCTTCAGACTCGGCAGCTACACCAGGGAATCTGTTAAATAAAAAGGAGAGCTTATATGGACAAGACCATTGTTGTCATGGCGGCCGGGCTCGGCTCGCGCTACGGCGGCGTAAAGCAGATCGAGCGCCTCGGCCCCGACGGCGAGATACTCATGGAGTACGCCATTTACGACGCGCTGCGCGCCGGCTTCAATAAGATCGTGCTCATAATAAAGCCCGAGATATTCGACGACGTGAAGTCGCTTTTCGGCGACCGCATCGAAAAAAGCAGCGGCATAAGGATAGACTACGCCTTCCAGACCATGGACCGCTTCACCGAGAGCAGACCGGAGTTTTCCGCCCGCACGAAGCCCTTCGGCACGGTCCACGCCGTCCTCTGCGCAAAGGAGCTCATAAAAACGCCCTTCGCCGTCATGAACGCGGACGATTACTACGGTGCGGAGGCCTTCAGCGTCATGGCGGAAAAGCTCGAGGAGCTTCACGGTGCGCGGGACGCGGCCATGGTCGCCTACAGGCTCAGGAACACCGTCAGCCCCTTCGGCACGGTCACGCGCGGCGTGTGCAGCGTCGAAAACGGCCTGCTGCGCGGCGTGAAGGAGACGTATAAGATAAAGCTCCTCCCCGACGGTACGATACGCGACACCTCCGAAGGCGAGGACGGCCCCGTCCTCGCGCCGGACAGCTTCGTCTCCATGAATCTCTGGGGCTGTCATCAGGATATACTGCCCGTGATGGAGCGCTATTTTGCCGGCTTTCTCGCCGCTCTGCCCGCGGACGAGCTCGGGGCCGAGTGTCTGCTGCCGACCATGATGGGCGAGCTCACAGACAGCGGCAGGATAAGCATCTCCGTTCTCGGCACCAACGACCGCTGGTTCGGCCTGACGTATAAGGAGGATAAGCCCGGTGCCGTTGCCGCCCTCACCGCCCTGCACGAGAGCGGCGCATATCCCCCCGCCCTGTGGCGAGATCAAAGCGAAAAAGTCCTTGTCGTATGACAAGGACTTTTTCGTGCTTATCCTGTTACCTTTTCTTCTTGGTATATGGCTCGGTGGTGTCGTACTCGCCGTATTCGCAGCCGATGTTCCTGGCGTCCACGTCGTCGATGAGCCTCGGCTTTCCGAAAAGCGATTTCTTGTAAAGCTGTATCCTGCCCGTGCCGTTGCCGCCGTTCCACAGGCGCTGATGCCGCTTCGTGCCGTTTGGCGCTTCGTAGTTTATCAGCAGCATATCCTCCTTGAAGCAGCGGATGCGCGTTTCCATGATGGCCCTGAAGGTCTCCTGACGGACATACCACAGTATCTCGTCGTCGGTCTCCTCGGCCTCGAAGGCCGTGCGCGAGAGCGTCCAGAACTTGGAGAAGTTGAACTCGTAGCACCTGCCCTCGTAGTAGAAGCCGCCCAGCAGCTTGCGATCAAGCGCGACGCCGAAGACCTTCGGCCTGCCGCCGCCTATCTCAAAGGCGCTGTTTAGAAGCTTTCTGCCGCTTATCCGGCTCGTGAGATCCCAGGAGCTGAGCCAGACCCAGGGCGTCGTGAAGTCCGAGCCCCAGTTCTTGTCGGCATAGCCGTTGCAGGTCTCGGGCGTTACGATGTACCTTTCGCCGTTGAAGATTATCTCGCCCTCGTAATAGGTCTTGATGCCCTCGGCATGCCAGTACATCTCAAAGGCGTTTATGAGCCGGAAGAATCTGCTCGCGCCGTAGCCGACGTTATAGGGTATCTGCTTGCTGACCTTAAGGCGCCAGCTCATGCTGCCGGCGTCGCACATGTACTCGGGATGCGCCCTCGCCTCTGCCTCGCTTATATCCACGCTGCCGCGCAGCTCGGTCTCGCAGGCGAAGCAGTCGGCAGCCTCGACGGAATAGGGCGCGCTGAAATGCACCTTTATGTCCTTCCACGCGAAGAAGCGGTGCAGCTGCCTGTGCACCCTGCCCCAGGTGCCGACGTTTACCATGAGGTACGAGGGCTTTTTGCCCGCGGCTTTATTTCGCGGGAGCTGACCCAGCGTCGGGCTGTCCTCGGCAAGGTCTGGATTGCAGAGGAAAAACTCGATGAAAAACGGCTTTTCCTCGCCGGTTCGCGCATTGCGCGCCGTGAGCGAATGCCACCACCAGTCGTAGCCCTGCCTGCGCAGCGGCCCGCGGAGCATGCACTCATTGCGTGAGATGTCCTTCCTTGAAAACATTGCTCTCCTCCTGTAAATTATTTTTCCCTGTGTTTTCTTTGTTATATAATATACAAAAAGAGAGTTTTTGTCAAGTATCGGACAGTTTTCTTTCAGATGTTTGCTCCATCCCAGAGCTTTTCGGGGTATACGCCGCGCTTTTTCATATCGGCTATCGCGGCCTTTACAGAGTCGAGGTCCTCGCGGTAGGTCATGCCGTACCAGGTCTCGGCGCAGTCGAGGATGCGCACCGTCGCGAGGCCCTCCCTGAGCTGCTCGTTTGCGATAAAGGGCAGGAAGTACTCGCACCTGAGCGGATCAAGCGGCAGGCTTTTGTCCAGGAAGGCCGGGAAGCGGGCATAGAGCTCGTCGAGCATCAGGGGCGAAAAGCCCCAGAAATTCATGGAGACCGTCGCGTCGCCGGAGAGCGGAACAAAGGTCACGCCGTCCTCGGTGTAGGCAGCGTCCGCGCCGCGCTTTTCGATATGCGTGCGCTCGGTGATATCGACGAGATATCCGTTTTCGGTCTTACACACGCCGCGCGCGACCGAGCCGTTTTCCGTCACGGTGTTGCGCAGCTTGTAGCCGACCATGGCGTACTCGCCGGGCTCCCTGTCGCCGCTTAAAAATTCGTACATCGCGCTGTACGCGCCCGCGCCGTAGAAATCATCGGCGTTTATGACGGCGAAGGGGCCGTCGACCGTGCCGCGGCAGCACATAACGGCGTGCCCCGTGCCCCAGGGCTTTTCCCTTCCCTCGGGGACGGCGTAGCCCCCGGGCAGAACGTCGAGCTGCTGATAGACGTAGCTTACGTCGAAGTATTTTTCCATGCGCGCGCCTATCGCGGCCCTGAAGCTGTCGGCTATCTCGTGCTTGATGATAAAGGCTATCCTGCGGAAGCCCGCGCGGTAGGCGTCAAAGAGCGAAAAGTCGATTATCGCGTGACCCTCGCCGTCGACGGCGGTGATCTGCTTGAGTCCTCCGAAGCGGCTGCCCATTCCGGCGGCCATGATAACAAGCGTCGGCTCCTTCATATCACTTGCCCTTGAGGTCGAGCTCGTTTATGCCCATGGCGACGGATATCCCGCGTATGGCCTCGAAGGTCCTGTCCTGCGCTATCTCCATGCCGGCGTTCATCGCGTCCTCGGTAAACTCCTTTTCTTCGTCGGGGAGCTTTACGACGGTCTCGGTCGTGATATCGAAGACGAAATATTTCTCCTCGGGGTCGTGGATGCTGATGTTCAGATACAGGAAGGCAAAGCCGTTCCACTCATCGGGGAGCTTGACGGAGACCTTGCCGGTCTGGGTGAGCTGGAGCTCCGCGCCTAGGCTCGTGTCGAGCTTCGTGCTGAGGCTCACGGTCTTGAAATCGATATATTCAACGTTCATGTCATTTTACCTCTCAGTTAGTTCTCTTTTTGCCGACGAAAAACGCCGCCATCAGGCCGGGGCCGCAGTTTGAGCCGATGGTCGTTCCGATGTAGGTGTAAAACACGTCGCGGAAGCCGAACTCGCGCCTTATCTCCTCGCCGAACTGCTCGGCCTCCTCGGCGATATCCGAGTGGCAGATATACAGCGTCTGGTCCTCTGGATCGACGCACAGCTCACGTATTATCCTGTGTATGCGGTCTATCGTGTGCTTTTTGCCGCGCTCCTTGGCCTGAACTATGAGGTGTCCGTCAAGGTCGAGGTTCAGTATCGGCCAGATATTCAGCGCATGGGCGACGACCATGCCGGTGCGGCTGACCCTGCCGCTGCGGTACAGGTAGGTAAGGTCGCCCGTCGTGTAATAGGTGTTTATATTGCCCTTGACCTTTTCAAGCTCGGCCTGGCAGTCGTCGGCGCTGCTGCCGCAGTCGCGCAGGTCGGCGGCCAGAATGGCGAGCATGCCGTAGCCCACGGAGGCGAGGGTCGAGTCTATGACCCTTATGTCCGCGCCGGGGTTATCGCGCATGAGCATGTCCGCCGCGGAGACGGCGTTGGCCCAGGTGCCGGATATGCCGCTGCCGAGCGCTATGTGGACGATCGGCTGCTTTTTTTCAAGAAGCGGCGTCCAGAACTCGATGAACTGATACGGTGTCACCTGGCTCGTCTTCGGGCAGTCGCCGGCGCGCATGCCGTCGTAAAAGCCCTTGAGGTCGGCGGGGTCCATCGAATCGGTGAAGCTCTCGTCGCCTATGGCGTAGTTCATTTTCAGCGGTATTATGCCGCGGCTGCCGCAGAAGCTCAGCGGCAGGTCGCAGCCGGAATCCGTCGTCACGATAAAACTGCCCATTTTCATTTCCTCCTACATTGATAAAAGTTCTATTTTTCTTCCGCTGGAGCGTATGAGCTCCTCCTCGCGCATGAGGCGCAGCTCGCGCATGAGGCTCGTGCGGTCGACGCACAGATAGTTTGCAAGCTGCGACAGGCTCAGCTCCGTCTCGAAGCAATGGCTCCCCGTTTTCTCTGCAAGGTACTCGAAATAGCTCGTGAGCTTCTGCCGGACGGTCTTTTTGCTTATCATGTTTATCCGCAGCGCCATCATCTGCGCCTTTTTCGCGGAGAGCGCGAAGAGATTCTTCGTCACCGCCGTGTGATGCTCGCAGGCGTTGGGGCAGCGTCCGCACAGCGTGCTCATTTTGAAAAACAGCACGCCGCAGTCGGAGTCGGCCTCCGCGACGTAGCCCAGGCCGCTGTAAGGCATGGTGAAGACCTCGCCGAAGATGTCGTTCACGCCGTAGTTTTCAAGCAGCGTGTACTCGCCCTCGCTGTCGACGCAGTAAAGATGCGCCCGCCCCGTGAGCAGGACGCAGAGGTTCCTTACCTCGGGCTCGAAAACGAGTATCGTGTCGCCCTTTCTGAACCTGCGCAGCTCGGGTCTGAAGCAGCTGACCATGGCGTCGATGCTCGCGCAGCTCACGCCGTCAAAAAGCTCAACATTCTGAAGATCCATTATACCCGCCCCCTTTTTAAGACGATTTTTTAACGATTATATCACAGTATTGTGGTATGTGCTACATCAATCTGCCGCAGAAATGTATAAAATCACATCGAAAACACAAATGGGAGGTTCACATTATGCACTGCACGAGAAAAGTCACCGCCGATCTGACCTGGATCGGAGCCGACGACCGCCGCCTGGCCTGCTTTGAGGGCGTTTACGGCGTGCCCGACGGCGTTTCCTACAACGCATATCTCTTAAACGACGAAAAGACCGTTTTGTTCGACACGGTCGACAAGGCCGTCAGCCGCACCTTCTTTGAAAACCTCGCCCACGCGCTGGACGGAAGGGAGCTCGACTACCTCGTCGTCTCTCACATGGAGCCCGACCACGCGGCGACCATAGAGGAGCTCACGCTGCGCCACCCCGAGCTGACCATCGTGTGCAACGATAAGATAAAGACCATGCTCGGCCAGTTCTTCTCCCTGTCGGACACGCTCAAATACCACATCGTCGCCGAGGGCGACAGGCTGTGCACCGGCAGGCACGAGTTCACCTTCGTCATGGCGCCGATGGTGCACTGGCCCGAGGTCATGATGACCTACGACCTGAGCGACAGGATGCTCTTCTCGGCCGACGCCTTCGGCACCTTCGGCGCCTTGAACGGGCACCTCTTCGCCGACGAGGTCGATTTCTTCACCGACTACGTCGACGAGGCGCGGCGCTACTACACCAACATCGTCGGCAAATACGGCGCGCAGGTGCAGTCGGTGCTCAAAAAGGCGGCGGGGCTCGAGCTCGATTACGTCTGCCCGCTGCATGGCTTCGTATGGCGCAGCCACTTCGGCGACTTCCTCGAAAGATATCTCAAGTGGAGCTCCTACACCCCCGAGGAAAACGGCGTTCTCCTCGCCTACGCCTCGGTCTACGGCCACACGGAAAACACCGTGAACATCCTCGCCTGCAAGCTCGCAGAGCGCGGCGTGAAGGTCAGGGTCTACGACACCTCCGTCACCCCCGCGTCCTACATCCTGTCAGACGCATTCAGGTACAGCCACCTCGTGCTCGCCTCGACGACCTATAACGCCGGCATCTTCGTCACGATGGAAAACCTCGTGCATGATATCGCAAACCACAATCTTCAGAACAGGAAGATCGCCCTGCTCGAAAACGGCTCGTGGGCTCCCACCAGCGGCAAGCTCATGATGGATATACTCTCGAAGCTGCGCGGCACGCAGTTTATCGGTCAGACGGTCTCGCTCAGGTCCGATATGACCGTCTCTCAGCTTGACGAGCTCGACGCGCTCGCAGACGAGATAGCCGCCGATATCCTCCCCGCGGCGCCCGTTATCGAAGCGGCGGCCGGAGGAGCGGGCACGGTCCTCGACGTGGACGGCGGCGTCTTTACGAAGCTCAGCTACGGCGTCGAGGTGCTCACGACCCGCGTCGACGGCAGGGACTACGGCTGCATCATCAACACCGCCGGGCAGGTCGCGGCCTGCGATCCCAAGAAGATCACCATATCCGTCATCAAGAAAAACCACACCTGCGACATGGTCGCGAAGGCCGGGCGCTTCAATATCTCCATCCTCACCGAGGACGCGCCCTACAGCGTGTTCCAGCACTTCGGCTTCCAGAGCGGCCGCGAGGTCGATAAATTCGCCGGCTGCGAGCACGACACCCGCATGGCAAACGGCATACGCTATATCCCGAAGTACACCAACGCCGTCCTCTCCTGCGAGATCATCGACGTCGTCGACGTCGAGACCCAGGTGCTGTACGTTGCAAACGTCGTCGAGGCCAAGCTCCTCTCCGACGCGCCGAGCTGCACCTACGCATACTACCATGCGCACATAAAGCCCAAGAAAAACCCCGCTCCGGCGCCGGTCGAGGGCTATGTCTGCCGTATCTGCGGCTACTTCCACGAGGGAAGCGAGCTGCCCGAGGATTTCATCTGCCCCCTGTGCAAGCACGGCAGCGAGGACTTCGAGCACGTCGTTCCCGAGGTCAGGGAGCCCGTCCGCGGCTATGTCTGCACCGTCTGCGACCACTTCGAGCCCTGCGACGGCGAGCTTCCCGAGGATTACGTCTGCCCGATATGCCATCACGGCAGGGAGGACTTCGAGCCCGCCGTCAGATAAAACGCGCAATGAAAATGCCGCGGCCTGAGCCGCGGCATTTTTAATGTGATTCACTTGAGTATGAGTATAAGCGCGGTGCATACGACGCCGACGGCGAGCATGGCCGCAAGGCCCGTTTTGTTCGGCTTTTTCACCTGAACGGGAACGACGAACATGGCGCCGTTTACCAGAAGCAGCAGCGTGTATGCCAGGGGGAAGCTCTCGCCCAGAAGGCCGCGGAAGCAGAACAGCAGCGGCACGGTCAGCGCCGAGGAGGTTATCGGCAGGCCGAGATAGTGCCTGCGCTTTTCGCTCGTCTGCTGCTGGCGCGTCTCCTCGGTGACGTTATAATACGCAAGCCTTATCAGCCCGGCGAGCGCGAACAGCGCCATGACGGCTATCTGCCACCACTCCCCCGCGCCGGCGCAGACGCCGATAACGAAGGGCAGAACGCCGAAGCAGACGATATCGCTGAGCGAATCGAGCTGGATGCCGAAGCGCTTTTCCTCGTCCGTGCGGTCCTTTTTCGTGCGCGCGACGATGCCGTCGAACATGTCGCAGAAGCCGGAAAACATCAGGCATATGACCGCCGGAACGATCCTGCCCTGCACGGCAAGGCCTATGCCCGTGACCGATGACAGCATGCCGATAAAGGTCAGCCACACCGTGTAATTATAAAAACCTATCAAGAATAACATCTCCAATTGCTCATCTTAACTGTATGGCGAGTATACCACACAGCTTTCGCTCATTCAAGCTTTTTTCGACAAGTTGTTGACAATGCATTGAAAATGCAGCGAAAACACTATGCAATTTTGTTTTTTGATGCTATACTGAGTGCAGAGAGATTATCATTCGGAGGGATGAAAATGGAATACAGCGACGTTAAGTATTCGCAGTATCTGCAAATATTGCGTGAAGAGCTCCTGCCCGCGATGGGCTGTACCGAGCCCATCGCCATGGCCTACGCCGCGGCGAAGGCGCGTCAGACGCTCGGCGGACTGCCGGACAAGATCGATATCGTCATAAGCGGAAATATCATAAAGAACGTAAAAAGCGTCGTCGTGCCGAACACGGGCGGCCTGAAGGGCATCTCGGCGGCGGTAGCGGCCGGAGTGGCCGTGGGCGACGCGGACAGGCAGCTTGAGGTCCTCTCGCAGGTAAATCCCGAGGATATCCCGAAGATATCCGAGTTTATGGAAAGCTGCCAGATGACCGTCATAAAGTCCGACAGCGGAAAGCTGCTGGATATCGACCTGCATATGTACAGGGGCGCGGACAGCGTGCGCCTTCGCATCTGCGACTATCACACGAACATCGTGCTCATCGAGAAAAACGGGAAGACGCTGTTTGAAAAGGCCGCCGGCGCCGGCGAAGGCAGCGAGACCGACCGCAGCGTTCTCAACGTGCGCGATATCCTCGACTTTGCGCAGTCGGTGCGTCTTGAGGACGTGAGCGATATGCTCGAGCGGCAGATAGAATATAACCTCGCCATAAGCGAGGAGGGGCTGCGCGGAAATTACGGCGCGGCCATCGGCAAGACGCTTCTGGAAACGCGCGGCGACGACGTGCGCGTGCGCGCCCGGGCTCAGGCGGCGGCGGGCTCTGACGCGAGGATGAGCGGCTGCGAGCTGCCCGTCGTCATCGTATCCGGCAGCGGCAATCAGGGCATGACCGCCTCCCTGCCGGTCATCGTCTACGCGCTCGACATGCACAAAAGCCACGAGCAGCTGCTGCGCGCGCTCGTCGTTTCAAACCTCATAACCATCCACCAGAAAACGCCTATCGGCAGGCTCAGCGCCTTCTGCGGCGCGGTGTCGGCAGGCTGCGGCGCGGCGGCGGGCGTGGCGTGGCTCTTAGAGGGCAGCTACGAGGCCGTCTGCGCGACGATAACGAACACCCTCGGCATGATATCGGGCACCGTCTGCGACGGGGCCAAGCCCTCGTGCGCAACGAAGATCGCCTCCGCGGTCGAGGCCGGACTGCTCGGCTTTGACCTGTATGAAAAGGGCAAGGCGCTGCACGGCGGCGACGGGATACTCAAAAACGATGTCGAAAGGACCATCGAGTCCGTCGGCCAGCTCGCCCGCGAGGGCATGCGCGAGACCGACGAGGAGATCCTCGACATAATGCTCGACGAATAATACGGCAAAAAATCCCGGCCTCACGGTCGGGATTTTGACTTATTTACCTGTTTTTTTCGGCTTGGCGTTTTTCTGATACAGGATAGCCAGGCCCTTGAGCAGCAGGTCGGGCTCGTGATGTATCTCGTGGCGGCAGTAGGGTATCACGCCGCCGGACAGGCCGCCGGTCGCGACGATCGTCGCCTCCTTGCCCAGCTCCTCCTCCATGCGGTCTATCATGCCGTCTATCATGGCGGCCGTCCCGTAAACGGCGCCCGAGCGCATGCAGTCGACGGTGTTCGTCGCTATGCACTTTTTCGGCGGCTCTATCGAGATGCTCGGCAGCAGGCTCGTGCCCTGCGAGAGAGCGTTGTACGACAGATTCACGCCCGGGACTATCGCCCCGCCTATGAACGCGCCCTCGCAGTCGACCGCGAATAGCGTCGTCGCCGTTCCGAGGTCGACGATGATGATGGGCGGCTCGTACATGGATATCGCGCCCACAGCGCCCGTTATGAGGTCCCCCGCGAGCGTGCCGGGGTCGTCTATCTTGACGTTCATGCCGGTTTTTATGCCGGCGCCGACCATTATGCACTCAAGCCCCGTGAGCTTGCGCACGGCCGAGCGTATCGCGCGGTTTACCTGCGGCACGACCGAGGACATTATCGCCCCGTCAAAATGCATGTAGTCCACGCCGTCAAAGGCGAAGCTCTGGCGCATTTTGAGCGCGTAGTCGTTGGGCAGGTCGCTCGTATTGGTCGCAAGGCGGCTGCGGCTGACGACCGTGCCGTTTTCGACACAGCCGAGCACCACGTTCGTATTTCCGACATCGATCGTCAGTATCATAAGCTTCTACCTCTTGTTTTTTTAATGCGTTTTTTTGACGGCGCGGATGATGCGCTCTATTCCGGCTGCAAGCAGCACGTTGACGCCGAGCTCCACAAGGAAGTTCAGCCCCGTCAGGACCATGATGATGTACAGCAGCATGTTCTGACCGCCGGCCCAGCCGCTTAACGTGTCAAAGAAAAATACCAGCATGCCCACGATGAACAATCCGGTATTTACGACAGGGCAAACTATGCCGGAGACCAGGACCGCCGCCCTGTCGCTTTTGCCCGCTATCGCCTCGTAGCACGCGCCCGCCATGAAGCCGGCCGCTGCGCCCTTGACGATGCAGATGAGAATGCATCCGACGGGATCGATGCCCATGAGGAGCATGACCGTGCCGCCGTCCCAGCCTAAAAGCCCGGTCACGAGCACGACAAGTCCGAACACTCCGCCCAGGTACGCTCCCGCGCCCTTTCCGTAGATGGCCGTTCCGATTATTATCGGCGCGAGCGCCAGCGTTATCGAAAACGGGCCGAAGCGCACAAAGGTGCACAATACCTGGATCACCACGATCACCGCGGTGAAGATCGCAAGCCCCGTCATGCGGCGGGTATTGCCGCTGTGTTTGCCGTTATTCATTTTTTACCTCCTGCTGTCGCCCCGAGCGTATCGGGTGCGGCGCCTTTAGTTTTTAATAAGCTGCGGTAGCTCACGCCTGCCGCGGCCTATTTCCCATAAATAGTACAATATGCGCGCCGCCTTGTCAATATGATATCAATTATCGTTCCCCGGACGGAGGCAAAAAATTATTCGATTGCAAGGAAAAACCTGATGTGATAAAATTATTTAAAACTACAGCTGACCGGGAGAAAGACTATGGAAAAGAAATGCTGGTATAAGGAAATGGCGGTGTATCAGATATGGTGCCGCAGCTTCTGCGACGGAAACGGCGACGGCATAGGCGACCTGTGGGGCGTGCTGTCTAAGCTCGACTACATCGCCTCGCTGAACGTCGACGGGATATGGTTCTCGCCGCTGTACCCCTCTCCCAACGCCGACTACGGCTACGACATATCCGACTACAGGAGCATCCACCCCGACTTCGGCGACCTCGACGTGTTCAGGCAGGTGCTCGACGCGGCGCACGAGCGCGGCCTGCGCGTTTTCATGGATCTTGTCATAAACCACACCTCCGACGAGCACGAGTGGTTCAGGGAAAGCCGCAGGAGCAAAGACAATCCCTACCGCGGCTATTACTACTGGCGGCCGGGCAGGGGCAGAAAGCGCCCGCCGAACAACTGGGACAGCCTGTTCGAGGGCAGAGCCTGGGAATATGACGAAAAGACCGGCGAGTGGTACCTGCACATCTTCTCGAAAAAGCAGCCCGACCTCAACATGGCAAACCCGCAGGTGCGCGAGGAGGTCAAGGACATCATGCGCTTCTGGCTGGACATGGGCGTCGACGGCTTCCGCGAGGACGTTATAACCTATATCGCCAAGGCCGACGGCCTGCCGGGCGCGAGGGTAAAGCTCCCCGCCGCGACGGGCATGCAGTATTACACCGACCTGCCGAAGGTGCACGACTATCTCGCGGAATTCAAGCGCGACGTGCTGGATTTCTACGACTGCTTCACCGTCGGCGAGGGGCCGCGAATGGAGCCCGAGGTGGCGCTGCGCTATGTGCGCGAGGGCCGGGACAAGGTGCTGGATATGATGATAAGCTTCGCCCACATGGAGGCCGACTGCTTCATCACCGACTTCATCCAGCGCCCCTTCGATCTGATAAAGCTCAAAAAGGCCTTCACGAAATGGCAGACGCGGATGTACGGCAGGGGCTGGAACGCGCTTTACATGGAAAATCACGATCACCCGCGCGTCATAAGCCGCTACGGCAGCGAAAAATACCGCGTGGAAAGCGGCAAGAGCATCGCCGCGAGCTATCTGTTCCAGCGCGGCACGCCCTTCGTGTACCAGGGGCAGGAGATAGGCATGCTCAACACGCCGCTGGGCAGTCTCGACGATTATAAGGACATCATGGTCAGAAACAACGCCCGCATAGCCCGCTCGCTCGGTCTTTCAAGGGAGCGCGTGCTGAAGCTCGCGCAGAAGGCCTCGCGCGATAACGCGCGCACCTGCATGCAGTGGTCGGACGCGCCAAACGCCGGCTTTACGAGCGGAAAGCCCTGGTTCGTCGTAAACGGCAACTACA
Organism: bacterium; assembly: GCA_963625685.1. Lineage (GTDB taxonomy): Bacteria > Bacillota > Clostridia > Oscillospirales > Oscillospiraceae > F23-B02. The sequence goes on from CAVFTR010000007.1 coordinate 92,397, forward strand.
AGGACATAAACGTCGAAAGCCAGCTCGACGATCCGAACAGCCTTCTGAATTTTTACCGCGGCGCGCTGCAATTCCGGCGCGACAATCCAGTCGTCATATACGGCGATTACGTCGAGCACCTGCCGAAAAGCCGCGAGCTCTACGTCTACGAGCGCAACCTCGCCGGCAAAAAGCTGCTGGTCATCTGCTCGTACTCGGAAAAATGCGTGCGCTTCGACGCTCCGGAGGGCATCGTGCTCGACGAGGCAAAGCAGGTCTTCGGCAACTACGACTGCAACTTTGTAATATCCAACGGCTTCACCACGAGGCCGTATGAAATGAGGGTGTATTTATTTTGATGAGAAAGATCAACCGCGCGATAACGGATTTTGACGAGATAAGGGCGCTTATCGACAGATGCGACACCATACGCCTCGGCTTTGTCGACGGCAGCGAGGCCTACATCGTGCCGCTGTCCTTCGGCTACGAGGCAGAGGACGGCGTGTTTACCTTTTATGTCCACGGCGCGAAGCTCGGCCGGCGCCATGAGCTCGCGGCGAAAAGCTCCCGCGTATGCGTCGAGGCGGACCTGTGCCTGGGCTATGTCGAGCTCGAGGGCGGTGCGCAGACGGCAGACTACAAGAGCTTCATCGGTTACGGCGAGATAAGCGAGGTCATCGGCGAGGAGGCCGTCAGAGGGCTTACGCTCCTGTGCGCTCACTGCGGCTTTGACAGGATAGGCTGCACCGAGGCCGTGATAAACGCCACCTGCGTCGAAAAGATCGTCGTGCGCGAGTTTTCCGCAAAGCAGAGGTTCAAATAAAGCCCGTACGTTCCGCCGCTACGGCATAAAAGTTCCCGGCAATGCACAAAGTATTGCCGGGAACTTTTTATATTATCTGAACAAAAAATTAATCGTTCAAAACCGCCGGCATCTGAAAAGGCTCAGCAGGTGCGAGGCCAAGGCGCGGCGGCGGCGGCAATACTTTGTGTATACCAAGCCGCTGCAACGCAGGCATTCGCGCCTGCTGTGCCTTTTCAGACGACCGTGCCTATGTGGATGACGCCGTATGTGAGCGCCAGGACTATCATCCCCGCGACCGCGACGCCCATGCCTATCGACGGCAGCGCCCTTTTAAGGCGCATGTCCAGAAGCGAGGCGACGAGCGCGCCCGTCCACGCGCCGGTACCGGGCAGGGGTATCGCAACGAGGATGAAAAGCCCCCAAAAGCTGTAGGTCTGAACGGCCTGAGCCTTTTCCTTTCCCCTGTTTTCGACAAAATTCGTGACGGGATCGAGGATATGGTGATGCTTCATCCAGTCTATTATTTTTCGCGTCAGCAGGATAAGAAACGGGACCGGCAGCATATTGCCCACGAGCCCGACGGCGAAGGCCGCCCACGGGTCCATGCCGGCGGCGACGCCGACGGGGATGGCGCCGCGTATCTCGAGTATCGGCAGCATGGCCGTCACAAGCGTTTTCAGGATAGCCTCGGACATTTATCTCTCCGTGTTCCGTCAGTAGTTTGCCATTGCCTCGCGGCAATAATAGTTAAAGCGCCGCTCGCGCTCGAGCGTAGAGCTGTCCATATGTCCGGGATAGACCTCGTAGTCGCCGGGCAGCTCGCAGAGCTTTTTCAGGGAGCGCATCTCCTCCTCGGTATCGCCGCCGGGCATGTCCGTCCTGCCGCAGCTGCCGCGGAACATAGTATCGCCCGTAAACAGCGCGTTTTCGCACACAAGGCTCACGCCGCCGGGGGTATGGCCCGGAGTCGCGATGACGCGGAAGCTGAGCCCCGCCTCCATGACGGTATCGCCGTCGTCGTAGAGCCGCCCTCCCTCGGGGAGCTTGAAGAGCATGCCGCTCATGCCGACCCTGTAGCCCTCGTCGCGCTTGTTTATATACACCGTGCAGCCTGTCTCCTCCGCGACGGCGTTCACAGCGCCGACGTGGTCAAAGTGGCCGTGGGTGATCATTATGGCCCTGCATTTTAAATTGTTCGATTCGATATAATCCATTATGGTGTTGCTCTCGTCGCCGGGGTCTATGACCACGCACTCGAGAGTCTCCTCGTTTATGACGATGTAGCAGTTGGTCTCAAGCTGACCGACGGGCAGAGTTTTGATATTCATGCTGATCAGAGCTCCTTTGTGTCTAAAATAATGGTGACGGGGCCGTCGTTTACGGACTCCACCTTCATTTCCGCGCCGAACTCGCCCGTTCCGACCGTAAAGCCGCGCGCGCGGCATTCTTCGATGACCTTTTCATACAGCGGTATCGCCTTTTCGGGGCGGGCGGCCTTTGAAAAGCCAGGACGGCGCGACTTGCAGTCGGCAAAAAGCGTGAACTGGCTTATTATGAGAAGCTGCGCTCCCGCGTCGGCGGGATTTACGTTCATCTTCCCCGCCTCGTCCTCGAATATCCTCAGTCCGCAGATCTTGTCGGCGATCTTTACGGCTTCCTTTTCCTCATCGTCCTCATGGACGCCCAGCAGGACCAGAAAGCCCTTGCCTATGCTGCCCTTGACCTCTCCGCCTGTCACTACCGAGGCGCGGTCGACCCTTGTTAAAACAGCTCTCATTTTTTACCTCCGTTTCTGTTGACCTCAACGACGCCGGGCAGCGCGCTTATGCGGTTTATCACCGTGCGCAGCTCGTCGATGCCGCTGGTCTCAAGCGTTATATTGGCTATCGACTTATCGCCCGTATCGCGTGCGTTTATCGTGCGCACCTTGGTGTTGAGGGTGTTGAATATCGACGCGATATCCATGATAAGTCCGTTCCGCTCGCGTGAGACGACCGTTATCGCCGTCGCGTAGCTCTCCTTTATCTCACCGGCCCAGCTGACGCTTATCCAGCGGCCGATATCCTCGGGCTTGAACTCGCGCCTTGCGTAGTTTTCGCAGTCCGTGCGGTGTATCGACACGCCCTGGCCGCGCGTTATATAGCCGACTATATCGTCGCCCGGGATGGGCGTGCAGCAGCGCGAGAATTTTATGAGGCAGTTATCCAGCCCCTCGACCAGAACGCCGTGGACGGGCTTTATATTTTTCCTGGCCTGCTGCTCGCGGCGCTCGGCGGCCTCCGTGACCTTTTCGAGGACGGTCTTCTTGCCGCTCGCGTGGTGCAGGCGCGCAAGCTCGTCCTTCATGCGGTTGACGGCCCTCGTCGCCGCCATGCCGCCGTAGCCGATGGCCGCGTACATCTCGTCAAGGCTCGAATAGGCAACCTTTCTGAGAAGCTGCGGCAGCACCTCCTCGTCGCAGATATCCTCCATGCGCAGGCCCTTGTTCTTGAGCTCCGACTCGAACATCTCGCGGCCGCGCTCGATATTCTCCTCGCGGCGCTCCTTCTTGAACCACTGCTTTATCTTCGTACGCGCGGAGCCGCTCTTTGCGATATTGAGCCAGTCGCGGCTGGGCCCCGCGGCGCTTTTGGACGTTCTGACCTCGACGATATCGCCGTTTTGCAGGACATAGTCGAAGTTCACGATCCTGCCGTTTACCGACGCGCCTATCATGCTGTTGCCGACGGCCGAGTGTATGCTGTAGGCAAAGTCGATGGGCGTGGCGCCGGCCGGGAGGTTTATGACGTCGCCCTTGGGCGAGAAGACGAAGACCTCGTCGGCGAACATGTCGATCTTGAGATTGTGGAAAAAGTCCGTGGCGTCGGACTCCTGCTGGCTCTCCAGCAGCCTCCTTACCCAGGCGAATTTCTCCTCGTCGCCCTCCTTGACTATCGCTTCCGCGGCCGAGCCTATCTTGTACTTCCAGTGCGCCGCGATGCCGTACTCGGCCGTGCGGTGCATCTCCCAGGTGCGTATCTGCACCTCGAAGGGGATGCCCTCCGAGCCTATGACCGTCGTGTGTACGCTCTGGTACATGTTCGGCTTCGGGGTGGATATATAGTCCTTGAACCTGCCGGGCACGGGCTTGAACATATCGTGGATTATTCCCAGCACGTTATAGCAGTCGGGGATCGTATCGACGATGACGCGGAAGGCGCACAGATCAAATATACCATTGATATCGAGCTTCTGCGCGTACATTTTGCGATAGATGCTGTAAATGTGCTTTATACGGCTGTAGACCGTGACCTGAAGGCCCTCGTCCTCAAGGCGCTTTTTTATCTTCGTCTCGACCGTGGACATGAAGCTTCTGAGCGTATCCATGCGGTCGTTGAGCGTGTCCGTTATCTCCTTGTAGCCGGCCGGGTCGAGGTACATGAGCGCGAGGTCCTCGAGCTCCCACTTTGCCCTCTGCATGCCGAGCCTGTGCGCGATGGGGGCGTATATCTCCATCGTCTCCAGCGATTTCTGCCGCTGCTTTTCCTCGGTCTGATAGGCCATTGTGCGCATATTGTGCAGGCGGTCGGCGATCTTTATGAGTATGACGCGGATGTCCTTGGCCATCGCCATGAGCATCTTGCGCAGGTTCTCCATCTGCTCGTCTTCCTTGCTGGTGTACTGCACGCGCGTGAGCTTGGTGACGCCCTCGACTATGCCCGCGACGGGCTCGCCGAACTGCTTTGCTATATCGCTGTGGGTGAGGTCCGTGTCCTCTATCACGTCGTGCAGCAGCGCCGCTACTATCGAGTCCTCGTCAAGGCCCATGTCGGCGGCGATATCGGCCGCGGCGACGCAGTGGGTGACGTAGGGCGAGCCGTCCTTGCGCAGCTGTCCGGTATGGGCGAGCCTTGCCATGCGGTAGGCCGCGTCTATCCTGCCCATGTCCATGTCCATGCCGCTGTCGGAAATCTTTTTGCTGAGCGCGGCAAACATCTCGTCGGGATCGAGTTTTTTTATTTCTGTGTCTGACATCATGAACGTCTCGCTTTCAAGCGTTTTATAAGCTCCGAGTTTTCAAGGTCGACCTTCGCGCAGCCGGAGACTATCCTCGCGCCGAACACCGAGCCCCGGTCCGCCGTGCGCAGCAGCCCCAGCTCGCACAGGACGCGCAGGCATATGCAGAAGCGCTCCGGCTCCACGCCGTGCGGGCACTGGCTCAGTATGCCGTCAAGGTCTTCGGCCACCGAGCCGCCGAGCGCCTGGAGCCTGCGCCACACCTTGACGAAGGCGCCGCGGTCGGGGCAGTAGGGCGCGGCCTCCCCTGGGGGCAGCTCGTCGTCGAGTATCCTGCCGCACAGCGGCTTCGGGTCGTGCCTGCGTATCTCCGTTATCTGAAGCTGCACGCTGCGGCGCAGCCTGAACTCGTTTATCTGCGGCGTGAACGCAAGGTCCACCCTGTCTCCGGCGCGCAGGCCGAGCTCGGACTCGCTGTGCGAAAAATACACGCACTCGAAGTCCGCGCCCCTGTAGCTCACGCTGAGGCGCAGGTGCTTGCCTCCGCCGATGGGCGTTACCCTGACAAGATGCGCGCCGAGGATGCACAGCGTAGGCTTTGCGTTCCCGCTGCCGTAGGGCTCGAGCCGGGAGAGCGCGCCGACGCCCTTCATATCCAGGATGCCCGGGTCGCTTATGCGCATGTCGCAGCACAGCGTCGGCAGCTCCGAGGGCTTATTGTTCTCGTAATATTCGCTGAAGGCGCTGCAGAACTGCCTGAGCTTATCGCGCTTTATATTGAGGCCCGCCGCGAGCGCGTGGCCGCCGAAGCCCTCGAGGTATTCAGAGCATGCCGACAGCGCGTCGAAGAGGTTGAAGCCGCCGTAGCTGCGGCACGAGCCCTTGCCCTTATCGCCGTCAAGGCAGATCATTATGGTCGGCCTTGAATACTGCTCGGCGAGCTTTGAGGCCGCGATGCCGATAACGCCCTGATGCCAGTTCTCGCTGGCAAGGACTATGGGCGTCTGCGGCGTCTTGCCGTCCATCATTCCGGAGGCGTCGTCCCATATCTCGGTCTCGAGATGCTGGCGGCGGCGGTTGAGCTCGCACAGCTCGCCTGCAAGGGCGTCGGCCTCGCGCATATCGCGCGTCATCAGCAGCTTTCCCGCGACCGACACCTCGCCGAGCCTTCCGGCGGCGTTCAGGCGCGGGGCGAGCGAAAAGCCTATCGTCGAGGAGGATATCCTCCTGTCCGACGCGCCGGACTCGCGCAGGAGCGCCGCTATGCCGGGGCGCGTCGGCGACGCGAGCTTTTCAAGGCCGCGGCGGACGATATATCTGTTCTCGCCCCTGAGCGGAACGACGTCGGCGACCGTGCCGATTGCCGCAAGGTCCGCGTAGCGCTCGACGACCTCCTCGCTTTTGCCCTCGACGGCGCACACGAGCTTGAGGGCCACACCCACTCCGGCAAGGTCCTTGTTGGGATAGGCGCAGCCGTCCTGCTTGGGGTCGATGACCGCAACGGCGTCGGGTATCGTCTGCTCGCGGCACTCGTGGTGGTCGGTTATTATGAGATCGACCCCGGCCTCCCTCGCGTGCTCGGCCTCGGCCGCCGCCGTTATGCCGCAGTCGACGCTTATGATAAGGCTCACGCCCCTGCCGTGCAGCTTGTCTATCGCCGCGTTGTTGAGCCCGTAGCCCTCTCTGATGCGGTCGGGTATATACGGATAACATTCAAGCCCGCGCGAGCGCAGCCAGTCGGTCAGAAGACAGGTCGAGGTTATGCCGTCGACATCGTAGTCGCCGTAGACGGCCACCGTCTCGCGCATTTCCAGCGCGCGCCTTATCCTCGCGGCGGCCTTGTCCATATCCTTCATCAGCCACGCATCGCACAGCAGCTCCGCGCCTCCGTCAAGAAAGCTCTCGGCCTCCCGCAGGCTCCCGATGCCGCGCACGCTGAGCATCGCGGCCAGAAGCGGCGGATAGCCCGCCCTTTCGAACATTTCCCGCTTGTCCGGCGGACATTCTTCAATTTTCCACTTACTGTAATTCATGTGCAAACACTGCTTCAATTTAATTATTTTAATAATACTTTATAATAACAAAACTGAAGCCGATTATCAAGTGCGCGGCGTGTATTTTGCAGTTTGTGCGAAAAAACCGCGCCGTATCCCCCTCCTTCCCGCCTATTATACACTGCCGATTGACAGAAAGCTTAAATCAATGTTAAACTGTGTTTTTAAGAGATCGTCCGGAGGTGCGCAGATGAAAAAATACATTTTATTCGACTTTGACGGCACGGTGTTCGACTCCGCCGAGGGCATAACGAAAAGCGTGCAGTACGCGCTCGGGAAAATGGGCATCGAGGCGGATACGAGGGAGCTGATGTGCTTTGCCGGCCCGCCTCTGGGCGAGATGTTCTCGCTGCGCTACGGCATGAGCGACGAGCAGGCGCACAGGGCCGTCGAGCTTTACCGCGAGCGCTACACCCCCGTCGGCTGGGAGGAGTGCTCTCCCTTCCCCGGCATGCACGAGCTCATGCTTCGGCTGCACGCAAGGGGCGCGAGGCTCGCCGTCGCGACGAGCAAGCCCCGGCATTTTGCGCAGAAGATACTCGACAAATACGGCATGCAGGACGATTTTGACCTCGTCTGCGGCTCCGAGCTCGACGGCACGCGCGGCGAGAAATGGGAGGTCATACAGTACGCCCTGTCGCAGTTCGGCGTTTCGCCCGGCGAGGCGATCATGGTCGGCGACAGGAAGTACGACGTCATAGGCGCGAAAAAATGCGGCGTGAGCTGCGTCGGAGTGCGCTTCGGCTACGCGGAGCCGGGCGAGCTCGAGGCCGAGGGTGCGGTGTACATCGCCGCGGACGCGGACGAGCTGTACGAATATCTGACGAAATAAGCGGGGTCCCTGCGGCAGCTGCCGCAGGGACTGTGATTATATTTCGCGTTAAAATATAATGGTTGACCTTTAAGTTTCTCAAATATATAATGGCATAGATGAGGACGAACCAGTTTCGCGGCAATTTATTACAAGTGAGGTTATTAAAATGAATATCGATCTTAGCAAATACGGCATCACGGGCGCTGTGGAGGTCATCCGCAACCCCTCGTACGAGAAGCTTTTCGAGGATGAGATGCAGCCCGGTCTCGAGGGCTTCGACAAGGGCGTGCTCACCGAGCTTGACGCGGTGAACGTCATGACCGGCATCTACACCGGCCGCTCCCCCAAGGATAAATTCATAGTCGTCGACGAAAACAGCAGGGACACCGTGTGGTGGACCAGCGAGGAATATAAAAACGATAACCACCCGGCTTCCGAGGAGGCGTGGAGGGCCGTTAAGGAGCTCGCGGTAAAGGAGCTGTGCGGCAAGAAGCTGTACGTCGTCGACGCCTTCTGCGGCGCGAATAAGGACACGCGCATGGCCATCCGCTTTATCATGGAGGTCGCATGGCAGGCCCACTTCGTCACCAACATGTTCATCCGCCCCACCGCCGAGGAGCTTGAGAGCTTCGAGCCCGATTTCGTCGTTTACAACGCCTCCAAGGCCAAGGTCGAAAACTACAAGGAGCTGGGGCTCAACTCCGAGACGGCGGTCGTCTTCAACATCACCAGCCGCGAGCAGGTCATCATAAACACCTGGTACGGCGGCGAGATGAAGAAGGGCATGTTCAGCATGATGAACTACTACCTGCCGCTCAAGGGCATCGCCGCGATGCACTGCTCGGCAAACACCGACCTTGACGGCGAGAACACCGCCATCTTCTTCGGCCTGTCCGGCACCGGCAAGACCACCCTCTCGACCGACCCCAAGCGCCTTCTCATCGGCGACGACGAGCACGGCTGGGACGACAACGGCGTATTCAACTTCGAGGGCGGCTGCTACGCGAAGGTCATAAACCTCGACAAGGAGTCCGAGCCGGATATATATAACGCCATAAAGCGCAACGCGCTGCTTGAAAACGTAACGGTCGACGCCGGGGGCAGGATAGACTTCAGCGACAAGTCCGTCACCGAGAACACCCGCGTTTCCTACCCCATCGATCATATAAAGAACATCGTCCGTCCCGTGAGCGCGGCTCCTGCGGCAAAGAACGTCATCTTCCTGTCGGCCGACGCCTTCGGCGTTCTTCCCCCCGTCTCCGTTCTCACGCCCGAGCAGACCAAGTATTACTTCCTGTCCGGCTTCACGGCAAAGCTCGCAGGCACCGAGCGCGGCATAACCGAGCCCACCCCGACCTTCTCGGCATGCTTCGGCCAGGCCTTCCTGGAGCTGCATCCGACCAAGTACGCCGAGGAGCTCGTAAAGAAAATGGAGCTGAGCGGCGCGAAGGCCTATCTCGTGAACACCGGCTGGAACGGCAGCGGCAAGCGCATCTCCATCAGGGATACCCGCGGCATCATCGACGCCATCCTCGGCGGCGCCATCCTGAACGCGCCCACGAAGACCATCCCCTACTTCAATCTTGAGGTCCCCACGGAGCTCGAGGGCGTCGACACCGGCATACTCGACCCGCGCGACACCTACGCCGACCCCTCCGAGTGGGAGAGCAAGGCCATGGACCTTGCAGGCCGCTTCATAAAGAACTTCGCAAAGTACGAAGGAAACGAAGCGGGCAGGGCGCTCGTCGCGGCGGGCCCGCAGCTGTGAGCTGAAATCTGAAAAGTCAAAAAATGCACCCTCTGAAGGGGGGTGCATTTTTGTTTGCTTACCGTATGCCGCCTTATCGCTGGCCCTTTTCGTAGGGGATTCCCTCCGCCTTCGGAGCGCGCGAGCGCTTCGAGGTCAGCGCGAGGACGATCAGCGAGATCATGTACGGCATCATCTTGTATATCGAGCCCGACAGCTGGAGGCTCAGCAGGAAGTCGAAGCCCGAGTACACGCTCGCCAGGGCGCGGAACAGGCCGAACAGCAGCGCCGCGAGCGCAATGCGGTGCGGCTTCCACTGGCCGAAGATCATGACCGCCAGGGCGAGGAAGCCGAAGCCCGAAACGCCGGCCTCAAACTGCCATTCGCTCGCGCCGGCGATGATATACATGATACCGCCGAGGCCGCCGAGGAAGCCCGAGATGAGAACTCCCGACCAGCGCATTTTGTACACGTTTATGCCGACCGAGTCCGCCGCCTGGGGATGCTCGCCGCAGGCCATAAGGCGCAGGCCGAAGCGGGTCCTGTACAGGACTATATAGGCCGCTATGAGCATCACGAGCGCGACGAGCATCATCCAGTTGAAGGTGAAGTCGCCGATGTTTACGAGGAAGGCCTTCTTCTGCGCTATGTACTGCACGGTAGAGGAGACGTTGTCGGGATTCTCGGCCGTATTTATGGCCTTTACGATGACCGTCGCCGCCGCGAGACCGAGCAGGTTCAGCGCCGTGCCGACGATCGTCTGGTCCGCCTTGAAGTTTATGCAGGCCACGGCCAGCAGCGTTGAGAACACAAGTCCCGCGGCCGCCGCGGCGAGGATGGTGAGGATGACGATGGCCGCCGGAGGCGAGCCGGCGAGGTACTTCATCGTCAGCGCGCCGCCGAGCGCGCCCACCACCATGATGCCCTCAAGGCCGAGGTTTATTACGCCGGAATGTTCCGAGAAGCAGCCGCCGAGGGCGACGAGGATCAAGACGGAAGCATAAAGGATGGTGTACTGGATAAGTAATGACATTACTCCTTGCCTCCCTTCTGTGCAGCGGCCTGAGCCGCGGCCTTTGCCTTCTCCTCACGCTTCGCGGCGATGCTGTTCATGACGAATTTCATGAACAGGACGAAGCCGCACAGATAAATGATGATCGAGGAGATGAGGTCGGATATCTGGGTGCAGTACATGCTCTTGTCGAGGTACGCGCCGCCGACAGTTATGTGCTGGATGAAATAGGACGAGAATATCGCGCCGATGGGGTTCAGGCCGCCGAGGAAGGCCGCCGCGATGCCGTTGAAGCCCATCGCGGGGACGGAGGACTGTCCGCAGGACCACTGCTCGAAGCCCGTCAGGTAGAAAAGCCCCGCGCCGAGACCGGCGAGGCCGCCGCCTATCAGCAGCGTCAGGATGGTGTTGCGCTTTTCGGCCATGCCGCAGTATTTCGCTGCGTTTTTGTTGAAGCCCGTCGCCTTGAGCTCATAGCCGAATTTGGTCTTTTCCATCACGATGTAGACGATGACCGCGATGATCACCGCAATGGGGATGGCTATCGTGACGTACTGGTTGTTTGAAAACAGGGTGTCCAGCCCGAGAGTCGGCAGGACGGACTGGGGGCTTATCGCTTCGATATGCTCGGTGTAGGGGCTTGCGCTCTCCTTGACGTTTGACAGCAGGTCGTTCATCGCGTAGAGGGTTATCCAGTTGAGCATGATGCCCGAGATGACCTCGTTTACGTTGCAGTAGCTCTTGAGGATACCGGACACCGTGCCGAGAGCCGCGCCCGCAGCCGCCGCGATGAGAAGGCAGACCCACCAGGGGAGCTGCCAGGCGAGGGCCGCGTATATCGCCATGCCCGCGCCGAAGGCGTACTGACCGGCGGCGCCGATGTTGAACAGGCCGACCTTGTACGCAAAGAGGATAGACAGCGAGCACATGATAAGCGGCGCCGTCTTTACGAGCGTGCTGCCGAAATATTTGAGCGCTATCACGCCGTTGGGGTAGTTGAAGAAGTTTTTCACCAGCGCCGTTATGGCCTTGCCCGCGCCCGCCGGATTTATGAACAGCAGGACTATGTAGCCGAGCAGCAGGCCGAGCAGGATGCAGATTATCGACGCGATAAACGACTGCACGCCGCTGTTTTTAAGAAGCGAGCTTTTCTGCTTATTCATGGCCTGCTCCTTTCTTTGCGCCGGCCATGTACAGGCCGAGCTCCTCGACGCTGGTCTTCTTCGGGTCGAGCTCGCCGACGATCTCGCCCTCGTACATGACGAGGATGCGGTCGG
>CAVFTR010000008.1:0-84895 GCA_963625685.1 bacterium
TATTGAAATCAACAGAAAAAGAGCAAAACTTTTCATTTCCCGCTACTAAACATAAATTAGTTTATGTGAAGCTTCACATAAACTAATCTATGCTGCGTCATATTCGTTTTCTCCTTTTCTGCACAGCAAAAAGCAGCCCCGAAGGACTGCTTTTCGTGGTTGATATTGGTTTGTATTTCAGGCTGAGGAAGCAACAGGTCCAGAACGGGTGCCGTTCCGGATCTGTTGGACGTATTGCCGGACCGTCAGAACTGACTGGGCGAGTAGCGCACGGTGAGAACGACGACGGTGCGCAGCTTCTCGTCGATGCGATAGATGGCGGTGTAGTTTTTGATGAGGAGTTGTCGGTAGCCCTTCCCGGCATACGCGCCGGTTTTCCGTTCCGCGCAGCGGCGCGGCATGGAATCCAGCGAGAGAATTTCCTCCGTAATGGTATCAACGAGCTTCATCGCCGTTTCCGGCTCTGAAAGCGTCCGCGCAATATACGAATAGATGCTGTCCAAATCCCGGAGGGCACGGGGCGAGAGCTTTACGCTGTACTTATCCAAAATACTTCCTCCTCAGTGAAGCAAGCGCCTCCTTTGCGTCGAGAAGCTGACCGCCCGCGGCGATCTCCTGCTCCGCGTCTGCAATCGCTTTGTCTGTCGCAATGCAATCCAGCATCTCCTCATACGTTTCGATGCTCATGATCACCAGATCGCCGTAGCCGTTTTTGGTGATGAAAACAGGCTCGCGGCGCGCATGGCAGGCGTCAGAGATTTCCGTTGTGTTCCTCAGGTCTGTGATGGGTCTGATCTGCGGCATATCGCCACCTCCTTTCTTGTGCATAATTATAGCATTATTATGTGCAAAATACAAGAGGTTTGGGGCAGGGGCAGATCATAAAAAAGTTACAATCATCGCTCCGGCGTTTTTCTCCGCACCTTCTCCCGCAGGTCGGTGTCCCGGTAGCAGGGGCGGCGGCAGACCAGCCCGTACCGCCCGCAGCCGTGGCAGAAATGCCCCTCCGGGGCGATGGGGTGGGGCGTTTCCTCCTTATCCGGGCGCGGCAGGCGGAGCATCAGGCGCTCCAGCGGGTTTTTCGTAAAGAGCGTCATTCATCTGCGACCTCCGTTTCCTCCGGCTCGTCCTCATTTTCGTATTCCTCGTCATCCTCGCCGTAGTCGTAATCGTCCAGATCGGCGGGGCCCTTCGTCTGGGGCTTCGGCTTCCGTAGCTTGAACCAGTACAGTGCGCCGCCGCCCGCCAGCACGAGCAGCAGCGCCACGACCAGCAGGGCGCTGCCGCAGCGTGGGCATTTGCCAATGACCTCACGACCGGAGGGAAACAGCACCTCCGCGCCGGAGATGGCCTTGTAGGTTTTCACGAGCTCAGTGAGCATCTCTGCGATGCCGGCCATATAAACGCATTGCAGCAGAACTCGGTCTGTCGAAAAATACAGTCAGCAGTTTTTGCACCCGGCACAATCTCGGTGGGAATCGGAATGCAGACGGAACCGTGCAGCACCCCTGCCGATACTGCGGCAAAGATGTGCCGCAAAAGCCGCACAGACGGGAGAAGCTCTACTGCTCGAACAAATGCCGATGTGCTTATTTTTAAAAGCGACGCATAAAAAACAACGGATGCTCTCCCGAACATCCGTTGTTTTTCTGTATTCAGTGGCCTCCGCAAAACGCAGAGGTCTCTTTTACCGTCCGCTTTCGCGTCAGGGCATCACCAATCGCAGTTATCCGCCCGAGAGATACCTCCCAGCATTCCGCAGGCCAGCGGGATGTCATTGATGAGGATGCTGATCTCCATCTTGTTTTCGCCGGTCATCTCTGCGAGCTTGTCTGTCAGGGCGGTCATGATAGCATTCTTGGCCTGCTGGGTGCGATCCGGAATAGTCGTCCAGTCGATGCGGACAATGGGTGCAGTCTTGCGAACGTCCTCCGGTGCCATCTCGTGGATGTAGACATACACATTCTTCAGCGGTGTGCTGGTATTGCCGTGGATTGTTGCAGCGGCAAAGTCCATAAGATCCTTCTTCCACTCAAGGCTGTGCTTTCCGGTCACGGTAACATGTACATGCGGCATTGTTGATTCCTCCTATTATTTTTTCATCTGTTGATTGATCTGATCCTCGCAGGCTTTCATCGCTTCCAGCGTCTGCGCAAGCAGCTCGTCAAGCTCCCAGCCGAGGCGCTGCGCTCCGATGATAATGATGTCACGGCTGCATCCCGCCGCGAACTTTCGATCCTTGAACTTCTTTTTCAGGCTGGACAGCTCCATGTCCTTGCAGCTCTTACTCGGGCGCATCCTGGCCGCCGCGCCGATCAGACCTGTCAGCTCGTCCACCGCGAACAAAACCTTCTCCATGAGATGCTCCGGCTCCACATCGCAGCAGATGCCATAGCCGTGGGAGCATACCGCGTGGATCAGGTCATCGCCGCAGCCCGCCTCTTTCAGCAGCTCGGGTGCCTTTGCGCAGTGCTGCTCCGGCCACATCTCAAAATCCACATCGTGCAGCAGTCCCACCACAGCCCAAAAATCCGCCTCATCACCGTATCCCAGCTTTTCGGCAAACCAGCGCATAACGGCTTCTACCGTCAGGCCGTGCCGGTAATGGAACGGCTCGTGATTATATTTCCTCAGGGTGTCCAGCGCAGCCGCTCTGTCAATACATGCTCTCATAGTGTTCGTCCTCCCCGTATAAACAGTTTTCACCTACCCTTTCCGCTTGGCGTATTTACGTTCAAAAAGCACTTGCAAAACGGCGTGATAGATGATAATATAATTTATAGTTCGTAAATTAAAATTACTATAACAAATTATATTTGTCAAGTAGTAAAATATATTTTGTGGTGAATACTATGGAGATCAGCCGAATATTGGCAGAAAATCTGAAAGCGATACGCACGCAGCAGAACCTGAGCCTTGGTCAGTTGGCAGAGTGCAGCGGCATGAGCAAGGTCATGCTGGCGCAGCTGGAAAAGGGGGACTCCAATCCTACCATCAATACTATTCTGAAAATCGCCAATGCGCTGAACGTGCCCTATATGACGCTGCTCAACTCCACGGGGAGCTCTGCTGTCGTGGTATCCAAGAAGGATCTTCCTCTGCAAAGCAGCGGCGATGGACACTGCCGCGCCTACTGCTATTATGCCGGAAGTGCGGAGCGCAATTTTGAGTGGTATCAGATGGAGATAGATCCTGACTATGATTATATGTCCATAGGGCACAACGGGCGTGTGCTGGAATATGTGGTCGTCCAATCCGGCGATATGACGATGGTCGTCAACGGCAAACGATATGAGCTTCATGCCGGTGACTCTATCAGCTTTCAGGCATCGGAGGAGCATCACTACATAAATTCCGGCACTGAAACCGCCTACGCCAGCAGTCTGCTCTATTACCTGCCCTGAAATATTTGCTTTTACGATCCAAAAAACAACGGATGCTCTCCCGAACATCCGTTGTTTTTCTATATTCAAATATCTTCATCAGCCGCCGTAGCCGAAGAAGCCGGGGAGCTGCTGGGACTGTGAGCTCTGCTGTGCCGACGCCGCTCTCTGACCGTCCGGAGCGATCCTCAAAACAGATCGCTATGAGAGCCTGTCCTGATCAATTTCAAAATCAAAGTATCTCTAACGACCTTGTAAACAAGCAGCCAATCCGGCTCATTGTGGCACTCTCTCATGTCCTTATAGTTTCTGGAGTTAGTGAGAGCGTGATCCCGATATGCCTCCGGCAATGGCTGCTCATTTCATAACAGCGTATGGTCTGCTTTGAAAATGCAACGGTCGGGAAGAAAAGTATCAGAGTAATTATCAAGCACAAAAAGCGGTCTGAAAAGGGGTGTTTTTACGGTGAAAAACGAAGGCGTTTTCAACGCGGTGATACTTATCTTGAAAGCAGAAATGCGAAAAAGCCTTGTGCCAAGCCGCTTTCAGGGCATAGAAAAAGAACCGCAGTTGCAATACATATCGTATCACAATTACGGTTCTTATTTGGTGCCGGTGGTGGGACTCGAACCCACACGGAGTCGCCCCCGGCGGATTTTGAATCCGCTACGTCTACCATTCCATCACACCGGCAGGCAGAAACAAAAGCATTATAACCTATAAAAACACATTATTCAAGTACGGTATCTATAATAATCGTGTAATTTTTTGTTCTCAGATTACAATTTTTTTGTTTTTGCCTCTACCATAATTGAAAATTGTATGTTACAATATTTCAATGTAAAAATATAAGAAAGAGGTCAAACCATGAAAAAGATACTCGTACTTGAAGACGAACCGAATATCCGCAGTTTTGTGGTCATCAACCTCCGCCGCAACGGATATGAGCCTGTCGAGGCCGAAAACGGCATGGCTGCTCTGGCCATGCTCGAGAAGAATCCCGATATCAGTCTTGCGCTTCTGGACGTTATGCTCCCGGATATCGACGGCTTCGAGGTCTGCCGCCGCATCCGGGCCTCCGGCTCGAAGATCGGTATAATAATGCTCACGGCAAAGAGCCAGGAGATAGACAAGGTCACCGGCCTTATGACCGGAGCCGACGATTACGTCACGAAGCCCTTCTCCCCGGCCGAGCTCACCGCGCGCGTCGACGCGCTCGTGCGCCGTCTCGGGAACGACGCGGGCGACAAGCCCAGCTATGAGATATCGAGCGGCCCGTTCCTGCTAAATACGCGCAACCGCACGCTGGAAAAGGACTGCAAGCGCCTTAAGCTCACACAGATAGAGTATCTGCTCATGAAGCTGTTCATGGAAAACCCCGGCAAGGCGATGTCCCGCGAGGATATCCTCAAGGCCGTCTGGGGCGACGATTTTTCGGGCGAGCTGAAAACGGTGGACGTCAATATCCGACGTCTGCGCCTGAAGATCGAGGCCGATCCCACGGAGCCGGAATTTCTCACCACCGTCTGGGGCTTCGGCTACAAGTGGGGCTATTAAGCTTTATTATTTCCCGGGAAGTGTCTAATGTTGTTCAAGGATCTTAAATGGCAGCTGTTCGCCTCGAGCGTGGCGGCGGTCATACTCATCGCATGTCTTATCGCCTTTGCCGCGAATAAGCTCATCATTCCGGCGATCGTGATCGCCGTCGCCGTAGCGGCGTATATCATTCTTGTGAACATCTGGTTCGATCATTATATATCCAAGCCCATCGAGGACCTGAGCGAATCGGCAAAGCACATCGCCGACGGCAGCTACGGCGCCCAGGTGCCGTCTGTCGGAGACAACGAGATCGGCAGGCTCACGGACGATATAAATCTCATGTCCGAAAAGATAGCGCGCTCGGATAAGGCGACGGCCGAGTTCATATCGCAGATATCGCACGAGCTGCGCACGCCGCTGACGGCCATTCTCGGCTGGAGCGAAACGCTGCAGTACGACCCGGCTATAAAGGACGAGTCGCTGCGCGGCGTGAAGATAATCTCCAAGGAGGCCGAGAGGCTGACCGGCATGGTCGCCGATCTTCTGGAGTTTACACGCATACAGGACGGCAGGTTCAACCTGCGCATGGAGCTCGTTGATATCGCGGCCGAGCTCGAGGATTCGCTGTTTACCTACGGCCGGCTCATGAGCGAGGCCGGCATCGAGGTCGAGTACGAGCCGCCTGAATACGATATCCCGCTCATATCGGCAGACCCCGAGCGTCTCAAGCAGGTGTTTCTCAACCTTCTGGACAACGCCGCAAAGCACGGCGGCGACGGCGGGAGGGTCAGCATAACGCTCACTCTCGAAAAGGACTGCGTCATTATACGCATACGCGACTACGGCAGAGGCATCCCCGCCGCGGAGCTCCCCTTTGTCAAAAACAGATTCTATAAAGGCAGCAGCAAAAACCGCGGCAGCGGCATAGGCCTGGCCGTATGCGACGAGATAATCACGCGTCACGGCGGCAGGCTCGATATCGCCAACGCCGAGGGCGGCGGCTGCATCGCCGTGATAAGCCTGCCGCTGTCGGAAAATTGAGGTATATAAATGTCAGATAAAAATTCAGAGTCTTCGGTAAAGTTCAAGACCTCCATCGGCGGCCAGGCGCTTATCGAGGGCATAATGATGCTCGGTCCCGATAAGCGTGCGATAGTCTGCCGCGGCTCGGGCGAGATGGTGGAAAAGGTGGAGAGCGTCACTGCGCTCAGGGATAAGTCCCCCGTTCTCGGCCTGCCGCTTATCCGCGGCGTCGCGGCCTTCATATCGTCGATGGTAAACGGTGTGAAGGCTCTGTCGTATTCGGCAGACCAGCTCCCCGAGGATATGCAGGAGGAGCCGGATAAGATCGACCTGTGGATAGAGAAGCATTTTTCCGGCGAAACGGCGCAGAAGCTCGTTATCGGCATCGCCGTCGTTCTCGGCATCGCGCTTTCGCTGTTTCTCTTCCTGTTCCTGCCGACCTTCATAGTCGGCCTGTTTCCTGCCGTAAAGGCGGATTTTTACTGGAGAACGCTGCTTGAGGGCATACTCAAGCTCGTCATTTTCTTTTTCTATTTGATATTGTGCTCGAAAATGAAGGATATGAAGCGGCTGTTTGCATACCACGGCGCGGAGCATAAGACCATCTTCTGCTATGAAAAGGGTCTTCCGCTGACGGTCGAGAACGTCCGTCCACAGCCGAGGCTCCACCCCAGATGCGGAACGAGCTTCATTTTCGTTGTTATCATAATAAGCATAATCGCGGGCTCGTTTATCCACGTATCCGACACGCTGCTGCGCATGGGGCTGAAATTTCTCATGCTGCCGCTCATAGTCGGTCTGAGCTACGAGCTCAACCGCTGGGTCGGAAGGCACGATAATCTGTGCTCGACGATACTGTCGTGGCCGGGCAAGCAGTTCCAGCGCATAACGACTAACGAGCCGGACGATGAGATGATAGAATGTGCCATCCGTGCGCTTGAGCTCGTCATCCCGGAAGAAAAGGGCAGCGACGCCTGGTAAATAAGGATATGGAAAATGCCGAAAACATATAATGATATCTACTTCTCGGTCAGAAACGCACTGAGAGAAAACGGTGTCGAGGCCTTCAGCCTCGAGGCGCGGATACTTCTTGCCGCGGCTGCCGGCAAGACCACGGAGCAGCTCATGCGCGACATGTATCTGTACACCTCGGCCGAGATAGAGCAGCGCGCCGAAAGCATGATACAGCGCCGCCTTCAGGGCGAGCCGCTTGCGTACATATCGGGCTCATGGGAGTTTTACGGGCTGCCGATGACCGTCACTCCGGACGTTCTCATCCCGCGCATGGATACGGAGATACTCGTCGACGCGGCGATAGACGCCGTAAAGGGCTTCGGGATGAAGGGCAGAGTGCTCGACCTGTGCTGCGGCAGCGGCTGCATCGCCTGCGCCATTGCAAGCGAGCTTCCCGCGGCGCGTGTGGTCGCGGCGGATATAAGCCCCGCCGCGCTCGAGGTATGCAGAAAGAATATAAAGGACAACAAGCTCACGTCAAGGATAATCCCCATGAACGCGGACGCGACGACATGGCCGCCGATGAGCATCGGCAGCTTTGACGTCATAGTCTCAAATCCGCCGTACATCCCCTCCTTCGAGCTCATAGAGCTCGACTGCTCGGTGCGCGACTACGAGCCCATGACGGCGCTCGACGGCGGCGAGGACGGACTTGATTTCTACAGAGCGATAATAAAATACTGGACGATAACGCTCCGCCCGAACGGCCTTATGATGTTCGAGGTCGGCGAGGGCCAGGCCGACGAGGTAAAGCTCATGCTGCTCAGGGCGGGCTTCGTGTCCGTCGAGAGCAGGAACGATACCCTCGGCTTTGAGCGCGTCGTCATCGGGAAATGGAAAAACGAATACTGATAAGAAGCGAGGTAAAAGAAATGGCGGAAAAAAAGAAAGCTCCCATCTCCACTCACGCTCAGGCAAGCGATAAGAAAAAGGCTCTCGAGACCTGCATAGCGCAGATAGAGAAAAACTACGGCAAGGGCGCCATCATGCGTCTGGGCGACGATATCCCCGTGAACGTCGAGGCCCTGTCGACCGGCTCGCTGTCGCTCGACCTTGCGCTCGGCATCGGCGGCGTCCCCAAGGGCAGGATCATCGAGATCTACGGCCCCGAGGCCTCGGGTAAAACGACGCTTGCGCTGCACGTCGTCGCGGCTGCCCAGCAGGCCGGCGGTGAGGCCGCGTATATAGACGTCGAGCACGCCCTCGAGCCGGCCTACGCCCGCGCTCTGGGCGTCGATATAGACAGTCTGCTCATTTCTCAGCCGGACACCGGCGAGCAGGCGCTGGACATAACCGAAAGCCTCGTTCGCTCGAGCGCGGTGGACGTCGTCGTCGTCGACTCCGTCGCGGCGCTCATCCCCCGCATAGAGCTCGAGGGCGAGATGGGCGACTCCGTCGTCGGCGCGCTGGCGCGTCTGATGTCGCAGGCAATGCGCCGTCTGGCCGGCTGCATATCTAAAAACGGCTGCACCGTCATATTCATAAACCAGCTGCGCCAGAAGATAGGCGTGATGTACGGCAATCCCGAGACCACGCCCGGCGGTCTTGCGCTCAAATACTACGCCTCTGTGCGCATAGACGTGCGCAGGATAGAGACCCTCAAGGTCGGCGGCGAGATGATCGGCAACCGCACGAGGGCGAAGGTCATAAAAAACAAGTGCGCTCCCCCGTTCAAGGAGGCGGAGTTTGACATCATGTACGGCGAGGGCATTTCCAAGGTCGGCGAGATCGTCGATCTCGGCGTAAAGCTCGAGATAATCGACAAGGCCGGCGCATGGTTCACCGTCGGCGAGCAGCGCATCCAGGGCAGAGACGCAGTGAAGGAATACCTGCTGCAAAATCCCGAGATAAGCGCGAGCATCGAGCAGCAGATACGCGACAACGCGTATAAGCTCATGAGCCCGCAGGCCCGCAAGGCCGCGCAGGCGGCCGGCCGCGCCGTGGACGTCTCCGCCGACGATTTTGAAGGCTGACGAACGTGACGCTGCGCGAGATAAAGCAGACCTCGCCCGAGCGCTTCACGCTCATATTCTCCGACGGCACGGAGCTGAAGACGAGCCTCGGCGTCATGACCGAGCGCTTTGTCCGCTCCGGCATGGAGCTCAGTGAGGACGAATATAAGGAGCTCGTCTCGGCCTCGGGCCTTGCCATGGCCAAGGCGCGGGCGCTGCGGATAGTAAACGCCCGTCCCGTATCGCGGGAGGAGCTCAGGAAAAAGCTCGTCGAAAAGGGCGAAACGCCCGAAAACGCCGAGGAATGTGCCGACTGGCTGTGCCGTATGGGGCTCATAGACGACGCGCAGTACGCGGAAAGCGTCGTGCGTCACTATGCCGCCAAGGGCTACGGCGCCTCGCGCATAAGGCAGGAGCTGCGGCGTCACGGCGTTCCGCGCGAGCTGTGGGACGGGGTCATGACGCAGATGCCGGAGCAGGACGCGTATCTTGAGCGCTTTATCCGCTCAAGGCTCTCCGATCCCGGCGACAGTGCGCAGGTGAAAAAGGTCTCGGACGCGCTGTTCCGGCGCGGCTACTCATGGGACCAGATAAAGCACGCGCTCAATGAATTTGACACTCAAGGTGATTACTGAATGGATAGGACTATTGCCCTGATCTCTCTGGGCTGTGCGAAAAATCTTGTCAACAGCGAGCAGATGCTGTATCTGCTCAGCGAAGCGGGCTACGCGCTCGCCCCCTCTCCGGAGGGCGCCGACGCGGTCATAATCAACACCTGCGGCTTTATAGACGCCGCGAAAAGCGAAGCGATAGACAGCATCCTTGAAATGGCAAGGCTCAAGGCCGAGGGAAGGCTCGGAAAGATCATCGTCACCGGCTGCCTCACGGAGCGCTACCGCGCCGCCGTGACGCAGGAGCTGCCGGAGGTCGACGCCATACTCGGTGTCGGGAGCTTCGGCGATATAGTGCAGGCGCTCGACGCCGTCTTTGAGGAAAAGCCCGTGAGCCTTTTTGCCGACAACAGCGCCCCTGTAGACGAGATACCCCGCGTCGTGAGCACGGGCCCCTCCTGGGCCTATCTGCGCATCGCCGAGGGCTGCGATAACTTCTGCGCCTTCTGCGCGATACCGTACATACGCGGCAGGTACCGCTCCAGGGAGCTGGAGAACGTCGTCGGGGAGGCGCGCGAGCTGGCGCAGCACGGCGTCAAGGAGATCATCGTCATCGCGCAGGATATAACGCGCTACGGCACCGATCTCTACGGCAGGCGCTGCCTTGCCGAGCTATGCCGCAGGATAAGCGAGATAGACGGCGTCGAGTGGATAAGGCTGCACTACACCTATCCGGACCAGTTCGACGACGAGCTCATCGACGAGATAGCGTCAAATCCCAAGATCGTAAAATATCTCGATATCCCCATACAGCATATAAACGATAAAATACTCAAAGCCATGAACCGGCACGGCACGGGCGAGGATATACGCAGGCTGTTTGCGACCCTTCGGCAGCGCATCCCCGGCCTCGTTCTGCGCACGAGCCTTATCTCCGGTCTGCCCGGAGAGGGCGAGGCCGAGTTCGAGGAGCTGTGCGGCTTCCTGCTCGAGGCAAAGATCGAGCGCGCCGGAGTTTTCCCCTTCTCCCCCGAGGAGGGCACGCCGGCGGCGAAGATGGAGCACGTCCCCTTCGAGGAGGCGCAGCGCCGCGCGGAGCTCATCATGGATATCCAGGCGAGGATAATGGACGATTTTGCGGCCTCGCTCGTCGGCAGAGTTCTGCCCGTCATATGCACCGACCATGACGAGGACGGCGTGTGGATCGGCCGCAGCTGCTACGATTCGCCGGATATCGACGGGCTTGTGTTCTTCACCGGCCGCGGCGGCGAGGGGCAGATAGTCAATGTACGCATCACCGCCGTTTCCGACGACGGAAATCTTATCGGTCAGGAGGAATGATCAATGAACCTACCCAACAAAATCACCATCGGCAGAATAATTCTCGTTCCGGTATTTATGCTGCTTTTGTACCTCGAGCTTCCGTATTTGGCGCTTGTGGTTTACATACTCGCGTGCCTGAGCGATCTCGTCGACGGCAGGATAGCGAGAAAATATGATCTTGTCACCGATTTCGGCAAGTTCATGGATCCTCTGGCGGATAAAATGCTCGTGCTGTCGGCCATGTGCTATTTTGTCGAGGTCGGGCTCATGCCCGGCTGGGTCGTCGCCGTCGTTCTGCTGCGCGAATTCGGCGTTTCCGGTCTGCGGCTGCTGGCCGTCGAGCAGGGCATAGTCATTGCCGCTGCGTGGTCGGGCAAGATAAAGACCGGCGTTACTATGGTCGCCCTCGGCATACTCATCGTCGCGACCCAGGCCTGGTTCCCCGCGCCGAAGACGGTCGCGGTCGTGTGCTGGGTGCTGATACTTGCAACGACTCTGTATTCCGGCGCCGAATACTTCGCAAAAAACCTCGGCGTGTTCAAGCACAGCGCTTGACACAAATCATCGGCAATGGTAATATTCTATTGGCGCTGAACGGAAGAAGTACTTCTCCTCTCACCCATCCAGAGATGCCGTGCGTTAGCTGAGAGCGCGGCTGCGGTGACGGGAAGGAAATGCATCCGGGAGCCTCGGAGGAGGAAATGCCTCCGCGTATGCCGCGTTAAGGCCCGAAAGCTACAAAAGAGAGTGGAACCGCGTAAGCTGCGCCTCTCATGGTCAAGGCCATGGGAGGCTTTATTTTTTCAGAAGGAGTATAATATGAAGCTTTATAATTCCGCGACGAGAAAAAAGGAGGACTTCGTCCCCAATCATCCCGACATAGTCAAGATGTACACCTGCGGCCCGACGGTGTATCACTTTGCGCATATAGGCAACCTGCGCTCGTATATCATGGAGGACGTGCTGGAAAAATACCTGCGCTACGCGGGATATAATGTCAAGCGCGTCATGAACATCACCGACGTCGGCCACCTCACCAGCGACGCCGACGAGGGCGAGGACAAGATGCTCAAGGGCGCAAAGCGCGAGCACAAGACCGTCATGGAGATAGCCAAATTCTACACCGATGCCTTCTTCTCCGACTGCGCAAAGCTCAACATCAAGGCCCCCGACGTCGTCGAGCCCGCGACCAACTGCATCGACGAGTATATCAGGATAATCTCGAAGCTCATGGACACCGGCTACGCCTACTTTGCCGGCGGCAACGTGTATTTTGACACCTCAAAGCTCGAGCGCTACTACATCTTCAACGACTTCAACGCCGAGGATCTTGACGTCGGCGTGCGCGAGGGCGTCGAGGAGGACACAAACAAACGCAATAAAAACGACTTCGTGCTCTGGTTCACCAAGTCCAAGTTTGAGGATCAGGCGCTCAAGTGGGACTCCCCCTGGGGCGTGGGCTATCCCGGCTGGCACATCGAGTGCTCCGGCATATCCATGAAGCACCTCGGCGAGGATCTGGATATACACTGCGGCGGCATAGACAACGCCTTCCCGCACCACACCAACGAGATCGCGCAGTCGGAGTCCTACCTCGGCCACAAGTGGTGCAACTACTGGATGCACGTTCTGCATCTGAACACGAACTCCGGCAAGATGAGCAAGAGCAAGGGCGAGTTCCTCACCGTTTCCCTCCTCGAGGAGAAGGGCTACGACCCCCTCGCCTACCGTCTGTTCTGCCTGCAGAGCCACTACCGCAAGTCGCTCGTTTTCAGCTGGGAAAACCTCGACAACGCGCAGGGCGCATACAACAAGCTCATAAACCGCATCGCGGCGCTCAGGCCCGCGGGCGAGCCCGTTGACGGGGACGCCTTCGCCGCGCTCAAGGCCAGATTCTCCGCGGCGCTGGACAATGACCTCAATACCTCGCTGGCCGTAACGGCGCTCTACGACGTGCTCAAATACGGCACGAACGACGATACCAAGCTCGCAGTCATCGCCGATTTCGACCGCGTTCTGAGCCTCAGTCTCATCGAAAAGGCCGATGCCCGGCGCGAAGAGCTCAAAAAGCAGGCCGTTTCCGGGACCGGCGAGTTTGCCGTCATCTCCGAATCCGGAGAGCAGAGCGCCGAGATCGAGGCGCTTCTCAAAGCGCGCGCCGACGCGAAGAAGGCCAAAAACTTCGCCGAGGCCGACCGTATCCGCGACGAGCTCAGGGCTCAGGGAATAGAGATCACCGACATCCCCAACGGCGCGAAGTGGAAAAGAGTCTGAATCGATACATAAGCAAAAGGAAAGTGCAGAATGAACTGCACTTTCCTTTTTCATTATTAATTATTATTACTTCGCCTGGCCGCCGGATATGAACGTCTCCGCGGCTGTGTCAAAGCGGCTCTGAAAAGCGCCCGAGCGATAGGCT
Source organism: bacterium (assembly GCA_963625685.1). Taxonomy (GTDB): domain Bacteria; phylum Bacillota; class Clostridia; order Oscillospirales; family Oscillospiraceae; genus F23-B02. The sequence goes on from CAVFTR010000008.1 coordinate 13,265, forward strand.
GCAAGGAGGCTTTCAAGGGCCTCTATCCTGCGTCGCATGTGCGCTCCGCTGTCGCAGTCGGCGATATAGCGGCGGCGCTCGAAGCTTTCGACCAGCACGGCCTCGGACTCGATATCGGCGTTTTCGTCGATGACCGCGGCGACGCCCTCAAAGGGCTTGTGCGACTTTATCCGCAGTCCGTGGGAGTTGAAGACGAGCGTGTAGCCGGCGGTGCCCGTGGTCTTCCGGAACGCCTCGCAGAAGCCGCCGTCGATTATGAACAGCCTGCCTCCCGCCTTGATCGGGCTTTCGCCCTTTTTGGCCTTCACGGGAGTATGTCCGTTTATTATATGTCCCTTTTCGGGGTCGAGGCCGAACTCGGAGAGGATCATGCCGACGACTCTCTCGTCCTCCCAGAAGCTGAAGTACGGGTTTTTGGGCTCCTCCCAGGTGCTCTGATCGTCCACGACGCCGCGCTCGAAGGTGTGGAACACGCGGCCCGAGAAGGGGCTGTCGTTTCCGCACCAGAGGTACCACATCATGTCCAGGGCAGACTCGTCGTGCTTTACCCAGGCGTTTTTGACGACCATGTCGGAATAATCCATCAGGCTCTTGCCGGAGTACCACACGCCGCCGTGGCGCACGCGCGCAAACTCGCCGTCCTCGGTCATCGGTATGCAGCCGTGATACAGAAGGTTGCCGTTGCAGCACAGGTAGGTGCTGCCGACGCGGTAGATGAAGTCCATGTGGCGGCGCAGCGACTGACTTTCGCGGAAGAGCATAACGTACTCGTTTATCAGGTCGAGCTCGTCGTCGTTCAGACTGTAGGGATCGCTGCGGTCGATGGTCGGCCACTTATCCGTGTTCAGGGGGAACACGCCCTCGTCGAGGATGACCGTGCCGTTGTCAAAGTCGCAGCGGCTGAGCATGAGGCGGGAGTTCATGCCGTAGCCCGGATGGCGCAGGATGACCCTGCCCTCGAGCTTGAAGCCGAGGGTGTTGAGCGCGATGCTGACGTTTTCCTTCGTGACCTCGCCGTAGTATCTGCGCGTGAAATCATACAGCGGCTGGAGCGTTATGCCGTAGCGCCGCTCGAGAAGGTTCGCGTTGCCGTAATCGAGGGATATCCTCAGCACGGTGAATATGCAGGCCGGGCTCCCGCAGGCCGCGCCCAGCCAGAGTATGTCGTGGTTTCCCCATTGCAGGTCGATGTTCGGATGCTCCATGAGCGCGTCGAGCAGGCGCGCCGGCTCCGGGCCGCGGTCGAATATATCGCCGACTATGTGCAGCTTGTCGACGGCCAGGCGCTTTATCACATCCGACAGCGCGGCAATGACGTCGTCGGCGGCGCCGGTGGATATGATCGATTCCAGTATCGCATCGTGATAGCGCACCTGGTTTGAATACTCGTCGCGCTGCATGTGCAGCAGCTCGTCGAGCACAAAGCTCCACTTCTGCGGCATCTGCTTGCGAACATAGCTGCGCGTGTATTTGCTTGAAAGCGTCTCGGCCAGGGTGCGCAGCATGGTGAGGACGCTTTTGAGCTTATCGTGCGTATACTCGCCCGACTCGCGCATGGCGCTGAGCTTCTCGTGCGGGTAATAGATGAGCGTACACAGGCCGCGGCAGCGCTCCTCGCCTATCTCCGGCTCGAAAAGGCGCAGCACCTTCTCCAGAATAACTCCGGAGCAGTTATTGAGTATATGACGCACGGCCTCGTACTCGCCGTGCAGATCGCTTATGAAGTGCTCCGTGCCCATCGGCAGGGCGAGTATCGCGCGGAGATTGATTATCTCGGAGCAGACGGCGGCCTCATCCGGGTATTTTTCCGCCAGCAGCTCAAGGTATTCTCTCGAAAACTCACTCATATGTATGACCTCTTATATCTTGATATCCTGATGATATCATTTAAATTAACAATTTACAACTTGAAATCGTGTAAAATGTTTGTATAATGGCCTTATATTATTATAATAATCATAAAAGGGATGATATTTATGAACAATATGCTCAAAAAGAAGCTGGATAACGCCGAAAGGCCCATCGGCATATTCTTCGACACCGCAAGCGAATATCTCATGGAGTGCGCCGGCCGCACGGGAATAGACTTCGTCATCATCGACAACGAGCACTCCCCCGTCGAGGCCGAGACGAGTGCGAGACTCATACGCGCGGCCGAAAACGCCGGGCTCAGCGCTCTGTGCCGCGTGCGCGAGATAAGCCGCCCGGCCATACTCAAGCTGCTCGACGTCGGCGCTCAGGGGCTTATCATACCCAACGTGACTGATGCCGGGCAGGTAAGGGATATAATATCCTACGCCCGCTACTACCCTGTCGGCCAGCGCGGCTTCTGCCCCTCGCGCAAGGACGGCTGGGGCTTTGACGGCCTTGGCGGCGTGCCCGAAACGATGGCTCATTTTAACGCCGAAACGCTCATCCTACCGCAGTGCGAAACGGTCGGCGCGCTTGAGTCGATCGAGGAGATCGCTGCTCTCGACGGCGTTGACGGCATATTCGTAGGCCCCTTCGATCTGTCCATTTCCATGGGTCTTCCGGGCGACTTTTCAAATCCCGTGTTTCAGGCGGCGCTCGACCGCATAATAAACGCCTGCCGCGCGGCAGGCAAGAAAAGCATCCTGTTCACCGGCACGGCGGACGGCGTCGTCGAGGGCTTTGCCCGCGGCTTTGACGGCATGACCTACAGCCTTGACGCCGCGATATTCATCGAAGCTCTCAGGGAGCGCGTGGATAAAATGCGTCAGTTGAGCAGATAAACGCCGAGATTCAGATATCCCGCGAACGTCACCCACAGAAGATAGGGCAGCATGAGCGCTCCGGCTCTGCCGTCAAGCCTGCGGAATCGTACGGTCGTCAGGAGCACAATGACCCACAGCAGACACAGCCAGATAAATGCCGCGAGATATTTATCCAGGGTAAAGAAGATCACCGGCCAGCCGAAATTGAAAGCGAGCGAGAGCGCGTAGCAGACCGCGCCGAGCCTCTTTTCCCCCGGCGGCGCAGCGGATATCCATACCCTGTAGGCCGCAAGGCCCATCAGTATATAAAGCAGCGTCCACACGAGGGGAAACAGCCAGCCCGGCGGTGCGAGCGGCGGCTTTTCCAGCAGCCGGAACATTATCACGTCGTCCTTTGTGATAAGCCCCGAAAGCCCGCCGACGGCAAGCGGCAGGGCAAGGCTCGCTATGAGCCTTTTCCGCCTGATATTCATATTCGATCACCCCGGTTATGATATGTCCGGGCCTCCGGACTTATTCTCAGAAAATGAAAAAACATCTCACAGACAAGCAGAAAAAGCGCGTTGGAGCAGCGGCGATAGCTCTCGCCCTTATTGCGGCGGCTCTCATAATATGGCTCGTGGGCGTGCCTCTCGTGAGCTTTGCGTCCGAGCCGGAAAGGTTCCGCCAATGGGTAAACGACGGCGGGGTCATGAGCCGCTTTGCCTATGTGGGCATGATGCTCCTGCAGATCGTCATAGCCGTGCTTCCCGGCGAGCCGTTTGAGATAGCCGCCGGATACGCCTTCGGCGCGGTTGAGGGCACGCTGCTGTGCATCGCCGCGTCAACGCTCGGCAGCATTATGGTGTTTTTGCTCGTGCGCCGCTTCGGCGTGCCGCTCGTAGAGGTGTTCTTCCCCGAGGAGAAGCTCCGGAGCATAAAATTCCTTAAGACGACGCCGAAGCGCGATTTCATATTCTTCGTGATATTCATGATCCCCGGAACGCCGAAGGACCTGCTGTGCTATTTCGCGGGACTTACCGATATAAAGTTCACGGTCTGGCTCCTTATCTGCTCGCTGGGCAGGCTTCCGGCGATCGTCACCTCGACGGTCGGCGGCGACGCGCTGGGCACGTCAAACTACTGGTTTGCCGCTGCGGTCTTCGCCGCGACGCTGCTCATAAGCCTTATAGGGCTTTTTGTGTACAGGCGCATATGCATCAAGCACGAAAAACGCGATGATATTCAAAAATTTTGATACATTTGCGACAATCATGAGATTTTGTATTAATATATTTATATTTTTGTATTGACAAGTGCGTGAAATATGCTATAATCCGCGTGTAGGCTTTCATAACGCCTCGTAAGTATGTTCGTTAGTTTCATTGTAATCTGTCGTAAGCTATACAGCTTAAGCCACATGTATATAATTCTCCCTTCCTAACTATTTCCTTGTTAACGAACATATGCTACACCCCCCTTCAAAGCGGCCGGAGCCATAAGAGCTCCGGCCGTAATAATTTTATATGAGAATATGAAAAAAGAGATCCGTTTTGTCAGATACGGATCTCTTTTGCCTTAAGCAGCTCTGCGTCGGCGGCGCAGTGGCTCACCGCTATGATGGTCCTGCCCCCGCAGCTGCTCAGAATATAGCTTACCACGCGCCTTTTCGTCTCCTCGTCAAGGCCGGTGAAGGGCTCGTCGAGGTAAAGCGTCTGCGCGCCGCTGAGCACCGCCCTCACTATCGCGACGCGGCGGCGCATGCCGCCGGAGAGCTGGGACACCGGCTTATCGCAATGCCCCTCGAGCCCGACGAGCGCGAGATGGCAGCGTATCATCTCCTTTGTCACGCCGCGGGCCGCGACCATTTTAACACAGCTCACGGGCGTGAACTCCTCCGGCAGTCTGTCCTCCTGGAAGACGGCCGCCTGACGGCGGGGGATATCCCTTATCTCGCCCGAATCGGGCTTTTCAAGCCCCATCATTATGCGCAGGAGCGTGGTCTTTCCCCTGCCGGAGGGCGCTGTTATGAGAATACGGCCGCCCTCGGGGACGTCGAGGCTGAGGCCGCGCAGCACCTCGTTGTCCCCGAAGCTCTTGCTTATGTTTACAAGCTCCATCACGCACGCTCCAGTCTCGCGTAAAATGCGCGCACGAGCAGCATGAAGAGCTTCTCGAACGCAACGCTTATGATGACGATGATGACCGTCCAGCACAGAAGATCGTCGGTGTCGAGGTAGATCTTGGCATAGTAAAGCTGCTTGCCTATCGAGCCGTCGGGCGTTCCTATGATCTCGGCCGCGACGCCGGCCTTCCAGGACATGCCCAGCGACGATGCGCAGGCGGAGAGTATAAAGGGCTTGAGCTGCGGCATATGTATATAAAGTATACGCTTATGCAGCGGCATGCCGAATACACGGCCGAGCTCGAGCATTTTCCTGTCCTCGCTTTTTATGCCCTCGAGCACATTTCCGTAAACGACGGGCAGAACGATGAGAAAGGATATGAAGACGGAGAGATTCTGCGCCGACAGCCATATAAGGCATATGACGACAAAGGACGCGACCGGCACGGTCTTGACCGTTATCATGAACGGCCACAGCGCCGTCTCTATCCAGGCAAAGCGCCCGGACAGCGCCGCGAGCACGGCTCCCGCCGCAAGCGCGAGCAGGAAGCCGCCCGCGATGTGGCGGAAGCTGAACCATATCGAGGACAGAAAGCCCTCGACGCGCCATATGCCCGTCATGCGCACGACCACGTCAACGGGCGACACGAGCAGTATGCTCTGGTCGACCGCCTTTGCGGCCAGCTGCCAGAGCAGCAGCGCAAAGGCTACTGCAAGCGCCTTGCCGAGCCTGTTATTTTGCCGCATAGTACAGGCCGTCGTCGGGCAGCTTGCCGCCGACCGACTGCGGATTCATATCGTAAAGCGCCTCAAGATAGCCGCCGAGACATTCCTTGAGCTCGTCTCCCGTGAGGCAGCATATATTGCAGTACGGCAGCGCCTTGAGCGCGATGGGAGCCTTTACGATCTCGTAATTGCCGATAAGCTCCGCGGCCTGCTCGGTGTTCTCGTTGACATATTTGACGCTCGCGGCATACTCCTGCATGAACTGCTCGACCTGCTGCGGATATTTTTCTGCAAACTCGCTGCGCACGACGATAACTCCGGTGGCCATGGACGCGCCGTCGTTTGCCTTCTGCCACTCCTCATCGAGATCAAGGGCGACCTTCAGGCCCTCGACCTTGCTCTGAGCCGCTGTGACAAAGGGCTGCGGCAGCATCGCGACCGCGTTTTCGTCGCTGCTTATGTAGGACAGCGCCTCGGTCGTGTCCGCGCACCACTGGATCTCGGGCGCCTTGTCGCCCTCAAGGCCGTTTGCCTTGAGAAGATAGCGCAGCGCAAACTCGGGCGTCGCGCCCTCGCCTGTGGCGTAGAGCTTCTTGCCGGCGAGATCTGCAAGGCTGTTTATACTGTCGCCGCGCTCGACGATGTACAGAACGCCGGTCGCGCATACGGCAAGCACCTTCACGCCGCCGTCGGTGTTATTGTACAGAACGGAGGCCAGGTTTGCCGGTACCGCCGCGATGTCTATCTCGCCCTTGGTGAGCGCCGGGGCAAAGGCCGTGGCCTCGGTCTGGAGCGTAAACTCGTATTTGTTTGCGCTTTCGCCCTTATCGCTTTCGTCCATGAGCTTTACCATGCCCATCGCGGTGGGGCCGGTCATCGCGCCGACGCGTATGGTCGCGGGCTCCTCTGACGCGGCCGGAGTCTCCGCGGGCGCGGGGTCGTCCTTCGCGCAGCCTGTAAACAGGCACGCGAGCATGAGCACAGCAAGGACAAGTGATATAAGCTTTTTCATTTTTTCACCTCATAAGATATATTTTTTGAGCCTTTCGGCATTATTTACACAGACGCTTTTTCCGTCCCTCGATATTGCCCCGTCCTCGGCGAGCGCGTCAAAGGCGCGGTACAGCGAGGCTCGCGAGACGTTGAGGGCGAGCGAAAGCTTGCTCAGCGGCATCGGGAGCTCCGCCGCCTCTCTCTCCGGAAAATTATCCAGCAGAAAGCCGGCGAGGCGCTGCTCGGCGGTGCCGGAGCTGAGAAAATACAGCTTCCTGTTTAAAAACAGAATCCTCTCGGAGAGATATTTAATATAGTTGTCGGCTATCTGCGGGTCAAAGCGCAGCATGCGGCGGACAAGGCGCTGCGTGAAAAACACGATCTGCGCATCGCTCAGGGCCGTTATGTCCGTCGCGTACTCGCTTTCGTTGTTAAACAGCGCCGCCGCGCCGAACAGCGAGGACGTGCCGAGCGTGCTCATTATCATGGCATGTCCTCCGGCGTTGCCCTTCATGACCCTGAGGCTTCCCGAGAGCACGACGCCGAGGCTCCGGGAAAACTCCGTCCTGCCGTATATGAGCTGACCCTTACTGTAGCTTTTCAGCTCGCAGTCGGGCGAGGCGACGATCTTTTCTATCGTCGACATCGGAACGGCATAAAAAATGCCCGTATGCCGAAGCGTCGTGAGCTGTGCGGGGCTGAGCTTCATGGCTTCCTCCGTTTTTTTGTCTCACATGAGACAGTTTATGTTTTAATTATAGTCAAAGTCGAAAAAATGTCAAGCAATTATCACCAAATTACAACAAAAAATTTTAGTGTTAAATATTTGTCATTTTGCATAATTTCATCCTGCTTTTTATGTGAAATGCATCATTCGCCTCGATTTTTATCGTCATGTTGCCCAAACTGCGTCCGTGCCTTTGCATGTATTGTTACAAAATTATCATTTTCCGCCGAGCGGCTCCATCCTCGCCCGTCTCAAAGCCGAATCGGCAAAAAAATATTTATTCTTTACAGTCAAAAAGTTATTCCATATAATTAAACTCAGCAAGATATATACCAAAAGTGGAAGAGTGAAATTAAAAAGTATAGAAAGGATGATACTATTGGTAAAGGTCGATTATGGCTTTATCGACGACGTATTGGAAAAGTATGGCTGCGATAAGACCCATGTCATTTCAATCATGCAGGATGTTCAGGCAAAATATAACTTCCTGCCCGAGGAAGCGCTGCGCTATATCGCCGAAAAGGTCGGCGAGAGCGAGGCGGAGATATACGGCGTCGCGACCTTCTATGAAAACTTCTCGCTGAAGGAAAAGGGCAAGTATATCATCAGGATATGCAACGGCACTGCCTGTCACGTCAGAAAGGTCGACGACGTCCAGGAGACCATTTACGCTCTTACGGGCATGAAGCCCGGCGATCACATGTCCGAGGACGGACTGTTCACCATCGAGCGCGTCTCCTGTCTGGGCGCCTGCGGACTTGCTCCCGTGTGTACCATCAACGACGTCGTTCACGCCTCTATGACCTCCGAAAAGGCATATGAGATAATCCATCAGATAAGGGAGGCGGAGATGAAATGAGAATTGAAAGCAGACAGCAGCTTATAGACTGCCGCGAGGAGTTCAAAAAGGCGCTTGCCTGCCAGAACAAACAGGTCGTTATCTGCGCCGGCTCCGGCTGTGTGGCCGGCGGCTCGCTGAAGGTCTATGATAAGATGAAGCAGCTCATGGAAAAGCGCGGGCTGCGCGTCGACGTAAGCCTCCAGCACGAAAGTCATGATAAATCCGTAGGACTCAAGCACAGCGGCTGCCACGGCTTCTGCCAGATGGGACCTCTGATGCGCATAGAGCCGATGGGGCTTCTCTATATCAAGGTCACGGTCGACGATTGTGAGGATATCGTTGAAAAAACTATCCTCAACGACGAGATCATAGACCGCCTTGTGTACCACGAGGACGGCAAGAGCTACGTAAAGCAGGAGGATATCCCCTTCTACAAGCAGCAGACCCGCATAGCGCTCGAGCACTGCGGACATATAAACGCGGAAAACGTCGAGGAGTATATCGCAGTCGGCGGCTATTCGGCGCTTGAAAAGGCGCTGTTTGAAATGACGCCCGAGGAGATAATCGACGAGATAAGCGCATCCGGACTGCGCGGCAGAGGCGGCGCGGGCTTCCCGACCGGCAAGAAATGGGCTCAGGTCGCCGCCCACAAGGACGCGCCGGTCAAATACATAATCTGCAACGGCGACGAGGGCGACCCCGGCGCGTTCATGGACCGCTCCATCATGGAGGGCGACCCCCACAGGATGATAGAGGGCATGATAATCGCCGGCATTGCTACCGGCTCCGAGGAGGGCTACATCTACGTCCGCGCGGAGTATCCGCTGGCCGTCGAGCGCCTTAAGATGGCCATAGCCGACGACGAGGCGCACGGCATACTCGGCGAGAACATACTCGGCTCGGGCAAGAACTTCAGGATCCACATAAACCGCGGCGCGGGCGCTTTCGTCTGCGGCGAGGGCTCGGCGCTGATGGCCTCGATAGAGGGCGGACGCGGCATGCCCAGAACAAAGCCGCCCAGAAGCGTCGACAAGGGCCTGTTCGACGCGCCGACCTCGCTCAACAACGTCGAGACCTTTGCAAACGTCGCTCCCATCATCGAGCGCGGCGCGGCATGGTACCGCAGCATCGGCACGGATAACAGCACCGGCACCAAGGCCTTCGCGCTGACCGGCAATATCAATCACACCGGCCTTATCGAGGTCCCGATGGGCACGACGCTCAGAGACATAATCTTCAAGATCGGCGGCGGCGTCAAAAACGGCAACTTCAAGGCCGTTCAGATAGGCGGCCCCTCCGGCAACTGCCTGACAGAGGAGCACCTCGATCTGCCGCTCGACTTCGATCTCACAAAGAGGATAGGCGCGATCATCGGCTCTGGCGGCCTCGTCGTCATGAGCGACGATACCTGCATGGTCGAGATAGCCCGCTTCTTCATGAACTTCACCAAGAAGGAATCCTGCGGCAAGTGCGCCGCCTGCCGCGAGGGCACGCCCAAGATACTCGCCATACTCGAGCGCATAACCCACGGCGGCGGTACCATGGAGGACTTCGACCTGCTCCAGGATCTTGCGAGCGTAGTCAAGAACTGCTCGCTGTGCGGCCTCGGCAAGACCGCTCCGAACCCCGTTCTGAGCACGATCAAATATTTTAAGGACGAGTACCTTGCGCATATAGTCGACAAGAAATGTCCGGCCGGCGTATGCCGCAGCCTGTGCACGATGTGGATAGACCCGCTGCTGTGCATCGGCTGTACGAAATGTGCGCGCAACTGTCCCGTCGGCGCCATAACGGGCGAGCTGCGCAAGCCGCATACGATCGACCCCGAAAGATGCGTAAAGTGCCGTGAATGTAAGCTCGGCTGCCCGAAGCATGCAATAAAGGAGGTATGACGATATGAAGAGCATGATCATAGACGGCATCAGCTGTGAATTTGAAAATGAACGCAACGTCCTCGAGGTCGCCCTGAAGCATCATATCGACATCCCCAATCTCTGCTACTGCGAGAGCCTTTCGATATACGGCGGCTGCCGCCTGTGCGTGATAGAAAACGGCCGCGGCGGCGTTGAGGCGGCGTGTACGATGATCCCCAAGGACGGCATGGTCGTCAGCACCAACTCCGCCCGCGTGAGAAAGCAGCGCCAGCTCATCCTCGAGCTCCTGCTTGCCGGACACCGCTCGGACTGCACGACCTGCGAAAAGTCCGAAAAGTGCAGGCTCCAGTCCTACGCAAAGCGCTACAATATCTCGAATATACGCTTCCCCATCGACTATCCGAAGCTTCCGATAGACAACTCCTCCCTGTCCATCGTGCGCGATCCCTCAAAGTGCATACTCTGCGGCAAGTGCGTGAGGATGTGCTCGGAGGTGCAGAATGTCCACGCCATCGACTTTGCCGAGCGCGGCATCGAAAGCTACATCTCCTGCGGCTTTGAGAATAAGCTCGCGGACACCGAATGTGTCGGCTGCGGCCAGTGCGCGGCCGTGTGCCCCACCGGCGCGATCGTTATCAAAAACGAGATATCCAAGCTCTGGACGGCGATATACGACCCCACCAAGAAGGTCGCGGTGCAGGTCGCGCCCGCTGTGCGCGTCGGCATCGGCGAGGAGTTCGGCCTTCCGGCCTCGCAGCCTGTCATGGGCAAGATCACGACGGCGCTCAAGATGCTCGGCGTGAACTACGTCTTCGACACCTCGCTGTCGGCAGACCTTACGATAATGGAGGAGTCGGCGGAGTTCATGAACAAGCTCCAGACCGGCGCGAAGCTTCCCATGTTCACCTCCTGCTGCCCCGGCTGGATAAAGCATGTTGAAAACCGCCATCCGCATATGATGCCTCAGGTATCGACCTGCGGCTCGCCGATGGAAATGTTCGGCGCGATACTGCGGCAGTACTACACCGACGACGAGCTGTACTCGGTCGCGATAATGCCCTGCACGGCCAAAAAGGCCGAGGCCGCGCGTCCGGAGCTTGTCAAGGAGGGCGAAAAGCTCATCGACCTCGTGCTCACCACCCAGGAGCTTGCGAGGATGATAAAGGAAGCCGGCATCGACTTTGCCCATCTGCCCGACACTCAGCCCGACGATCCCTTCGCCGAATATACCGGCGCGGGCGTCATCTTCGGCGTTACGGGCGGCGTAACGGAGGCCGTCATACGCCACGTCCTCGGAACGGTCACCTCCGAGCAGATAGCCACGGTCGCGGAATGCGGCGTGCGCGGTCTTGACGGCATCAAGGCCTTCGAGCTCAAGGCCGGCGATCTCACGCTGAGGATAGCCGTTGCCAACGGTCTGGGCAACGCCGACAAGCTCATCGAAAAGATCGAGAGCGGCGAGGAGTTCTTCCACTTCGTCGAGGTCATGGCCTGCCCCGGCGGCTGCATAGGCGGCGGCGGTCAGCCCGAGGCCTGCCTCGATCAGAAAAAGGTGCGCAATGCCGGCATATTCAACGCCGACGAGAGGTGCACGCTGCGCTCGTCCGAGCAGAACACCGCGCTCGACGGAGTTTACGCCCTCCTGCGCGGCAGAGCTCACGATCTGCTGCACGTCCACTATCCCGCTCACGGTCACCACGAATAAGCACACACCTCTCTCCCCCCGTCTCTGACGGGGGGATTTTTTTACGTTTTTATAAACAATTATCCGGGCAGTAGATTTTAAAGCTCCGCCATGATATAATCGCAGCGAATGGAGTTGATATTATGCGTAAATTCATGGTCCTGGCACTGGCGCTGTGCTGCGTCGTATCTCTTTGCGCCTGCGGCAAAAAGGACAGCGGCGAAAAAGAGCGCGAATGCGGCGTGTATATAACGATGCTGGCAAACGACGTTTTCACAGTCTCCGTCGGCACCGACGAGGGCTCGGACTCGGTCGAGGGCACGGACAAGGCCGCCATCGAGGCCGGCACGGTCATTCATTTTGATTTTGCAGGCGACAAGGCCGAGAGCACGGAAAGAGCCGATATCGGCTACAGCGTCTGCATATACGACAAGGACCTCAACATACTTGCCGCCAAATCCTTCACCGATGATTTTTCAAACAATGCGCGCGTAGACATCACCGTAACGGAGGACCACAGGATCATTAACGCCAACGCCGGAAGCTGCGGCGGCGACGTTGTCATTGAGATGACGACCGAATCGGGCGAGGGCAATGTCTGGTACATGTCCCCCACCGTTTTCATGCCCGAGCGCAGTGAAGCGGCGGACAGGATAAACGAAAGCCTCAGGTCCATGGAGGCGGAATACACGACCGCGGTCTATCAGGAAAACTACGGACTGTACACGCAGAACAAAGGCGACGGCACGGCCGCGGGGCTCAGCGAGTTTTCCATGAGCCGCACGATAAGGACCGCGCGCTGTGACAGCGGCATTATCTCTCTGCGCGTCGTCGACAGGGCCTCGCTCGGCACTGAGAGCACGCTGAAGATAAGCGGTGCGAGCTTCAATGCGCAGACCGGCGAGGAGCTCAGGCTCGCAGACCTCGGCGGCAGCGAGGAAAAGATAGTCAATACCGTTTCCGAAAAGATACTCGTCTCCTTCAACGAGGACGAGCAGTATAAGGACGTGTTCTTCAACACCGGCTATTCCGAGACGGTCAAGTCGCTCGTGTCCGACGGTCACTGGTACCTGTCGTCCGAGGGTATCGTAATAATCGCAAATCCCGGCGAGATAGCCGACGCGGAGGCGGGCTTTTACGAGTTCACCGTGCCCTACTCCGAGCTCGGCGACCTTATAGACAAGGCCTTCATCCCCTCGTCCGACCGCGACGGTACGGAGGGCGACGTGAATGTGGAGCTTGCCTCCGCGAACAGGGAGAGCAATCTCACCGTTTTAGGTAGCGCCGCATCGGAGGATATAAGCTCGCTGCTTCTCTCGGCCAGCGGCAGCGTCTACGATCTTGACGTTTACACGATAAGCTACGACGCTGGCTCAAAGAGCTATAACATCGTAAAGCAGATACTCGCATGCAGCGATATGTCCGACGGCGCGGCGCTTGCGATAAACGCCGAGCTCAGCGGCACGACGCCGGGCATGGTCGTGCGCTTCAGCCTCGCAGACGGCACCCGTGAGGCCCGCCTGCTCTCGCTGGATGAAAACGGCGCCGTCACGGTCACCGATCCCAACGCCAGCACCGGGACCGTCATCACCTCCCGCCTGCCCTACAGCGGCGATATCGACGGCGACGGCAGGAGCGAAACTGTCAGTACCTCGGCCGACGAGCAGGGCATCATAACGCTCAGCGTCGAGGCCGGCGGCGAGACGAGCGATGTCTCGACCGGCATAAAGGACGTAAACAGCATCCGCCTGTTCGATCTTGACGGCGACGGCGTGCGCGAGATATACATCGACGGCGCCGACGCCGGCGGGAACAGCGTCACCTGCGCCGCGATCTATTCGGCTGGCGACAGTCAGCCGCTGCACCTTGCGCTGTTTGACAGTCAGAGCAGCGCAGCGGGACTCATAAAGGACTTTGCCGACGGCAAGCTGGTGCTGGATACCGAGATGAATATTCTCGGCACCTACACGGTAAAAAGCGTGTATACGCTGTCGGATAAGAGCTTTGCCAAGGCCTCCGGCGATATCGTTTTCGATAACAACACTACATACGTCACGACCACAAAGAGCATAACGCTCTCCAACGGCAGTCTTCTGTCCGTCGGAACGCGCCTGCGCTTTACATCTACAGACGGCAGCTCGGTGATAAGCTTCATCACCGACGGCGGCTTCACCGGCTCTATCCCCATAGCACGCTCCGACTCCGGCTGGACCATCGGCGGTCAGCCCGACACGAGCTATTTCTCCTCCCTGCCGTACAAAAGCTGATACATGATGAAAAAAATACGCCCCGGCGGGGCGTATTTTTTCAAACACCCTGCGGAAAATATATCCGAGGTGATATTTATGGCTACAGGCAAGGACACAGAGCTGCCGCTCGGCCTCGGCATGGCGCTGATGCGCAATACCGACGCATTTCTCTATTTTTCCGCCCTCGACGAGGCGCAGCGCGGCATTATAATCGAGCAGAGCAAAGGTCTTCGCAGCCGCAGGGAAATGAAAAGCTTTGTCGACAGGCTCACTGCGAGCGATTAGAAAAGCATTTGTGCTTCCGGAAAGGACATATTGAAAATTTGTTCCCGTGTTGCGGACATTTTTTGTCCAAAGCTCTTGTATATTCCGGCCGAATGAAGTAGAATTTATATATAAAAGCAAAGAGGTGATCCGGATGGAACTACAGCTTAAAGACATTGAGCTTGCGGCCGAGAGGCTCAGGCACATGCTTCATCACACGGAGCTCGATATGTCCTCCACCTTTTCCGCCATGACAGGCGGAGAGATATATCTCAAATGCGAAAACCGCCAGAAGACCGGCTCGTTCAAGATACGCGGCGCGAGCAACAAGATCGCGGCCCTGGTCGGGCGCGGCGACGTTAAGAGCGTCGTTGCGTCCTCCGCGGGAAACCATGCGCAGGGCGTTGCCTGCGCGGCCCACAAATTCGGCATCCCCGCAACCATAGTCATGCCCGCGAGCGCTCCCATTGCCAAGGTGCAGGCCACCGAGGGCTACGGTGCGAAGGTCATACTGCACGGAGACTGCTATGACGACGCGTATGCAATGGCGTGCAGCGTCTGCGACGAGGAGGGCGCGACCTTCCTGCACCCGTATAACGACCTCGAGGTCATCGCAGGCCAGGGCACGCTCGGTCTTGAGATACTCGGAGATCTGCCAACGGCCGACATCGTTATCGTTCCCGCCGGAGGCGGCGGACTGCTTTCCGGCGTTGCGGCCTGCATAAAGCAGATAAATCCCCGCGTAAAGGTCATCGGCGTTCAGGCCGAAGGAGCGGACGCGATAGCGCGCTCCTTCAGTGAGAAAAGGTACATAAGCTCGGACAGCGTTTCAACCATTGCCGACGGCATTGCGGTCAAGGCACCCGGCGATATTACGGTGGAGCTTATAAACCGCTATGCCGACGACGTCGTCACGGTAAACGACAACGAGATATCCGAGGCAATACTGCTGCTTATGGAGCGCTGCAAGCAGATAGTCGAGCCCTCGGGCGCAACGCCCGTCGCGGCAGTGCTCAAGGGCAAGGTCGACGTCAAGGGCAAGAAGGTCGTATGCCTTCTCTCGGGCGGCAATATCGACGTGAGCTTCATACAGTGCGTCATCGCCCAGGGCCTCGTTGCGCGCAGCAGGCGTCTGAGATTCACGGCGACGCTGCTCGATAAGCCCGGCAGCCTTGTAAAGCTTTTAAACGACATAGCCGAGCAGGGCGCGAATATCCTCACAGTCGAGCACGACAGGCTCAGCGCGGGGCTCAACCCCAATCAGACAAACGTTCACATATCCTGCGAGGTCGGCGGCAAGGAGCACGGAGAAAGGCTCCTGCGCGCGCTCGGCAACAAGGGTTTTGAAGTGAGCTTAAATAATTAAGGAGGAAAAAGAAATGAAAACCGTATCCACTGTTAACGCACCCGCGGCCCTCGGCCCCTACTCTCAGGCGCAGATCGCCGGAGGCCTCGTATACACCTCTGGTCAGGTCGGCATCGACCCCGCGACCGGGATCCTGGCCGAGGGCGTCGAGGCTCAGGCGCATCAGGTGTTCAAAAATCTCACCGCACTGCTCAAGGCAGCCGGAAGCGATATGTCCAGGGTCGTGAAGACCACCGTATTCATCAAGGACATGAACGATTTCGGCCTCGTAAACGGCATTTACGCCCAGTATTTCACCGAGCCCTTCCCCTCCAGAAGCTGCGTTGAGGTCGCAAGGCTTCCCAAGGACGCTCTTGTTGAGTGTGAGGTCATTGCGGAGCTGTGAAAACGCAGCTTGAGCGTATGCTCGCAGGCATGCTCTACGATCCGTCCGACAGGGAACTGGCCGCGCTGCGTCTGAAGGCGCACAAGCTCAGCCGCAGATACAACGATACCGACGAGGACGAGGAGGAGCTCAGGCGCGATATATTATCCCGGCTCGCTCCCGACGCTCAGCCCGGACTGTTCTTGCAGGGGCCCGTGTATTTCGACTACGGCGTATTTACCCGCTTCGGCAAAAACTGCTACGCGAATTTTAATTTCACGGTGCTCGACTGCTGCCCCGTAACCATAGGCGACGATGTCTTTTTCGGGCCGAATTGCAGTCTGCTGACGCCCATGCACGCGCTGCTGAGCAGCGAGCGGAACGTCCGGCTCCGGCCCGGCGGCGGCTTATACGATCTTGAGTACGCAAAGCCCATCGTGATCGGCGATAACTGCTGGCTGGCAGGCGGCGTCACGGTCTGCGGCGGCGTTACGATAGGAAACGACTGCGTCATCGGCGCGGGCAGCGTCGTGACGCGGGATATCTCTGCCGGTCATCTCGCCGCGGGAAGCCCCTGCCGCGTGATAAGGAAAATCGGCCCGGCAGACAGTCTTGAGCTCAAACGGCATCTTTTATAACAAAAAAGGTAACTTCACAGTGAAGTTACCTTTTTTATACGGCCTCGGAGGCCGATTTCTTGTGCTTTCTCAGGCTGTCGTAAACAAACAGTATGACAGCCGCCCAGGTGAGGGCGAAGGTTATGGCGCTCGTTTTTGTGAAGGCCTCGTTATAGATGAACACGCCGACGAGCAGCTGGAGCGTCGGATTTATGTACATGAGTATGCCCGAGGTGACGATAGATGTCCGCTTTATGCCCTTTGCAAACAGCATGAGCGGTATGGAGGTCACGGGCCCCGTCGCCGCGAGCAGCAGGAGCTCTGCCGTCGTGAGCGAGGAAAATGTCGTAAAGCCGGAAAGCTGCGCATAGACTATAAATGCGAGCGCCAGGGGCAGAACGGACGCGGTCTCCATGCATATGGACGTCTCGCTGCCGGCCTTCACGCTTTTTTTGAGCGCGCTGTACAGAGCGAAGGTCAGGGCTATGATAATGGCGATATACGGCACCGAGCCGTAGCTCACGACCGAGAAGCTCACGCCCACAAGGGCCAGCGCCGCGCTCAGCCATTGCAGCGCGCTCAGCTTTTCCTTGAAGAATATCGAGCCGATAAGCACCGAGAACAGCGGATTTATGTAGTAGGCGAGGCTCGATTCAAGTATCCTGTTCGTTGCGACGGCAAAGATATAAACTCCCCAGTTAGCGGAGATGAGCAGGCCGCACAGCATAAACCTGCGGCGCTCAGACCTGTCGCGGACTATTTTTCCGAGCTCGCCGCCGTGCTTTTTAATAAGTATGACGGCAAAGCAGAACAGGAAGGAGAAAACTATCCTCTGCGCGAGAACATATACCGAGTTGACTCCGGACAGCAGCTTCCAAAATACCGGCAGCAGCCCCCAGAGTATGTAGCAGCCCAGAACATTCAGTGATGATCTGCCCATTGCCCTTTACATCTCCATGTCGGGGTAGAGCGGGAAGCTGGCGCACAGCTCAAGCGTCTGCCGCTTCACATCCCCGACAGCCGCCTCGCCCTCGTTTATGACCTGCGCGAGCATGCGGCCGATCTGCCGCATCTCCTCCTCGCCCATGCCTCGGGTAGTTACGGCGGGCGTGCCGAAGCGCATTCCGCTGGTGAGCTTCACCGGCTGCGTGTCAAAGGGGATGGCGTTTTTGTTGGCCGTTATATGCGCCCTGTCAAGAAGCTCCTGCACCTCGTTGCCCGTGCGGCCGTGACTCATGGTCTCGGCCAGCATCAGGTGATTGTCGGTGCCGCCGGAGACGAGGCGTATGCCGCTCTCGGACAGCGCAGCGGCAAGGACCGCCGCGTTTTTCACGGTCCGGCGCTGATAATCCCTGAATTCCTCGCTCATCGCCTCCCTGAAGCACACCGCCTTACCTGCTATGACGTGCATCAGAGGGCCGCCCTGAGTTCCGGGGAAGACCGCGCTGTTTATCTTCTTTTTGAGTTCGTCCCTGCATAGAATGACAGCGCCGCGCGGGCCTCTGAGGGTCTTGTGCGTAGTGCTGGTGACGACGTCTGCATAGGGCACGGGGCTGGGGTGGACTCCCGCAGCGACGAGGCCGCCTATGTGCGCCATGTCTACCATGAGATATGCGCCGACCTCATCGGCGATCTCGCGCATTTTTTTGAAATCTATAATGCGTGAATAAGCGCTCGCTCCGGCGATGATGAGCTTCGGCCTGCACTCTCCCGCCGTCCGCATCGCCTTTTCGTAGTCTATCGTCTCCGTCTCGGGGTCGACGCCGTAGAAGCAGGCGTTGAAGTACTTGCCGGATATCGAGGCCTTCGAGCCGTGCGTCAGATGTCCGCCGTGGCTCAGGTCCATGCCGAGTATCGTGTCTCCCGGCTTTAAAAGCGCAAGGTAGACCGCGACGTTCGCCTGCGAGCCGGAGTGCGGCTGGACATTGGCGTGCTCTGCTCCGAATAGCTCCTTTGCCCTGTCGATGGCAAGCTGCTCGACGATATCGACATACTCGCAGCCGCCGTAGTATCTCGCGCCGGGGTAGCCCTCGGCATATTTATTGGTAAGATGGCTTCCCATGGCCTCCATAACGGCCCGGCTCGTGAAGTTTTCCGAGGCTATCAGCTCGATGTGGTCGCGCTGGCGCTCCAGCTCCTTTTTCATCGCGCCGTACAGCTCGGGATCGCCAGTCTTTACATTCTCGTAGCTCATCTCTCAGACCTCCCGTAAAAAAGTAATAATATCTTTACGATTATACGATAATATCCCCGCCTTATCAAGCAAAAATACGCATTTTCGCCGATTTGCATACCGGACGCGCGAATTTGCTTGAATAAGGCATGCGGCTGTGATAATATAACCGATGAGGTGAGGACATGGCAAAAAAGCTGGTTAAGATCATTCTTATGATCATAGGCATAATACTTCTGTGCGCCGCGGCACTGATACTCTGGCTGTCGGTCACTGAGTTCAAGCCCGGGGACGTCACGGACGTAAAGATAGAGGCCAACTCCGAGGTCAGCGGCCTGACGCCGTTTTTGGACGAGGAGTTCTCGGTCGTCAGCTGGAATATAGGCTACGCCGGCCTCGGCAAGGACTCGGATTTCTTCATGGACGGCGGAGAGAACGTTTCCTCGGCCGATCAGGACGATGTCTCCGCTTCGCTCCTGGGCATATATAAAACGCTTTACTCGGACGCGGAGCCCGCGACGATATTCATGCTGCAGGAGGTCGATCAGAACTCCTCCCGTACCTACGGCAAAAACGAGGTCGAGGCGCTGGGCATAAATAACAGTGCCTACGCACTCAACTATTCCTGCAAATTCGTGCCCTATCCCATCCCGCCAATCGGCAGGGTCAACAGCGGACTTCTGACCACGACAGTCTACGATATCGACTCGGCCGAGCGCATATCGCTGCCCTGCCCCTTTGACTGGCCTGTGAGCACCGCAAATCTCAAGCGCTGCCTGCTGGTGAGCTACCTGCCAATATCCGGAACGAGCAGCAAGCTCGTCATGGTAAATCTCCATCTCGAGGCCTACGACGACGGCGAGGGCAAGATAGCGCAGACAAAGCAGCTGCGCGAGTTCATACAGTCCGAGTACGACAAGGGCAACTACGTCATCGCCGGCGGCGACTTCAATCAGATATTCCCCGGCGGGCTTGACAAATACCCAAACACGCACAAGGAAAACTGGGAACCGGGACAGATAACGGACGATATCATGCCCGAGGGCTGGACGCTTGCGTACGACCTTGAAACTCCGTCGTGCAGGCTGCTCAATCAGCCCTACGATGCGTCGGATACCGAGAACACGCAGCACTACGTCATCGACGGCTTCATCCTCTCGCCGAATGTGGAGCTCGTTTCCGTCAAGACCCTCGACGAGGGCTTCACCTACTCCGACCACAACCCGGTGAAGCTTCAGGTCAAGCTCACAGCCGAAAAATAATCAGCCCGGACGGCACATACGATGTGGTGTGCCGTCCTGAGCATTTTAAAAAGGAGATATCATCAAAAATGACAAAAAAGCAGAAAGTGATCGCGATCATTGCGTTTATCCTGATAATCGTTCTGATCGCGCTGATATGCGTGAGCCTGCAGGGCAAGAAGGCCCCGGACAGCGGCGACGATACGCAGGCGAGCCAGACCCCTGCGGAGAGCACGGAGCCCACGCCCGAGCCCACGCCCACGCCGCTGCAGTTCACGACGGCGCCCGAGGGATATTTTGACGACGCGCTGTTTATCGGCGACTCGCGCATGGTGGGCATCGACATGATGCAGACCATCGACGGCGCGACCTTCTTCACGACCGTCGGCCTGAGCCTCACGGGCGCGATGAACACGAGCGCGGACGTCGACGGCGTCGGCACGACGACGCTGCCGGCACTGCTGCAGAGCAGGCAGTTCGGCAAGATCTACGTCATGCTCGGCATAAACGACATCGGCGGCTCGATAGACGCGCTCAAGCAGACCTACAGCAATCTTATTGACAGGCTGCGCGCCGCTCAGCCGGACGCGATAATCTACATCATGTCGAACCTCCACGTCTCCGCGACGCAGGATTCCCGCGGCACGGCGGTCAACAACACGAATCTCAACGCGCTCAACGACTACACAAAGACCCTCGCCGACGGCGAGACGGTGTTCTATCTTGAGTGCAACGAGCTGTTCGACGACGCAAACGGCACTCTCAACTCCGAGATCACCTCCGACGGCATCCACCCCGACGGCAGCGCCTACAGAAAATGGGGCGAGTGGATCATGCAGAACGCGATCGTAAAATAAAAAACGCAGCAAAAAAGCTCCCGTCCGAGGACGGGAGCTTTTCGATTTAATCACATTGCTTCGATCTCTTTTATGATGTATTCGTTGCCGGTGACGAGATATGTATGCTCGCTCTGGCAATACGGACACACCTTTGCGTATTTCACCGTCGGATAGGTCTGCTTGCAGTCCTCGCAGAAGGTCACCGCCTCAAGCTTTTCGACCTTGAGCTCGGCCTCCTTCATGTATTTCGACTCCCTGACCGCCCAGTTCCAGCAATCGACGATATACTCCGGAATGATACCGCTGACCTCACCGATCTGAAGCGTGACGCTTCCGACCTTCGTGAGGCTGTTCTCGTCGCAGAGCTTCTCGACTTCCTTTATTACGTAAAATACCGTTCCGAGCTCATGCATGGGGCATTTCCTCCGATGTGCTTACTTTGCGAATTTTGCCTTGAGGTCCTTGATCTTGATCTTCACGCCGCGCTTTGCCGCGTATACCGCCAGAGGCAGGTACTTGTCGTCGGTGTTGACCATCTTGCTCGCCTCGGGGTGGTCGCGGTGCAGGTGGATGGCGTCGAACTCGCAGCGGGTCGTGCACAGGCCGCAGCCGATGCACTTGTTCTGGTCGACGACCGATACGCCGCAGCCCAGGCAGCGGCTCGCCTCGGCCCTGACCTCGGCCTCGGTGAAGGTGACGCGGTCGTTCTTCATTGTCTTTGCCTTGCGCGGGTTGTGCTTTACCTCCTGACGCACGGGCGCGTCGAAGCAGTTGATGTCGATAACGACATTGTCCTTGTCAAGCTCGTAGAAATCACGCGGGTTGCGCGCCAGCGTGAGGCTCTGTCCCTCATGGACGTAGCGGTGCAGGCTGATCGCGCCCTCGCGGCCGGCCGCTATGGCGTCGATGGCGAACTTCGGGCCCGTGTAGCAGTCGCCGCCGACGAAGATATCGCTCTGCGCGGTCTGGAGCGTTACGGGATCGGCTATCGCCTTGCCCTTTGCGGCGGTCTTGAGCTCGCCGACGTCGAGCGCGCCCCAGTCGACGATCTGGCCGACGGCGCTGATGACGGTGTTGACCTTGAGGGTCTTGAACTTGCCTGTGCCGACGGGCTTTTTCTTGCCCTTCTCGTCGGGCTCGCCGAGCTCCATGATCTCGACCTTCAGGCCGTTGACCTTGCCGGCGGCGGTGCCGGTGATCTCGACCGGCGCGTTGAGGTAGCAGAACTTAACGCCCTCGGCGAGAGCCTCGGCGACCTCCTCCTTATCCGCTGGCATCTCGTTCTCGGAGCGGCGATAGACTATGTAGGTCTCCTCCGCGCCCAGGCGTGCCGCGGTGCGCACGACGTCCATGGCGACATTGCCGCCGCCGATGACAGCGACCTTCTTTCCGAGCTCGACCTTATTGCCGAGATTGACCTCGCGCAGGAAGTCGACGCCGCCGTATACGCCCTTGAGCTCCTCGCCGGGGATGCCGAGCTTCGCCAGGCTCTGCGCGCCGATGGCGACGAAGAAGCCCTTGTAGCCCTGCTCGCGCAGCTGGGCGATGGTGACGTCCCTGCCGACCTCGACGCCGCATTTGAACTTGACGCCCATCTTCTTGAGAACGTCGATCTCGGCGTTTATGACCTTACGCTCAAGGCGGAAGGTCGGGATGCCGAGGGTCAGCATGCCGCCGGGGATGGGGTTGCGGTCGAAAACGGTGACGTTCGCGTAGCCCATCTCGGCCAGGTAGTAAGCGCAGCTCATGCCTGCGGGGCCCGCGCCGATGACGGCTATCTTCTCGGGATAGTCGGTGTCGGGGGTCTTATGGCGGCGCTTTTCGGGGATGTAGCGGGTCTTCTCGCTCAGCTCCTTCTCGGCGATGAACTTCTTGATCTCGTCGATGGCGACCGAGCGGTCGAGCTGGCCGCGGGTGCAGGCGTCCTCGCAGCGGCGGTTGCAGATGCTGCCGCAGACCGCCGGGAAGGGGTTATCCTGCTTTATGAGCTTGAGAGCGTCGAGGTATCTGCCCTCGCCGGCCATCTTGATATAGCCCTGAACGGCGATGTGCGCGGGGCAGGCCGCCTTACAGGGAGCGGTGCCGCTCTCGTGACAGTTTTTCTGGTTGTTGTTCTTGTAGTCCATATCCCACATATGCTCGCCCCAGTGGTTATCGTCGGGCAGAGGCTGCTTGGGATATACGACGGGGCCGTCCTTGGTGCAGAGCTTCTGGCCGAGCTTGGCAGCGCCCGCGGGGCAGACCTCGACGCACTTGCCGCAGGCCACGCACTTTTCCCTGTCGACGTGAGCGCGGTATGCGGAGGCGGACATGTTGGGGGTGTTGAAAAGCTGGGAGGTGCGCAGAGCGAAGCAGGAGCCGAGCGCACAGTTGCAGATGGCGAATATCTTGTCCTCGCCGTCTATATTGGTTATCTGATGGACATAGCCGTTTTCCTCGGAGCGCTTGAGTATGCGCATCGCCTCTTCATAGGTGATCGAGTGGCCCTTGCCGGTCTCGATACAGTATCTTGCGAAGGTGCCGACCGCTATGCACAGCTCCTCCTGCATCTCGCCGCAGCCCTCGCCCATGATGCGCATGGCATTGCGGCAGGAGCAGTAGCCGACGCCGAGCTGGCCCTCGTATTTCTTGAGCCAGTGGGAGATATGCTCGACGCTGACCGACTCGTTGGTGGCCGGTATCGCCTTCTCGACGGGGATAACGTGCATGCCGATGCCGTTGCCTCCGGGGGGCACCAGCGGGGTGATCTTCGTCAGCGGCAGAAACGCCATGCGCTCGAAGAACTTCGCTATCTGCGGGTACTTCTCGACCTGCTCGAGGTTCATGTTCATGAGCTCGGCCGAGCCGGGAACGAAAATGGGCAGAACGTACTGACGGCTGCCGTCGGGCGTGTCGTAGTTATACTCCAGAAGTCCCTTGTTGGCCATTATGTCCATGTTCTCCTGGAGATATCCGACGGGCTTGCCCATCTTTGCCGCGAGCTTCTCGGGCGTGGTGGGCTTGCGGACGTCCATCGCCAGCGCTATGTCGGCCTCCTCGTCTGTTATGACACATTCAAGACCGTAATATTCGGGGTCTGTCTCGGTGATCTTCTCAAGTCCGAGCTTCTGCGGTACGCGGTCGGTTATCTTCTTGCCGAGCGCCGCTATCTTTTCTCTTGCCATATGTTCTCCTTCCTTATTCCTTATTCATTATCCCTATGTACATTTGCTTTCTCAGGTCACCTGTCAGTATATCATACATGCATGTATGAACACAACATGAAATCGTCAGAAAATCTGCAATTTCACAGATAGAATTTGTCCTCCTTGCGCTCGGAGCAGAGCTTCTTGAGCGTCAGATAGGCCGTCAGGCGCATCGGGGCCGGAACTCTGCGCGACTCGGTCGAGCACATTGCGACGCATCTCATGCAGCTTATGCACTTGAGGGGGTTGGTGGTCATGTGCTTGCCCTTTATGGCGTTTGCCGGACAGTACTTTTCACAGATGCCGCAGCCGCTACATTCCCTCGACGCTGCGGGGTACAGGGGCAGCGGCGCGCTCTTTTTCTTCGCGTAGTTGGGGTCGCCGGGCATTTTGACGGGGCTGAAGCTGTCCATGGCCCTGAGCTTTGCGATAAACTCGTGTATCTTCTCCCTGTCCGCGGCGTCGGGGCGGCCCGCACCGAAGCGGGGGTCGATCGAGTGAGGAGCTACGATCTCGCAGCCTGCGACGGTGACGAAGCCGCGACTTGCTGCAAGATCGCTCATCTCGAGCAGCGCGTCGTCCACCGCGCGGTTTCCGAAAACGGCGACCGGCACGCAGGGCGTATCATCGCCGCTTATGATCTTCATGCGCTCGTACATGGGCTTGGGTATCCTGCCGCCGTATACGGGGATGCAGAAGAAGGTGAGCGTATCATGGTCGATGGCCGTATTCATGCTCGGAGTGGTCAGCTCCTGCATGGGGGCGTCGCCGAGCTCCCTGCTTATGATGTCCGCGACGGCCTTCGTGCCGCCGCAGGGGCTGAAGTAGAATATCGCGTATTTCATTGTGTTTCCCTTCCCTTTATCTTCTTTTAAAACTAAGCCGCTTTTAAAGCTAACCCACCTGTATGCAATAGGTGCGCATCGCGCGCGTTCCGACGACGGCGTAATTGCCGTACATCGCCGGCGAAGCCTCGATATTGCCGCCGAGGTTTATGTAGTTGAGCTGCTCGCCGGTTTTTCCGTCTATGAGGAACATGTAGAAGCCGGAGTTGCAGTAGAGCAGATAGCCGTTGCCGTCGGAGTCGTAGAAGTCGACGGGCGAGCTCCAGCTGTACATCGACGTCTCCTTCTCCCAGACCTTCTCGCCCGTGTCCTTTTTGAGCGCGACGAGCGTGCCCGAGCTTGCGCCGGGCGTGCGGGCGACGGGGACGAATATCATGTCCGAGAGCTTGTTCTTGCCGACGGCGATGGTGCCCTGAACGCCGCCGGAGAGGTCCTGCACCGTGTAGCAGGTGTAATCCGTGCGCCATACGATCTCGCCCGTCTCGGCG
The DNA here is from genome assembly GCA_963625685.1 of bacterium. Lineage (GTDB taxonomy): Bacteria > Bacillota > Clostridia > Oscillospirales > Oscillospiraceae > F23-B02. Next base: position 38,580 of record CAVFTR010000008.1, read on the forward strand.
TCGATCTTGAATATGGGTATGGCCGCCGTCGAGTACGAGCGCCAGCCGTAGTGGAACGAAGTGCTTATGTAGATATACGGGTGTCCGTCCTCGATATCGACTACAGGCGAGCAGTTGGTGTCGTCAAGGACATCCTGCACCCAGACGAGCTTGAGCGTGTTCAGATCAAGGCACATGAGATTGCCGCCGTTATCGGCAAGGAATATGTAGTTGTTTATTATCGCGGCCGAGGATTCGACGCCCAGCCAGTACTGGCTGCCGCTGCGCACGCCGTTATACTTCCACTTGACGATATTGTCCGGGTCGACGGACAGCTCGCCCGTCTGCTCGTTGTATTTCGTGTTCAGGTGGATGATGTAGAGTATGCCGTTCTCGCCCGGATAGATGAGCTGATCGGTCTCCGCGCTCACCAGGGGCGAGGAGTCGAACATATGCCAGCCGCGGTTCGCGAAGCTCTCGTTATGGCCGAACTCGAACATGACCGTATTGTCTATGAGGTTTACGACCTTGACGCGGGACTTGCCGTTTATGCTGTTGACGCCCGAGCCGACGTAGAGTATGGGATATCCGCGCGGGTCGAGCGCGCCCGCTCCCTTGTAGTTGAAGCCGAGATTGAGCGGCTCGCGGGTGTATTCGCCGGTCGTGAGCTCGTAGAAATAGACATGCCCGTCGAGCGTGGCGTAGATGACCTCGACAAGGTCCTCCTTCTCGCGCGCCCAGTCGTACATCGCGCTGATGTTCTTCCGCGTGGCCTCAGGCCACTTTACGATGAGCGGCTGACCCGTCCAGCCGCTGCCGGACCAGTAGGTGCCGTCGGTATCGCTCAGGCCGCTGGTGGATTTTGTCCACAGCTTTGTCAGCGTCTTGCTGCTCACCTCCGCCGTGCCGTAGGCGGCGCCCGTGCGGTAGTTATCGCCTCGGAAGGTGATGACGCCTTCAAGCTCCGTGTATCTCTCCGGCAGGTCGAAGTTTATCTCGTAATCGCTCTCGTATTCCTCGACTATCTCGCCGTCGACCATGATGGCCGTGCTGGAGATGAGCCTCTCGGGCTCCGTGCCGTCGACCGAGTGGGGATTGAAATCCGCAAGTCCGACGGGCGTGGGCGTCGGCTCCGGAGTGGGTGTCGGCGTTGCGGCCGCGGCCGTGACGGCGGGGCTTTCCGCGGTCTCATCGAGAGCCTTGTTGGCCGCGACGCCGCGCATGACGACGAAGACCAGCACCGCCAGCAGGAGCGCCAGTATGACTATACCGGCTATCGTTTTTGCGCTTATCCTCTTTTTTTCTTCCATGTCCTTATCCGTCCTGTATCTTTAAAATTATTCAGTAAAATGAACGTGGCTGTTTATATGGTCCTGGCAGAAGCAGTGATAGCCCGCGCACTTTGAGCAGTAGCGAAATTCAAGCTCGGGGAAATCCCTGTCGGTCCTGCCGCAGACGCAGCATTTGTAGTTATAGTCCTTCCGGCGCTGCTCGTCCTTAGCCTTCTGCTTCTCGCGGTTGAAGTTCACGGTCGTCTGACGGTAGTGCGTCCTGCCAGAGGACAGGGACGATATGAGGTCCGAGCCGAAGAAGATAAGGTAGTTTAGCATGGCTATGAGCGGCAGAAGATTGAACGGAAACTTCGTCGCGAGCATCTCGAACAGGAAAAACGCGGCGTTTACATACGCAAGCCATTTTATCTTCATCGGGATTATGAACATGAACAGGACCTGCATGTTCGGGAAGAGCGTTGCAAAGGAGAAGAACATCGACAGATAGATGTAATACGTTCCTATGCTTGCCGACTGTCTGGTGATGAGGTAGATCAGCATACCGTAGATGATGGTCAGCACGACGCCGGAGAAGATGAAGATATTGAATCTCGCCGTTCCCCACTCGCGCTCGAGCGTGCTGCCTATCCAGTAGTAAAAATAGAAAAACAGCAGCGCCCACATGCTCAGATCCTGCGGTATGAACATGAACGTCACAAGTCTCCAGACCTGGCCCTTCAATATGAGCTCGGGTGAAAAGGCAAAGTAGCTTAAAAGAGTGCGGCTGCTGTCCATTATGCTCAGAAGCCAGACCGCAAGGCTTATAACGACGATGTAGAGCATGAGGTTCGGTATGCCGAATCTCGGGTGTCTGTAGCAGAACATGTCGATCTTTTTATTGAGTTTTTTCATTTTGCTTTCCTTTCGCTGGGCATACCTATACATAGTAATCTATAGTGCATCTTACAACCAAACCGTCATAATGTCCACAAAAAATTTGTCGCGGCAAAAACTTTTCCTTTAAACTTCTGCAAGGATATGTTAGAATGTATTTTGAATTATTATGAGCACAGGTGAAAGCATGCACAACAGAGAAAACGGTTTTGAGATAAAAAACGATATAATAGAAGGCAGGAACGCCGTTATCGAGGCGCTGCGCGCAGGGCGCGGCATAGATAAGATATTCATCGCCAGGGGAGAGACGGACAAGACCCTCGGCCATATAGCGTCCAGGGCGCGCGAGGCCGGCATAGTCGTCGTCGACGCGGACCGCCGCAAGCTCGACAGCATGTCGGTGACCAAGGCGCATCAGGGCGTCGTCGCCCTCGTCGGCGTCAACGAATACTGCGAGGTGTCCGATATCCTCGGCTTTGCCGCAGAGCGCGGCGAAAGGCCGTTTATCATCGTCTGCGACGAGGTCAGCGATCCCCGAAACCTCGGCGCGATAATCCGCAGCGCGGAGTGCGCGGGAGCTCACGGGGTCATAATCCCCAAGCGCCGCAGCGCGGGGCTGACCGCGATCGTCGGCAAGGCCTCGGCGGGCGCGGCCGAGCACATGAGAATAGCCCGCGTTCCGAACATCCCCTCCGTGCTCAGGGAGCTCAAGGACGGCGGCGTCTGGGTATACGGTGCGGCGGCCGGCGGCAGCAGCGGGCTCTGGAGCACCGACTTCACCGGCTCCTGCGCGATCGTTATCGGCTCGGAGGGCGACGGCATGGGCAGGCTCGTGCGGGAAAGCTGTGATTTCATCGTGAGCATCCCCATGGCCGGAAGGATAAATTCGCTCAACGCATCCGCCGCCGCCTCGGTCATCATGTACGAAGTTCTGCGCCAGCGCAGCAGCAGAGGGTAATATATGAGTTCAAACGATAAAAACTCTGTCGGGACCGGCTTCGATCTCGACAGTATACTGAGCGAGTTCGGCGAGCTCGACGAGGAGCCGGTATCCGAAAAGCCCGTTTTCGAGCCGAGGGAGCCCCTGAGGGATCTTTCCACGGACAGCGAGCTGTTTTCGGCTGTCATAAACGACGGCGTCGGTGAAGCTCCGGCAGACGAGATCTACGACTTCGACCCCGTGCTCATTGCCGCGGAGTTTGCCTCGGACGACATTGCTGCGGAGGACGTCTCCGGGCTCGATCCGGACGCCATACGGCGCGAGTTTGCCTCCGACGGCAGCATCCCGTCCTCCCCCGCTCCGGAAGCGGCGGCCGCGCAGAGCGCTCCCGACGGGTCGGACGAAGAGCTCGACGAGGTCGACCGCATAATAGCGGAATTCCGGCATGCCGATAAGCCGGCTGCGCGCATAATAGAGCCCGCACCGGCTCCCGGTCCCGAGCCCGAGCCGACAAAGCGGTGCGAGCCGGAGCGCGGCCTTCCCGCCGTGTCCGAAGCTCCGGAGGCCGGACCCGCGCCCGAGGCGGCCGAGCATACGAAGCTTCGCTTTGACGCGCCTGCGGAGAGCGGGCCCGAGCCCGATCTGTACGAGGGCTCCGGCATCACGGAGGACGGGGAGGATAAATACGCCTCCGATGCCGATTACACGGTCATAGAGCCCGAGCCGTCCAAAAAGCAGAAGCCTCGCAGAGAGCCGAGATCGCTGCGCGAGTCCGTGGCCGTGCCGCTCATATCCGCGCTGGCCTTCATTGCGATGAAGATAAAGCAGAGTCAGGTCACTCTCGCGGAGACGAGCTATGAGACCGAGGAGCTCGGCGAGGAGATGCCGCCGGAGGCGGCCGCGAGGTTTTACGACAGGCACATAGCCGGTCTTCGGCTGAGAACGCGGATAGCCTTCGTGCTGTGCGTGCTCATGGCGTACATATCCTTCGGCCTGCCCGTTCCCGGCGCTCTGTCCGACGCGGGCGTAAAGAGCGCTGTGTGCCTTATCATGATGATATCCGTCATGCTCTGCGGCCTCGATATAATAACGACCGGCATAATGAGCATCGTCAGGCTCAAGCTCCACGCGAGCGCGCTGATCGTGCTCTCATGCCTGCTGTGCATGACGGACGCGTTTCTTTCGGCGGCCGGCGTCGGCGAAAAGCTCGTGCCGTTCTGCGTCGTCCCCTCGCTGACGATAGCGTTCACGCTGCTCGGCTGCGTCATGAACGCGCGCAGCAGCAGGATGATCTTCAACACCGCGGCAGCGGCGAAGCGGCCGTACATACTCACGGCGCAGTCGGAGCTGACCGGCGGCGAGATCACCCTTATAAAGGGCAGGCGTCCCGTAGACGGCATCGTCCGCCGCACCGAGGAGGACGGACCGGACGAGTCGGTCTTCGGCGTGCTCACGCCTTACCTCGTCACGGCGGCGATAATCCTGAGCGTTATAGCGGCCGCGGTGAGCAAAAGCTTTTCCTCCTTTGCGCACATTCTCTCCGGCATATTCGTGTGCGCCGCGCCCATATCGATGCTCCTGAGCTTTCCCCTGCCGTTTTTCATTTCGATAAAGGGCCTTATACGCAGCGGCTCGACGATAGCCGGCTGGTCGGGGCTGTACGATATCGGCAAGGCAAAGCATATAATCATAAGCGACGCCGACCTGTTCCCGAAGGGCTGCGTCAGGATAAGCCGCACGCGCGTGTTCTCCGGCATGGAGCCGGAGAGGATAATCTCCTTTGCCGGAAGCATCATCTCGGCCTCCGGAAGCGCGATGGTGCATCCGTTCAACGAGCTCATGCGCAAGGCCGGCGGCAGCCTGATGCCGGTCGAGGCCTTCTCGGTACACGAGAGCGGCGGGCTTACCGCCATGGTCGACGGCGAGGACGTTTACTGCGGAAACGCGGCGTTCATGCGCCTTATGGGCGTTGTGCTGCCGGATAAATATGTCCTTAACAACGGCGTTTACGTCGCCGTCGCGGGGATCATCTGCGGAGTGTTCGAGATGGAATATACGGCCTCGGAGGCTGTCCGGGACGCGCTGAGCGAGCTTGTCAGCTCGGACAGGCACGCGATATTCGCCGTGCGCGATTTCAACATCACGCCTCAGATGCTGTCTGTGAAATTTGACATGCCGACCGACGGCTTCGACTTTCCTCCGTACCCTGAGCGCTATGAGATATCGGGCGCAGAGCCCGCCGAGGACAGCAAGCCCGCGGCGATCATCTCCCGCGAGGGGCTCATGCCGCTCGTGAGCCTTTCCGATCACGCGAAAAGGCTCTTCGGGCGCATAAGGCTGAACGTGGCGCTCAGCGTCGTGAGCGCCGCCGGAGGCATGCTCGTCATGTTTATCATAAGCCTCGGTGCGCTGCCCGGCGTCGTCACGGCTCTGAGCTATATGCTGGTCTGGCTTCTGATAACGGTCATCCTCAGCTTTACTGTATAAAAAATTGTTGCCATTAAATATGCAGTAGTGTATAATTAATTGATTGCGTTTTTATACGAAATTAAATTTTTAATATATCTCAAGAGAGGAAGCAACACATGAGCTACGAAACCAAAAACATCCGCAACATCTGCTTCATGGGTCACGGCAACAGCGGTAAGACCAGCCTTGCTGAAAGCATGCTGTTCACGACCGGCGCTGTCGACCGCATGGGCAAGGTCACCGACGGCAACACCGTCTGCGACTACGACGCAGAAGAGATCAAGCGTCAGATCACCATTGCAACTTCCGTCGCTCCCGTAAACTTCGGCGGCTGCAAGATCAATGTGCTCGACTGCCCCGGCTACTTCGACTTCGTCGGCGACGTTCTCGCCGCCATCCGTGTCGTTGAGGCCGGCATCATCTTCTGCTCCGCAAAGGACGGCATCACCGTCGGCGCGGAAAGAAGCTGGAAATATCTCAAGGCCGCCGGCGTTCCCGCAATGTTCTACATCTCCAAGCTCGACGAGGAGCACGGCGACTACTACGCGGTCCTGTCCGCGCTCAAGGAAAAATACGGCGCGTCCGTCTGCCCGGTCATGATCCCCATGTCCGACGGCACGGGCGTTATAGACCTCGTGCACAGCACCGCTTATCAGACAAACGGCGCAAAGACCGTCAAGGTCGCCGTTCCCGCGGCTGACGCCGACAAGGTCGAGGAGCTTCGCATGGAGCTCATGGAGGCCGCGGCCGTCACCGAGGAGCTCATGGAGAAATTCCTCGACACTATGGAGCTTACCGACGACGAGATTGTCGCCGGTCTCAAGGCCGGCATGGCCGAGCGCAGCGTTGTCCCCGTCGTCTGCGGCGCGGCAATGTCCAACATTGGCACCGAGGCGGTCATGCAGGCTGTCTGCGATTACGTCCCCGCTCCCGAGGACAAGTCCGCCGAGCCCGTCTGCGGCTTCGTTTTCAAGACCGTTTCCGACCAGTTCGGCAAATACAGCTTCGTAAAGGTCGTCTCCGGCAAGATCACCGCCGACCTCTCGCTGCGCAACGTCCGCGCCTCCAGCACCGACAAGCTCGGCAGGCTTTACACCATCTGCGGCAAGAAGACCACCGAGGTCAAGGAAGCCTGCTGCGGCGATATCGTCGCCGTCGGCAAGATGGAGTGGAAGACCGGCGACACCGTATGCGATCCCAAAAACGAGGTCGAGCTCCCCGCGCTCGAGATGCCCGATCCCTGCTACTCCATGGCTATCTCCCCCAAGACCAAGGGCCAGGACGACAAGGTCGCCGGCGGCCTTTCCAGACTCAACGAGGAGGACGTGTCCTTCACTCTCGTCAACAACGCCGAGACCCATCAGATGGTCATTTCCGGCGCAGGCGACATTCAGGTCGACGTTCTGTGCGCAAAGCTCAAGAGCCGCTTCGGCGTTGAGACCGAGCTCAAGCCCGCGCGCGTTGCATACCGCGAGAAGATAAAGGGCAAGGTCGAGGCTCACGGCCGTCATAAGAAGCAGTCCGGCGGCTCCGGCCAGTTCGGCGACGTATGGATCCGCTTCGAGCCGCAGGACGAGCAGGACGATATGATCTTCGCGGAGGAAGTATTCGGCGGCTCCGTCCCCAAGAATTTCTTCCCCTCCGTTGAAAAGGGCCTGCGCAACGCGGTGCAGAAGGGCGTTCTCGCCGGCTACCCGCTGGTCGGCCTTAAGGCCACGCTGTACGACGGCTCCTACCACCCCGTCGACTCCAACGATATGGCCTTCCAGACCGCTGCGCGTCTTGCATATCAGGACGGCATCCCCAAGGCAAAGCCCACCATCCTCGAGCCCATCGGCCTTCTCCAGGTCACCATCCCCGACGCTAACCTCGGCGATATCATGTCCGATATCTCCTCCAAGCGCCGCGGCACGGTCCTCGGCATGAACGCCGAGGACGGCATGCAGACCGTCGAGGCCGAGGTCCCCATGGCCGAGATGAGCTCGTACACCATCGATCTGCGCTCCATGACCCAAGGCCGCGGCTCGTTTACCTGCAAGTTCATCCGCTACGAGGAAGCTCCCGGCAACGTTCAGCAGAAGGTCATCGAAGAGGCTAAGGCTCTGGCCGAGGCCGAGTGATCCATATAAATTCAAAACGGTGGGCAAAATGCCCACCGTTTTCAGGTGACGATATGAAGCTAAGCATCCCGAAAATAAATATACCGAAGCCGCGCGGAAAGGCCGAGCGTGCCGCCCCTGCGGCGGACGATATCCCCGATGAGCCCGAATATGCCTCCGAGGTCGAGGCCGAGCCCGCGCCGAAGCCTCAGGAGAAGGTGAAAAGCTACGGCATGGTCATCTCCGAGGATCAGCTGCGCATGGTCTGGGCCGGCGAGATCGGCTTCTCGCTGCTGATGGTTTTTGCCTCGGTGCTCATAGCTATCGCAAGTTAAAAGGACAGTCATGTGACTGTCCTTTTTCTTATCTCACGACGCCCTTTATGAACGGGGATTTCTCTACGGGCCCGGGAACTATGCTGTAGCAGCTTTTGAGCATTTCGGCGGCCCGCTGCGCCGCCTCGAGGCTCTGCGCGTGGATCGTCGCGAGGCTCTCTCCGGCCTCGACCCTGTCGCCGACCTTCTTTTTGAGCACAAGGCCGACGGACAGGTCAATGACGCTGTCCTTGGTGGCTCTGCCGCCGCCGAGGTGCATCGACACGAGGCCGACCTCGTCGGCACAGATGTGCTTGACATAGCCCGTCTGCCCGCAGACGGCTTCATACTGCACCGGCGCCTGCGGCAGCAATGACGTATCGAACACGGCTCGTCTGTCGCCCCCCTGCGCCTCGACCAGCTCGGCGAGCTTTCCGAGCGCGGAGCCGTCCTCTATGCCCTTTTCGAGCATTTTTCGTGCCTGCGCGTCGTTATCGGCGATACCGGCCTCGGTGAGCATGCATGCGCCCAGCGTAAGGCAGAGCTCGAGCGACTCGCCCTTTTTTTCGCCGCGCAGGACCTCTATGGCCTCCTTCGCCTCGAGCGCGTTGCCCACGGCATTGCCCAGAGGCTCGTCCATATCCGTTATGACGGCGACGGTCTTCTTCCCCGCCAGCTTTCCGACGGCGGTGAGGTTTTCGGCAAGCTCCCTCGCGTCCCCGGCGGTCTTCATGAACGAGCCGCTGCCCATTTTAACGTCGAGCACGATAACGTCCGCTCCCGCGGCGAGCTTCTTGCTCATGATGGAGCTCACGATGAGCGGTATGCTCGGCACCGTGCCGGTGACGTCGCGCAGGGCGTACATTTTTTTGTCGGCCGGGTCGAGATCGGCGGTCTGACCGGCGATCGCTATACCGAAGCGGTTTACGTTCTCGATGAATTTTTCCTCGGAAATGTCCGCGCTGAAGCCGGGGAAGCTTTCGAGCTTGTCTATCGTTCCGCCCGTGTGGCCGAGGCCGCGGCCGGACATTTTTGCTATCTTCACGCCCTGGGCGGCAACCATCGGGCAGAGTATGAGCGAGGTCTTGTCGCCGACGCCGCCGGTCGAGTGCTTATCGGCCTTGACGCCCTTGATCGCGCCGAGGTCGAGCGTCTCGCCCGAGTCGCGCATGGCCATGGTGAGAAGCAGCGTCTCCTCCCTGTCCATGCCGCGCAGCAGTATAGCCATCATGAGCGCCGACATCTGATAATCGGGTATCTCGCCTCTCGTGTAGCCGTCCACGACGAATTTTATTTCCTCCGCGCTGAGCTTTTCGCCCTCGCGCTTTTTAACGATAACATCAGTCATCCGCATAGCCGACACCTCCATTTTTTCATCTATCTTATCACAGGTGCCGGAAATTTTCCACAGATATCACGTTTTTCTTTCAAATATCAGATATGTGCGCCCCTCGATCCTGCGCAGCTTATCCGAAACGCGGCCGAGCCGTGCCGGATCGGCGGGTATCGCGGTCAGTCCGTCCGCGGCAAGGCAGCCCATTTTTCCCCGCCGCCACAGAGTGTCGGCGGCGCTTTCCCTTACGGGCCTGTCGGCGGCGTATTCGACCCTCGCCGGCAGCTTTTTGAGCTCTGCGCGTGAAAAGCGGCGCGCTATGCCGAGGCCGGTGGCATCGGGGCGCAGGGTGCCCAGAAGCGCGCTTTTCCCGCCGCCGAAGAGATAGAGACGCACGGGTCTGTCCGCAGCGGCGGCGCAGTGCGCCTCCAATACCGTCATCAGCCCTTCCGTATATATCTTCAGGCTCCCGCAGCTTTTTCCGTCTATGTAGACCGGCGCGCTGTGCATCTTATCCGCCCTCCTTACGGCATTTGCCGACCGCTCCCCGGGCTTTCGTCCGGGGAGCGCTGCTTTGTCACAGCCCGAAGCTCACGGCTATGGCGCTGTCCACCTTTGTCATGGTGCCCTCGTCGAGCCTGCCCATGCGCTCACGCAGGCGCGATTTGTCCAGGGTACGTATCTGCTCGAGCAGGATCACGCTGTCGCGCGAGAGCCCCACGCTCCGCGCGTTGAGCTCTATATGCGTCGGCAGACGCGCCTTGCCGGTCTGGCTGGTTATGGCTGCGGCGATAACGGTCGGGCTGTGCCTGTTGCCGGTGTCGTTCTGGACGATGAGCACGGGGCGCATACCGCCCTGCTCCGAGCCCACGACGGGGCTGAGATCGGCGTAAAAAATATCTCCACGTTTGACTATACTCAATTTGATTCACACTCCGCTAAGGTATATAGCCGCCCGCTACATCTTATGTAGTGCGCTGACTATATTCTCCCACGCGGGCGTGAATTTTATACCCTTTTCAGGAAATGCTCCAGTCGGATATCCCGACGCAGACCACGGTCTTCTCCTTATAGCTTATCTCCGCCGAGCGCGGCATGAGATCGGCGCCTATCCATAAGGTCACAACATAGTCGTCCGACGGTATGAGCCTCGCGGCGATCATGTCGCCCTCGACCCAGCTTATCTCCGTATGGCCGTCGCGCATTGCGCGCACGAGCAGCGGCAGCGAGGACATGGGGCTGAGCTCCGCGTCGTCGAGAGCTCCTATATCGAGGCTCGCCCCGTCATACTCAAGGCTCAGCTCATCGCCGCTCAGCTCGGCCTTTATGCCGGAAAGAAGCTCCGGCTGCACGACCGTAACGGACGCGCCGTCCTTTGTCTGGACATAGCTGAGGCTGAAGCTTGCGGTCTTATCGCTGTACTGCGCCGAGACATCCGCCGAGAACGAGATGTTCTCCGCCGACGAGACTATGCTCACAAACTGCGCAAACTGAGCCCTTCCGTCGTCGGCGCAGCCGCACAGCAGGAAAAGGCACAGGATAAACGGCAATACTCTTTTCATGTTCCACCCTCCGAAAGCATTTCTTGTCTTATTGTATTAACCGGCAGCGCCGAACATTATTCAAATTTTCAAATTCATTTGAAAAAGCTATTGTATTTCTGCTCTGGCAAGAGTATAATACTCAGCGAACTGAATACAGGGGAGCTTGTGTGAGCAGGCTGAGAGGAAGTAATCGAACTTCGACCCTCATACCTGATGTGGATAATGCCGCCGTAGGAAGCACTGTCGCTCTGTCACAGGAGGATGCCGCAAAAGGTATTCTCCTGTTTTTTTATTTGTCTTTTGAGAAAGGAGGAAGCGAACTCCACCTGTGTGGCGGACTGAGGGGGAGCGCCCTGAGTCTTGTATATCAGCGATGGGAAGCCGTGTTCCGGCGTGAGAGGATGCCAGCAAGCATCGACCGAACTTCCGTGCGGCCCCGGATACAGCGGCCGCAGCTTTTGCCGGAAGCGTCGCTGAGCACAGCCGTTTCCAGATCTATTCAAAGGACGAGATAAATATGAAAAACTCAAACACGAAAAAATTGGCTCTTGCCGGCATTTTATGCGCCGTCGCCGTTGTCGGAAGTCTGTTCTCCTTCCCCGTTTTCGGCAGCAAATGCTCGCCGGTCCAGCACATGGTCAACATACTGTGCGCGGTCCTGCTCGGACCGGGCTACGGCGTCGCCGCGGCATTTACGGCCTCGCTTATACGCAATCTGCTCGGGCTCGGAAGTCTGATGGCCTTCCCGGGCAGCATGTTCGGCGCGCTGCTGTGCGGGCTCGTTTACGCCAAAACCGGAAGCATAGCGGGCACGCTGCTCGGCGAGGTGTTCGGCACGGCCGTGCTCGGCGGTCTGTGCGCATATCCTGTCGCCGTACTGTTCATCGGGCAGAACGCGGCCGACCTTGCCTTTTATGCGTATATCATCCCGTTTTTTATCTCAACGGCCGGAGGCGCCGCAATTTCGGCAGCGCTGATATACAGCCTGAAAAGAGCGGGCGTGCTCGATAAGGTGCAGAGCACTCTTAATCACTGAGGAGGTTGAAGAATGTTTTTTGAAATGCTTGAAAATGTGCGGAAAAAGTGCCCTCTGATCCACAATATCACCAATTATGTGACCGTAAACGACTGTGCGAACATCCTCATCGCCTGCGGCGCGTCTCCCATAATGGCGGACGACAGGGACGAGGCGGCGGATATAACCTCGATATGCGGCGGCCTGAATATAAACATAGGCACGCTCAACAGCCGCACCGTCGAGTCGATGCTCATAGCCGGAAAAAGAGCAAACGAGCTCGGACACCCGGTCGTTCTCGATCCCGTCGGCGCCGGAGCGTCGCGGCTTCGCACCGAAACGGCGCTGCGGCTTCTCAGCGAGGTGAGATTCAGCGTCATCCGCGGCAATATCTCCGAGATAAAGACGCTGGCGTCCGGAAGCGGCACGACAAAGGGCGTGGACGCCGATATCGCCGACCGCGTGAGCGAAGAGGGTCTGGACGAGGCGTCTGCCTTCGCAAAGGCCTTTGCGCGGTCGACGGGAGCCGTCGTCGCAATAACCGGAGCCATCGACGTCGTCGCAGACGGAGGCAGGGCCTACTGCATCCGCAACGGCCATCCTATGATGTCCTCCGTTACGGGGACGGGCTGCCAGCTTTCCGCCATGACGGCGGCCTTCGTGACCGCGAACCCGGAGCATCCGCTCGAGGCGGCGGCCGCGGCCGTTTCCGCGATGGGGCTTGCCGGTGAGATCGCTCACGCAAGGCTCGGCGAAATGGACGGCAATTCCAGCTACAGAAATTATATCATCGATGCTGTCTATAATATGACCCCGGAGGCATTGGAGAAAGGTTCAAGATATGAAGTGCGATAAAAAAAGCATGCTGCTGTATGCGGTCACCGACCGGGCCTGGGTCGGCAGGCAGAGCCTGTACGAGCAGGTGGAATGTGCCCTGAGGGGCGGCGCGACCTGCGTTCAGCTGCGCGAAAAGGAGCTCGGCTACGAGGCCTTTCTGAAGGAGGCGGCAGAGATCGGCGCACTGTGCCGGAGCTATGGAGTCCCCTTCTTTGTAAACGACAATGTCGATATAGCCATTAAATGCCATGCCGACGGCGTACATGTCGGCCAGGAGGACATGGCGGCCGCCCAGGCGCGTTTGAGGATAGGAGAGCAGATGATGCTCGGCGTTTCCGTCCACACGGTGCAGGAGGCTCTTGAGGCCGTGAAAAACGGCGCCGACTGCCTCGGCGTGGGCGCGGTGTTCCCCACCTCCACGAAGGCTGACGCCGACGTTCTGCCGAAGGAGACCATACGCGATATCTGCGATGCCGTTGATATCCCGGTAGTCGCCATCGGCGGGATCAGCAAGAGCAACATCTCCCGTCTTGCCGGAACCGGCGTGGACGGCGTTGCGCTGGTCAGCGCGATATTCTCGGCCGAGGATATCGAAAGCGAGTGCCGTGCGCTCAGAAGGCTCTCCGAGGAAATGGTGGATTCATGAGGATAGACTGCGCCGTCTTTGATTTTGACGGAACGCTCTTTGACTCCATGTTCATATGGGATATCGCCGGCGGGCTGTACCTGAGCTCCGTCGGCAGGGAGCCGGGGCCGTCCATGCAGGAGGATATCAGGGCGCTGAGCCTGTATCAGACCGCCTGCTATTTCAAAGAAAACTACAGCCTGCCGCTTTCCGTCGAGGAGATAATGGCGGGCATCAACAGGACGGTAGAGCGTTTTTATATCGACGAGGTCCGGCCGAAGCCGGGCGCGGCCGCTTTTCTCGAGCGTCTGAAAAAGGCCGGTATACCGGCCTGCATCGCGACGGCATCCGACAGGTATCAGGTAGAGGCCGCGCTCAGAAGATGCTCCATGGAGCAGTATTTTGACGCGATATTCACATGCAGCGAGGTCGGGCACGGCAAGGACGAGCCCTTCATCTTCCGAAGGGCCGCGGAGCATTTCGGCGCGGAGCGCAGTGCGGCGCTCGTATTTGAGGACGCTGTCCATGCCGCCAGGACCGCCAAGGCAGACGGCTTCACGGTCGTTGCGGTGTACGACAGCAGCGAAAAGCGGCAGGACGAGCTGCGCGCTCTGGCCGATCTCTATCTGCCGGATCTTGAGCATACGGAAGAATTCTGGAGCTTTGCTTCGGCATAGGCCGAAGGCTTCATGCGGCATATTGGGGGCACCACCTTATGCCGCAATATAAAACAATGCTGATACCTTCAATTGAAGGTAAAGAAAGGAGAAACAAATGAAAATGAAAACAGCATTGACCATTGCGGGAAGCGATTGCAGTGGAGGCGCCGGTATTCAGGCCGATCTTAAAACAATGACCATGAACGGTGTTTATGCCATGAGCGCTGTAACGGCGCTTACGGCTCAGAACACGACCGGCGTAAGAGCTATACAGGAGTCGACTCCCGCTTTTTTAAAGCAGCAGATCGACGCCGTGTTCGAGGACATACATCCGGACGCGGTCAAGATAGGCATGGTATCCTCATCCGAGCTTATCCGCGTTATAGCCGAGCGGCTGCGGCATTACGGGGCCGAAAACATCGTCGTCGACCCCGTCATGGTGGCGACCTCGGGCTCGGCTCTGATGAAGACCGAGGCCGTGCAGACGCTCACCGAGGAGCTTCTTCCCATTGCGGCGCTTGTAACGCCGAACATTCCGGAGGCCGAGGTGCTGTCCGGCATGAGCATTGAAACTCAGGCGGATATGGAAGCTGCGGCAAAGAAGATAGGCGGCAGCTATCACTGCGCCGTGCTGCTCAAGGGCGGCCACAGCGTCAGCGACGCAAACGATCTGCTTTACGCAGACGGCGAGCTCAGCCTGTTTGAGGGCAGGCGCATAGACAATCCGAATACCCACGGCACCGGCTGCACGCTTTCAAGCGCCATCGCGTCGAATCTCGCGAAGGGCTTTACTCTCAGTGAGTCTGTAAGAAGAGCGAAGGACTATATCTCCGAGGCGCTTGCGGCGATGCTCGATCTGGGAGCGGGCGCCGGTCCCATGCAGCACAATTTCGCGCTCGGCGGCAAATATGCGCAGGAGGCGGAATAAGATGACGGAAAAACGCACTTCGGTATTTGAAAACGGTCTTATCTGGTTCGGCGCAGCCGTTTCCATCGCAGAGATAACGACCGGCACGTATTTTGCGCCCCTCGGCTTTTCAAAGGGGCTTCTCGCGATCTTCATCGGCCATATCATCGGCTGCACCATGCTCTTCCTCTCCGGAGTCATCGGCGGCAGCATGCGCAGGAGCGCCATGGAATCGACCAAGATGAGCTTCGGAAGCAGGGGCGCTCTGCTCTTTTCTGTCCTGAATATCATTCAGCTCTTAGGCTGGACTGCCATAATGATCTTCGACGGCGCGCAGGCCGTAAACGGCATCCTTGATATCGGCAGCTGGGTATGGTGCCTGATAATCGGAGCGCTCATCGCCCTGTGGATAGTTATCGGCATTAAAAATCTCGGCAAGGTGAACACCGTGGCTATGGCGGCCCTCTTCGTTCTGACGATAATACTCAGCTTTCTCATTTTCGGAAGGGGCAGCATGCTCAGCATAAGCGGCGAGGGCATGAGCTTCGGCGCGGCGGTCGAGCTTTCCGTCGCCATGCCGCTGTCCTGGCTGCCGCTGATAAGCGACTACACGCGTGAGGCGGAAAAGCCCGTCAGGGCGACCGCTGCCAGCGCGATCACCTACGGTCTCGTGAGCTGCTGGATGTATATAATCGGGATGGGGACCGCTATCTTCACCTCGGAATCGGATATCGCGCAGATAATGCTCAAGGCCGGGCTCGGCATCGGCGGATTGCTGATCGTTGTTTTTTCGACCGTCACCACGACCTTTCTCGACGCCTATTCCGCCGGCATTTCCAGCGAATCGCTCTCGAAAAGGCTCAGCGGCAGGTCCATGGCGATAGCCGCGACGGTTATCGGCACGCTCGGGGCAATATTCCTCCCGCTTTCCGATATCACCGCGTTCCTCTACTTCATCGGCTCGGTTTTTGCGCCCATGATCGCCATTCAGATAGCGGACTTCTTTATTCTGAAGGAAAACGCCGAGGGCAGCTCTTTTAATATAAAAAACCTCGTCATATGGCTTATCGGCTTTATTCTCTACCGTCTGCTCATGCAGGTAGATATTGTGGTCGGCAACACATTGCCGGACATGGCCGTTACCATCGTGCTTTGCATCGCGGCGAACAGGCTGCTGCCCAAAAAAGACTGAAGGCCCGGAGCGGGCGGGATAAATGCCCCGCCCGCTCCGAATATTATTCATTTTTCTCTTGACATTTGTCTGAATGTGGGCTTTAATACTATAGTAATATCGAAATTGCTTCGATCGGGAATATAATATCGCGGCGTCACTCAGAGAACGGCGGTCACCGGCTGCAAGCCGCCCGTGATGCGGATATTCAGTTCGCCCGTGAGCTCCGGCCAATCCCCGGCGGCGGTCCCGTTAAAACCGTTTGAGTGCGATAAACATCGAATAAGGGTGGTACCGCGGAGGCCTGGTCTTTCGTCCCATTGCGGACGTAAGACTATTTTTTTGTTTATTTTTGATCTGAAGATAAGGAGAGACACGATGAAAGCATTGATGAATCAGCTCAGAGAAAGCGCCGTGAAGGCCATTCTCAACGCTGACAGTCCCGAAAATCTTGAAGCGCTGAGAGTCAGGTATCTCGGCAAAAAGGGCGAGCTTACAGCCATACTCAAGCAGATGGGCAAGCTCTCGGCCGAGGAGCGCCCCGTCATGGGCCAGCTTGCAAACCAGATACGCGCAGAGCTCGAGGACGCGATAGACCAGACCCGCAAAAAGCTCGAGGCCGCCGCTCTGGAGGCCCGTCTGGAGCTTGAAACGGTCGACGTAACGGTTCCGGGCGAGGATATCCGCCTGGGGCATAAGCACCCCATGTACAAGGCCCTTGACGAGATAAAGGACATCTTCGTCGGCATGGGCTTTACGGTCCTCGACGGTCCCGAGGTCGAGCTTGCGACATATAACTTTGATAAGCTCAACGCCGAGGAGGGCCACCCCTCCCGCGACTGGTCGGACACCTTTTATTTTGACGAGGACAGCCGCGTGATGCTCCGCTCGCAGACGAGCCCCATGCAGGTGCGTGCGATGGAGACCATGAAGCTGCCTATCCGCATCGTTGCCCCGGGCAGAGTTTACCGCAAGGACGAGGTCGACGCGACGCACTCGCCGATGTTCCATCAGGTCGAGGGCATGGTCATCGACAAAAACGTCACCATGGCAGACCTCAAGGGCACCCTCAACCTCGTCATGCAGGAGCTTTTCGGCGAGGGCACCGTCACGAGATTCAGACCGCACCACTTCCCCTTCACCGAGCCCAGCTGCGAGATGGACGTTCAGTGCCACAAGTGCGGCGGCAAGGGCTGCCCCACCTGCAAGGGCGAGGGCTGGATCGAGGTGCTCGGCGCGGGCATGATCCACCCGAAGGTGCTCGAGATGAGCGGGATAGACAGCGAGGAATACACAGGCTGGGCCTTCGGCATGGGCCTTGAGCGCCTTGCGATGCGCAGATTCAAAATATCCGACCTGCGTCTGATATTTGAAAACGACGTCCGCTTCCTGGAACAGTTCTGATGGGAGGAGAAATGATATGAATTTAAGCAGAAAATGGCTCAGCGAGTTTGTTGACGGCGTTTCCGTCAGCGATATAGACGACCGCGAGTTTTCCGAGGCCATGACCCTGTCCGGCTCGAAGGTCGAGACATATGAGGATCTGGGCGCTGAGATAAAGAACGTTCTCGTCGGCCGCATCCTCTCCATGGAAAAGCACCCCGACTCAGACCATATGTGGGTATGTCAGACAGATATCGGCCAGGCAGAGCCCGTTCAGATAGTCACCGGCGCGTGGAATGTCCACGAGGGCGATCTCATCCCCGC
The DNA here is from genome assembly GCA_963625685.1 of bacterium. Taxonomy (GTDB): domain Bacteria; phylum Bacillota; class Clostridia; order Oscillospirales; family Oscillospiraceae; genus F23-B02. Next base: position 56,344 of record CAVFTR010000008.1, read on the forward strand.
CGCACTGCACAGCTCCACGCTGCCCGGCGGAAAGAAAATAAGCAAGGGCAAGCTCAGAGGCGTAATGTCAAACGGCATGCTCTGCTCGCTCAGGGAGCTGGGACTCGACGAGCGCGACTTCCCCTACGCCGTTATCACCGCTGCCGCGCTTCTGAACGACTATCACCCGCTTGATAAGGACAAGCCCTCGATCCCGGCCGATATAAAGGCAGGCGACAAGGTGTTCGGACCCGTTATCGCAGCCGAGGTCAAGGCCGTCGGGAACGCCGGACCTGGGCTCTGGAGCGTGAAGCTCTGCAACGGCTGCGAGGGCATCACCGTTACGACCGCATGTCAGAACATCCACACCGGAGACATGGTCGCGTACAACACGAAGTCCGAGAGCATCTGCACTCTCGATGATCTGCACGCCCAGCAGGCGGAGTTTCCTCACTGCATCCCGGACGGAATATTCATCCTGCACGAGGACGGCATTAAGCCCGGCGACGATATAAGGCCCGTCATAGGCGCGGACGACCACGTCATTGAGTTTGAGATAACCCCCAACCGCCCCGACTGTCTGTCCGTCATCGGCCTTGCCCGCGAGGCTGCGGCGACCTTCGGCAAGGAGCTTCGGACCCACGCCCCCGTCGTCAAGGGCGGCGCTGACGGCGTCCTCACGGAGCTTCTGTCGGTCGAGACTCCGGCTGCCGACCTCTGTCCGAGATACACCGCGCGCATGGTGCGCAACGTGAAGATCGCACCATCGCCGAAATGGATGCGCGAGAGGCTGCGCGCGATGGGCGTAAGGCCGATAAACAACATCGTCGATATAACAAACTACGTCATGATGGAGTACGGCCAGCCGATGCACGCGTTCGACTACCGCTACGTCAAGGGCGGCAGGATCATCGTGCGAAGGGCCGCCGAGGGCGAGGAGCTCACGACGCTCGACGGCAATGTAAGAAAATTAAATCCCAACATTCTCGTCATTGCCGACGACACCCGCGCCGTCGGCCTTGCCGGCATCATGGGCGGCGAGAACAGCGAGATCGTTTCAGACACCGTCGACGTCGTATTCGAGTCGGCAAACTTCGACGGCACCTGCATCCGCAAGGGCGCTCTGTCGCTCGGCATGCGCACCGAGGCCTCGGCAAAGTTTGAAAAGGGTCTTGACCCCATGAATACCCTTCCGGCGGTCGACAGAGCATGCGAGCTCGTCGAGCTGCTCGGCGCGGGCGAGGTCGTCGACGGCGTTATCGATATAGTTAACTCCGTACCCGAGCAGACGGTGCTCGCGCTGCGTCCGGATAAGATAAACGCGCTTCTCGGCACGGACGTCCCGACCGGGACGATGCAGGATATCCTCCGCAGTCTCCAGTTCGGCGTCGACGGCGAGACGATAAGCGTCCCCTCCTGGAGAGGCGACGTCGGCCACTACTCCGACCTTGCCGAGGAGGTCGCGCGCTTCTACGGCTACAACAGCATCCCCTGCACGCTCGTTTCCGGCGAGAGCACGCTCGGCGGCTACTCCGACGAGCAGCTTCTCGAGCAGCGCCTCGGCGCGCTGTGCCGCGCGGCGGGCTATGACGAGATAATCACCTACTCCTTTATCTCCCCCTCCTACTACGACAAGATCCGCATGCCGGCGGACTCTCCCGAGCGCGAGAGCTTCAGGATACTCAATCCTCTGGGCGAGGACACCTCCATCATGCGCACGACCACCCTGCCGTCCATGCTCGAGATACTTGCGCGGAACCATAACTTCCGCAATAAGGACGTCAGGCTCTATGAGCTGGGCCGCACCTACCACCTCGGCGGCGAGGACGGGCTTGCCATAGAAAAGAAATACCTCACCCTCGGAGCCTACGGGCCGAAGCTGAGCTTCTTCACCGTCAAGGGCCTTGTCGAGGCCATTATGAAGGAGCTTCGCGCTTCCGACGTCAGCTACGAGGCCTGCGGCGATAATCCCTCCTACCACCCCGGCCGCTGCGCTGTCGTCCGGGCGGGCGGCGAGCGCATAGGCGTGTTCGGTCAGATCCATCCGCTGGTCGCCGCAAACTACGGCGTCGACGCGGAGCTCTACTGCGCCGAGCTCTCGCTCGAAAAGCTTCTCGGCTCCTGCGGCCCCGACCCGGTGTACAGGCCGCTGCCCAAGTTCCCCGCCGTCACGCGCGATATCGCTGTCGTCTGCGACAAGGCCATACCCGTGGCAAAGCTCATCGACTGCATCACGAAGGCAGGCGGAAAATATCTCAAGGGCTGCGCACTGTTTGATATCTACACCGGCTCGCACATCGCAAGCGGCATGAAATCGGTCGCCTTCTCCCTGACTCTGAGAGCCGACGATCAGACACTCACCGACGAGCACGCCGAGGAGACGATGAAGGCCGTTCTCGAGGCTCTGGAGCGCGATTTCGGCGCGGTGATGCGCTAAAGCGGCTCTTTTCGTGCGCAATTTGCATGATTTCTCGCATATGTGCTTTACAAGTGAGAATAAACTGGTTATAATAGCAGCAAGATATTTTTTGACCGAGGAGTGATAATTATGGAAGACATCACGAGAAAATTTGCCGTTGTCGACAGCAAGACCGAGATGCGCGAGATCCTGTCGTCCGTATACAATTCGCTTAAGGTTAAAGGCTATGATCCTATTAACCAGCTTGTAGGCTACATTCTTTCCGAGGACCCGACGTACATCACAAATTACAATAATGCAAGAAGCCTTATTTGCAGGATCGACAGAGATGAGCTCATGCACGAGCTGCTGACTAATTATCTGAAGGACAACTGAAAAAGCAGATGTCAAAAGGGTCTGTACGTTTTTACCGTGCAGACCCTTTTCTTTAAAAATCAGCGCGATTTTATTGACAAATGTTCGAAAATAGTATAAATTATCTGCGTTAAATTGGGGTATTAACAGAAAAGGAGAAAAGCAATGAACAGAAAACTCATAAGCATTCTTCTGGTCATCGTCATGATAGCGGGGCTCTTCCCCGCTGCGGTGCTGGCCGAAGATACAACGGCATCCGAAGCTCCGTATGAAGCCGGTCCCGCAGGCAAAGAAGACGTTGCCGTAATGGTGTACGGCAAGAGCATTTCCGATCTTGTCTGTAAGGATAATTATACTCTTGATAACTTTTCCGATGCTCTTAAAAATGAGCTGAAGGGATATCTTGCAAACGAAAAGCTGCCCGAGGTCGAGATGTATCTCGTAAACAACGAGGGTCAAGGCTATAAGCTCACGCAGGAGGGCAAGCCGAAGGACGCGGCGTTTCTGTCGTCATTCAAGTTTGAAGCCAGCGGCATTGCTAAGCCGCTCGAGTTGGTTGCCTCTCCTATTCAGTCTCTGTTTGAGTGGCTGTTAAATGACACTCAAACATACGGTGAGTTCTACAGGATCTACGGTGCATCAAATGTGCCCGAGGGCGATTACACGCTTATGATAAGCAAGATAAGCGGCGACGGCTACAAGCTCTGGGAGCCTGCAAACGGCAGCTGTACGGTTCATGTGGGCAAGGCCTCTGATAACTTTATAAACAGCAAAATCAACTATGTCGGATATGATATGCCTGTAGGCAGCTTCAGCGCATCATTTTGGGGTCTTGAACTTGCCTCACTGGAAATCAGCATGCCCGGCGTATTCCTCAAGGCCGAGGACCCCGGCATAAGCTTCACCTCCGCTAACTACGGCGGACAGGCCGTGCCCGATGCCGAGTTTGTGCTCGTAAACCGCGACGAGATCGAAAGAATCGTAAAAGCCGCTGCCGTTATGGGTGAAAACACCTTTACCAACGCAATGGAGAAGATAGGCTCCGACGGCTTTACCTGGAATGAGCTGAGTATCCTCAACAAGCAGCTGCTCGAATGGGACAGCGAAAATCAGCAGATAAGCATCAACAAGGAGAACGCGCGCAAGCTTCTGGGCACATACTGGGCGCTGGTCGAGGCTTCTGCAAAGGAGCCGATAACCGACTTCCTCAACGACGAGCCGTATATCCATCTGCCGGCGATACTTCTTGCAACAGCCGATGAAAACGGCATAGTCCGTTTCACCGAGGACAGCAACGTGACGCTCATCTGGTCGATGCAGATACTCCTCAAGCTCGGCAATGTCGTCATCGACGAGGTACAGAATGCAGAGCTGCTCGACGGCGTGTTTGAAAACAAAAGCACCGAGGCACTCGTCAATTTCGCGATCATAGCGGCAAAGTATCTGCTCCAGAAGGGGCTGGATTATTCCAAGGAGCCTGATTTTGCCGAATTCATAAACGACTGGATATACCCCGTTCTGCAGAACGACAATGTGATGCAGTACGCCAAGGATCTGCTTAAAGATAAGGCGAGCGAGTATGAGGACGTTATAAGCATGCTCCCCTCGCACGCGATACTCACGCCGAAGATGCCGTCCGGCAGCTACATTCTGTTCCAGTCCGAGGCTCCCTACGGCTATGTGCGCAGCCCGCTGTTTTACACGGTGCAGCTTAACTGGGATACAACCGGTCAGGATATAAGCAAGTGGTGCTTTGCAAGCGTCGGAAGCTGCGGCATTGTCCTCCCCTACTACGCCGAGGACTGCTACACTTATCTCAGGGAGTTTGATCTTGCCAAGTCCGTGGATGACATTCTTGACAACATAAGCGGCGGAAGGCTCGACAGCTTCGTCCAGGATATGCTCAATAATACGACCGACGTGACGTACGCAGCCATCGCTTATCAGAGCTACTACATATACTGGTACATGGGCGGCAAGCTGGTATACGGCTCTCAGGAGGAGCTTGCTGCTGCTCTGACGGAGTATCTTTACTCCTACGGCCGCACGGCGCAGAACATGATGATATTCGCAAGCAAGGTCATGAAGGACTCCAAGAGCGTTGTAACCGGCACTATCGACGAAAGCTGGACCTTCTACAGCGTCTCGACGAGCGCAAGGACAAATGCGGCTCTGACCGTTCAGGCGACCATCAAGGGCATTGCCGGCAGCATCGACACCTCCGGCAGCGAAGCTCTCGGCAATGTGCAGCAGGGTCTTAACGATCTTGCCGATAAGATCGACACCGATAACCGTATCGCTGACAAAGCAGACGAATTCCTGACCAAGGTCGAGGACAGCGTTGCGGACGCTGCGTCAAAGCTCGCATCCTCCGCTCTGAAGACCGGCATAAAGATAGCCAAGGGCTTCATCAGCTGGATGTCAAAGAAATAACACCGGGACAGAGCAAGGCTCTGTGAAACATTAAAACGGTTTTAGTAAAGAGCGATATCCGCCTTTGTAAAGCCGTTTTTTTGCTTTATTTCATACAATTTTGCGTATTTGTAATTATTTTGGTCTTTATTAGTCAAAAGGCTGTTTTTGACTTTTATTGCCTTGATTTTAACGCATCTGCCGGTTATAATGTAAAAGCTTTTTCAGCAGCGCGACCAACAGCGCGCATAATTACAGGAGGAATTATCATGGCAAAAGCTGTTAACCAGGAATGGTTTGAGAAACTGTGCGCAGATGTTCTGCCCAAGTTCTCCGAGAAGAAGACCGGCAAGCTCAATACCTTCACCTACACCGAGATATGGACCGAAAACCCCGACGGCAGCACCTTCTGGTTCTACGTTGACGTTCAGGACAACGTCTGCGTCGAGCACAAGTGCGGCACCGGCGAGGCCAGCGCTCCCGACGCAAGCTTCACCGTTATAGGACCTTACGCCAACTTCGCAAAGGTCATCACCGGCGAGTGGGACTCCAAGACTCCGCTCATGAAGGGCAAGTTCAAGCTCAAGGGCAACCTGCTCGCAGCAGTCGCTCACCTCGGCGTATACGAGAGCCTTATAGATTCCAAGAAGGCTGTCGACTGGGACTACGGCGTCTGATATCAGTCATACAGTCATATAAAAAGCTCCGATGCATGTGCATCGGAGCTTTTTCATGTCGGTATTTATTTTGCCTTTATGGCTGCCTCAATGGCCGCTGCCTTGTCGGCAGGAACAAGGCCCTTGCTGGTAACAAGATCAAATATCTCGCCGCAGGTCTTCTTGTAGAACAGCTTGAGGGGGTACTTCAGAAGGTTGGGGGCGTACTGCTCGCACAGCTCGCGTCCGCCGTTGACCTCGAAAAAGTCCTTAACTGTCATGCTCTTGAAATCCATAGTCATCCTCCTTGATGTGGCTTATTCAGAAAGCGCGCCGCCCGCCGGGCAGGGCTTTGAGATACGATTCAATAATTCAGATCATTTATCGCCGTAGCGCTCGTTGAATGCCTTTTCGAGCGCGGCAGCTTCCTCTGCGGTGCAGCGGCCGAGCTTTATGCAGGTCTCGACAACGTCGCCGGCCTTCTTGTTGTAATAGGGTTTGTACATGAGCTTCGGGAGCTTTGCGATGCCGGGGGTGAACTCCTTGAAAAGCTCTACGCCGTTATAGGTCTCGAGGAAATCCTTACCGAGAGTGTCTTTAAAAACTGCCATGATAATTCTCCTTTTTCATTTATACGCGGACCTTCCCTCTGTCCGCTTTGATGATATGACCATGTTACAACATTTATGTCGCGTTTGTCAACACCTTGACAGTACCGACGCCCAATTTCGACATATTAAACAAATTACGGATTAAAATTTCTCAACTATTTTTTTGCATGGAAATCGCCCTCGGTGCCGCTGAGGAGCCTTCCGATATTGCCGCGGTGCATGAAAACGACCAGCGCCGCGGAAAAAACGCACATATACAGCATCGGCGCCGCAGCCTTCGTCAGCACAGCCGCTATCGGCAGCGAAACGGCCGCGCACATCGAGCCGAGCGATACCTTGCGGGTGGACAGGCTCACGGCGAAAAATACCGCCATGATGATCGCGAACACCCACGGCCCCGTCATTAGGCCGAGAGCCGCGCCGACGGATACGCCCTTCCCGCCGCGAAACGAAAAATATACGGGAAAGCAGTGGCCGATGATGCAGGCCGCTCCGGCAAGAGCCTCGCCGCTCACGCCGCCGAGTGCCGAGCCTATGAGCATCGCCGCGACGGTCTTCACCGTGTCCGCCGCAAAGGTCGCAAGGCCGGCCTTCATGCCGTAAACGCGGGCCATATTCGTCGCCCCGGCGTTGCCGCTGCCCTTTTCGCGCACGTCGCCGCCGTACACGCGCCTTGACAGCGGGATCGACGCGCAGAACGAGCCCAGGAGATATGCTATGAGCGCGATAAGAACAAATCTCATTGCCGCACCTCCCTATATCAAAAATTTCAAGTATATTATATCAATATTTTTAAGTATTTCAATAGTAAAAATGCACAGTCTCGTACCGTGCATTTTGTGATATCTTATAAAAATCCCGACATTCTCAGACCGCCGATGAGCATCTTTATGCCGAAGGCCGTTACGAGCACGGCGCTGAGCTTTATCATGTATTTCATGTATCTGCGCGGTATCAGCGAGCCGAGAGAGCCGAAAAGCAGCATCAGCGGGACCGTGCCGAGGGCGAAGACGAGCATCACGAGCGCTCCCCTTCCCGCGCTGCCGCCCGACATCGCGAGCAGCCACATGGCGTACATGGAGCCGCAGGGCATCACGCCGGTAAGAAGCCCCACGATAAGCGGCCGCGAGGAAAAGCGGCGGCGGGCGCCGGAGGACGCGGTGCAGAAGGAGCTCTGCTGCGGCGCGAGAGCGCGCAGTCCGGGCAGCAGTCCCCACATGTTGACGCCAAGCAGCGCGACGAGCATGCCGAGCATCGTAAAGGCTATGCTCTTTGCCTGCATCGTGTAGCTTATGACCGTTCCGAGAGCGCCGAATACGGCTCCCATGGCCGTGTACGAAGCGAGCCTGCCCGCATTGTAGCCCGCGGCGGCCCTTACAGGCGACGCGGCCGCTCCCGACTGGCTGAGCATGATGCCGCCGCACATGGCGATGCAGTGCGTGCCGCTAAGAAGACCGATAAGGAATATATAGCCGAGCGGCGCTCCCTCATAGGCCTCCGGCACCGCGTTGAGCTTCACGTTCAGCAGCAGCCAGACGAGCCCCGCCGTTAATGCGGCGCATATTATGTCAACCATATACTCCGTTTTTCCCTTTTCGCCCGTCTCGTAGCCGGCTTTCTCAACAGCTTGGCAGAGCGCCGCGGTATCGGCTATGCCGGGATCGTACAGTATCCTGGCCGAGCCCCTGAAATAGCTCGCCCTTGCCGAGACCACGCCGCGGACGGACATCAGCGCGGACTCGATACTGTCCGTGCAGGCGCGGCAGATCATGCCGCGGATCCTTATCTCAGTTTCGCAGGTCTTCATTTTCCGCCGTCCTTTCCGCGCAGAAGCAGCGTGAACGCCGCGCTCAGGCCGAGCGCCGACGCGATGAGCGGCAGGCCGCGCGGGAGCTCTGCGCTGCCGAGTCCGGATATTTTCCTTTGCAGCACAGTGTCCCTCCCTGCCCGAACGACGCTTACCAGCAGCTCGCCATCGCGGTCGAGCGTGCCGCACAGCACGGTATCGCCCGCGCGCTTTGCTGTGAGCTCGTTTTCCCCCGTCACGGCCGAGTCATCTGACAGGCACTCGCCGGAGAGTATCACTCCGTCGGCCGGAAAGCGCTCGCCGGGCAGGACGCGGACGATATCGCCCGTGCGCAGGCTGTCGGCCGCCTTATCCGCCGATTCGCCGTTTTGCAGAACATGAGCCGTTCCCGGCTGCATATGCGAGAGCCTGCGCGCCGACGCGCCGAGGACGTACACCGCGTGCTTCTCAATGCAGCGGCTTATAAGCAGCAGCACCGTCGCCGCGGTGAGCAGCAGAAAGCTTGCCGCGCCGGATACGCACAGCGCGTACAGCGCCGTCAGCAGTACCGCCGCCGCGGCATCGGGGCTGAGCAGCCTCTTTTTTACGGCGCGAACGCAGGCCCGGTAAAAATACTCGCCGCCCAGCAGCGTAAGGCTTCCGAAGACTATCCGCGCGGCGGCGGATATATCCCACAGCTGCGGAAGCGAGAAAAACAGCGCCAGAAAAATGCCGCGCGCTATCGCAGCCTGACCGGCTACGCCTCCTCTCTTCGCTTCGGGGCTTTTTATCTCGATCTCCGCGGGCATGCCGAGCGCACGGGCTATATATTCCGCGTCCGCGCCGACGGGCCAGAGCCGCGCCATTATAAGGCCGTCTGAGCTCTCCTCGAGCTGCGCGACGCAGTCGAGTGCGCGCAGCGAAGCCCCGGCGGCATCCGGAGACCCGCATCTTATGAGCGCCGTCTCCATAGGGACCGTAAAGCCCGCCTTTTTCACGCAGGCGGCGATATCCGCGATATCGAGCATATCTTCGTCATAGCACAGCTCCGCCGTGCCCGACGTGTAGCTCACCTGAGCCGAGAGAACGCCGTCGAGCTCCGTCAGAGCGCGCTGCAGCCGCCTCACGCAGGCGGCGCAGTCTATACCGTTTATTCTGATTGAAACTTCAGCCATAGCCTGAGCTCCGTTTTTTGTTGACCACTTGGTAAAGCTAATATATCACGTATTTATATGTCCGTCAAGCTTATGACATACAAAGTGTCTCCGCTGACGCGGAATTTGACCTCCATGCCGCCGTACTCCATGCCGTACACGCGCTCCGGGTCGTTGTGATAGCGCGGGCGCGGGTCGTTCTCGAGCACCTCCATAAGGCCCTCGGGCAGCTTCTCAATACCGTCTGCCAGCTCCACCCTGAGCTTTTCAAACGGCACCGCGTCGGTAAAGCCGCTTTTCGCCTCGGGATGCGAGTCTGCGTAGGCGACATAGGGCTTTATATCGAATATGGGAGTTCCGTCCATGAGGTCTGCGCCGAAAACGTGCAGCACGGGGCCGCGGTCCGTGTACTCTATACGCTCAAGCTCGACCGACGAAAGGCCTATCGGATTCGGGCGGAACGGCGAGCGCGTCGCAAACACGCCCATGCGCGTATTTCCGCCGAGGCGCGGCGGACGCACCGTCGGCGACCATTTGCCGCTCACGGCCTCGGAAAAGCACCATATCAGCCATATATGCGAGAAGCCCTCGAGCCCGCGCACGGCGTCGGCCGAGCGGTACTCCGGCTCAAAGACTATCTCGCCCTTTACCCCGGCGGCAACGCCGCTCTGACGCGGTATGCCGAATTTCGTCTTAAACGGCGTATGTATTCGCGCTATTATCTTCATTTGAGACATATAAGCATCCGCTCCTGTTGATTTTTTATGAACAATATTATATTATTATATATTATATAGTTAATAAACTAAAAGTCAATTCACCGGGAGGGGAATTATTTGGACTATGTTCTGCGCACAGAGGGGCTGACAAAGCAGTTCGGCGCGAAGCTCGCCGTAAATAATATCAGCATGCAGATAAAAAGGGGCGATATCTACGGCTTTATCGGCAAAAACGGCGCCGGTAAGACGACGCTGATGCGCCTTGTGCTGGGGGCCGCCATGCCCACGAGCGGCAGCATCGAGCTGTTCGGCGGGGTCGAGAGCGAAAGCCAGGCGCGCCACCGCATCGGGGCTCTGCTGGAGTATCCGTGCATCTACAAAAACTGCTCGGCGCTTGAGAACCTGCGCCGCTTTGCTATACTTACCGGCGGCGGCAGCGACGAGCTGGAGGATATACTCAGGCTCGTCGGTCTCGGAGACACCGGCGGCAAAAAGGCCGGTCAGTTTTCGCTGGGCATGAAGCAGCGCCTTGCCATCGGCATCGCCCTGCTCGGCCATCCGGAATTTCTGGTGCTCGACGAGCCGGTAAACGGGCTCGATCCGGCCGGCATCAAGGAGATACGCGACGTTATACTCACGCTCAATCAGAAAAAGGGCGTTACCTTCCTCGTGTCGAGCCATCTGCTCGACGAGCTGTCGAAGATCGTCACGACCTACGGCATCATTAACGACGGCGCTCTTACAGAGCAGATAACGGCGGCCGAGCTCGAAAGGCGCTGCCGCCATCACCTGAAGCTCAGGGTCGACGACGTGCCCAAGGCGGCGGCTCTGCTGTCCTGCATAGTCGAGCCCGAGGCCTTTGCGCTGCGCGACGGCTGCATCTACATGTACCGGCTGCTCGAGCAGAGCGACAGGGTAAACCGCCTTCTCGTGCGCCACGGGATAAGGGTCAGCGAGCTTTCCGTGCAGACCGCCGGGCTCGAGGACTACTTTCTTGAAAGGATGGGCAAGTGATATGGGAAGGCTCCTGCATTTTGAATTTCACAAGCTTGTCAGGCAGAGGAGCTTTTATATCTGCCTTGCCGTCGCCGTTGCGATGCTGCTGGCCACGATCTACACGGGCGTTCTCATCGGCCGCGGCGTCGCAGAGCCGGCCGATATGGGCATAGACGGCATGGACGTGATGATAGGCGCCGTATCCGGCGGAACGCTCAGCATGGTCATTGGCGTGTTCGTTCCCCTGTTCGTGTGCGAGGACTATGCCTCGGGCACGATAAGAAACATCATAACACGCGGCTATACGCGCCTGGGCATCTTTGCGGCGAAGCTCATCGCCGTGCTGCTGGCCGCGGCATGCATGACGGTCGTCTGCATGGCGGCGGCTTATATCATCGGCACGGCGTTCGGCGGCAGAGGCGCTCAGGCCTTCGACGCGGATGTGGTCAAGATACTGCTGTGTCAGCTCGCGGTCATGCTCGCACAGGCTGCGCTGTTTTACGCGATAAGCAGCGTTTTGCAGAAAACGGGCGGCGCCATCGCGATATGCCTCGTGCTGCCGATGGTCATGACGATAGTTCTCGCGCTGGCGGATACGGCGCTGGCCGAAAGAGAGATAGAGCTGTCCGCCTACTGGCTCGATCATGTGAGCTCTGCGCTCGGTTCCTTTGAGGCGACGGGAGAGGCTATGAAAAAGGCCCTGCTCACGGCGCTGAGCTACCTTCTCGTGAGCTCTGCCGGCGCGTTTCTGGCCGTCGCTAAAAGAGAATATTAAAAAATCTCGCCCAAGGGCGAGATTTTTTAATAATTTATCGCTTGCTTTACTTTTTCTTATTTTCGAGCGTTTCGCTGCTGCCGGTCTTTGCGCTGGCGGCGACGAGACCGCTGAGGGCGAGCAGGGCGATGACGTTCGGGATGACCATGAGCTGGTTGAACATATCTGTCAGCTCCCATACGAGGTCGTTGGACAGCAGCGAGCCGAGGAAGATGAAGGCCACCGCTATTATCGAGTACGGCAGGACCGCCTTCTTGCCGAAGAGGTATTCGATGTTGATGCGGCCGAAGAGGTTCCAGCCGATGATGGTGGTGAAGGCGAAGAACAGCAGGCACACGGCGACGAAGGCGCTGCCGAGGCTCTCGCCGAATACGCTGCCGAAGGCGAGCTGTGCGAGATTCGTCTTTGCGATGCCGAGGGTATCGAGGGTATCCGAGGTGGTCATGACGCCGGCAAGCACGCCGTCGCCGGTATACAGGGTGGAGATGACGACGAGTGCTGTCATGGTCAGGACGATAAAGGTGTCGATAAACACACCGATCATCGCGACGACGCCCTGCTCATGGGGGCATTTGACCTTTGCCTGAGCGTGCGCGTGAGGCGTCGAGCCCATACCGGCTTCGTTGGAGAACAGGCCGCGCTTGACGCCCTGTGAGATGGCCTGCTTTATCGCAAAGCCCAGAGATCCGCCGATGACCGCGGTCGGGTCAAATGCATAGCTGAAGATGAGCCCGAAGGTCTCGGGAATGTACTTTGCGCGGCAGGCAAGAACAACGAGGCCGCCGATAACGTACAGCAGCGCCATGAGGGGAACGATCTTCTCCGCGACGGCCGCGACGCGGTTCGCGCCGCCGATGAAGATGACGGCGCAGATAGCCGCGATGATCGCGCCGACGATCCACGAGGGGATGCCGAAAGCGTTCTGGCAGCTCTCGCCGATGGAGTTGGACTGCACCATTGCGCCCATGAAGCCGAGCGCGAGGATGATGGCGACGGCGAAAAAGCCGGCCATGAACTTGCCGAAGGCGTTGTTAAAGGCCTTCTTTATGTAGTAAACGGGGCCGCCTGCGACGGTTCCGTCGGGGTTTACGATACGGGTCTTCTGCGCGAGGACCGCCTCGGCGTAGATCGTGCTCATGCCGAAGAAGGCGATGACCCACATCCAGAAGATAGCGCCCGGGCCGCCGATGAGGATAGCGCCGCTCGCGCCGACGATGTTGCCCGTGCCGACCTGCGCGGCTATAGCCGTCGCAAGCGCCTGGAACGAGCTCATGCCGCCCTCATGCCTGCCGCCGTGCAGCGAGAAGTTGCCGAAGACCTTGCGCCAGCCCTCGCCGAAGCAGCGGACCTGAACGAATTTTGTCCTGATGCTGAAATACAGGCCGCAGCCGACCAGAAGGATTATGAGTATATAATCCGAAAGGTAAAGATTCACGGTCTGAACGATCTTTAGTACTGCATCCATTTTTCTTGTTTCCTCCTTGTTTTTTGCAACAAAAAAACTGCTGAAACATTTCAGCAGCTCCGGAGACATATTAGAAAACATATCAAACATCAAATTTATGCTTTCCTCTGTCCTTTTGCCTGAGAGATTCGGCGCGCCGCGCCTTACACCTTCGGCACCCTTTCGGGATTCTCCAGAGCATCCTCCGCCTCCAGTCTCTTGCGATCCTTGAGGTTTCACAGGATTTATGAACGTATGTTAGCACAACGTTCACAGTATGTCAACAATTTCAATGCGTTAAATTATTATTTATCAGCCTGCACAATTAATAGATAGTTAACACAAACTAAGTTTACATATACTACAATGGTTAAACTTCCGTGAAAGGACGGTTCTGATATGAAAAAAGTAATTTCCCTCATTCTCTGCGTTTTGATGCTCGGCAGCTGCTTCGCTTTCGCCGATGCTGTCGAGGGCAGCCGCGCCGTTATAGGCGCAGACCTTGACGCGGACGAGGTCGCATACGTCTACAAGCAGTTCGGCATTTCGCAGGGCGACGTGAAGGAGCTGACGGTCACCAACGCCGAGGAGCGCGAGTATTTAAACGGTCTGGTCGACGAAAGCCTCATCGGCTCGAAGAGCATCTCCTGCGTGTATATCGAGGCGCTCTCCGAGGGCAAGGGGCTTGACGTCACGGTCAATAATATCAGCTGGTGCACGCCTGACATGTACATGAACGCAATGGTCACGGCCGGCATCACCGACGCGAACGTTAAGATCGCAGCGCCCTTCGAGGTCTCCGGCACCGCGGCGCTCACCGGTATATACAAGGCCTATGAGGACATAAGCGGCAAGAAGCTCGACGAGGACGCGAAGCTCGTCGGCACGCAGGAGCTCACAGTTACGGCGGAGCTTGCCGAGGAGATCGGCAGCGCGGACTCCGCCGCGATAGTAAATCAGCTCAAGCTCATCCTCGATGAGACCAAGAACATGACCGACGACGAGCTGCGCGGGCAGATCAAAAAGATCGCCGAGGAGTACAAGGTCTCGCTCAGCGACAGTCAGATAGACAGCCTCATCTCCCTGTGCCGCTCGATGGAAAAGCTCGACACCGCAGCGCTCAAGGAAAAGGTCGAGCAGGTACAGAAGTACCTGAAGGATATCGTCACCAAGCAGGGCGAAATAAAGCAGTTTCTCTCCAACGTCGCCGACACGGTGAGCGAGTTTGTCAGCAAGGTCGTCAGCTTCATCCGCGGCATCTTCGGCTGATATTATGTGAAAAAATCCTCTGCACGTTTTGTGCAGAGGATTTTTTCAGTTCAAGAGCTCTTCTTCCGGCTTATCTCACTGACTATCGCCGAGCCGATGACGAGCACTGCGCCGAAAGCGCCGAAGGCGGAGAGCTTTTCGCCCAGCACTATCGCAGAGAGGATGAGAGCAAACACGGGGTCAATGTAGCTCAAAACCGCGACGGACTGCGCCTTGAGGCCCTTCATTGAGCCGAAGTACAGGGCGTAGGCTATGCCGGTGTGCACGATGCCGACGATGAGTATCATGACCACGGCAAGCGCGTCAAGGCGTATATCCGAAAAGCCGTCCGTCAGCAGCAGGTACGGGATGAGTATGACGGCGGCGGAGACGAGCTGGATCACCGTTTTTTCATAGTAGTCGTCTATCTGCACCTTTTTGTTCATGATAACGACCGCCGCATACAGCGCGGCGGCGGCAAGGCCGTAGAGTATGCCGGTGATATCCTGCGCCTGAACTCCCCCTCCCTCGGTCATGCCGGATACGAACATCATTCCGGCTATGGCAGCGGCGGCGCACAGCAGCTTCTTCAAGCTGAGCCTTTCCCCGAAAACGAGCGGTGAAAGCAGGATGACTATGGTCGGCTGCATGTAGTAGCACATCGTCGCAGTCGATACGTCGGTGTAGTTGTACGCTTCAAAAAGGCACATCCAGTTCACTCCGATCGCAGCGCCCGTAAGGGAGAGCAGCAGGAGCTTTTTGGGCTCGATGCGGGCAAGCTTTCTGCCCTTTGCACGGACAAAAAGCAGCAGGAACGCAGCGCCGAGCAGGCCGCGCGAAAACGCGAGCAGACCCGACGAGATCGGTATATATCTTCTGAATATCCCTATCGTACCGTAGATCAGCATTGAGGATATCAGCATTACATATGATCTTGAATTATTTTCGTTCACTGATTTTCTCCGTTTTTATGCAAGTCTCAGGCCTATAACGCCGAGGAGCACGAGCGCCATGAAAACGAGCTTCTTCGGGCTTTTGCTCTCCTTGAAAACGACTATGCCGAACAGCACGTTGAACAGCGTTCCGAGCCCCGTCCACACGGCATAGCTCACGCCCAAAGGCAGGGTCCTGGCCGCTATCGACAGAAGGCCTATGCTTATAAACGAGCATATCGCCGTCAGTATCGTGTATTTTACGTTTTTAAGGCCGTTTGAGAGCTTCATGCACACCGTGAAGGCGAGCTCGAAGCAGCCGGCGATGATAAGAACTATCCACATCATTTCGCAGCGTCCTCCTTATCGCATAGCTTGAGGCCGAGTATGCCGACGATGAGCACGCCGAGCGAGACGAGCTTCAGTGCGCCTGCGCCCTCATTCAGGACAAAAATGCTTATGACCGTCGTGCCGACGACGCCGATGCCGGTGAACACGGCGTAGCTCAGGCCGATGCCGAGCGTATCGATGGCCTTTGCGAGCATGAAAAAGCTCACGACGAGTATGACTATCGTTATCACGCTCGGCCAAAGCACGGTAAAGCCGTGGCTGAGCTTCATGGTGTATGCCCAGACTATCTCCAGAAGACCGGCCGCTATCAGCAGCAGCCATGCGGTGTTTTTCTCTTTCATATATCCTCCGACAGTCGAAAAGTCCGGAAGGAGCGTCTGCTCTTCCGGGCTTTATATTATTTATAATGCGTCTATATACCGGCAGGCGGCGAGCGCTGCGCACGAGCCGTCGGCAGCGGCGGTCGTGAGCTGCCTTACGGCCTTTCTGCGGCAGTCGCCGGCGACGAATACGCCGGGCGTTCTGGTCATGCAGCTCTCATCGGAGTCTGCATAGCCGCCCTCGTCGAGATCTATGAGCGCGGAGAATATCCCGTTATCCGGAACATGTCCGATCGCGACGAAGAGGCCGTCGACCTCTATCTCGCGCTCCGCGCCGGAACGGTCTGCGACCACCACGCCGCACAGCTCGTCCTGTCCGAGCAGAGTCCTTATGCTGCTGCCCAGTACAAGCTCGACGTTCGGGCGCGCTCTGAGCGCCTCTGCGAGCCTTGCCTCGCCGCGGAAGCTGTCTCTGCGGTGTATTATGTAAACCTTCGAGCAGCTGTCGCTCAGGAGCATCGCGTCCTGCAATGCGGAGTTTCCGCCGCCCGTGACGGCGACAGGCCTGCCCTTGTAAAACGCGCCGTCGCACACCGCGCAGAAGCACACTCCCGCGCCCGTGAGCTCCTCCTCGCCCGGGATCCCGAGGCTGCGCGGCCTCGCGCCGGAGGCGATGATGAGCGCCTTCGCCTCAAAAACGCCGCCGAAATCGGTTTTCACGCGCTTTATATCGCCGTCGAGCTCTACCGAGACGACCTCGTCGAGCTCAAGATGCGCGCCCTGCTCGATGACCTGGGCCGTGAGCTTATCGCCGAGCTCCGCGCCGGATATCGAGGGTATGCCAGGGAAGTTTTCGACTCTTGGCGACCATGTTATCTGACCGCCGAAGCTGCTTTTTTCAATTACGAGAACGCTTTTTCCCGCTCTCAAGGCGTAGAGGGCGGCGGTCAGTCCCGCCGGCCCTCCGCCGATGATTATTATATCGTGCATTGCTTTGCCTTCGTTTACTTGAAAAGATAGCTCTTTATCGCGCCCGCTCCCGCAAGCTTCTCGACGTGCTCGCCGTCGACGAGGACGAGGGTCGGGGCCTGCTTTACGCCGTAGGACAGCGCAAGCTCGACGTTTTCCTCGGCCATTACCTTTTCACATTCAAAGCCGGCCTTGTCCATATAGCTGTAGACCACGCGGCAGTTCGGGCAGTTTTCGCGCGTGAAGAGAATGGCGCGCTTACCCGTGGAGTCCCTGCATATCTCCTCCTCGACGGCAGGCTCCTGCTCGGGCTTTGCCCCGGGATGCAGAGGGCCCTTGTGCTTGAGGACGGAGGTCCCGATGTCATACTCCTTACGCTCCTTATACTCCTGCGTTTTGCCGGCGTTCCAGTTCTGCACGGGGCGGTAGTAGCCGGTGATGCGGCTGTATACCTCGGCGCTCTCGCCGCACTCGGGGCAGGTAAACTGCTCGCCGGCGAGGTAGCCGTGATTCTTGCACACCGAGTAGGTCGGGCTGATGGTGTAGTACGGCAGCTTGTAGTTTTCCGCGATCTTGCGCACAAGGTTTGCGGCGGCCTGCCAGTCGGGCAGCTTCTCGCCGAGGAAGGCGTGGAAGACCGTGCCGGAGGTGTAGAGCGTCTGGAGCTCGTCCTGGATATCGAGGGCGGAGAAGATATCGTCGGTGTAGCCGACCGGGAGGTGGCTGGAGTTTGTGTAGTAGGGCGTGTCGCCGTGAGAGCCGGTGATGATGTCGGGGTACTGCTCGACGTCGTGCTTTGCAAGGCGGTAGGACGTGCTCTCTGCCGGAGTGGCCTCGAGGTTGTACAGGTCGCCGTACTGCTCCTGATAGTCAGACAGGCGCTCGCGCATGTGGTTGAGGACCCTCTTGGTGAACTCCTGGCACCTGGGATCGGTCATATCCGCGCGGATCCACTTTGCGTTGAGGCCGGCTTCGTTCATGCCGACAAGGCCGATGGTGGAGAAGTGGTTGTCGAAGTTTCCGAGGTAATACTTGGTGTAGGGGTAAAGGCCCTCGTTCAGGAGCTTGGTTATGATATTGCGCTTTACCTTCAGAGAGCGCGCGGCGATATCCATCATCCTGTCAAGGCGCTTGAAGAAGTCCGCCTCATCGGCCGCGAGATAGGCTATGCGCGGCATGTTGATCGTGACGACGCCGATAGAGCCGGTGCTCTCGCCGGAGCCGAAGTAGCCGCCGGACTTCTTGCGCAGCTCGCGCAGGTCAAGACGCAGACGGCAGCACATGCTTCGCACGTCCGAGGGCTCCATATCGGAGTTTATATAGTTTGAGAAGTAGGGCGTGCCGTATTTTGCGGTCATCTCGAACAGGAGCTTGTTGTTTTCCGTGGGAGACCAGTCGAAATCACGGGTGATGGAATAGGTCGGTATCGGATACTGGAAGCCGCGGCCGTTCGCGTCGCCCTCGATCATTATATCGATAAAGGCCTTGTTGACCATGGCCATTTCCTCGACGCAGTCGCCGTAGGTGAAGTCCTGCTCCTTGCCGCCGACGATGGCGGGCATATCCTTGAGGTCGGCCGGGACCGTCCAGTCAAGGGTGATATTTGAAAACGGAGCCTGCGTGCCCCAGCGCGAGGGGGTGTTCACGCCGAAGATGAACGACTGTATGCACTGCTTGACCTCCTTGTAGCTGAGCTTGTCGATCTTCACGAAGGGGGCGAGATAGGTGTCGAAGCTCGAGAAGGCCTGAGCGCCGGCCCATTCGTTCTGCATGATGCCGAGGAAGTTGACCATCTGATTGCACAGGGTGCTCAGGTGGCTGGCCGGAGAGGAGTTTATCTTGCCCGGGATGCCGAGGCCCTGCTGGATCAGCTGCTTGAGGCTCCAGCCGGCGCAGTAGCCGGTGAGCATGCTCAGGTCGTGCAGATGCAGGTCGCAGTTGCGGTGGGCGCTGCCTATCTCCTCGTCGTAGATCTCGCTGAGCCAGTAGTTTGCCGTGATGGCGCCGGAGTTTGAGAGGATAAGTCCTCCGACGGAGTAGGTGACGGTGGAGTTTTCCTTGACGCGCCAGTCAAGAACATTTACATAGCTGTTGACGGTCTCCTTGTAGTCGAGGTAGGTGTTTTTCATATTGCGCAGCTTCTCGCGCTGCTTGCGGTAGAGTATGTAGGCCTTTGCCACGCCCTCGTAGCCGCCGCGCGACAGGACCGCCTCGACGCTGTCCTGGATATCCTCGACGGCGACAAAGCCGTCCTTTATCTTCGGCAGGAAGTCTGCCGATACCTTGAGCGCGATGAAGTCGATGATATCATCTGTATACTCGGTGCCGGTCGCCTCAAAGGCCTTTTTGATCGCGTTTGCGATCTTGGTGATGTCGAAATCGACAACCTTTCCGTCTCTTTTAATGATCTGATACATTTCTCTGTCCTCCATTTTTTCTCTCAAACGCCTCTGAGCGCGACAGCGGGGACATATTCCCGCACAGCGTCGGCCAGCTGGCTCATCTGTTCTTTATCGTATGCCGAAAGTCCGTCCGGCAGGATGAGGCTGCCGGAATCCTTAAACTGCTGCAGATAGTATTCCTTCGCGCCCTGTATCCATTTTGCCGCCTCCGTAAGGCTCTCCTTCGTGTGGATGCCGCGCACTACCGTCGTGCGGAACTCATAGTCCACCCTGCCGCCGAGAAGCAGCTCCTTTGAGCGCTCGACCGGGGCGATGTCGAATTTCTCAAGGCCTATCGTGCGGGCATAGTCGCCGGGCGCGTTTTTAATGTCCATCGCGACCCTGTCGACGAGGCCGTCGGCTATAAGCCCGGACAGGAGCTCGGGGTTCGAGCCGTTGGTGTCGAGCTTTATCCTGTAGCCCAGCGCCTTGACACGCTCAAGAAACTCCGGCATGTCCGCGTGCAGCAGCGGCTCGCCTCCTGTGACCGCGACGCCGTCGAGCACTCCCCTGCGTCTGCGCAGAAAGCCGAACACCTCATCGTCGCTAAGAAAGCCTCCGTCCGCCTGCTCCGGCAGGACGAGCGGCGCGTTATGGCAGAAGGGGCATCGGAAATTGCAGCCGGCCGTAAACACCGTGCACGCGACGGCTCCCGGATAGTCCAGAAGCGTTAATTTTTGAATACCAGTTATCCTCATATCCGAATCCTTTAGTGTTTAACGGCTTAAACAATAGCATAAGCCGTTTGTCCTGTCAATAGAAAAACACAAAATGTAGTTATTTTTACCGCTTTGTAACCCATGTCACCACTAAATATTGTGGTCGACAATTTTACCGAGAGTTATCTTTCGGAGGCAATTTTTTGCTTTGAAACTTTTTCACCGCCGGCAAAACGCCTGCATTTCAAGGCTTAGCGCCGCTTTGACGGCCCGGCCTTTAATTGCTCGGAGCGTAATTGCAGGTTTTGATGCAGCACAATATTTTGTGTTTGCGGTTTTATGTTAACACAAGCTATATGGTCCGTTCTGTCGCACAGGCCACAAAAATGCCGAAGCAGAGAAAAAAGCTCTGCTTCGACACTTTATTTTTTTATAAGCTGCGTCAGTGCGCCGCCAGAACGGCTTCGGCGCATTTCATGCCGTCGACCGCCGCGGAGGTGATGCCTCCCGCGTAGCCCGCGCCCTCTCCGCAGGGGTAGAGCCCGCGTATGAGCGACTGCCCGTCGTCTCCGCGCAGTATGCGCACGGGCGAGGACGAGCGCGTCTCGGGCGCCGTGAGCACGGCATCCGGCGCGTCAAAGCCTTTCAGCTTTCGTCCGAGCTCCGGCAGCGCATTTTCAAGGACGTCCGTTATTCTCGCGGGCAGCAGCTCGTGCAGGTCGCACCAGTATACGCCCGGCCTGTAGCTCGGCTCGACCGCCCCCGCTCCGGCGGAGCTTTTACGGGCGAGAAAATCGCCGACGGTCTGCGCCGGTGCGCGGTAGCTGCCGGAGGCCTCGAAGGCCGCGCGCTCTATATCGCGCTGCCAGTACATGCCGCCGAGGGGGCCGTCATAGGGAAAGTCCCCGGGCTGAAGGGTCACGAGCAGGGCGCTGTTGGCGTTTTCCGCATCGCGGCGCGAATTGCTCATGCCGTTCGTGCACACGCCGCCGGGCTCGGACGCCGCGGCGATGACCTCGCCGCCTGGGCACATGCAGAAGGTATATGCGCTCGTGCCGTCGGGCAGATGGACGTTGAGCGAATAATCCGCCGCCGGAAGCCCCGCGGCAGCCTCGCCGTACTGCGCGCTGTCGATATCCGTCTGTCTGTGCTCTATGCGCGCGCCCATGGAAAAGGGCTTGGCCTCCATCGGGACGCCGGAGCGCTCGAGCATCCGGAAGGTATCGCGAGCCGAGTGGCCTATCGCGAGGATGAGCTGCGTACAGGGCAGCTCGTACTGTCCGTTCTCATCCGTGACCGCGACGGCGCGAAGGGTATTGTTTTCAATGACGAGCCCCGTGAGCTTTGAGTTGAAGCGCAGCTCGCCGCCGTTTGCTATGATGCTTCTGCGTATGCCCTGGACCACGTTTATGAGTATGTCCGTGCCTATATGGGGCTTTGCGTCGTATAGTATGCTCTCGGGCGCGCCGTGCTCGTGAAATACGCGCAGTATCCAGCGTATGCGCTTGTCGCGTATTCCCGTGCCGAGCTTGCCGTCGGAAAAGGTGCCCGCTCCGCCCTCGCCGAACTGAACGTTGCACTCGGGGTCGAGCTCGCCGCCGGAGCGGAAGGCCTCTACCTTTTTTCTCCGCGTTTCGGCGTCGGCGCCGCGCTCGAGGACGATGGGCTTAAGTCCGGCCATGCTCAGCACCAGCGCCGCGAACATCCCGCCCGGGCCGAAGCCCGCGACGACGGGCCGCGCAGCTGACGTCAGTTTGGGAACAGTGTACTCCGGCTCTGAGTACCCGGCGAGGCTTTTGCTCCTGCTTTTTCCGAGTATCCTGTCCTCGTTATCCGCCGACACGGCGACGGAGTACAGCCAGTGTATATCGTTTTTCTTCCTTGCGTCGAGCGAGCGCTTTGTTATCTCAAGGCTTTTTATCTTCCGCGGCGGAATGTGCATTTCGCGGGCGGCCTTCGCCCTGAGCTCATCCTCGCTCTGTCCGATATCAAGACGCAGGTTACGTACAAGTATCATCTTCCGAGCCTCCCCGCCGTCACTCCGCTGGCCCAGGCCCATTGCAGGTTGAAGCCGCCGCAGTCGGCGTCGACGTCGAGAAGCTCGCCCGTTATGAACAGATGCGGGACAAACCAGCTCTCGAGCGTCTCGGGATCAACGCCAGTGGTCTTTATGCCGCCGGCCGTCACCTGCGCATGGTCAAAGTCCTCCACGCCGCGCAGGGCGACGGCAAGATCGCGGCAGGCCTCCGCTATGGCCTGGAGCTCCCTGCAGTCGAGCTCTCCGAGCGGCTTGCTGCCGGATATCCCGGCGTATCTGACCGCCATTTTGCCGAGACGGTTGTGCAGAACGCCGGTGAGCGCGTCGTCTGCGCAGAGCGCGGGATTGTTCCTTATCCGGGCGCGGAGCTTTCCCTCGATATCCGCGCCGCCGGAGAGGTCTATATGTATCACTCCCCTGCCGAGCTGCGCGGCCGCGCGGGATATATCGAAGGCGGCGGGGCCGGACAGGCCCGTCTCGGTAAACTGAAGCTCGCCTTCGCTGTGCGCTATGGCTTTTCCGTCGCTTTCAAGGCGCAGCTTCGCCATGACGCGCACGCCCTTGAGCGCCCGCGGATAGGTCGGGTCCGTTATGAGCTGCACGAGAGCGGGCAGAAGCCGCGTACACCTGTGCCCCAGCGGCTTCAAAAGCTCGTAGCCGTCGTAAACTCCGCCGACCTTTGCTCCGGCCGCTCCGCCGCAGGCGACGATGACGAAGTCGGCGTCTATGCTCCCGTCATCGGTGATAACGGAAAAGCCCTCGCCGCGTTTTTCTATCCTGCGCGCGGGGCAGGAGGTCCTGACGCTTATATTATCGCGCATGAGCGCGAAGCGCAGAACGTCCACGACGCTGTTTGCCGAGTTTGACTGCGGGTATACCCTGCCGCCGTACTCGAGGCTCACCGCAAGGCCGAGCGAGTCGAAAAAGCGCAGCGTGTCCTCCGGCGTGAAGCGCGAGAGGACCGCGTCGGCAAAGCCCGGCTGCGAGCCGTGGTAGCGCTCGGGAGACGCGCCGGTGTTCGTGAGGTTGCACCTGCCGTTGCCGGTGCTCAGAAGCTTCCTGCCGACGCGCTGCTGCCGCTCGAGCAGTATTATATTATTATTCTTATCCTCGGAGGCGGTTATCGCGGCGGCCATGCCGGAAGCGCCGCCCCCGATTATCACAACATTATTCATTTTACTCTCCGCAGTGATATTATGAGACTGTCAAAAAACTATGCTGCTGAGAAAAAAACATCCGCGCAGCGGGGGAGTTCGAGGGGCAAGACCCGCCTCGAGTTGGATCATAGCCATCAAAAACGTCCGAAGGACTTTTTGACGAGCGCAGCGAGATTTTTCGTGAAGCAAAAGCTTCACAAAAAATGTGGCGTTTTTGAAGCGTTCAAAAAAAGTCACAGACTTTTTTGAAACGCTGATAGTATATCGTGCGCGACGGGCTCGTAAAACAGCCGGCGTATCTCGTCGGAGTCGCGCGTCCGGCCGAGGATGCACATTATCTTCGCCAGCGCGGACTCCGTCGTCATGTCATAGGCCTCCAGCACGTTGCGCCAGCCCTTGAGCCGGTGCCCTACGTTGTACACCGCCAGATCCGAGCCCTCGTTCTGCACCTGAGTGGTCATGATGATGACCTTTCCCCCGGATATCGCACTTATGACGGCGTCGAGAAACCTGTCGTCGCCGTAGCAGGGCAGTCCGCCGACGCCGAAGGCCTCGATTATCACGGCGTCCTTGCGCTCTGTCATGAAGCGCAGGAGCTCGATGTCCATGCCGGGTATCATTTTTATAAGGCCGACGTTTGTATTGAGCTCGGTGAAAAACTCCGGCCTTTCAAGGCTGTCGGGCCTTATATACTGCATGAGCACTCCGTCCTGGAGCGTTGCGATAAAGGGGTAGTTTATGCTGGAAAAGGCCGCGTAGGACTTCGAGCGCGTTTTCCTTGCGCGGGTGCCGAGGATGACGCGGCCGTTGAAGACAATGCTCACGCCGCATATACCGTCCGAGCATGCGCAGGTGAAGGCGTCGAGAAGGTTTACCTTCGAGTCTGTCGAGTCAAAGCCTATGGGCTTCTGAGCGCCGGTGAGTATGACGGGCTTTTTTGAGCCGCGTATCATATAGCTCAGAGCCGCGGCGGTGTATGCCATCGTATCCGTGCCGTGGCTTATGACGAAGCCGTCGTACTTATCGTAATTATCCTTCACGCACCGAGTTATCTCCACCCAGTGCGCGGGCGTCATGCTCGTGCTGTCGACATTGAAAAGGGATATGCACTCGACCCTGCACAGCCTTGATATCGCCGGGACGAGCTCGAGCAGCTGCTCGGGTCTGAGCTGCGGGGACAGCGCGCTGCCGCTTATCTGCGAGGCTATCGTGCCGCCCGTGCCTATCATGAGTATCTTTTTCATTTTCTCTCGAACACCCCGCTTTTGCCGCCGCTCTTTTTGAGAAGGCGGATATCCGTTATCTCGATATCTCGCTGCACGGCCTTGCACATGTCATACACCGTGAGCGCCGCGACGGACACCGCCGTGAGCGCCTCCATCTCAACGCCCGTAGCGCCGGTGCACTTGGCCGTGGCGACGATCTCGACGCTGTGCCTTTCCTCGCACAGCGAAATGTCGATATCCACGCCCGATATCATTATCGGGTGGCACATGGGTATGAGCTCCGAGGTGCGCTTTGCGCCCATTATGCCGCCTATCTGCGCGACGGACAGGACGTCGCCCTTTTTCATGCCGCCTGAGCGTATGAGCTCAAAGGTCCCGGCATTGACTATCACCCTGCCGGCCGCGACCGCCGTGCGTACGGTGTCCGCCTTTTCGGACACATCCACCATCTTCGCTCTGCCGTTTTCGTTAAAATGCGTAAAATCTGCCATAATGCTTCTCCGTATTGTCAGATATGCTTATTTTATATTCACTCCGCCGCCTTGTCAATGCTCATGCGGCGCAGCATGCAGCTGTTGATATTTAATGAATTATATATTGATCATTACTGATACCGCTTGTATTTATGAGTTTTTCATGCTATCATATGTATAGACAGTGTATAGACAACCCTCCAACTCTTCGAAATGCTGACTGAATGCAGACACTGAAGCCGTTCAACTGCCGCTGATCAATTTTTATTAGCCTCGATCAGATGCATGTCGTTGACTTGAAAGGATGTGTTTAAATGCAGTATTTATCTAAGTACCAAGTTTTTCACCGCTCCTTCATGATACTGACGTACTATTATATGGTACAGCACAAGCTGCACGAACTCATCAGGCATCGCAGGAATGGGCAGTTTAACTACACAGCGCAATAACATTCCCTCTTCAGGAGCTTCAACTTGGGAAGTTTGGGATTCTCGGTATTAAGGAGGTAATAAGATGAAAAAGCATATCAAAATTCTTGCCGGAGCTTTAGCTGTCGTGCTCGTATTGTCCGCGTCAGTAGCATACGCCTTGTCGACAGAGCCGGAAGCTGCAAATGCAGGCGGCCGGGAGCAGGTTTTGGACACTGTTTCTGTCTGTGACAGGTCTGTTCCGCTTACGGGAACCTTGCAGGCATTGACCGACGCCTCCGAACAAGGTTTTTCCGTCGCGGAGCTTGCGGCCGAAAGCGTACAGTCTTCCGGAAACGCAATGATAGGCCGCGATGCAGCCCTCTCGGTCGCGTCAAAGCACCTTGAGGCAATGACCTCTTCCGCTCCGAGCTCGGTAAACGCCGTTCTAGCAAGCTTTACCGATAACGAATCGGCTGTCATTAACGAAAGCGGCAGAACACTCCAAAATGCTCCCGCATGGCTGGTCACCTTCAGCAACGTTACGCTCGCCTCTCAGGGCGGCGGAACAGTCCTTGCCAATTCGACCATGGTCATCGACGCATACTCGGGAGAGCTTCTCGAGGTCATATCCTGCGGCGTATAACAGGGCGTATAACAGAATAAGCAACAGCTCACGGCAGCATGCTGTCGTGAGCTGTTTGTTTATGGTTTTCTTTACTCCACAGATATCATGTAATAGTAAACAGGCTGGCCGCCGTTTACGACCGTGACCTCCGCGTCGGGGAAGGCCTCCTCGAGCGCACCGGCCGTGGCCTCCGCGTCCTCCTGACTTACGTCCTCGCCGTAATAAACGGTGATTATCTCAGGCTCGAGCTCACTGAAGGCCTCGGACATCTTGCCGAGCATGGAGGGCATCTCGGTGAAGCTGCCGATGAGCTTGCCGTCTAAAAGCGCGAGGTATTCGCCCGCGTGGATGGCGTAGCCGTCAAAGTCCGAGTCGCGCGCGGCGTAGGTCACCTGCGCCGTGTGCACGCCGGAAAGAGCGCCCGTCAGTGTCTCGGCTATATCGGACACTTCGCTCTCGGGGTCGAAGTTGAGCATCGCGGTTATTCCCTGGGGAATGGTCTTCGTCGGGATGACGACAACAGTCTTGTCCTCGCAAAGCGGGATGCTCTGCTCGGCCGCCATGATGATATTCTTATTGTTTGGCAGAACGAACACGATCTCCGCCGGAGTGCGGTTTATCTCCTTTATGATATCCGCAGTCGAGGGGTTCATGGTCTGGCCGCCGGTGACTATCGTGTCGGCTCCGAGCTCCTTAAACAGGTTCGCGATGCCCTCGCCCGCGCAGACGGCGACGATGCCGTAGCGCTTGGTGGGAGCTGCGTGGGGCTCCTCGCCGCACTCGAGCTCCTGCTCGACCTTCTCGAGATCGTCGGTCGACTGAGCCTTTCGGCCGGCCATTATATCGTCATACTGCGTGCGCATGTTCTCGATCTTGGCAAGCTCCAGGGTGCCGTACTGCTGGCTCTTCGTGAGCGCCTCGCCGGGTATATTCGTATGGACGTGTACCTTGAACGCCTCGTCGTCCTCGCCGATAACGAGGCTGTCGCCTATGCTGGAAAGATAGGCGCGCAGCGGCGTAAGGTCGACGTTAGGCTCGTTCTTGCGCACTATATACACGGTGTCGAAGGCGTAGGTTATCTCGTCCGTGCCGAACACGTCGAAGGCATTGTTTTCGTTGGCTATGACGCCGGCCCTGACGGCTGCCGTGGGAGCGCTCACCTCGCCGCGCATGCATGCGAGCATGGCGGTGAAGATGATGATATAGCCCTTGCCGCCGGCGTCCACGACTCCGGCCTTCTGCAGGACGGGATTCTGGTTTACGGTGTTCTCAAGAGCCTCCCTGCCTATCTCAAGCGCGGTGTCGAGCATTTCCTCGACGTCCGTGCCCTTCTTTGCATACTCCACGGCCGCTGCCGAGGTCATGCGCGCGACGGTCAGTATCGTGCCCTCTGCCGGCTTCATTACCGCCTTGTAGGCCGCGTCCACACCGTCCTCCATGGCCGAGGCAAATTCCTTTGCGCCGACCGTTTCCATTCCCTTGAGCCTGCGCGAAATGCCGCGGAACAGAAGCGACAGGATAACGCCCGAATTTCCGCGTGCGCCGCGCAGCAGGGCGCCTGCCACGCAGTCGGCCACAGCGTCGACCGCGTCGAAGTTCTTCTTTCTCAGCTGCGTCGCGGCCTCGTTCATCGTAAGGCCCATATTTGTGCCCGTATCGCCGTCTGGCACGGGGAAAACGTTAAGCTCGTTTATCTGCTGAGTGTTTTCAGCAAGCGCGGCGTCAGCGCAGAGGATCATGTCCTTGAGCACCGCGGCGTCTAAATATTCTCTCAAACTAAAAGCACCTCCGGGTGGGATTTTCTCTGTAATTAACCGACTATCACGGTGTCGACGTAAACGTCGACGCTCTTGACGGGAACGCCCGTGGCCTTCGAGACCTTGTAGCGCACTTCCTTTATAATGCTGCGGCATACCGCGCTTATATTAACGCCGTTGTCAACGCCTATATGCAGCTCGAGCGAAAGCGTGCCGTCGTCATTGAAATGGGTCATAACGCCCTTTGACATAGATTCGCGTCTGAGAAGCTGGAGCGGACCGCCTTCCTTGCTGCGGCCGGCCATGCCCTTTACGCCGAAGCAGCTCGTCGCCGCGGCGCCGGCAATATTCGTAAAGACCTCACTGGTGATGCTTATGTTTCCAAGCTCATTGCTGATGTTCACCATATTGAAAGGCTCCTTTCATCAAAAATACGTGTGATTATAAAATCGCTATAATAGTATAATACACGACCTTGAAAATCACAAGCAATAATTTCGGGTTTACATCGCATTTTTTTAGTGATAAACTCAAAGTGCCGTGAAAAGTTAAATATAATGTACATTTATTAGAATTCCATTAAGC
The DNA here is from genome assembly GCA_963625685.1 of bacterium. Classification (GTDB taxonomy): domain Bacteria; phylum Bacillota; class Clostridia; order Oscillospirales; family Oscillospiraceae; genus F23-B02. The sequence goes on from CAVFTR010000008.1 coordinate 84,840, forward strand.
TTGGGAGGAAAAGATATGACAAGAAGGTACAAGACGATGGACGGCAACGAGGCGGC
>CAVFTR010000009.1:0-72347 GCA_963625685.1 bacterium
CAGTGCCGACAATACTTGTCTGGAGACGGACCGGGAAGATAGGTCAATGCCAACATAAAAGGGTTTGGCGCAAGTCAGGCCCTTTGCTTTTGCCTCCTTAGCTCAACAGGTAGAGCATGCGGCTGTTAACCGCAGGGTCGTAGGTTCGAATCCTACAGGGGGCGCCAATGGTATTGCCGCCACATATGTGACGGCAATACCGATATTAGGGCCTTTAGCTCAGTTGGTTAGAGCAACCGGCTCATAACCGGTCGGTCTGGGGTTCGAGTCCCTGAAGGCCCACCAATTTTATAGGGGAATAGCTCAGCTGGTAGAGCGGCGGTCTCCAAAACCGTAGGCCGAGGGTTCGAAGCCTTCTTCCCCTGCCACGGCGTTCGCGTATCTAAGTTTTTTAAATTCTTAGATACGCGATTTTTTGTTGTGTGAGAACAGAAGGAAGCCAGAGCCCGGCTCAATGCCTCAGGGCGCTCTACACCGTTCGGGGGAACCGGGTCTGGCTTCATCCTTAGTTTAGCATATGCTGGGGGCGGTGTCAATGCTGCCGCAACGGCGGGGCAAGCAGCGGGGCTCACACCGCCTTGTGTGCGCCTTTCGTTTCGGGGACGGTACTCTTTAACGCCGATGGCTCGGCGGGCGTACAGCGCGCTGTACGAGGCGCTGCGGCAAGGGCCCGGAGCGTATAAAAATCTCCTGCAAGTCTGACTTGCAGGAGATTTTGCGCTTATATCAGAATTCAGAGGTCAGCGCCATGTAGCGCTGGAGGATAGCGGCCATCTGGCAGCGCTGGGTCTCATCGGCGGGGCCGAACTTGCCGTCGCCGTAGCCCTGTACTATGCCGAGCGTGCTTGCCCAGATGACAGCGTTGCGGGCGTAGGCTCCGACAGCCGACGCGTCCTTGAACAGGAGCGAGCCGCTGACAGAGGGGCTGCTGGAGTAGCGGTAGAGCATCGTGACGAGGTCCTGACGGCTTATTGCCTGCTCAGGCGAGAAGGTGGTAGCGCTCGTGCCCTTTACGACGCCGGTGTTGTATGCCCAGACGATAGCGTCATAGGCCCAGCTGAGGTTGCTTGCGCCGATATCGGTGAAGGGGGTCTTCGTCATGCTCTTGACGTCGGGCGAGCCGGCCATGCGGTACAGGACGGTCGCGAACATCGCGCGGTTGGTGCTGGTGTAGGGAGCAAACTGCGTATCGGAGATGCCCTGCATGATGTCATGCTGCCATACGTACTTCACGCTGCCGTAGAACCAGTCGCTGGTCTTGACGTCGACGAAGGGGAAGGGGATCTCATATTTGCAGACCGTGCAGACCTTGTAAACGTAGGTGTGCTTGCCGGTCGCGGGGAGGACCGTGGACTCACTGAGCGTCTCGCCGCATTCGCTGCACTTGGTGCCCTCGGTGCAGCCGGCCTTGACGCAGGTCGGCTCGACGGCCTTGGTCACGACGACCGGAGTGTGAACGTGCTCGGGGACCGCATTGACGGTCAGCTTTGCCTCGTCGGTAACGTACAGGACGACGTTCTTGAGGTCGGAGACGTTGTAGATCAGGCAGGCGAAGGTCCTGCCGTTGTCGCTTGCGGTGGTCTTTTCAATGGTGTAGCTTTCTTTGGTGCTGAGGTTCGGGAGATTCCTGAGAACCTGCAGAAGCTTCGCTCCGAGCTGCAGCTTGCTGCCGGAGAGACCGGAGAGATCAATGCCGCTGAGGTCTGTCTTGCCCATGTTGCCGGGCTCGATCCACATGTATTTGTAGGTCCCGGCGGTGTTGACCTTAACGCTGAAGGTCGCGCTCTTGCCCTCGTCGACGGTTACGTCCTTCGGGCCGGTCACGTCCAGATCGCTGCCGATAAGGCCCGCGATCGCCTTGAGGATGGAGTAAGTGTCGAGATTCTTGAACAGGCCGTTGATATCGAAGCCGCCGTTAAGAAGCTTGTCGAGTATTTCGCCGAGCTCGCCGGAGTTGAGCTTGTCGAGAAGCTTCTGGAGCGTATCGCTGTCGCCCATGAGCTGCTTGAAGAGCTCGATGAGCTTGTCGGTGCTGAGATCGCCGAGCAGATCATTGATATCGAAATCGCCGCCCATGAGCTTATCGAGAAGCTCCTTGAGCTGACCGGCATCGAGCTTGTCAAGCAGCTCCTTGAGAGCTTCGCTGTCAAGCTTGCCGATGAGATCGTCAATGTCAAAGCCGCCGTTCATGAGCTTGTCAAGCAGTTCCTGAAGCTGCTCGGCGTCAAACTTCTCAAGCAGCTCCTTGAGAGCGTCACTGTCGAGCTTGCCGAGAAGCTCATCAATGTCGAAATTGCCGCCCATGAGCTTTTCAAGAAGGTCCTTGAGCTGCTCGGCGTCAAACTTCTCAAGCAGCTCCTTGAGAGCGTCACTGTCGAGACCGTTGAGAAGGTCGTCAATATCAAAGCCGCCGTCGCCGCTGCCGCCGAACAGGCCCTTGAGAGCATCGAGCAGTGTATCGGTGTCGATGCCGCCGAACAGATCGTCAAAATTGTTGTCGCCCATGAGCTTGTCGAGCAGCGCCTGAAGCGAGCCCTCGCCGATCAGGTCCTTGAGACCGTCGAGACTGCCGCCCTTGAGATATTTCTCAAGCAGCGCCTTGAGCTGATCGGTGCTAAAAAGCTTGCTGAAGTCGCTATCGGTCACGAAAAGGCCGAGAAGCGTCTTGAGCATGCCGGAATTAAAGGCGCTGTCCTCGCCGCTGCCGCCGTTAAGCAGTTCCTTGAGCTGCCCGATAAACGCAGAGGCGTCCTGCGTGCCGAGACCGTCGATGACCTGCGGGAAGTAGAGGCTGTCAAGCTTCGGGAGAAGCTCTTTGAGCTGCTCCAGGCAGTCGCTGCTTTCAAGCGCCTGTTTTATACTGTCGACCAGGTCCTGTATCTCAAGACTCTTGTCATACGTCATACCGCTGTCGATATCCTCTTTGGCCGCGGTATTGACGTCGGCAATGGCGTAGACAGGCAGCAGCGTAAACACGAGCGCCAGCACCATTACCAAGCTGATAATACGATTTTTCATATTATTCCTCCTTACTCCGTTGACATTAAATCAAGGTGTCAATATGTCAACAAACATTATACAGAATTATTACAGCGCTTGCAACGCCATTCATACAAAAAGTTTAAAAACGGCAAATTGACCAGTTATCTGTGGAAAGAATTGTGCATAATTTGTGCTGCTGTTCATATTATACGATCAGCCCGCTGTCGTTTCCCGACGAAACTCCGGCGGAACGTCGTAAAGCGTCTCGTGCTCGCTTATAGCGACCCTGCGCAGGTCGAAGCTGCCGCCTGTCAGACACCAGGCGTAGGCCGCGCCGACGGCTATCCGGACGCCGAGCGCGACGATGTCCTCGGGCTTGTTTTTGTTGCGGATAAGGCCCTGACGCTGACAGTTCGCGATGAGCGCCGCGAACCACTCGTTAAAGGAATTATACAGCTCGAAAAGCCCCACGGGCTTTTGCAGCTCAAGCGAGAGCAGCGCGCCGGTGAGCTCCGGCCCGAAGTCCGCGGCGAGGCTCAGATAGCGGTCGTACAGCGCCCAGATGCGGTCAAGGTCGTTTTTTGCGCTCAGAAGCTCATTGAGTATCGACTGCTTATCGTCCTTCAGGCTGCGCATGACATGCCTTATGATCTCGTCCTTGCCGGAAAAAATGCTGTAAAACGACGAGCGCGGCACCTTCGCCGCACGGCAGATATCGCTGACCGAAACGTCGGCGTAGCCCTCGGATTTGAAAAGCTCCAAAGCGGCTGCGACGATCGCCTCGGTGTTTTTTGAGCTTGAAGCCGACATTTGCGCACCTCTCAAACAAGTGTCCAATCACACTGTACAGATTAGCACAAAACGTCGTGTCTGTCAAACAAATATCTCTTTCGGTCGTCATAAAATCAGAGGCAAAATTGGGGAAAACATAGAATCGGCGGAGCTTTCTTGACTTGAATTTATTATCAGAATAGAATGTACAAAAAAGTGAAAATTGTACGATAAAAAGGAGAGGACGATGAGCTACGAAATGCTGCTGTCACCGATGAGGATCGGCACGATGACAGTGAAAAACCGCACGGTCATGACCGCCGCGGAGTTCAGCCTCGGTCAGACCGACGGCACGCCGACCGAGAAGCTGATGGACTATTACGAGGAGCGCGCCATAGGCGGCGTCGGCATGATAACTCCGGGCATATGCAGGGTAAACGACATGGGCGCGGCCTCGACCTTCACGCAGCTTGCCATGAGCCGCGATTACCACATCGCGCCCATGCATGAGTTTGCCGAGCGCCTGCACCGGCACGGAGCGAAGCTGTGCATCCAGCTGCACCATCCCGGCCGTCAGGGCTATTCGAGCTCTACAAACTCGCTGCCGCTGCTCATCCCGATAGTAAAGCGCTTTCCGAAGGTGCTCGACGCGCTGTTTAAATGCACGCCGTTTCTACTCGGAATGGAGGAGAAGGGCATCATCTGGTCCGTGCAGGCGCCGTCGAAGGGAGAGCTTGCAGATCACGGCGCCACGCGCGTGCATGCAATGAGCCGCAGAGAGGTAAAAAAGCTCATAGGCGACTACATAGACGCCGCCGAGAGGTGCAAGAAGGCCGGCGTCGACGCAGTGGAGCTGCACGGCGGCCACGGCTATATGATACAGCAGTTTCTGTCTCCCAACACGAATAAGCGCAGCGACGAGTACGGCGGCAGCTTTGAAAACCGCATGAGGTTCGTCGCCGAGATAATCGACGGCATCCGCGCCCGCTGCGGCAGGGACTATCCGCTCATCGTGCGCCTGACCGCCGACGAGATGTACGACAGGATAGGCAAGCCCGGCAAGGGCTATGACATCGAAACGGGCAAGCGCATAGCCATGCGCCTCGAGGAGCTCGGCGTTGACGCGATAAACGTAACGAGCGCCTGCTACGATGCGTATAACTACTGGCTCGAGCCGACGAGCTTTGAGCCCGGCTGGAGAAAGCATCTTGCAAAGGAGATAAAAAGCGTCGTCGGGATCCCCGTCATCGCCGCGAACGTCATCCGCACGCCCGAGCAGGCCGAGCGACAGCTCCAGGAGGGCTGCCAGGACTTCGTCGCCTCTGCGCGGACGTTCATCTGCGATCCGCACTGGGTCAGAAAGGCCGCCGAGGGCAGGGAAAACGAGATACGCCGCTGCATCGGCTGCCTAAACTGCATCCGCTCGTTCATGACGAACGCAAAGGTCGGCAGACAGGGCGAATGCGCGCTGAATATGTCCGTCGGCAGAGAAAGGGAGTATTTCAAGCAGCCGCGCGACGGCGAGGGCAGGAAGATCACCGTCATCGGCGCTGGCCCCGCGGGACTCACCGCCGCTCAGACGCTCGCCCGCCGCGGCTTCGACGTGACGGTATATGAAAAAAGCGAAAAGCCCGGCGGTCAGGTCATATCCGCCGCCGCCTGCCACTTGAAGGATAAGCTGTACTGGTGCATCGAGGATCTCATGACAAACGCGCGGCGCGACGGAGCCAAGATAGAGCTCGGCACCGAGCCGAACGCGCGGCAGATAGCAGAGGAAAAGCCATGGGCCGTCGTCGTGGCAACGGGCGGCGCTCCGCTGCGCCCGAAGTCCATTCCCGGCATCGACGGGGAAAACGTCTGCCTCGCGACGGATATCATAAACGGCGAAAGAAAGATAGAAAACAGGCGCGTCGTGGTCGTGGGCTCCGGAATAACCGGCCTTGAGGTCACGGAGTTTTTAAACGACTCCGGCTGCGAGGTGACGGTGATCGAAATGGCGCCCGAGATCGCGCCGGGTGCCTGGTTCCAGCTCGTTGACGATGAGCTTGAGCGCATAAGGCCCTACGGAACGCGCTTTATGACCTCGACGAAGCTCGTCGGCATAGAGCAGGGCAGGGTGCTCACAGAGGACGTGAAAACGGGACGGAGCGGCAGCATAGAGGCCGACGCCGTCGTTCTCTCGCTCGGCGTAAGGCCCGTGAACGGGCTCGTAAGCGAGCTCAGGGAGCTCGGCGTGAAGGCCATCGCCGTCGGCGACGCGGAAAAGAGCGGAACGATAGCCGACGCGTGCCACAGCGCGTTTGACGCGGCAATGAATATAAAGTAAGGAGAAGCTGACATGATAGAGAACAAAAAGATCGTACTGACCGGCGCGTCGAGCGGCATAGGCCTCGAGGTGCTCAAGCTCCTTGCCAAGGGCAAGGGCAACGTCATCCTCGCCGTATCGCGCCATGCCGAGCAGCGCCTGTTCGACTTCGGCCCGAACGTCATTGCAAAGAACATAGACTGCAGCACAAAAGAGGGGATAGATAAGCTCTTTGACTTCGCCGAGGGAGCCTTCGGCAAGATAGACATCTTCTACGCCAACGCCGGCTTTCCGTATTTTGAGGCCTACGACTACGCCGACTGGGACAGGATAAAGAAAATGTTCGACACCAACACCCTCTCGCCGATGTATACATATTCCAAATACCTGCATCACCTCAACGGCAGGGAGGGGCACCTCGCCTTCACCATCAGCGCCATCGGCCAGATGGCCATGCCCGGCTACGCTGTCTACAGCGCGTCGAAGTTCGGGCTCGAGGGCTTCCAGCAGGCCATACGCCTCGAAAAGCCGCAGAACATGAAATTCACCTGTCTCTACCCCGTCGCGACGGACACGAACTTCTTCAAGGTCGCGGCCGACGGCAAGGAGTTTGAAAAGCCCTTCCCGGTTCAGAGCCCCGTTACCGTTGCGAAAAAAATGGTGCGCGGCCTCGAAAAGGGCAAAAGGACCGTGTCGCCCTGTCCGCTGTTTGCCGTCAGCAAGGCGTTGATGACGGTGCTTCCCTTCGTGCGCACGATCTATTGGGAGCTTGAGCTGCAAAAGCTCAGGAGGTTTTTAAAGAAAACAAGAGGATGAAAAATTAGCTCCCGTCCGAGGACGGGAGCTTTTTTGCGCAGACGCGACTGTCAAAAGGTGTACTTTATGACAGCTGCACTTGTATGTGAAAATGATACTCGAAAACAGGCAAAAACACAAGACTTTACCGTATTTTCGTTTGTATTGGCAAACACATGCCGCTTGATTTGTTCGTTTTGCCGAAACAAGCTGTCAAAAAGCTTGACTGTCAAAAGGTACACTATTTGACAGGGCACAAAATGAAAAAACGGGAGGAAAACAATGAAGAAAAGAATACTAAGCCTGCTGCTCGTGCTGATGATGGTGATATCTTTGATACCAACTGCGGCGCTGGCGGAGAACGAAAGTGTTGCATACCCTGTCACAGGCGGCAATATCTATTTTGACAAAGCCTCAGGAACGATAACCGGCTGCGATGGTGGCGTCACCGAAGCGATTATCCCTGAAGAAATTGAAGGTGTTTCAGTTACAAGCATCAGCGACTCTGCTTTCAGTTACAATACAAATCTTAAAAATCTTATGATTCCTGGCAGTGTGACGAGTATTGAAGGAGCATGGGCATTTGGAGGCTGCTCAGCCCTGACAAATATTGATGTTGTTGATACAAATACTGCGTACAGTTCTGTTGACGGAGTTTTGTTTAATAAAAATAAAACAGAAATTATTAAATATCCAGCAGGAAAAACAGACAGTTCTTATACGATTCCAAACAGCGTAACGAGCATCGGCGACGATGCATTCCGGGACTGCACGAGTCTGACAAGTGTCGAGATACCCAACAGCGTGACGAGCATCGGAGAATATGCATTCCGGGACTGCACGAGTCTGACAAGTGTCGAGATACCCAACAGTGTGACGAGCATCGGAGGATGTGCATTCTACGGTTGTAAGAGCCTAACAAGCGTTACTATTCCTGACAGCGTGACTGAAATCAGCATGGGGGCGTTCTGGGACTGCACGAGCCTGACAAGTGTCGAGATACCTAACAGTGTGACAAGCATCAATTTCAATGCATTCGTCGACTGCACGAGCCTTGCGAGTGTAACAATACCTGACAGCGTGACGAGCATCGGCATGTGGGCGTTCTCCGGCTGCACGAGCCTTGAGACCGTTGTGATTCCAAATGGTATTAATAGACTAGATAATGGTGTATTCTATGGGTGTACAGGTCTTACAAGCGTTACAATCCCGAACAGTTTGACAATAATTGATTGTAATGTCTTTGGAAACTGCACGAGTCTGACAGATGTGTACTATTCCGGCAGCGAAGCGCAATGGGACAGGATAAAGATAGGTTATGCCGAATGGATGTCCGGCTCAGATATTGACCCGTTACTCAACGCAAAAATTCACTACAATTCGACAGGCCCCGTTGATCCCGTCGACCCCGTCACTCCCGTTGACCCCGTCACGCCGACGGGCTTCAACGACGTCGCATCCGATGCGTATTACGCCAAGGCTGTCAACTGGGCGGTCGATAAAGGCGTGACCACCGGCATCGGCAACAACAAATTCAATCCCGACGGCGAATGTACCCGCGGACAGGTCGTGACCTTCCTTTGGCGCGCGGCCGGAAAGCCCACGGTGAGCGCGGACGTCAGCTTCACGGACGTGAAGACCGACGCGTATTACTACGAGGCCGTAAAATGGGCCGTCGCAAACGGCATAACCCAGGGCACCGGCGGCAACAAATTCTCGCCCGACGACACCTGCACGCGCGGCCAGGTCGTGACCTTCCTCTGGCGCGCTGCGAACAAGCCCGCGGCGAGCACGGTCAGCAGCTTTACCGATGTGCCGAGCGGAGAGTATTACTACGACGCGGTCAATTGGGCGGTCGGCAAGGGCATAACCGACGGCGTTGGAGGCAATCGCTTTGCCCCGAACGATACCTGCACCCGCGGCCAGGTCGTGACCTTCCTGCACAGAGCGCAGTAAAACCCAATAAATCAAAAAAGCTCAGGTCATCTGACCTGAGCTTTTTTGCATATCGCGCTGCCGAAGCGTACGGGGCGCTCCCTGCCGCGCAGAGTGTCGTCAAATATCTCCTGCGGGAGCTCGAGCACGCCCTCCTTAAACAGCAGAACGATGGTCGAGCCGCCGAAGCGGAACAGTCCCTTTTCCTCGCCCCGGTGAATGACGCCGGCCTCGCGGTAGTTTTCTATCTTCCCGACGAGGCACGCGCCGACCTCGATCTGCACGACGGGGCCGAAGTTTTCCGTGTACAGGACGCAGTATTCGCGCGTGTTCTGCCTGAACACCGGCCTTTTGCGCACAACGATCGGCTGCACGGGGTGATAGCGCCCCTTGATGTGCCGGTTGCGGCTCTTGAAGCCGTCGTCGATGTAGCAGTAGCGGTGGTAATTTTCAACGCCGAGCCTCAGCACGAGACAGACGCCGTTCATATATTCCTCCGCGATATCCGCGCCGCCGACGAGGTCGGAGACGTTATACCAGCTGTGCTTTATCGAAAACTCCGCGTCCGGGCTTATCCTGTAGGCCGAGAGATAGCCGTCGCAGGGGGAGATGAGCGTGTCCGGCTCCGTGTTCACCGGCCTTGCGCCGTCCTTTACCTGACGGGTGAAAAAGTCGTTGAAGCAGCGGAAATCATCGGTGATATAGTCACTCATGTCGAGCCTGTTTGCGCGGATGAAGCGCTCTATCCTGCGCGAGGACAGAGACGTGTCCATATATGCCCCAACGAGCGCCGTGAGTATGGGATTTGTCATAATGCGGCGCACCGGCAGGCCGAGGTGCTTGCAGTAGCAGTATCGCAGGCCGATCGCCATTTTCTTAGAGCTCATGCTTTTTCTCCGTTTTCATTTTGATAAGTACGCAAAGCAGCAGGACGCCGCAGAACAGTATCGTCGCGTAAAAGCTCACGCCGCGGCTCAGCAGCTCGATGCTCACCGGCTCACGCACGAGCTGTTTAAAGCCGCTGAGCAGGATATAGTCGGCGACGCCGACCGCGCCGGGCACCGGCACGGCGTTCGAGCCGAGAACGGCGAGAGCCTGCACCGAAAAGGCCTTGAACGCCATGGACGGCCTTCCGCCCACCGAGAGGAATACGCAGACCGAGACCATGATCACCGACAGCCTCTGCGCGAGATTGCACAGAAAGACCTTGATAAGAAGCCCCGTCTCGCGCCTTAAAAGCGCACCGCATTCCCTGTACTGCTTTATCATCGCCAGCAGCTTTTCGTGCTGTTCGTCGTAACTTTTATATATATGCATCCTGCACAGCAGTCCGAGTCCCCAGCGGCAGAGCCCGAGGACGAGCTTTTCGTTCAGGATACACATCACGAACAGCACGATGAAGGCTATCTGAACGACGATGCCGAAGGCGATGAACAGCTTCGGCACGAGCGCCATGCGCAGAAGTATGCCGGGATGCACCGCGCAGCACACCGCGCTTATGAGCAGAATGGACACCGTGTACATCACAAGGTTCAGCAGCAGCGCTATCGCAGACACCGCCGCCGGAACTCCGTTTTTCACCATCAGGACCAGCGCCGCCGGCTGGCCGCCCGTGGCCGAGGGGGTTATCGCGGAAAAGAAGATATCCGTCGCAGAGAAGATAAAGCTCCTTCCGGAGGAAAAGCCATGGCCCAGAAAGCGGCAGGTGCATTGCAGGCCGAGCCCCTCAAAATAAATGAAGCCGAGCGCGCACAGGGCGGCAAGGGTCATCCACACGGGATCGGCGCCCTTTACAAGGCAGAGGAAGCGTCCCCATGAAAAGCCCTTGGAGCAGCCCGTCACTATCCTGACCGTGATCACCGATATGACGGCAAGCAGAGCTATCCATATAAGATTGTTTTTCAGCGTCTTGTTCATATGCTCCCTAACTGTATGGCTTTTATTAACACAGTCAGTATACACACCCGATATATATTTGTCAACGCCTTCGCGGCAAAACCTTAACAATATATACGTTGACAAATATGCTCAGCGGGTAATATAATTTCAATACTATGGCGTTTTATGCGCCGGTGTACGAAAGGCGGATCTGCTGATGAAAAATGTTATTGAAATATTCGGCTCGATGGTATTCAACGACTGCGTGATGCAGGCGCGTCTGCCCAGGCAGGCATACAAGCAGGTCCAACGCTCCATAAGGCTCGGCGAGCGGCTCGACGGCGAGACGGCCGAGGTCGTCGCGAACGCGATGAAGGACTGGGCGCTCGAAAAGGGAGCTACGCATTTTACCCACTGGTTCCAGCCCATGACCGGCATCACCGCCGAAAAGCACGACAGCTTCATATCGCCCTGCGGCAACGGCAGGATAATCATGGAGTTTTCCGGCAAGGAGCTCATACAGGGCGAGCCGGACGCGTCGAGTTTCCCCACGGGCGGCCTGCGCGCGACCTTCGAGGCCCGCGGCTACACGGCCTGGGACCCGACCTCGTATGCGTTTATAAAGGACAATGTCCTGTGCATACCGACGGCCTTCTGCTCCTACGGCGGCGAGGCGCTGGATAAGAAAACGCCGCTGCTGCGCTCGATGGAGGCGCTCAACCTGCAGGGGCTGCGCGTGCTGAGGCTTTTCGGAAATACCGACGTCACCGCGGTCAAGACGACCGTCGGACCCGAGCAGGAGTATTTTTTGATCGACAAAAGCGTTTACGAAAAGCGCAAGGATATAATCTATACCGGAAGAACGCTCTTCGGAGCTCAGCCGCCCAAGGGTCAGGAGCTCGACGACCACTACTACGGAACGATAAAGCCGCGTGTCGCGGCGTTTATGGAGGAGCTCGACGAGGAGCTGTGGAAGCTCGGAGTTGTCGCCAAGACCGAGCATAACGAGGTCGCGCCCGCGCAGCACGAGCTCGCGCCGGTGTACACGACCACCAATATCGCCGCAGACCACAATCAGATAACCATGGAGCTCATGCAGAAGCTCGCGCGCAAGTACGACATGGTGTGCCTGCTGCACGAAAAGCCCTTTGCCGGCGTCAACGGCTCGGGCAAGCACAACAACTGGTCTCTGACGACCGACACGGGGATAAATCTTCTCGAGCCTGGCGAAACTCCGTATGAGAACGCCCAGTTCCTGCTGCTGCTGTGCGCCGTCCTGCAGGCGGTCGACGATTATCAGGACATGCTGCGCATATCCGTTGCCTCGGCCGCGAACGACCACCGCCTCGGCGCGGCCGAAGCGCCGCCGGCCGTCATTTCGGTCTTCCTCGGCGAGGAGCTTGAGGAGATACTCGAGGCCATCGAGAACGATACGCCCTACGGCGGCAAGGAAAAGGAGCAGATAAAGGTCGGCGTGCACGTCCTGCCGAAGTTTGCCCGCGACGCCACCGACCGCAACCGCACCTCGCCCTTCGCCTTCACGGGCAACAAGTTCGAGTTCCGCATGCTCGGCTCGGCCGCCTCGATATCCGGCGCGAACGTCGTGCTCAACACCGCCGTCGCGGAGTCGCTGCGCAAATATGCCGACATTCTGGAGAACGCGGATAATTTTGAAACGAGCCTGCACGAGCTGATACGCAGCGTGATAAAAAAGCACAAGCGCATCATATTCAACGGCAACGGCTACAGCGAGGAATGGATAAAGGAGGCCGCCGCACGGGGCCTGAAGAACTTCCGCACGACGGTCGACTGTGTGCCGTACTACCTCGATATAAAGAACGTCGACCTCTTCTCGCGGCACAGGGTGTATTCCGAGATAGAGCTCGCCGCAAGATACAAGATGAAGCTCGATAACTACTGCAAGGTCATACGCATCGAGGCGCAGACCATGCAGGAGATGGTCTGGCAGGATATCCTGCCCGCCGCGAGCGCATACTCCAGGCAGCTTTCCGATACGGCGCTTTCCAAGGCCCGGCTCGGCGTTGACAACAGCTTTGAAAGGGAGCAGGCGGCAAGGATAAGCGAGCTTATGAGCGAGACGGTCAAAAACGTAAGGGAGCTTGCAGCCGCGGCGGAGAGCGCCGATACGTATTCGGACAATTACACGAGAGCGTCGGTGTTCCGCGACAAGGTGCTGCCGGCGCAGGAGGCGCTCAGAAGGAGCGTCGACACTCTCGAGGTCAGCACCGCAAAGCAGTTCTGGCCGTACCCGAGCTACGGCGATATTCTGTTCAGCGTGCAGTAAAAAGGAGCGTTTGCCTTGGAACTGAGTAAAAAAACCGTAAAGCGCGTTCTGCTTATCATCACCTTCACGGTGGTGCTGATATGGGCGGTATACAATCACAGCATGCTGCTTGACTACCTCGGCCGGCTGTACTCTCTCGTCTCGCCCTTCGTCGTCGGCCTGTGCATGGCCTATGTCGTGAACGTCATCATGCGTCCGATAGAGCGGATGTGGCTGAAGCTGCTTAGCAGGTTCAGGGGCAATTGGGTCGAGAGGCTCAAGCGCCCGATATGCCTGCTGCTGAGCATACTGCTCATCATCGGCATAATCTGCGCGGTCGTATTCCTCATCATGCCGGAGCTGAGCAAATCGGTGTCCTCGCTCGTGAGCATGGTGCCGACCTATGTAAGCGAGGTCGAGGGCTGGTGGGAGACGCTTTCCGCGAGCCTTGACAAGTACGGACTTGAGCTGCCGAAGTTTGACTTCAACCCCGACAAGCTCGTCGATTTCCTCAAGGACGGCGGCACGGCGGTCATAAATACGACCCTGTCGGCGACGACCTCGATAGTCGTGGCGGTCATAAATATCGTCCTCGCGCTCGCGTTCTCCATCTACGTTCTCGCGCAGAAGGAAACGCTCAAGCGCCAGTCGAAGAAGGTGCTCTCAAAGCTCATGAAGCCCGAGAGCATGCAGAAGCTTCTCGATATGCTCGACCTCATAAACCGCACCTTCACGAACTTCATAACAGGTCAGCTCACCGAGGCCGTCATAATAGGCGCTCTGTGCTTTATAGGAATGTCCATCTTCGGCATGCCCTACGCCCCGGCCATATCCGTCCTCGTCGGCTTCACCGCGCTCATACCGGTGTTCGGCGCGTTTATCGGAACGGCCGTCGGCGCCTTCCTCATCCTGCTGATAAAGCCCATTCAGGCGCTGTGGTTCGTCGTGTTCATCATCGTCCTCCAGCAGTTCGAGGGCAACCTCATCTACCCCAAGGTGGTCGGCAAGTCCGTCGGGCTTCCGGGCATCTGGGTGCTCGTCGCCGTGACCATCGGCGGCAATGCTATGGGCGTTGTCGGCATGCTCATAAGCGTGCCGCTGTGCTCGGTGCTGTATATCGTCGCGCGAAATGCCGTCAACGGCAGACCGCTTGCCGAGAAATCGGAGTAAGACAGAGGACGCAGGAATACTGGTGTATTTCAAGGACGATAACGAAGAGAAAGGGCAAAAGATCCTGGCTGAGACGGAGTTCGACTCCCGTCAGCTTAAGGAAGAAGCTCTGATTGATGGTATGCGCCCCGAATTTAAGGAGGCAATGGACAGCTATGAAGGATTCTATGATAAATATTGCGACTTCATGAAGAAGTACGCAGAGGATCCGTCCGACCTGACCATGCTTGCGGAATATGCCGATATGATGTCAAAGGCTGCTGATATGAGCGAAAAATTCGATGCATGGGATGAGGATGAAATGAATAATGCAGAGCTGAAATATTATCTGGAAGTCAATAACCGTGTTGCGCAGAAGCTCCTTGAAGTTTCACAGTAAAACACCCCATGACCACAAAAGCGCAGAGGCGTCGCCTCTGCGCTTTGCTGTGCCTGTTTGCTTATCAGTGGCAGCTTCCGCCGCAGCCGCAGCCACAGTCGCCGCCGTCGTCGTGGCCGTGGTCGCCGCAGCCGCCCGAGCAGCCGGAGCAGCCCCCGCCGCCGCAGCCGCCCTCGTCGGAGAGGAAGGGGAGCTGACCGCGCATGAGAAGCTCCGCCGCGTCGTCGGAATTGCCGCAGAAGCCGGCAAAGGCGACGATGCCGTAGGCAGCCAGCGCGGCCCTTGCGTGAACGCCGATATTGCCGACGATGACCGCGTCGACATGCAGGCTGTCCATGAGATCGGCGACGGCCTGATGGCCTGTCTGCCTGACCTCGACAAGCTCCTTGGAGACAAGCTCCGTATTGTCGTCGTTAGTCTTGTAGACCGCGAACATCTCGGCGTGGCCGAAGTGCTCGAATATCTCGTTATCCTTGTAAGAAACAGCGATTATCATGGTTTATTCTCCTTTTTCTATGAAGTCCGCCAGCCCGTCGAGAGCGTCGGCGTCTATGCTTTCGATCTCGCCCGCGTCGACCATGGTGGAAACGACGGGGTCTATCGGCAGGCGCGCGGTGTGCCCGATGCCGAACTCCTCGGCGACCTTCGCGACCTTGCTCGCGCCGAAGATCTCGTGCTCCTTGCCGCATTCGGGGCATTTGAAGTAGCTCATGTTCTCGACTATGCCGAGCACGGGGATGTTCATGAGCTTTGCCATGTTCACGGCCTTGGCCACGATCATGGACACCAGCTCCTGCGGCGAGGTGACGATGATGATGCCGTCAACGGGCAGCGACTGGAACACCGTCAGGGGAACGTCGCCCGTTCCGGGGGGCATGTCTACGAACATGTAGTCGACGCTGTCCCACAGCACGTCGCTCCAGAACTGGGTCACGACGCCCGCGATGACGGGGCCGCGCCACACGACGGGGTCGGTCTCGTTGTCGAGGATAAGGTTCACGGACATGATCTGCGTGCCCTTGTGCGAGTAGCAGGGGATGAGCATATCCTCCGTGCCCCGGGCGTGCTCGTATATGCCGAAGGATTTCGGGATAGACGGGCCGGTGATGTCCGCGTCCAGAACGGCGGCCTGATAGCCGCGGCTCTGCATTTTGCTTGCCAGCAGACCGGTCACAAGGCTCTTGCCGACGCCGCCCTTGCCGCTGACGACGGCAATGACCTTTTTGACGCTCGCCGCCGGATTGAGCTTTGCGCGCAGCTCCTCGGCCTCGCGCTCGCTGCAGCTTTCCTGGCAGCTTGAACAATCATGTGTACATTCGCTCATTTTTAATATACTCCTAATATCAAATGTTTTTTACAATGTCAACATATTAGCACTCTTTTACTGTTTTGTCCAGCCGTCGGACAAGATACATCGCCGCAAGGCCGGTAAACACGCCGGTGACGACGGCCGAGGCCAGAAGCACGGGAGCGTAGATGAAAAGCGAGCCCGTCTGCGTTATGAAAACGGCGGCGATGAGCTGACCGGCGTTGTGCGCCGCGGCGCCGAATACGCTCGTCACCCACAGGAGCCTGCCCGAAAAGGGTCTGAGCGTCAGGCACATGACGGCATAGGCAAGCGCGCCGCCGGCGATACTGAATATGAAGGCCGACACGCCGCCGGTGAACACGCTGCCCATGGCTATGCGCACGAGCAGTATCAGCCCCGCCTCTCGCCGGCCGAGCATGACCATGGCGACGAGCGTCACGACGTTGGCAAGGCCGAGCTTCACGCCGGGGACGGGGATGGGGGCCGGTATCTGCGCCTCGATGACGAAAACGATGAGCGAGGCGGCGGTGAACATCGCCATCAGGGCAAGCCTTCTCGTCTTAGGCATCTATATCGCCCCCCTCGATCTCGACGGTGAGCCTGTGCGGCAGGCACACGATGGGAACGCCGGCAGTGCTGATAACGCCCTGCTTTATGCAGATGTGGTCGCGGCAGTCCGACTCCGTCACGCTTATCCCGCCGTGCTCTATATGAAGTATATTATACCCAAGGTCCGTTTTTATTTCCATGTCATATGCGACAGCAACGGCGTCAAGGTCGATTTTTTCATAGACCTCGCCGTCGACGCGTATGACCGCGACCGTCCCCTGAGCGCCGCCCTGCCGAAGCAGCAAAAAGACCGCCGCGCATATAAGGAGCAGCGCCGCGAATATAAGTATCCAGGTTTTTGTGCTTTTCATATTCATGAACCCATTGTAAATAAATTCGGCTTGCTTGTCAATGCGCTGCATTTATGATATTATCCTAATGCATACATTGCAATACTAATTAATTAGAGAGGTGAAAAGCTTGGCTGACATGCTCGTCACGATAGCTTCATATATACTCCCGCTGTTCGCGCTCATCGTCCTTGCGCGCTGCACGCGCAGCATGCTCGGCAACAAGTCGCAGACCGAGATATGGGGATATATCCACAAGGACGACGGAGTCGCGCTGATAAACCATTGGGAGAATCTTATCGGCCGCTCGAGGTCGGCGGATATCTGTCTGCCCTACGCCTCGGTCAGCCGCGTACACGCGGTGCTTATCCGCAGCCCCAAGGGCGTGTGGAGGATATTCGACATCTTCTCCAAGGGAGGAGTCTGGGTCAACGGCGAAAAGGTGCAGGGCACGGGCACGGTCGTGCGCGATGGCGACGTTCTGAATCTCGCGGGAAACAGCGTGCGCTTCCGCGATATAAGCGAAAAGCAGCGCGACGCCATAGAGGCGCGCAGAACGCAGAGCTGGAAGCGCGTGCACCCCGCGGTGACGCTGTTTTTCCTGACGCTCTTTCAGGCGCTGCTGCTGCTTGAGCATCTGTGTACGGCCAAGAGCGAATATCTCGCGGGCATAATGCTCGGCTTCGTGCTGCTCGTGCTGCTCGAGTGGTTCTGCTATTTTGCCATGCGCAGCATACGCCGCACGGGCTTCGAGGTGGAGACGCTCGCGTTTTTCCTCTCGTCGATCGGACTTTCGATCATAGCCTCGTCCGTGCCGGACGAGATGTTCAGGCAGATGATAATCGTCTTTGCCGGCGTCGTCGCCTTCTTCACACTCGGCTGGTGGCTGCGCGATCTTGACAGGACCAAGACCATGCGCCTGCCGCTGGCGATACTGTCGGTGCTCATCCTCGCGGCGGTGCTCGTGCTCGGACGCGAGCAGTACGGCGCGAAAAACTGGATATTCATCGGAACGCTGTCGGTCCAGCCCTCGGAGTTTGTAAAGGTCGCGTTCATATACGTCGGAGCCGCGACGCTCGACAGGCTGTTCAGCACAAAAAACCTCATACTCTTCATAGTGTTTTCGGCTTTGTGCGTCATATTCCTCGCCTTCAGCAGCGACTTCGGCACGGCGCTGATATTCTTCGTGACCTTCCTCGTCATATCCTTCATGCGCTCGGGCTCGATAGCGACGGTGGCGCTTGCCGTGACGGGCGCGGGCATGGCGGGCTTTCTGATGCTGAAGATGAAGGACCATGTCGCGAGGCGCTTTGCCACGTGGGGACACATCTGGGACGCGGAGAATATATGGGACGGCGGCTATCAGCAGACGCACGCGCTCTCGGCCGGCGCCTCCGGCGGACTTTTCGGCAAGGGAGCGGGCAACGGCTGGCTCAAGAGCACCTTCGCGGGCAATACCGACACGGTGTTCGGCGTCATGTGCGAGGAGCTCGGCCTCATCATCGCCATATGCGCCGTGCTCGCGATACTTGCGCTCGCGTTTTTCGCCGTGCGCAGCTCCGGTCACGGCCGCAGCGCGTACTACTCCATAGCCGCCTGCGCGACGGCGAGCATGTTCATGGCTCAGGTCGCGCTCAATGTGTTCGGCTCTGTCGATATCCTGCCGTTTACCGGCGTGACCTTCCCCTTCGTGTCGCGCGGCGGCACCTCGGTGCTCGCGTGCTGGATGCTGCTTGCCTTCATAAAGGCCGGCGACACGCGCAAGGGCGCGAGCTTTGTCGTGCGCCCGCCGGAGGCAAAAAGCAGGAAGCAGCAGCGCGGGAGCGCCGCCGCTGAGGAGGAAACGGCATGAAAAAAGTATCGCTTCGCGCCCTTTCGGCGCTTATGATGGCCTTTCTTATCATCGTCGGCCTGGCCGTATATGTCGCCCGCTATATAAAGGACGGCGAGAGCTGGGCGCTGTATTTTGACGAGTCCACCTCCGGCAGCGAATACACGGTGACGGACCGCAGCGGTACGCTGCTGGCCAAAATGGGCGGCGGCGAAAAAAGCTACGCGGCAAACGCAAACACGCGCATAGCCTGCTATCACGTCACCGGCGACTATACCGGAAACGTCGGAACCGGCGTGCTCAGCTCCTTTAAAAGCAAGCTCTCGGGCTTTAATCTTATAACCGGCATCGAGGAGCAGGAGGACGTGAACCTCCAGCTGACGATAGACGCCGAGCTCAATCTCAAGGCCTACGAGGCTTTAAACGGCCGAAGCGGCGCGGTGATGGTCTATAACTACAAGACCGGCGAGGTGCTGTGCATGGTATCCTCTCCGTCGATAGACCCGCTCAATCCGCCGGAGACTCTGCCGGACGGTGCGTATATAAACCGCTGCCTGAGCGCGTCGTTCACGCCGGGCTCGGTGTTCAAGCTCATAACGCTCACCGCGGCGCTTGAAAATATCGACGATATCTACCACCGCACCTTCAGCTGCTCGGGCTCTGTCGACGTCAAGGGCGTTACGATAAACTGCACCGGCACGCACGGCCGGCAGACCATCGAGCAGGCGCTTTCAAATTCCTGCAACTGCGCGTTTGCGGAGATATCGCTCGAGCTAGGTCCGGATATAATAGCGCAGTACGCCGAAAAGCTCGGCATAACGACCTCGCTCAAGCTCGACGGCATTTCGACTCAGGCGGGTAATTACGATAAGGACAGCTCTATGAGTGCCGCTATGGCCTGGTCGGGCATAGGCCAGTACAACGATCTGGTCTGCCCCTACGCCATGATGCGCCTGGCGGGAGCCTACGCAAACGGCGGCACGGTGGTCGAGCCCTCGCTGCTCGGTCAGTCGGAAAAGACGACGCAGCTCATTTCCTCCGACACGGCGCAGAAGGTCGCGTCGATGATGAACTACAACGTCGTGTATCACTACGGCCAGGACCGCTTTCCGGGGCTCAATATATCCGCCAAGACCGGCACGGCCGAGGTCGGCGACGGCAAGGCCGCCCACGGCTGGTTCGTAGGCTTTCTCAACGACGAGGAGCATCCCTATGCCTTTGCCTGCATCGTTGAAAACGGCGGCAGCGGGCTGGGGGCGGCCGGCGGTGTAATTAATACCGTGCTTCAGGCAGCGGTAAAAAAGTAGGAGAAGCACAATGACAGACATATCCGTCAACGGACTTGTAAAGTCCTTTGAATTGGGTAAAAACATACTCGACGGGCTCAGCTTCGACATTGCCGAGGGCGAGCGCGTCGGCATACTCGGCCATAACGGCTGCGGCAAGACGACGCTGTTTAGGATCCTGACGGGCGAGCTCGACTGCGACGAGGGCCAGGTCGCCATAGCCTCGGGAAAGCGCCTGGGGCTCATATCGCAGATACCCGTCTACCCCGAGGGCTGGACGACCGAGGACGTTTTAAAGGACGCCCACCGCGAGCTGTACGCCATAGGCGCGCGGCTCACAGAGCTTGCGCAGAAAATGGAGACCGATCAGTCGGACAGGCTGCTTTCGGAGTACGACAGGCTCTCGGCAGACTTTGCGCGCCTCGGCGGCTACGATATGGACACCGGCCGGAACCGTGTGGCAAACGGCCTTGATATCCCGCAGAGCATGCGGGAGCAGCTCTTCGACGAGCTCTCCGGCGGCGAGCGCACGAGAGTGAACCTCGCGCGGCTCATACTCGAAAAAACGGACATACTCCTGCTCGACGAGCCGACCAACCACCTCGATCTTCGCGCCACCGAGTGGCTGGAGGAATACCTCCAGCATTTCAAGGGCACGGTGCTGCTTATCAGCCACGACCGCTATTTTATCGATAAGATCGCCCGGCGATGCATCGAGATAAACGACGGCAGGGCCGAGTTTTACTCCGGCGGCTACAGCTTTTACGTCGTCGAGCGGCAGAAGCGCTTTGAGGAAAAGCTCAGAAAATACGAAAAGGACCAGGCCAAGCTCGAGCAGCTGACCCGCGCCGCCGAGCAGATGCATCTCTGGGCCTTCATGGGCAACGACAAGCTGCACAAGCGCGCCTTTTCAATGGAAAAGCGCATCGCAAGGCTCGAGCAGACCGCAAAGCCGACGGAGGCGAAAAAGCTCTCCGCGAAATTCAGCTCTGCCGACTTTCACGCCGACGAGGCGCTCGTGTGCCGCGGCCTGTCCAAGGCCTTTGGCGAAAAAAAGCTCTTTGAGGGCCTTGAGCTCACGGTATCCGGCGGCGAGCGCATCGCGCTCATCGGCGACAACGGCACGGGAAAGAGCACGCTCGTGAAGATCATAATGCAGCAGGAAGCACCCGATGAAGGCTATGTAAAATTCGGTCCCTCAGTGCGTCCGGCGTATCTGCCGCAGATAGTCCGCTTTTCAAACGAGGAGCGTTCGCTGCTCGATACGATGCTGTACGACTGCCGCTGCCAGCCCCAGGAGGCTCGCGACAGGCTCGCGGCCTTCGGCTTTCGCGGCGAGGATGTCCTCACGCCCGTCGGGGCCCTCTCCGGCGGCGAGAAGAGCCGGCTGAGGCTGTGCATGCTCATGGGCGGCGATATCAATTTTCTGATCCTCGACGAGCCGACGAACCATCTGGATATCGCCAGCCGCGAGTGGATGGAGGACGCCGTGTCGGATTACCCCGAGGCGCTGCTGTTTGTCTCGCACGACCGGTATTTTATCGAGAAATTCGCAACGCGCATATGGTATCTCGAAGGCGGAAGACTTCTGGACTATCGCGGAAGCTACGGGCAGATGCGCGAGTATCTCAAGCGTCAGGAGGTCTTCGCGCGCAGCGCAAAGGCCGAGATAAAGGCTGCAAAGCCCGAAAAGCCCGCGAAAAAGCCGTCTCCGAACAGGGAAAAGCGCCTCGCAAAGCTCGAGCGCGAGATAGCGGCGCTGGAAAAGCAGGTCTCGGAGACAGAGGCGCTCGAGCAGGAAAACGCGAGCGACTATCAGAGGCTCATGGAGCTCGGCGCGCAGAAGGAGGAGCTGAACGAAAAACTGCTTGAGCTGTACGGGCAGTGGGAGGAGCTGTCGGATGGATAAAAGGCGTATCCTGCCCGGAGCGCTTGCGCTTGCGGGACTCATACTGCGCTTTTTCTTCACGGGCGTGGGCTATATAGCCTACACGCTGTTTTTCGCCGCCGCGCTCGTCTGCGTGATGCGCTTTTGCCCGAAGATGTGGATAAAGCGCACGGTCTGCGCTTTCACGGCAGCGGGGCTTATATATCTTGCAGCGGTCGAGGTCCCGATAATCGCGGCGTCCTCCGGCGACGGGGACAGGGAATATGAGTACATAATCGTTCTCGGCGCCGCCGTGCACGGCGATATGCCCTCGCTCTCGCTCGTTGAGCGCATGCGGGCGGCCGCCGATTATATGAAAGAGCACCCGGACACCGTCGCCATAGTCAGCGGCGGTCAGGGCAGCGATGAGAACATAAGCGAGGCAGAGGCCATGCTGCTGTGGCTTACGCGCAGCGGCATCGACAAAAGCCGCATCATCCTTGAAGACAGGGCGGCCTCGACGCTCGAAAACCTTGAATACAGCTTCGATATCATCCGCGCGAGGGGAGATGATCCGGACGGCGGCACGGCCGTCGTGACGAGCGAGTACCACATATACAGGGCAAAGCTGCTGGCGGGCTCTCTCGGCGTCAGCATCGGCTCGGTGGCGGCGCACACGACCTATGCGCCCATTATGATAAACTACTTTCTCCGCGAGGCCTTCGGCGTGACCTATCAGCGGCTATTCGGATAAGGACATATAACATAATCCCTCCCGAACAGGCATAGTAATGTACAAAGCCTTACGGGAGGGATCTTCTTTGAAAAAAATATTCGGTAAAATAAAAAATCGCAGGGCTGCGGCGTCGGCCGCCGCGCTTGTCGTGCTAACGGCGGTGATATTCTGGACGACGAACAGCCCGGCGGTGGTCGGAGTCTCGGCCTCGGAGCGGCAGCTCCCGATCTACTGCGTCCAGCGCGACGACAAGACGGTCGCGCTGTCCTTTGACGCGGCCTGGGGCAACGAGGATACCCAGCAGCTTATAGACATACTCAAGAAATACAACATAAACGCTACGTTCTTCATCGTGGGCCAGTGGGCGGACAAATACCCGGAGTCCGTAAAGGCGCTGCACGACGCGGGAAACGAGGTCATGAGCCACTCGGACGATCACGCGCACTTTGCGCAGCTTTCGGCCGATGAGATAAAGTCGAACATAGCCGCCTCGAACGAGAAGATAAAAAAGCTGACCGGCACTGAGCCCACGCTGTTCCGCTGCCCCTACGGCGAGTATAACGATACCGTCATAAGCACGGTCTCCTCAATGGGCATGAGCGCCGTTCAGTGGGATGTCGACAGCCTCGACTGGAAGGGGATATCGGCAGGGGAGATATCCGACCGCGTGCTCAAAAACGTAAAATCCGGCAGCATAATCCTCTTCCACAACGCCGCAGAGAACACGCCCGAGGCGCTGCCCGGCATAATCGAGGGCCTGCTCGCCGACGGCTACAGCATCGTCCCCGTGTCGCAGCTGCTCCTCACGGGCGACTATACGATAGACAACACCGGCATGCAGTGCCGCGGCGGGACAAAAACGCAGCTCGACGCATGAAGCTTTTGCACAGCAAGGCAGCGCCCCGGAGTCATATCCGGGGCGCTGTCAGTGTTTCGGCTTATTCCTTGTTGTCGAGCCAGTCTGCGACCTTTGCCTCTTCGATCCCGAGACCGCCGGAGATAAATGCCACGGCTTCGTTGAAGTTCATAACTCTCAGACGAGCGTAGTTGCTTGCGCCGGCGCCGGGGCCGTCGTTGAGCCTGCCTTCGATGTAGCCGCACTCGTAGCACATGTTCAGAGCGTACTTGCGGTGGGTATCGAGGGTCATCTCATGTCCGCAGCGAGGACATTTCATATCGGTTTCCTCCTCTTTCTTACTCTTGTTTTCTTCGCTGGATCAATATATTATCATTATAGTTCAAACGGCGGCTGTAAGCAATAGTTATCTGACTTTTAACGTACAAATTTGCTCGAATACGCGCGGCGGCTTTGCGCGATAAATGCGAAAAACGATAAATTTTTTAAAATAAGTATTGCAATCGGCGCGCGATTGTGTTAATATAATCGGGCGTTAGAGATCCGGGTGTAGCGCAGATGGTAGCGCGCTTGAATGGGGTTCAAGAGGCCGCTGGTTCAAATCCAGTCACTCGGACCAGAAAAAACAGTCATCACGAGGTGATGACTGTTTTTTTGCTTTGCAGTATGCAGGCTATTTGGACCGGCGGCCTCTTGCAGATCAAATCCGCCGCTCGGCCAGCCGAACGCGAAGCGTCGGCCGGCCGCTGGTTCAAATCCAGTCACTCGGACCACGTCGGAGCAAGCTTTGTATCGCTTGCTCCGACTTATTTTATAATTCAGAGCGCGCTCACGCCGCTGCTCCTCCTTTCCAAATCGAACCCGCTGCGCTGGGCTTCGATTTGGTATAGCCTAACTTGGTAGTCTGAAATCCTATAATTACACTCGGACCCAAAAAACAGTCATCACGAGGTGATGGCTGTTTTTGCTTTGCAGTATTATGTTAACCTGAGCAAACGGCGGGGTATTGACGCCGCCGTTGACGGGATACGCGCGAAGTACGGCGCGGGGAGCATCTGCCGCGCCTGCCTCCTGGGCGACAGGACGGCAGAAAACCTCGCATTTTGTTCGTTTCCCGATTGAATAGCGCGCGATAAAATGTTATTATCGTAAAAAACAAAACGGAGCGATGAAAATGACAGAAAAGCTTTATTATACCGACAGCCACATGAAGAGCTTCACGGCGCGCGTCACCTCCTGCGTGCAGAGCGGAGAGCGATTCCTCGTCACCCTCGACCGCACGGCCTTTTTTCCCGAGGGAGGCGGCCAGCTCGGCGACAGCGGCACGATAGGACAGGCGCGCGTTTTCGACACGCATGAGAAAAACGGCGAGGTGTTGCATTATGTAAACCAGGCGCTCGAGGTCGGAGGCACATACGACTGCGCCATCGACTGGGAAACGCGCTTCCGCAGGATGCAGAATCACTCCGGCGAGCATATTGTGTCGGGGCTCGTGCATAAGAAATACGGCTACAATAACGTAGGCTTCCACATGGGCAGCGACGTTGTGACGATAGACTTCGACGGCGAGCTCACATGGGAGCAGCTGTGCGGGATAGAGCGCGAGGCAAACCTCGCCGTCGCCGCAAACTATAAGGTTACTGCGAGCTTCCCGCCCGCGGAGGTGCTCAGAACGCTCGAATACCGCAGCAAGCTCGAGCTCACGGAAAACGTGCGCATCGTCGAGATGGAAAACACCGATATCTGCGCCTGCTGCGCGCCGCACGTGAGCTCCACCGCCGAGGTCGGCACCGTGCGCATACTCACGTCCGAGCGGCGCCGCCGCGGGGGAGAGGGCGTCAGGATAACCATGCTCTGCGGCCTCGACGCCTACGAGCACGAGGTCGTCATAAGCGCCAACAACACGGAGATATCCACGCTCCTGTCGGCAAAGCGCGGCGAGACGGCCGCCGCCGTGCGCAGGCTCATGGCCGAAAACGAAAGGCTCAGGGCGCGCTCAGCGGAGCTGTGCCGGACCCTTGCCGCGGTGAGGGCCGGGGCCATAGAGCCCCGCGAGGGCAATATCTGCATGTTTGACGACGCGCTGGACGAGCCGGCGCTCAGACAGCTCATAAACGAGGCGGTGAAGAAATGCTCCGGCGTCGCCGCGGTGTTTTCCGGCAGCGACGAGACCGGCTACCGCTACATCATGGGAAGCGAAAGCGTCGACCTGCGCAGGGCGGCAAAGAGCATAAACGCGGGGATATCCGGCCGCGGCGGCGGCAGCAGCGAAATGATACAGGGCAGCTGCACAGCGTGTTCGGAAACTATTAAAAATTTCTTAACTACATTTACGTTTTGTACACAGGATACTGATATGTCTAACAAAAATGGGACAAAAAAGGCGCCGAAAGTTGATTTATCCGACAAATAACAATTGACAATATTATGACAGTTTGTTAAAATGGATAAATAGAAAAAGGGTAGAATATACCCTTAAAAGGACTCAGCAAAATATTTTTTATGGGGGGTTATCCGTGAGAGACCTTAAGCACCTGATTTACTTTGAGAACCTGCTTCAGGATGCCAACAACGAGTTGGTGCAGCAGGCAAAGGCTGAGGGCAAATACGCCATCGGCTATACCTGCTACTTCATGCCCGAAGTACTTCTCGACCTGCCCGGCTGCTTCTCGGTGCGTCTGAGAGCGCCGCGCTGCTCATCACCCGACATCGCGACCTACTACATGTCCGCCCGCGTATGTCACTACGGCAGAAGCCTTTTCGAGCGCGCACTCGAAGGCGGCTTCAACTTCCTCGACGCACAGATGGCGACCGAGACCTGCACCGTCACCTGCCGTTTCCAGGAGCACATCAAGCCCAAGCACCTTGACTCCGTCAAGGACATGAACGTCATCCAGAACGACAAGTTCTTCTGCGAGTTCACCGACGTTCCCTACAAAAACACCGAAAACGACTATGAGTACTTCACCGCACAGCTGAACGCTCACGTCCTCACCCCGCTGCACGAGAATCTCGGTATCGACGTTTCCGACAAGGCTCTCAAGGAAGCCATCAAGCAGCACAACGAGGTCTGCAAGCTCATAAACGAGATCGGCGACTACCGCAAGCTCGAAAATCCGACCATCACAGGCTATGAGTTCCATGTTATACAGCTCGTATCGCTGGTATGCCCGAAGTATCTTATTCTCCCGTATCTGCGCGAGACCGCGAAGGAGATGAAGACCCGCAAGCCCGACGAGAAGTGGCCGTTCCGCTGCAAGGTCGTGCTCGCAGGCTCCGAGAACGACGACCCGGATTTCACCAAGCTCATCGAGAGCTGCGGCGCAGAGGTCGTCTGCGACCGTTACTGCTACGGCGCTGTCGAGTCACGTCAGCCCATCGTAGTGGAAAAGGGCGAGAAGCCCCTTTACGCGATCGCAAAGCACTACCTCAAGACCTCCAACTGCCCGCGCTTCATGCCGCAGGACGAAATGCGCGCAAGAAAGCAGCGTCTGGCAGACCTCGTCAAGGAATACAATGCAGACGGCCTTATCGTTTGCTCCAACAAGTTCTGCGAGTACTGGAGCTACGAGCGTGTCATAGACACCATCGTTATGAAGCGCGACTTCGGCATCCCCGTATGCTCGATCGAGAAGGAGTACATAAACACCGCCTCCGGCCAGCTCCGTACCCGCTTCCAGGCATTCGTTGAATCTGTCGAGATCAAGAAGATCCAGGAGGGCAAGTAAGATGGATTTTAAGAAAGCAGTAAAAGATTTCTGGTATGGCAAGCCCCATACCGCTGAAGAGGGCGGCCGCCGCCTCGGCGATCTCTACCTCCCGAAGACCGGCCTTTACAAGCACAGAGAATGGCGCGGCGTAAAGGATACATTCTATTACTTCCATAACGTTTGGCTGTACAACTATCTGCACGTGGTCATGGACGTTATGAAGTACGGCGGATTTATCAACGCGGTCAAGGGCGTATGGCGCTACCGCTGGGTAGGCCAGACCTATATAACCGTTATGCACTGGTTCGACCGCGGCATGGAAGGCCTGCGCGGCGAGGCTCTGCGTGCGTCACCGTGGCACTACCGTGCAATGACCAACGCGACCATCTATCAGTTCATGGCAATGTTCAATGCAGATACCAGGCTGCACGGCGGCAAGAAGAACGACGCATGGTACCACACCATGTCCATGAAGGAGACCACATGGGGCGGCATGTTCTATGGCTGGAGCGACAAGTTCAAGGCGATCTCTCTGGAAATGATCCCGTACTTCGTCACCTGCCATGTCAACAGCCACACCGTTCACAACTACATCGACGCGGTCCAGTCCATCGGCCTGCCGGGCGACCCCTGCCCGATGTGCCAGGCTGAGGCCGGCCTGTACGTCCTGGACGATATCCCCGACTACAGCCCGTTCGTCATCACCTGCAACGAGGCCTGCGACGGCTCCGTCGGCACCGCCATCCTTCAGGACTGGTTTGCCGATAAGCCCCTGTACGCTCTGCAGATGCCCATGCTCTTCGACGATCCCCTTGCAAAGGACTTCGTAAAGAAGGACATCGAGAAGTGCTGGAAGTTCATCGAGGATCAGACCGGCGTTCCCATGAACCTCGATCTCATGTACGAGTGCATCGAGCGCCAGAACGAGATCATGAAGTTCGAGTGGGAGAAGTGGGAAGTTGCCGCAAAGACCAATTCCTATCCCATAAACGGCGTTTCACAGGCACTGTACCGCATCTACTCCTCGCAGTTCGGCGATCTGCCCATCTGGCACGAGGTCGACGCGAAGGTCCGCCCGATCCTTGAGAAGTGCGTCCGCGAGAAGATCAACACCTTCCCCAACACCCGCCACAGAGTCATTGCATGGTCCTGCGCGCCCCTGTACTACTCCAACTGGTGCACCTGGGCATA
Source organism: bacterium (assembly GCA_963625685.1). Taxonomy (GTDB): domain Bacteria; phylum Bacillota; class Clostridia; order Oscillospirales; family Oscillospiraceae; genus F23-B02. Next base: position 28,185 of record CAVFTR010000009.1, read on the forward strand.
CAATACCTGGGGTCTGAATGTCATCATCAACATGGACTCTCTCATGTTCGACATGACCATCCGCACCGACAGCTACGAGAACATGCTCGACGACGTCGCTCAGTATCATATGTGGGCTCCGATGCGCCGTATGGCAGTCGGCGGCATGCACCACATCTTCGAGCTGTGGGATTACATGGAGCGCTTCAACTGCGACATGGTCGCAATGTACGACCAGCTCCAGTGCAAGGGCATGCAGGGCGTACACGGTCTGTTCGAGGATGAGTTCCGTGACAGAAACGTTCCTGCGTTCTGGATACCTCACGCACTGCCCGACAGCCGCACTGTCTCCCGTGCTGAGATCCGCCGCCTCATCAACGATTACATGAGCACCGTTATGCACGAAGAGCCTCTGGATCCTTCTCTCCTCGAGCTCGACGACGACATGACCTGGTAATAGGGAGGAGCAGAGAATATGAAAAAGTTTGTTAAAAGAGCACTTGGCCTTGGCGCAGTTGCTTATACCGCACTGTTCGCCGTATTTTTCTTTGACCTCGACGGTAAGTTCCTGTTTAACGTAGTCGAGCCTTTCCTGAAGAATCACTACGACAACATGGAGCGCAAGGATATGCTCAAGACCCCGTACGACATGGATAAGTTCCCCAAGTACAAGTACGACGAAGTCTGATCCTGATATCTGAAGCACAATTTAAACCACTGCCAACTCTCCGGCAACGGAGAGTTGGCATAACAACGAGCACAAATAGTTAATTAATTATTTAATGATATTGATTGGGAGGCAACACTAATGAAATATTTTGGCGGATGTGACGTAGGCTCGACCTACACAAAGGCAGTAATTCTCGACGAGAACGGCAAGATGGTAGCAGATACCACCATCAAGAGCAAGATAAACTCCGAGGCTTCCGCGGTAGCGGCAATGGCAGAGGTCTGCGAGAAGGCCGGCCTGAAGGACTCCAAGGCACTTGAGTACCTCATCGGTACCGGCTACGGCCGCAACAAGGTCCCCTTCGCCGACGAGAACATCTCCGAGATTTCTTGCCACGCAATGGGCGTACACGTCACTGATCCTTCCGTCAAGGCGATCATCGACATCGGCGGCCAGGACGTCAAGGGCATCTCCGTTGACACCGACGGCACGGTAAAGAACTTTGCAATGAACGACAAGTGCGCGGCGGGCACCGGCCGCTTCTTCGAGGCAATGGCGCGCTCCTTTGAGATGAGCCTTCCCGAGTTTAGTAAGCTGGCACTGACCGCAAAGAACGTCATCCCCATCACCGCACAGTGCACCGTTTTCGCAGAGTCCGAGGTCATCACCCTCGTCGGCGAGGGCAAGCCCATGGACGAGATCGCGGCAGGCATCGAGATGGCGGTTGCAAAGCGCTGCTTCGTCATGGCCAAGAAGGCGGGCGCTACCGACAGCATCACGCTGACCGGCGGCTGCGCGAAGAACGACGGCCTGAAGCAGGCGATCGAGCACGTTCTGAAGCTGAAGGTCGTAAACCTGAAGACCGACCCGCAGCTCATGGGTGCTCTCGGCGCGGCAGAGTATGCACGCCAGAAGGGCCTTGCAAAGAAATAATTTTGGCGGCGCATGAGGCTTTGAATAACCCTCAGCGCGGTGTCCCGGCCGGTGATATTGTACCGGCGTTGGGTGCATCGCCCTACGGAAATCGGAAGAAGTAGCAATATAGTGCAAAGAAGGCAGCCATCAGGCTGCCTTCTTTGCGTTTGAAATTTAATGTTGATTTACCTACCGGATTGGTTGTATAATAGAGGAGAGGTGAAGAGAATGATATCAACAAAAGGCCGCTATGCCATACGCATACTGCTCGATCTTGCCGAGCACAACAACGGCAGCTACATCCCGATGAAGGAGGTCGCCGCCCGCCAGGAGATATCGCTCAAGTACATTGAAAAGATAATGCCCTCGCTCAAGGGAGAGGGCCTTATCGACAGCGTCCACGGCATCGGCGGCGGCTACAGGCTGACAAGATCGCCCGAGCAGTACAGCCTGTGGGAGATACTCAAGCTCGCCGAGGGCGACCTCGCGCCGGTGTCCTGCCTTCAGGACGACGCACCGCCCTGTCATCGCGCAGCCGAGTGCCGCACGCTGTCCGTCTGGGAGGGCTACTATGAGCTCACGAAAGAGTATTTTGCAGGCATAACGCTCGCCGACCTTATGAATACGCCGAGCGGAGGAGATTACGTTATCTGACCGCCGCCGAGCACCGTGTCGCCGTCATAAACGACCGCTGACTGGCCGGGTGTGACGGCGCGCTGGGGCGCGTCAAAGACTATGAGCGCCTCGCCGCCGCCGAGCGGCGTGACCGTCGCCGGCTGCTCCGGCTGACGGTAGCGGAGCTTTGCCGTGCATCTTATCGGTCCCGGCGGCGCCTCGCCGCTTATCCAGTTAAAGCCGCTCACGCGGACCCTGCGCGAGTAAAGCTCGCCGCTCCCGCCGAGCGTAACGGTGTTGCTATCCGCGTCTATGCGGCAGACGTAGCGCCGCTCAGGCAGGGAGAGCCCCAGGCCGCGGTGCTGCCCGATCGTGTAGTGCGTTATGCCGCGATGCGTGCCGAGGATATGCCCGTCCGCGTCGACAAAATCGCCCGGAACGGCCGTTATGCCCGTCAGGCGCTCGATAGCCGCGGCGTAGTCGCCGTCGGGCACGAAGCAGATATCCTGACTGTCGGGCTTATGCGCGTTTATAAGCCCCGACGCTCCGGCGATCGAGCGCGTGTCGCTCTTTCTGAGCCCGCCGAGAGGGAAGAGACAGCGGCTCAGCTGCTCCTGGGTGAGCATGTAGAGCACATAGCTCTGATCCTTCGTCTCGTCCAGCGCCTTTTTGAGCAGATATTTACCGTTTTCAAGCTCAATGCGCGCGTAATGTCCCGTCGCGGCCTTGCCGCAGCCGAGTATTTCGGCCCGCTCGAAGAGCTTATCGAATTTCATATACCGGTTGCAGTCGATGCACGGGTTCGGCGTTTGCCCCGCAAGATATGCGGAGGCAAATTTTTTTATCACCTTTTCGCGGAACGCGTCCTTGAAATTGAACACATAATAGCGCATGCCGAGCGAGAACGCTGCGCTGCGCGCGTCCTCGATATCGTCGAGGCTGCAGCAGGTCTTCCCGCGCGAAAGCCCCGCGTCGCAGTTATCAAACAGCTTCATCGTGCAGCCGATGCACTCGTGCCCCATATCGCACAAAAGCTTAGCGGCGACGCTGGAATCAACGCCGCCGCTCATTGCAACCAAAATTTTCATTCGTCCGTCCATGCCGCCGCAGGGGTCGCGCGCATTGCGAGTATCGTCCGGCTTATCAGCTCGTCAAGACTCCAGCCGAGCATATCCGCGCCGCGCTCTATGACCTCGCGCGAGCAGCCGGCCGCGAAATTTGCGCTTTTATATTTCTTTTTGACGGACTTGAGCTCAAGGTCCTGAACGCTCCTTGAAGGGCGCATGATCGCCACGGCGCCTATGAGACCCGTGAGCTCGTCCGTGGCATACAGGACCTTTTCCATCAGATGCTCGGGCTTGATATCGACGGTTATCGCGTAGCCGTGGCTCGCCGTCGCATGAATGAGCCTCTCGTCGAGACCCTCCTTACGCATGAGCTCCTGACTTTTAATGCAGTGCTGCTCGGGGTAGAGCTCAAAATCAAGGTCGTGCAGCAGACCGACGACGCTCCAGAACTCAGCCTCGTCGCCGAAGCCGAGCTCGTTTGCGAAGTACTCCATAACGCCGGACACGATCAGTCCGTGCTTTATATGGAAGGGGTCGGAATTGTACTTTTTCAAAAGCTCAAGCGCCTGTTCTTTGTTCGGGATCATCGGAAAAGCCTCCTGTGAGTAAGTCTGTATCAGTCCGCAAACAGCGGGGTGGAGAGATAGCGGTCACCCGTATCGGGCAGGAGCACTACAATGGTCTTGCCCTCGTTCTCCGGGCGCTTTGCAAGCTCTATTGCGGCCCAGACGGCGGCGCCGGAGGATATGCCGACCAGCACGCCCTCGCTCCTGCCGATGAGCTTTCCGGTCGCGAACGCGTCGTCGTTCTCGACGGGGATGATCTCGTCGTAGACCTTGGTGTCCAGCACCTCGGGAACAAAGCCCGCGCCGATGCCCTGTATCTTGTGCGAGCCGGCAACGCCGGTGGATAGAACAGCGGAGCTCTTCGGCTCGACGGCAACGACCTTTACCTCGGGCTTTTTGGACTTGAGGAACTGGCCGACGCCGGTGACGGTGCCGCCGGTGCCGACGCCCGCGACGAAGATATCGACCTTGCCGTCGGCGTCGGCGAAGATCTCGGGGCCGGTGGTCTCAAAGTGCGCCCTGGGGTTTGCGGCGTTGACGAACTGGCCGGGGATGAAGCTGTTGGGGGTCTCCCTTGCGAGCTCCTCGGCCTTGGCGATAGCGCCCTTCATGCCCTTCGAGCCCTCGGTGAGCACGAGCTCGGCTCCGTATGCCTTCATAAGCTGGCGGCGCTCGACGCTCATGGTCTCGGGCATGACGATGATGATGCGGTAGCCCCTTGCGGCGGCGACGGAAGCGAGGCCGATGCCGGTGTTGCCGCTGGTGGGCTCGATGATCACAGAGTCGGCGTTGAGCAGTCCTCTGGCCTCGGCATCGTCGATCATCGCCTTTGCGATCCTGTCCTTGACAGAGCCCGCGGGGTTAAAATACTCAAGCTTTGCGAGGATCTTGGCCTTGAGGCCGAGGTCCTTTTCAATGTGACTGAGCTCAAGCAGGGGAGTGGAGCCGATAAGCTGATCGGCGGAAGTGTATATTTTAGACATGATATTATCTCCTTTTAATTATAAACAGTAAATCTGGCTCGATGTGAGCGTCGGAAAAAGCTTCAGCCCCGACATCGGAAGACAATATATGCAGGCATTGTGATTACCTCGCTTCGATATTAAATACTACTAACTTCGTAGGTTGGTGGTAGTATAATCCCGCACATCCCGTTTGTCAATACCTCTGAGCAAAAAAATAAAAAAACAGCTGTCAAAAGGTATACCTTTTGACAGTTGCGCTTTGTTGTCATTATGATAGCTGAAAATCGACAAAATTGCAATACTTTGCCCCGAAATTTCCCGAAAATTACGTTGGTTTTATAAAAATCAGCATTTTTGACCGCTTGGAATATGCAAATCACTTGACTGTCAAAAGGTATACCTTGTGACAGTACGCGTGAAAAAATCGGGAGGAAAACAATGAAGAAACGAATACTAAGCCTGCTGCTCGTGCTGCTGATGGTGGTGTCGCTTGTGCCGACCGCGGTACTGGCGGAGGATGATATTGTTGCCTATGAAGTCACCGGCGGCAATATCTATTTCAATAAATCGACAGGGGAAATAACAGGCTGCGATAACTTAGTAACGGAAGCGGTTATTCCGTCTGAGATAGATGGTGTTAAGGTGACGAACATTGGAGAGTATGCATTCTCCGGCTGCACGGGACTTACGAGCATAAATGTTGCGGAGGGCAATGCTTCTTACAGCTCAAATGACGGGGTGCTTTTCAACAAGGAAAAGACAAAGCTTGTTCGGTATCCGGAAGGAAAAACTGCGGCTTCATATACGATACCAGATAACGTGACGAGCATAGAGCCTTGCGCATTCTACGGCTGCACGAGCTTGGCGAACGTAACGATCCCGAACAGCGTGACGAGCATCGGCAATGGTGCATTTATCAACTGTTATGACCTAACAGATATCACGATTCCGAACAGCGTAACGAGTATTGGCTGTAGGGCATTCTATTGCTGTGGGAGACTTGAAAGCATAACAATTCCAAGCAGCGTGACAAGTATCGCTACCAATGCATTCGGTGGCTGCACGAGTCTTACGAGCATTACAATCCCTGACAGTGTTACAAGCATTGGCAGACTTGCATTTGAACGCTGCACGGGACTAACGAGTATAAATGTAACCGATGCAAATATGGCATATTGCTCTGATAACGGAATCTTGTTTAATAAGGATAAAACAGAGCTCATCCAATATCCTGAGGGAAAGACAGACACTTCTTATGTGATCTGCAGCGGCGTTACAAACATCGGGGAATTAGCATTTATCAACTGCATTGGACTAACGAGTATCACAATCCCTAACAGTGTTGAGAGCATCGACAACAATGCATTCAGTGGCTGTACGGGACTAACTAGTATCACAATTCCTAACAGCGTTGTGAGCATCGACTACAATGCATTCAGTGGCTGTACGGGACTAACCAGTATCACAATTCCTAAAAGCGTTGAGAACATCGACAACAGTGCATTCAGTAGATGCACTGGATTAACGAGTATAAATGTACACGACGCAAATACGGTATACAGTTCTGATGAAGGAGTTTTGTTCAATAAGGATAAAACAGAGCTTGTCCTGTACCCTGAGGGAAGAACAGATGCTTTTTATACAGTTCCCGACAGCGTGACGAGCATAGGCGATTCTGCATTCAAGAGCTGCAAGAGCCTGACGAGCATTACGATGTCGAGCAGTGTTACAAACATTGGACGGGATGCATTCGATGGCTGTACGGGACTAACGAGTGTCACGATTCCCGATAGCGTGAAATACATCGGCAACAATGCATTCTGTGGTTGCACAAGCATGACGAGTGTCACAATCCCGTACAGTGTGACGGACATAAGCTTTGGCACATTTCAAAATTGCGAGAGCCTGACGAGTGTTACTATATCTGACGGCGTGAGGCGTATCGGCAGTTGTGCCTTCTCAAACTGTACTGGTCTTACGAGCATCACTATTCCTGATAGTGTTATGATAATCAGAGACAACGCGTTTTTGGATTGTTCAAGTCTAACAGACGTTTATTACACTGGCAGCGAAGAACAATGGAACACAATTAATATCGAGCGAGACAATGAAGCTCTCACCAATGCCACCATCCATTGTACCGGTGAGACGCATACTCATAATTACGTTGACGGCGCATGCACTATCTGCGGAGCGAAAGACCCGAATTATGGCGGCAAGCACAACTACACGAAAGAAGTGACAGAGCCCACCTGCACCGAAGAGGGCTACACCACTTACACTTGTACGCTCTGCAGCTATAGTTACACATCGGATAAAACTCCAGCTACGGGTCACAGTCCCAAACTCCGCAACGCAGTCGAGTCCACCTGCACCGAGGCCGGCTATACCGGCGACGAGGTATGTACGATCTGCGGCGATGTGCTATCGCAGGGCGAGGTCATCGAGGCGACGGGCCATCACTTCAAGGGCAATACCTGCACAGTCTGCGGAGATACGCGCTCGACAGCCGACACCATCCGTGCATGGTTCCAGGATACGATAAGCACAGTCAAGAACCTGATCGACAAACTTTTCGGCAGAATATAATTGCAGCATAACATGAGAATAAAACCCGCACCGCAGTTTTCTGCGGTGCGGTTTCTTATCAAATTCAGTATCAGCCGCCGTGCATGAGGCCGGCGGTGTTTGCCTTGCTCTCGTTCGAGCGCCTGAGATAGGGCTTGCAGACGCTGTGCAGCAGTATCCCGCCAGGGATGGCGATGACGGCCATCAGCAGCAGAACGAGTACGCACTTGAAGTAAGTGCCGTTGTAGCTGCCCGCGATCGTCTCGCGCATCGCGTTCATCGAATACTTGAACGGCATGACGCCGTAGAGCACCTGGAAGAACTTCGGCAGCATCTCGACTGGGTAGGTGCCGCCCGAGCCCGCGACCTGAATGACCAGCACTATGATCGAAAGCGCTTCGCCCGTGCTGCCGAGGGCAAACACAAAGCCGTAGTTTATAAGCGTTGCGACAAGGCTTGACAGCGCCGCCGCGAGCCAGAACAGGAAGGGATTATAGCACTGTATGCCTATGTAGTAGAGGTTGCCGAGCACCGTCATGAGCGCGGTGAGCTGGCCGATGGCGAAGAATACGAAGTAGCGGCCGAAGTAGGCCTCGGTGACGCTCAGCGTGGGGAACTCCTCGCGGCGCTTTATGTGCGGATGCATGAGGCTGACGCTCAGCAGGGCGCTTGCCCATATCGCCAGCACAGTGTAGAACGGAGCCATGCCGGAGCCGAAATGATCGAGCGCGTAGACCCTGACGACCTCGAGGCTCGCGGGGGAGGAGATGTAGTCGACGAGGCTGCTCACGTCGTTGTTCATGAGGTCGACGATGTTCGAGACGCTCTCGGACGAGCGCAGCTCGTTTACGTTAGACTGCACGTTCGTCACGAGATCGAGCATGGTGTTCATGACCTCGCGGGTGCTGTTTATGCTCTGCGTGCAGGAGCTGAGCGCGGAGGTGAACTGCTGAAGGGTCATCGCCTGGGCGTCGACGTCGCCCTGTATCTGGGCGATCAGCGAGTCGAGGTTGTTCAGCGAATCCTGGAGCGTGGTCATGGAATTTATGAGATTGCTGTCGATATTGGTCTGCTGGAGGATATCGTCGAAGCGGACAACGCTCTGATGCAGCTGCTTGTTCACGTCGTAGTACAGGTCGTCCAGTATCTCGGCCTCGTACTCGTTTATTCCGCCCTCGCCGTACAGCGCGTCCCAGTCGATATAGGTCTTGCCCGCGCCGGCCGGGTCGCCGCCGGTCGCCTCGTCGAGGCGCTCAACGGTGTTGCGCAGCTGCTCGGAGGTGTTTCTTATGGCGTCTGCCGAGTAGATGACGTCCTCCTTGCTGGTCGCAAGGCGATCCTGCATGTTGGAGATGCTCTTTCGGCTGTTGCTGAGCATTTTTACGACGTCGGGGAGCAGATTGCTGGTCATCGTCGTGACGTTCAGCGCAGACTGCGTGACCGATGCCATGGAGTCCATGATCGAGACATAGGTGCGCAGGTCGGTTTTTATGTTCTCCAGCTGATCGTCAAGGTCCTCCAAGGAGAGGGAGGCGTCGCCGCTCATGCCCGCGAATACCGAGGTGAAGTTCGATATCTCGTCAACGAGCGAGGCGAGGAATATGCTGTTGACCTCGTCCTTTACGATGCTCTGCGCACGGTCTGTAACGCGGGAGGCGACCGCGTTCATTTTCTGGTTGTCGTAGTAGATAAGCTCGGGGCTTTCAAATTCGCCGTCGGTAAAGCCGAGCATGGCCGAGCTGAAGTCGGCAGGGATCACGAGCCCGGCGTAGTATTCGCCGCTGTACAGACCGTCCTGAACGGCCTGCTCGGAATCGACGAACTGCCAGTCTATCTGATTGTTGCTCTTGAGCTTTTCCACGATTATATTGCCGACGTTGAAATCAACGCCGAGGAAGGTCGTGCCCTCGTCCTCGCTGGCCACCGCGATCGTCAGATTCTGCGTCGAGTCGGGAGTGTAGGGGTCCCAGTTGGATATGATGTTGAACCACGCGTACAGACAGGGGATGAGAGCCAGACCGAAGACGCAGACGACCGCAACGACGCTCCTGCTCAGACGCCTTACGTCCGAACGGATGACGGAGACAACATTTGAAGTTTTGTCCTTTAATCTATTCATTGCATTACTCATCCTTCACGGAGTGCTGCTCCTGTCCGCCGCTGCCGTCGGGAGCTTCCTCGTAATTGTCGTACTGAAAGCTGCCGGCCTCGTCGTTTTCGGGCGAATGGCTGCGGATGGCCTCCAGTATCGCCTCGGCGCGCCTGTCGATGACGGCGTCCTGCGTCTGGGCGATAGCCGGAGCGGGCTCGTCGCTCTCGACCCTGGATATCATTTTCTTGAGCGTATAGTCCTGATACTCAATAACTATAAGCACTGCCGCGATAATGAACATGGAGACTATCCACAAAACGAGGAAGATCGTTTTTGAGCTGTTGGTGAAAAACAGCATCACGAGGAAGATAGTCGGCACTATCAGCAGGCTTCGCAGAGCCATGCTCATGCGCCTGACGTTGTGCTCGTGCATCTGGCCGAGACACTCCATCAGGTCCTTATACTTTTTTTCGTACTGGGTATCCATAGTGCTCTCCTGTAGTTTTTACATCAATTCCGTCTTGTCCAGCTGCTCGTTCATGTACCTGTTTATGCCGCCGAGCGAGCGCTTTGCGAATATGCCGATCAGAAGGCCGACGACGAAGAACAGCATCAGCTGCAGCAGATAGATAAGGTACTGATTCTGATACAGTCCCGCGATAGCCTCGCGCATCGCGTTGATGGCGTAGGGGAAGGGGAAGAACAGGTAGACCTGCTGGAAGAAGTCCGGCAGCAGCTCGATGGGGTAGGAGCCGCCGGAGCCGGCTATCTGGATAATAAGTATGACGACGATGAGCGCTCTGCCGATGTTGCCGAAGGCGACGGCAAAGGCGTAGGCCAGCATCGAGCATGCCAGCGAGGTCACAGCTCCCGAAAGCAGCAGCAGTCCGGGATGCACGCAGTCAACGCCGAGAATAATAAGGTTTCCGAGCATGATCACGAGCGCCTGAAGCTGACTTAGCAGGAAAAACAGCAGATATCTGCCGAAAAAGCGCTGCTTCTCCGTTGCCTCGGGCACGGGTATGGGAGCGTCGCAGTTGACGATGGCGTTCAGGATAACGCAGCCCACCCAGATGGCGAGCATGGTGTAGAACGGCGTCATTGCAGCGCCGTAGGATTCGACGGGGTAGACGCTCTTTGACACCATGGATACCGGGCTCGACAGGAATTGGCCGATGCTCTCGGGGTCGACGTCGAGGAAATCGAAGACGTTCTGTATCGTGCTGTTGTCGGGGTTGCCCTCGAGCACGTCTATAAACTCGTTTATCCTGCTGCTGTAGGAGGTGAGCAGGTCCTTGACCTGGATAAGCGCGTTGTTTACCGCGCCGAAGGTATTGCCGAGCTCGTTCAATATGGGAGTGGCCTTGCCGAGAATGCCGCTGAGCTCGCCGAGCAGGGCGGATACCTCGCCGAGGCTGTCCTGAAGGTTGTTGAGCATCGTGTCGAGCATGGGGTAGACCGTTTCGGTGAGAGTGACTCTCGTGGTGCCGAGCAGGTCGCTTATAAGCTGCAGATCGTTTATAAGGTCGATGTCCCTGTTGCCGCTGAGGATATCGTCAAGAATATCCTGCGCGTCCTTTGAGCTCGTCTGCGCGCTGCTTATGGAGCTCGAGACGCCCGAGGTGTCGCTGCCGCTTGCAGAGCCTATGGCCTCAGCCGTGGCGCCGAGCGCGTCGATCTCCTGCTGCACGACCTTCGTATCGCTCTGAGCGGACAGGAGAGCCTCCTGACGTACCTCGGGATCGGAGGTGCTCTGCGCCTTGGTGAGGTTTGCCTGAATGTTCGCTATACGGTCGTTGGTGTCGTCCTGCATGAAGCCGACGAGCGATTCCATCGACTGCTGCGTCTGGGACGCGTCGTTGAGATCGTTATAATCGTAGCCGGTGACGGCCGTGTATACGGAGGGCACGGCGACGGATTCGTAATCGGTCTTGATGGCCTCGATGAGGCTCTTGTTGTGCGAGGCGAGAACGCGGGTCTGCTGAGCGTCGACAGAGCCGCCGTTGAGGCCGAGCTTGTCGCGCAGCTGAGTGATCTTGTCGACGAGCTTGTTGAGCGCGGTGAGCGCATCCTCGACCTCGGTGTTCGTAAGACCCGAGTGTGTGAGGTAGTCTATGAGCTCCTTGTACTGCTTTTCAAGCTCCGCCAGCGCCGCCTTTGCCGCCTCCGCGTCGTCGGTGCCGCCGTTATAGAGCCTGTCGAGCTTGTATATCGCTTCATTCACCGAGTCCTGAAGCTCGAGGAGCATGCTGTTGACCTCCGCGTTTATGAGCGCAAGGTCCTGCTTGGTGTCGTCGATGTAAACTATCTGCTTTGAGATATTGACCCTCTCGTTGCCGATTAGATAAATCGAATAATTGAGGGTGTTGTTCGTGCGCTGGAGGGTGTTTATAAGCGCGTTGTTGGCGGCGATGAACTGATCTATGTTCTCGCTGTAGCTCACGAGGTTGTCGCTTATCCTCTTGAGCGTGTCCTTGAGCATGTCGGAGGAGGAGGTGCCCTGAACGTCGGAGGAGAAGGCGTTGAGCTTGTCAAACAGCGTCTCCACGACGGTCGAGATATATTTCTCGTTTACTATCTTCTTGACCTCGTCGCCGGCCGCCTCCACGACCTTTACGGCGACCGCGTTCTTTTTCTCGTTCTGATAGAATTTTATTGTCGGGCTGTACATATCCGTGCTCAGGAAATTGTACATATTATATGTAAAGTCGGGCTCGATGATGATCGCCGCGTAATACTTGCCCGCGTAGAGATCCTCAACGGCCTTGTCGGCGTCGTCAAGGAACACATAGCCGAAGTTCTCGTCGTCCCTTATCTCGTCAAGAAGGGTGTTGCCCATGTTGACGATGTTGCCCTCGGAATCCATATAGTCTCTGTCGTTTGAGACGACCGCTATGGTAACGCCGTCGGTCTTCCCGTAGGGATCCCAGAATGCATAGATGTTGAACCACGCATACAGGGCCGGCAGCACGAGGATCGCCAGTATGATGAGGAAGGCGAAGAAATTCCTGTACAGCGCCCTCAGATCATATTTAAAAATCCTGAAAACATTACGCATATCGGCTGATGCTCCTGACAGACTTGAGAATGATGAATATGGAAAAAGGCAATAGTAGGCCAATTACAAAATGGTAACGATTTAGATACAATGGTATTGTACAGGCAATATAAATAATTGTCAAGTAGACATAACCACATGAACATATAAAATTTTTGCACGATTGTGGTCGGTCAAAAATGCGACACTACATCTTGTATGTATAATCTTTTTTAGCAGGAATTACATGCGCGCGGTGAGAATATAAGCCCCGTTTAAGGCAATGATAAGTATCGGGTCAAGAAAGCGGACCCAATACAGAAAAGGAGATGTAAAACCATGTCTAACAATTCCAGTAATCATCTTGTTGTTCCCGCTGCACGCGAGGCAATGGAGAAGTTTAAGATGGAAGCGGCAAACGAGGTCGGCGTAAACCTCAAAAACGGCTATAACGGCGATATCACCGCCCGCCAGGCAGGCTCCGTCGGCGGCCAGATGGTCAAGAAGATGATCCAGGCATACGAAAACGGTCTGAAGTGATCCCGGCATAGAAGAAAGAAAACGATGCCTGCTTTTTCGGGCATCGTTTTTCTACATTATATTACAGTGTTTAAAGTCAATCTCTGTACTCAAACTCGAGATTATAGATGCTCACCGTGTCGCCGTCCTGAATACCCATGTCCTCCATGCGCTTGTAAACGCCGCTGTCGCGCAGAACGCGGTCAAAGTACATCATGCTCTCGTTGTCAGAGAAGTTTACCGAGGACATGAGCCTCTGCAGCCAGCCGCCCTCGACGACCCACACGTCGTCATATTTCTCGATCATCAGCGACTCGGAGGTGTCGATGACGGGCTCTGGCGGCACGTAGTCCGCCTCGAAGCGGATAACCGGCGGCAGCTCGCGCAGCTTTTCGGCCGCCGCGCTGACGAGCTCGCGCGTTCCGCTGTGAGTCGCGGCGCTCATCTCGAAAAATTCGTAGCCGAGAGCCTCAACATGGGCCTTGAGCCGCTCGATATTTTCGCGCTCGCCGCCGCACAGGTCGCATTTATTGGCTGCGACTATCTGCTTGCGCCCGGCAAGCTCGGCGGAATACTCCCTGAGCTCGGCGTTTATGGCGTCGAAGTCCTCGACCGGGTCGCGCCCCTCTGAGCCGGAAACGTCGACGAGATGTATCAGCAGGCGGCAGCGGTCGATGTGCCGCAGAAAATCGTGGCCGAGGCCCGCGCCCTCGGACGCGCCCTCGATTATGCCGGGGATATCGGCCATGACAAAGGAGCGCCCCTCGTCGACGTAAACGACGCCGAGATTGGGAAACAGCGTCGTGAAGTGGTAGTTTGCGATCTTCGGGTGCGCCTTGCTGACGACGGACAGCAGCGTGGACTTACCCACGTTGGGGAATCCGACAAGGCCCACGTCGGCAAGTAGCTTCAGCTCGAGCGTTATATCGTGCGCCTCGCCGGGAAGGCCGGGCTTTGCAAAGCGCGGCACCTGCCTTGTCGGCGTTGCGAAATGCTTGTTGCCCCAGCCGCCCTTGCCGCCGCGTGCGGCGATGAAGGGCTTGCCGTCGGACATGTCGTGCATTATGCCGCCGGTCTCGGTGTCTCTCACGAGCGTGCCGCGGGGCACGCGGATATACAGGCTCTCGCCGTCCTTTCCCGAGCAGCGCTTGCCCTGGCCGTCCGCGCCCGTACCGGCGACGTATTTGCGCTTGTATCTGAAGTCCATCAGGGTGGACATGTTATCGTCTACCACGAAAACGATATCGCCGCCCCTGCCGCCGTCGCCGCCGTCGGGGCCGCCTGCCGCTACATACTTTTCGCGGTGGAAGGCGACTGCGCCGTTTCCGCCGTTTCCGGCCTTTATCGTTATCCGCGCTTTATCAACAAAAGAGGTAGCCATATTTCACCTCACTATAAATATTGGTTATTGGTGTTTTGCTCAGGGTCTGTCATGCAGACAATTCAAGAGCATTTGGCGAGGGCTTTTGAGTAGGAAAAAGGCTTTCTTTTGCGGGAATACTTTGTGTATTTCAAAAAAGAATAACGCATTTCCGGCTCAAAAGAGCCGCCAAAGGCCGCAGAGTTGTCTGTATGACAGGACCCTATAATAAAATGCCGGACGATAGGTTCGTCCGGCATCGTCATGTTAATTTACTGAGCGATCTCTTCGTAAACAGAAACCTGCTTGCGATCCTTATCCTTGCGCTCGAACTTTACCTTGCCGTCTACGAGAGCGAACAGGGTGTCGTCCTTACCCTTACCAACGTTGGTGCCGGGATGGATCTTAGTTCCGCGCTGTCTGACGAGGATATTGCCGGCCAGGACGAACTGACCGTCTGCTCTTTTGACACCAAGACGCTTGGACTCACTGTCGCGGCCGTTCTTGGTAGAACCCATACCTTTTTTATGTGCCATTAAGGTTACACCTCCATTATCAGTAGTAGCGGGGAAAATTATGCGTTGATGGTTTCGATCTGAACCTTGGTATAGGGCTGTCTGTGACCCTGCGTTCTGCGGTAGCCCTTTTTGGGCTTCATCTTGTAGACGCGGACCTTCTTGCCCTTGCCGTTCTTTACGACATTTGCGGAAACGGTAGCGCCGTCGATAACGGGAGCGCCGAAAACGGTGCTGTCGCCGTCGATAACTGCGAGGACCTTGTCAAACTTGACGGTCTCGCCGGCCTCAACGTCAAGCTTCTCAACGAAGATAACGTCGCCCTCTGCCACGCGGTACTGCTTGCCGCCGGTCATGATGATAGCATGCTTCATAAACTAACGATCCTTTCTTCAGGTCTCGCTCTCGTGGGCGCCGGATATGCTCCGGACTTCCGACCCATTCAATGCGGCTCGAATAGCATATCACCTCGGCCCTGAAATGTCAATGATTTTCTGCGTTTTCCGCAATGATTTTATAAGAATATTGCAAAACGCGGACGAACATGAGATAATACAATATTATAAGACGATACTATCGCTGTCACGCGAGAAAGGAGCATACCCGCTTGCTGAAAAAACTGTTTTCACGAACTGCGATAACGGCGCTGCTGATACTGGTGCAGCTTGTCTGGATAGTGGCGCTGCTGCTGCGCCTGGGCGACGCGATGCCGGTACTCAACTACATTCTGCGCGTTCTCAGCCTCATCGCCATCCTGCATGTCATAAAAAGCGACATGGACCCGTCGTATAAGGTCAGCTGGGTGCTGTTTATCGCGCTGCTGCCCCTGTTCGGCGGACTCATGTACGTCCTGTTCGGCAACAAACGCCCGACAAGGTTTGCGCGCGAGAGGCTCAACGTCCAGCTTGAGAGCACGAGGCTATACTACACTCAGCGCCGGTCGGCTGCCGACTGGATAGACGACGACGGGGTGCGCGGGCTTTTCAGATATCTTGAGTCCTACAGCGGATACAAGGCCTGCCGCGATACGTACACGGAGTATTTCCCCGTCGGCGAGGCCATGTACGAAAGCCTCCTTACGGAGCTTAAAAAGGCCGAGAAGTTCATTTTCCTCGAATATTTCATCATAAATCAGGGGGAAATGTGGGATTCCGTGCTGGAGATACTGCGCAGCAAGGTCGCTCAGGGCGTGGACGTGCGGGTGATATACGACGACGTCGGCTGCGCTGGCTACCTGCCGGCAAATTACTATCAGACCCTGCGCAGCTACGGCATAAAGGCCGTGGCCTTCAATAAATTCGTGCCGATCGTGAGCATCGTCATGAATAATCGCGACCACCGCAAGATAACCGTCATCGACGGCAAGGTGGGCTATATAGGCGGTATAAACATAAGCGACGAGTATATAAACAGAAAAGAGCGCTTCGGCCACTGGAAGGACACGGGCCTGATGTTCAAGGGCCCGGGCGTGGAGAATCTCACGCTCATGTTTCTTGAGATGTGGAACGCCTTCAATGAGAGCGAGGGCTGCTACGGCGATTATGTGCCGGAGGAATACGGGGAGAGCGGCGACATGCGCGACGGCTACGTCCTCAGCTTTTCGGACAGCCCGCTCGACGACGAGAACACGAGCGAAAACGTCTACACCGATATACTCTACAGCGCAAACGACTACGTTTATATAACGACGCCGTATCTGGCCATAGACAGCAGCCTTCAGAACGCCCTGTGCATGGCGGCCAAGCGCGGCGTGGACGTGCGCCTTATCACCCCGGGAATACCCGACAAAAAGATGGTATACCGCCTGACGCGCTCGTATTACGCCTCGCTCATACGCGCCGGCGTCAAGATATACGAGTACACGCCCGGCTTCATCCACGCCAAGAGCTATGTTTCCGACGATAAGCTCGGCGTCGTCGGCACCATAAACATGGATTACCGCAGTCTGTATCTGCATTTTGAGTGCGGAACGCTCATGTATGACAGCCCGGCGGTCATCGACCTGAGAAACGACGACCTCGCGACGATAGAAAAGTGCCGCAGAATCGAGCTTGCCGACTGCCATACGAGCTTTTTCGGCGAGCTTCTGGACCGCATCCTGCGCGTGCTCGCGCCGCTGCTTTAGCTTCAATAAAAAACTGCCGTCCCTTCTGTTCGGGGACGGCAGTTATCTTTTGCTTTTTATGAGGCTCAGCCGATGATATCGCGGGTATCGCGCGCGATGACGAGCTCCTCGTTGGTGGGGATCACAAAGACCTTGACCTTTGAGTCGGGGGTGGAGATCATGATGTCCTCGCCGCGCTTGGAGTTTGCCTCGTCGTCGATGGTGACGCCAAGATAGCCGAAATACTCGGCGATGGCCTTGCGGGAGCTCTTGGAGTTCTCGCCGACGCCGGCGGTGAATACGATGGCGTCAACGCCGTTCATGGCGGCGACGTAGGAGCCAGCGACCTTCGCGACCCAGTAGTGGAACATGTCCAAAGCCAGCTGCGCGCGCTCGTTGCCCTTGGAAGCCGCGTCGTCAAGATCGCGGAAGTCGGAGGAAACGCCGGAAACGCCCAGAACTCCGGACTTCTTGTTGAGGATGTTGAGCATCTCGTCTATGCTGATGCCGTACTTGTTCATGATAAACTGGATAACGCCAGCGTCCAGGTCGCCGCAGCGGGTGCCCATGGGGAGACCGACCAGGGGAGTGAAGCCCATGGAGGTGTCCACGCATTTGCCGCCGTCGATAGCTGCGATGGAGCTGCCGTTGCCCATGTGGCAGGAGACGATCTTGAGCTCCTCGATGGGCTTGCCCATCAGCTGTGCGCAGCGGCCGGAGACATAGCGGTGAGAGGTGCCGTGGAAGCCGTAGCGGCGGATGCCGTCGTTCTGATAGTACTCATAGGGGACCGCGTACATGTAGGCCTTGCCGGGCATGGTCTGATGGAAGGCGGTGTCGAACACCGCGACCATTGGAACATCGCCCATAACGTCGCGGCAGGCGTTGATGCCGATGATGTTGGCCGGATTGTGCAGGGGAGCGAAGGGAGTGCACTCCTTGAGCGCCTCCATGACAGCGTCGTCGATGCGCACAGAGGAAGCGAACTTTTCGCCGCCGTGAACGACGCGGTGGCCGACAGCGTCGATCTCCTTCATGGAGGCGACGACGCCGTACTCGGCGCTGGTGAGCTTGTCGATGACCGCGGCTATGGCCTCGGCGTGGGTGGGCATTGCAACGTCCTCGTCGAACACGGGCTTGCCGCCTGCCAGCGGGGTGTGCTTGAGATGGCCGTCAAGGCCGATGCGCTCGCAGAGGCCCTTTGCCATGACAGACTCGGTCTCCATGTCGATGAGCTGATACTTCAGGGAGGAGCTGCCTGCGTTGATAACAAGAATTTTCATTCCAAGTTTCCTTTCTTATTGTAAAAATCACAAATTAATTGTATTATGAAATCATACCGTCGATCGACAAGAGCACACACGGTTCTGGCAGGCTCAAATATGCCCATGCGGCGTTAAAGCCCTTGCGAATACGGCAAGTATGCGCTGCGGACTTTGCCTTGCCTGAGCACATTTGAGCTCTGTCAAAACTGCCTGCACCTGTCAGCCTGCAATTTTCAAGTGATTTTCGGCTTTCTTCGATGCAGGCGGGCCGACGCCCGCCAGGGAGAAAAAGGCGAAAAGCGCCGAAAAGGGCTGCTGTCAGGCGTATGTGCTCCTGTTGATCGACGGTACACAATTCATTTTAATACATTTTGCACAAAAATCAAGTAAATTTTGAAGGGGATGAAGGATTTGAGCGTTATAGGCATAGTAGGAGAGTATAATCCCTTCCATTATGGGCATATGCACCATATCGCGGAGACGAAAAGGCTCATGGGCGAGGACTGCCCCGTGGTCTGTGTCATGTCGGGCGACTTTATCCAGCGGGGCGAGGCGGCGGTGTATTCAAAATTCGCGCGCGCAGAGGCGGCAGCCATGAGCGGTGTCGACCTCGTGCTCGAGCTCCCGCTGCCATGGGTGCTGTCCTCGGCCGAGGGCTTCGCGCGCGGCGCGGTGGGGCTTCTGGGCTCTATAGGAGTCGTCACGCACCTGAGCTTCGGCAGCGAATGCGGCGAGGTAGAGGTGCTCGAAACGATAGCGGAAACGCTCATAGACCCGCTCATCGGCGCCGATATACGCGCGGAGCTTGCCGCCGACGAGGGCATATCCTTTGCCGCGGCGCGGCAGAGAGCCTGCGCGAGGCGTCTGGGCGAAATGGCCTGCCAGCTCGAAACGCCCAACAATATCCTCGCCGTGGAATATATAAAGGCCATATATAATCTCGGTCTGAGCCTCAGGCCGCTTACCGTCCAGCGCTTCGGCTCGGGGCACGACGAGCTCTCGGGCGAGGGCTATAAGTCCGCGGCCGAGATACGCCGCATGATATCCGGCGGCAGGGATATCTCCGCCGCGCTGCCGGAGAGCGCCTACGGCGTATACCGCCGCGAGGAAAAGCTCGGCCGCGGCCCGGTGATGCCCGAGAGCCTGGAGAGCGCCGTGCTGTCGCGTCTGCGCATGCTGCCGGACGAGGCCTACGCCGCGCTGCCGGACACGGGGGAGGGGCTTTATAACCGCATAGCGCGCGCGGCGAAGGAGGAGTGCACGCTCGACGCGGTCCTCGCCGCGGGAAAGAGCAAGCGCTACGCACTTTCACGCATACGCCGTATTATAATGTGCGCGGCCCTCGGCGTGAATGCCGGGATGTCAGCCGAAACGCCGCCCTATGCCCGCGTTCTTGCCGCCACCCGGCGCGGCTGCACGCTCCTGCGGCAGATGAGCGAGAGGTCTCTCATACCTGTTATAACGAAGCCCGCCGAGGTAAACGGCCTGGGCGCCGAGCGAAGAAGGCTCTTCGAGCTCGGCAGCTCCGCGCACGATCTCTACGTTCTCGGATATGCCGCCAAGGCCGAGCGGCGCGGCGGCGCGGACTGGCGCACGAGCCCGAAAATATTGTGATTTTGTTCCATATTGAAAACATCGTTATAAATATATTAATAAAATATCCAAAAAACAGTTGCAATTTGCTTTCCGGTAGTTTATAATGCTCACTATCAACAAAAAGACAAATGTTCGCACTGCGCGGACACGGAGAAGTTGAAAGTTGAGAAATAATCAGGAGGAAATAATCCAATGAAGAAGTTTTTAGCACTTGTTCTTGCCATGCTCATGGTATTTTCGCTGTGCGCATGCGGCGACGGCGGCAGCTCCGGCGGCGATAAGGTCATAAAGATCGGCGTTTACGAGCCTCTGACCGGCGCAAACGGCGCAGGCGGCAAGCAGGAAGTCCTCGGCATGGAGTATGCAAACTCCGTCGTCAACACCGTCGAGATAGGCGGTGAGACCTACAAGGTCGAGCTCGTCACCGCTGATAACGAGTCGGATACCTCGAAGGCTGTTTCCGCAGCATCCAACCTCGTTGCACAGGGCGTATCCGTCGTTCTCGGCTCCTACGGCTCTTCCGTTGCGATAGCCGGTTCCGATACCTTCAAGGACGCAGGCATCCCCGCGATCGGCGTTACCTGCACCAACCCCCAGGTCACCGAGGGCAACGATCACTACTTCCGTATCTGCTTCCTCGATCCGTTCCAGGGCACCGTTCACGCAAACTTCGCAAAGGAGCAGCTCAAGGCTGACACCATCTACTGCCTCGGCGAGCTCGGCAACGACTATGACCAGGGTCTTATAAACTACTGCAAGGCAGCAGCGGAGAAGCTCGGCATGAAGGTCGTCACTGAGTCCTTCCCGAAGGATAACTCCGACTTCACCTCTTACCTGAACAACGCCAAGAAGGCCGGCGCTCAGGCTATCTTCGCTCCCTGCTCGATCCAGTACGCACAGCTGATCGTTGAGCAGTCAGCAGCTCAGGGCATCAACATTCCTCTCCTCGGCTCCGACACCTGGGACAGCAACGTCATCGTCGGCGCTACCAAGGGCAAGGACGTTCAGGTCTATGTTTCCACATTCTATCAGGAAGGCGCAAACCCCGACTTTGAAAAGGGCATCAAGGAGTGGATCAACTCCGACAGCGCGAACCTTGAAAAGAACGGCGGCAACGACATGCTCGCAGCTGTCACCGTCATGGGCTATGATGCATACATGGTAGCTCTCGAGGCCATCAAGGCAGCCGGCTCCTCCGATCCTGCGGCAGTCATGGCAGCTCTGCCCGGCGTCACCTACTCCGGCATCTCCGGCGACATCTCCTTCAATGACATCGGCGACGCAAACCGCGACTCCGCAGTCATCAAGGCCGCCAACACCGAGACCGGTGAGTGGGAATTCGTCGCAGTACAGAAGGCTGAGGCATGATTCCGCACTGCTGCGGCACAGCTTGTACTTAAACCGTTAACTGTTTATATGGTGGGGATGCTGCGGCATCCCCACCATATGGCGTTTTTTTAATCAAGGCAGGAGCGCATAAATATGCTCCGTAAAATACACTGCGGAGCGGATCTATGCGTTCCAAAAGAGAGATAGGATGGTCCTCAGATGATCGAATTTTTACATGTTAACTTTGGTTATCTGCTATCGGGCATATCCGTGGGCGGTCAGTATGCACTTATAGCCATCGGCTACACGATGGTATACGGCATACTCAGACTCATAAACTTTGCTCACGGCGATGTCTTCATGGTAGCAGGCCTTATAATGATCTACGCCATAGCCGGCGGCCTGCCGATGTGGGTGTCGATAATTTTAGTCATAGCGCTCACGGTAGTGCTCGGCGTCGTTATCGAGCGCGTTGCGTACAAGCCGCTGAGATCCTCGCCGCGTATGTCGGTCATGATCTCCGCCATCGGCGTTTCGTACCTGCTGCAAAACTGCGCACTGTACTTCACCGGCGGCCTTGCCCGTTCATACCCCGTTATCCCCTTCTTCGCAAAGACTGTCACGATATGGGACGCGAGCACCAAGGTCGTTACCCTTATAACTCCGGTGCTGACCATCGTTCTGGTCATAGCGCTCGTGCTGCTTATAAACCATACCAAGATAGGCATGGCAATGCGCGCCGTCGCCAAGGATTTTGAGACCAGCCAGCTCATGGGCATAAAGATCGACTCAGTCATATCCTTTACCTTCATCATCGGCTGCTTCCTCGCGGCTGTCGGCTCGCTGCTTTATTTCTCAAACTACACTACCGTTGTTCCGACCTCCGGCGCGATGCCCGGCCTGAAGGCCTTCGTCGCGGCCGTTTTCGGCGGCATCGGCTCGATACCCGGCGCTGTCATCGGCGCGTTCGTGATCGGTATCTGCGAAAATATCATTAGATCCTTCGGAAACGACTGGACGGTATTCTCCGATGCGTTTACTTTTGTCCTGCTGATTGTCATCCTCCTCGTCAAGCCCACCGGCATCTTTGGCGAGAAGGCGACGGATAAGGTGTGAGGTGACGGTGATGAACGAAACAATGAATACCAAGGTCCTCAGAACTCCGGACGAAGTCGCAAAGCGTCAGGGCATGTGGATGACCGTAGTCGCTCTTGTGATCCTGTACGTCGCGCTGTTTGCGCTCGATAACTTCGTAAAGCCCACGCAGTTTACGATGATGCTCATCCCCGTGCTCAAGAAGGGTGCCATATACTCGCTGGTCTGCGTTTCCATGAACCTGCTCAACGGCTTCACGGGCCTGTTCTCGCTCGGCCAGGCGGGCTTCATGCTCATAGGCGCCTATGCCTATGCGATATTCTCCATCCCCGCCGCGCAGCACGCCTCGGTCTACCAGTACTTTGACGGCGGCGCTATCCAGTTCTCGATCCCCGAGCTTTTGGGCAGCGCTCTTGGCGTGAACCTCGGCAGCTTCCTCGGAGCGATCATCTGCATCATTATCGCGGGTCTTGCGGCGGCTGTGTTCGCGGCGCTCATCGGCATCCCCGTGCTGCGCCTCAAGAGCGACTACCTCGCCATTGCGACTCTCGGCTTTGCCGAGATCATCCGCGCCTTCTTCCAGTGGAACGGCCTCGGCGTTATCACCAACGGCTCAAACCTCCTGCGTAAGTACACCTCCTTCAGCGACATGAAGATACAGCTCGGCGCGCAGGTGTTCAAATTCGGCACGATCTTCCCGTTTTTCATAGCGATGATATGCATCATAATCATCGTCCTGCTCATAAACTCCTCCTACGGACGCGCATTCAAGGCCATCCGTGACGATGAGGTCGCGGCGGAGGCGATGGGCATCGATCTGTTCAAGCATAAGATGCTGTCCTTCGTCATCTCCAGCTTCTTTGCCGGAGTGGGCGGCGCGCTGCTTGCAATGTTCCAGACGACCGTTCAGGCCTCGGCCTTCATGTCCTCGATGACCTACGAGCTGCTGCTGATCGTCGTTATCGGCGGCATAGGCTCCATCTCCGGCAGCTGCATCGCGGCGTTTCTGTATATCGCCTGCTCGGAGTGGTGGCTGAGATTCCTCGACTCCGGCGCTATCGGCAGTATTCAGGTCTCCTTCTTCCGCGACGGCTTCCGCAAGGTCGTGTTCTCCGTCGTCATCATGGTCATAGTCCTGTTCTTCTCGCAGGGCATCATGGGCAACAAGGAGCTGTCCTTTGCCGGACTTATCAGAAAGATACAGGCTAAAAAGGCCAAGAAGGCCGAAAAATCCAAAGAGGGAGGTGCCGCGTAATGAGCAATAATGTTCTGCACGTTGAAAACGTCACCATGCAGTTCGGCGGCGTCGTTGCGGTCAACAACCTCTCGCTCGATATCCCCGAGGGCAAGATCATAGCGCTCATCGGCCCCAACGGCGCGGGCAAGACCACGGCCTTCAACTGCATCACCGGCGTTTACGAGCCCACTAACGGCCTTGTCGAGTTCATGGGAGAGCCCATCGTGCGCAACCATCCGCAGGGCAAGATGAAGAAAAACTACAAGGGCGAAAACGGCGATATGTACCTGGGCAAGGTCGTCGCCAACACGCCGGATAAGATAACCGGCAAGGGCATTGCCCGTACCTTCCAGAATATAAGGCTCTGGAAGAGCATGACGGTTTTTGAAAATGTTCTCGTTGCAAAGCACATGCACGCAAAGCAGAACGTCTTCTCCGCGACCTTCCGCGGCAACGCAAAGGAAGAAAAGCGCATGCGCGAGGAGACCATGGAGCTGCTGCGCGAGCAGGGGCTGGATAAATACAAGGACGAGATAGCCACCAGCCTGCCCTACGGCCTGCAGCGCCGCCTCGAGATAGCGCGCGCACTTGCCGCCGATCCGAAGCTCCTGCTGCTTGACGAGCCGGCAGCCGGCATGAACCCGCAGGAGACGCTGGAGCTTGCTAAGTTTATCCATGAGATCCGCGAGAAATACGGGCTTACCATCTTCCTTATCGAGCATCACATGGAGCTGGTCATGCAGATATCCGACTATATCTACGTCATCGACTTCGGCTCGGAGATAGCCCAGGGCACGCCCAGGGAGGTCCAGAACGATCAGCGCGTTATCGACGCATATTTGGGGGTTGTTGAAGATGAGTGAAGCAATACTGAAGATCAATGACCTCAAGGTCAATTACGGCGGCATCGAGGCCGTCAAGGGCATAAGCTTTGACGTTCCCGAGGGGCAGATAGTCACGCTTATCGGCGCAAACGGCGCGGGCAAGAGCTCGACCCTGCGCGCCATAGCGGGCCTTGTAAAGCCCTCCGGCGGCTCGATAGAGTTCAGGGGCGAGAGCATCACCGGCCTTGACCCGACCTCCATCGTCAAAAAAGGCATAACCCTCGTCCCCGAGGGCCGCAAGATATTCCCCGACCTCACGGTCGTTGAAAATCTCAAGATCGGCGCGTATCTGCGCAATGACGATCTGACCGACGACCTCAACTGGGTGTACGACCTGTTCCCGAGACTCAAGGAGCGCTCGTGGCAGGAGGGCGGCACGCTTTCCGGCGGCGAGCAGCAGATGCTCGCGGTCGGCCGGGCGCTCATGAG
Organism: bacterium; assembly: GCA_963625685.1. GTDB lineage: Bacteria > Bacillota > Clostridia > Oscillospirales > Oscillospiraceae > F23-B02. The sequence continues at coordinate 52,992 of CAVFTR010000009.1, forward strand.
CCGTCCCCAGGTCATAATGATGGACGAGCCCTCCCTCGGCCTTGCGCCCATCATCGTGCGCGGTATCTTCGATATCATCAAGGAGATAAACAAGCGCGGCGTCACCGTCCTGCTTATCGAGCAGAACGCGAACATGGCGCTCAAGACGGCGCATATCGGCTACGTCCTTGAGACCGGACGCCTCACGATGTCCGGCTCCGGCGAGGAGCTGCTTGCAAACGAGCAGGTAAAGGCCGCCTACCTCGGAACCTGATAAAACATGAAATGTCTGAAAAAGACGCGCTGCGGCGCGTCTTTTTTTCGCTTTATGAAACATTTTTGCGCAGCGAAGCGTCATAATAACAAATAAAAGTGAGGGAGGTCGGAACGATGAAAAAGCTTATTGCAGCTTCGCTGTGCATTGCCCTTGCGCTTGGCCTGTGCGCATGCCGGGTCCCGCAGAGCGCGGCGGGGGACTACTCCGAGATCTTCGCGGCGATAAAGAAGTGTCAGAGCGAAAATCAGACTGCGATACGCAACGATGCCGCTGACTATGAGGTGGAAGCGTTCTCTCAGGCTCAGGACAGTCACTCGCAAACCAATGTGCAGACGGAAGGCATAGACGAGGGAGACCTTATCAAGACAGACGGAAGCTATATCTACTATCTCAACGGCAAGAGCGTCACGATCTATGAGGCGGCGGGAGAGAATAGCCGTAGGGCGGGCTCGGTGAAGCTCGGCGAGGATGTGTTTGCGTATAATATGTACGTCGAGGACGGCGTTCTGGCGCTGATAGCGGGCTCCGGCGGAGCGTATGATTCAGACCGCCCGCGCACGACGGTGTATTACTACGACGTCTCCGACCCCGCGGACACAAGACTCACGGCATCAACAGGGCAGGACGGCTGGCTCACGACGAGCAGGCTATATGACGGAAGGCTGTATCTCGTAACGAGCTATTATGTAGAGGACGAGGCCGTGCGCTCAAGGCCCGAGACCTATGTCCCGCAGCTTTATCTCAACGGTGCATCCCGGCTTGCCGACGGCTCCTGCATAAGCACGATGCCCGAGCCCGGCTCGACCTGCTATACCGTTGCGGCGGCCTATGACATGAAAAGCGGCGCACTGGCGGCGCACAGAGCCGTCCTCGGCGCTGACGGCACGGTCTATATGAACAAAACGAGCCTGTATCTGAGCGCGTCGAGGGCAGAGCAGGAGACGCTCGGAAGCTATAAGGAGAGCGTGTACGACGTTTCCGAGTGCGCCGCCAGGCAGTATACGGACATTATGAGGCTGAATGTCCCCGACCTGTCCGCGGCGGCCTCGGGAACGGTCGAGGGCTATCTCGACAGCCAGTTTTCCATGGACGAGTACAAGGGCGCCGTGCGCGTCGTAACTACCTCGACACCGAGCTACTGGAGCATATACACGGACGCCGAGCGCGAGCTTGAAAGCTGTAAATACGATAGCGAGCGCAGCGTGACCTCAAATAATCTGTATATTTTAGACGGGCAGCTGAACAAGCTTTCCTCGGTGGAGGGCCTTGCCGAGAACGAGAATGTGTACTCCGTGCGCTTTGACGAAGACTTTGTGTATTTCTGCACCTTCCGGCAGGTCGACCCGCTCTTTGCCGCCGACCTGTCCGACCCCAAAGCGCCCAGGATACTCAGCGAGCTGAAGATAAGCGGCTTTTCCGAATACCTGCACAAGTGGTCCGACGAGCGGCTCTTCGGTCTCGGCAGCGAAGCCGATGAGGACAGCGGCGTCAGCACGGGGCTCAAGCTCGTGATGTTCGACACCTCGGATAAGGCGGATGTCACGGTGAAAAACACACTGAACCTCTCCGAGGGCAGCTATACCTCCGCACTTTACGATCACACGGCGCTGCTTATATCGCCCGAGCGCAATATCATAGGCTTCTGCGCGGACGACAGCTACCTGGTGTTTTCCTACAGCGACGAAAACGGCTTTGAAAAGCGCAGCGAGACGGCTCTTGGCGATGACGATGCGTCCATGCGCGCAGCATATGTCGGAAAATACGTCTATATTGTCTCCGGCAGCGGCCTGAGGGTACTGGATATGGACAGCTGCGAGCTTGCAGCGACCGTTTGAGCATTGACAAAACCGCCGCGTCAGCGTAAACTAACATAAGTTAGATGAGCCTAACACATTAGCTGCGCTGCGGAGGTTTTATATGACGCTTGATAAGCTGCCGATAGGCAAACCGGCAATGATACTCGAGGTCGGCGGAGAGGGAGACCTGAGATGCCATCTGCTCGACATGGGGCTGATACCGCACACCGAGGTGACGGTACGCAAGGTCGCGCCGCTCGGAGACCCCATGGAGCTGTATCTCAGGGGCTATACCATGACCCTGCGCAAGGAGGACGCCGCGCGCATAGAGGTCAGACCCGAGGAGGACATTTGACCATGCTCCTTGCTCTTGTCGGAAATCAGAACTGCGGAAAAACGACGCTTTTCAACCAGCTCACCGGCTCGAATCAGCACGTCGGAAATTTCCCCGGCGTCACGATAGAGCATAAGATCGGTCAGGTCATAGGCTGGAAAGACTATGAGCTCGTGGACCTGCCGGGCATCTACTCGATCCGTCCGTACTCCGGAGAGGAGAAGGTGACGCGGGACTTTATAATAGACCGCAGGCCGGACGCGATAATAAACATCGTCGACGCGACGAATATAGAGCGCAATCTGTATCTCACGCTCCAGCTCATCGAGATGGGCAAGCCCATGGTGCTGGCGCTGAATATGATGGACGAGCTTCTGGGCAATCACGGCAGCGTGGATATACAGAAGCTGTCCGACAGACTGGGCATACCGGTCGTGCCGATAGCGGCGGCCAAAAACGACGGCGTAGAGGAGCTCATGCGCATCGTCGCCGAAACAGCCGAAAATGCGCACAGGCCGCGCAGGATAGACTTCTGCTCGGCAGGCCCCGTGCACCGCTGCATACATACCGTCAGCCACGTCGTCGAGGATCACGCCGAAAAGATAGGCGTTCCGCCGCGCTTTGCGGCGACCCGCGTCATCGAGGAGGATGCGGAGATCATCTCCGCCCTCAAGCTCAGCGAAAACGAGCTTGAGCTCGTAGGGCACGCGGTGCTCGAAATGGAAAACGAGGGCGGGCTGGACCGCAACGCGGCGCTTGCCGAGATGCGCTATCGCTTTATAGAGGCCGTGTGCTCGGAATGTGTGGTAAAGGCGCATGAGAGCAGGGAGATGCTGCGCAGCATAAGGATAGACAAGGTGCTCACGAACAGATACCTTGCCATACCTACCTTCATCGCCATCATGGCCTTCATATTCTGGATGACCTTCAGCGTGCTGGGCAAATGGCTGTCCGATCTTCTGGCGCTGGGCATCGACAGCGTGACGGCGCTTGCCGACAGAGCGCTGACGGCCTACGGCCTGAACCCCGTCGTGCACAGCCTTGTCATTGACGGCGTTTTTGCCGGCGTGGGCAGCATGCTCAGCTTCCTTCCGCTGATCGTCGTGCTGTTTTTCTTCCTCGCCATCCTTGAGGACACCGGCTACATGTCGCGCGTCGCCTTCGTCATGGATAAGCTCCTGCGCCGCATAGGCCTGTCGGGCCGCAGCTTCGTCCCGATGCTCATCGGCTTCGGCTGCTCGGTGCCCGCTATCATGGCGACGCGCACGCTCTCGTCCGAGCGCGACCGCAAAATGACGATGCTGCTGATCCCCTTCATGAGCTGCTCGGCGAAGATACCCATTTACGCTGTGTTCACGGCGGCGTTTTTCCCGGATAACGGCGGCCTGGTCATGACCTGTCTGTATGTCTTCGGCATGCTCGTGGGCATAATAGCGGCGAAGATACTCAGCAAGACCGCGTTCACCGGAAAGCCCGTGCCATTTGTCATGGAGCTTCCGAACTACCGCATGCCGTCGCTGAAAACGGTGCTGCTGCTCATGTGGGAAAAGGCCTGGGACTTTATCCGCCGCGCCTTTACGGTCATATTCGCTGCGACTATCGTGATATGGTTTTTGCAGAACTTCGACGTTCGCCTCAACGTCGTAGGACAGGGCAGCGGCGACAGCCTGCTTGCCATTATCGGCACGTGGCTCGCGCCGGTATTTGCGCCACTCGGCTTTGGAGACTGGCGCGTCGCGACGGCGCTCGTCACCGGCCTCATGGCCAAGGAGGCGGTCATAAGCACGCTCGGCGTCCTCATGGGCGTCGGAGCAAATCTCGGCAGCGCGGCGCTCGGTACGCTATTCACGCTGCCGTCGGCGGTGAGCTTTCTTGTGTTCTGCCTGCTGTATACGCCCTGCGTGGCCGCTCTCGCGGCGCTCAGGCGCGAGCTCGGCAGCGGAGCGAAAACCGTGCTCGTCATGCTCTCGCAGTGCTGCGTGGCGTGGCTTGCGGCCTTCTGCGTGTATACGCTCATGGGAGTGATATTGTAAAATGGAGATCGTCATAATCGCGGTGCTCGCAATATGGCTCGTCCTCGCTCTGCGCAGCATGAAAAAGGGCGGAGGCTGCTGCGGCGGCAAATGCTCCGGCTGCTCGAAAGACTGCAAGGACTGCGATCATAAAAAATGAAGAGCGTGCGTCTTGCACGCTCTTTTTGCGTGATTACTCTTGTATATTCCCCTATAAAACGGTCAACAATAGGCATAGATAAAGGAGGTTTTATCTATGCAGAACGAAAAAAGCGGCAGACTGGACAGGTTTTTTGCCGGCAAGGGCTTCTACATAGTCCTTGCGCTATGTGTGATCGTGATAGGAATATCGGCCTACAGCCTCGAGAAGGAAGCGGATACGCCAACAGGCGGCCCGGACCCCGGCATGAGCGCCGCGAGGCAGACAGAGCGCCCCGAGGCAAGCTCGCAGCCGCCGGTGAGCACCGAGGCTCCGAAGCCCGTGGATGTGCCGGACGGGGAGGATATCGTCTCCGCCGGAACGATGAGCTCGGAGGATGTGTGGCCCGAGCAGACGGCGTGGCGGTGGCCGGTGTCGGGCGAGATCGAGCGCGGCTACAGCGTCGCGGCGCTCAGCTACGACGTAACGATGGCCGACTGGAGGACCCATGACGGCGTCGATATCCTCGCGCCCCAGGGCGAGCTGGTCGTCGCGGCGGGCGACGGCGAGGTCGTGAGCGTGACACAGGACGATCTGTACGGCACGACGGTCGTTATCGACCATGGCAGCGGCATCAAAACGAGCTATTCAAATCTCGCCGAAACGCCGACAGTAGCCGCCGGAGACAGGGTGAAGAGCGGCGACGTCATAGGCTCTGTCGGCAAGACCGCGCTGTGCGAGATAGGGCAGGGCAGCCACATCCACTTTGCCATGAGCCGCGACGGTGAGAGCACCGACCCGACGGCCTATCTTCCGATATGAAATTTGAAGAAAAATAAAAAAATATGTTGACAATCCGGGCTGTGTCTTGTATAATTCCAATTGCTCATTTGAGAAATGGCGGCATAGCTCAGTTGGCTAGAGCATGCGGTTCATACCCGCAGTGTCCCCGGTTCGAATCCAGGTGCCGCTACCAAGAAGGCGCAGATATTATTACCTGCGCCTTAATTTAGGCCCGTTGGTCAAGCGGTTAAGACACCGCCCTTTCACGGCGGTAACATGGGTTCGATTCCCGTACGGGTCACCAAAAAAGGCAGCCCCACCCTTCGGTGGGACTGCCTTTTTTATATCTAATGCGGGAATCGAAGGGAGCGGGAGTGAATGACGTGCCGGCGGCACGTCAGAGCCGCGACCCGGCTCGCCCGCAGGCGAGGATTCCCGTACGGGTCACAAAAAAAACACAGTCCACCGAGAGGCGGACTGTGTTTTTTCATATCTTCCTTGCGACGACGATGAAGCGGCCGTCGTCGGTGTGGTATGCGCAGGTGGAAAGCGTGAGCAGCTTGTCACCGGGGGAGAGCTCGGCATCAGTATCATAGAGCCTGTTCTCCTCGATGAATTTGACATATTCATCGAACTTTTCATCACTGCTGCCGGTGTACTCATAATATTTGAAGACATTTCCACCCCCCCCATTTTCTGACACGAGCGCGGTCTTTATCGCAGCTACTATCTCATAGCTCTGCTTTTCGTATATCGTGTCGAAGCTTATGAGCCTGTGCTGCCTGTAAAAATCCTCGCTGACATAGTACATGAGCGAGCCGAACATGGAATAGTCCTTCATGTTGTGTCCGTAGATTATGATGTTGTCGGACGAGAGGATATCGCAGTACTCGTCGACGAACAGGCAGCCGCGGTAGGAGTAGCTGCCGTAGAAGTCCGTGTGCAGATATTTGTCTATCTCGTCGGGGGCGTACATGACGACATTGTCTATCCCCGTGCCGTCTATCTTAAGCCAGCCTATGGTGTCGCTGTTTTCGGCGTAAAGCGCCTCGTATTCGGGCAGAACGTCGGGTATGCTCGCCGACGCCTCCGCGTTCTTTAAGGACTGGAGCCTGTCGCCGGTGCTTTTGCTGCGTATACCGTCGACGGCATAGAAGGCGAGAAAGCCGACCGAGACTATCAGAGCTATCAAAGCGATCAGACGTATTATTCTGCGCGTCTTATCTTTCATCGTGTGTTCCTCGAAAAATGGAAAATAGGAGTGGCTTTCGCCACTCCTATTTTATATGCACTGCTGCAATAAGTCAACCGATCGCCCACATATGATCAGTTTGGCTTTTTCCTGCGGCTGGTACCAACAAGCACTGCAAGGCTGATGAGCGCTATTGCAGACATCAGAGCAACGCTTCTTGTATCTCCGGTCTCGGACGGGGTCTTGGGCTCCGTCGGCTTGTCCGGAGTGTCCGGATTATCCGGGGTGTCGGGCTTGTCCGGGGTATCCGGAGTGTTCGGATCGTCCGGGGTGCCGGGCTTATCCGGAGTGTCCGGAGTATCCGGCGTGTCGGGCTTATCCGGTGTATCCGGAGTGCTCGGTGTATCCGGTGTGTCGGGCTTATCCGGTGTATCCGGAGTGCTCGGGGTATCCGGTGTACCGGGCTTATCCGGGGTGTCCGGAGTGCTCGGTGTATCCGGTGTGTCGGGCTTATCCGGTGTATCCGGAGTGCTCGGTGTATCCGGCGTGTCGGGCTTGTCCGGTGTATCCGGAGTGCTCGGGTCGTCTCCGCCGCCGCTGGGATCGTCAGGATCGTCGGCGTCTCCGCCGCCGCTGGGATCGTCAGGATCGTCGGCATCACCGCCGCCGCCGGGATCGTCAGGATCGTCGGCATCACCGCCGCCGCTGCTGCTTCCGTCGGCGCCGTCAATGTCGAGATGTACGACATGACCTCCGATGTTGCTCATAAACAAGTATGTTGCGTTACCGGGGACGTAGTCCGCAGCTACTCCGGTGAAGCCGCTGCTGGGATGCCAGATAACTGCCTCCTCAACAGTGCTGCCGTAGATAAGATCCCAGCCCTTGATTGTCGCTCCGTTGACCTCGATCTTCAGAACGCAGTCGGCGGGGAGCCTCAGGACCGTGCCGTGACCGACAACGTTGACGGCGTCCTTCAGGGCCATATAGGGCTGAGTGAAGGTCGAACGCCAAAAAACGGTGTTCGTTACGGGCAGATAAGCCGTAACGGTCACGGTAGAGCCGGCGGGGAGCTTGTCGTAGTCGTGCAGACAAAGCAGGAAGTTGATGAAGTTTGCGTCGGGATACTCCTGGTTATGCAGCCCGAAGCCCGTAAAGTAGGACGAAAGGGACGATACCGCGGAGGTGACGTCGACGTCTGCGACTCCATCAGCGTTCACGTTGGTGCTCAGTGCAAAAACAGCGATCAGGAAAACAGCAAGCACAAAAAGTGCGGTAAGCGCGGGCCTGCTGAACCTTTCCGTTTTTACCATGCTATTAAATTTTCCTCCTTTCCCCTAGGGATGCATACTAATACCTACACCGCAATGCGTTATCCGTGCAGCATCGATTATCCCGGCCTTCGGCAGGGAAGCAGTCAGCCCTTATTCACGGAAGCGGCAGGACGGCTATTAATTAATATTGCAATTATGATACTATATTGTAACCGGAATTACAATGCAGAAAATGGAAATATGAGCTTTTTATAAAAGAAAAATTATAAGAAATTGGTTAAAAAGTTTGAAAGATTAACACAGTGACGCGAAGCTGTACAGTATTGCCAACGGACCGCATATGTGCTAAAATCAAGCCGATATTCTGATTGCATAAGGTAGGATACACCATGGAAAAACTGCCCACGCTGCCGAGAATGGCGGCCGTACACGACCTTTCGGGACTGGGAAAATGCTCGCTGACCGTTGCGCTTCCCATAGTTTCCGCAACGGGAGTCGAGTGCTGCTGCATACCTACGGCGCTCCTGTCGACGCATACCGGCGGCTTCACGGATTGGACCTTCACCGATCTGAGCGGAGATATAGTCCCTATCGCCGAACACTGGCACAGGCTCGGGATAGGCTTTGACGCGATATATTCGGGCTACCTCGCCTCGCCCGCGCAGGGAAAGCTGCTCGAGCGGGTCATAGAGCTTCTGCGCGGCGGGGACACGCTCGTCATCGTAGATCCCGCGATGGCCGACAACGGACGATACTACGCAAATCTCGGCGAGGGTATGGCCGAGTGCTTCCGCCAGCTCATGAAAAAGGCGGATATAATAACGCCGAATCTGACCGAGGCCTGCTTCCTGACGGGCATGGAGTACAGGACAGGCGTACATGATATGGCTTATATAACGGAGCTTACGGACAGGCTCTCGGAGCTTGGCCCGCATTTCGCCGCGGTGACCGGCGTGAGCCTCGAGCCCGGCATGGTGGGCATAGCCGCGCGCGATAACGCGAGCGGAAAAATGTGCACGGTCATGAAGCCTGCGCTCGAGGGCACCTTCCACGGCTCTGGCGACGTGTTCGCCTCGGCCTTTGCCGCGCTGCTCACGCGAAAGGCCCCTCTGGAGGACGCGCTGCGCACCGCCGAGGACTTTGTCGCCGCCGCCATAGAGCGCACCGCGCTGCGCGGAACGCCCCGCCATTACGGCCTTGATTTCGAGGGCGTTCTGCCCGATTACATCGATATGTGCAAAAAGCTGTTTTCGTAGCTCAACAGGGCCGTCAGCGTCTGTACAGAAATCCGGAATTGCCAGTATTTATTTATAAAAACTATTGACATAAACTTGACATTTCAACTGGAACTAAAGTATAATCGTATGAAAGGGCACGGGCGCTTCTCGTGCCGAAAAATGGAAGGTAAATTTATAAAAAATAAGCGGAAGGGGTTGCAAATGAAAGACCTAAAACATCTGATCTACTTTGAAAACCTGCTGCAGGACGCTCAGAACGAGCTCGTCACCAAGGCAGTGGAGGAGGGGCAGACAGCGCTTGGTTACAACTGCTACTACATACCCGAGGTCCTCCTGAATCTTGAAGGCTGCTTCTCTTCAAGACTTCGCGCTCCCAATTGCACATCCACCGACATCGCAAACTACTACATGACCAACCGCACCTGCCCCTATGCACGCTCCGTTCTCGAGCGCGCCATCGAGGGCGGCTACAATTACCTCAGCGCCCTGTTCGGCGCGGAGAGCTGCGCCACCATGGAGCGCATGGAGGAGCATTTCTTCCTTATAAATCCCGTAAAGCACGACGGATTTTTCGTCACCCAGATCGATCCTCCCATGAAGGGCGATCAGACGAACCTCGATTACTACAAGGCGCAGCTCATGCTCAAGGTCGTAGAGCCCATGCGCGACCGCCTCGGCATCGACGTCTCCGAGGAGGCCATGCGCAAAGCCGTCGACGAGCACAACGAGCTCAGCCGCATCATCACCGAGATAGGCGATTTCCGCAAGCTCGACAATCCTCCCATCACCGGCTATGAGTTCCACGTCATCGAGCTCGTCAGCCAGGTCTGCCCGCACAAGCTGATCCTGCCCTACCTCAGGGAGACCCTTGAGGAGCTCAAGACCCGCAAGCCCGAGAAGAAGTTCCCGTTCCGCGCCCGCGTCGCCCTCGTCGGAAGCGAGATCGACGATCCCGAGTTTACAAAGCTCATCGAGATGTGCGGAGCAATGGTCGTCGCAGACCGCTACTGCTTCGGCTCCTTCCCCGGAAGAGAGCAGATCGTCATAGAGGACGGCGAGACGGCCTTCGACGCCATCTGCCGCCACTACCTGTACTGGAACCAGTGCGCACGCTTCATGGACGGCATGAAGATCGACCAGCGTCACGCCATAGCGACGCAGCTCGTAGAGGACTTCAAGGCCGACGGCATCATCTACGAGAACATGAAGTTCTGCGAGTTCTGGAGCTATGAGAAGGTCCTCGCCAACCACATCTTCACGAACGAAAAGCACATTCCTTGCTGCACCATCGAGAAGGAGTACTCCCTCGGCGCAGTCGGACAGCTTCGTACACGTTTCCAGGCGTTCATCGAATCTCTGGAGATCAAGTCCATTCAGGGAGGTAAGTAATGATGTTCGATAAAGTTATAGCAGCAGTTGATAAAAAGCTTGAACGCTTCGACCCCATATGGCAGGCTGAAAACGGCGTCGGCGGCCAGAGGGACCGTTACTACGACAAGACCGGCGTTGCCAAATGGCGTGAGTGGCGCGGCGTTAAGGATACCCTTGTTGACTACAAGGCGTGGATGAACAACCTCGTCTCCATGGCAATGATGGTCGCCTCCGCTCCGCTGCCCTGTCTCAAGGGCTTCTGGGAGTACCGCTGGATGGGCTCCTACCTCGGCACCTTCATGTTCATCGACCGCCTGTTCGAGGGCTTCCGCGGCTACGAGCTCGTCACCGCGCACAAGTGCATGCACGCCATCGTCCGCAGCCTGACAAAGAGAATAGCCTTCGTCCTGTCCAACGACCGCCGTCTCGGCGACGGTAAGGAAGCTGACCGTATCGTCCCCATGGACGAGGTCCTGCCCCCGCTGTTTATGACGGGCTTCAAGAAGCTTGTTCCGTTCCCGCTCCAGACCCTGCCCGAGTTCATCATCTGCGACGTCGACCAGCATATCGAGCCCTACTACATCGACGTTGCCGAGTCCTTCGGTCTTCCCGCCGACGTGTGCTCCCGCTGCGCGGCAGAGACCGGCGTAGCTCTCGACGATGCGTTCCCGCTCATCGGCAAGGCGATACTCACGACCAATATGCCCTGCAACGCATCCGAGGCGACCTCCATGTTCCAGCGCCGCCGCATCGGCATGCCCGACTTCCCCGTAACGCTCGCAATGATCCACAACGAGCCGGGCGCACATCCGTATTCGACCCAGATGCTCAAGGACGCCATCGCCTTCATAGAGAAGGAGTACGGCGTGAAGTACGACTGGGATAATCTCTTTAAGCACGCAAAGCTCATGAACGAGCAGAACACCATAGAGCTGGAAAAGTGGGATTACTTCAAGACCCCGTATTCCGCCCTGTGCGGTATCGCGGAGACCCTGTACCGCCTGTATTCATGGGCATCGGCAAACGGCAGCGATCCCTACTTCAACAAGGTCGACCGCAAGGTCATCAAGATCATGCGCAAGGCCTACGAGGAGAAGTACCAGCCCTTCGGCGGAAAGACGCGCCACCGCGCCTTCCTCTGGGGACCCTCCGCTGTTTACTACACCGACTTCCCGACCTGGACGCAGAACTGCTGGGGCATCAATATCGTCCTGAACATGGACTCGACCATGGGTCACAACATGATAAACACCGAAGACCCCGAGGAGGCGATCAAGGATCTGGCTCTGTTCTCGGAAAAGGCCGTCATGCGTCACCACGCCGTCGGCGGCTGGGACAACGTCAACGCCATTTGGGAGTGGGCGAAGAACTTCAACTGCGACATGGTCCTGTTCAACGACAACATCGCCTGCAAGGGCATGCTCGGCGTCCACGCTCTCATGGAGGAGCAGGCGAGAGACCTCGGCTTCCACTTCATCTTCATCGAGCACGACCTTGAGGACAGCCGCACAGTTTCCCGTCAGGACATGCGCAACTGCGTAAACGGCTACATGTCCGTCGTCCTGAACGAGAAGCCTCTCGACCCCACGCTCGTCGAGTTTGACGACAGCGCCGCATATTAATAGGAGGATATAATAACGATGAAAAAAGCTGCAAAGATCGGCGGCAAGCTCGCCATGTTCGCGTTCCTCGGCTTCGTCGGCACCTTTACCCTGTATATCACAAACGGCGAAAACAAGCTCATATACTACGTCATCCGTCCGCTGCTCAACAAGCACTACGATTCCCAGGTGCGTGACCGCAGGATCGTCTGATCGCGTATTTCAAATCACAGGAGGCCCCGAAAATTCGGGGTCTCTTTTTTGCTCGCAAAGCGATTGACATTTTTGTTGAAAGTGTATAGCTGAAGCCGGATTTTGTGCAAAAAAACCTGAATTTTTCATATAAACAGCAACATAATCTCTTGCAAAACAAGGGCATTTGTGTTAAACTGTTATCAAAATGCGTAAGGTGTTTCTGAGCGCAGTTGAAGGGGGGACGAATTATTGGAAAACAAAGCAAAGATCATAGCGGTCGCCGGTAAGGGCGGCGTCGGCAAGACGTCGATCTCGGCGTCGATCGTAAGGCTTCTGGTGGAGAATTTTCCGGATAAGAAGATACTTGCGATAGATGCAGACCCCGCTGTCGGCCTGTCGGTAGCTCTCGGAGTCGACGTTAAGCTCACGCTTGACGATATCCGCATGAGCATCGTCGACAGCGTCGAAAACGGCGAAACAAGAGAAGCGCTCGAGCTTTTGAGCGAGGCAAGATTCAAGATCTTTGACGCACTGGTCGAAATGCCCGGCTTTGCATTTCTCGGCATCGGCAGACCTGAAAGCTCCGGCTGCTACTGCAAGGTCAACTCCTACCTGAAGGAGGTCATCGGCATACTGGCAAACAGCTTCGACTATGTCGTCATCGACGGCGAGGCCGGAATAGAGCAGATACAGCGCCGCGTTATGGATAAGGTAACGCACCTGCTGCTCGTGACCGACCAGAGCAAGAAGGGCTGCCAGGTCGTATCGACGATCAAGGACGTCGCAGACGAGCTGATCGTTTACGATAAGATCGGCGCCATCGTAAACAGAATGACAAATCCCGAGCTCGCGGAGCTCATCACAGTGCCCGGTGTCGACATCGTGGCGCGTATCCCCGCGGACAGTGCATTTGCCGCAAACGACATAAAGGGTCAGAGCGTGCTCAGCCTGCCCGAAGATTCTCTTATGCTCAACGGAGTAAAGGAAGCACTCCAAAAAATAGAAATTCTTTGAAGAAGAGGTGTAACATTTGAAAGATCTTAAGCATCTGATCTACTTCGAAAGTCTTCTTGAGAATGCCGACAACGAGCTGGTAAAGCAGGCTCAGGCTGAGGGCGATATCTGCCTTGGCTATACCTGCTATCATGTTCCCGAGGCGCTTCTCAACATAGGCAACTGTTTCTCCGTGCGTCTGCGCGCACCGAAGACAGGTTCGATCGACATCGCGACCTACTACATGTCCAACTACACCTGCGAGTACGCACGCGCACTCGTCGAGCGCGCCATCGAGGGAGGCTATCAGTTCCTCGACGCAATGATCGGTGTAGACGCCTGCTCCATGATGAACCGCGCTATGGAGCACTTCGAGGTCCTGAAGGTCAACACGAAGGAAAAGTTCTTTGTAACTCACATGGACATTCCCTTCAAGGTCGTTGACTACACCATCGACGCGTACGAAATTCAGATGCAGAAGCACGTCCTGGACAATCTGCATGAGAAGTTCGGCGTCGACGTGTCCGACAAGGCCATCCGCAAGGCCGTCAAGGAGCACAATGAGGTCTGCAAGATCCTCACCGAGATCGGCGATATGCGCAAGGCCGAGAACCCCGTTATCACCGGCTATGAGTATCACGTTCTCAACCTCGTTTCCTTCACCTGCCCGAAGAGACTCATTCTCCCGTACCTGAAGGAGACCCTGAAGGAGCTCAAGACCCGCAAGCCCGATCCCAAGCCCTGGTTCCGCGCAAGAGTCGCGATAGTCGGCTCCGAGATCGACGATCCCGAGCTGACCAAGCTCATCGAGGGCACCGGCGCATTCGTGTGCTCTGACCGTCACTGCTTCGGCTCGACTCCCGGCCGCGAGGTCATCGAGCTCAATGACGACGAGCCCGCACTCAGACAGATCTGCCGTCATGTAATGGAGCACTCCGAGTGCGCACGCTACATATCCGACGAGAAGGTTATGCAGCGCCGTCACACCGCGGACCGCCTTGCAAAGGAGTATCACGCGGAGGGCATCATCTACGAGCAGATGAAGTACTGCGACTACTGGGGCTTCGAGCGTGCGCTCGTCAGCCATGTCATGGCTGAGGAATACGGCTGGCCCGTACTGTCTATCGACAGACTGTACAACAACGGCAACTCCGGTCAGCTCCGCACCCGCTGCCAGGCATTCGTTGAATCTCTGGAGATCAAGCGTATTCGTAAAGCTAATGAGGAGGGCAAGAAGTGATGGCTAAGACTCCTAAATATCCTAATCCTAAGTTTTGGAAAGCTAAAGATAATATAGACTGGAAGGCTCAGTGGGAAAACCTGAAGGTCTGCGGCGGCATCTTCTATGAAATGTTCAAGGAGACCGACTGGGAAGCCTTCAAGAACGGCTGGAAGAACACCCTGAAGATGGATGCGGAGCGCATCAAGGAGGAGTACAATTCCTTCATGGCCCTCGACCAGCAGGGCAAGCTCGACGCGATCCTCTACGGTGAGAAGAGACTTGGCAGACTGTATGCCAAGGGCGCAATGGCGACCGTCCGCCGCGAGTGGCGCGGCGTCAAGGACACCGCATACGACTTCTATGAGTGGGCCCGTATGTGGGGCATGCTCCTTATGACCTTCTCCAAGGACCTCATCCCCGCGCTCAACAGTGCTCTGCACTATCGCTGGATGATCTCCTACTTCTGCTGCCACGGCTTTATGGATAAGAACATCATGGGTCAGCGCGGCCGCGCTCTGCGCATGAGCCACATCCTTATCTACGATATATTCCGCTACGTTGCAGAGAACCTCGTGTTCCTGTCCAAGGCTGACCGTAAGAACGGCAACAGCACCGAGCTCAACAAGATGCTCGTGACCTTCGACGAGATGACCATGGGTCAGATCATGGCAGGCTTCCCCGATCTTCTGGGTATTCCTCACCAGCTGCTGCCCGTCTTCCTCGTCTCCGAGATCGACCAGCTCACCTGCGTACCTTACATCGACGCGGTCGAGTCCTTCGGTCTGCCCGCAGACTGCTGCCCGGTTCCTTCCTCCGAGTGCGGCGCGCTGGTCGTTGACGCACTGCCCGACATGGGCTCCTGCTTCATCTCCAGCTCCATGCCCTGCGACGGATCGACCATGGCATCCTCCTACTTTGCACGCCGCTTCCCGAACATCCCCGTGTTCCATCTCTGCTTCCCCGTACGCTACGAGGACGAGTCCGTCCTTCAGTCGGCAGCCGAGGATATCAAGGCCTGCATAAAGTTCATCGAGGAAAAGACCGGCGCGAAGTGGAATTGGGACGCTTACTTCACGGCTATGAAGCGCTTCAACAAGGAGACCGCTTACGAGCTCGAGAAGTGGGAGATCAACAAGACCAAGTATCCGCAGCTTCTCGGCCCGTGCTACGAGCTGTTCCGCAAGTGGAACTACGAGATGGACGGCGGTATCGATCCGCGTGTCATGGCTACCTGCGAAAAGGTCAGCAAGCTGATCCGCGAGGCATATGAGAACCGCGACGAAGCCTGGGTCGGAAAGATGAAGTACCGCGCGATCGTATGGTCCTGCCCGGCTCACTACTATGCAAACTTCTCCAACTGGGCTGCCAACTGCTGGGGCATCGACGTCCTGGTCGAGATGGAATCCCTCAACTTCACCAAGCCCCTCGAGACCGAGGATAAGGAAGAGGCGCTGCGCGACCTGGCCCGTCTGTACGAGCGCATGGTCATGCGCCGTCACACCAACGGCGGTTACCACAACGTCGTTACCGAGCTGTGGCGTCAGTGCGAGGCATGGGATGCAAAGCTCATCATCATGTACCAGAACGTTGCCTGCAAGAACATGGCTACCGTTCAGGGCCTGCTCGACGATCAGGGCCGTGAGCGCGGCTACGATCTCATCTGGATCGAGCACGACCTTATGGACCCGCGTACCGTTTCCCGCCGCACCATGCGCGATAAGGTAAACGAGTACATGCGCACCGTTATGGGCGCAGAGCCTGTCGATCCCTCTCTCGTCGAGTTCGAAGACGAAGTCTGCATGTAATCGCGTTAAGCAAACATGCCGGTGGCATGTTTGTAGCGATTACCGCAGGAGCTATGCTCCGAGGATGGCAGCTCGTGCGATAGGCAAACGTGACCGATAGACGGCAGTTTGTAGTTAAGCAAACATGCCGGTGGCATGTTTGTAGCGATTACCGCAGGAGCTATGCTCCGAGGATGGCAGCTCGTGCGATAGGCAAACGTGACCGATAGACGGCAGTTTGTAGTTAAGCAAATATGCCGGTGGCATGTTTGCAGCGATTCATTACGTGCCGGGGACGGCAAAAGCATGAGCCGTCCCCGGGCAGCGCGAAAGCGCTAATGATTTAATAATTAATTGGAGGAAATAATAATGAAATATTTTGGCGGATGTGACGTAGGCTCGACCTACACAAAGGCAGTAATTCTCGACGAGAACGGCAAGATGGTAGCAGATACCACCATCAAGAGCAAGATAAACTCCGAGGCTTCCGCGGTAGCGGCAATGGCAGAGGTCTGCGAGAAGGCCGGCCTGAAGGACTCCAAGGCACTTGAGTACCTCATCGGTACCGGCTACGGCCGCAACAAGGTCCCCTTCGCCGACGAGAACATCTCCGAGATTTCTTGCCACGCAATGGGCGTACACGTCACTGATCCTTCCGTCAAGGCGATCATCGACATCGGCGGCCAGGACGTCAAGGGCATCTCCGTTGACACCGACGGCACGGTAAAGAACTTTGCAATGAACGACAAGTGCGCGGCGGGCACCGGCCGCTTCTTCGAGGCAATGGCGCGCTCCTTTGAGATGAGCCTTCCCGAGTTTAGTAAGCTGGCACTGACCGCAAAGAACGTCATCCCCATCACCGCACAGTGCACCGTTTTCGCAGAGTCCGAGGTCATCACCCTCGTCGGCGAGGGCAAGCCCATGGACGAGATCGCGGCAGGCATCGAGATGGCGGTTGCAAAGCGCTGCTTCGTCATGGCCAAGAAGGCGGGCGCTACCGACAGCATCACGCTGACCGGCGGCTGCGCGAAGAACGACGGCCTGAAGCAGGCGATCGAGCACGTTCTGAAGCTGAAGGTCGTAAACCTGAAGACCGACCCGCAGCTCATGGGTGCTCTCGGCGCGGCAGAGTATGCACGCCAGAAGGGCCTTGCAAAGAAATAATTTTGGCGGCGCAATGAGGCTTTGAATAGCCCTCAGCGCGGTGTCCCGGCCGGTGATATTGTGCCGGCCGGGGGACTGCGCCCCGATAAGCATTTCTTTGACACCTATACAGGCGCCAACAGATCTGATTGATCGAACTGTTTGGCATCAATAACAGCTCAAAAAGGAGAAACGCTAATGTGCAATTTCTGCAAAAAGTCCGTTAAGCTGTTCAGCATGGTAGTCGGCGTTCTGTTCGTAGTTTATTTCTGGAACCTCGATCAGAAGGTGCTCGGCTGGGCATACAAGCAGGTTAACACTATGTTCGACAGAAAGCCTGTTGACATCAAGTTCTGATTTCTTAAAAAGTACCGGCGCATGTCCCACATCATGCGCCGGTATTATTATTGAGCAAAACGCCGGGGCAATGCCCTGGCGTTTTGGCCTTATTATGAGTAGCTTTTACGAATAAAAATGCTCAGGCCGTGAGGGCCTGAGCATTTTGACTCGGATTATTACTTGTACATCTCGATGAGCCGCTGCAGGTGCTCGTAGCGGGCCTTTGCATTGGCCTCGTTGCGCTCGAACAGATCCTCCGCACGGTCGGGGAACTCGCGGGTCAGACGGTTGTAGCGTGCCTCGTTCATGAGGAAGTCGCGGTAGCCGCCGGCCGGAGCCTTGGAATCGAGGGTGAACTTGCCGCTCTCTGCCGCGGGATTGTAGCGGAAGAGGTTCCAGTAGCCGCACTCGACGGCCTTCTTCATCTCGGACTGGCAGTTGGTCATGCCGCCCTTGATGGAATGCATCTCGCAGGGCGAGTAGGCGATGATGATAGACGGGCCGTGGTAAGCCTCAGCCTCCTTGATGGCCTTGAGGGTCTGGATCATGTTAGCGCCCATTGCGATCTGAGCGACGTAGACATAGCCGTAGGTCATCGCGATCTCGGCCAGAGACTTGGACTTTATCTCCTTGCCGGCCGCCGCGAACTGCGCGACCTGGCCGATGTTGGAGGCCTTGGAGGCCTGACCGCCGGTGTTGGAGTAGACCTCGGTGTTGAAAACGAAGATGTTTACATCCTCGCCGGAGGCGAGAACATGATCGACGCCGCCGAAGCCGATATCGAAGGCCCAGCCGTCGCCGCCGAAGATCCAGCAGCTCTTCTTGTTGAGGTAATCCTTCTTCTCAAGCAGCTCCGCACGGGTGCCGCAGCCGCAGTCGAGCTTCTCGAGCGCAGCGACGAGCTCCCTGGTAGCCGCCTGGTTTGCTTCGCCGCAGTCGTAGGTCTCGAGCCACTTTGCAGCCTCGGGGACCTTGTCGGCGATCGCTTTGACCTTGGCCTTGAGGTCGTCGCGGACCTTCTTCTGACCGAGGTAGAGGCCGAGGCCGTGCTCAGCGTTATCCTCAAACAGGGAGTTTGCCCAGGACGGACCCTTGCCTTCCTTGTTGACGGTGTACGGCGAGGTGGCAGCCGGGCCGCCCCAGATGGAGCTGCAGCCGGTGGCGTTGGAGATCATCATGTGATCGCCGAACAGCTGAGTCACGAGGCGCGCGTAGCTGGTCTCCGCGCAGCCCGCGCAGGAGCCGGAGAACTCAAGGTACGGCTGCTTGAACTGGCTGCCGATAACGGTATCGTTCTTGACCTCGTCCTTCTCGCTGACCTTGGAGACCATGTAGTCGAATACAGGCTGCTTGTCCTCCTGGCTCTCGAGGCCGACCATCTTGAGGGACTTGGTGGGGCAGACGTTTACGCAGACACCGCAGCCCATGCAGTCGAGCGGGGAGATGGCCAAAGTGTACTTGTACAGGCCCTTGCCCTTGCCGGCGCGGAAGTCGACGAGGCTTGCGTTAGCGGGAGCCGCCGCTGCCTCTTCCTCGTTGAGAGCGAAGGGACGGATGGTGGCGTGCGGGCAGACGAATGCGCACTGGTTGCACTGTGCGCAGGTCTCTGCCGTCCACTCGGGGACGAAGGCGGAGACGCCGCGCTTCTCGTAAGCGGAGGCGCCGAGCTCGAAGGTGCCGTCGGCGT
>CAVFTR010000010.1:0-66232 GCA_963625685.1 bacterium
CCTACGGCGAGCTCCGCTTTGAGGGCGAGTACCTGCCCGCGCTCAAGAGCATGGATACCAAGGGCCTTGTCGTGTTCCTCGGCACCTTCTCGAAGATCCTCGCTCCCGGCTACCGTCTCGGCTGGGTCTGCGCCGACGGCGAGATCCTCCAGAAGTACAACTTCCTCGCTCAGGCAGCCTCCCTGCAGGCTTCCACCGAGGCTCAGCTCGTCGTCTCCAAGTTCATCGACATGTATGATCTGGACGCGCACGTTGCAGCCATCAAGGAGTGCTACCGCAAGCGCCGCGACGTCATGATGGAGACCATGGAGAAGGAGTTCCCGCCCGAGGCGAAGTTCACTCACCCCAACGGCGGCCTGTTCACCTGGGTCGAGCTCCCCGAGTACATCAACACCAACGAGATGGCTCAGCAGTGCCTGGCTCGCAACGTCGCCTACGTTCCCGGCGACGGCTTCTTCCCCGATGCCGGCCACAATAACTGCATCCGCCTGAACTACTCCTGCATGCCCGAAGAGAAGATCGTAAAGGGCATGACCATCCTCGGCGAGGTCATCAAGGAGAACCTGAAGAAGTAAGCTCTTCCGAATATTTTAAAGCTTCTGTCCTTCGGACAGGAGCTTTTTTATACGCTGAAAAGGCCCGTCCTCTCGGACGGGCCTTTTCACAGCCAGGTATCTTATAATTAATATACGGAGAGAAGCTTATTTCGTAAAATCGGGGGTCGGCAGCATGAACTCGAGCACTCCGAGCACCGGGAAGAACAGCGCCAGGAAGCCGAAGGGGCTGCCCACGGCGGAGCCTGTCATGTCGAAGCAGAGCAGGCACAGTGCTGCAAACGCGATAACGGTAAACACGATCTTTCTGATGAAATTCTTTACTTCGTAACTCATTTTTAAGACTCCTTTTATAATTATTTGAATCGGTTTTTATTTGTCAGAGATTTAACTTTCTCTTTCTGTTTTTATAATACTCCCGCTGAACGTATTTGGCAAGCGAATAAAAATCATGTATTGCATGAATGTTTGTAATGTTAGTTAATTAACTAACGCTTTTTTGGGCCGGTCTTTCCGTTTTAACCGCTGACGAGGAAAAGACAACCTTGACTTGAAGTCAGAGCTGTCTTTTCTGCATTGATGTTGATTTTAGACACGAGCTTTCGTGCCG
Source organism: bacterium (assembly GCA_963625685.1). Taxonomy (GTDB): domain Bacteria; phylum Bacillota; class Clostridia; order Oscillospirales; family Oscillospiraceae; genus F23-B02. The sequence continues at coordinate 1,165 of CAVFTR010000010.1, forward strand.
CAAAGCCGCAGCAACGGAACGGGCAAGATAAGTTCCATACAAGGGTGTTGGCAAACATCCCCCCTGCACTCGCGGGACGCGAGACGTTGTAGTCTCATCCATTGTTTCCGGTCGGGACGCCGCAATAAATGTATAGGCAGGTGCGCCAATGCGCCTCTAAAAAATCCTGACAGAGATGAAATGGGGTTCAGACAAGGCGAATGGGTCGGGGCTATACTTTTCTGTATGCCCCGGCCCATTCAACGCAGTATGAGCACATTTCAGCCTGTCAGGTCTTGGCGCGCATGGCGAGGAAGGCGTTGATAAATCCGTCTATGTCGCCGTCCATGACGTTTTGAATGTTTCCGTTTTCAAAGCCGGTGCGGTGGTCCTTGGCGAGGGTGTAGGGCATGAAGACATAGGAGCGTATCTGACTGCCCCATTCTATCTTCTGCTGAACGCCCTTGATGTCGCTTATCTTTTCAAGATGCTCGCGCTCCTTGATCTCGGCGAGGCGGGCGCGGAGCATGTTGCGGCAGTTCTCGAGGTTCTGGAAGTGGCTGCGTTCGACCTGAGAGGACACGACGATGCCGGTCGGGATATGGGTCAGTCTGACGGCGGAGGAGGTCTTGTTGACCTTCTGGCCGCCCGCACCGGAGGAGCGGTATACGTCCATTTTGATATCCTCGTCGCGCAGCTCGATCTCGTTATCGTCGCTTATCTCGGGCATGACCTCGACTGCGGAGAAGGAGGTGTGGCGGCGGCCGGAGGAGTCGAAGGGCGATATGCGCACGAGACGGTGGATGCCGTGCTCGCTCTTGAGGAAGCCGTAGGCGTTCTCGCCCTCGATCATGATGGTGGCGCTTTTTATGCCGGCCTCGTCGCCGTCAAGATAGTCCATGAGCTTGACGGTGTAGCCGTGGCGCTCGGCCCACATGTTGTACATGCGGTAGAGCATCTGCGTCCAGTCCTGAGCCTCGGTGCCGCCGGCTCCCGCGTGGAAGGTCAAAATAGCGTTATTGGCGTCGTACTCGCCGGTCAGCAGCGTACCCAGGCGCGTCTCCTCGAGCTTCTTTTCAAACGCGGCGTACTCGCTCTGGAGCTCGGGCAGCATCGAGTCGTCGTCCTCCTCGATGGCCATTTCGCACAGCGTCATCAGATCGTCCCAGCCGGAGCAGAGCTTTTCGTAGTTTTCGACCTTGCTCTTGAGCTGCTTTAAGCGCTTCTGCACGCGCTGAGAGTTTTCAACGTCGTTCCAGAAGCCGTCGCGCGCGCTCTGGCCCTCGAGCTCCTCGATCTCCTTTTCGGCGGCCTCGAGGTGCAGCGCCTCGCGCAGCGAGTCGAGCGTCGGCTTCAGGCCGTTGAGTTTTCCCTTATATTCTTCAAATTCTATCATTGCGATCATTCCTCAACAAAATTAACTGTAATATTATACACTAAACCGCGGGTCTTGTAAATCTCTTTTTACCGGCGGCGGAAAAAGCAAAAACATTTGACTTTGATAAGGCCCTGTTCTATATTATATAGTGATAATTAGGCACGAAAACGAGAAAAAACTATCAAACGGAGGACAAAAACATGGCTTTAACTGCCGAGCGCCTCGCCGAGCTCAACGAGCTTTGCAGGCGCTTCAGAATCGACGTTCTGACTGCGATACACGCAGCCCAATCCGGGCATCCCGGCGGCTCGCTGTCCGTGTGCGAGATACTGACGTATCTGTATCAGGAGCACATGAGCATCGACGCCGGCAGACCCGACGATCCCGACCGCGACAGGCTCGTGCTCTCGAAGGGTCACGCGGCCCCGATGCTTTACCGCAATCTCGCGGAGAAGGGCTTCTTCCCTGTCGAGGACATGATGACTCTGCGCCGCATGGGCGGGCTTGCCGGTCACCCGAGCATGCACACCCCCGGCGTTGAGATGCCCGGAGGCCCGCTCGGTCAGGGCTTCCCCGCCGCTCAGGGCATGGCGATGGCGCTCAAGCTCAACGGCTCTCCGGCAAGGGTCTACGCCGTTCTCGGCGACGGCGAGCTCAACGAGGGCGTTATCTGGGAGACCGCGATGAGCGCTCCTAAGTTTGAGCTGGATAATCTCATTGCGATAGTCGACTATAACAAGGTCCAGCTCGACGGCACGACCGACGAGGTCATGCCTCTGCGCGACCTCGCGGGCAAGTGGGAGTCCTTCGGCTGGACGGTGCTCGAGTGCGACGGCCACGACCTTGAGGCTCTTGACTTCTGCGTAAGCGTCGCCGACGGCGCTGTCGGCGCTCCCACCGTCATCATCGCAAACACCGTCAAGGGCAAGGGCGTCTCCTTTATGGAGGGCAAGTCGGCATGGCACGGCAAGGCGATAGACGACGAGAGCTTCGCAAAGGCGATGGAGGAACTGGGAGGTGCAGTCAATGCCTAAGCAGATAAGAGAAGTATACGGCTCCGTGCTCGCGGAGCTGGGCGAGACCAATAAGGACATCGTCGTTCTGGACGCGGACCTGTCCGGCTCTACCAAGAGCGCGATATTCGGCAAGGCCCACCCCGAGCGCTTTTTCAACATGGGCATCGCCGAGCAGAACATGGTCGCGACGGCGGCCGGCATGGCGGCCTGCGGCAAGATCCCGTTTGTAAACACCTTCACGGTGTTCCTGACCACGCTGGGCCTGCTCTCGGCGCGCGATCAGATATGCTACGCAAACCTCAACGTCAAATTCGGCGGCGCATACTGCGGCATGTCCGACGCGCTCGACGGCGCGAGCCACCACGCGACCGAGGACATCGCCTTCATGCGCGCGCTGCCTAATATGAAGGTCATAGCTCCCGCCGACGCCGCGGCGGCACGCTGGGCGACTAAATACGCCGCCGAGACCTACGGCCCCATGTACCTGCGCCTGAGCCGCGAGGTATATCCCGACCTGTACGGCGAGGGGGCGAAATTCGAGCTCGGCAGAGGCAGCATCGTCCGCGAGGGCAGCGACGTCACCGTCATCGCCTGCGGCATAATGGTCCACAAGGCCATCGAGGCCGCCGAGCGTCTCTCCGAGCGCGGCGTTTCCGTGCGCGTTGTCGACATGTACTCGATAAAGCCAATAGACCGCGAGCTTATCAAAAAGTGCGCCGGGGAGACGGGCGCCATCGTCTGCGCCGAGGAGCACAATGTCCACGGCGGCCTCGGCTCGGCCGTTTCCGAGGTCCTGGCGTACTTCGGCTGCGGCGTTCCGACAGAGTTTGTCGGGATCCAGGACACCTTCACGGAGTCGGCGCCCTATAAGGAGCTGCTGGCCAAATACGGCGTCGACGCCGACGGAGTTATCGCCGGCGTTGAAAAGGTCCTCGCGAGAAAATAAAATGCAGCGGCCGCGAGCCGGCCGGAGGAGGACATATCATGAACAGCTTTTTTGCTCCCGGAAGAACAGAGCTGGCCGGAAACCATACCGATCATCAGAAGGGGCGCGTGCTCGCGGCGGCGGTCGACAAGGGCATACGCGCATTTGCCGAGCCCAATTTTGACAGCGTCGCGCGCATAAGCTCGGCGGGCTTTCCCGATATGACGATAAGCCTGCTCGATCTGGACGTGCACCCGGAGGAGTTCGGCTCCTCGGCGGCTCTCGTGCGCGGCGTCGCCGCCGCCATGTACGATATCGGCGCAAGCTTCGGCGGCTTTGACGCGAGGCTCGAAAGCGGGCTGACGGCAGGCTCCGGACTGAGCTCCTCGGCGGCCTTCGCGGTGCTCATGTGCAGGATATTCAACGGTCTGTACAACGATAACGCGCTCGAGGCGCAGGCCATAGCCCGCGTCGCGCAGCAGGCGGAGAATCTGCACTTCGGCAAGCCCTGCGGGCTCATGGATCAGCTCGCCTGCGCTCTGGGCAAGGCCGTGTACATAGACTTTCTGACCGGCGAGATCGTCCCCGTCAGCGCCGGCTTTTCGCGCATGGGCCTGACCCTGTGCCTCACGGACACCGGCGGCAGCCACGCGGGGCTCGACACGAGCTATGCGCGCATCCCCGCGGATATGCGCTATATAGCCAGCTTCTTCGGCAAGGAGCTCCTGGGCGAGGTCGACCCCGAGGAGTTCTACGCCAAGGAGTGGGACACGGCGGACCGTCCCGTGCGCAGGGCAAAGCATTTCTTCGACGAAAACGCCCGCGTACCAAAAATGCGCGACGCGCTCATCGCCGGCGACGGGGCGGAATACATGCGCCTCATGAACGAGTCCGGCCGCTCGTCGGAAAGGCTCCTGAACAACATCGTGACGAGCGCGACCAACGACCGCAAGCTTGAGACGGGTCTGTATCTCAGCTCAAAGCTGCTCGACGGCATCGGAGCGTGGCGCGTCCACGGCGGCGGCTTTGCCGGCTGCGTGCAGGCGCTCATGCCCTCGGACTTTTTCCCGAAATACAAAAGCAAAATGGAGGAGGCCTTCGGCCCCGGCTCGTGCAATGAGCTGAGGCTGGACTGAAACAATGAACTTTTTTGACTCTCTTTCATCGATAAAGCTCGGCGATATCTCTGCAAGCTCCCTGCTCTCGGCGCTTATAGTCTATCTGCTGTGCTATATCGCCATAAAGGTCCTGTGCAGGGCCTTCGGCAGGATGCTCGACGCGAGCCGTCACCTCGACGCGAGCCTTAAATCCTTCTTCCGCAGCGCGATAAAGGCCGGGCTGTGGACGATAGCAGCCATCATAATCGCGGGCGCGCTGGGTATTCCGGTGACGAGCCTCGTCGCGGTGCTGTCTGTCGTCGGCGTTGCGCTGTCGCTGGCTCTGCAGGGGCTTTTGTCGAACCTCTTTTCCGGCATCACCATTCTGACGACGCATCCGTTCAAGGTCGGCGATTATGTCGAGCTCGGCGGCCACGAGGGCACGGTAAGGAGCATCGGCCTGTTCTACACCGCCGTTGCGACGAGCGATAACCGCATAGTATACGCGCCCAACGGCAGCGTGACCTCCGGGCAGGTGATAAACCACTCGGCCGAGGAGCTGCGCCGCGTCATCATCCCGGTCACCGCATCCTACGACAGTGCGACGCAGGACGTGCGCGCAGCCTGCCTCGAGGCGATAGCTATGACCGGCAAGACGCTCAGCGACCCTGCGCCCTTCGTCGCGATAACGGGCTACGGCAGCAGCTCGATAGAGTACACCGTGCGCGCCTGGTGCCGCTCGGCCGACTACTGGGACGTTTACTTTGCGCTCAATGAAAACCTGCGCACGGGCTTTGAGCGGCACGGCGTCGAGATGTGCTACGATCACCTGAACGTGCATCTTGTAAACGATAAATAGCAAAAAAGCACCCCCCCGGGGTGCTTTTTTCATTTATCCAGCAGCTCCAGGAGCTCGCCCCAGAGCTCGACGAGGCGAAAGCGCAGCTCGCAGCCGCCGGACTGCGTGATTATGGCGCGCTCCTCGCTGCCGAGCGCCGAAAGCGCCCTGTCCTGCTCCGCGGCGGACAGGCACAGCGGCGGGAATACGACGCACCACCAGTTGTGTCCCCCGCCCTGCCCGAGCGTTACGCGCAGGGACTGATACCTCCCCGCCGGCAGCGCAAAGCCCTCGTAGGCGCGCGTGGGGTAATACTCGCTGCCGAGCTCGACGCTGACGCTGCGTCCTTCGGCTCTTTGGGCCGCCGCCTCCCGAATATCCGGAAGCTTTTCTCTTATGACGCTCTGCGCGTCCGCGGCGCTCTCCGCTTCCTCGAGCAGCGGCGTCAGATACTCGAGCACTCCGTCGCGCACGCGCAGCTTGAGCTCCTGCTCGCCCGGCTCGTCCGAGGCCGCTATGACGTGCAGGCGCACGAGCGAGGAGCTTATCTCCTGCTGCCGTCCCTGCGCCCAGGTACCGACGCACAGAGCGGCGCACAGAGCGCACAGAGCCGACAGCTCCCAGATCTTCAGTCTGTATTCCTTCATGAAAAAACCGCCTTTACTATGTAATCACGATCGTGCTTACAGTATCGGCGGCATTTTTCGTTTTTATACCTGTCAGATATCGATGCGCGGCATTGTTTTCGCCTGAGCGACGCAGCTCCAGTCGCGGCGCAGGGCGCGCACAGAGCTTTCAAGCGCTGCGGTGTCGTCGTACAGGCCGAACACTGCCGAGCCCGTGCCGGTCATGACGGCTCCCAGCGCGCCGCAGTCGAGCATGACGCTTTTTATGGCGGCTATCTCCTTATGGCGGCGATCGGGCACGTCCTCAAAGACGTTGTACATCCTCCGCGCTATCTTCGCAAGCTCGCCGGAGCCGAGCAGCTCTATGATTCCCTGAGTATCCGGATGGCAGCGCAGCTTCACGCTGTCGAGCCTTCTGAACAGCTCAGGCGTGGAGACGGAAAAATCGGGCTTGCAGACGACGACGCCGCAGTCCGGCAGCGCGGGCAGCCGCGTGAGCTTTTCTCCGCGCCCGGAGGCGAGCTGAGTCCCTCCGCGGACGCAGAAGGCGACGTCCGAGCCTATGCGCGAGGCAAGCTCCTCGAGCCGCTGCCCGTCAAGCCCCGTGCCGCACAGCCTGTTGAGCGCGCGCAGCACCGCCGCGGCGTCGCTCGAGCCGCCGGCCATGCCCGCTCCGACCGGTATGCGCTTTTGCATTTTTATGTGTGCGCCCATGCTTTCGATGCCGCTCTCGGCAAAGAACACGTTCGCGGCGCGCACGGCGAGGTTCCGCTCGTCGCAGGGCACGAAGCGCAGATTGCACTCGGCGCGGCTGGGCACGCCCTTTGTCAGCGCAACGCTCACATCGTCGCACAGCGTTATCGTCTGCATGACCATGAGCATGTCGTGATATCCGTCGGCGCGCTTTCCCGTAACGTCCAGCGAGATATTTATTTTGGCGAAGGCCTTTTCGTTGGTGCTCGTCATTTTTCAAAGAAGATGGACATCAGCGCGACGCCGGAGTTTACATAGGGACCCTTCTCGCCGCTTTTTTCGGTGTAGGGCAGACCGGCCTTCGTATCGACGCGGCTGTCGTAGAGCATGTACGGCACGGGGTCGCCGTCGTGGCCGCGCGTGGAGGTCAGGGTCTTGTGGTCGGACAGAAACAGCAGTCGGTAGTCCCAGCCGCGGGCGCGGAGCTCCGCGTCCAGCGGGCAGATAAGGCGCGTGTCGAGCCAGCCGATGGCCTCGAGCTTGCCCTCGAGGTCGCCGTTATGCGTGCACTCGTCGGGGGCCTCGACGTGTACGGCGGCGAAATCGTGCTCCTCGAGGATGTCCAGCGCCGCCCTTAGCTTGTTTTCGTAGCTTGTGTCCTTTTCGCCGGTAGCGCCCTCGGGGCAGACAAAGCTCAGGCCCGTGAGCGCGGCGATGCCGTGGCACAGAGGCACCGCGGAGACGACGACGCCGTCGTGACCGGTCTCCCGCCTGAAATCGGGCAGCTTCACAGCCGTGCCCTCGGCCCAGAACCACACTCCGTTTGCGGGCATTTTGCCCTCGGCGCGCAGCCTTTCGTTCAGGGGGTGATGCTCGAGGATGCGGTTTGCGCACTCCATGAGAGAGCGCAGGACGGCGGCGTTATCGCAGCCCGTGGGCAGGATGGGGCCGATCTTCTCGCCGAGGTGATCGTGCGGCGGAGCGAGAACGATGCCCTTTATATCGGCCTGCGACTGCACGGCGATATGGCGGAACGAGTGGCCGAGATTGACCTTCATCCCCGCCTTCCCGGCAAGGGGCGCAAACTCCGGGTCGCTGAACAGCGCGGTGACTATCTCGTCGGAGACCTCGCCGTCGATGGAGCCTGCCGAGTGCGACAGGATGCGCTTTTCCTCAAAGGGCATGCCGCCTTCCTCGTAGGTGACCATGTTGCAGCGGTACGCAACGTCGCCGGCGTTGAGCTTTATGCCCGTCGCCGCGGCCTCGAGAGGCGCTCTGCCGGTATAGTAAAGATTCGGGTCGCAGCCGAAGATGGACATTATCGCCGTATCGCTTCCCGCGGGCAGGCCGCGCGGAACGTTCAGCACGCTGCCGACCACGCCGCGGGCGGCGAGCTCGTCGATAAAGGGCTTTTTCGCGTATTCGAGCGGCGTCAGCCCGCCGAGCTCCGGTACCGGATTGTCGGCCATGCCGTCGCCGATTATGAGGATATATTTCATCGTTATCGCTCCTTCGTCTTTGGAATAAGAAACATTATAAAATATCATCGGCCGTTTGAAAAGCACAAACTTGCTTTTTTCGCAGCTTTATGAGAAAATATTGCTCATCTAAATCTTGTATGGAGAGAGATATGAGCAAAAAAGTAAGAAAAAGCGATGTAAATAAGCTTGCAAGGTTTGCAAAAAAGCATCCGCTCGCGGCGCTTATACTGGTTGTTATTGCGGTCGTGGTATGTGCTTGCTCGCCAAAGGGCGGCATCATTGCTCAAGGCGGGGGCCTGTATGTCCACTATATAGACGTCGGGCAGGGCGACTCGGAGCTTATATGCTGCGGCGGCGAGTACATGCTCATCGACGCGGGGACGCCCTCGGCTGGCGATACGGTGGTCGAATACATAAAGGACCTCGGTATAAAAAAGCTCGACTACGTCGTGTGTACCCACGGTCACGCGGACCACTGCGGCGGCCTCGACGCCGTTATAGAGAGCTTTGACGTGGACACGGTCTTCACCTCGCCCTACGCGGGGGACGCATCGGCGTATCTGCGCTTTGTCGAGACCGTCGAGTCTGCGCAGCTCATGCTCGAGACGCCCGACAAGGGCGCGAAATACTCTCTGGGCGAGGCGCAGTTTGAGTTCATAGGCCCGCTGGAGGACCACTCGAACGTAAACGACGACAGCCTCGTCATGCGCCTTGTCTACGGCGATACGAGCTTTCTCTTTACCGGCGACATGACCTCCAAGGCCGAAAAGGAGCTCATCGAGGACGGCGAAAGCGTAAAATGCGACGTGCTCAAGGTCGGGCATCACGGCTCCTCGGGCTCGAGCTGCTATCAGTTCCTGTACGAGGCAGAGCCCGAGATCGCCGTCATATCCTGCGGCAGGGATAACGACTACGGCCACCCGCACGAGGAGACGCTCAGCCGCCTGAGCGATGCCGGAGTGACGGTATACAGGACAGACGAGCTCGGCAGCGTCGTCATATTCAGCGACGGCATGAAGGCCGAAAGGAGCGCCGCGTGAGGGATAAGAGCTACTCAAGGGCCATTGCGGCGGCGATAGCCACACAGGTCTTCTGGGGTCTGAGCTTTCTCGCGTCGAGCATCGGACAGGAGGCATCCTCGCCCTTTGTTCTGATGAGCTACCGCTTCGATATCGCGATAATCGTGCTCACGATCCCGGTGCTGCTCGGCAGGCAGAGGCTCAGCCTGCGCGGCAAGAGCATAAGGCCGCTGCTCCTGCTCGGCTCTATGGAGCCCTGCCTGTATTTCATCGGCGAGCAGTACGGGCTCAAATACTCAAGCTCCGCCTTCTCCGGCATCATGATAGCCGTCATACCCATCGTCACGCTCGTCATGGCGGCGCTGTTTCTCGGGGAAAAGCCGAGCAAAAAGCAATGGCTGTTCAGCGCGCTGTCGATAAGCGGCATCATCGTCATAACGCTCGCAGAGAGCGGCGGCGGCTCGATAACGTTCAGGGGCGTTGCTCTCCTGTCCCTCGCCGTCGTGACGGGCTCGGCCTACAGCGTCGTGTCCTGCGGCCTGTCAGCGAAATTTTCCGTGTTCGAGCGGACGTATTTCATGCAGCTGATGGGCGCGGTGTTCTTCACTGTTCTCGCGCTTATCGAAAACGGCGGCAGCATCGCAGCCGTGCTCGCTCCGGCGGCGAACGCGCGCTTTCTGCTTTCGGCGCTGTATCTCGCGCTGGGCGCGTCGGTGGCCGGGTATTCGCTGTTTAACTACGCCGTGTCGCACGCGCCGATGGCAAACGTCATCATTTTTCAGAACCTCACGACCATAGTTTCGGTCGCGGCCGGGATATTCATCCTCGGCGAGAGCCTGACGGCCGTCTCGCTCGGCGCGATGCTCGTCGTCCTCATCGGCATCTGGGGCGTTCAGAAATACCCTCCGGCAGAGCTGCCCGATGAATAAAAAATCTCCCCAAGGGGGAGATTTTTTTATTCAAGAGGCAGCTGGACTACCTCGATGTCCTTTCTTCGCGCATAGTTTATGGTGTTCCACGTTCCGCCGCTCATGCCGTCGTAGCAGGCGACGAGGACGCTCGAGCTGTCGACCATGAAGCGGTTTCGTATCGCCATGCAGGCGGGGCTGTAGCTCTCCGACAGCACGGTGACCTCGTCGCAGCTGTCAAGTATGCGCTCATAGCGGCGGCGGCTGCGCTCGCTCCACCTGTCGGCCTGGCCTCTGTACGGCACGGCGGCCTGGAGCGTTACGTCCGAATGTATCCTTCTGAGCTTTATGACGGCCTCGGCGCAGTACATATCGCAGCCGAGCGCCATCCCGCAGATAAAATGCCTTATCCCGGAGTTGTACACGGCGCCCACGACCGCAAAGAGCCTGTCCTTGAATTCGATGCAGCGCGGATCGCTCTCGTCATATCCCCATGGCAGCTTCGACGGCCTGTGGCCGGAAAAGCAGCAGCTTTTTCCGTGTTCCATAACATCACCGCCTATTATTGTACGGCATATCGCGGAAAAAGTCAAAAGGCTATTGACATTTTTCTCTGGAGCGCTATAATGAGGGCACAACCGAATAGGATATCTTCAGGGCAGGGAGCGTTTCCCGACCGGCGGTATAGTCCGCGAGCCTTCGGGCATGAACCGGTGTGATTCCGGTACCGACAGTATAGTCTGGATGAAAGAAGATGCACGCATTGATTTCTTGCGTCGCCTGAAGGATATTTTCTTTCGGGCGACTTTTTTAATTCCGGAGGTAATATCCATGTCAAAGCTCATCTCTCAGATAGGCGAAAACCTGTCCTTCGTGCTCGAATGTCTCGGCATATTCGCGGCGCTGTTCGTGCTGGCGCTGCTGTTCGAGCGTCTGGTGATGAAAAACCGCAGAAGGATCGGCAGCACGCATTTTCTCTCCTACACTGCCATCTTTTCCGCGATGGCCGGCGTTCTGATGTTCATCGAGATCCCCCTGTTCTTCGCGCCGAGCTTTTACGAGATCGACCTGAGCGAGATCCCCATCATGATCTGCACCTTCTACCTCGGCCCCGTGGCGGGCGTGGTAGCCGAGCTTCTCAAGATCATCGTAAAGCTCGTGCTGAAGGGCACGAGCACCGCCTTCGTCGGCGACTTTGCAAACTTCGTCGTCGGCTGCTCCTTCGTGCTGCCTGCCTCGTGCATCTACCACATGAAAAAGGGCAAGCGCACGGCCCTTATCGGCATGATAGCCGGCACCCTCGTCATGACGGTTTTCGGCAGCCTTTTCAACGCCGTGTATCTCCTCCCGACCTTCGCCGAGCTCTTCGGCATGCCCCTTGAGGCGATAATCAAAATGGGCAGCGATATAAACTCCGCTATAAACAGCGTCTCGACGCTCGTGCTGTTCTGCGTCGTGCCGTTTAACCTCCTGAAGGGCGTCATCGTGACCGTTCTCACGATGCTGCTGTATAAGCGCATATCCCCGCTGCTGCACAGGGGCGATAAAAAGCTCGCCGAGCGCAGGGCCGCTAAGAGCGAATGACCCTCCTCAGCCGCAGCATGCTCAGGGCGAAATTCAGGCACTCGTTGAAATAAATGATGCAGATATAGCCCGTAAGAGCGTACAGCGGCAGCACGCGCCACACGAGCAGCACGCCCAGCAGCGCGTCGAGTATGTTTATCCCCATGCTCCACAGCTGCTGGCCCAGACCCTTCAGGCAGCCGTCGCAGAGCATATCCGTGTACATTATCGGGATAAGCGGTGCGAGCAGGCGCAGCAGGCGCCCCGCCTCGGGCGAGGAATAGACCGCGATCCCGAGCCTGTCGGCAAAAACGAATATCACAAGGGAGACGGCGAGAGAATAGCCGGCTCCCTTTTTCAGAAGCGAGCGCACCGTGCGGCGTATCCCGTCGTGCTCGCCGCGCATCTGCGCCTCGGTCAGCTCCGGTATCATCAGCTCGCCGAGCGCCATCAGAAGGCAGGCGGGAAAGGATATTATCGGCATGACCATGCCCTGTATCGTCCCGTAGCCCGACAGCGCCCTGTCGGCGGAAAAGCCCGCCGAGCGCAGGCCGCGCGGAACGAGCAGATGCTCGAGCGTGGACAGCGCCGAGCGTGCGTAGGCCGAAAACGCCAGCGGCAGCGCGATGTGCAGCATGCGCGAGGTAAGGCGCAGCCCGCCGGGCGCAGGGCCCGGGCTCCGGCCCCTGTCGGTAATGTAAAACAGCAGCAGCATGAAAAGCGATATCGCGTCGCCGCAGACCGTGCCGAGCATGACCGCCGAGCAGTTTTTCTCTATATCCCCCTCCGGCGACCGCGAGAGGAAGAAGGCGACGAGCGCGATCGTCACGAGCTGCTCGAATAGATGCGTGACCGTCGGCTTCCACACCCTGCCGCAGGCGGTGAAGTAGCCGGAAACGGCGGAGCTGAGCGAGACCATGGGCATCGCATACGCCATTATGCGCAGCGCCCTGACCGTGCGCGCGTCGCCTATCCACAGGAAGCCTATCGCCTCCGCGCCCGTGCGCAGGAGAAAAAGCGCCGCCGTGCCGAACGCGAGGCTGTAGACAAAGCATCTGCGCATGGCGCCGCCTATGCCCCCGGCGCGCTCACGGCCTATCTCCTCGGAGACGAGCCGCGTCGCGGCAAACCTCACGCCGGACACGGCGAAGGTCGTGCACAGAAACGACACCGATACGACGAGCTGATAAAGCCCTATGCCGGCGGAGCCGATGCTCCCGGCCAGCCACACCTGAAAGGCCATCGAGATCAGGCTCATCAGAAGCGACGAGCCCGTCAGCAGCGCGGTATTCACGATCAGTCTTTTCCTTCTTATCATACTGAAAATGTATGCAAGAAAAATTGTTTATATATGTTGTATTTTTCACAAAGAGTGATATAATATGATCAACGAAGGAAATATTCCTTGAATTTGAATGGGAGGCGTCATTATGATCATCACGATAGGCAGACAGCACGGTTCAAGCGGCAGAGAGATCGCACGGCTTCTCGCGGAGAGGCTCGGCGTCAAATGCTACGACAAGGAGATTGTAGACGAGGCGGCAAAGCATTCCGACTTCAGCCGGGAGCTTATAAACGCATACGATGAAAAGCGCATGTCCGCTTTCCTTCTGCATGCCGGCGGCTACGGTCTGAACGAAAATTTCCGTCTCAACATGGAGGTCGTTTCCGCTCAGTTCGACGCGATCCGCGAGATCGCTTCAAAGGAGGACTGCATCTTCGTCGGCCGCTGCGCCGATTACGTCCTCAGCGAACGAGAGGATCTGGTCAGCATCTTCATCCTCGGCGATATTGATGCCCGCATCAAGTGCCTCGAGGAGCGCCAGGGTCTTGACGAGGCCCAGGCCCGCAAGAAGATCAAGGAGGTCGACAAGGACCGCTCCAGCTTCTACAAGTACTACAGCGATCAGCTCTGGGGCGACGCGCAGAACTACGATCTGTGCATCAACAGCTCAAAGCTCGGCGTCGAGGGCACCGTCGACGCGATCATGGCGTACATAAAGGCCCGCAAGCTCAAATAAAAGCTTGGATCCAATGAAAAAGCTCCCCTGTCGGGGAGCTTTTTTCATGCCGTTTTCAGAATAAAACTCTCACGCGCAGGACGTCGTCCATGGCGCGGATGGTGTTTGCCGTGTCCTCCCAGATCTCGTCGTTAAGGTCGATGATCGTGTAGGCGTAGTGCCCGCGGGGCTTGTTTATCATATGCTCGACGTTTATGTTTTTCTTCGTTATCAGGTCGAGGATGCGGTTTATCATGCCGGGCACGTTGTGGTGGATGACGCACAGGCGGCAGACGCCCATGCGCTCGAGCTTCGCGGCGGGCAGGTTGACGGAGTTTGTGATATTGCCGTTTTTGAGGTATTCATAGAGCTGCTTTGCCGCCATCTCCGCGCAGCGGTCCTCGCTCTCGGGCGTGCACGCGCCCAGATGCGGCAGCGCGATGACGTTCTTGCCGCCGAGTATCTTCTCGTTGGGGAAGTCGGTGACGTATTTTGCGACCTTGCCGGACTCGAGCGCCGAAAGCATCGCGTCGTCGTCGACGACCTCGGCGCGGGACTCGTTTACTATCCTCACGCCGTCGCGCATGGCGGCGAAGGCCTTCGCGTCGAGCATGTGATGGGTGTCCTCGTTGTAGGGGATGTTGATGCTTATATAATCGCAGCTGCGGAATATCTCGGCGATATCGTCGGCTCTGGAAACGTCGCGCGAGAGCCGCCACGCGGCGTCGACGGACATGAAGGGGTCGTAGCCGATGACGTTCATATCCAGCGCGAGGCAGGCGTTTGCGACCAGCGCGCCCGTGGCGCCGAGGCCGAGCACGCCGACGGTCTTGCCCATGAGCTCGGGTCCGGCGAAATTCGACTTTCCCTTTTCAACGAGCGCGGGGATCTTATCGCCCTCGCCGGCGATGCTCTTTACCCACTCGATGCTGCCGACAACATCGCGCGAGGCCATGACCATGGAGCACACGGTCTGCTCCTTTACCGCCTCGGCGTTTGCGCCGGGACTGTTGAAAACGACGACTCCCAGCTCGGCGTATCTGTCGACCGGAATGTTGTTGTAGCCGGCTCCGGCACGCGCGACCGCCAGGAGCTCGGGGTTGAGCTCATACCCGTGCATGTCCGCGCTGCGCACGATTATGCCGTCGGGAGCCGCGATATCGGCGCCGATGCTGCAGCCCTTGCCGCGGAGCTTTTCAAGCCCGACGGGCGAGATATTGTTTATCGTTTTTATGTTATACATTATGCTCTACCTCGAATTTTTTCATATACTCTGCGAGCGCCCTCGCGCCCTCTACGGGCATGGCGTTATATAATGACGCGCGCATGCCGCCGGTGAGCCTGTGGCCCTTGAGATTCAAAAGCCCCTCGGCCGCGGCCCCCTTTACAAATTCCGCGTCCAGCTCCTCCGAGCCCGTGCGGAAGGTCACGTTCATATCGCTGCGCGAGCCTCTTTCCGCGTGGGGAATATAAAGCCTGCTGCTGTCGAGCACGTCGTAGATAAGCCCTGCGCGCTCTTTTTTTATCTCCTGCATCGCGCTCACGCCGCCCATGCCCTCGAGCCAGTCGAGCATGAGCCCGAGCATGTAGATGCACCAACACGGCGGGGTGTTGAGCATGGAGTCCTTTTTTATGAGCGTATCGTAGCTCATGACCGAGGGGCAGATATCCATCTGACGGCCGGCGAGATCCCTGTCGACGATGACGACCGTGAGTCCGGCGGGGGCCATGTTCTTCTGCGCCCCGGCGTAGATGAGACCGTAGCGTGAGACGTCCACGGGCCTTGACAGGATATCCGAGGACATGTCGCAGACTATCGTTTTCCCCTTCGTATCGGGCACCGACTGCCACTCCGTGCCGTAGATGGTGTTGTTCGCGCAGTAGTAAAAATAGCTCGAGCCGTCGCTGAGATCGAGCTGCGGCGGGATGTAGCTGTGGCCGCGGCCGGCACTTGAGCAGGCTATGTGTACCCTTCCGTACTTTTCGGCCTCCTTTGCCGCAAGGGATGAGAAGTTGCCCGTGACGGCGTAGTCGGCGCTGCCGCTCTCTGCCATGAGATTGAGCGGTATCGCCGCAAACTGCAGCGTCGCTCCGCCCTGCAGGAGCAGTATCTCATGACTGTCGGGCACCTTGAGCGCGGCCCTGAGCTTCCGCTTCGTTTCCGCAAAAATTTCGCCGAACAGTGAACTTCGGTGACTCATCTCCATAACGGACATGCCGCTGCCCCTGTAATCGCTTATCTCGCTTCCGGCCCTTTTGAGCACGCTCTCCGGCATCATCGACGGGCCTGCCGCAAAATTATAGACCTTTTCTCTTGACAATGTGAGCACCTCCTGTTCGGTTTTTTGTCATTGTTAAAATTATAGCTATTTTACCGTTCCTTGTCAAATGACATTTCCGACTAAAATTCCGTCCGAAACGGCGTTTATCCTGACATTATGTACTGTTCCGCGCAGGGCCTCGCCCTCGGCGCGCACCTCGAGATAATTGTCGCTGTGGCCCTGCCAGTATGCGCCCTCCCGCGTTTCAAACAGAACGGGCAGCGTTTTGCCTGCCATGCTCTCGAGAAAGGCGCGGCGCGTTTCGGCGACGACGGCGCGCGCCTGCTTCGAGCGTCTTGCCTTGGCCGCGCGGTCGATCTGTCCGTCCATCTTGTCCGCCGGAGTGCCCGGGCGGCGCGAGTACGGGAAGATGTGCGCGTCGGAAAACCGCGCCTTTTCAAGAAAGGCGAGCGTTTCGCGCTGATGCTCCTCCGTCTCGCCGGGAAAGCCCACGATAAGGTCGCAGGTCATGCCGCAGTCGGGAAAATGGCTGCGCAGAAGCTGCATGGCCTCGTAGAAGCGGGCCGTGTCGTACTTGCGGTTCATGGCCCTGAGCGTCGCGTCGCAGCCCGATTGCAGGGAGAGATGAAAATGCCGGCACACGCTGCCGCAGGCGGCTATTTTCCGGCAGAACTCCTCGGTTATGACGCTCGGCTCTATAGAGCCGAGACGTATGCGCATATGCGGCGCGGCCCCGGCGACGGCGCAGACAACGTCGGCAAGGCCGGGCTTTTCGGGCAGGTCGACGCCGTAGGACGCGATCTCGATGCCCGTTATGACAAGCTCGCGGTAGCCCTTTCTGTCGAGCTCCGCGGCCTGCTGCACCGCCGAGCTCAGCGGCAGGCTGCGCACCCTGCCGCGGGTATATGGGATTATGCAGTACGAGCAGAAGTTTACGCAGCCGTCCTGTATCTTCAGCAGCGCCCTCGTGTGGCCGGATACCGCGCCCGCCTGAAGCTCCTCGAACACGCGGCGCTCGAAGGGCTTATCGAGCGTCCTCTCGCCCTCGCCGGTGCTGACCGCCCTTTCGACGGCGTCGACGAGCTTTGCTCTGTCGGCCGTGCCGTAGACTATATCGGCGCCGAGCCTCTGCACGGCGTCGGGGCTCAGCTGCGAGTAGCAGCCCAGCACCGCCGCGACCGCGCCGGGGTTTTCCTCGCGCAGCCGGTGGATGGCCTGACGCGATTTGCGTCCGGCCTCGGCGGTGACGGCACAGGTGTTTACGATAACGGCGTCGGCGAGCTCTCCCTCGCGGCAGGGCCTGTGCCCGCGCGAGACGAGCAGCGCCTCTATCGCCTGCGTCTCATACTGGTTGACCTTGCAGCCGAGAGTGTATATAATGTATCTCACGAGATCATCTCCCAAGGAGTAAGATAAATGGAAATTTATTTGGATAACGCGGCGACGACGCGGGTCTGCCCCGAGGCCGCGGACCTTGCGTACAAGGTCATGACCGAGTGCTACGGAAACCCCAGCTCCACGCACACGAAGGGGCGCGAGGCCAAGATGTATCTGGATGCCGCGCGCGCTCAGACAGCCTCGGCGCTCGGCTGTCAGGCGCAGGAGGTATACTTCACCTCATGCGGCTCGGAGAGCGACGTCTGGGCGATAACGAAGGGCGCGGAGAGCGCCATAAGACGCGGCAGGCACATCATATCCTCCGCCGTCGAGCACGACGCCGTGCGCAAGACGCTCGCAGAGCTCGAAGGGCGCGGCTTTGAGGTGACGTATCTTGCGCCGGAAAAGGACGGCTCTGTCTCCGTCGAGGCGGTCAGGGCCGCTCTGCGCGAGGACACGATACTCGTAACGCTCATGATGGTAAATAACGAGACAGGCGGCGTGACCGACATTGCCGCGATCGCGAAAATGCTCAGGGCCGGGGGCTCGAAGGCGCTTTTTCACACCGACGCCGTTCAGGGCTTCATGAAGGTCCCCTTTTCCGCAAAAAAGCTCGGCGCGGACATGATAAGCATAAGCGGACACAAGATCCATGCGCCGAAGGGCATAGGCGCATTGTATATCAAAACGGGGGTCAAAATCAAGCCCCTTATCCGCGGCGGCGCCCAGGAGAGCGGCATGCGCGCCGGAACGGAGGCCATGCCGCAGATAGCGGCCTTCGGCAAGGCGGCGGAGATAGCCTTCGCCGGCATGATGGATAACTGCGGGAAAATGGCTTCCCTGCGCGCACTCGCGGCCGAGACCATCTGCGCCGGTATCCCCGAGGCGCTCGTCATCGGCGGCGGCGCTCCGCACATACTGAGCGTATCGCTCCCCGGCTGGCGCAGCGAGGTCCTGATGAACTTCCTCGAGGCCGACGGCATTTACGTTTCGCGCTCCTCGGCCTGCAAGAAGGGCGGCCGCAGCCACGTGCTCGAGGCGATGCAGCTTCCCGCGCAGGTCATAGACGGCGCCGTGAGGATAAGCTTTTCGCGCTACAGCACCGAGGCCGAGGTCCTCGCCCTGTGCGCCTCCCTCAAGCGCGCGCACGACACGCTCGCGCACAGATAACAGCGCAAATTTCAAGGCTGCACCGCTTTGGTGCAGCCTTTGTTATTTACTTTTTGCTTTACTTTTTTTCGTCCTCGCTTTTCTTCGGACGGCGCTTCGGTATGAGCTCCAGCGTTTCCGGGTCTATATGGTCGAGGTTCATATATTCGTTCGCGTCGGTCGGGAGCTTGTGCCGCTCAAGCTTGCGGTCGATGAGCATCTCCAGTGCGGTGTAGATGATGACAAAGGCCGGAACGCCCAGCAGCATGCCCCAGAAGCCGAAGATGCCGCCGAACAGGACGATGGAAAACAGCACCCAGAAGCCGTTTATGCCGATGGAGGTGCCGAGTATCTTCGGGCCTATGACGTTGCCGTCGAGCTGCTGGAGAACGAATACGAAAATGATGAACCACAGGCACATCTTCGGGTCGACCAGCAGCACGAGCAGCGCCGAGGGGATAGCTCCGATGAAGGGTCCGAAGAAGGGTATTACGTTCGTGACGCCGACGATGACGGATATAAGCAGCGCGTAGGGCATTTTGAGTATCACGCAGCCGATATAGCACAATACACCTATTATCGCGCTGTCGAGCAGCTTTCCGCTTATAAAGCCCATGAAGGTCTTGTCCGTGAAGCGGAGGGCCGACATGATATGCTTCGCGCGTACGGGAGAGAAAATGCTGTAGAGTATCTTCCTGTAGTGCGCGATGAAGGGCTCCTTGTTGTAGAGTATATACACCGAGACGATGATGCCGATGACGACGTTGTAAAGCCCCTTGAGGACGTAGAACACGCCGCTGGTTATGTTCGTCACGACGTTTTCCATGCTCGGCAGGAGCGTGTCCGTGCCCCACTTGGTCAGCGCGTCGGTGAGGTTTCCGAATATCTTCGTGGCGTAGCGCTCTATCTCGGGATAGTCCTTGAGAAGATTGTCTATCGCCGAGTAGGCCGAGTCGAAGTAGGACGGGCTGTTTGCTATGATGGCCGATATGCTGTCGTATACCTGCGGTACGATGAGGTAAAACAGCGCGGTTATTATAAGCAGCATGACGATCTCCGCGAGGATCAGCGCCAGCACCCGCGGCAGCTTGCTGCCCGCCTTTATGCGCTGCTTTCTGCTGTTTATCCTCGCGACGAGAGGCTTGAAGAGCCTGCGCTCGTACAGCATCATCGACGGGATGAGAAGATATGATATCACAAGGCCCCATATGAAGGGGCTGAGTATGCCCATGAGCTTGCTCAGGGCCCCGATGACCGTGCCCATGTAATCGATGCCGAAGTAAAACAGGACTCCGCACGCTATCACGGCAAAGGCCGTCACGCCCCAGCCGATATACTGTGAATATTTATTCTTTTTTTCCAAGGTCCCCACCCCCTGTGTTTTTTATATTACTATTTCTTTAACAGTCCGTCAATATTTCGTGCGTAAATTCGCCGTAAAAGTTGTTATGTCAACTCCGTTGCTGAATAATATCCGTTCATCCGTGTTGAAAACTCTGTTGAAAATGTTCAAAACCCTTGATATTCAATATGTTTTTTCGCCTCAGACAGTAAATGGAGATTCATTTTTTGTCGAATAAAGCATAATCGCGCAACCTGAGCATCATTTCCGGAGGCAGGCATAAGCTTTAGACGGAGGTGGATGAGCCATGAAAAAACTCTTTTTCGCCGCGCTGGGCCTTGTCCTGCTGACAAGTCCGGTGTACGCAATAGACTCGCTTTCCGGCGGCGATATCGGGGTCTCCGCGCCCTCGGCCGTGCTCATGGAGAAGGTGACAGGCCAGGTCATATACGAAAAATCACCGCATGAGAGGCTCGCTCCGGCGAGCGTTACGAAGGTCATGACGATGCTGCTCATCGTCGAGGCGATAGAGCGCGGCGAGATGAGCCTTGACGACACGGTCACGGCGTCCGAGCGGGCCGCCTCCTTCGGCGGGAGCTGCGTTTATCTCGAGCAGGGCGAGAAAATGAGCGTCGGCGAGATGCTCAAGTGCATATGCGTGGTCTCGGCAAACGACTGCGCCGTGGCAATGGCCGAGCACATGTGCGGAACCGAGCAGGCCTTCGTCTCGCGCATGAACGGGCGTGCGCGAGAGCTCGGGCTCGAGGATACGCACTTTGAAAACTGCACGGGGCTTTTTGACGATGACGGGCACTACACGAGCGCCTATGACGTCGCCGTCATGAGCCGCGAGCTCATACGTCACGACATGATAAAGCAGTACTCGACCATATGGATCGACAGCATACGCGGCGGCCGGTTCGGTCTTTCAAACACGAATAAGCTCGTTTACTATTACGACGGCTGCACGGGGCTCAAGACCGGCTTCACGGAAAAGGCCATGTACTGCCTTTCGGCCACTGCCGAGCGCGACGGTGTGGAGTATATCGCCGTCGTCATGCACGCCGCCTCCTCCGATGCACGGAACTCCGACGCGATGGCTCTTTTAAGCTACGCCTTTGCAAACTACCGCCTGCTGCCTCTCAGGTCTCCCGACGTGCTGCCGCCTGTGCGCGTGAGCCTCGGCGAGGCCGACAGCGTGCAGCCTGTATATGACGGCGCGCAGGCCGCGCTTGTTCCCAAAAGCGGCACGGGAGAAGTGAGCTATGATATCCAGCTGCCCGATTCGGTCGCGGCGCCCGTGGCAAGTGGACAGCGGCTTGGAACGCTCAGCATTTCCTCCGGCGGCAGGACGCTTTTTTCCGTTCCGCTCGTCTCCGACTGCGCCGTCGGCAGGGCGGACTTCGCCTCGACGCTGCTGGAGCTCCTCAAAGGCTACGTGATGCAGGGATGATCGCTCCACTTTTGCGTTCATTTTGCAAAAATATCGCGCTGCATCCCCCACCACGACATGTTCTCCTTGCTTTTTCATGCATTGGGTGTATAATATAGGATCATAAATCACCACACGGAGGGATAATCATGGTCAAGGTCGATCTATCGGGAACTTCCGCGTTTTTTGACCCGGCGGAGCTTGATTTTGCAGCTGCCGCGGCGGCGCACAGAACGCTCGGCGACAAGAGCGGAGCGGGCAGCGAATTTACCGGCTGGCTCGAGCTTCCGCAGCGCATACGCGACGGCGAGCTCAAGGCGATACTCTCTGCGGCGCAGCGCATACGCGGCCGCTCGAAGGCGCTCGTCGTTATCGGCATAGGCGGCTCGTATCTCGGCGCGCGCGGCGCGATAGAGCTCCTGCGCCCCGTCCCCTCGGAGAACGATCCCAGGATATTCTTCGTCGGAAACGGCCTTTCGCCCGACGCGCTGAGCGATACGATCGCGCAGCTCGGCGACGCGGACTTCGATGTAAACGTCATATCCAAGTCCGGCACGACGCTCGAGCCGGCGCTGGCCTTCCGCGTTTTCAGAAAAATGCTGCGCGATAGGTACGGCACGGCCGCGAAAAAGCACATCTTCGCAACGACCGACGCGCATCGCGGCGCGCTCAAGTCCCTGGCCGACGCCGAGGGCTGGGAGTGCTTCGTCGTCCCCGACGACGTGGGCGGCAGATACAGCGTGCTGTCGGCGGTCGGCCTGCTGCCGATGGCGGTCGCCGGCATAGACATAAAGGCCGTCATAAGCGCCGCCATAGCCGCCTTCAAGGAGCTCGACCTGCGCTCGCCGGAAAACCCCGCCTGGCAGTACGCGGCGGCAAGGCAGTACCTCTACGGCCACGGCCGCGGCATCGAGATACTCGGCTGCTACGAGCCGTCGTTCCGCTTCATGGCCGAGTGGTGGAAGCAGCTGTACGGCGAGAGCGAGGGCAAGAACGGCATAGGCATCTTCCCCGCCTCGGTCGAATTCACCGCCGACCTGCACTCGATGGGCCAGTACATACAGGACGGGCCGCGCACGCTGATGGAGACGGTCGTGCGCTTTGAAAAAGCGCGCAGCAGCGTCTCCGTGCCCTTTGAGATGGGCGATCCGGACGGGCTGAACTACCTCGCGGGCAAGGACTATGCGGATATCTGCCGCACGGCATCCGACGCCGTGAAGGCCGCGCACATATCCGGCGGCGTTCCGAACATCGGCATAAGCGTTCCGGCGCGGGACGAGGCGGGCTTTGCCGAGCTCGTGTGCTTTTTCGAGCTCGCCTGCGCGATCTCCGGCTACATGTCGGGCGTGAATCCCTTCGACCAGCCCGGCGTCGAGGCCTATAAAAAGAATATGTTCCGCATGCTCGGCAAGCCGGGCACCTGACAGCAAAGCGTCGATTTTCATCGGCGCTTTTATTTTTTATTAACACTTTTACTCTTGCTTTACATGCGGAAAAATGTTAATCTTAGTGCAACAGATAACTTAAACCTAACAACTGAAAAGGAGAGTGATCAAAATGGTTAAGTTGATCATGGGTCTGAAGGGCAGCGGCAAGACCAAGCGTCTGGTCGATCTCGTCCGGGAGGCTGTCGCC
Organism: bacterium; assembly: GCA_963625685.1. Classification (GTDB taxonomy): domain Bacteria; phylum Bacillota; class Clostridia; order Oscillospirales; family Oscillospiraceae; genus F23-B02. Next base: position 23,905 of record CAVFTR010000010.1, read on the forward strand.
ATGGAAAACGGCGACGTTGTCTGCATCGAAAAGGAAAAGAAGCTCACATTCGATATTCCCTATCAGGCCCGTCTTATCGAAGCCGGCTCTTACGACATCGGCTCCTATGAATTTATAAAGGGCTTCATCTGCGGCCTGCATTCCGGCAACTATGACATAACCCACGTTTTTGTCGATAATTTCTACAAGATCGTAAGCAACAGGGACCCCGTGATGTTCGGCGAATTCCTCGACTGGCTCGAGGGCTTCTCGGAGAGAGAAAACATTGAATTTGTTATCAGCGTTTCCGTCGACCCCGATACGGTCGGCGAGGCTATCAAAAAATATATGATCTGAACTGAAATCGGGCGCAGCGGCACGGCTTCGCCCGATTTTTATGAGGCCGGAATATTTAATGGAGGTGTTTTACCATGATAATGGATTGCGAAAAATACGTCGGCAAATGCGTCTGCGGCAGAGAGCATGAGCTCGAGACGAAAAAGGTCGTCGTCGAATACGGCGCGATAAGCAGCTTCGAGCAGTACATGGCCGATGTCGGCCTTGCCGGCAAAAAGCGTGCCGTTATCTACGACACGGTCATCTACAAGCTCACCGAGGGCAGGCACGTCGCCGCCGATCAGGAGATAGTGCTCGAGGCAAACGGCCTTCGCGCCGAGGATACGGTCATCGAGGAGATGATGGAAAAGCTCGACTCCCCCGAGGTCATCGTGGCCTACGGCGCGGGCACGATCATGGACTTCGGCCGCTATCCGGCGTACAAGCTCGGCATACCCTTCGTCGCCGTCCCGACCCTCGCCTCCTCCGACGGCTTCACGGCGAATATCTGCTCGGCCATTTTAAACGGGCAGAAGAAATCGACCCCGATGTGCGCTCCAGTGCTCGTCGTTGCGGACCTCGATATCATAAAGGGCGCGCCGGCGCGCCTTATAGCGAGCGGCATAAACGACATCCTCTCGAAGTACATCTCCCTGTTCGACTGGAAGGTCTCGCAGCTCGTCGCGGGCGAGTACTACTGCCCGATGGTAGCCGAGCTTGCGCAGGAGGCGCTCGACATCATGCGCGAAGCGGCCGATAAATACGCCGCGACCGGCGTTGCCGACCACGAGGCGATGACCATGGCGCAGATGAAGAGCGGCCTTACGATGCAGCTGCTCAACCACTCGCGCGCGGCCTCGGGCGCCGAGCACCTGATGGCGCACCTTGTCGAGATGCAGCCGCCGCGCTTTGAAAAGGCCGAGGGCATCCACGGCGAGTGCGTCGGCGTCGGCACCTTCGCCTGCGTAAAGGAATATCACCGCCTGGCCTCCCTGCCCACGCCCAGGGCAAAGCCCTTTGAGCCTTTAAGCGAGCAGTGGATAAGGGATAAGTTCGGCGACAGGCTCGCGCCGGGCATAATAAAGGAAAACGAAAACGACGTGCTCGCGACCTTCGATGCGCAGAGCATCGTCGAGCACTGGGACGAGATACGCGCCATGATAGACAAGATCCCCTCCGTTGAGGAGATGGAGACGCTCTATAAGGGCTGCGGCGCCAAATATCTGCCCGAGCATATCGGCATAGACCCCGCGCTCGAGCGGGAGATGCTGCCGATATCGGCGGCCATCCGCAACAGGCTCACCCTCGTGCGCATGCTGCGCGTCCTCGACTTCGGCGAATAATAAGGGCATAAAAAATGCACCGTCAAAACAGACGGTGCATTTTTCATTGATTGGGGGGATTTTGATCAGAAGATGATCTTCAGCAGAAGCCAGATAATAGCTGCCTTACCAATCTTCTCATAATCGATCTCGGGAAGCTGCATCTTGTCGTTCATAGTAGTTCTCCTTCCACATATTTTTTCAAGGGGGGGATAGGCCTTTTCGGCCTGCTATCTATAAGGACGGAGAACAAGCCGTAATATTTCACATCAATTAAACTTTTTTTCAAAAATAATTTATTTTTAGAATTTTTGCGGACTTGAGTATGCCTCTCTCACGCTTTTCTTAACGGTGGAAAACACAGCCGCAAAAGTTAATTTTTTATCTCTGCCTTTTCTATTGCGCCAACCGTTTTTTGGTGATATACTCACTGAAAATATTATATATTTTAACTATTTAAAGCAGAACAGAAAGGAGTGCGCAGGAAATGTCAGAGATACATCTTTATTCGACGGCGGCACAGACGGGCAGAAGCCCTCAGACCTCGGAGGAAAGCCGCGCCTTCGACATACTTGCCGCGCAGAAGCGCTACTATGCCTCCGGCGCGACGCGGCCCGTGTCCTTCCGAAAGAAAATGCTCAGGGAGCTCAAAAGGGCTATAATCAAAAATGACGAGCTCATATGCAGCGCGCTCATGTCCGATCTGCACAAGCATCCGTATGAGACCTATATGTGCGAGACGGGCCTCGTGCTCGAGGAGATCGAGCACCACCTGCGCCATCTGTCGCGCTGGAGCGCAAGGCGGCTCGTCAGACCGTCCATGGCGCAGCTGCCCGGCATCTGCTTCGCCGCTCCCGAGCCCTACGGCTCGGTGCTCATAATGGCCCCGTGGAACTATCCGATACAGCTCTGCTTCATGCCGCTCATAGGCGCGATATCCTCCGGCAACTGCGCCGTCATAAAGCCCTCGGCCTATGCGCCCGGCAGCTCGCACGCCGTGCGCACGATAGTGGAAAGCGTGTTCCCTCCCGAATACGTCGCCGTCGTCGAGGGCGGGCGCGAGGAGAACAAGGCTCTGCTCGAGGCGGATTTTGACTATATATTCTTCACCGGCAGCGCCGGCGTCGGCCGGAGCGTCATGGAGTCCGCCTCAAGACGGCTCATACCCGTCACGCTGGAGCTCGGCGGCAAAAGCCCCGTCATCGTCGACGAGACGGCAAACATCCGCCTCGCGGCGCGGAAGATCGCCTTCGGCAAGGTGCTCAACGCCGGACAGACCTGCGTAGCGCCGGACTATCTTCTCATACATGAGAGCGTCAAGGAGCGCTTTATCGCCGAATACAGAAGGGCGCTCGGCGAGTTTTTCCCGAACGGGGACATGTCGGACATGGTGCACATAGTCAATGCAAAGCATTTCGAGCGTCTGTGCGGGGTGCTCAGGAGCGGCCGCGCCGAGATAGGCGGCGGGGCCGATCCCGAAAGCCGCTTCATAGAGCCGACGCTGCTGACCGGACTCGCTCCCGATTCCCCCGCCATGAGCCGCGAGATATTCGGCCCGATACTGCCCGTTATAGGCTACTCGGAGCTCGACGAATGTATAGAATACATAAACGCAAGGCCAAAGCCGCTGGCGCTGTACCTCTTTTCGCAGAACGCGGCGGCGCAGAAAAAGCTGCTCGGCTCCTGCTCCTTCGGCGGCGGCTGCATAAACGACACGATAATGCATCTGGCAAACTCCAACGCGGCCTTCGGCGGCGTCGGCGCATCCGGCATGGGCTCGTACCACGGCAGGCAGAGCTTCGACACCTTCTCGCACTACAGAACGGTGCTCGAGAAGCACTCCCCCGCCGACGTGCCAATAAGATACTTCCCCTATTCAAAGAAGAAGGCCCTGCTCGCAAGAAAGATACTCGGCTAATGAAAAAAGCACCCTTTGGGTGCTTTTTTCATCTTTTTCTCAGGTTTTCGAGCAGCTCGTAGGGGGCGGCGAGCTCGCCGCCGATGCCGCTGCCGAGGTGGATATGGGGCTTGTTTTTGCCGTGCCAGTCGCTGCCGGCGGTCGGGCACAGGCCGTATTTTTCCGCGGCGTCGAGATAATGCGCGACGACCTCGGGCGAGTAGCCGGAGTAGTAGCACTCAAGCCCCTCGACGCCGCAGGCGACGGCGCGCTCCATGAGCTCGGTAAAGCGCTCGGGCGTGAGCTTGTACTGCCGCGGGTGCGCGATAACGGGCCTGCCGCCGGCCGAGCGGATGAGCTCCGCCGCGTCCTCTACGCTCAAAAAGTGGCGGCGGATATAATATTTGCAGCCGGGGTCGAGCAGGTGCTCAAAGGCGTCCTGCACGCTTTCGGCAAGGCCCTGCTCAACGAGGCACAGCGCGAAATGCGGCCTGCCGATGGTGGAGCCGGGGTGCCTTGCCTGAAGCTCGTCGAGATCGATCCTCAGCCCGTCGCGGGCGAGCATGTCCACCATTTTTCTGTTGCGCTCGTCGCGGTCGCGCACTATCCAGTCGAGCACCGGCGGCAGCTTTTTTGAGTTCACGTCGAGGTCGTAGCCGAGCATGTGCACCTCCCTGCCGTACCAGCCGCAGCCGAGCTCGATGCCGGGGACTATCTCGACGCCGTGCTCGAGCCCCGCTGTGCGCGCCTCGGCGACGCCGTTTACGCTGTCGTGGTCGGTTATGGCAATGGCCCGCAGGCCGAGCTCGCGGGCACAGCGCACCGTATCGGCCGGAGTTTCCGAGCCGTCGGATATATTCGTATGAACGTGAAGGTCAATTTCTCTCACTTTTTTATCGTCTCCATTATCTTTTCAGCCTCGTCATAAATTTTCCGCGCGTCCTCGCCGATGAAAAATTCGCCGTTTTCGTACAGGATGCGGCCGTTTACCATCGTAAGTCGCACGTTTTCCTTGCTTCCTGCGTACACGAGGTTCTTTGCGATGTTGTTTATCGGGCGCATGTTCGGGCGGCTGAGGTCGATCACGGCAATATCCGCCTTTTTCCCGACGGCGATGCCGTCGCAGCGGTCAAGTCCCATCGCCCTCGCGCCGCCTGTGCAGGCGGCCTCGAGCACGCGGTGTGCATCCACCGCCGAGGCGTCGCCCTCGCGGTATTTTGCGAGCACGCTCACAAGATACATCTCGCGGAACATGTCCAGGGCGTTATTTGAGCCCGCGCCGTCGGTGCCGATGGCAAGGGCTATGCCCTCGTCGAGAAAGCGCTTTACCGGCGCTATGCCGCTTGCGAGCTTGAGGTTGGAGGCCGGGTTCAGGACCGCCGTCAGGCCGCGGCGCCTGAATATCGCGATATCCTCCTGGCTCATATGCACGCAGTGGAACGCGCCGCCGCCGTAGTCGTACATGCCGAGGCTGTCGAAAAGCGCCGTCGGCGTCATGCCGTAGCGCTCGACGCAGCCGCGCACCTCGGAGGCCGTCTCCGAGGAGTGGACGAACATGGGCTCCTTATATTTCTGCACGAGCCGCGCGACAAACTGCATGCGCTCCATGCTCGTCGTATACTCTGCGTGAAAGCCCAGGCGGTATGAGATGAGCTCGTGCGTTTTGTTATATTTCAGGAACTTCTCCTCCAGCAGCGTATAGTCGCTGTCGAAGTTGTTCATATCGCCGCAGAGCACGGCGCGAAAGCCGGAGTCTATGCAGGCGGAGACGAAGGCGTCGTTGTGAAAATACATGTCAAAGCAGCTCGTTATGCCGCTTGAGAGATATTCCATGACGGCAAGGCGCGTCATGACATACAGCCCGTCGGGGCTGAGGCGCGCCTCCCTCGGCCAGACCTGCTCGCTGAGCCATTTATCCAGCGGCATATCGTCGGCAAGAGAGCGCAGGAAGGTCATGCCCGAGTGCGTGTGCGCGTTTTTAAAGCCCGGTATGAGCAGGTCGCCGCGGAGATCTATCTCACGCTCAAACTCCGGCAGGCGTCCGGGGGCGGCTCCGACATGGCATATCTCTCCGCCGTCCGTCCATACCTCGGCCTCCGATATCACGGCCTCCGGCGCAAAGCTCAGCACCCGTCCGTTATAGAAGCGTATCATTCGTTCATCCTCGTCTATTCCCAGAATTTTTTGCCGCCGAGCCTTTTTACGAGCCTCGCTCTGAGCTCCAGCATGGCGGTGTAGGTCGGCAGGATGAAGATGCTGTTCTCCTCATCCAGCAGGTATTTTATAAGTTTATCATAATTCTTGCAGAATTTACAGGGTATTTTTTCGCGCGCGAGCCTTTTTCCCGCAGCGTCGGCGCGGTCGCCGCAGACATAGGCGCGCTTTACGCTGCCGCGGCGGGAGAGCATGCCGAAATCCGCCTCGTCGAGCCAGGAGATATCCGTCCCGTCGGCCGTGCGGTCGTTTATCGCAAGTACGAGCGTCTTATCGCCCTTTTCGCGGCAGAGCTCGCCTATCGTCTGGTCCGCGGCGGCCGTGTTTTTTATGAGTATCATCCTCGCGCCGCATCTGCCGAGCGGGAAGCGCTCCATCCTGCCGAAGCCGCAGTCAAAGCTGCGCGCGGCGTCCGCCGCCTCTGCAAGCGATATCCCGTCCGTCACCGCGGCGGCGGCAGCTCCCGCTGCGTTATAGACGTTGTATAGCCCCGGGAGCGCCGGAGCGCACAGCGCTTTCTCGTCTCCCCTGCGCAGGACGAAGCTCCCGTCGGGCAGCACGCCCCCGGCGGCGATATCGGGCCGTGAGCGCGCAAAGCCGCAGGAGCAGGAAAAGCTGCCGAGGCTCGCGTAGCTCAGGCCGCCGTAAACGAGCCTGCCGCCGCAGACCGGACAGCTATCGTCCTCGCCGCTGCCGACGCGCTGTCTTTTGTGCTCGGACAGGCCGTAGTACACGGTCTCGTTCTGACACAGGCGCGCTATGCTCGCCGCCATGGGGCAGTCGGCGTTTATGACCGCCGTCGTTTCCGGAGACGAGCGCAGGCCCTCGGCTATGCAGTCGCGGGGCCTCGCGAGCGTGCCGTAGCGGTCGAGCTGATCGCGGAAGAGGTTCGTCACGAGCAGCACTCGCGGCCTCATTCCGCCCAGCGCGAGCCGGCACGCGGCCTCGTCGCACTCAATGACGGCGCTTTCGCATTTAACGCCGCCTGTAAGCCTGAGGTTTGATATGAGCGCCGCCGTCACGCCCGGCAGGAGATTTGCGCCCGAGCGGTTTGCGCACACGCTTTTGCCCGCGTTTTGCAGCGCGCGCTCTATCATGCGGCACGAGGTCGTTTTGCCGTTTGTACCCGTGACGGCGATGATATCGACGTCTTTCGCGGCAAACGCCAAGATGCCGGGGCATATCCTCAGCGCCAGCGCGCCGGGGAGCGAGGTCGCGCCGAGGCCAAAAAGGCGCAACAAGCAGTGCGTGGCCTTACAGACCACGCACGCAAAAAATATCATGAGCTTTTTCAATTATTCGACAGTCACCGACTTTGCAAGATTTCTGGGCTTATCGATATCGCAGCCGCGCAGCAGCGCAACATAGTACGCGAAAAGCTGGAGCGGCACAACGCCCAGAGAAGGCTGAAGTATCGTGTGTGTCTCGGGAACGGCCATGACGTTCTCCACGGTCTTTTTCATCTCGGAAACATTGTTCTCGGTCGTGAGCGCGAGTACGTCCGCGCCGCGGGCCTGCACCTCGACGACATTGCTCATCGCCTTGTCGAAAAGCGGCTCGTAGGTGCACAGAGCGATGACGAGCGTCCCGTCCTCTATCAGCGATATGGTGCCGTGCTTGAGCTCGCCCGAGGCGTAGGCCTCGGAGTGGATGTAGGATATCTCCTTGAGCTTCAGCGAGCCCTCGAGCCCCATGGCGTAGTCGAGGTTGCGGCCGATGAAGAACACGGAGCTGTGGTTGAAGTAGTTCGACGCGAAGTGCTTGATATCCTCTATATTCTCAAGCATCTGCTCCATCTTGCCGGGCAGGCGCAGGATCTCCTCTATGATCTCCTCGTACTGCTTCTGGCTGACCGTGCCGAGCGCGTCGGCAAAGCAGAGCCCCAGCATATCCAGCAGCACGAGCTGGGTGCTGTAGGCCTTGGTCGTCGCAACGGCGATCTCGGGCCCGGCCCAGGTGTAGAGCACATCGTCCGACTCCCTGGCTATGGAGCTGCCGACGACGTTGACTATCGAGAGTATATGCGCGCCTCTGGCCTTGGCCTCGCGCAGCGCCGCCATCGTGTCGAGCGTTTCGCCCGACTGGCTGATGACGATGACAAGGCTCTTATCGTCGACGAGCGGGTCACAGTAGCGGAATTCCGAGGCGAGGCAGACCTCGACCGGCTTGCGCATGAGTCGCTCGAGATTATACTTGCCCACCACACCGACATGATATGACGAGCCGCAGGCGATTATGAATATGCGGCTGACGTCCTTTATCTGCTCAGCGTCGAATTTGAGGTCGTCGAACACTATGCGGTTATCGCGTATGCGGCTGAAGGCCGTCTTTCGGATCGCCTCGGGCTGCTCCATTATCTCCTTGAGCATGAAGTGGGCGTAGCCGCCCTTTTCAGCCGCGGAGACGTCCCAGTCTATCGTGTGGTGCTCCTTTTCGATGGGCTGCTCCATGGCGTTGTAAAAGCGCACGCCGTCGGCCGACACGACGGCTACCTCGCCGTCCTCCATGTACGATACGTCGCGCGTGTGCTTTATGATGGCCGTCACGTCGCTGGCTATGTAATTGCTGCCCTCGCCGTAGCCGATGAGCAGCGGCGCGTCCTTGCGCGCTGCGATGAAGTGCTCCGGCTCGTCGACGCAGAGTATGCCCAGAGCATACGCGCCCTCGATGCGGCGCAGCACGCGGAACACGGCCTCGAGCGCGTTGCCGCACTCGGCGTAATAAAACGCCGTGAGCTGCGTCACGACCTCGGTATCCGTCTCGGATATGAAGGTATAGCCCTGGGAGAGGAGAAAATCGCGCAGCTCGACATAGTTTTCGATTATGCCGTTGTGGACGAGCGCTATCTTCCCGTCGCCGCTCAGATGGGGGTGGGCGTTTATGTCGTTGGGCTCGCCGTGCGTTGCCCAGCGCGTGTGGCCGATGCCGATGCAGCCCTCGATGCTCCCGCCGCCCTGGATCATATCGCGCAGCACCTTGAGGCGGCCCTTGGATTTTTTGAGCTGAAGCTTCCTTTCGGAGGACAGGACCGCGATGCCGGCCGAGTCATAGCCGCGGTATTCCAGTCTTTCCAGACCGTCGAGCAGTATGGGGACCGCCTGCTCGCTTCCTACAAAGCCAACTATTCCGCACATAAGCATAATTTCCTTTCGGATCAATATTTCGTTCTATTGATCAGCATTATACCAGTTTATGTCCGCATTTGCAAGAAAGCAGGCCGCCGAAGAGCCCCGGCGGCCTGCCAATTTTGTAAACTTTTAAAAAACGAGCTGCACGAGCAGCATGTAAACGAGCGTTCCGCCGCCGACCGACAGCAGCAGGCTTTCCTTCCATTCGTAGCTCAAAACGACGAAAAGCGCCGCAATGAGCTCCGGAACGCCGTGCGAGCCGGTGAAAACGGGCGTATTTTTAAAGCAGTAGACCACCAGCAGGCCCATGAGCGCCGGCGGCAGCACGCGCCCGAGATATTTTATAAACTCCGGGGTCTCCCTCTTCCCCGAGAAGGCCAGAAACGGCAGCCAGCGCGATATCTGCGTGCCGGCCGTTATGGCGAGGATGATCACGAGCGTCTGAATAACATTTAGCCTCACAGTCTGTTCCTCCCCAGCCAGAAAATAAGCAGCAGCGCGATGAGCGCCGGAATGAGAAACACCGTCGGACCGAAGATAATGCGCGCCGCGAGAGTAACGGCGACGCCGATAAGGCAGGCCGGGCGCTTGTCCCTATCCTTCCACTGCTGGAGGAAGAACACTATAAACAGCGCGTTGAGCGCAAAATCAAGGCCCGTCGTGTCGAAGCTTATCAGTTTGCCGAGCATGCCGCCGGCGGCTGTGAGGACGGCCCAGTAGATATACAGCAGCAGGGTCTGTCCGAAGTAAAAATAGCGCCGCTCCATGCCCTCGGGGGCGTCGGTCGCAACGGCCAGCGTGAAGGGCTCGTCGGCCAGCGCGTAGACGAGAAAGGGCTTGAACGGCTGCGTGTCCTTATATTTTTCAAGCAGCGCCAGACCGTAAAAGGTGTGCCGGAAATTGACGAAATAGCTCATCACGAGCATCTGCACGGGGTCAAAGCCCGCCGCCATCATCGGCACCGCCACTATCTGCATGCCGCCGCAGAAGCATATGAGCGAAAACAGCATCGTCCACAGCGGCCCGTAGCCGGCCTCCTCCATCAGAACGCCGTAGGTCAGAGCGACGAATATCCAGCCGAAGAATATCGGCACGGTGGACGGGAACGCGGCCCTTATCCCTCGCAGTATCTCTTTTATCTCCGTTTTTTTCTTCATGATTTTAAAAAGGCGCAGTCATTATGACTGCGCCATGCCTTTTTTATATGTTATCAGATGAGGTTCAGGACGAGCGTGAGGACGACGAAGACGATCGCGAACCACTTGGTGGCCTTTGCGAGCTTTGCATCCAGAGACTTCGCCTTGCCCTTGCTCAGGAAGGTCTCCGCGCCGCCGGCGATAGCGCCGGAAAGGCCCGCGCTCTTGCCGCTCTGAAGAAGAACGACGACGGTGACGGCCAGGCCGGACAGGAGCTGGAGGATGGTGAGAACAATTTTAACAGCGTTCATTTATATTCGATCCTTTCGATTTTGTCGTATTAGCCTATATACTATAACATAGTGATTTTTAAATTACAAGAAAAATTTACGCCAATTTTTTCACCAGACCTGCCAGCGGAGCAGAAAGGCGGTGAAATACGCGGTAAAGGCCGCCGCGGAGAGCGCGAGCAGCGCTGTCTCCGCGCGCTTATCTTCGCTCAGCAGCGCCAGGGCCGCCGGGAGCGCGAAGACCGCCGCGAGATATCTCGGCGCGCTCAGAAGCCAGGTCGCGCCGACCGTGACGGCAAAGCAGGCGATAAAATACGCCGTGTACGACGCGCGAAGCCGCTTTGCGGCGAGTATCATGACGCACAGCGCGCAAAGCTGCGCCAGCAGATTCGGCAGCCACAGTCCCCAGAGCAGCGCGGCGCTGCCTTTTGCCGCGGAGAGGGCGTTTTCGGTCTGATACGCGGCGGTGCCGAAAAACCAGCCGAGCTGCTGATACCAGTGCTCGCGCTGATACTCCATGAACTTGAAGGCGTCGCCCGCGACGGCGTAATTGATAAGGCAGTAGGCCGCAAAGCCGAGCGGCGCCGCGATAAGCGTCAGGTACTCCCTCGCCCTTGCGCGCCTGTGCGTTAGCTCAAGGAGCAGCGGCACGACGAGCAGCAGGCCCGGCGAGCGCGTGAAGGCCGCGTATGCGCCCGCAAGACTGCCGGAGACGAGCCTGCCGCGCCGGATGAGATACAGGCTCGACAGGGTACACAGCATGAAAAGGCTCTCCGACATGGGGGCGGCGAAGAAAAAGGCCGCGGGGCAGAGCGCGAAAAAGCGCACGGCGCGCAGGGCTGTATCGTCCGGCATATCGAGGCGCAGGAGCTTATAGAGCATGACGCCGGAGCCGGCAAAGCACAGTGCGGAGACCAGAAGCCCCGCGGCGAGCTCGTTTTCGACAAAATTCGACACAAGGCGCACCGCGACGGGGTAGCCCGGCAGGAAAACGAGCTGCACGAGCCTGTCCACGGAGCCCTCGGAGAGGTACCAGTCGCGGGCGATATCCATGTAATGCTGACTGTCGGTGCACAGCCAGAAGCTTATATAGCCGCCGGGAGACTCGTCATAGCCGAGAAGGGCGCGCAGCGCATAGCCGAGGGCGAGGATGCCCGCGTCCCATATGAGGATGAGCGTGAATATCCTTGCGCACAGGCTGCCGTCTGCCGCTTCGAGCGTCTCGGGCGCGCCCTTCCGCAGAAAGGCGCACAGCGGGGAGACAAAGCGCAGGCACAGCGCGAGCATGAGCCCCGCGCTGAGCACAGCCGCGAGATAGCCCGCTGCGGAATAGCTGCTGTGCGCGCACCAGAGGGCGAACACCGCCGCCAGCGCCGCCGTTCCGAGGGCGGCTATGAGCTTTTCGGGAAAGGCGTCGTTTATCATGTGGCTGCGCCGTCCTCCGTCATCTGTTTATATAATTTCATGAGCTCGGCAACGCATTTGCTTTCGGTCGTATCCCTGACCGAAAAGCCGTAGGCCTGCATGACCGCCTTGTCGTTTTGCTGGTGGGCCCGCCGCAGCTCCGGCGGCATGGTGACCTCGTCGTAGAGGTCGGCGAGGCTGCACTCGGGATACAGCGCTCTCGCGTCAAGTATCGCCTGCGCGGTCTGCTCTATCCTTGCTTTCTGCTCCTCCGTCGGCGACGGCCAGGGGAAATTGTTGTAGACGATATCTTTTGAATATTGGTAACGCATTTCAAGTCTGCCGCAGACCGCCCTCATCCAAGCATTATGAACATTAGATGACAGTATGCCAAAATCGAACAGGGTAGCATTAGGGATTATAAGAGCACTTCCATTAACAATAATGTCCGGCTCAACATAACAAATGGGAATATATCTGCGATTTTCAGATGAAACTTTCGGAATTGCAATCATAGGCGTATTTGGCTGTCTAATCTCTCCAAAAATTGCAGGCGTATCTGCAAGCGCCAATGTTTGTGGTCTCTTGCTTGATTTTCTAAACTCAGCCACTTTTTTGATTCGCTCGACAACGAATCGTGATTGTTTTATTTCTTTGGGAGATTTTCCACCAAGCCAAAGGCACCATCTTTCCTTAGATTGAAGCAACTCCGCGCCGCCAGCATATCGACGGACAAATTTAATGTTCTCTGGATTTTCTTTTAAAAGTTCTTCCAGCGCTTCTTTATCTAAAATCAAGTGTCCATCATCTATAGGCATGCTTCCATAATAAATAGGAAGCACATCACAAATCGGTCTGCTTCGATTTGCAATCAACACCGATGGTGCATCGACAAGATACGGATTTATATTGTCGGCATTAACAACTCTGTCAGACGTAAAAATTCTTTTGGGAATACCGTTATTTCCAACGCTAAAGCCAACAATAACACAATGAACATGCGCCTTTTCGCTGGCCTCGCTGTCCCAGCGGAAGGTGCGGTGGCAAAGTCGATGTGTACATTAACTGAATATAGCTGTCGCCAAAGAATAGGAACCTGCTCACCTTGTGTAATAGAGTTTGTTGACACAAAAGCTGCACAAATAGAAGTATTTTGCATCAACATAGCAGCTTTCATGTACCATCCTGTCACATAATCAAGGTTGCCTACTCCTTTGGCTTTCTTATCGAACAAAGCCATCAGCTCCGCTTTTTGCTCTTTCGTCTGTTCCTTCTTTCCCACGAACGGCGGGTTGCCCATGATGTACGACAGCCCGGCCTTGGGCACGACGCTCTCCCAGTCCATGCGCAGAGCGTTGCCCTCGACGATGTTGGCGTTGGTTTTCAGCGGCAGGAAGTCGAGCTGCATGAGCACGATGCTCTCGGTCTCCTTCATCATCTGGCTCTCCGCTATCCACAGCGCCGTCTTCGCGACGGTAACGGCAAAGTCGTTTATCTCTATGCCGTGAAACTGCCGGATGGAGACCTGGATGGGGCTCCAGTCCGAGTCGCCGAATACTATCTGGTCGTGCTGAAGCTCGCGCAGGACGTCGTTTTCTATCCTGCGCAGGCTGATATAGGTCTCGGTCAGGAAGTTGCCCGAGCCGCAGGCGGGGTCTAAAAACGACAGCGAGGCCAGCTTCCTCTGAAAGGCCTTCAAGCGGCTCTCGCGCGTTTTCGCGACCGCGACGGCGCATATATCGTCAAGCTCCGCCCTCAGAGAGTCGAGGAAAAGCGGGTCGATGACCTTGTGGATGTTCTCTATCGAGGTGTAGTGCATGCCGCCGCTGCGCCGCGTCTCGGGGTTTAGGGTGCTTTCAAACACCGCGCCGAAGATGGTGGGGCTTATCTCCGACCAGTCGAAGCCGTCGCTCGCGCGGCTGAGCAGCAGCTCGCGTATATCGTCGGTGAAGGGCGGTATCTCGATGTCCTCGTCGGCGAACAGGCCGCCGTTCACATAGGGAAAGGCCGCAAGCTCCGGCGAATCGTCCCTGAGATAGGGGTCGCGCTCGGAAACGGGCGTGTCGAGCGTTCTGAACAGCTCGATGAGCGCACGGCGCAGCCGCCGCGCGTCAAACTGCGCGAGATAGTCGTGGAACATGCCGTGGCGGCCGAAGACCTCCGCGTCCTCGGCATAAAGGCAGAAAACAAGGCGCACGCACAGCACGTTCAGGCTCTTCATCGCGCGCTCGCTCTCAGGGTCCGCGTACTGCGCGGCCAGCGCGTCGTATAAAAGCCCGACTATCCGGCCCGCGGCAATGGATACCTCCATCTCGCGCTTTAAATGCTCGCTGCCGCTGTCGACCAGAAATTGCAGGCGGTAGTACTCGCGCTCCAGGTCCTCGAGCCGTATCTCCTCCGGCTCGCCGCCGGGGCGCTCCATGTCGTAGACGTGGAAGGTGCTGAAGTTGCAGGTCACGACCCAGCGCGGATGCTGCGACAGCGGCAGCTCCGTTATGTAGCGCTTTGCCTGCTGGAATGGGTTTAGCATCGAGCCGTCCGACTGGCGTATCGGCTTTTTGAGGTCCTTGCCCAGCCCCTTCTGCTCGATGAGCACCTTCGTCGAGGGTATCGAGCCGTCGATGAAGCTCGTGTGGTCAAGGTGTACCTGCTCCTCAAAGGAGATGAACTGCTCGGGGTGCTCCACGCCGTATACGTCGCGCAGCAGCGACAGCCAGAACGCCTGGCTCTCGCCCTTCTCGTAGCCCTTTCCCCTCCAGTATTCCGCAAAGCGCTTCGCCGCTTCCTGCTGCCTTACATTGTTCATGCTCCACCTCGTGCCTCGTCATTTTTTCCATGATACCATGATATCCCGCCTTTTTCAACGCAAAAACAGGGCGGCCGCGGCCGCCCTGTTTTTTTGCTCCGTTTACTTGAAATACTCGAAGAACTCCTTGATCGCTCCGATGGCTATCTTTGCAGCCTCGTCAGCGTCGGCCTTGTCGAGAATGTCAAGAATGATGTCCCACATGGTTTTTTCCTCCTTCTTTGCAGATTCAATTTCCTTGCTCCATGATCCACTTTAAAGGAGAAATATTAAAATAACATTAGAAAGTTAGTCTATTTATTTGCAATAGCTTTAGAAACTTTAAAATAGTGTATCGCCATGAGCACGATGAACACGCTGCTGCAATAGCCGAATATGGGGTAGACGACGCCGATTAGGTCGCCGAAGCCGAAGAGGCTGCCGAGGAACATGCACAGGGCGCACAGCGCGGTGAAGGGCTTTCTGCCCCGCGTTATGCGCTCGCTCTTCGCCGCGAGCATGCTCACGAAGGCCACGAGGCTCGAAAGCGCCGTGCCGAACATCGCAAGCAGCAGCAGTACGCCGTAGATATAGCCCCATGCAGCGCCGCGGCTCTGCGCCAGGGCGAGCATCGGCAGCTCCGCCGAGGCGGTCTCGGGCGCGGCGGAGACGGATACGAGCACGCTGCCGGCTATGATCAGCAGCACGCAGGCGCCGACCGCGATGCCGCCGACCGCGGCTTTTCTGCTGTTTACATACGGGCCGAGCGGCGCGATCATGGCGATGCTGCCGAATACGTTATAGCAGGCAAAGCTCACCGCCGCGACGAGCCACGAGCTCATCAGCGGATTGCTGCCGCCGGCCGATTCCGGCAGGACGACGCCGTTTGCGCACACGCTCATGACGCCGAAGACGAGCGTTACGACCGACAGCACCGGCACCGTGGCCGAGAAGGCCGAGACCATGCCCGAAAAGCCCGCCAGCGATACCATCGCGACGAGCGTGACGAATACCGCCGAGCCTACAAACGGCGCAAGGCCGAACAGCTGGCTCAGAAGCGCGCCTATGCCGGCGGACATGATCGTACCCACGCCGAACAGGAACAGCAGCTCCAGTATCAGGACCGCGCAGCGCAGCAGCGGCACGTTCCAGCACACGACGAGCCTGTCGATCTCGCGCAGCCCCGTGAGCCTGCCCAGCAGGATCATCACGACGCCCGTTAAAAACAGCAGGCCCACGGCTATCAGCAGTCCGGCGGCGCCCTTCGCGCCGAAGGAGCCGAAAAACTGCCACAGCTCCTGTCCGGAGACGTAGCCGGCTCCCAGAAAGCAGCCGGCAAACGCCAGCCCCAGATTGAAGCATCCTATTTTTTTGATAGCGCATCAACGCCTTTCTTGTTTACTTGAAAATATGCGCGCGCCGGGGTATAATCATCTCAGCTCTGCCCCTCGGCGAATTGGCAGACCGGACGCAGTGTGCAGCGCTCGCAGCCGGGCCTTCGCGCGGTGCAGACGGCGCGGCCGTGCAGCACGATGCGGTGGCAGAAGTCGGAGCTCTTCTCCGGCGGGAGGCAGGAGCGCAGCTCGCGCTCGATCTTTTCGGGCTCCTTCAGTCCGTCGACGAGACCCAGGCGGTTGGATATGCGTATGCAGTGCGTGTCCACGACGACCGAGCCGGGCAGTCTGAATATATCGCCGAGGATGAGGTTGGCGGTCTTGCGCCCGACGCCGGGCAGCTTCAGCAGCTCGTCCATGCTCCCCGGCACCCTGCCGCCGAAATCACGCACGAGCATCTGCGCGGCGGCGACGATATCGCGGGCCTTGGCCCTGTAAAAGCCGCAGGAGCGCACGTATCGCTCGACCTCGGTCACCTCGGCCGCGGCAAAGCTCCCGAGCGTCGGGAAGCGCTCAAACAGCGCCGGCGTTATCTCGTTTACGCGCGCGTCGGTGCACTGCGCGGCAAGCCGCACGGAGAACAGGAGCTCATAGTCCTTTTTATAATCGAGCGTGCAGTCGGCGAGGGGGTAGGCCTCCTCCAGCAGCCGCACTATCTCCGAAACCTGCTGCTTTGTGCGCATATATATCACCTCTTCACGGTATTTTAACACATACTCGGCCGCCGCGCCACAGCAAATGCGGCCGGGCTCAAAATTTTCCGGAGGAAAACACATGTACAAGCCTCTTGCAGACGAAATAAGGCCGCGCAGCCTCGACGATGTGGTCGGCCAGAAGCATATCCTCGGCAGCCGCGGCCTGCTGCGCCGCATAGTCGAGAGCGGCAGCGTTCCGAACATGATATTCTACGGCCCCTCTGGTACGGGCAAGACCACGGTCGCGCGCATAATCGCGGAGAAAACGAACCGCACGCTGCGCAAGCTCAACGCCACGACCGCCGGACTTTCGGATATCAAGGAGATCATCGCCGAGCTCGACACGCTGCTGACCCCCGGCGGCGTGCTGCTGTACCTCGACGAGATACAGTATTTCAATAAAAAGCAGCAGCAGTCGCTGCTGGAGTTTATCGAGGACGGGCGCATAACGCTGATCGCCTCGACGACGGAGAACCCGTATTTCTGCGTGTTCGGCGCTATCCTCAGCCGCTCGACGGTGTTTGAGTTCAAGCCGGTAACGCCCGAAGAGGCAGAGCCGGCCGTGCTGCGCGCGTTCAGCATGCTCGCCGAACGCGAGGGCCTGTCTCCGGAGCTCGAGCCGGGCGTTGTACAGCGGATAAGCCGCTCCTGCGGCGGCGACGTGCGCAAGGCCCTAAACGCCGTGGAGCTGCTGTTTTCCGCCGCCGAGCGCGATGGGGACAGGCTGATAATAAGCCTCGCGGATGCCGATACCGTCACGCAGAAAAGCGCGATGCGCTACGACCGTGACGGCGACGAGCACTTTGACGCGCTGTCGGCGCTGATGAAATCGCTGCGCGGCTCGGACCCGGACGCCGCGCTGCACTATCTTGCTCGGCTGCTGGAGGCCGGAGATCTTGTCGGAGCCTGCCGCAGACTGCTGTGCTCTGCCAGCGAGGATATAGGCCTTGCCTATCCGCAGGCGGTGCCCATCGTCAAGGCCTGCGTGGACTCGGCTCTGCAGCTCGGTCTGCCCGAGGCACGGCTCCCGCTCGCCGAGGCGGCTATCTTCCTTGCGACCGCGCCGAAGTCGAACAGCGTCGTCATGGCCATAGACGCCGCGATAGGCGACGTGCGCGCCGGTAAGAGCGGCCCGCCGCCGCGCGAGCTTCAGAACGTACACGCCGACGGCACGGGCTTTGAGCGCGAGCAGGGCTATAAATACCCGCACAGCTACCCTAAGCACTGGGTGCGCCAGCAATACCTGCCGGACGCGCTCAAGGGGGCGCGCTACTACGATTACGGCGACAACAAGCTTGAGCAGACAGCCAGAAAATACTGGGACGAGATAAAAAAGTGAGGTGCAGATCATGCCGATGGACATACGTGTCGGCGACGTGCTGACGATGAAAAAGGCGCACCCCTGCGGCGAAAAGCGCTGGCAGGTGCTGCGCATCGGCGCGGACTTCAAGCTCCGCTGCCTCGGCTGCGGCCGCGAGGTCATGGGCCCGCGCAGTAAATTCGAGAAGAATATACGGGACATAAGCCGCGCTGAATGAGCTGAAAAAACCGCACCCCCGATACCGGTCATCCGGCGTCGGGGGTGCATTCTTATGAGCTCAGATCACTTTATATGGTTTACAACATCCGCCCACTGCTTTGTGCGTGTGTACAGGGACTCGAGAATAGCATATTCTCTTGTGGTATGATTCCACTCGCCCTGGATGCCGCAGCTGCACAGGGACGGCACGCCGGCTATTACGGCGTAGGCCGCATCCGAGGAGCCGCCGATATGCTTGAGCGGGAAGTCGCCGAAGCCGTCCTCCACGCAGATATCGTGGACCTTCCGGTACAGTTCCATGACGCTCTCGGTGCACTCAAAGGGCAGCATCTCCATCTGATATTCCATGGTGGTCGTCGTGCCTTCGATATAGGTCTTCGCCGCAATCTCCTCGATCTTTTTCTTTACCTTCTGCATTTCTTCGACAGAGGTCGCGCGCACGTCAAACGTCGCCTCCGCGTGGGCCGGAAACGCGCCGAAGTTCGTGCCGCCGTGGATGACGTCGACGCAGACCGTGGTGCCGACGTCGAGATTCGTAAGTGCCTGAATATCGCTGACCTTTCTGCACAGCTCTGCGATCGCGTTTCTGCCGCGTGCAAAGTCGTTTCCGGCATGTGCAGAGACGCCCTCGACATACAGCGCCACCTCGGTCTTGCCCTTACGGGAAACACAGAGGTCGCCGCCAGGCAGACCGGTTTCCATATTGAGCATGAACTCGCCGCCGCGGCAGAATTCCTCGAACTGAGCCGCGGTATTGCCGTACTTGTGCAGCTTCTCTTCATCGGGAGCAAAGCAGATCTTGAGCGGACGGCCCTCATAGCCGATCTCCTTGAGTGCCTTGCAGACATACAGCGCGATAACGATGCCGCCTTTCATATCCAGAACGCCGGGGCCGTGGACCTTGCCCTCCTCGTCGATCTCGAAGCCGCAGGGGAAGGAGCCGGGTTTGTGAACGGTATCCATGTGGCCGCCGAATATGATGGGCTTGCCCGGACGGTCCTCTCCGAGGATGCCGGTGAGCATGTCGCCGCTTTCATCCGTGCCGACATCGCTCAGCCTGCAGCTGAAGCCGACTTCCTCGAACAGTTCCATAAGCATCCTGCCCATGGCGCGCACATCCTCCGGGGCGCTGTGGTAGCTCTCCTGCAGGATGACCCTGCGGTAGGTCTCAAGCATCTCCTCTCTGTGGGACTCGACATATGCGTTTATTTTTTCAAGATCAGTCATTGCGTTTTCCTCCTTCTATTGTAATTGATATTACAGTATCTTTGAGATAAAATTCGCCAGCACGACGGAAAGCAGGGTAACATTCGTAAAGCCGGCGATGACATAGGCCGTTCCGAGCTTTTCGGAAATATGATCGCGTTCTGCATCGGTCTTGCCGACAGCGATGGCGATCTCGTCGGAAATCAGCTGCGTACCTGGATAACCGATCATCTGGCACATTGCAATGCCCAGTGAAAGGCTTTTTGAACCGCATATCCTCCACAGCGGAGTAAAGCGGAAGGCCAGGACCAGGATGATCATGACGAACGCAAATATAACGAGCGCGTTGAAACCGATGACAGGGATCTCCGAAATGTCGATTTTCGCCAGCGAAGGGATCATAGTGATCATGGTAAGGAAGCTGAAGAAGCCGACCGACTTCGAGTTGTCTCTCAGGAAGTGGCTGGGGACGAGGCCCAAATTCCTTGCCGCGATGCCGAGGATCATGCTCCACATCGTCTGGCCGATCCATCCGTTGGTGGCGTTGCCCAGAAGATACGCCAGGAAAACGAGCGTACCCGCGATCGCAAGGCAGACAAAGTTGCTGTAAAAGTGTATGTGCTTCTGCCAGAACAGCAGCTTCTCCTCGCCCTTTTCGGATTTGGACTCGGTTTCCGCGCTGTGATCCCGCTTGCTGTACTCCTCCATCAGCTGATTTGCGTACTTAAGGCCGCCGTTGGAGGCAGGGAGCGTGGCGACAAGCTTCTGCGTGGCATAGATGAACGTAGCCAGCGCCGCGCAAGTCGGAAGTCCGACGTTTTCGGCCGCCGTCACCATGGTATTTGCCGCGACGACGCCGCCGGCGATTACCGGCATGCTGACGAGGGCCGACTCTCTTCCGATGATCGGAATAGCTATCGCGCAGCCCAGCACCGCCAGAAGCAGAGAGATCGTCGCCGTGAGAACGGTGCGCCATTCTTTTTTGAGCTCCGCCAGGCCGACGCTGCTGCCCATATCGACAAGGAGAAATTGCAGTCCTATTCCGGTCACGTAGGTCAGGTTTGCGGTAGTACAGATATCGTCGGGGATAGCATGGGTCAGAAACAGGACCAGAAAAGTCGCCATGATGACAAACATCGTAGACACTTTTGCCTTCGTCAGCACCCCGATGATATCTCCGAAGGCGAATACCAGCAGGATGATGAACAGGGCTCCAAACGTTGTCAGATTCGTCATATCTTTATCCTCTGAATCAGTTGCTCTGTGCTTTTATCTTACATAAGGCCCATAAGGACAAGGATGAGCCGCATCAGCAGCATGCCGATAACGGAATCGAAGATCGGGACGAGGAGCATCAGCGGCTGCCTCTTGGACTCGACGCCGCAGACCAGAACTATTCTGGAGAAGTGGCCGATCAGTGTGCCCATCAGCATGCAGGGAATGATCAGGATCGTACACTGTGCAGCGGTCAGAATGCCCTCACCGAACAGCGAGGCAGCTGCGGCAGCGCCGGCAGCCTTGGAGAAGAACGCCGACAGCAGAACGGCCGAGGCCTCGCCGGGAAGTCCGAACACGCGCATAACAGGTCCAAAAACTACGGCCAGAATGTCCATAAGGCCGGTCAGGGTCAGAAACTGCATGACGACATAGCCGAGGATCATGGAAGGAAGAACAGTCTCGACGCCGATGTAGAAGCCTCTCTTCGCGCCGCCGAGGAAAACGTCGATAATGGGTTTTTTCTTGGTGTTTGCAGCTTCAGACATGATTAAGCCTCCTTATTTTTCTTCTCTTCGAGAGTCAGGACAAGTCTTACAAGGTTCGCGCCCAGTATTTTGCAGAAGAACAGGACGACGATAACGGGACCGGCGGCGAAGAGGATGATGGGAAGCAGCGCCGCCTGCGTGTTCATGGTGTTGAGAACGACCGCTGAACCGGCATACTGATATGCCGCGAAAATGGCGCGTTCCTTCTCGGTGAGCTTGCCTTCGTTGTAGAGGTCTCTGGTCATGACAGAGCCGACGTCGGAGCTGGTAAAGGAGGAAACGAATGCGATGCCGCACTCACCGGGGATACCGAGCACCGGCCTGAGGATGGGGGTGAAGAGCTTGACGCCGGCGTCAATGGCTCCCAGCTGGGTGACGACGTCGATGATGGCGACTGCAAAGGCGATCGCGGGGATCAGGCTGAGCGCCTGCATCATACCCTCTCTTGCGCCTGCGCCGCCCTTGCCGATGAAGTTCTGTCCGCTCTCACCTATCGTTCCCCAGGAGCCGACCAGGTTGGAGAAGTCCAGAGCCTGCAGCGGGCCGTCGACATTTTTCAGAACGCCCGAGAACATGATACAAAGGACGAGCAGCGCCAGCCAGCCTTTGATGCCTACTTTGTTTTCTTTCTGTTCCATAGTGTACCTCAATCCTTTTTTATTATAATCATTTACACTTAACGCTGCCGCAGGCGGAAGCGCTTGCATACAGTTTTTCCGACGGAGGGAGTTCTCAGCGGAAATCCGCGAGCTCGACTCCCTCTTCCGCGACGATCTTCCTTAAATGCTCCATCTCCTCGGCGGAGGGACGGTAGAACTGCTCGCTCCGGTATGGCCGGCCTATCGCTTCGTACTTTATCATCCCGAAGCTGTGATACGGCAGGAGCTCCATCCTCGCCTTCGGGATATTGGCATGCACGAACGCGGCGGAGCGGCGGATATTGTCCTCGTCATTATTTACGCCGCCGATTACCGGGATGCGTATCACGGCCTCGCCAGGCAGCTTTTCGAGTCTTTTCATGTTCTCCAGTATCTTTTCATTGGCAAGGCCCGTATATTTTTTGTGGACCGCGCTGTCGATATGCTTGAGATCCATGAAGATCAGGTCCATCCGCTCCAGTGACTGCCTGACCGTCTCGAACTCGAAATATCCGCTGGTCTCGATCGTCATGCCGTAGCCCATGTCGTATATATGCTCTGTCAGATAGTTCAGAAATTCCGGCTGACCGGTGGCTTCGCCGCCCGAAAAGGTGATGCCGCCGCCGCTCATTGCGTAGAACAGGCGGTGCTTCTGAACAGACTCCAGTATCTCATCGGCGTCGACCTCATACACCATAAAGCAGCGTGCATTTGTCGGGCAGACCTCGGTGCACCTGCCGCAGGCAATGCATTTATCGCGCTTCTCGTTGAGGTTTATGCCTATGCCCTGCGGGCACACGGCCGCGCATTTGCCGCAGCCGATGCACTTGCGCTGATGCCAGCCGACCAGCGCTCTGCGGCTGAAGCCCTCGGGATTTGAGCACCATTTGCAGCGGAGCGGGCATCCGGCGAGAAATATGGTCGTCCGGATGCCGTTTCCGTCGTTGACGGAAAAGGGCTGCAGCTGCATTACATAGCCTTTTACGCTCATCAGAACTCTCCGTGCGCGTTTCTTGCCATGATGGAATCCTGCATTTCCCTGGAGAGATTAGTGAACTGTGCCGAGTAGCCGGCGACGCGGACCAGAAGGCTCCTGTATTTCTCGGGGTTTTTCTGTGCGTCGGCCAGCACCTCGTTGGAGATGCAGTTGAACTGCACATGGAAGCCGCCGAGCGCGAAATACGACTGGAGCATCGCGCCCAGATTCGCGCGGCCTCTCCTGGTCGCGACAAGATCGTGATTGAGCCGCAGGTTCAGCAGAGTTCCGCCGCTGTGGATATCGTGCTCCATCTTCGCGGCGCTGCGAAGCGCTGCAAGGCAGGTCGATGTGTCCGAGCCGGTGTAGGGCGAAACGCCCTCGTTGATCGGATCCCTTGCGCGGCGGCCGTCCGGAGTCGCTCCCAGCACCTTGCCGGTAGGCAGGTAGTTGGAGATGCCCATGAAGGCCGTCACGAAGTGATTGCCGTACAGGTCCTTATAGCCGGTGACCTCCGAATAGAAGAACTCCTCCAGCAGCCTCGCGATGGAATCGACGTAATCGTCGTCGTTGCCGTACTTGGGGCAGGCCAGCGCCTCCTGTCTGAGCTGCTCATAGCCCTCCCAATTGGCGTCGATCGCATCAATGATGTCCGAAAGCGTATATTTCTTTTCTTCAAAAACGAGTTTTTTGATGACCGCCAGAGCGTTTGCGGTAACTGACAGACCGACGCCGGTGAACACGGGCCCGATATTGTACTTTGCTCCGCCGTCCACAAGATCCCTGCCGTTTTTCATGCAGTACTCGTTGCATACGGACATGAACGGACGGTGGCCGATCTCTCTGTGTATCTCCTGTGCGGTGACAAGAGAGATGACGCCCTGCTTTACAAGATAGCCGAACTGCTTTTTCCATGCCTCGACGATCTCGTCAACGGACGTAAAGGTCCTGGGATCCTTTTCGGGAACGGATACCTGCTCGTTTGACAGGCGGCTCCTTCCTTCGTTGAGCGCAAACTCAAGAGCGGCGGCAAAGCTGATGCTCGCAGCGGAGGTCCACTGGAAGGTCTTTCTGGAGTGGGGCACGACACAGCCGCAGTTGTTCCAGTCCTTCGCGTCCTTTGGCTCGTAGCCGAGGTTTGAAAGCATCTGGTAGCCCGTGCGGTCGCCGTGGATCGCGGGGAAGCCGCAGCCGGTGGATACGAGCTCCGTGACTGCCTCCATGAACTCGGGCGGGCAGTCAGGATGGATACGGCAGCTGAGCGTGGGCTGATGCGTCATGCACTCTCTGGTCGCCTGAAGCGCCATATAGGATATCGTGTTGGTCGCATCCGTGCCGTCGACCTTTGTGCCGCCGATCGTCAGGTTCTCGAAGTTTGTATAACCGGCGAAGAAGCCGGCGGTGTTCTTGGAAATGGTCCAGGCCCACTCGGAATACTTCAGCCACAGGCACTCGACATACTCGAGTGCTGAATCGTAATCGATCCTTCCGGCCTTCAGGTCCGCCTCGTAATAGGGATACATATACTGGTCAAAGCGGCCGGGGTTCCATGCCAGGGGATTTTCGGAAATGATGCCGCCCAGCTGTACGAACCACACGAACTGTATCGCCTCGCGGAAGCTCTTTGGCGGGTTTGCGGGAACAGCGGCGCATATCCGCGCTATCTCCCCGAGCTCGGCCTTTCTCTTCGGGTCGTTCTCGGCAGCGGCCATTTCCGCCGCCTTTTCGGAATAACGGCGGCCGAGCGCCATCATGCCGTCGGCGATCAGGATAGCCGATCTGTAGAAATCTATCTTCTTTTTCTCCTCGGGGATAGCCTCGTTAAGGCCGCTTATATATTCCTCGGCCTCCTTTTTGATGCCCGCGTAGCCCTTCGGCAGCAGCACGTCGATATAGTCGGCGGATATCTCGCCAATGCCGTTTCTCCACTTGGAGTCGGTGTCAAGAAATCCGGTATCGACGCCGATCTTCCTGGTCGCCTCTGAGGTGCGCGCAAGGAAGGCTTCCTCGACGCTTTTGCCCTTCCAGTAGGGGAAGATGTTCTCGCGTATAAATTTTGTCTGCTCGGGCGTTACATCGTACGGGTCCTGTCCCCTCTCCGGGAACGTGTCGATCTCGTCATTGATCCACAGCCAGCCGAATTCCGGCGTCAGGATCGCACATTTGCGGTATTCGCCGCTCGTGCCGACGACGAGCTCGCCCTCCCATATATTCACCGACAGCTCATTGCAGGTGTCCTTGAAGGCCTGTGCGACACGTATAATGTGAGGAAGTCCTTCGGTCCTCTGAAAGGATTTCGTCCAGCTCCACGCTCTTTCGTAAGAGATATGCGGCTTTGTATTGACATAATTTTGACGGATCTTTTCCACTCTTTCCGTGATGGCCATTTTCGTTCTTCCTTTCCTGATCAAATAATGATCCCATTCTCGGTTGTGCAGAAACCGCGCTTTTTTGTGCGTTATATTGCACAACCAACATACTGCATCGTCATAAATAAGTCAAGCTGCTTTTCGATCTCTTTGATAATTTTAGGTAATACTAACATATGTGAAGTAGGCAATTTGGTGAAATTGACATATCAGGGCATAATAAAACCGGGGCCGCAGCGGAAATTTCTGTGCAGTCCCGGCTATATTCCGGTGCAGTATAGTGTTCAGATTTGCTTAGTCCTTATAAACCACGATGTTGACCAGCGTCGTCGTTTTATCGCTCGAATTGTGGTACATATGGGGCTGATCGGCTGCGAAGGAGATCGCGCTGCCGGGCTGTACCTCATACTTCTGTGCACCGACGAACAGCTCCAGTGTGCCCCCGAAGACGATCAGATATTCCATCGTACCTGCGGCGTGAGGCTCCGAGCTGCTGGAGGCGCCGGGGTCGAGCTCGATGTAAAGCATCTCAAAGGGCCTGTCTGCGCTGACGGGGAAATAGGGATACAGGCGCATGAGCTTATCCTCGCTCTGCATCATGTCGACATTTTCCTTGCCGACGAGCATGACGCTTTCCTGGCCGTGCTCGATCAGGGATGTGAACGGAACATGCAGGCCGGACGCGATCTTCCAGAGAGTAGAAACAGACGTATTGGTCTCAGCGCGCTCTATCTGGCCGATCATGCTCTTGCTGACTCCTGAAAGTGCGGCGAGCTGATCCATGCTTAGCTTCTGCCTCTCACGGAAGGTTTTCAAGTTGTGTGCGATGATCCCACAGACATAATCTGCATTTTCTTTCATTTCGGGGCTCCTTATGCGTTTGAAAATCGCGTTTTTTAGATTTTTGTTGATTTTTGATTATACCATATATCCGAGATAAATCAATAGTCAGCTGAGGCTTGTGCATTAAAAAAGGCATAAGGAGAACTGTTTTTCTCTGTGTAAATATTGGTTTTGCAGTAAATATATGCCGCTGCTGTCCGTAAGAAGCGGCCATGCGTCAGCATCGCGCTGCTGCATGGCCGTTTTTTGTGCGTATTACTTTTTCTCGTCGTCGGAGCCGGTGTCGAACTCGAGCTCCGCGTCGCATTTGGGACAGCGGATGGAGCCGAAATCGAGGTCCTCCTCGAAGACGGTTATCGTCTCGCCGCACTTGGGGCAGGTCACCTCGTACTCCTGCACATCGCCGCAGGAGGAGCAGCAGCCCGTGCACGGCGGCAGCTCGCCGTCGTCGTCCTCGTCCTCATAATCGGCGCCGCCGAAGCCGCAGCCGCAGTCGTCAGACTCGCCGATGCAGAGGTCCTCGAGGTATTCCATGTCCTCGTTTATGTCGTTGATGCTGTCGGAAAGGTCCTTGGCATGGGCGTCAACCGCCTCGATATCCCCGGCCATGGTCTCGAGCACATCGATCACGGCGAGCATGAGCTTGCCCTCGCTTGTACTGTCATTTATGCCGAGGCCGTCCGCAAGGCCCTTGAGATATGCTACTTTTTCACTTACTGTCATTAATTATCTCCTTTTTTGGCGGCGTCTTTTCGATGGCGCAGCCGCATTGTGCCGATACGATCTTTGCGTTATCCCGACCGGCAGTTGCGGTGAAAACCGCGGCATAGAGTGCGGCGCAGTTTTTGAGATGCTGCATAAACATTGCATCGCACTCACGGGACGCGAAACGTTCTTATTTATGCCATTGTTTCGATACCGTGCCGCCGCAATGAACGTATAAATACAGCCTTAATACGCCTCTAAAAAAGCGCCATTAAAATCACTTGGAGCGGCTGAGGTACTCGCCGGTACGGGTGTCTATCTGGATCTTCTCGCCGGGCTCGATGAAGAGCGGCACCTTGACCTCCGCGCCGGTCTCGAGCGTCGCGGGCTTGGTCGCGTTGGTCGCGGTGTTGCCTGCAAAGCCGGGGTCGGTGTCGGTGACGACGAGGTCGACGAAGAAGGGCGGCTCGACGTTGAAGACCTTGCCCTTGTAGGAGTAGATGGTGCACTCCATATTTTCCTTTACGAACTTGAAGCTGTCTCCGAGGTTGGACTCGTCGACGGGCTCGAGCTCATAGGTCTCGGGGTCCATGAAGTAATAGAGGCTGCCGTCGTTGTAGCTGTATTCCATGGTCTTGCGCTCGACGGTTGCGGTCTCGAACTTTGCGGTGGGGTTAAAGGAAGTCTCGGTGACTGCGCCGGTGATGACGTTCTTCATCTTGGTGCGGACGAAGGCCGCGCCCTTGCCGGGCTTGACGTGCTGGAAGGAAACGACCTGCATGACCTGGCCGTCCATCTCAAAGGTAACACCGTTTCTGAAATCACCTGCTGTAATAGGCATAATGGATTGTCCTCCTATGTGAAGTCTAAAATTGATTTGTCTATAGCCTTATTAGTCTACATTATATTGCGCCATATTGCAAGATTATTTTCTCTTTTTGCTCTTATTTTCCTTATCCGGCGCGTCATTTTCGCGTTTTCCGGTGCGTTTTTCAAACGCTATCTGGAACATATAGACCATCATGGCCAGCACGCCGATTATGTACAGTATGTTCCGCAGCCCCGCCGGGAAGTTCGGAATGAAGCTCTGAAGCAGCGCGGTCACGCACACCACGATGAAGCCGATGTACAGAAACGGCGTCAGCGACAGGTCGAATTTTTTCTTTTTCTTGTTTCCCTTTGCCATTGTTTCTCTCCCTCTATAAAATTATCAGTTCCTTGCTCGCCTTCGTTATGTTCTCGCAGCCGCCCTCGCTCAGGATGAGCACGTCCTCGATGCGCACGCCGAATTTTCCGGGCAGATATATGCCGGGCTCTGCCGATATCACGGCTCCGTCGGGCATCGGTGCCGTCGCCGATGGCGCGGCGGCCGGGCTCTCGTGGATATAAAGCCCCAGCGAGTGGCCGAAGCTGTGCCCGAAATACTCGCCGTAGCCCGCGCCGTCGATAACGCGCCGCGCAGCGCCGTCTATCTCCGCGCCCGTGACTCCCGCCGCGGCCCTTTCTATGCCCGCGAGCTGGGCGCGCAGGACGATATCGTAGACGTTTTTCATCTCGTCGGCAGCATGGCCGACGGCGACGGTTCGCGTCATGTCCGAGCAGTAGCCGTCCTTTTTGCAGCCGAAATCCATCGTAACAAAATCGCCCTCCCGCACGACGGCGTCCGAGGGCACGCCGTGCGGCATGCTCGTGTTCGTTCCCGTGAGAGCGATGGGCTCGAAGCTGTTGCCCTCGCCGCCGTGCTTTAAAAGCCTGTAGCTTATCTCGGCGGCGATATCGCGCTCCGTGACGCCGGGTCGGATGATGTGCAGAACGTCGTCGAGCGCCTTTTCCGCTATCGCCTGGGCGCGGCGCATGCTGCGCTTTTCCGCCTCGTCCTTCGAGGCGCGCAGGCTGTTGAACAGGCTCTGGCAGGGCCGAAGCTGTACTCCCAGCGCCTTCTGCCAGGCGAGATAGGCCCCGTGCGGGAGTGAAAACTCCTCCGCGCCGGGCATCGTCACCCCGCACTCGGCCATCGCCTCGCGCACGAGCTCTGTAAGGCGCCTGCCCGAGCCGAACATGCGCAGCTTTATATCGCTCGAAACGCTTCGCTGCGCGGCCTCCATATAGCGCGAGTCGGTGAACAGGAACGCTTCGTCGAGCGTCACGAGCACCGCGCCGTCGGTGAAGGGAACGCCCGTCGCATAGCGCTGGTTCAATTCATCCGTTATCAGCACCGCGTCGAGGCCGAGGTCGATGAGCCCTCCGCGGATCTTCGCAAGTCTTTCCATACGCTGTCCTCAGAAGTTCCTGACCTCGTCGCCTTCGAGCGCCCAGGTGAATTTTTCGAGCTCGTCGGTCGAATCGGAGGTCAGGAGATCGACCAGCAGTATCGTGCCGTCCTTGCCGCTCTGGAATATGCCGCGGATGACCCGGGTCCCGTCGGCGAGCTCATAGGACACGGCGATGTTCGGCATAACGTCGGGGATGTAGCTTATGACCTCCACGCCCTCACCGCTGGTGAGATAGTTGCGCTGCCACAGCGTGCGGCTTTCGGTGTAGACCTTGACGTTGTACACGGTCTCCTCGGCCGAGAGCACGACGCTCTGCCCCTCGGCGTCGACCGTCACGGTGTCGAGGATATTGAGGCTGTTTCTGTCTATCGTAAAGCCGTTGTCGGCGAGGATCAGGCCGTTGTCGCCCTCGTAGTCGACCGGCGCAAGGTCCATGCTCAAAAACTCCTCAAGCGCGGAGTACGGGATCTCGAACAGCAGCACGCCGCAGCTGTAGGGCGCGATGTCATAGGGATTTGCGTACACGACGAGGCCCGTGTCGTTTAGGTACCAGTTGCTGCCCGAGTCGACGAGCGCGCCTATCGAGCCCTCGAGGTCGTCAAAGAAGATGCTTTCGCCGTTTTCCTTGTATTCGTCTCCGGCGGCGAGGCCGATGACGTAGTTTTTGATGAAGGTCTTGAGCTGCTCCTCGTTCTTTGCGATATCCGCAAGGCTCAGCAGAGCGCCGCTGTCGGAGTCGTAGCTGCGGCTTATGCGCGTAAAGTCGGCGTGCAGGCCGCCGTTATCCTGCGAGACGTCGAACACGACGCTCAGCGCGCGCGTATCGCAGCGCGTGACGCTCGGCGTGCAGTAGTAGCTCAGCTCGATGATCTCGCCCTCTGGCTGATCGGCGGCGACGCGCTTCGTGCGCTCGGCGTCGGCGCGGAACCTGACGTAGAGCTCTGCAAGAGACGCGTTTATGCGCTCGGCCGCGTGCTCGTCCTTCGAGCTTATCTGAGCCACGCCCAGGCTCTGCTTATAGTATGCGCTGCCGTCGGCGTCGCTGAGCTGCTCGTCTGTAAAGCTGTAGCTTGCCATCATGTCAAACTGCGGCACCGGCGTGCGCTTTTCAAAATCAATGCCGTGCTGACACGCACACAGACAAAACAGCATCGCACAGCAGAGCAGCGCTGAAATAATCCTCTTCATTGCTTTCACCTTTCTCACGGGTGTCAAAAGGCTTCATAATGTTAACAGACTGCTAACAAAGCCTTGAAACACAAGAGTTTTGCACACTTTCAACATAGTTGTCAACACATTATGTAAATCATTTATCCCCGCTGCTCAGGAAGCCCTTTATGCCGCTGAAGCAGTACGTATCCAGAACGTAGGCCACGCGCTCTGGCTCCTCCTTCATGCCGTTATCCAGCCAGTACTTTACTACGGTCGATATCGAGGATACCAGAAGCCCCTTGAGGCACTCTGTCATCTGCCCGCTCAGCTCGCCCAGGACGAGTATCTCCTGCTCGAGATAGGCGTCGGCGTGGCGGCGTATCACCTTTAGCATGGCGTCGTGATCGCCGTATGGTCCGGCAAAGACGCGGCAGAGCTCCTCGTTTTCCTTGAGAAGGCGCAGAGTCTGGAGCGAGTTGAGGCGATTGACGCCTGTCTCGCGCATTCTCCGCTCCATGGCCTCGGACAGCTGCTCCTCGAGGCTCTGCTTGAGCTCGTAGGGGTCCGAGTAGTGCGCGTAAAAGGTGCCGCGGTTTATATCCGCCTCGCGGCAGATCTCCGTAACGCTTATCTTTTCGATCGGCTTTTCGGCGAGCAGCCGCAGGAAGCCGTCCCTGATCGCCTGCTTTGTGTATCTCACGCGCCTGTCTTCTTTTTTCGGTCTGACTTTCTCCACGTTCATCACGTTCCTTATAATATTTTATCTGTAAAACATTTTACTATACATCCGTCCGGAAATCAACACCGTGTTTTCTTGGAGGTGCATTGACGCATATTGTGTAAGCCCGGTACCGAGGCTTCGATACCGGGCTTACGGAGATAAACATCAGACTGTCATTAAAGCTTTACATTGCGCCGCTGCGAATCGTAGACCTTATTGAGCAGGGGACGGACGCCGTAGTACAGCAGCTTGTTGTCGAGATTGAACCAGTATATGAGCATGCTTGCGGGAATAACGCTCAGCATGCCGATGAGAAGCTTCCTTTTCATATGCATCACCATCCTTCGTAATCGTCAAAGTCAACGAGGCTCGCGTCGAGCGGCTCCTCCTGCAGGACGGCGCTCATATACTCGGAGAACTGCCTGCGCATCTCGTTGCGGCTTATGGTGCGGTGGTCGAACATGTCGTTCTGCACCCAGACTAGGTGCTTATGCTTGTCCCTGGCCTGATCGTTCACTACGCCGGCCAGGCCCATCGCGCCCTTGCAGGTGATATCGTCGTAGACGAGCACGATATCGCAGTTAAACCTCTCCGCCTCGTCCCAGACCTCGAGCAGATGCTGATATCCGCCGGTGAGGTGGCGGCGCATGACGCCGCGCTCGTAGTTATGCGCGATGCCGATGAGCGCCGCGTCGAGATCGTCCTCGGGGATGATGACATTGCCGGAGAACATGTCCATCTGCGCGGCGACGAGAACGCCCCAGCAGTTGTACGCCCAGGTGTTGAAGTCGATATAGTAGCAGCCCGGGCCGCCCCAGGTTATCATGCGGTGGCGCGCCTTGTCGAAGCTGACGACCTTGTTCCTGTACGCCTTTTCGGCGATCCTGAGCGCCTTCTTCGCGGTCTTGTCGATATAGGGGATGCTGCCGCCGGAGAAGGTGAAGTAGAAGGCGTGAAACAGCGGCGAGATGACGTGGCCGAAGGCCGAGTACTTCGTCTTTGCGTACTCCCAGACCTCGAACTCATTGCGCGCCTCCCTGTTGTGCTGCTTTATGATCTTGAAGAAGGCCTCCTCGTCGAATCTTTCGCCCGTCGTGTCCTCGATGAATTTTATGGTCTCCTTCATCTGCGCCAGGGCGTACTTGTCGGTCGCCTCGTCCTCCCAACGCATGGGTATGCCGGCCACGGTCGTGGGGATGGTGACGCGGCGCTCTATGAGCTGGCTGTTCATGGTCGAGGAGTCGCAGGGCATGTTGTTTGTTATAAGGCAGGCGCCGATCTGCGGATAGTCGTCGTTTATCGCAACGCCGGCGGCGTTCGCGCTCAGGCGGCAGGAGTCGGCGGGCAGGCCGACGTTTTCCATGATATCCATGTAAAACGGGGCGAGGTTCTGATCCATGTAGGTGCCCAGCAGTCCCTGCAGAACTTCGAGCGGCAGAGCCTTGAGCCTGGGAAAGCCCGCGACTATCTCGGGACACATGGTCTGCTCGAGCATTACGAATTTGTCCGCGTATTCCGTGTCACCGAAGCGGCGGTCGCCCTTCATGCTGTCGGCGAGCATGCCGGTCGTGCCCTTCATGATGGCGTGCATCTGCGTGTGCGAAACGCGCAGCGCGGGGCCGCGCATGCCGGCAGTGCATTTATCGACCATGTGCAGCGCGCCGATATAGCCGCCGAACCAGCGGTATTCGAACAGTCCCTTTACTATGCGCACCGGCGATTTTGCCGCGAACTGCGCCAGTATACCGAGATTTATCGCCCACTGGGTGTAGTCATAGAAGGTGTCCTTCAGGCCGCGCCACTCGCGGTGCTTTGCGATGCCGCTTCCCTTGTAAAAGCGTTTTGCCTCGTTTGCCATTACATCTTACCTCCCTGAAGCTTCTTTATCTCGATGCTCTCGACAAAGGCCTGGAAGCGTGTGCGCAGCTGGCCTGCCGATGCCATCGTGTATTCCTTCTCGACGCCGATGCAGGGTATGCCCTCGACCTCGTTCATATCGTGTACGCCCATGACGCGCTCGTAGCTCCAGAACTCGCAGAACTTCATCTGGAGGTACAGGATGCCGTCGGCGTCATAGTCCTTGACAAGCTGCTTGAGATAGCTTCGGCGCTGGAGCTGCTTTTCCTTATTCATGAAGCGCGGGCACTCGCTCGTGGATAGATAGTGCCGCGCAGCGGCCGTGAGCGCGCTCTCGCCGTCGCGTATCTCTATCTGCTCCCTGCCGGGCAGCGAGCCGTAGCAGTAGCGGTCGGCCACGACGTACGCGCCGCAGTCCTCCAGGAGCTTTGTAAACGCCGGATCGTCTACCTCCGAGCCCGTGACGACGATGCGCGCGCGGTAATTGGGCTTGGGGTCGACCCTGCGCTTTCTGACCTCCCTGAGCGTCTCCTCGAGCTTGTCCTTTATAAGATACTGCGGGCAGCACTCGGAAACGAGCTGGATGACGTGGAACTCATAGCTCGTTATCGGCGGGTTTGGGAGCTTGCGCAGGTCGCCGAGCTCTGTTATGATGCGGCAGATCTCGTTGTGCTCCTCTATGGCCTTTCTTATCGCCCCGTCGGAGATATCGACGCCGTAGACACGCTCCAGCGGCTCGAGAATGTACTTTCTGAGCTGATTTTCATAATGCTCGTAGGCGGCCTTCGTGGTCACAAAGGGCACGTCCATCATGCTCATGAAAAACCTCGGGTTCTGCTCCTTTACGAGCCCCATGATGTCAAAATACTCATGTGCGCGGTGCATCATCTGGCAGGTCTCGGACGAGAACATGGCCGACAGGAAGTTGTAGCCGCCCTCCATGCTGCGCTCGAGCACGCTGCGCGTGAAGGGACAGGTCTTGTTTGTCATATAGTATGTGCCGATATCGGTGTTGGCCGTCCCCGGGGCGCGCAGGCGCACAGAGAAGCAGCCGCCGAGATTGAGCAGTACCTCGGGCACGAAATAGCAGGTGTAGCCCAGAGCAAGCCTTCCCTCCCCGGAGGCCTGCTTTACCAGCTCGTTATTCGCGTCCTGGAGCAGGTCTTCAAAATAGATGAGGTGCTTTAAGTCTTTCATTGTATCCTCCTCGTATCCTCTTTATGTTTTACGGGCTCCGAAGCCCGTGAATAATCACGATGAAATATTATCACATGGATATTTTTATGTCAATAAAGAACGGCCTGCCGCGCGGCGCAAAATCTTGACAAGAGCAAAAAAATCCTGCATAATGTCCCTGTGATGGTGATTGATCAATCACAAGTCTGTACGGGCGGTAATAATTATGGCGTTTGAAAAGATAAGCATCCCCTCGGCGAAGGAGTGCTTTTTTGAGAGCATAAAATCCAAGATACTGACAGGCGAACTCGCACCGGGGCAGAAGCTGCCGTCCGAGCGCGAGCTTGCCGAGAGCACGGGGATAAACCAGTCGGCGATACACCTCGCGATAAAGGACCTTGAGCGCACGGGCTTTCTGAGCGTCGCTGCGCGCCACGGCACCTATGTCGCCGACTACATGGCCAGCGGCAGCTATGAAACGCTGCACGAGATACTGCGCTCGGGCGAGGGATACATGACCCGAGAGCGCGTCGTTGCGCTCGTCGAGACGCGAAACGCCGTCGAGGGCGGAGCGCTCATACGCCTTGCGGCCTCGCACACCGAGGAGGATATCCGTATCCTTGAGGACTGTATCGAAAACTTCAGGGCTGCGCGCGGCCGGGGGCTCGGCGCGGACGAGCTCGGCGCGATGACCAAGGATTTTCACTATCTCATCTGCAAATTGAGCGGCAACGAGGTGTTCATACTGCTGATGAACTCCTTTGCCGAGATATCGCATGGGCTCTGGCGGCACTGTGCCGGACACTGGGGGCTCGAGGGGCTCATAGCGCAGAGCGAACACATAGTCGCGCTCATAAAGGCCGGACGCGGCCTTGACGCGCAGGTCTATATCACCGAAAAATTCAACGAATACGTCCGCGACTGCGGCATTGTTTTGGAGGCGCATTGAGGCATTCGCGGATACATATATTGCCGGTGTCCGGTTCGGAAGCTGCCGCTAATCCGTGTGTTAAACCAAAATACATATGAAAAAAGACAGCCTAGGCTTAAAAAGTCTTGGCTGTCTTTTCTGCATTTGATATTTATTTCAGTTCCGGGCATGATAAGTTTCTTACGGGGGAGAACCGAAATTTTGCACTGAATCGGCACGATCTCAACGGGCGCGGAAGATCACGGTTTATGCCATTATCCCGAACCGGGCGACCGCGATCACCGTATCCGCAGCTGCGTCGATTCGCCGCCAAAAAATCACTTCAGGAGGCCCTTGACGAGACCCTTGTCGGTTTTCCGGACGTGCTTGAAGACCTCCTCGAAGCGGTTGAGGGCTTCGTCGATGATCTCGGGCGTGTCGGCCAGGGAGGTGTACAGGCGGCTGCCGGCGAGGGTGACTATGCCGTTTGCCATGTAGGCCGCGCCCATGCGCTCCATGGAATCCTTGCGCACGTACATCATGTCCTTGTTGCGCAGCAGGCCGACCGCGGACTTGACAAAGCAGTTTGACGAGAAGTCGAAGCTCATTGCACCGGTGCACTCGAGGTGGACGATGGAGCCCTGGTTGTATGCCACGAAGGGCAGGCCGTAGCGCCCGATGAGCTCCTTGAGTCCGTCGCAGAGCCTGTCGCCCATCTTTCCGGCGACCTCGCAGGCGTTGGTGCGCTCGATCTCCTGAATGGCGGTGTAGCCGGCGAGGCAGGACAGGGGGTTGGCCGCCAGAGTGCCGCCGACGTATGCTCTGTGCTTGCCGGTCG
This sequence comes from bacterium, assembly GCA_963625685.1. GTDB lineage: Bacteria > Bacillota > Clostridia > Oscillospirales > Oscillospiraceae > F23-B02. The sequence goes on from CAVFTR010000010.1 coordinate 59,452, forward strand.
CAAGGCCGGCCGCCATGAGCTGAGCGTACTCTCTCTTGCCGCCGACGCCGCCGGCCGCGGGATAGCCGCCCGCGACGATCTTGCCGAACACGGTCAGGTCGGGAACGACGTCGAAGTAGCCCTGAGCGCCGGAGAGCGCGACGCGGAAGCCGGTGACGACCTCGTCGAATATCATCAGCGCGCCGTACCTGTCGCACAGTGCGCGCACGCCCTTGTTGTAGTCGTGGGCGACGGGTCGGGTGCCGCTCTCGGGGCCGACGGGCTCGACGATGACGGCCGCTGTGCCGCCGAGGAGCTTATTGCGCTTGAGCACGTGCTCGAGCATGTTCAGGTCGTTCGGGCGCACCTCATCGGTCGTGCCGTAGCAGCCGTGGGGGATGCCGTGCGACTCGAGCAGCGCGCGGCTGCCGGGTATCTTCAGGCCGTAGACCATCTGGTCCGACCAGCCGTGGTACGCGCCGCCTATCTTGATGACGCGCTTGTTGCCCGTTGCGATGCGCGCTATGCGCAGGGAGGCCATGACCGCCTCGGTGCCGGAGCCGAGCATGCGGAACATCTCGACGTTGGGCATGTGCCTGTTTATCTCGCGCGCGATGAGCATTTCGGACTCGTGCAGAAGGCCCGTTACGGGGCCGCACTCGTTGAGAAGCCCGATGACCTTCTCGCGGATGACGGGGTAGTTGCTGCCGAGGATGGTCGGACCGCCGGCCTGGAGGAAGTCGATGTACTTGTTGCCGTCCTTGTCGTAGAGGTAAGCGCCGTCCGCCTTTGCCATGCACATGGGGAAGGGCTTGTTGAAGGCGAGGTTGTGCTGAACGCCGCCGGGGATATATTTCTGCGACTCCTCGTAGACCGCTCTGGAGGCGGTACACTTTTCGTCGTAGTACTTCATGATGACGTCCCTGTAATACTCGTCGGAGACCTCCCATATGGGCTGGCTGGTCAGCGCCTTGAGCTTTGCGTTGATCTCGTTGGGATCGTCCCATCTGCTTATTGCACAGTTATTCATGCTCGTGATTCTCCTTTTCCTGTTTTTTCTTGGCTATATCATTGGTATCCTTGCTGTTGCGGTAGACTACGAAGTTGTCCCACAGATATTCGAGGGAGAGGTTGAGCGCCATGTTGATGGCCAGCACGGCGTATTCGTTCCAGCCGTGTATATCGGCGAGGAAATGCTCGTTCCAGATCGTAAACGGCGCGAAGGGCGCGTAGAACAGGAACACGAGAAGCATCGCCTTGGGCACGTTCTCCGCGCTCTGGAAGGTGAATTTCCTGTTGAAGGTGAAGTTCCACAGGACGCTCAGGACGAGCGCTATGGTGTAGCACACCCAGTGGCCGGGGATCTTGATGACCTCCTCGCAGAGGATCATCGCAACGGTCTCGATTATGCCTGCCGAGGCGGAAAAAAGAACGAATTTCAGGACTCTGGCGGTCTCTTTCTTCTTCTCCGTTTTCATATGTCATCCCTTTCTCTTTGAATATTTCTTCTTATAGACAAAGCGCATGAGCGCCGTGTCGGCGGTGTTGAGCTTCACCCTCGAGCCGAGGTTTGAGCTGTGCAGGGCGCACAGCGCGGATTTCTCGGTCAGAAGCCGCAGCGCCTCGCGGTCGTCGGGATCGTCTGCCGTGACGACGGCTCCGACGCCGCGCACGAACACCGCATCGCGTTTTTTCAGCGCCTTGACTATCCTTTTCGGCCTTGCCCTGACGCAGGAGACCTGCGAGCCGAGCATCTGCGCCATATCGTCAAGCTGGGCGTACAGCGTTCTGCCTCTGTTTGCCCACATGACGGCGCAGTCTCCGCCGCTGAGCTCCGCCGTGGGCAGCTCCGCCCTGACGGCGTTCATGAGCGCGGCCGTTTTGCTCTCGGAAAGACGCCGGGGCGCGTCCTTTGCGATGCACAGGCTGCGGCGGCAGATATCCTCGAGCAGCTGCACGCGCTCCATGGCCTGCTTTTTGTCCTTTCCGCAGACGACAACGCCGTGGTTTACCATGAACACGGTGTGCGCGCCCGTCTGCATCGCGGCGCGTACCGCGTTTTTGAGCTTTTTCATGCCGGGCAGGCCGTACCCTGCCTTTGCAATGCCGCCGAGAGCCTCCCTTTCGGCCTGCGTTATATCCATGCTCTCAAAGCCCGCCAGGCCGAGCGCCGAGGCGCAGCTCTGATGCGTGTGGATAACGAAGCCGACCTCCGGGAACAGCTCGTATGCCGCGGCGTGAACTCCCTTTTCGCTCGAGGGCTTGCGCCGGCCCTCCCATTTCATCGTCTCAAGCTCGACGCAGGCTATGTCCTCCGGCGTCGTTTTGAGGTAGTCCAGGCCGCTCGGGGTGATGAGAAAATGCTTCCCGTCAAGACGGCAGCTGACGTTGCCCCAGGTCCTCGCGACAAGGCCGGTCTTCAAAAGCTCGCGGCCGGTGCCGCATATGAGCTCTCTTGCCATGCTTTCTTCCACGCTCATGCCCTCCTTCAATTATTGAGTGCGGCAAAGTTCTTTTTGTTCGCCGCGTAAAGATTTTTGAATACCCCGTAGTTTCTGTCGTAAAGCGCCCTGTTTTCGGCGTTGGGCTCATACCTGCTCTCGGCCTTTATCAGCGCGCCGGCCTCCGACAGGCTGCCGATGCGGCCGCTTCCGACCGCGACGAGCATCGCGGCGCCCACGGCGCCCACGTCCTTGGTCGAGGCGACGGTCTCGACCGTGCGCCCCGTCACGTCGGCGAGTATCTGGCAGGTCACGCGTGACAGCGCGCCGCCGCCGACAAAGCGCAGCGTATCGGCCGTTTTTATCTTCTTATCCTCACATTCAAGCATCCATCTGAGGTGATAGCATATGCCCTCGAGCACGGCCCGGAGCATCTCCGTCTTGCCGGTGTCGAGCCTTATGTTGAAGAACATGCCCGCCGCTTTGGGGTCCTCGAAGGGACAGCGGTTGCCGTGCAGCCAGGGGGTGAATATCACGCCGCCCGCGCCGGGGGCTATCTTCTCGATGGTATCGGTCATGTAGTCGTACAGGCTTTCGTATATGCTCTCCTCGCTCTCGGCGACGTTTATTTTTTTTAGGTAGACGCCGATTTCGTCGAGCACGAGGTGCTCCTTTACCCACTCGAAGCATTTTCCGGCCGTCTCCATCTCGGCGAAGTAATTGTACCTGCCCTCCTGAGCGCCGACGATGCCGGCGATCATGGCGTTTATATCGACCTCCTGCCTGTCGATGACCGTTGAGACCCAGCCGGAGGTGCCGGAATATATGTGCGTCTGGCCGAGCTCCGTGCAGCCGGCTCCGACGCCTATGAGCGTCGCGTCGCCGCCGCCGCCGTAGACCGGCGTTCCCGCCGCAAGGCCGAGCTCGCGCGAGGCCCTTTCGCTGAGCGGCCCGACGACGTCGGTACACTCGACTATCTCCGGCAGATGCTCCGGCTCAACGCCGTACATGTCGCACAGCGCCCTGCTCCAGCAGCCCTTTCCCGGGCGGCTGTCGTACAGGAAGGTCGAATACGCCGAGTCTCGCGTCATGACCGCCCTTCCCGTGCAGCGGCAGATGAGATACTCCTTCACGTCGAGCCACTTGTATATTTTTTTATAGGTCTCCGGCTCGTTTTTCTGCACCCATTTGTACTTCCACAGCGGGTCCTTTACGCTCGTGGACGCAGCGTGCGTCCTGACAAGGCTTTTTAAGAGCATCCCGGCGTTCACGCCCGAGACGGTGACGCCGTGGCTCTGACATTCGGCAAACTCCTTCCCCGCGCGCTGATCCATATAGCTCATCGGCCGGCGCAGGGCCTCTCCCCTTTCGTCGACCAGCACGAGCCCCTGCATCTGCGAGCAGAAGGATATGCCCTCTATCGCCTTCGGCTCGACTCCCGTTTTCTCGATGAGGCGGCGCGTGCTTTTTTTCATGGCCTCCCACCACTCGTCCGCGTCCTGCTCCGCTCCGCCGTCGGGCATTATATAAAGCCCGTAGCCCTCATACTCGCCGGAGCACAGCCTGAGCGTTTCGCCGAGCTCGAAAAGGCAGGTCTTTACGCCCGTCGTTCCGATATCATACGCGATAACATACATTTTCTTTCATCTCTCCATATATTTAATTTTTACCTGACCATTTTAGCTAACTTCCTATTTTCAGCGCATTCTTCACGAAGCGCATGAAGCACTCGGTCATTTTCTCCGTATCGTCCGCGATGTCCTCGCCGCAGAATATCCTCATACGCTCGGAGTAATAATCGCAGCTGTAGGAAAACTGGAGCATCATGAACAGGTTATCGAGGAAAAACGCGAAAAGCCTCGGGTCGAGCCCGGGGTCGACGGCTCCCGCAGCGCGGGCGTTCTCCAGAAGCGCCGAATAGACCCGCGCCGTGCGGCCCTCTATCTCGCGGGCGAGCTCCTTTGCGTACTTCTTGCAGCCGCCGGAGGATATCTCGTTGTACATCGCGTTGTGATTCTTATGCTCCCTTGCGTGGACCGCGAGGGCGGAAACTATGCTCCTTATGCCCGACTCTATATCCGTCTCGTGCGAAACGGCCTCTGTGAGCACCGCGTCGAGAAGGTCGAGCGAATGGCGCACGCAGGCCAAAAAGAAGCTGTCCTTGTCGCCGAAATATTTATATATGACACCGACGGAAACGCCGGCCTTCTTTGCTATCACGTTTATGTTCGCACCGTCAATGCCGCGCTCGGCAAACTCGTCGATGCCGGTCTCTAAGATGAGCGTTTTCGCCCTGTCGTCAAGCTTTTTATACATGATCCCGCCTCCGTCGCTTCGTGTCGTGAGCGGCGGCTCACAAGTTGCGTATATTATACTCCCGCGATCCCTGCCGCGTCAATGCTTTTTGCGGATTTTTATTCCATGCTTCATATAAAAGATATGTAAACATTGACACCCGTTTTTTTGTACGCTAATATCGGAATACAGGAGGTGTGATATGAAAAAGAGCTTCATATCCGGAATGCTGCTCACGCTCTGCAGCCTGTGCGCGTGCTCCAAAACGCCGCCGGAGGAGAGGTCGGTGAGCATCGCCGGGGAAAGCTTCGGCCTTTACCTGAGCGGCAAATGCACGGTCGGGGAGCTGTATTACACATATAACGGCGGCAATATCTTCGGTGAGGGCGCTTCAAAACCCGCTTATGATATTATTTATGGGATAGAAAATTATTTGAATGTGTGAGATCTGAGCTCAAAAGCGGTGTATATAAGTGAAAAGGTAAATTTGAAAGCGAGGTGAAAGCTGATGGATGACTCAAGGATAGTCCAGTTGTACTGGGACAGAAGCGAGCAGGCAATACCTGCTACTGCCGCCAAATACGGAAGCTACTGTGCCTCGATCGCAAAGAACATACTCGGCAGCAATGAGGACGCAGAGGAGTGTGTCAACGATACATACATGAGCGCGTGGAACGCCATGCCGCCGCACAGGCCAAATATTTTGTCAGCCTTCCTCGGAAAGATCACAAGAAACCTTTCGATCAAACGATACAGGCACAATACTGCCGGCAAACGTGGCGGTGGCGAGCTGCCGGTGGTTCTGGATGAGCTTTCCGACTTGGTATCCGGCAAGGACGATGTGGAGCAGGAGTTCAGCCGCAAGGAGCTGGTAAACGCAATTGATGCTTTTCTGGATACACTTTCTCCGGAAAAACGGAGTATTTTCATTAGCCGATACTGGTATACCGACAGCATTTCAGAGATCGCTGAGCGGCACGGAATGAATGCCGGCGCTGTATCAATGACGCTTAACCGCCTCCGCTTTAAATTACACCACTACCTTTCAGAAAGGGGTTTTGAACTGTGACAAGCGAGAAATTATATGAGATCCTCGGCGATATCAGCGATAAGCGTGTCGAAGAGGCAAGGGACTGCCACAAGGCCAAAAAACCTGTCTGGCTCAAACGGAGCGCTGCGGCTGCTTGTCTGTGCCTTGTGGCCGCAGGTGTTTTATACGGCATTAATTCTCAGCTGAGGCAGTATGTTGTCAGCAATGACATTCCCGTGTATTCCGCTGCCGAATACAGCGACAGCATTTCGTCTGCCGATGTTACGCCCGAACAGGCCGACCGTCTGGCAGCCGCGAACAAAATTCACAGCACATTGGCCGCTCAAAATTATGAGTGGTACGGCGGCTGCTGCTATGATTTTGATAATGACGGAATCATGGTCGGCTTAACGGAGGCATCTGACAGCAACATAGAAGCTGTGCTGGCCCATACGGGAGATACGGCCGTTCAGTTCTTCGAATGCGAATATTCCTATCGGTATCTTGAAGAGCTGTACAACAAGCTGGATGAGAAACGCACGATGCTGTCCCTGCTGGGTGCAGACAGGTTTAATATCTCTGTTGATAAGAACAGGATCAATGTTCATATTGCAAGCGCCGAGAAATACGGAGCGATCTATGCAGTGAACGAAACGGACAGTCTTGGCGGTGCGATCGTATTCACTTCCGATACTGCAGCGGCAGACGGAAGCTAAAGCCGGAACGGTAATAAAATAAGTCAGCACCCGATCCGGCATTTCGCATGAAAGCGTGTGCATTTTCATTTCCGATATTTTAAGCAGTTTTGGAAAAGCAAGAGAAGCCCCCGGTGCGAGCCGGGGACTTCTCGTATTTCATTTATACCGTAATTTGACTGCGCGCCCGAAGGCCGGGCTGATCCTTCAGCGGACCTGTCCGTCGCCGCGAATGATATATTTATAGGTGCTCAGCTCGTCGAGCCCCATGGGGCCGCGGGCGTGAAGCTTCTGCGTGGAGATGCCCATCTCGCAGCCGAGGCCGAACTCGCCGCCGTCGG
>CAVFTR010000011.1:0-56812 GCA_963625685.1 bacterium
TAAGAAGATATGCGGAAATACAGGGCGGTTTTGGCTGTTTCACGACCCTCGAAATGCCGTAGACCGAAAGGTCTCTAGGGTTCGAATCCCTAACTCTCCGCCAAAAACCCAGTCATATCAAGGCTTTGCGCCCATATGACTGGGCTTTTCTTTTTGCTGATCTGCCATAGCTGCACATGATTTTCGGCAAAAAATCATGTGCGCCATCCGACGGCCTCAGTTTCCGGCAGGGTCAGAACATTGTCCATAACGTTTGCGGACGTAAGCTTGGACTTATAATCCAGATGGCTGTAGATGTTCGCCGTGGTGCTGATGTCGCTGTGACCCAGCCATTCCTGAATCTGCTTCATGGGCACGTCGCCGGCCATCACCGCCAGGCCGTCGGCGAGGATGCCGTCAATGAGCATCCTCGGGTGCGCCAGGGGCTTGTAGTACAGCGTCTCCGCATCGATTAGTTGAATCTTGTTCATGTGTTTTCGCCTTCTTTCATTTAGCTGGTAAGTGTGTTTTGCTTGAATATTTGCGCCGTCCTTCCAATACGGTTTTTCTATACCTGCCCCGGGACCTCCGCGGCGTCGCCGTGCTCGCTCTTTCGAGGTCGTCGCACGGTCATATCTCTTTCGGTGACGGTTATTCAGTTGTCAGTTGGTGTATCACCTCCTTTTCGGGTGAGGGAAATCGGATGCTCCTGAGGAACCCCTCCACTAGTTAAGCCATTTGAGAGGCCTTTTTTCAGGGTGCCGGAGAATACTTTTTCTCTCTCAAGTGGTAGATCACGAGAACGGTGAAAAATTAAGCCATGGAGAAAATTTTTCTTGTGATCGCCATTTTTCGATATATCCCCTCGCTAAAGGATGAGTGGGAAGGGTCGATTTTATGGGTGTCGCCGGAAAAATTTGTCCCTCAAGTGTTAGGTCACGAGAAAGGCGAGAAATTAAGCTTTGTAGAAGGTTTTTTGAGTCCCCTCACTAACTTAGGAATGGGGAGCACCGTTTTTACGGGTATCACCGGAAAAATTCTTCCCTCAAGGGGTAGATCACGGGAAAGCGGAAAAATTAAGATCAGGCGAAAGTTTTTTTGATGGCTGCGATTTTCGAAATATCTCTTCACTAGTTAAGCGATGGGAGCCTGTCTTTATGGGGGTTATCGGCGAAAAATTTATCCGCTCTATTCGGTGGCGTACATCACCTCCTCACTAAGTAAGGAATGAGAGCGGGCATTTTTATGGGTGTCCCGGAAAATTTTCTTTTATGGCATCAATTTTGATGCCGCAGCCCGATTTGCCCTTTGAAGGTGGCATCAAAATTGATGCCACTCGACTAAAACCCGCTTTCGTCTTAGCTTTTTGGCGCCAAAACGGAGCCAACTGCCGGTGCTTTCTCACATCTGGCGCCAAAACGGAGCCAATTTCTTGCGAAACCTCCTCTCACCACCCTACCGCAACCTTTGAGCCTCCAAAACGACATTGATTTTGAGATTTTTTGAAAATACTTTTTGAGCGTCGTCTTTGCTGGCAACGAGAGACTGTACTCAGCTCGCCCTTCTACCTCCGTACAGCAACATGAAGGGCAAAAAAGCGACACGGATTTTCAAAAAATCTCTCTACTAAATTACCGAAGCCTGCACCCCTCAAAAAACGACATTTGTTTTTTGCTTTTCTTTTGAGGTGGTCTGCAGTAGCGGATTCTGGCGTGATTTTCTCAGCATTGTCCTCTACTCCTGTACCGCACGGTTTTGAGGCAAAAAGTAAACACCGGGCTGAAAATTTCCTTCTACTCCTGTACCGCAACATCCAAAGCCAAAAAGTAAACACCGCATCGAAATCTTTTTTGAAAAGCCCTCTATTCCTGTACCGCAACATCGAGCGGAAAATTTTCAACATCAACTTCAAAAATGCTGCGAATGCCCCTCACTCTCTTACCGCAACATCGGAGGCCAATAAACGACATCAATTTTTGAAAATTCCCAGAAAATTCACGAATTAGTGGGATTTCACGGCGCAAAGCGCAAAAAGAGCGTCTGCCTCTTTTCAGAAGCAGACGCTCTTTTGGTTATATTCAGTTTTACTTCATCAGCCGGATCAGCAGCTCGTTCACGTCCTCTGTAGGCTTGCCGCCGGCCAGCAGTTTGTTCTGGAAGGCCAACATCGCCGCTGTCAACAGTCGGCGCTCATCGGCACGGAGCACCACGACCCGGTCTCTTTTTCTTCGCCCGAACATCACCACACCTCAGCAATAAACCAACTCTGAAAGGACAACCTCCTCCGCACGGCTGCGGATGGAGTTCATCCGACCGACCCATTCCATTTGATCGGCGGCCTTGAGCTGCTCTGTGACGCCTTCGGCCTTCTTCATTTGCTCCACGAGCCGGTCAAACATGGCCTGCGCCGACTCGCCGATCTCGGCAAGATGCGGCTCTAGAGTCCCCGTCAGCAGCATCCCTGTGTAGATACCGTCCATGTGCGTGCGCAGATACCGCCTCCGCGCTGCTGCAAATCTGTTTTCCATGCCGCGCCTCCATTCACATTTACGGTGGGTGGTTCTTTCTTCATCCATATCCTACCGCAGAACGCCAGAAAGCGCCAATGTGTAAAAATCAGATTTGCAGATTTGACATCATAGAAACTCCCTCAGAAACGCAGGTTAATATTTGCCAAATTGAAGGGTTTGTATGTCCTTATGACGTTATACCTTGATTGAGTTTTCGAACGAAAACATTTGTTGAAATATGTGGACTTTTTGTGCGGGCTGTGATATAATTATCAAAATACAGATTTATATGTTGAAAAGCGGCACTCCCAATACTGTTGGCACAAGCAATAAAGTAAATGAGGTTTGCTATATGACTGTGAGTTATAAAAAATTATGGAAGCTCTTAATAGACCGAGATCTAAAGAAGAAGGATCTTGAGGAAATGGCTGGCGTTAGTCATTATGTAATGAACAAGTTGACACATGGGGATAACGTCACCACTGATGTCCTATGCAAAGTGTGCAAGGCTCTTAATTGCACCGTTGACGACATTATGGAAATGATTGACGAGTAGCTGTCGCTTTGGGTTTTTCACTATAGGTACGTCGACAGTCTTGCCACTTTTAAATCGTCTACTATGAATAACTTGCTTAAAAAGCTGTAGGAAAGTTGAGGAAGCGTAATGGATATCAACGCTTTGAATGCTAATCTAAACAGGGATAAATGGGGTGTCAGGAATTTTCGTGCTCTTAAATCTCTACTTGTAAAAGAGGTTCAAGAGTCACTTTCTGAGTTTATGCCCCTTACAAGCAGCTCTTATTATAACAATCCTATTCAAGTCCTTGACTTTTTTAGTGGAGCAGGTGGAACATCTCTGGGATTTGCAGCGCTTAATACCGTTATTCCGACATTTAAGATGCTCGGCGGCTGCGATATCAACCAGATATCCGCACAGACATATAGCCGAAACTTCGACACTCCTGTGATCCACGAAGACATCGTTCGACTGGCAAATGAAGAAGGTGCACTCGAAACTCTCCTCGAGAGCATAGGTTTTGACACTAATAAGCCCACCATCTTGATTGGTTGCGCACCATGCCAGGGTTTTTCATCTCATCGAAAGAGGCATTGGGACGAAGAAGACGACGTTCGAAATAGCCTCGTCATGGCTTTCGCAACAATTGTTGGGAAAATTATGCCAGATGTCATTGTTATGGAAAATGTGCCCGAGTTTTTATCTCAAAAGTACTGGCGCTATTTTTCTGCGGCAAAGAAAAGCTATCAGCAACTGGGCTATACAGTAAAAGAGCACATTTATAACGCTGCGGCGTTTGGTGTTCCGCAAGATCGCTTCAGAACAATAGTAATCGGCATGAAGAAGGAGTTCCTTTTGCCAGAAGGCTACCTAACGCCGAATGAATATCGAACTGTCCGTGATGCAATCTCGAAATTGCCTCCGGTTGCTGCTGGCGTTGCTGATCCTAACGATCCAATGCATAAAAGCGCGGCTCACAAGCAAAGCACTATTGACGTCATTAGACAGGTTCCCCACGACGGCGGTAGCAGGCCGGAAGGTGTCGGACCTGAATGTCTAGATAGGGTAAGGGGCTTTTACGACGTATATGGGCGCTTGTATTGGGATAAGCCGTCTATCACTATCACTCATTATGCTAGAAACCCAGCCAGCGGTCGATACACGCATCCAGAACAAGATCGTGGACTAACAGCAAGAGAAGCAGCGCTTCTTCAAAGCTTTCCGAATGGTTTTGAATTCACCGGCAAGTCCGACGATATTTATCGGCAGATTGGAGAAGCTGTACCGCCGTTGCTCTCTTCGGCAATTGCTGCAAATATTCTGATTGAGCTTCTGTCCACAGAGCCCACAGCCGACGAGCTATCCGCTAGCCCGCAATCTATTGACGAACCGGTGAGCAGTTCTTTTTCCAGCGTCATAGCGGGAATTAAGATGAAAGATCAAGCTGCCAAGGCAACGAAATATACCTGTATCGATAGCTTTTGCGGTGCGGGAGGTCTTGGGCTTGGGCTCAAACGTGCAGGTTTTAATATTCTTCTTAGCTTTGATATTGATCAGATCTGTATTGATACAATCAAGGCGAACAAGAAATACTTTAATCATCCGGCAGAGGCCGCCGATATCGCAGATATGTTGAATGGAGAGCTATTGAAAAAGTGCAATCTTCAACGTGGTGAATTATTTCTTTTAGCCGGAGGACCACCGTGCCAAGGCTTCTCAGTCCAACGGCGCGGAAGCGATACGGATGAGCGTAATGAACTTGTACTAAAATATGGCAAGCTCATTGACGAACTCTATCCAATGTACTTTGTCATGGAGAACGTTACAGGTATTGCTGGGAAGCGTGGCAAAACTATCTTACAGCAACTAATTGAAGATGTCGAAAAGATAGGATATAAGGTGCACGTTGATTTACTTGACGCCCAAGATTATGGAGTTCCACAGCGGAGAAAACGCTACATTATCGTTGGTGAGCGAAATGACCTGGGCGAGCACTATAAATATCCAGAGCCCGTAGCTGCTCGACACACGGTGCGCGATACGATTGGAAATCTTCCGGCTCCTCCTTCAGACGGAACCGATCATCCGGAAATATCACTCCACAGAAGAGACCGGCTATCCGAACTGAATCTCAAGAGAATACAGGCTATCAAAGAGGGACAAGGAAGAGACGATCTTCCCGAAGAATTACTAGCTGACTGTCATAAAGTCGACAGCTCAGTAATTGGATTCCGTAGTGTTTACGGACGCATGGCTTGGGATGATGTAGCGCCAACAATCACTGCGCGGTTCGATAGTTTCACCCGTGGGAAATTTGGCCACCCGGTCCAGGATCGTAGTATCTCGCTTCGCGAAGGCGCACTACTCCAAAGTTTCCCAATGGGTTTTGTGTTTACAGGGAATAAAGTTGATATAGCTCGACAGATCGGGAATGCGGTACCACCGCTTCTTGCAGAAAAGATTGGACAGAGTATCATCGAATGCTATCGGAAAGTTGGTGAGAAATAAATGCCGTTTGATGCGAGCGTTAGAGCTTATTTGCGGGCTTACCAAAACGAATACAGAGCTGCTCTTCATGGAGGACAGCACACAGCCGAGCTTTCTTTTCGCGTCCCTATGCATGAAATGTTTAGGAGGATAGCGCATGACTTGAACCCGGCAGGTACTTTCGACATCATTCTTGAGCCGAGAAATCAAGGAAGAATGGGGCGGCCTGACTGGAGAATACAGGATCGCATCTCGCTTGGTGTTTACGGCTATATTGAGGCGAAAGGTCCATCCAACGAGCCGTTCGATACTACCCCGTATAGGGATCAGATTAACCGATATCTGACGTTAGGGCACAAGCTTATCATTACGGACGGCATTGATTTCGTATTCTGTTTTACCGAAACGCCGGTTGTAGTCTCGATTATAGACAAAGCACGAATGGACGCGTTAGATTGGTCGGGGCTCCCGGTTGATCCGCTATTTAGGTTTTATATGGAGCAATTTTTCTCTAACCCCGCTCCACAACGTGTCGACGAAGAAAAGCTGGTTGAGCTCGTCGCAATTCGCACTCGAAACCTAGCTGATGAAATACGAGAATACTCAGATTTAACCATAGAAGAGGCAATGAATGAAGACGAACATCATATCATTGAGCTTCTAAACGGTTTAAGAGAACTCGTTTATAACCATAATGATCCTCAACTTAGAACAGGAAGAGTCTTTGCAGATTTTACTGCGCAAGTCATTATGTTCTGTCTCCTGTTCGCCCACAGAGTTATCTGCTCAAGCGAGGATACGCCTACTCAAAAGGCTGAAAAAATCCGGTCATATGCCTATAATGACGTCGCAGATGGCGAAGCGCTTTTGCCATTTCGAAACCTAATGGTCTACCTCAGAGACCATGCTGGGGACGGTATGTTCATTGGTCAGTGGGTGGATGAATGTATCGCGTTCTTGTCTTTTGTTCAGATGACCGATCAACAATTGCAGAATCCTGATTACCATCGCTTATTCGAACTGTTCTTCAACAAATTTGACAAGCAAGCTCGGTTTGACTATGGAGCATTCTACACGCCGAAGCTCCTTGCGGAGTTTGTAGTTCGATTTGTGGGAAAAGTTGTGGCCGATCATTTTGATGGTGCAACCATATATGATGACGGCAATACAATCATTGATCCCTGCTGCGGAACAGGCTCTTTTCTTGAGCAGATCGTGGCCCACGACGAAGGAGACGGCGCATATAACCTTTGTGGCTTTGAGATCCTTCCTGCACCATATATGCTTGCTAACTATCGTATGTCTCTTGTCGAGCAGCATTACAGAAAGCAGAATCTGCATCCAAGTATTATCTTGGCAAATACACTGAGCAACTATCTTCTGAATGATGATGCAAATGCTAGTTCTATTGAGGGACAAGAGCTGATTCGAGCTAAAGAATTATCCTCTCGTCCTTTGAAACTGATCATTGGGAATCCACCGTCTTCTGACTCTAATAGGAGTAATGTCTCTGAAGAGTTTTCGCAGATTATTGATTTGATGGAGGATTTCCGACCGCCGGTCGAAAACCGACGTGGGAGACAAAACATTCAGAAGCAAATCAACAATCCGTTTGTTCAGTTCCTGCGTTGGAGCTGTGAAAAGCTGCTGGCTTCCGATAATCACTCGGTACTGGCGCTTATCGTTCCGCTTTCCTTTCTTGAAGCTGAGTCCTACAAATATGCCCGAAAGTATTTGGTCGAGCATTTCTCCAATGTTTGGGCGATTGCAATTGACACCGATGCTCGGACGGGAATTCGTGGCGACAGCATCTTCATGACGATGCAGGGCCGAGCCATAATTGTTCTCACCAGAAAATATGGCGAAGACAATAATGCCTCAGAAATAAATTACGCAGATATATCTCGTGAAAGGCGAAGTGAAAAAGAAGCGATTCTTAATGGTAGTATTGAAGAAACGATGCGTCGCTTTATTACATTCCCGATTAGCGACGCTATGTATTCATTTATGCCATCACGCCCGTTTAATGAGCAACTCTACGCTCAATTCTGGCCAATTAGCACTGAAACTGGTGCTCCCGGCGTCTTTTTAAATCAATGCTCTGGCGCTAAGATGGCTCCGACAGCTCTTCTTACTCATGTGAAACAACCGATGCTCAAACGTCGTAGCCGCGAAATTGCAAGTGAAGGGGTTATAAAAGCGCAGGAATGGATCGGAGAACAGGATAAGCCGGTAGTTGAATCAAAGATTCTTGCCTTCCAGAATGCATTAAACACTTGCACCTCTCGGCAAGAGCTTGATTCCGTTTTGGCTGAGAACATACGCCCTTGTTCGTTTAGGCCATTTGTGAATTCTAACGCATTGCTCTGGGGAACTATTTTTGATTACCAGGCGGGCGTTGGCGGTGGAGGCGCGAGGGTTCGACCAGAAATAAAGGCAGTTTATGATTTGCCGGATACGGTTGGATTCTCCTTGGCTCATGCACCAAAGGATTTGGATGAATCACTTGGGCAGTTCACTTCATTCTGCTGGTATTTCCCTGACAACGACCTGAGCCGCAGGGGTAATGGTCATATTTACCTAAATCACTACATTCGAGATGTTCACACAAATGCGGTTATAAACAATATTCATCAAAGTCTGATTGAGCGCTACTCCGCGCTAACTGGTCTTGATGACTCCGAATGTGCCAAGAAAATGGTGTTTTACTCCTATGCCGTTTTCTGCTCTCAGGTATATCTTGAGGAATTTTATGGCGCGCTGTTTGTAGTAAATCAATCGGAAAGCCGCGCAAGAATTCCTATAGTTGATGATGCCGGCCTATTTCTTCGTCTCGCGGAACTCGGCGAGCGGTTAGCTATCCTTGAGAAGAACGACGCTGCGGTCGATAACGTACTTGATTTTAACTACGACGAGCTGCTTGCGCAGATGTGGACGGGGTTCCATCTTGAGCATAGTAGGTCTGCATCGAGGAGTCCTTACGATGAAGAGAATGAGCAACTTATCGTTAGGGATGAAGTAACTGGCAACAGCATTCGAATCTATTGCCCTGTTTCTTTGCAGAAGTTTACGATTGCAGGATATAACGTAATCAAGGACTGTTGGCTCAAATTTCATTCATATCGGTTTACGCACTGCGATTTTACTCGCGATGATCTAAAAGAGCTTTTAGATCTATTCAATAAGATCGCATCGCAAATGGGGATCGTGTCTGAAATTGACGAAATAATGCATAGTATTGTTGGCGGTGAGGTTGCTCTTCTGAATTATAACGACTGAAAGACGGCGATTCATTATGGCAGACGTATTTTCAAAGGATAAAAGATCTGAAATAATGAAGGGCGTTAGGTCTTCTGGCAACAAAAGCACCGAGCTAAAGCTGATCCAGTATTTCTCCTCCAATCACATAACTGGTTGGAGGAGACACTATGACGTGAAAGGCCACCCGGATTTTGTGTTTCTAGATCGTCGGATCGCAATTTTTGTCGATGGTTGTTTTTGGCACGGGCACGACTGCAGAAACACTCGCCCAGCTGAAAACGCTGATTATTGGAGCAAAAAAAGAGAAAAGAATATTGAACATGATAAGATTATTACGGAGCTCTTTGAAAGAAGGGGCTGGACGGTTGTCCGCATATGGGAATGCGAACTAAAAAAGAAGAATCGTCAGGTTTTAGACAGTAAGCTTGCAGTTCTTTCTGTAGATAGTTAAATAGTTTTTGATTTAACCTATACCGGATCATTTGGGAGGTGCTCAAATGAATAAGAGATCCAAAATCGACCCCAGAGTCCCAAGATATAACAAACTACTTACCGCCACGTTAATCGCTCTTAAGAAACTAGGCGGCTCTGGAAAAAACGACGAGATCCTAAATCAAGTAATTTCCGATTTAAAAATTCCAGATGAAGTTGCAGATATCCCGCATCTCGGGAATTCGAATCTTAGTGAGTTAGCATACCAACTTGCGTGGGCAAGGACTTACTTGGCCAAATTCGGAGTAATTGAAAACAGTGCGCGTTCGGTATGGTCAATAAAACCTGATTATGTAGGAGTAGGGACTCTGAACGAAAAAGAGATCGTATCTACAGTCAACTCAATGTCTCATACATCAAAGAATAAAAAGCGCGACACGACAATTGATATCAATAACGCTTCTCCTGAAGACGACGAGCCAAATAATGATGAAGTGGAGTTCCCTGACGAAGCCAAACCATGGCGCGCCAAGTTGACTGAAATCCTTCAAAATATGGACCCCTACGGTTTTGAAAGACTGGCACAGCGAGTGCTTCGGGAATGTGGTTTCTCTCAAGTTGAGGTTACAAAGAAATCTGGAGACGGTGGAATTGATGGGACTGGAAAGCTGAAAATCAACGGAATATTCAGTTTCAACGTTGCCTTTCAGTGCAAGCGTTACAGCGGTCTTGTTGGGGCTCCTGCAGTCCGCGATTTCAGAGGCTCACTTACTACCAATATTGAAAAGGGCGTTCTTATTACCACAGGAACATTTTCAAAAGCTGCCCGAGAAGAGGCAGCCAGTCCTGGAAAGCAACAAATTGATCTTGTCGACGGAGAAGATTTCATTAATATGATTGCAGAGTATGGTATCGGCGTAAAAGAAGTCAAAACATACGAGATTGACGAAAACTACTTTAAAAAGATCTAAGGCCAAGGAGGTGATTATGTGCCAGTACAAGCAATTGACTTGTTCTGCGGCGTCGGCGGGTTAACTTGCGGATTGATTCAAGCAGGGATAAATGTTGTTGCTGGATTTGATCTGGATCCGACCTGCCAGTATGCCTATGAGCACAATAATCATGTGCCTTATCATATAAGAAATGTTAGAGAAGTTCTCGGTGGAGAGCTTAATAATTTATATAATGACAATACAACACGAGTGCTTGTCGGATGCGCCCCTTGTCAGCCGTTCTCACAAATGAGGTTCAAAATGGGGCGGGCCAATATCAATGATGAAAAATACAATTTGCTTTTGGAATTTGGCCGTCTAATTGAGGAAACTCATCCTGACGTAATTTCAATGGAAAATGTTCCACAAATAAGAGAGACAGATGTATATAGAGAATTTATAGCTTTACTTGAGCGAAACCATTATCACTACAATGCCCAAGTAGTATATTGCCCGAATTATGGAATACCACAAACGAGGAGACGTTTCGTCCTTGTCGGCTCTCAGTTGGGGCAGATAGAATTAATAGCACCAACACATAATCCACAAAATGTCCATGTGCGAGATTTTATTGCTGATCTTCCCGCTCTGGAGGCGGGGACTGTCAATCCGGATGACCCGCTTCATCGTTCATCTGCTCTGTCACAGATAAACCTACAGAGGATAAGAGCATCCGTTCCAGGTGGGACATGGCATGACTGGCCTGAGGAACTGAGGTGCGCTTGCCACAAAAAAGATAGTGGGACAACCTATGCATCTGTTTACGGCCGGATGACATGGGAACAGATTGGCCCAACTATAACAACTCAGTTTTACAACTATGGCACTGGAAGGTTTGGCCACCCGCAACAGGATCGAGCGTTGTCTCTTCGCGAAGGAGCAATCCTTCAGACTTTTCCAAGGGACTATGATTTTGTTGATCCTGAAAGAGGGTTTGTAATGCGGGATATTTCAAGGCATATTGGAAATGCAGTCCCAGTGCGACTAGGACAAGTAATAGGTCTGTCGATTATTGGGCACTTACAAGAGCATAACATAGAGATATAAGGGTGTTTTGATATGAGTAACCAATTCAATTTCAACATTTCCTTGAGCGTTCTAAATCATTTGGGCAGAAATTTGTATAGAAATATTGTTACTGTAATCGGCGAAGCCATCTCAAACTCTTGGGATGCTGATGCAAAAAATGTCTGGATTGAAATTGATCGCGAGAATAACACGATGTGTGTTCTTGATGATGGTTCAGGCATGACAGCAGAAGATTTTCAAAACAAGTTCTTAAAAATCGGTTACTCAAAACGGAAAGATGGCAACTTCAAATCTGCATCTGGCCGTCCGTATATTGGAAGAAAAGGCATTGGTAAACTTGCGCTTTTATCTTGTGCGAAAAGAATACATATTGCAACAAAAACAGAAGACACAGACCTGATCGGCGGCATTATTGATAATACGGGCTTGGATGAAGCGATTAGAGATGACTTAAACTCCCAAGATTATTTACTTGGAAATCTTGAAATTGACTTTTCAGAAAACCTAAAACCTCTAAAACATGGAACAGTCATTTTCTTTGAGGGAGTATCAAACGGTATTTTCAACACCGTTGAATACATTAAAAAAGCTATCGCTCTATATTTCAGATTTGCCCTCATTGATAAAGAATTCAATATTGTTGTGAATGGAACTACAATCTCTCAAGACCTTCTTACTGAGATCTCCTCAAGTACACAGTTCGTTTGGACGATAAACGGACTAAGTGATCCATTCATTGAATCTATGTCCAATCTTCAGGAACAAACATCACTGGAATCTAGTTTGAATGTTAAAGGATATATTGCATCCGTACAAAAGCCATCCAATTTGAAGATACGCGGAACTCAAGAGAAACTTACGATAGATCTTTTCGTCAATGGGCGCCTTAGAGAGAAAGATATTCTTAGACATATTCCAACATCTCGAATTGTTGAGAACTATGTTTATGGGCAAATACACTTTGACGATCTTGATACTGGCGGAAATAAGGATGTTTTCACAAGTAGTCGAGAAGGTATAATATCTGATGATCCAACGTTTAAGCTCTTTCTGAATGAGATTGATCGACTGTTTCGAGAGATTGTTGATCAATGGGATGATTTTAGACGAGCTCATGGGGATGATGGTGATCCCGACAATCCTAAAGTTCCACCAAAGGCTAGAAAGGCACAAGAGCTCTTTAACACATCTCTGCGTGACTATGCAGGAGAAAAAGATACTATCCGGAAAAATGGTATAGTAGAAGAGTGGGTAAAAGTACTGTCGGAAGAAGCGCAGTTTAATATTCCTTCTTACACAGAGTGTTTTATCTCAGAAAACCTATTAAGAGAGTTTATTAAACATACATCGCTACCATTAAGCGAGCAAGCCTCAAAGGCAGCATCGGACTGGAAAACAAGAGAACAAAGGAGTAAAGATGCCGCTAATATCTCCTATGATGTTCGTGTTTCAGGTGATGATCTATGCTACCTGGATATGGATAATCTAGCTAATCTAATTGATAAGACCCCAGATAAACTAAAAGACGCTGGCCTTAGTCGATCTGCCGTCGTTTATAAACCAATTCGTGATGCTGTTGGCCATACATCAATAATAACCAGTATAGCCAAGGCGCAATTAACATTGGAATATGAGAACATAAAAGCTAGATTGATTAAGTTGCTTCAAGCAATGGATCAATCAAAGAAAGGCAAAGACTAGAGACCATCCCAAGACCTGTATAAACCTCCCATGTGGTGTAAATAGGAGCGCCACATGGGAGGAATAAACATGGGTAGCAGAAAAAATCGAACCCCGGAAGAGCGTGCTCGGTGCTCAAAGATCTAGACTGTTGTTCCGGTGATCATCTGGACGAAGACTGAAATATTCGCTTTATTCACCCTCGTCGAGCGAATAAAGCGAATTTTCGGTGAATATTCGGCGAATTTGCAGTCGCAGAAGCGGCAAATTACACTTTTCAATAGAAAAGCAGGCTGTAAAAACACACTTTTCAAATTTCCTCGCTGATTCTACCCCTCAAGGAAGCTCTCAAACAGCGCGTCATCGCTCAGAAAGGTATCCATCATGAACCTTGCACCCAGGCGGAAGCCGGTGATGAAGGTGTCCAGCTCGGATTCGCCCATGAATTCGGCGTAGGCGTTGCAGAAGCGAAGGAACAGCGCCTTGTTTTCGCCGGCGAGCTGCTCGGTGAGCTTTTCCTCCAGATCGTTCAGCGAGTCGGAGGCCTTCTTTACAGGGCTTTTCGGGTGATAGCCGTGATCCTGCGGATCGACATTGCCGTAGTACAGCTCCTCGATGATATTTCCCCTCATTGCCCGTCACTCCATTTCTGCAGCTCCCAGAGCCGGTCGATATGGCGACGGGACTTGCGGAGGGTCGCGTTGTGCTCGTCCGAGGAGAGCCAGTCGATCAGATAGCACTTCGGGATCATGTACTTGTGTTGCAGCGCCAGGGCACGGAGCTTTCCGAACCGAATCCACTCGCAGACCGTGTGGCGGTTATAGCCGGTGAATTCCACGATGGCGGACACGTCGATCACGTCCGGGTAGGAGGCGAGCTTGCTCTCATAGTAGCGTCGCGTCTTTTGCGGATCGTTGGGGAGGGGCGGCTGAATGCGGATCTTGTTTGGCTTCACGTCCTCGCTTCCGTATTTGTACCAGCCGCTCGGTACGATGTACCGGCTGGGGTTGACCTCCCAGTTGATCATAAAGTCGATGACGTCGCGTTTCTTGATGGCGTAGCAGCGGGTTTTCTTCCCGGTGCAGACGTGGGGGATCAGATTGAACAGCAGCAGATAGTGCGCCGTCCGCTTGCTGATATGGCAGACCTTGCGCAGCTGCTCCTTGTTCATGATTTCCGGGTATTGTTCGAGTTCCTTTGCATCGTATGTCATGACGAAGCTCCTTTCCGTTTTTTGCGGTCCGAAAGGGTGCTTCATCGGCGCTGTCGGGGTCTCTGTTTTCTTGCCTGGCTTCTTGCAAACGCGCAAGAACGGCGGCTTTTTACGCAAGAACGCGGTTTTATTTGAACTCTGGGCTGGTTCAAATCAGCTCTGGCCGAAACGGGCCGGAATGTCCGCAACCCCTTGCGGCGCCTGGGTTTCCGGCCTTTCACAAAGCGACCTGAAACGACCTGCTCCGGAGGTGAATCTGCCAAAGTCTTACAACACTCGAAATCAGGTAGTCGCGCAAGCGGCTCGTGGGTTCGAATCCCACCCTATCCGCCAGTAAGGGAAGCCGGCTTGACCGGCTTCTCTTTTTTGCGCCGCTGCGCATAAAACAGCTCCCGTCCGTAGACGGGAGCTGTTTATTGCGCCAAATTATTTATCGATGCGGCAGCGCTCGACGAGGATCTCGGCAAAGCCGTCGCGCAGTCTGCACAGCTTTGAAAACTGCTCGCAGATGTTGTAGTTCATCGCGCAGTTGAGCCAGTCGATTATCTGGCCGAAGCACTCGCACTTGTAAAAGCGCACGAGTATCTCGCGGCTCTCGGGGTCGGCCTGAACGCCGCCGAACACGGTGTGCAGATAGTTCTCAACGACGCTGCCGCAGACCTTCATGAGGTAAAGCTCGTATACGCTGCGGTTGGACGAGTTGTAGATGTTCAGAACGATGCGCTTGCGCGCGAGCGCGAAGTCCGCCATTTTTTCAAGGCAGGCCTCGAGCGAGTGTATGTCCGAATACTCGCCTATTATATTCTCCGCCGTCTCGATAACTATCTCCTCGACGAGGCAGGGTATGTCGTCGTAATGATAATATATAGTGTTTCGGTTGAAACCGCAGCCCTCGGCGATGTCGCGGACGCTGATCTGATTTATCGGCTTTTCGTTCAGAAGCGCCAGAAAGCTCTTTTTGATGGCGGCTTTCGTAAGGTCGCTTTTTGCTTTATATGGCATGTCGCACCTCCACACAAATTTATACACACTACATTATAACATAAAGTCGCGGCCAGTCAATGGAGCGCCGCGGCGGCCGTAGTCAAAAATTTGTCTATCTTTTTCACCGTGAAATATTGAATATGCGCCGCGGCGGTGATACAATATTGCTGCCGAAAAGGCGCAATTTTTGCCCTTCGGCTGAAATATCGTACCAGAACTGTTGCATTTTGAGTGCAATTGTGCCGGACACAAATGATTTTGCCCCGCAAATCGCGCAATTGAATGAATAATGAAAAATTATTTTTTGAAAAGGGAGATAATCTGATGAAGTATTCAAGCAAGATCGAAAAGTGCGGCCTTTCCCCGATGAGAAAATTCGCGCCCTACGCCGCGGAGGCGGTCAAAAAGGGCAAGAAGGTGTATCATCTGAACATAGGCCAGCCCGATATCGCGACTCCTGAGGCGTATTTCGAGGCCGTCAGGAGCTTTTCGCAGCCCGTTCTGGCCTACGCCCCGTCCGACGGCGTTCCCGTGATGCTCGACGCGATAGCCGACTATTACGGAAAGATCGGCGCTCCGATAACGAACAAGCAGGTGCTCATCACGACCGGCGGCTCGGAGGCATTGCAGATAGCACTCTCGTGCATACTCGACGAGGGCGACGAGATAATCATACCGGAGCCGTTCTACCCCAACTACTCGACCTTCGTGACGCTCACGGGCGCGACGATCCGCCCCGTGACGACCAAGCCCGAGGAGGGCTATAAATTCGCCGTGCGCGAGCGCATCGAGGCCTGCATAAACGAGCACACCCGCGCGATACTGTTCACAAACCCCGGCAACCCGACCGGCACGATCCTCACCGAGGAGGAGCTCCGGCTCATGGCCGACATCGCAAAGGAGCACGATCTGTTCATCATCGGCGACGAGGTCTACCGCGAGTTCGTCTACGGCGGCGAGAAGCTCATGAGCCTGCTGCAGCTCGAGGGCTATGAGGACAATGTCGTCGTCATAGACTCCGTGTCCAAGCGCTTTTCCGCCTGCGGCGCGCGCATCGGCTGCGTGATCACGCGCAATCAGGAGCTGTACGACCACGCGATGAAGTGGTGCCAGGGCCGTCTGTGCGCATCGACCATAGACCAGGTCGCCTCCGCGGCGCTCTACACCGTCGGCCCGGATTACTTCGACGCGGTGCGCAGGGAATACTGCGCGCGCAAGGACGCCCTCGTCGAGGGCCTCAAGAAGATACCCGGAGTCGTATACTCCGAGCCCAAGGGCGCGTTCTACGTCATGGCCGCTCTGCCCGTCGACGACGCGGAGAAGTTCCAGATATGGATGCTCGAGGAGTTTGACGACAACGGCGACACCCTGATGTTCACCCCGGCCGAGAGCTTCTATAAGACCCCGCACACCGGCGTCAACGAGATACGCATGGCCTATGTCATCAACAAGGCCGACATCACCCGCTGCATGGAGCTGCTCAAGAAGGGCATCGAGGCGTATAACGCAAGATAACTGACCGCAGACTTTAAAAGACAGTTCGGCCTTTAGGCTGAGCTGTCTTTTTTGTGCCGTGCCTGGTTTTATGGCGGAGCGGGGAAGGCAGCTTCACGGTTTTGCCGGCATTTCAGAACCGGGACAGCGGCGATATATGTATCCGCCGGAGCCCCAATGCGCCTCTAAAAAGATTGACGGCAAGTTTTTGCTATGATATACTGAATTTTAATTTACAGGCCGCAGGCCTTGCGAATGGAGAGTGTTTGATCCGAAATGGACGATGCCAGTCGATTGTCGCTGATGATCGTAGTTTTACTTATCCTGTGCGCCGCGTACTTCGCGGTCGCGGAGACCTCCTTTGCCTCGGTCTCCCGCGTCAGGATCAAGATCCGCGCCGAGCGCGGCGAGGCGAAGGCTGTACGGGCGCTGAAGGTGCTCGACAATTTTGACCTTGCGATAACGAGCATACTGATATGCACGAATATCGTACATCTTTCCGCGGCGAGCATAGCTACGCTCGCGGTGACGAGAATGTTCCCGGGCGTGAGCGGCGCTGTTACGATCAGCACCTTTGTGATGACGCTGGTCGTGTTCTTCGCCGGCGAGATGCTGCCCAAGAGCATTGCGAAAAAATACAGCGAGCGGCTGTCTCTGACGGTCGCCGGGTCGCTGTGGTTTTTCATGACGATACTCAGGCCGCTGGCGTCGCTGCTGACGGCGATAGGAAACTTTGCCGCGCGTCTGGCGAAATCCGACCCTCAGATATCCGTGACCGAGGACGAGATATACGACATCATCGAGGACATGACCGAGGACGGCAGCCTCGACTCCGAGCGCGGCGAGCTCATAAGCTCGGCGCTGCAGTTTGCCGAGACGACGGTCGAGAGCATACTGACCTCGCGCGTGGACATAGTCGCTCTCGATATCGAGGACACGGCCGCCGAGATGCTCGGCATTATCCGCGCCCAGACGCACAGCCGCCTGCCGGTGTACGAGGGCAGCATAGACAATATCATCGGCATACTGTCGATACGCAAATTCATCAAGACATACCTGCGCGAGGGTGACGGCATGGACGTCCGCTCGATACTCGACGAGCCGTACTTCATCCACGGCAGCACGAATATAGACGGCCTGCTGCCGGTGATGAGCAGGAAGCGGCTGAACATGGCCGTCGTTACGGACAACTACGGCGGCACGCTCGGCATCGTCACGGTCGAGGATATCCTCGAGGAGCTCGTGGGCGAGATATGGGACGAGGACGACGTCGTGGAGGAGCCGTACATAGCTCTGCCGGACGGCGAGTGGGACTGCACCGCCGAGATGACGGTCAGCGATGTTTTCGAGCTTCTGGAGCTCGACGACGATGACGACGACGAGTTCACGAACAAGCTCCTGGGCGAGTGGGCCTATGAGCAGTTTGATTTCATCCCCTCGGTCGGGGACAGCTTTGAGTACGGCAGAGTCTCCGTCACCGTGTCCGAAATGCGCAACAAGCGGATACTCCGGCTGAAGGTGCGCCTCACCGACGAAAAGGGAGGTGAGGAGAAATGATATGGAGCTATGTCTGCGGGATACTTATCTGCATCGTTTTCTCGCACATCTTCTCCTCGGCCGAGATGTCATACTCCTCATGCAACCGCATGAGACTTGAAAACGCGCGCGACGACGGCTCCAGGCGCGCGGCCGTCGCCGTGAAGATAGTCGACAACTTCGACGACTCGCTGTCGGCGATACTCATCGGCAACAACCTTGCCAATATCGCAAACTCCTCGCTCGGCTCGCTGCTGGTGCTGGAGCTGTGCAGCGGCGACGACAGCTACGCCTGGGTGTCCACGCTCGTGATAACCGTTCTCGTCATCATCTTCGGCGAGACCGTCCCCAAGATAGTCGCCAAGGGCAGCGCGAACCGCCTGGCCCTGACCTACGCCTACTTCGTGCGCGGCCTGACGATAGTGTTCATGCCGCTTATCCGCCTTGTCGTCGGCCTCATAAAGCTGCTGACGCTGGGGCTCAAGGGCGAGCAGGACGACACCGACGAGGAGGCCGCCGTCGAGGAGCTCTCCTCGATCATAGAGACGGCCGAGGACGAGGACGTCCTCGACGAGGACCGCTCCGAGCTCGTTCAGGCGGCGATAGATTTTTCGGACATCATGGCCTCCGAGGTCATGACCGCCCGTGTCGACGTGATAGCCCTGGATATAGACGAGGACTATGACGAGCAGCTCAGGGTGATAGAAAACGCCCCCTACTCGCGCATCCCCGTATACGAGGGCAACGTGGACAACGTCATCGGCGTTCTGTACCTCAATCATTTTCTCAAGGCGCTGGCCGGCGACGAGAAGCCGGATATACGCAGCCTGATCATGCCGCCGTGCTATGTCTACAAGACCATGAAGCTCCCGGCGGTGCTCACGGAGCTGCGCAAGGCCAAGCAGCATCTGGCCATCGTCACCGACGAATACGGCGGCACGCTCGGCATCCTCTCGATGGAGGACGTGCTCGAGCAGCTCGTCGGCGAGATATGGGACGACACCGACGAGATAAAGGAGGAGATATTCGAGCGCTCCGGCGGCGAGCTTGAGCTCGACGGCGACATGAGCATCTCGGACTTCCTCGACCTTGTCGGCATCCGCGAGCGAGACTTCGACGCGGAAAGCGAGACCGTCGGCGGCTGGACGATAGAGATGTTCGGCTCCTTCCCCTCGGTGGGCGACAGCTTCGATTACGAGAACCTGCACGTCACCGTCCTCGAAATGGACGGCCTGCGAGTTGAAAAGGTCCTCGTCGTGAAGACTCCCGCCGAAACGGACGCGGAGGAATAAAATAACGTAAAAAAGGGCAGCCATTGGCTGTCCTTTTTCATATTCACTCTCCGTAGATCCCGGCGACGGAGGCCGCAAGCGACGCAAAGGAGCGTCTCGCGCTCTCGGGAGACAGTATCTCGACCTCCGTTCCGAAGCCGAAGAGCCAGGCGTAAAACTGCGGGCTCACGGCGACGGAGACCGTCACGGTAAAATGCTCCTCCCCGTCGGGAATGAGCATCGTTTCCTTCCCGAAGCGGTCGAGCACCGCCCCTGCAAGATGCTTTTCAAAGCGCAGCTTAACGCTCTGCCCGCTGCCGGTGAACATGCCGAAGACCTGCTTTGAATACGCCGACATGTCCATCTGCGAAAAAAGCTCCTTCCCGAGCCGCACGCTCTCTGCCGCCGCTATGCCGAGCATCTTGTCCACGCGGTAATGCTTCATCTGACCGGCAGCGGCGTCATAGCCGAGCATGTAGTAGTTTTCATCGTCCCACATCAGCGCGAAGGGGCTTATCTCGTACAGCCGGCCCCCGTGCCGGAAGCAGCGCTGCTTGTTCATGTCGAGCTCGAAATATTTGAAGCTTATCATCCGGTCACCGTTTATGGCATTTGATATCTCGTCGACGTTGTAATACACGCTCTCGTTCATGCTCTTGACGCGGCTGCGGACATACACCTGCCGCTGGAGCAGCTGCGCGTCGTATACGCTCGCAAGGCTCTCGATCTTTTTTATGAGCGAGAGCGTTTTTTTCTGCGTTATGAACTTTGACGACTGCACGCTGTCTACAAGAAGCTTCAGCTCCGGCAGCTCAAAGCGCCGCGCGGCGACGTAATAGCCCGTCGTTTTGCCCTTGCGCTGCACGATGTCCAGCCCGAACAGGCGCAGTGCCTCGAGGTCGCCGTATATGCTCTTGCGCTCGGCTGATATGCCGCAGGCGGCGAGGCCGTCGATCATATCCTGAATACTCAGCGTGTGGTTCTCGTCGCTCTTTTCCAGAAGCAGCCGCATGAGATACAGCAGCTTGAGCTTCTGATTTGCTCCCCTTGCCATGTCGCACCTCCGTGTTTTTTTATCAGATTATACCACAGTCCGCCGCACAATAAAAAGCATATTTTTTTGCCCGCACGCCCGCACTGTCCCGATTAAGGGACAGCTGATGTGATATGCTCTGAGCATAGAAGAGAAAGGGGTGCAGATAAGTGCTTTATTTCAGCAGAAACAGCAGGCGAAGGATACTCCACAGCCCCGACTGCCGTCATATAAAAAACGTGGAGATCGACAGCGTCGGCGCATTTGAGACGCTTTCCGAGGCCTATGGGCGGGGCTACAGGCTGTGCCGCTGCTGCAGCGGCCTCAGGAGACAATACGGAAAGGAGCTCACGGCGCTCATCGATCTCAGCCGCAGAAACGCCCTGTGCTTCTGCATAAGCGACAGGTTTTTGCAGCTGAACACGCCAAGCAGCAAATGGAGGCTTACTCTCACGGATGACGGGCGCGGCCTCTGCCTTTACCACAAAAACAGCCTCCGTCCCCAGAACGATGACGGCAGCCCCATCCCCGGCTATCACCGTCAAAAGGTGCTCAGGAGCAGCATCATCGACTACTGCAAATACATAGTTGCGCACGACAGCTACCGCATGGAAAATCCCCTGCATATCCCGCCGCAGCCGTCGCCGCCGCCGCGCAAGGGCACGAAGCGCTACAGGAAGCAGCAGAAGAAGCAGAAAAGGCTGGCAAAAAGGCGGGCTGTCGCCAATGTTCTCAGCATGATAGATCAGCTCGCGCTTCAGAACGCATGATAAGGAGGAGAGATCATGTCATTCAAAATAGGCTTCACCGCCGATCACGGCACAGAGCATAAGAGCATATCCTGCACGGAGGGCCGCGCCGCGCCGCAGGCCCGCAGGTCGATAGTCAGGGTCTTTTTCCCCGCCCGCAATACGGAGCTGAGCTATTATAACGACAGCTTCGACCTGCACCCGGGGGATATAGTGTATGTCGACGGCAAGCTCGAGGGCCTGCGCGGCCGGGTCGCGGACGTAAACTATAATTTCAAGATAAAGCTTTCGGACTATAAGCGCGTCATAGCCGTCGCCGACACCGAGGTACACGGGCGCTTTTTCATGGCAGGCTCGCATTTTGTCAGCTTTGACGCCGGCGCTCTGCCCCGTGACAGGGTCCGCTCCTGGTATCTCGCGCCGCGCAAAGACGACGAGGAATTTGTCAGCGGCAGCGACGGGGAGGGCTTTCCGCTCTCGGAGCCCGGCGCAATGAAGATATCCGGCGACCGGGCCGAGCGCGGACACAGCTATTATGTCGAAAACAGAGTCCGGTACATAAGCGTCGACGGCGGGCGCGGCTACGCCATCGTCGAGGGCGGCAGGCCCTACGAGGTCGAGTTCCGCTATGAGGCGGGGCGGATAAGCGCTCTGAGCTGCTCGTGCTACTGCGCGGACAGCTGCAAGCACGAGTTTGCCGCGATGCTCCAGCTGCGCGAAACGCTCGATATCATACACGAGCGCTTCCCCGGCGAGTATGACGAGGGCGGCTTCTTCTGCGCCGTCGCCAAGGGCGAGCTTTTCGGCATTGCGATCGACGGAAAGAAGGGCGGAGGCTTTACGCTGTAAAAAGCCCCGACGCCGCTTTGAGCGCATGCCGCCGTTCTCATGGCCGCCGCCGCGGACGTGAATATTGCTCCGCGTTTCGGGAACACTTACAGCTGAGGTGTTTTCCCATGCTTATAAGAAAAAAGACCTTTGTAATCATCGTCACGTATCTCACCGCGGCGGTCATCGCGCTGGGCGCGTACACGGCGGTGCATTACGATATGGAGCGGCGCTATCGCCGCACGGCCGGGTACGGCTACGCGCAGGCCTTCGAGGAGCTCGTGTACTCGGTCTCGGGACTGTCCGAGTCGCTGCACCGCGCGGCCTACGCGACGGGCGCGGAGCTGTCCGGCCAGCTGTGCGCGGATATATACGGCAGCTGCCTTGCCGCCGAGATGAGCATGGCCGCCCTGCCGTTTTCCACGCAGGAGCTCGAGCAGACCGCGGCCTTTATCGGCCTTGCCGGAGACTATGCGCGCAGCAGGCTCAGAGCCTCGGCGCAGTCGGGCTTTGACGACGCGTCGCGGCGCAGCTTTGCCGGGCTTTACAAGACGGCGGCGGAGCTCACGCAGAAGCTGCGCGAGCTCCGGGATTCCGTAAACGAAGGCGAGGTGCTGCTCGACGAGCCGGAAAACGTGTTCGCGGCCTCCGGCGGCAGACTCGGCGAGCACATGCTC
Source organism: bacterium (assembly GCA_963625685.1). GTDB lineage: Bacteria > Bacillota > Clostridia > Oscillospirales > Oscillospiraceae > F23-B02. The sequence goes on from CAVFTR010000011.1 coordinate 22,673, forward strand.
GCCATAGAGGACGGCGTCGGCACGACCGAGCTCGGCTCCTACGGCGGACGCTACGCCGCGCGGCCGGCGTCTCAGAGCGGGACGCCCGTCGCGCTCGACGAGGCCAGGGCCATCGCCGCGGAATATTTCGGGCTCGACGAGGATGAGCTCGAGTGCGAATACACCGCCGAGGACGGCAGGGTCTGCTTCAGCTTCGACGGCGGCAGCGTCTGCCTCGACGCGGACGGGAACGTCCTGTCGCTCAGCTCCGAACGCAGCGTCGCGGGCGATATGCCCTCTGCCGAGCTCGAGCGCGTCGCCCGCGAATTCCTCGCCTCCCGCGGCTTCGGCGAGCTGTACCTCTCGCTGAGCGAGCGCGTCGGCAGCGTGCAGATGCTGGAGTTTGACTGCGTTGAAAACGGCGTCAGGTGCATGGGCGACAGCGTGCGCGTCTCCGTCGCCGGCGACCGCGGCGATATATACGCCTTCGACGCCGTCGGGCACGTGGAAAACCACGGCCTTTACCGCGGACAGACAGCCGCCGTGAGCGAGGGCGCGGCCCGCGCGGCCCTGCCGGACACGCTCAGCGTAACGGGCTCGCAGCTGTGCTGCGCCCCCTGCGACGACGGCAGCGGCGTTCTGTGCTACGGCTTTGACTGCCTCGGCTCCGACGGCGAGGAGCTCCTCGTCCTCGTCAACGCCCAGACCGGCCTCCAGTTCGATATTCTGACGGCGAATTGACGCACCTGCGTATACAGTCATCTCTGGTGGCCCGGCTCGGGACAAATATATATTGAAATGCAGAAAAGACAGCCCTGATCGTAAGCTCAGGCTGTCTTTTTCATGTGTTTGGTTTTAAAGCGGAACGGGCAAGATAAGTTCCCTATAATACAGATGCAGGCGGCTTACGCCGCGATTTGACGACACATCATCCGTCACCTGCGGCTGACAGCTTCCCCTCAAGCTCCGCCAGTGGAAGCCATTCGCGCCCGGCACCTTGCTCCGCACCGTTGGGCCGCGGGACGCAGCGGTTTCCGCCGCTGTCCCGATACCGGGCGAGCGCAATAAACGTATAGGTACAGCCCTAATTCGCCGATAAAAATAACAGCAGGCAGAAGCCGAAGAGCACGGCGCAGGAGCTGAGGCCGCCCGAGCGGCGCTGCGTCTGCGGGAGCATATCGCCGGCGATGACAAGCAGCATCGTGCCCGCAGCAAAGGCCAGCATGAACGGCAGCGCTCCGTTCACGGCCGAGACGGCAAGATATCCGAAAAACACGCCCGCGGCCTCGACGGCGCCGCTCAGAAACGCGGCCCGCGCCGCGCAGCGTCTGCCCGCGCCGGCCTTCAGAAGCGGCGGAACTATGACCATCGCCTCGGGTATGGTCTGAAACGCGACGCCGCCCGCTACAGTCAGCGCATCGCCCGGATCGCCCGTGCCGAAGCTCACTCCCGCCGCGGCTCCCTCGGGGAAGTGGTGTATCGCTATCGCCGCGGCAAACAGCAGCGCGCGCCGCAGAGCCTCGTCGGACTCAGCCCCCATGCGGCGGCTCAGATACGGCGTCAGAGCGCCGAAGATGCTCAGAAAAAGCGCGCCGCAGAGGATGCCCGCAGGCACGAGCCACGCCGCGCGCCCGCCAGAAAGCTCCATCGACGGCACGATGAGCCCGAGCAGCGCCGCGCCCAGCATTATCCCCGCGGCCGCCGCCGTTAGCATATCCTCGGCCGCCGGAGGTATATTCTCAAAAAGAAAGCCCGCCGCTGCCCCGGCGAGCGTACACAGCGCGATGCAGGCCGCTGTGATAAGCGCATAGCTCATAGACGACATCCCCCAGTCCGGTCGATGTATCCTATGCCGATGCGGGAAATTTGTGATTGACAGGCAGACTGTTTTCATATAATATGTATATAAATATATAAATCCGAAAGGAATGTACATATGGAAAGTAAAACCAAACGAATGATCGCCCTTGCTCTCGCGCTGTGCCTGTGCGCGGCGCTGCTCGCAGGCTGCGCTAAGGACGAGGCCACAGAGCCCGAGCGGACGCAGACGGTCTTTGACCCCGCGGCCTACGTCAAGGGAGGCCTTGACGCGGTGTATCTCGGCGAATACTCCGACGAGTATCTGGCACTGCTCGGCGGCGAGACGAAGGAAAGCTGCGCCGAGCGCTACGAGCGCGGCATGCAGGTGAGCCTCGATGTATTCTGCGAATACTTCGGCATCGAGCTTGCGCAGTGCGGCGAGAGCGTGCGCAGCGAGCTGACCGGGCTCATGCATAAGCTGTATAAGGCCGCAAGCTACAAGCTCGGCACGCCCGTGCAGGACGGCGAGAGCTACAGCGTCGAGGTCACGGTCAGTCCCATCGCCGCAGTCGCGCAGGCGGCTCAGGAGGACTACCCCGCCTTTGCCAGGACCGCGGCCGAGCGTATCGCAAACGGCGAGCTGGACAAGAGCTCGCAGAGCTTCATCGACTGGTGGGCAAAATCGATCTGCGACATGGTCAATGTGCGCCTGACCTCCGTGGAATATCTCGACGCGCAGACCGTCACCGTGACGCTTGAGAAGGGCGAGAACGGCAGCTACGCCTTCTCCGGCACGAGCCTCGCGGATGTCGACGCGCTCATCGTGTCGTACCCGGCGTAAAATATGAGAAAACCCCCGGCCTCTGAGCAGAGACCGGGGGGATTTTTTATAATTTCAGCGTCATTTTCATATGCGGGCTGCCGTTCTCGGGGAGAGGCTCGGAGCTCCGCGCGCGGCGTCAATCCGCCGGCAGGATATGCGTGGTGGAGAGGTAGGCCGCGACCTGTGTCACCTTGCCGTGCTCGAAGCTGAGCTCTATGCCGACCCGGCCCTTTTCGGCGCGGCAGGAGTTGAAGCCGCCGTTCACCATTTTATATTTTGCATTGAGCAGCACGGTCTTCGCGTCGAGCTCGTCGTCACCGACGCGGATGCCGAGGACGGAGTAATACTTCTCGGAGGACGAAAAGCCGATCACGCCGTAGCTGCCGAGGCCGGAATCGGGGTGCTTGCCGAGGTAATAGCGGGTGCCGGTGTCCTTCTGCACGATGCCCTCGCCGCGCTCGTCGGTGAACCACTCGTAGCCGTCCTCGCCGTAGAGCTTCGCGTCCTCGGCGCCGCGTATGTAATCTATAGTCCCTCCGAGCCGCCAATCCATGAGCGAGCGCGTGTTCAGCTGGGCAAGCTCTATCGTTCCGAGCCAGGAAAACGCGAGCGTGAGCACGAGCGCGAGCACGAGCAGCGCGATAAGCGCCGTTCTCAGAGTTTTTTTCGGCATTCTTTTAAAAAACAGCATGCAATGCTCCTTTGATGGGGTCATGACCGTGTTATCTCACTGTCGAAAATATCATAACATTTAATAAAAAAAAGTCAATATCGGGCGGCTATGCGAAAAATTAATATTCTGTAAAGCCGCCGCTGGGCAGCTTAGCCAATTTGCACGAAAATGCCGGCGCATTTTCTGTTAAAACGTCAAATGTTAAGGGATGGGATATTTCGTACTTCAAGCCTGTATGAGCTTGTGATATAATCGCCTTATCGGAACCAACCGAAAAAAATTTCAGGAGGAGCAGCATGAAAAATACTAAAAAGCTCCTCGCTCTGCTGCTGGTCCTTGCCATGGTATTTGCTCTGGCAGTTCCAGTATTCGCAGACGAGGAGACCCCCGCTATGGCGGGCAAGACCGTTATCCTGCACTCGAACGACGTTCACGGTGCGATAACGGGCTACGCAAACATAGCGGCTCTCGCGGCCGACTATGAAAAGCAGGGTGCTCAGGTAATAGTTGCCGACGCAGGCGACTTCAGCCAGGGCAAGGTCGAGGTCAGCTCGAACAAGGGCCTGAACGCGGTCAAGATGATGAACGCGGCCGGCTACGATATCGCCACCATCGGCAACCACGAGTTCGACTACGGCTACGCACAGCTCGTTGAGAATCTCAAGGAGGCCAAGTTCGACGTCGTCTGCTGCAACGTTCTCGACGAGGACGGCAGCTCCGCTTTTGAAGGCAGCAGGATCGTCACCGTCGGCGACCTTAAGGTCGGCTTCATCGGCGTAAACACCCCCGAGAGCCAGACCAAGGCAAACCCCGCGCTCATTCAGGGCCTCAAGTGGCTTGCAGGCGACGACATGGTCAAGGCCGTACAGGCCGAGGCCGACAAGCTCAAGGCTGAGGCCGACGTCATCGTCGTTCTCGCTCACCTCGGCGTCGACGCCGAGAGCGCACCCAACCGCTCGACCGATATGTGGAAGGGTCTCACGGACGTTGACTTTATCATCGACGGCCACTCCCACTCCGTTATGACCGCAGGCGATGCGGGCGAGCCCATCCAGTCCACCGGCACGGCATTTAAAAACATCGGCGTTATCGTCATCGACAACGCGGAAAAGAAGATCGTGAGCAACGAGCTCGTTGAGATCACCGCCGACACCGCGAAGGACGAGACCGTCGCAGCGGCGGCTCAGGCCATCATCGACGATATCAACAAGCAGTACGGCGAGGTCTTCGCAAAGAACGAGGTCGACCTCACCGGCGACAAAGGCTACAACGCAAAGACCGGGCTTTTCGGCAACCGTGACGGCGAGACCAACCTCGGCGACCTCATCACCGACTCCATGGTATGGTCTGTCAGGAAGACCGGCGGCGTCACCGTCGACGAGAAGCACATCGTCGCGGTCACCAACGGCGGCGGCATCCGCGCAGCCATAGCAGCGGGCGACATCACCAAGAAGGATGTCAACACCGTTCTGCCCTTCGGCAACACCATCGCTGTCGTTTACATCACGGGCGCAGAGCTGCTCGAGGCTCTCGAGGCTTCGACCTACTGCTCCCCCGTCAGCACCATCGGCGGCTTCCCCCAGGTCTCCGGCATCGACTACACGATAGATACCTCCAAGGCCTATGACGCAAACGAGGATACCTATCCCGACTCGACCTACTACGGGCCCAAGACCATCAACCGCGTGACCATCAACAGCATAAACGGCGAGGACTTCGACGCGGATGCCACCTATGCGGTCATCACCAACAACTTCCTCGCAGCCGGCGGCGACACCTACTACGCCTTTGCCTCCGCCACCAGCCAGTTTGACACCGGCATCCCCCTCGACGAGGCGCTGATGGACTACATCAGCACCGAGCTCAAGGGCGTTGTCGGCGAGAAGTACGCCTCCCCCAGAGGCAGCGTGAGCTACAGCATGCCGTTTACGGACGTCAAGGCCGACGCCGAATACTACGACGCTGTCCTGCTGGCATACGCAAAGGGCGTCACCAAGGGCACGTCCGCTGCCGCCTTCAGCCCCTCGAACGGCTGCACCCGCGCCGAGATAGTCACCATGCTCTACCGCTCGGCAGGCTCGCCCGAGGTCTCGAAGGACACCGTCAATCCCTTCAGCGACGTAAAGGCTGACAGCTACTACTACGACGCGGTCCTCTGGGCCGTTGAAAAGGGCATCACCTGCGGCACGAGCGAGACGACCTTCTCGCCCGACGATACCTGCACCCGCGCCCAGGTAGTCACCCTCCTGTGGCGCCTTAAGGATTCTCCCGAGGTAGATGATTGGTGCGACTTCAACGACGTTCCTCAGTTTGACTGCTACTACACCATGGCTGTCAACTGGGCGACCGCCAATAAGATCACCCAGGGCGTCGGCGGCGGCAGGTTCGCTCCCGACGACAGCTGCACCCGCGCTCAGGTAGTCACCATGCTGCTGCGCGCTCAGTAAAAGCAAAAGACAATATAAAAAACCGGCGCCGATATCGGCGCCGGTTTTTAATTGCATTATAAGTACGGCCTCAGTGCGACTCCGCGAAGCCGCCGTCGGCGCAGATGACCTGGCCGGTGATAAACGATGCGCTGTCGGAGGCAAGAAAGGCCACCGCCTGCGCGATATCCTCCGGCCTCCCGAGCCTGCCGAGCGGCGTGACGGAGGCGAGCTGATCGAGCGTCTCGCGGCCGAGCACCTGCACCATATCGGTGTCGATGACGCCGGGCGCGACGCAGTTGACGCGGATGTGCGTCGGCGCGAGCTCCTGCGCCAGCGAGCGCGTGAGCCCGACGATGGCGTGCTTCGTGGCCGAATACGCGACCTCGCAGGACGCGCCGTGCAGGCCCCATATCGAGGAGACGTTCACTATGCAGCCCGAGTGGGCCTCGAGCATGCCCGGCAGCACCTCCTGAATGGTGTTGAACGCGCCGTTGAGATTCACGTCGAATATCCTGCGCCAGTATTCCTCGCTGATGTCCTGAAATTGCAGCTGCCGGGCGATGCCGGCGTTGTTTACCAGCAGCGTCACCTCGCCGAAGCGGCTTCGCACAGCCCCGACCATATCGTGCACGGCGGCGCGGTCGGAGACGTCGGCGCGAAAGCACATGGCCTCCAGCCCCTCGTCAAGGAGCTTTCGGCAAAGCTCCTCGGCCTTATCCTGCCGCTCGATGTAATTTATGCACACGGCATAGCCGCTGTGCGCGAGCCTATCGGCGCATGCTCTGCCGATGCCGCGCGATGAGCCGCTTATGAGCGCGACCTTTTTCATTGCGATCCCTCACCTGCTTTCAAACTGACTGGTGTACAGCTCCCTGTACAGGCCGCCCCTTTCGAGAAGCTCGGCGTGCGTGCCGCTCTCGACGACGTCGCCCTTGTCCATGACGAGGATGAGGTCCGCGTCGCGGATGGTGGAGAGCCTGTGGGCGATGACGAAGCTCGTCCTGCCGCGGGTGAGGCTGTCCATCGCCTTCTGGACGAGCAGCTCCGTGCGCGTATCGACCGAGCTCGTGGCCTCGTCGAGGATTATCATCGGCGCGTTCTCGACCATTGCCCGCGCGATGGTCAGAAGCTGGCGCTGACCGGCCGAGAGGCTGCTGCGGTCGTTGAGCTCGGTGTCGTAGCCCTTGGGCAGGGTGCGGATATAGTGGTCCATGCCCACGAGCTTGCAGGCGGCCTCTATCTGCTCGTCGCTGACGTCCTCCTTGCCGTAGGCGATATTCTCGCGGTAGGTCCCGTCAAACAGCCAGGTGTCCTGCAGGACCATGCCGAACATCGCGTGTACGTCGCTGCGGCGCATTTCCGATACGGGCACGCCGTCTATCCTTATCCGGCCGCTCCACAGCTCGTAAAAGCGCATGAGGAGGTTGACCATCGTGGTCTTGCCCGCGCCCGTGTAGCCGACTATCGCGACCTTCTGACCGGGGGCTATCTCGGCGGAGAAATCGTTTATGACGGGCTTGTCCTCGTCATAGCCGAAGCGGACGTGCTCGAACTCGACCTTGCCGCGCACATGCTCGATATGCTGCGTGCAAGAGCTGTCGTCGGGCATCTCCTCCTCGCCGAGGAAGCCGAACACGCGCTCGCCGGCGGCTCCGGCGGACATGAGGCTGCTGACGGCCTGCGATATCTGGCTCAGGGGGTTGGTGAAGAGCTTTACGTAGCTTATGAAGGCGATGACCGTACCGAAGCGGATGCTGCCGTCCATCGTGAGCGCCGCGCCCACGACGCACACGGCGACGTAGCCCAGGCTTCCGATAAAGCTCATCAGCGGCATGAGCAGACCGCTGAAAAACTGTGACTTCCACGCGCTGGTATACAGCTCGTTGTTTATGCGGTCAAACTCGGCCTTGGACTGCGCCGTCGCGCCGTAGACCCTGACGATGTTGTGGCCCGAGTACATCTCCTCGACGTGTCCGTTCATATCGCCGAGGTTCTTCTGCTGGCGGCGGAAATATTTTCGCGAGCGCGAGACGATGAAGAACATCAGCGCGAAGCCGAGTATCGACGAGCCCATGGCCGTCAGAGCAAGGCGGCCGCTGGTGAGAAACATTATTATGATAACGCCGACAAACTGCACGACGGCCTGAACGAGCGTCGTTATGCTGGAGTTGAGCGCGGAGGATATGGTGTCGACATCGTTTGTTATGCGGCTCAAAACGTCGCCGACGGTGGTCTTGTCGAAAAACTTCAGCGGCAGTCTGTTTATCTTCCGGCTTATGCTCATGCGCATGCTCCACGCAAGGCGCTGCATGACGCTTATCATTATATAGCTTGCAGCGCAGGTGACGAGGTTCGCGCTTATGTAGATGGCGAGGATGATGAGTATGGACCTTACGATGAGCCCCATGTCTATACCGGCCTTGAGCCCGTCGCTTATGTTGTTTGTGAGGTCCGCGAGCTTATCGGGCGCGATTATCGTAAGAAAGGTCCCGATGAGGCTGAAGGCGAGCGAGATTATTATGGGCTTGTACCACGGCCTGAGATATTTGAGCAGCTCGAGCATCGAGTTTTTGACGTTCTGGGGCTTTTCGTCCGCACCGCGTCCCGGAGGTCCCTTTGGTCCCGGTCTCATATGGCAAGTTCCTCCTCTGAAAGCTGACTGAGCGCTATCTGACGGTAGACCTCGCAGGTATGCAGCAGCTGCCTGTGAGTTCCCATGCCCACGACCCTGCCCTCGTCGAGGACGATGATCTTATCGGCGGACATGATGGTGCCTATGCGCTGGGCGACGATGAGCTTGGTCTGCCCGGCGGTGCGCTCGCGCAGCGCGTCGCGCAGCTCGCGGTCCGTTTTGAAATCGAGCGCGGAGAAGCTGTCGTCAAATATGAGTATCTCCGCGTCGCGGCACAGCGCGCGGGCGATGGAAAGACGCTGCTTCTGGCCGCCGGAGAAATTCGTGCCGCCGCGGGCCATGTGCGAGAGTACTCCGTCCTCGAGCCCGGAGACGAAATCCGCCGAGTGGGATATGCCGAGCGCCTCGTCGATGCGGTCTTTATCCGCATTGCTGCCGAAGGCGACGTTATCCCCGACGGTGCCAGTGAACATGACGGCCTTCTGCGAGACGTAGCCGATCTTTTTATAGAGCGCCTCGAGCTCGTAATCCTTTACGTTCACGCCGTCGACGAGCACCTCGCCCTCCGTGGCGTCGTAAAACCTCGGGATGAGGTTCATGAGCGTCGTTTTGCCCGAGCCCGTGGAGCCTATGAAGGCGACCGTTTCGCCCATATCAGCCGTAAAGCTCACATTGCTCAGGACGCTGCCGCTGCCGCCGGGGTAGGTAAAGCTCACGTTTCTGAACTCGACCGTGCCGCGTACGTCTCCGGAGCCGGTGACGCTGCCGTCCACGACCCTGGGCTTCGTCGAGAGCACCTCGCTTATACGCTTTGCCGCCTCGAGCGCGCGCGGGGCGATGATAACGACCATGACTATCATGATAAAGCTCATGATGACCTGCATCGCGTAGGACATGAAGACGATCATGTCCGCAAAGATATCCACGCGCATGGCGACCGCCTCCGCGCCGGTGCCCGCGGCGGAGCTTATGAGCACCGCGCCTATCCAGTAGATGGACATGTTCAGGCAGTTCATGACAAGTCCCATGAAGGGGCTCAGGAGCGTCATGGTGCGGTTTGCAAACAGCGAGTTTTCGAGAAGCTCGGTGTTGACCTTTTCAAATTTCTTTTCCTGATACTCCTCGGCGTTGTACGCGTGTACGACGCGGATGCCGGTGAGATTTTCTCTCGCCGACTGGTTGAGCGAGTCCTGCAGCCACTGGATGCGCTTGAAGCGCGGGAAGGTGCGCACGATGGCGACGCTCAGTATCGCGACAAGCAGCACGACCGCGATCCCCGTCGCCAGCGACCACTGCCAGGCCTTGCCCGCGATCTTCATGATCGCCCACACGGCCATGAGCGGCGCCTTGACGACCACCTGGAGCGACAGCACGACCATCATCTGGACCTGCGACACGTCGTTTGTCGAGCGGGTGATAAGGCTCGCGGTCGAAAACGCGTTTATCTCCTCGAGAGTGAAGCTCTCGACCTTATAGAACATTTCCTTTCTCAGACGCTTCGAGAAGTTCGCCGCGATGCGCGAGGCGAAAAAGCACACCGCGACCGACGACAGAAGGCTTCCGAAGGCGCACAGCAGCATCATGCCGCCGGCGCTCCACACATCGCCTATGGCGCTGCCCGGAGTCTCGATAAGCGTCGTTATCTCTGACATATAATCGGGTATCATGAGGTCGAGCACGACCTGGGCGCACACGAAAACGAGGCTGAACAAGGAAAACAGCCATTCCTTCGCCCTGAGATACCTGAACAGTTTCAAAAGCTTCAGCATTTAGCGGCAAAAGCCTCCTTTTTTATTCTTTTTCCGCGTCGAGGGCCCGCTCTATCATGTCCTGGGCAAGCTGCGCGGTCTCCCTGGTCTTGTGCTCCTTTACATACTGCGCGTCAATGACGTCGAGCACATCTATATATATAGACGTTCTTTTCAGCGGAAAATTGTGAGAAAGCTTATCGGTATTGCGAAGTGCGACGACGACCACGGGGACCCCGGCCCTCTGCGCTATCTTGAACGAGCCCGCGTGGAAGGGGAGCATGCCCTCCTGCTTGCTGCGCGTTCCCTCGGGATAAATGACGACCGAGGCGTAGTCCTTGTCTATGTAATCCGTCGCGAGCTTCACCGTCTTGAGCGCCTCGCGGTTATTCTCCCTGTCCAGAGGCAGGCAGCCGCACTTGTGCATGACCTTGCCGATGATGGGGATATTGAGATTGCTCGGCTTGGAGACGAAGGTCAGCTGCTCCTCCGGCATCTTGTGGACCATGACGACGGGGTCGGCAAGAGAGCGGTGGTTTGCCACCATGAGATAGCGCGTGTCCTTCGGGATGCGCTCCTCTCCGCTTATCGAAACGTCCGCGCGGGCGTAGAACACCAGCAGATCCGCGACCGCGTGCAGGTGCCACAGCCAGAATTTCGACGGCCTCTCCTGGAGCTTGTTCTTATCTATCAAAAGCTCCGTCGCCAGAAGCATCGCAAGCGCGTAGGCAATATGCGCGCCGAAGAAATACTCGAAAAAGCGCAGCAGCAGGACGCCCGTGACCTTCAGAGCGCCGCCGCCCTGTCCCGCTATGAGAGTGTGCAGCACGCTTCCGCCCGCGCCGATGGCGGCAAATATTTTAAGGAGCATATACGAACCTCCATTATAATTTATCGTGTCTTTATATTTTACCACGACTTTACGATTTTCCAACACGTATTTTTTAAAATATTTAAGAATTTTTAAAGCTTTCTTTAATATTATACACATACGGCGCGAATTTTTTATAAAAGCATCATTATTTCGGCGCTTCAATACATTTTTGTATGTTTTGTACAGCTTAAGCGAAAATTTTGTCTATCTTTCGTGGATATTGATAAATTTGTTGAATTTGAACGAAAGCGGCTTATTTTAAAATTGATTTTTCGACTACAATAGTATAAAATACATAAACGAGTTGTTAACGGTATATAAACAGGTAAAGCGTTGCAGCTTGTTAGATCCGTAACTAATTTAATAGGAGTGAATTTTTATGGAATCCCTTATGTATCTGGCACCTGCTCTTGCAGTTGTCGCTCTGCTGTTTGCTTTCTATAAGATAGCATTCGTATCCAGGCAGGACGCAGGTACCGACCGCATGAAGGAGATCGCCGCCGCCATCAATGACGGCGCAAGGGCGTTCCTTTTTGCGGAGTACAAGATCCTTGCGATCTTTATCGTTGTTCTGGTCGTAGCCATCGGCGTGTTCCTTAAGAGCTGGACGACTGCGCTGTGCTTCCTGTGCGGCGCTCTGTTCTCCATCCTCGCGGGCTACATCGGCATGAACGTTGCCACCAAGGCCAACGTCCGTACCGCAAACGCAGCCAGGACCAGCGGCATGAACAAGGCTCTGTCGATCGCCTTCTCCGGCGGCTCTGTCATGGGTCTGTGCGTCGTCGGCCTCGGCCTTCTCGGCGCAAGCGTGCTGTATCTCATTTTCAATGACACGAACGTTCTGTTCGGCTTCTCCCTCGGCGCGAGCTCGATCGCTCTGTTCGCGCGTGTCGGCGGCGGTATCTACACCAAGGCGGCCGACGTCGGCGCTGACCTCGTCGGCAAGGTCGAGGCCGGTATCCCCGAGGACGACCCCCGCAACCCCGCTGTCATCGCGGACAACGTCGGCGATAACGTCGGCGACGTCGCCGGCATGGGCGCAGACCTCTTCGAGAGCTATGTCGGCGCCATCATCTCCGCAATGACCCTGGGCGCAGTCGCATCCGTTATGGAGCTGTTCGGCGACCTGACCATCATCTTCCCGCTGGTCATCGCGGCCTGCGGCATCGCGGCCTCCGTCATTGCTACCTTCTTCGTGCGCGGCAAGGAGGGCTCGAACCCCCACGCGGCGCTCAAGATGGGCTCCTATGTTTCCGCACTTCTCGTCGTCGTGGCATCCATTGCCCTGAGCAAGGTCATGCTCGGCAGCTACGGCCCGGCATGGGCGATAGTTTCCGGCCTGGTCGTCGGCCTCGTCATCGGCATCGTCACCGAGGTCTACACCTCCGGCGATTACAAGTTTGTTCAGAAGATCGCTCAGCAGTCCGAGACGGGCTCGGCTACCACCATCATCTCCGGCACCGCAGTCGGCATGATGTCCACCTGGGTACCCGTTCTCCTTATCTGCGTCAGCATCTTCATTGCATATCAGTTCGCAGGCCTCTACGGCATAGCTCTTGCCGCGGTCGGCATGCTCTCCACCACCGGCATCACCGTCGCTGTCGACGCATACGGCCCCATCGCCGATAACGCCGGCGGCATCGCGGAAATGAGCGGCCTTGACCACTCCGTCCGCGAGATCACCGATAAGCTCGACGCGGTCGGCAACACCACCGCTGCAATGGGCAAGGGCTTCGCCATCGGCTCTGCCGCTCTGACCGCGCTGGCTCTGTTCGTATCCTTCACCCAGGCCACCGGCCTTGCCGACGCGCAGGTCGCTCTTACCAGCCCCACCGTCGTCATCGGACTGCTCATCGGCGGCATGCTCCCCTTCGTATTCTCGGCAATGACCATGGACTCCGTTTCCAAGGCGGCCTACAGCATGATCGAGGAGGTCCGCCGCCAGTTCCGCGAGATCCCCGGCGTCATGGAAGGCACCGCAAAGCCCGACTACAAGACCTGCGTTGCGATCTCCACCACCGCGGCTCTCAAGGAAATGCTCGTTCCCGGCATCATGGCGGTCGTCGCTCCCCTGGCAGTCGGCATCATCCTCGGCTCGACCGCTCTTGCGGGCCTGCTGGCAGGCTCCCTCGTTTCCGGCGTCATGATGGCAATGTTCATGTCCAACGCCGGCGGCGCGTGGGATAACGCAAAGAAGTACATAGAGGAAGGCCACCACGGCGGCAAGGGCTCCGACGCCCACAAGGCAGCCGTCGTCGGCGACACCGTAGGCGACCCGTTCAAGGACACCTCCGGCCCGTCGATCAACATCCTCATCAAGCTCATGACCGTCGTTTCCACCGTTTTCGCGGCCATCTTCACCGCAAACGGCCTGTTCTGAGAAAAAACCATTCACACCTCCGAGGCATTCGCTTCGGAGGTGTTTTTACATTTTCATCATACTTTATTAACAAAACAGGGCCCCGCTTATGGCATAATAGGGGCAGACCGTGATATTAAAAGCCCTCAGCTTGACATCGGGTGTATAATATTATGGTAACCACTTTGCACCCCAAGGAGAACATTATGCTTAAGAAGAAATCGAAAAAGCTTTTGGCCTTCGCGATGGCTCTTGTAATGACGATGAGCGCCATGCTCTCGTACATGTCCGTTTCGGCCTTCGCCGTCACGCAGTCGGAGATCGACGCCCTGAAGACTCAGAAGTCGCAGCTTTCGAGCCAGAAGAACAGCATCCAGTCGACGATCAATTCTCTCCAGAGCCAGCAGAGCGATCAGATAGCGCTCAAAAATGCGCTGGATGAGAAAAACGCCGTCACCGTAAAGCAGATACTCAATCTCAACGAGCAGATCGAGCTGCACACGCAGCTTATCGAGCAGAAGACCGAGGAGGTCGACGAGGCCCAGAAGGTCGCGGACGCTCAGCTTGAGAAATATAAGGTCCGCGTCCGCGCAATGGAGGAGTCGGGCAGATACAGCTATTTTGAGGTGCTCCTGGGCGCCAGCAGCATCGGCGAGTTCCTGAGCCTTATCGACGATATCGGCGATATCATGAGAAGCGATAAGGAGCTTGAGGAGGCATACCGTCAGTCGGTCGAGGACCTCAAGGCCGTAAAGGCCGAGTACGAGCAGGCCAAGGCCGAGATGGAGGACAGCAAGACAGAGCTCGAGGCCCTCAAGGTCCAGCAGGAAAAGGACATCGCCGAGGCGACGGCGGTCATCTCCACCCTCCAGAGCAGCATAAGCTCCAATTCCTCCATTCTAAACGAGCTGTCGGCTCAGGAAAAGGCTCTTAACGCCGACATTCAGGCGAAGGTCGCAGAGCTCAACAAGCAGCAGGAGGAGCAGAAGAAGAATGACGGCGGCAGCGGCAGCGGAGGCAGCACTGTCGGCACCGGCAACCTCGTATGGCCGAGCTACTGCACCTATATAACAAGCCGTCAGGGCCCGCGCACCCACCCCATAACGGGCGAGTACAAAAACCACGGCGGCACGGATATCGGCGCAAGCTACGGCAGCGCCATCTACGCTGCCGACTCCGGAACGGTCGTCTATTCGTCCGACGGCTGGAACGGCGGCTGGGGCAACTATGTCATGATCGACCACGGCAACGGCATGCAGACGCTCTATGCGCACATGTCCTCGCGCGCGGTCTCCGCAGGACAGACCGTCTCCCGCGGCCAGACCATCGGCTATGTCGGCTCGACCGGCATGTCCACCGGCCCGCACCTGCATTTTGAGATGTACATAAACGGCTCGAGGATCGATCCGCAGACGCGCTATCCCGGCGTGAGCTTCACCTACTCGGCAAGCGCCTGACGAGCCCCGAATCCTGAATATTACAGCAAAAGCTCCCGAACACTTGTTCGGGAGCTTTTCTTATCCGCCGCGCCTGAAAAAGCTCCCGCAAGAGGCGGGAGCGTGGAGCTGTAGTTATTTGTTCAGCGCGCGGTAGATGAAGGCGACGACCCGGGCGCATGTGCAGGGCAAGCACGGCGAGAAGGTGTCTGCCCCGGTGCCCCTGGTGACGCCGTTTTTCACGGCCTTCACAGTATAGCTTTCACCCGTCAGCTTATGCCTGGGCGAAAGTGAGTCTCGCAAAAGCCGCCCGAATTTTCTTTTACCCCCTTGACAGGGAGGAAAAGATGCGGTATACTGAGAACAAGAATAATTCTTATTCTTGAAACGAGGGGGGATCATATGTCAAAGTATGCAGAGGAAATACTGGCCACCGTCATGGAGCTTCAGCAGCACCCGACGGCGGAGCAGGTGTTCATGCAGATGAAAAAGGATCATCCCAGCATCGCCATGGGAACCGTGTATAAGCATTTGAACGCCCTGGCGGAGAAGGGCCTGCTGCTCCGCATCACCGAGCCGGGCTCGCCTGACCGGTACGACCGGACGGAGCGGCACGACCATATGATCTGCTGCAAATGCGGAAGGATCACGGATGTTTATCTGAAGGACATCAAGAGCCATCTTGAAAGCGCACTCGGACAGCAGATCCTTTCCTACGACCTGAGGATCCGGTATGTCTGTCCGGAGTGTCAAAATAAAACGACTGATATCAAAGGAGGAACACCATGAACGCAAACGTATTGAAGCTGCTCAACGAGCAGGTGAACAAGGAGTTTTACTCCGCCTATCTGTATCTGGACTTTGCCAATTACTATGCATCCGTCGGACTGGACGGCTTTGAAAACTGGTACAAGGTCCAGGCGCAGGAGGAGCGGGATCACGCGATGCTGTTTTATCAGTATCTGCAGAACAACGGCGAGCACGTCTGCCTCAAGGCGATCGCAGGGCCGGAGTGGGAGAGGGGCGACAGCATGACGCCGCTCGTCAAAGCTCTCGAGCACGAGAAATTCGTGACCGCAAGCATCGACGCCATCTACGCGGCGGCATACGAGGCAAAGGACTTCCGCGCCATGCAGATGCTCGACTGGTTCATCAAGGAGCAGGGCGAGGAGGAGAAGAGCGCCTCTGACCTCATCACCAAGATGGAGCTGTTCGGGGGCGACAGCAAGGGGCTGTATATGCTCAACAGCGAGCTGAAGACGCGCGTCTATACCGCGCCGTCGCTGGTGCTGTAGCAGCGGCCCGCTTCGGTAAATGAACGAAAGCACGACCTGTCAGCTCCTTGCGGGGCTCCTGCTGCCCTTCGCCGGCACGGCGCTGGGCTGCGCCGCGGTGTTTTTCCTCAGACGTGAAATGGGGGCGCGCCTGCAAAAGGCGCTGCTGGGCTTTGCCGCCGGAGTGATGATCGCGGCCTCCGTCTGGTCGCTGCTGATCCCCGCCATGGAGATGGCGGAGGCGGCGGGGACTCCGGCGTGGCTGCCGGCGGCGGGCGGCTTTCTGCTGGGAGTGGGCTTTCTTCTGGCTCTGGATACGCTCATCCCGCATCTTCATCTGAACGACGATAGGCCGGAGGGGCTTCCCGCGGGGCTGAATAAGTCCTTCATGCTGATATTGGCGGTGACGCTGCACAATATCCCGGAGGGCATGGCTGTCGGCGTGGTGCTCTCCGCCATGCTGGAGGGCAGCACGGCAGTTACGCCTGCCTCGGCTCTGGCGCTGGCTGCGGGAATCGCCATACAGAACTTTCCGGAGGGAGCCATCGTCTCCGCGCCTCTGGTCTCCGGCGGGATGAAAAAGGGCCGGGCCTTTCTTTACGGCGCGGCCTCCGGCGCGGTGGAGCCCATCGGGGCGTTGCTCACGATACTGCTCGCCTCGCTTATCACGCCCGTCCTTCCGTATCTGCTGGCCTTCGCCGCCGGAGCCATGATCTATGTCGTGGTGGAGGAGCTTATCCCCGAGGCTCAGGCGGGAGAGCACAGCAATATCGGCACCGTCGGCGCGGCGCTCGGCTTTGCGCTGATGATGGTGCTGGATGTGGCGCTTGCTTAACTATCCGACAAAATGAATCCGGCAGGACCTTCAATGGTCCTGCCGGACTTTTTCGCTTTGTCAGCCCGGAAATTGCGCGGCAAGCGCCGGGAACGGCGACAGCGCGCGGCCCAGGATCCCGTGCATTTTCGCTATGGCGACGCCGTAGTTCGTGACGCTGACTCCCGCGGCCGCGCAGAGCCTGAGCCTGCCCGTGAGCTCCTTTTCGTTGAGCATGCAGCCGCCGCAGTGGATGACCAGCTCGATGCCCGAAAGCTCCTCGGGAAATTCGCCGCCGGAGGTGAAGCGGAAGCTCAGCTCCCTGCCCGTGTATTTTTTCAGCCAGGCGGGCAGCTTGACGGTGCCGATATCCCCGCACTGGCGGTGATGGGTGCAGCCCTCGCTTATGAGCACGGTGTCGCCGTCCTTAAGACGGTCGAGCGCGGCGGCTCCGTGAAGGAGCTGCTCGAAATTTCCCCTGTACCGTGCAAAGAGTATCGAAAACGAGGTCAGGGCGACGCTCTCCGGAACGAGGGGCTCAACGCGGCCGAAGGCCTGCGAGTCGCAGACGACCAGCCGCGGCGGCTCCCTTAACAGGCCGAGCGAGGAGGCAAGCTCCTCCGGCTGAACGACCGTGCAGATAGCTCCGACGTCGAGAATGTCGCGTATCGTCTGCTGCTGGGGCAGTATCAGCCTGCCCTTCGGGGCGGACCCGTCTATCGGAGCGACGAGAACGACGCTGTCGCCCTTTTTCAGCAGGTCCGAAACGAGCCGTCTTTCCGACCTCGCGGCCGGTACGCTCGCGGCGATGCGCCTTTTGAGCTCGTCGAGGTTCTTTCCCGTTTTTGCGCTGACGGACAGCACGCCGCCGTCCGCGGCGCCGGTATCGTCAAGGTCGCATTTATTCCTGACAAGTATATACGGTATGCCCCTTGCTCTGACCTTTTCGATGAAGCTCTCGGTCTCCGCGTTTTTTTCGGCGGCGTCCGTAACGATGACCGCGATATCGGTTTTTCTCAGCATCTGCATCGTGCGCTCGATGCGGAGCCTGCCGAGCTCCGTCCCGTCGTCGAGGCCGGGGGTATCTATGATGACGACGGGGCCCAAGGGCAGCAGCTCCATGGCCTTCTGCACGGGGTCGGTCGTCGTCCCTCTCGTATCGGAAACGATGGAGAGCTTCTGCCCGGTCAGGGCGTTTACAAGGCTCGATTTTCCGCTGTTGACGGTCCCGAAAAAGCCTATATGCAGCCTTTGAGCGCTGACGGTAGAGTTCAGGTCCATGCTTTGCCTCCGTTAAAATCTGAAATCTCTCTTGTCCGAGGACTTTATCTTCTCGATATTCTCCGCCGCAATGCGCCTGATCTTTTCCTTCGGTATCTTTTCAAGCTCCCGGTCTATGAGCTCGAAGCCGAGCCTTTTCGTCTCGGGGGCCGCGTAATCGACAAGGTATTCGGCAAGCGTCATGAGCGCGTTGGGGTGGCAACAGTTGAGTATCTGCCCCGATTTGCACAGGCTCATGAAGCGGTCGCCCGTTCTGCCCTCGCGGTAGCAGGCCGTGCAGAACGAGGGGATGTGCTCAAGCTCCATCAGCCATCTGACTACCTCGTCGAGCGTGCGCTGGTCGGACACGTCAAACTGCTCGCTGTCGTGCGGGCGCTCGTCCTCGGTATAGCCGCCGACGGAGGTGCGCGAGGCGCCGCTTATCTGCGAGATGCCAAGCGTGAGCAGCCGTCCCCTCACGGCCTCGCTCTCGCGGGTGGAGATTATCATGCCGGTGTACGGCACGGCGATGCGTATGCAGGCGGTTATTTTTGCGAAAAGCTCGTCCGACAGGCTGTTTTCAAACGCGTCGGGGTCGATGTCGTCGGCATGCTTTATCCTCGGCACGCTTATCGTGTGCGGCCCTACGCCGTGAACGGCCTCGAGGTGCTCGGCGTGCATCAGAAGCCCGGCAAACTCGTACTGATAGCCCTCCAGCCCGAAGAGCACGCCCAGGCCCACGTCGTCTATGCCGCCCTGCATGGCGCGGTCCATGGCCTCGGTGTGGTAGTCGTAATCATGCTTCGGCCCCGTGGGGTGCAGCTTGAGATAGCTTTCCTTGTTGTAGGTCTCCTGGAACAGTATATATGTGCCGATGCCGGCCTCCTTGAGCCTCCGGTAGTTTTCGACCGTGGTGGCGGCGATATTCACGTTCACGCGGCGGATATCGCCGTTTTTGTGGTGGACGGAATAGATGGTGCGGATGGATTCGAGGATATACTCGATGGGGTTATTAACGGGGTCCTCGCCGGCCTCTATCGCAAGGCGCTTGTGCCCCATGTCCTGCAGGGCGATGACCTCCCGCCGTATCTCCTCCTGCGTCAGCTTTTTCCGCGCGATGTGCCGGTTTTTATAGTGATACGGGCAGTACACGCAGCCGTTTACGCAGTAGTTTGACAGATACAGCGGTGCGAACATGACTATCCTGTTGCCGTAGAAGGCCAGCTTTATCTCGCGCGCGAGCGCGTACATCTGCTCGATCTTCTCCGGGATGTCGCAGGCCAGAAGCACCGAGGCCTCGCGGTGGGAAAGCCCCGCGCAGGTCACGCCGCTCCCGCTTTTTTTCGGACGCGCCTTTTCCAGCAGCGCGTCTATAAGCTCAAGATTATGCTTGTTCGCCTCCGCGTAGGCGATGGTCTCGCGTATCTCCGCGTCGCTTATGAATTCCTCGGCGCGAAGTGAGCGCGGGTCGTAAATTGCCATAGTTTTCTCCTTTCTTGCGGTCAGATCGCTCTTTCCGGCAGATGGGGGGTGTGGTCAGTCTTTTTTTATATCTCCGCGCGCAGTCACGATACGGTAGCCCAGCGCCTGCACGGAGCTTTTCAGAAGAGCCAGATTCTGCGCCGATTCCTTGCCGCTTGAAAGCTTGTTGTCGTAAAGCGAGTACTTGCTTCGCTCGGCGTAGGGCGACAGATTCGGCATTATGACGTTCGCGCCGGCGCACAGGGCGCGCTCGCGGCCGTCGGGGCTCACGCTGCCCAGCGCGGTCGTCGCGGGCAGGAGGATGTTCGGCTTTATGAGCCTTATGAGCGAGAGAAGATATACCGTCTGCTCCGCCGTTCCGGCGGGGAAGCCGCGCAGCGGAGTTTTCCGGTGGGGCATGAACGGGCCTATGCCGCACATGTCCGGCTGAAAGCTCTCGATAAACTTCAGGTCCTTTGCCAGCGTCCGCGCCGTCTGATACGGCGAGCCGACCATGAAGCCGCAGCCGGTCTGAAAGCCGAGCCGCTTAAGCTCGGACAGGCAGCGCATACGGTTCTCAAGGGACAGCTCCGGCGGATGCAGCATCCGGTAATGCTCGCTGTCGGCGGTCTCGTGGCGCAGAAGGTAGCGGTCCGCCCCGGCCTCGCGCATGCGGCGGTAGTCCTCCGCCGGATATTCGCCCAGCGACAGGGTGATCGCGCAGTCGGGATACTCCGCGCGTATGCGCGAGACGATGGCGCAGATCTCGCCGACCGGCATGACGCCCTCGCCGCCCTGGAGCACGAAGCTGCGGAAGCCCAGGGCGTAGCCCTCGGCGCAGCAGCCGAGGATCGTATCCTGCCCGAGCACATATCGCTCGCAGCCGGCGTTTGAGCGGCGGATGCCGCAGTAGTAGCAGTCGTTGCGGCAGACGTTGCCCACCTCGATAAGGCCGCGGATGTACACGTCCGTGCCGTACACCGCGCGGCGGGCGCTGTCGGCCTTCGCCGCGGCAAGGCGCGCGCCCTCGGCGCTCTGCCCCGAGACAAGGCGCTCATACTCTTCGAGCGTCAGCCGATGCTCCTCGGCGAGGCGGCTTATGAGCTCAAGCATTCTCCGTCACGTTCGAGTACGCGGTCTTGACGCTCAGACCGCCCACGTTCCCGAGCCTCCCGGCGAGCGCGGATATCTCGTCCTGCGGCGCGTCCAGCGCGACGGACACGATGTGTATGCCGCGCTTTTCGTACGGGAGCCCCATACGTCCGATGATATACGCGGAAAAATCGTGCAGCGTCGCATTGAGCTTATCGACTGCGTCCATTTCCTCGACTATGATGGCCATTACAGCTACTCTTGTCTGCATTTATCCGTCCTCCGGCAATAAAATATGCCCTCGTATGAGGGCATGGTGAAATATTTTGGCGCTGATAGGTAAGTGGAAGGTACCTTTCTCTCAGAGTGCCCTCTTCCTGTCAGGTGTCTTGAAGATACCATACAAAAGAGCGCGTGTCAATACAATTCGCCAAATTTGTATAATTAAATACTGTTCAAAGTGAACGTATTCCGTTTTTTCATAAGCTTACGACACAGACTCAACTAATGTCAAGACGTATTATTGGAATGTGTGGTATTTTCTACTGCTTTACGCTTTTCCGTCGGTTAAACTATAACTGTACGATGCCTGTACGGCGCCCAAACGCAGAAAGGAGAAAGCAGAATGAAAAGACGACTGTTGAGCATGGTCATATGTCTGCTCATGATAGTAAGCCTCGTTCCGGCGGCCGCGCTGGCGGATGACATGACGATCACCTCCATAGCCGCCACGATAACCGCCCCGGAGGCCGGCAAGACGCCGGATGAGATGCCGACGTCACTTGCAAGCACGCCCGCAGACGGGGTGAAGCATAGTTCGGTAGCCTGGAAGAAGCTCGCCAAGGACAAGGACCCTGACACTACAAAAGTCGAGGACTGGACATTCTTGAATGAGAATGAGGCCTTCGACGTAAACCACTACTATTATATGGTGTTTATCTATGCCGCGCCCAAAACCGGTTTTACCATTGATAAAGACTTCAGCGGAACAGTAAACGGACAGCCTTGTAAAGCGGGGGTGATTCCCGCACTGAATCAGGCGTACCTCAGCTGCGTCTTCAAGGATATGCAGCCCGCGACGATCACCAAAGTAAACATGGTGATCCCCGAGCCGAAGCTGGGTGAAAAGTTGAGCTTCGAGCCTGCCTATGAAAGCGTGCCCGCAGACAGCGTGGAGACGCTGCGCCGCAATGATGGTACGCTTTTTGTCATTTGGTGGAAAGCGGCTGCGGGAGAGTACGAGAAAGTTGATCCCAACAAAGGCGAGGAGTTCCAGCCGGGCTATTACTATGAGGTATCCGTTGTAGCCGTACCAAAGGCAGGCTATAGGCTTGTTGCGCAAACCGAGCTGACGGTAAACGGCAAAAAGCCCCACACTTCAGATGCAAATACCGCCACCAACGATTATTCCTTCAGACAGATATTCGAGCCGATCGCGCCCGTGCCCGGCTACCCCACGACCGATAATATCAGCGGCCTCGGCGACAAGCTCGTTGCGGTCCTGTGCAGCAATGCTCCCAGCGGCAAGGGCGGTGAATACTACGGCCTGCTCGACGGCGGCTTTACATATACATCCGCGCCCACGCTCGTAAACGGCGTATATGAATGTACTATAAAGCTTGTTCCCTCGGTATACTGCAATCAGTACAGCACCGACAGCAGGATAAAGCACGAGGCGGACAGCAGCTATGTTCTGAACACCCCTGACCCGTCCATCGTTCTGCAGTACAACAGCAAGACGATGATGTGGACTCCGAAGGATGATCCCGAGACCATTATCTTCGGTGTCAAGTGCGACGAGCACGTCGTCGAGTATACCGTGAGCTTCGATAAAAACGGCGGTACGGGCACGATGGACAGCGTGATGGTCGAGGAAGGCTCGCAGTACACGCTGCCCGAGTGCAAGCTCACAGCGCCCGCCGGCAAGGAGTTCAAGGCCTGGAGCGTTAACGGCACGGAAAAATCCGTCGGAGACAAGATCACCGTCAATGCGGACACTACCGTCACGGCCGTCTGGAAGGATATGAGCCCCGCGCCGGTGATGAAGTATAAGCTCACCGTAACGGGCGGCTCCGGCTCCGGCGAGTACGCCAGGGACGCGACGGTCACGATCAAGGCCGACAAGGCCCCCGAGGACATGATGTTCGACAAGTGGGTCGTCGTATCCGGCGACGTGACGCTCAAGGACGCGATGGCGGCCGAAACGAGCTTCACGATGCCCGCCAAGGACGTTGAGCTCAAGGCCATGTATAAGGCGATCAACCCCTTCGTCGACGTCAGGAAGGGCGAGTTCTACTACGACGCGGTGCTGTGGGCGGTCATGATGGGCGTCACCAAGGGCGTTGACGATATGCACTTTGCTCCCGACAGCACCTGCACCCGCGCAGAGGCGGTCACCATGCTCTGGCGCAACGCGGGCTCTCCCGCTCCCAAGAGCACCAGCATGTCCTTCACCGACGTGGAAAAGGACAGCTACTGCTATGACGCGGTGCTGTGGGCGGTCGAGAACGGCATCGTCAAGGGCACGAGCGCAACCACCTTCTCGCCCGGAATGAAGTGCTCGCGCGCACATATCGTGACCATGCTGCACCGCGCGGCGAAGACCCCCGCTGCCGCCGCGGCAAATCCCTTCACCGACGTCGCGATGGACGCATACTATTACGACGCGGTGCTGTGGGCTGTCAAGAACGGCGTCACCAAGGGCACGGGCGATAATATGTTCTCCCCCGACGGCGACTGCACCCGCGGTCAGATCGTGACCCTCATCTGGCGCTGGTCAGGCGGCGGCAAATAATTCGGTATCCCAGTCTTCCGTAAAACGCGGAAGGCGCACAAAATACACCGGCTCCCGTCCTCGGACGGGAGCCACTTTGTCAAAAAAGTCCCGTGAGGAACTTTTTTGACTGCATTGGCCGCCGAGCATTTTGAAGACCTTCAAAATGCTTTTACCGAGATCCTTGAGCCCTCAAGGATCTCGACGGCGGTTTATCTGACTTGAGGCGGGCCTTGCCCCCTCAAGCTCCCCCGCTGCGCGGATATCTTCACGCAGCAGCAGAGCTGTTAATAAGAAAAGGCTCCCGTCCTCGGACGGGAGCCAATTTCAGTTTCATTTTTCCGGCTTCAGCTCAGGAGAGCGTCGAGATAGCCCCGCAGCGTCGCCTCGTTCATCGCGCCGATGCGCGTCGTGTATACGTTGCCGCTGCGGTCGATAAAGGTGGTCTGCGGTATCGAGGATACGCCGTAGGCGTTCGCCGCGGCGGAGCTCGTGTCAAAATATACGGGGAAGGTATAGCCGTTTTGCGCGACGAAGCTCTTCGTGCCCTCGACCGTGTCGCGCCTGCCGTCGGTGAGGTTGACCATCATGAAGGTTATCCTGCCGCCGTACTCGCTGTAGAGCCTGTTGAAATCGGGCAGCTCCTGCCGGCAGGGCGAGCACCATGTCGCCCAGAAGTTTATGACGATGGGCTTGCCGAATTTGCCCGACAGCCGGACGCTGCCGCCGCTTGGATCGAGCACCGTGAAATCGGGCGCGGTGTTCCTCCTCGGCGCGGGCGTCGCCGGAGCCGCGCTCGGCGTGGGGGAGGGGGCCTTCGTCGGCGCCGCGCTCTGCGCGGGACGGCTCGTGGGAGCGGGCGTGCCCGTGGGGGACGGCCTTACCGTGGGAGCGGGCGTGCCCGTGGGAGAAGGTCTGCTCGTGGAGCTCGGCCCTGCCGTCTGTTCGGGGCTCTGCGTATTTGCGGGAGACTTTGTCTCCGCGGGCTTTTGGCTGCTTTCGGGGATCGCCGCTCCGCCTGAGCCGCCGGGCTCCGGCGTGGGCTGATTGCCCTCGCCGGACGTGCCGCCGCTGTTTTCCTCCGCGGCTCCCGCATTGCCCGTCGGAGGCGCGGACGTGTCCGGCGTTTCGCTCAGCTGCGGCTGCTGCGACTGCATCGTCTGCTCGTACTGCCTGGTGAGCGAGGGATAGGCTATGGCCGCCCCCGCGATAAGCAGGGCAAAAACCGCGGCGAGCAGGGCGTATTTCACGCGCTTGTTCTTAAAATCAAAATGCATCATTCATCTCCTTACGAAAACAGCGCCGTGACGGCGTCCATCTGCCCCAGAGCCATGAGAAGCCCCATTAGGATCAGGAAGCTGCCGCAGACGATGTTTATGACCCGGTAGTTTCTTTTTATAAACGTAAACGCCGTGTTCAGCCTTTCTATCAGCAGCGCCGAGATCAGAAACGGCACGCCGAGGCCGAGCGAATATGTGACCAGCAGCAGCACGCCCTTGAGCGCCGTGCCCGAGGCTCCGGCAAGCGCCAGCGCCGAGCCGAGAAACGCTCCGATGCAGGGCGTCAGGCTGACCGAATAGACGATGCCGAACAGGAAGGCCGACACGACGGTGTCCGCCGTCCGTCCGTTCCTTATGCCCTTGAAAAACGGCAGCCTGATCACCTCAAGATAGGACAGGCCGAAGATGATTATCAGCGCGCCGAGGACAATGTTGACCGCCGTTCTGTATTCCCTGAGAAACGCGCCCAGCGTTCCGGCGAACAGCCCGAGCAGGCTGAACACGACCGTAAAGCCGAGCACAAAGCTCAGCGCTCTGAGAAAGACCTTATGCTTTTTGTCCGCTCCGCCGGCAAAGTACGAGATATACAGCGGCAGAAGCGGCAGCATACAGGGCGAGATGAAGGAGATGAACCCCTCCAGAAAGGTTATTGCAAATTCCATGACAGGCTCCTTGGTTTGATCAGTGTTTACCTAAACCGATCATTATAAAGATGACGAGAAGAGCAATGGCAAAAACGGCAAGCAGAAGCAGCAATCTCATAATATCAGTCTCCTTTTAATTTTGGGGCCGCACGGACGAAATTGCGCCCGAACAGCAGTCCGGCCAGCAGCAGCGACGCGCCGAGGCCGGTGTAAAACACCGCTATAAAGCGCTCCGGCGCAAGCCCGCTCGAGCGCAGGCCGAGGCCGCCGGAGATCATCACGGCCATGATCGCAAAGGATCTCCCGTCAAAAAATTTCAGAAAGAAATACCGTCCGTCGGGATACGCCGCGATCCTCGCGCTGTGTTTTTTCACCAGCCTGCCGAAGATAAATATCTGAAACAGGGCAAAAACCAGCGCGGACAGCAGATAATTTGCCGCCGAGCGGTGGCCGGGGTAGGCCGCGAGCCCTATCCCCAGGACGTTTCCTCCCGCCGCGCTCCACACAAGACAGGCGAGAAGCAGTAAAGTTCTGCGTTTTACTTTCATGGCACAGCCCTTTGTGAACATTGTTCACTCTGCGGCATACCAGGGCCCCCGCACGGGGAGGCTCAGTATACCGTCCTGCTTACGAGCTCCAGCACGGGAGCGGGGTCGTAGTCCCGGCGCATCAGCGACGACAGCATCAGCGAGAACAGGATACCCGCAAAGCCCTCGGCCGAAAAGGTCCCGCTGAACGCGTCCGGCCTGACCTGCGCGTCGCGCATCAGAACGGCGCTCAGGCCGTCGCTTATGTGCCGCCAGGTCTCCTGCATGCGCTGCCGTCCGTCGGGCAAGTCCTCGCGCATGACGCCCATGGAGTGCAGCGAGAAGAAGTCGGGGTACTGCCGGCTGCCGCGCTCCATCTGCGCGTACATCCACGTGATACATTCGCAGATATCCTCAAACGGCGGCTCGTCCTTGGCGCGGTGGAACAGCTCGCGCCAGATGCTCTCCGTCACCGCGCTGACGAGCTCGGTCTTGGAGTCGAAATGCCGGTAGACCGAGCCCACCGACACGCCGCACTGCGCCGCGACCGAGCGTATGCTGAGCCTCGACCAGCCGTGCCGCCATACGAGCTCGCGGCTGAGCTTGAGTATCGTTTCTCTTGACGTTGCTAAATGATTCATGCGCTACTCTCCGTCTCTGCAATCGGGACATATCCCCTCGAAAAGCATCCTGTGGCGGACGATATCGCAGCCCGACTGCCTCGCCATCTCCTCGTCGAGAGACGGCTTGTACGGAAACGGCGCGTCGACGACCCTCCTGCATTTTATGCACAGCACATGGTAGTGCAGCTCCGTGCGCAGGTCGTAGCGGTCCGCGCCGGGGACGCGCACATGGCTTATGACCCCGTCCTCCGACAGGCAATTGAGGTTGCGGTACACCGTACCGTGGCTTATCCTCGGGTCCGCCGCGTGGACGGTCTCATATATCTGCTCCGCCGTAGGGTGGTCGCAGCGCGACTGCACCGCCCGCAGTACCAGGCGGCGCTGTCTGGTATCTCTTCTTACTGTCATCTGTCTGTTCTCCGTTTTGCCGGCGCCTGCCCTGTTTCGGACAGAGCGGGCGCCTTTTTATGTTTTGCTCTCAGACTTTCCGGTATCCGCACTTGGGGCAGACTCCGTTTTCATCCAGAGCGATGCCGCACAGCGGACAGCGATCCACCTCAAGATCGGACGGGAACTCCTCGGAGGCCGTGTTGTCTCCGCTGACAAAGGTAAGCTTTACGATGTTCAGCCTGTCCTTGAGCAGCTCGTAAACGATCCTGATCATACCCTCCACGGTCATGGTCTCCTTCGTGACCACCAGACGGCAGTCGGGATAGGCGGTCGCCAGCTCCGTTTGGAAGGCGGGCCCCTTCATGCAGTTGTTGGGATGCCCGTCCCTGATGCCCTGCTCCTCGTACACGCCGAGAACGGCGGGCAGCAGCGGGTCGTCGCGGCGCAGGATCAGCGCATGGTCAAAGTTTTTGAGCACGTCCCACGCGGTCTTTTTGATCTCGTTGCAGGGGAACACCATGTTCACGCCCTCGTTGACCGAGCCCTCTACCTCGATGGTAAGAAAGCCCGTGTGGCCGTGAAGGTACTGCGCTTCGCCCTTGAAGCCGTAGAAACGGTGTGCATACTGCAGCTCAAGCTTAGTGATACTTCTCATGGTCGATTCTCCTTATCTTTATATATTTACGGGAAAGCAGCGCCCGTATTCGCTTCCTTGATTGCCCGCGGTCTTACGCCTCCCACAGGCCGTGGAGGTTGCAGTAGGCAAAAACGGCCTCGACCTCGTCGCCCTCCTCGACCGCAAAGCTCGTGCGCGGCTCGCCCGTGGGACACAGCTCCCTGCGCTGATTGCCGTACCTGGTCTGGAGCGAGATCCATTCAATGTGGTGCTCCTCGCTCATCGGGTGAAGCACCGAGCCGACCTCGACGCAGACCCTGCCGTTTTCATGGCTGAAAACGGGGATGTGCTTCTCGACAGACGCGTCCTCCGTTCCGGGAACGAGCTCCCGCATGTTTTCGCCGCAGCAGACGACGGGCACGCCGGACTCCTTTACAAACGCGATGATGTTTCCGCAGTGATCGCAAATAAAAAACTTCTGCTTCATCGTGACGCTCCTCCTTTGAAAACGGTATTATAATGTTTCTTTCTTGTTTTTTCTCAGTAGTTCTCCGCGTGCAGCTCAAAGTAGCTCTGGGGATGATTGCAGGTGGGGCAGACCTCGGGTGCCTTCTCGCCGACGACGATATGCCCGCAGTTGCGGCACTCCCAGACCTTGACCTCGCTCTTTGCGAATACCTCCGCCATCTCCACGTTGTGCAGCAGGGCGCGGTAGCGCTCCTCGTGATGCTTTTCCACGGCGGCCACCAGGCGGAAGCGTGCGGCCAGCTCCGGGAAGCCCTCCTCATCGGCGGTCCTGGCAAAGCCGTCGTACATGTCCGTCCACTCGTAGTTTTCGCCCTCGGCGGCGGCAAGCAGGTTTTCGGCCGTGTCGCCGATGCCGCACAGCTCCTTGAACCAGAGCTTTGCGTGCTCCTTTTCGTTCTCCGCTGTTTTCAGGAACAGCGCGGCTATCTGCTCAAAGCCCTGTTTCTTGGCAACGGAGGCAAAATAGCTGTACTTGTTTCTCGCCTGCGATTCTCCGGCGAAGGCCTCCCAAAGATTCTTCTCGGTCTGCGTGCCCGCGTATTTGTTTTCATTATTCATAGCATTGACTCCCTTTTTTTAAGCGTTATTAGGATAAATTCCTGTTAGCATCATATCAGTACAAGCCCGCTGTGTCAAGCCTTTGCCGTCATATCGAGAAAAATTACTGATAAGCCGCCCGCGGGCGGCGGCTCTCTGAGCTGAGCTTAAGCATAAGGGGAGCATCCGAACCCGTTTTTAAGCGGCTCTGAACGCCGCAGGCTGCGTTTTGCTCGATCACAAGGCCAGCCTTCCTCGATCGCAAAGCCTTGCCTGCAACGCACGGCTCTCGCTTAAAAATCGCAGACCTCAGCCGTTGAGTTTTGTGCCTTGCCTGAGCAAAAATCAGCTCTGTCAAAACTGCGATGCACCTGCCGGCTTTCCGTGAACTCCGCAGCTTTTCACCGTCCCGCGGCGTTCCCCGCCGTATGGTGCGGGCAGGGAAAAAGCGCAGTCGAATTTAGTCGGCTGCGCTTTTTTTGCGCCGCGGGGAGCTCGATGCGTCTGAAAAGGCTCCCGCCGGGAGGCGGGAGCGTGGAGCCGGGGCTATTTATTCAGCGCGCGGTAGATGAAGGTGACGACCTGGGCGCGGGTGCAGGGCGCGTCGGGGGAGAAGGTAGTGGCGCCCGTGCCGAGGGTTATGCCCCGGCCGGCGGCCCAGACGACGGCGCCGCGGTAATATGCGCCGGACGCGACGTCGAAGAAGCGGCAGTGCCCGTCTGCCGCCGGTGAGCCCGCCGCACGGTGGAGGAAGGTCACTATCTGCGCGCGGGTGCAGGGCGCGTACGGCGAGAAGGCAGCGCCGCCCGTGCCGCGCGTTATGCCGCATTCATAGGCCCACTGGACGGCCCTGTAAAAGCTGTCGTCGGGGCTCACGTCCGTAAAGCTCACGGCGGCCTTCGCCTCGGGCATGCCCGCCGCGCGCCAGAGGAACAGGACTATCTGGTAGCGCGTGCAGCTCTCGTCGGGCGAGAAGGTGTCGGTCCCGGTGCCGTTGGTGACGCCGTTTTTAACGGCCCACTGCACCGCGTCGTAGTAAAACGCGCCGCTCTTAACGTCGCGGAACACGGGGACGGCGGCCGACTCCGGCTCCTTTGCGCCGCAGACCGTGCATTTTCCGCCGGAGTATCTGTGCCCGAGCGCATCGACGGCCCTGCCGGGCTCTACAATATCTCCGCATCTCGTGCACAGAAGATCGCCGCTGTAGCCGGCCTCCGCGCAGCCCGCGGCCTTTAAGCCGCGCAGCTCGGTCGCGTGTCCGAGTGCGTAGATGACGCCGCCGCTTTTGAATACCCTGCCGCAGATAGAGCAGGTCTCGTCGCCGCTGTAGCCGCCCTTGAGGCAGCCGGCGGCGCGCGCACCGCTCAGCTCCGTCTTGTGCTCCAGCGCGCTCACATAGTCCTTCGTGTAGCACTCGCCGCAGGAGCAGCTGTAGGTCGTAAAGCCCTCCGAGCCGCAGGTCGGTGCGGTGACGGCGGCCCTGAACTCGTGCTCGTGCGCCGAGTCGCGGCTCGGGTCGAGTATGCCGCAGCGCGTGCAGATACCGTCCCTGTAGCTGTGACCGAGAGGGGCCTTGTAGCTGCCCTCCTTTTTATCCCCGCAGGCGCAGGCGCTGAGGGTATAGCCGCGCTCGGTGCAGGCAGGCGCGATGACCGTGTCGGTGTAGCTGTGGACATGGTCCGTGCGTGTATAGCTCTTTTCGGCCTCCTTTATCTCCGCGCCGCCGCCCTCTGTCTCGATCCTGCCGAAATCCGTGTCGCTGCCGGCGTAGTCTATCGTTTTGAGCGCGCAGCCGGAAAACGCGTCCTTTTTTATGTGCGACACGCTCTTTGGCAGCGTCAGCTTTTCAAGAGATGTGCAGCCGGAAAAGGCCTCCTCCGGTATGACCGTTACCCCGCCGGGTACCGTTATCTCCCGCAGCGAGGCGCAGCCGGAGAACACTGCCTTGCCGAGCGTCGTGACGCTGTCGGGTATGCTTATCTCCTCGAGCGCCGCGCAGCCGGAGAAGAGCGAGGCCTCGAGCCTTGTGAGGTTCTGCGAGAGCCTTACGCTCTTAAGATTTTTGCAGCCGGAAAACGCGCCCTCGCCGATGGAGGTGACGGAGTCCGGCACCGTGAGGCTCACAAGCCGAGCTCCGGCGAAGGCGCGAGCCGCTATGCTCCCCACCGTTCCCGGCACGGCGTAGGAGCCGCCGGCCCTCGCGGCGGGATAGCTCAAAAGCTTCAGCTTTCCCGCGTCAAACAGCACGCCGTTATCCGAGGCGTAGGCGGGGTTTCCGGCCGCGACGTTGTAGACGGCAAGCGAGGCGCAGCCGGAAAAGGCCTTGAGGTCGAGCTCCGTGACGCTTGCGGGAAGGCTCACGCTCCTGAGCGCCGTGCAGTCTGCAAAATTGCCGCTGCCGACCGCCGTAACGCCGTCTTCGAGCACAAGGGCGATTATCCTGCCGGTGTAGGCCTGCCAGGGCTCGGAGCTTCCGTCTATGGGAACGGCAGAGAGCGCGCCCTCGCCGCTCACGG
The DNA here is from genome assembly GCA_963625685.1 of bacterium. GTDB lineage: Bacteria > Bacillota > Clostridia > Oscillospirales > Oscillospiraceae > F23-B02. The sequence continues at coordinate 53,761 of CAVFTR010000011.1, forward strand.
TCAGCGTTCCGCTGTGCGTGAGCGTCCAGCGGAGGCCGCCCGCCGCGCCCTCCGCGAGCGTATCTGAGCGCTGCTGTCCGCAGACGCTGCACACGCCGCCGTTATACGTGTGCGCGGCCGGCTCGCTTGTCTTATTGCAGGATGTACACTTATGCCAGTGGCTCTCGCCGTCGCTGCTCCAAGAGTCAGCGAAGCTGCACTCATGCACCTCCTTAGTGCCCTTAAACGCATTCTCGCCAACGCTCACGTCCTCGGGCAGCTCCGGCTTTTGGAGGGAGGCGCAGCCGGAGAACGCCTCGGCTCCGATGCTCTCAAGGCCGGCCGGCAGCTGCACGCTTTCAAGCTTCGTGCAGTTTGTAAAGGCGTTTGCGCCGATGCTTTTTACACTCTGCGGTATAGCTATCGCTTTGAGCTGCTTACAGCCGGAAAACAGGCTTTCGGACAGCTCCGTGAGGCCCTGCGGCAGATAGATATCCGAAAGCCCCTCGCATGAAGAAAAAGCGCCCGACCCGATGCTTTTTACGCTCTCGGGGATCGAAACGCTTTTGAGATATTCATTTTTCGCAAAGGCCCGTGCCGCGATCGCCGTTGTGCCGGCCGTCACCGTATAGCTCTCGCCCGTCTTGCACGCTGGATAGCAGATGAGCTCGCTTGCCCTGTACAATACGCCGTCGTATGCCGCAAAGCTCGTGTTTCCGGCATCGACGGTGATAGAGGTGAGCGCCGTGCAGCCGGTGAGTGCGCCGTCGCCTATACCCGTTACATCAGCGCCTATCTCGACGGCTGTTATCCTATCCGCATACGTGCTCCAGGGCATGACCCCTCCGTCGTCAGGGGACACGTCGCCGCTCAGCGTCAGAACGCCACTGCGCGTGAGAGACCATCCGCCGCCCCCGGCGAGCGTTTCGGGAAGCTGCCTGCTACAGACGGTGCAGGCATCTCCGCCATTGTCCGTGTGCGCGGCCTCGTCTTGCTTCTCGCCGCAGCCGGTGCAGGCGTGCCAGTGGCTTTCACCGTCGCTGCTCCACGAAGCGGCAAAGGAGCAGACATGCCCTGTGCAGCTTACCTGCACCCCGGACGGCAGCTCAACATTTGCGGTAAGCTTTTCCCACTGCTCCGCTGTGCCGCCGAAGCTGACGCTGCTTATGCTCGTGTCGGAAAAAGCGCCTGCTCCGATGCTTTTTACGCTGTCCGGGATCGAAACGCTTTTGAGATATGTATTGCCCGCAAAGGCATTTGCGGCGATAGACGTCGTATCGTTTGCAACGGTATACTCTGTGCCTTCCTTTGCAGCCGGATAGCATATAAGCTCTTTTGCCTTGTACAATACACCTTTGTCCGACGAAAAGCTCCCGTTTCCCTCGGCGACGGTGATGGACGTGAGACAGGCACAGTCGGAGAAAGCTCCCGCACCGATAGTATTCACGGCAGCGGGTATGGCAAGCTCCGAGACGCAGGACAGCTCGAACGCATGCGCGCCGATGCTCTCGAGAGTGGTGGGAAGCTCAAAGCTTGCTGCCATGCATAGGTAAAAAGCATATGCCCCGATGCTTGTTACGCCCTGCTGTATTATGACATTTGAAACGTCACTTTCCGCCCATGGCGCAGAGCTTTCTTCGCCGTAATCTTCCATTTTACCGCTGCCGGAGATCGTCAGCGTACCGCCGTCCGACAGCGTCCATGTCAATTTTTCTCCGCATTTTTGTCCTGCTTCTTCGTTTGCAGCCAATGCGCCGACCGGCAGGATCGTCAGAAGCATCAGCAGTGCGAGCGTCAAGCTCAATGACCTTTGTTTCATAATTTCCTCCTGGCATTTATATATTTTTGGGTCCGCCAGAAATATTTTACCAAAATCTTCGTTTTCGTTTAATCTCGCCGTTTCAACGAAAAGCATCAGTCACATTTGTGCTATATGTCCAATTATTCGCCACACAGCCGCATCCGCTCATATTTGCGTGACAAGCGGCAGAACGTTTGTTATAATATAATGTTACTGTTTGCCGACCGGAAATGAGGGCTGCATGAAACAGTCGAATAATAAAAAAATCCCGTGACGATAACACGGAAGGCAAGAGCCACAGCATAGGGGATCAGAAAAAGCTGCTCATCAAGGCGGCAAAGGAAAGCGCTGCGGCGCTATAGACAAAGAATAGCATCACGCATTTGCTCTCTAAAGATGAAACTCGCTTTCCCTCAATAACTATCGCATTCCCGTAATTTGAGTGATATTTTAAGGGAAAGCATATTGAAATACGAGAATGCCCTTGTCCGTATGAGCGTCGCTGTTTGCAACCGCCTTACCCAAAGAAATGCTGCTTCATATCTGAGACACCGCCATCCTTATCGCAGAACCACTCGTAATCAGAGTGGCAATTCTGGCAATGAGCAATTACATCGAAGCCGCCGGGTGAATGTCCGTTGTCGGTAATGCTCATGACCTCCAAGGGCTTCCCACAGGTTGGGCAAGGTCTAATTTTTCTTGCCTGACGATGGGCACGCTCTCTCTGCTCTGTTTCAAGTGCATCTAAAAGACCCTGCCAAAGATTCGGATTCGGCTCGTGTTCTGCGTAATCTTCAAAATACCGTCTAATCTCATCGGTAGCCAGTACGAGAAACTTATCATCCAGAAGCTGAAGATGACGCTTGATATAATCGGAAACCACCACAGGCATACAAGTGTTTCTGCCCATCGCATGCCGCATTGCCGCCAGCAGGATCAAACGAAAGTCAGAGTCGCAGATCGGTGCGAGTAGCTCCTGAGGGAACAGCAGAAACTCCTTGCCATTGTTCATGAATACGCGCAGCGGCCGCTGTTCCTCCGTTACCAGATTCAATAGGCTGTTGGCTCAATCCTTCAGTTCATCAATGGTGATCGATTCATAGTCTTGAAACGGGTTTGCTTCATAATTCATCATCTGACCTCCAATCAATTTGTCCTCATAATGAGGTGTTGGCATTGTAGCTCTGACTGCCCGGAGGTTCAACTGTTTCTTTCGCGCTTGAAAAGAAATTGAATAGAGTCGGAATTCGTGCGGATTTATCATTTTCTTGC
>CAVFTR010000012.1:0-54266 GCA_963625685.1 bacterium
GAAGCAACGGCATAAACCGTAAGGTTCCGCCTCCCATTGCCTCCCCTGTGTAAGGAGAGCTGCGGCAGTTATCGGGCGCGATTGCCTCCCCTGTGTAAGGGGAGGTGGGTCGGACACGAAGTGGACGAGCCGGTGGGGTTGCTTTTTGGCGGCGCTTTGACGCACCTGCGGATACTTTTATCTCTGGTGTCCCGACCGGAGGGCGCGTCAGAAACCGAGGGTGCATCGCTTCCCGTGGGCGCGATGCAAGCTTGCGGCGGCACGGTGTCGAGGCAATTGAGCAAACCGGTTTTGCATCGCGCCGCGGTACTGCGCCTCACTCCATGCCTTCCCCTTGAGGGGAAGGTGGGTCGCGAAGCGAGCCGGATGAGGTGTCATTAAATCCTTTGCCGTCAGGTAAACATATTTGCCCGTTCCGTATGTAACGGTTTCCATCGCAGCCGCCGGTCGGGCAACAGAAACTACTGCTTACTTTACTTTCACGCGAGCTGCCCGCCACGGCGAGTGGCCGGGCTTCCCCTTGAGGGGAAGCTGTCACCGCAGGTGACTGAAGAGGTGTCTATAAATCGCGGCGCAAGCCGCAACATTGTAATTGTAGGGGCGGGCATTGCCCGTTCCGTCTGCACCTGATTTTAAATGTGTAAAAGGCGAAAAAAGACAGCTCAGACTTTAAGTCCACGCTGTCTTTTTTATCTTCGGTTTGTTCTGAAAGCGGAACGGGCAAGCCCGTTCCCTACAGGGGCGCGAGGCATTGCGGTTTATGCCATTGCCCCGACACCGGGCGGCGGCAATATGCGTATCGGCAGGTGCCCCAATGCGCCGCTAAAAAGCCTCAATTCGCCGCCAAAAATGCGGAGAGCTTTTCGATGCCGATGCGGATGCGGCGGAGGGTCTCGTCCCTGCCGAGGATGCGGCATATCTCGACCGCGCCGCCGGGCGTTACGGCCTTGCCGGCCGCGGCGATGCGCACGGGCCACATGACCTTCGCGTTCTTGCAGCCGAGCTTTTCGGCCATGCCGGTCATGGCGGCGAGGATGCTCTCATCGTTCCACTCGGGCAGCGCCTCGAGCACCGGCAGCATCGCGCGCAGCGTCTCGAGCGAGCCCGCCTCGTCGGTCTTGCTCTTCTTGTGGACGTACAGCGCCGTGTCGTACTCGGGCAGCTCATCGAAGAAATCGAGCTTTTCGGGGATATCGGTCAGGACCTCCGTGCGCTGCTGCAAAAGAGCGGCTATCGCGGCGGGGTCGAGCTCCGGCTTCTTCACCGCCTGGCGGATGAAGGGCTCGGCGGCCTGAGCGAAGGCCTCGGGGCTCATCGCGCGGATGTATTCGGCGTTAAAATACCTGAGCTTTTCGATATCGAAGATGGCGGGGGACTTGGATATGCCCTTTATATCGAATATCTCGGCCATCTCCCGCATGGTAAATATCTCGCGCTCGCCGCCGGGGCTCCAGCCGAGGAGCGCGACGTAGTTCACCACCGCATCCGTGAGGTAGCCCTGCGCGATGAGGTCCTCGTAGGAGGGGTCGCCGTGGCGCTTGGACATTTTATTGTGCGCGTCGCGCATGACCGGCGAGCAGTGGACATAGGCCGGTATCTCCCAGCCGAAGCTCTCGTAGAGCAGGTTGTATTTCGGCGAGGACGACAGATATTCCGTGCCGCGCACGACGTGCGTTATGCCCATTAGGTGGTCGTCGACGACGTTTGCGAAGTTATAGGTCGGCAAGCCGTCGCGCTTTATGAGCACCTGATCGTCGAGCGTTGAGTTCTCGACGGTGATATCGCCGAAGATCTCGTCGTGGAAGGTCGTGCTGCCCTCCTCGGGTATCCTCTGGCGGACAACGAAGGGCTCGCCGGCGGCGGCTCTGGCGCCGCTCTCCTCGCGGCCGAGGCAGCGGCAGGGGTCGGCTGTCTTTTCAAAGCCCTCGGACTCCTCCTGCTTTTCGCAGAAGCAGCGGTAGGCGCAGCCCTTTTCGATCAGAAGCTCCGCGTATTTTCCGTAAAGGCCGCGGCGCTCGGTCTGAACGTAGGGACCCACGGGACCGCCGGTATCGGGGCCCTCGTCGTGGTCAAGGCCGCACTGCGCCATCGTGCGGTAGATGACGTCCACCGCGCCCTCGACGTAGCGCTCCTGATCGGTGTCCTCGATGCGCAGAATGAACTTGCCGCCGGCGTGACGGGCTATAAGCCAGGCGTACAGCGCCGTGCGCAGATTGCCCACGTGCATGTAGCCCGTGGGGCTGGGCGCAAATCTCGTGCGGACCTCGCCGCGCGGTATACGCGCCTCCATCTGCTCAAACCATGTCATATCCATAAAACTTTCCTCCGAAGCATAGATACAGACAGTGTAAAATGCTTTTTGGCAGTTGTCAAGTGAGAATTAAAATGGTAAAATGATAAATTGAGTCAATAGCTTTATGCTTAGGAGATAATGCAATGGAAGAGATAAAAAAGAAAACGATGCTGTCGGGCATCCAGCCCTCGGGCGACCTGCATCTGGGCAATTATCTGGGCGCGGTGAAAAACTGGGGCGCGAGAGCCGAGGAGTTTGACTGCTATTATTTCATGGCCGACCTTCACACGCTCACCGTGCGGCAGGACCCGAAGCTGCTGCGCCGCCGCAGCCTCGAGCAGCTCGCGCAGTACATCGCCTGCGGCATCGATCCCGAGAAAAACGTCCTGTTTTTGCAGAGCCACGTGCACGAGCACGCCGAGCTCGGCTGGATACTCAACTGCTACACCATGTTCGGTGAATTGAGCCGCATGACGCAGTTCAAGGACAAGTGTGCAAAGAACGCCGACAACATAAACGGCGGCCTGTTCACCTACCCCAGCCTCATGGCGGCCGATATCCTGCTGTATCAGGCGGATTACGTCCCCGTCGGCGAGGACCAGCGCCAGCACTGCGAGCTGACGCGCGATATCGCCGTGCGCTTCAACAACATATACGGCGAGACCTTCAAGGTCCCCGAGGCCTACGTCCCCAAGGCCGGCGCCCGCGTCATGGGCCTGGGAAATCCCACGGCGAAGATGAGCAAGTCCGACCCCAACGGCTGCGTCTTCCTCATGGAAAAGCCCGAGGATATAGCGAGGAAATTCAAGCGCGCCGTCACCGACTCCGACACGGAGCGCTGCGTGCATTTCGACCAGGCAAGCAAGCCCGGCGTTTCAAACCTCATGAGCATATACTCTGCCGTCACGGGCAGGAGCTTCGAGGAGATAGAGCGCGAGTTCGACGGGCAGGGCTACGGCGTTTTCAAGCCCGCGGTAGGCGACGCCGTTATCGAGGCGCTGCGCCCCATACGCGAGGAGGCCGCGCGACTTTTAAACGACAAGGCCTATCTGTGCAGCGTCTACACCGAGGGCGCGCAGAAGGCGGGCTCCATCGCCCGCAGGACCCTGCGCAAGGTGTATAAAAAGGTCGGGCTGGTCGAAAAGCCTTTTTAATTTCAGTCGATTCCCGGAGATATAAATATGATCGATCTTAGTATTGAGGTCTGGAAGAACATCCTGCTCGCGCTCGCCGTCGCCTTCGTCATTTCCTTTGCCGCGACGCCGGTCGTCAGCTCCTTTGCCAAAAAGGTCGGCGCGATCGATATTCCGGACAAAAAGCGCCACATCCACAGCCACCCCGTGCCGCGCATGGGCGGGCTTGCGATATTCCTCGGCTTCCTGCTGTCGGTGCTGCTGTTTGCAAACGTCACCTCTCAGGTGCGCGGGATACTGCTGGGCGCTATCCTCATCGTCGTCGTCGGCGCGATAGACGACGTGATGAATCTCAACGCATGGCTCAAGTTCTGCGTGCAGATAGTCGCGGCGGTCATCGCCGTGCTGTCCGGCGTTATCATAAACGTCGTGTCAAACCCCCTGCTGATAACCAGCGGGCAGGCGGTGACCATCGGCATCCTCGCCGTCCCCGTGACGGTGCTGTGGATAGTCGGCGTCACGAACTCGGTTAACCTCATAGACGGCCTCGACGGCCTGGCCTGCGGCGTCTCGGCGATAGCCTCGATGACGATGCTCGTCGTGTCGCTGCTGGTGTCCGACGCGAACATAAACGTCGCGGTGATCCTCGCCGCGCTCGTCGGCGGCTGCCTGGGCTTTATACCCTATAACCTCAATCCCGCGAAGATATTCATGGGCGATACCGGCGCGCTGCTGCTCGGCTACGTGCTCGCGACGGTGTCCGTCATCGGCATGTTCAAGTTCTACGCAATAGTCACCTTCGTGCTGCCGGTGCTGGCGCTGGCCGTTCCGCTGTCGGATACGATCTTCGCCTTCACGCGCCGCATCCTGCACGGACAGAGCCCCTTCCACGCCGACAGGGGGCATTTTCATCACAAGCTGCTGGACATGGGCCTGAATCAGAAGCAGGCGGTCGCCGTGCTGTACGCGGTGTCGGCCATACTGGGCCTCGCGGCGGTGCTGCTGGCCTCGACGGGCATCGTGCGCATCGTCGTCGCGCTCATCGCCTTCGGCATCGCCGTGGGCATATGGCTGTTCGTGTTCAGGCACAACAGCAATATACATCCGCTGCCGCACGAAAAGCCGGCGGAGGAGGCCGAAAGGGACGGTGGAGACGATGAATAAGCTCAGAGTGATGTCCGTCTTCGGCACGCGGCCGGAGGCGATAAAAATGGCGCCGCTCGCGCTGGAGCTCCGTCGCCGCGAGGATATCGAAAGCCTCATCTGCGTCACCGCGCAGCACCGCGAGATGCTCGACTCCGTCATGAGCTGCTTCGGCCTCAGGGCCGACGCGGACCTCAATATCATGGGCAAAAACCAGAGCCTCACCGACGTCACCGTCAGGGCTCTCAAGGGCCTCGAGGGCTGCTTTGCAGAGCTTGCGCCCGACCTTGTCCTCGTCCACGGCGATACGAGCACGACCTTTTCCGCGGCGCTGGCCGCGTTTTACGCGAAGATACCGGTCGGCCACGTCGAGGCCGGCCTGCGCACCTATGACCGCTACAGCCCCTTCCCCGAGGAGATGAACCGCTGCCTCGTCGGCCGCCTTGCCACGCTGCACTTCGCGCCGACCTCGAAAAACGCCGAGAACCTGCGCGCCGAGGCCGTCTCCGGCGATATCTTCGTCACCGGCAACACCGTCATCGACGCGATGAGGTACACCGTCGGCGGCGGAGGAGGCTTCAGCTCGCCCGAGCTCAAGGGCATCGACTTTTCAAAGCGCGTGATCGCCATGACCTGCCACCGCAGGGAAAATTACGGCGAGCCGATGAAGAATATCTTCTCTGCCGTGCGCGAGATCGCGCTCACGCATCCGGATGTAGAGATAGTCTACCCCGTGCACCTGTCGCCCGTCGTGCGCGGCGCGGCGCGCGAGCAGCTGGAGGGCCTCGAAAACGTGTATCTGATAGAGCCCCTGGACGCCATGGATATGCACCGGCTCATGAGCGCGAGCTACATGGTCATGACAGACTCCGGCGGCATCCAGGAGGAGGCCCCCTCGCTGGGCAAGCCCGTCCTCGTCCTGCGGCGCGAGACAGAGCGCCCCGAGGCGGTCGCCGCGGGCACCGTCAAGCTCAGCGGCGTCGAGCGCGGGGATATCGTCCGCAACGCGGACGAGCTTCTCAGCGGCGGGCGGATGTATCAGCGCATGGCGCACGCCGTCAACCCCTACGGCGACGGGCACGCCTGCGAGCGCATCGCCGACGCGATAGAGTTCTCCTTCGGCCTGCGCCCCGACCGACCCTCGGAGTTTTCTGTGACGCCTTGAGGCAGCGCCGCTGCGCACGGCTTTGAAAGAACACCTCTTCAGTCAGCCTTACGGCTGACAGCTTCCCCTCAAGGGGAAGCCAATGCAGGGGTGCAGCTTAAGTTGTCGGGCGCGCTTGCCTTCCCCTTGAGGGGAAGGTGGGTCGCGAAGCGAGCCGGATGAGGTGTCATCAACATTGTACCGATACGTTTTTTGCGCTGTCCCGACCGAAGGTCCGGTATAAACCTTGACACACGGAACAGGCAAGCCCGTTCCCTACAGAGCCTGTCTGCACTTTCCGGTCGGGACACCAGAGATAAACGTATCGGCAGGTGCGTCAGTGCGCCGCAAAAAAACAACCCCACCGGCCCGGAAACGAAGTGTCCGACCCACCGCCACTTACACAGGGGAGGCAATAGGAAGCGGAGCCTTGCGGTTTATACCGTTGTTTCCGGTCGGGCAAGCGCAAAAAATGTGCCGGCACAATGTCAATGCGCTACTAAAAAGCTCCCCTGTGTAAGGGGAGCTGTCGACGAAGTCGACTGAGGGCTTGCCGGTACGCAGCTGCTGTGCCGAATACAGATAAAGAAGACAGCCAAGATTTTTAAGTCCAGGCTGTCCTTTCTTCTATTTCTTATTTTAAATCTGCCGCAGCAACGGAACGGGCAAGATAAGTTCCCTGCATGCCGCATCGGCGGCTCCCGCCGCTGCGCCGAAAATTTTACACAAGCTTTACATACGGGCGCTATTTTACATTACGCTTTACATATAAAATTAAGGTCAAAGAGAGGTAATGACAATGATATTCTGTGTTGAAGACGATGCCGGCATCCGCGATCTTATGATATATACGCTCAACGCCTCGGGCTTTCAGGCCACGGGCTTTGAAAATGCCGGAGATTTTTACGCCGCCCTTGCCGATACGCTGCCGGAGCTCATACTGCTGGATATAATGCTGCCCGGAGAGGACGGCATATCCGTGCTCAAGCGCCTGAAGGCCGATCCGCGCACGGCCGACGTGCCGGTCATCATGGCAACGGCCAGGGGCAACGAGTATGACAAGGTCATCGGCCTCGACCTCGGCGCGGACGACTATCTGGCCAAGCCCTTCGGCATGATGGAGATGGCCTCGCGCGTGCGCGCGGTGCTGCGCCGCAGCGGAAGGGCCTCCGGGAAAAAGGCGCAGCTTATCTGCGTCGGCGGGCTCGAGATGAACCTCTCGGAGCACACCGTCACGGCCGACGGCCTCAGGGTGCAGCTGACGCTCAAGGAGTACGAGCTGCTGCACACCTTCATGACAAATCCCGGCCGCGCCTTCACGCGCGAGCAGCTGCTGTCGTCTGTCTGGTGCGAGGACTTCATGGGCGAGACGCGCACCGTCGACGTTCACGTCGGCACGCTGCGGCAGAAGCTCGGCAAATGCGGCGCGTATATCCGCACCGTGCGCGGCGTAGGCTACAGAATGGAGGAATAGAGCATGACAAAACGCATCTTCCGCTCCATATTCGCGGTCGCCGCGATCGTGCTGCTGGCGGCCTTCGTGCTGATAACGGGCGTGCTGTACGAATATTTTTCAAACAAGCAGATGGATCAGCTCAACATGCAGACCCACCTCGCCGCGCAGGGCGTCGAGGCCGCCGGCGGGAGCTATTTTGACGGCATGGATATCGCCGGCTGCCGCCTGACCTGGATCGCCGCCGACGGCACGGTCCTGTACGACAGTCAGGCCGAGCAGTCGGGCATGGAAAACCACGCCGGGCGCGAGGAGGTCAGCGAGGCGCTCAAGACCGGCCACGGCGAGAGCATGCGCTACTCCACGACGCTCATGGAGCGGCAGCTGTACTCGGCCGACCGCCTGTCCGACGGCACGGTCGTGCGCATCTCCGACATGCAGTACACGCCGCTGACGCTCATCCTGGGCATGATACAGCCGGTCATCATCATCGCGCTGCTGGCGCTGCTGCTGTCGCTGTACCTGTCCTCGCGCATGGCAAAGCGCATCGTCAGGCCCCTGAACGAAATGAGCCTTGACAACGCCGAAAAGATAGAGACCTACCCGGAGCTCGCGCCCCTGACGGACAAGCTGCGCAGTCAGCAGCATCAGCTGCGCGAGCAGGAGGCCGAGCTGCGCAGGCGGCGCGACGAGTTCGAGGCCGCGACCGGCAACATGACCGAGGGGCTCGTGCTGCTCAACGAAAGCGGCAGCGTCCTGAGCATCAACGGCGCGGCGGCGAGGATACTCGATATCGGCCGCTACTGCATCGGCAGGGATATCCGCGAGCTCTCATCCGAGCCGCAGCTGCGCGAGCTCGTGCGCAAGGCGCTCGGCGGCGAGCACTGCGAGGCCCGCGCCTGCCTCGGCGGCGCGAGCTACAGGCTCTACGCAAGCCCCGTCGCCTCGGGCGACAGGGTGGCGGGCGTCGCGCTCCTGCTGCTGGATACGACCGAGAAGGAAAAGGCCGAGCAGCTGCGGCGCGAGTTCTCCGCCAACGTCTCGCACGAGCTGAAAACGCCGCTGCACACCATATCCGGCTGCGCGGAGCTTCTGGCAAACGGCATCGTAAAGCCCGGCGACGTGCCGCATTTTCTCGGCCAGATACAGTCCGAGGCAAAGCGCATGACGGCGCTCATCGACGATATAATAAAGCTCTCGCATCTGGACGAGGGCGCGGAGGACATGCAGCGCGAGGACGTCGATCTTCTCGCCTGCGCGCGCACGGAGGCGGAGATACTCGAGCAGGCCGCGGCCGACGCGGAGGTCAGTCTCACGGTCTCCGGCGAGAGCGTCGTCATAAACGGCATCCCGCAGCTTCTCGGCGCGATAGTCCACAATCTCTGCGAAAACGCGATAAAATACAACCGCCCCGGCGGCTTCGTGCGCGTGAACGTGCGCCGCGAGGGCGAGGGCGCGCTGCTGAGCGTCGAGGATAACGGCATCGGCATCCCGCCCGAGGAGCAGCAGCGCATCTTCGAGCGCTTCTACCGCGTGGATAAGAGCCACTCCAGGGAGGTCGGCGGAACGGGCCTCGGTCTTTCCATCGTAAAGCACGCCGCCGCCCTGCATAACGCGCGGATCTCCGTCGCCTCCGTCCCCGATAAGGGCAGCACGATAAGCATTCTTTTTCCGGCGCAGTGACGCTTTTTTAGCGGCACGATCTCAATGCGCCGCCAAAAAAGCCTTCCCCTTGAGGGGAAGGTGTCGCGCTTGCGCGACGGATGAGGTGTCATCAAAGCCTTTGCCGTCAGGCAAAAACAAACTTGCTCGCAGGGAACTTATCTTGCCCGTTCCGTTTTTAAAACCAAACACAGCACGAAAAAAGACAGCATGGACCTGCGATCCAAGCTGTCTTTTAAATTTGCGTTTTGTTTTTGAACTATCGCCCGTTACTTCGCCGAGAGAAGCGTCTTGAGGTCCTCCTCGGGGGTGGTGATGGGGGCGATGCCGAAGTTCTCGACGAGGAAGCTGAGAACATTGGGCGAGACAAAGGCCGGGAGCGTGGGGCCGAGGCGGATGTTCTTTATGCCAAGATACAGCAGCGTCAGCAGGATGCAGACGGCCTTCTGCTCGTACCAGGACAGGACCATCGACAGCGGCAGGTCGTTCACGCCGCAGCCGAAGGCCTCGGCGAGCGCGACGGCGATCTGAATGGCGCTGTACGCGTCGTTGCACTGGCCCACGTCCATCAGGCGCGGCAGTCCGCCGATCGTGCCGAGGTCGAGGTCGTTGAAGCGGTACTTGCCGCAGGCGAGCGTCAGAACGACGGTGTCGGCGGGAGTCTGCTTGACAAACTCCGTGTAGTAGCTGCGCCCCGGACGCACGCCGTCGCAGCCTGCGACGAGGAAGAAGTGCTTTATATCGCCGGCCTTTACCGCCTCGATGACCTTGTCGGCGACGCCGAGCACCGTGCCGCGGGCAAAGCCGGTCATGACCGTGCTGCCGCCGTTGAGGCCGGTGAAGGCCTTGTCCTCGGCGTAGCCGCCCAGCTCGAGCGCCTTTTCGATGACGGGGGTGAAGTCCTTGTCCTCGCCGATGTGGCACATTTCGGGGTAGGAGACCAGCGCCGTCGTGAACACGCGGTCGGAATAGCTCGCCTTAGGCGGCATGAGGCAGTTTGTCGTGTACAGCACCGGCGCGGGCAGCTCGGCAAATTCCTTCTGCTGATTCTGCCACGCGGAGCCGAAGTTGCCCTTGAGATGGGGGTATTTCTTGAGCTCCGGGTAGGCGTGCGCTGGCAGCATCTCGCCGTGGGTGTAGATGTTTATGCCCTTGCCCTCGGTCTGCTCGAGCAGCAGCTTCAGGTCGCGCAGATCGTGGCCGGTGATGACGATGAAGGGGCCCTTCTCGACGCTCAGGGGAACGGTGACGGGCGCGGGCGTGCCGTAGGTCTCGGTGTTGGCCTTATCCAGCAGCGCCATGCACCTGAGGTTCTTCTCGCCGACCTCCATGACGATGGGCAGCAGCTCGTCCATGCCCCGGTCCTCGCCGATGGCGGCAAGGGCCTTGCCGAAGAAGGCGTTGACCTCGCCGTCGGTGTAGCCGAGCACCATGGCGTGATGCGCATAGGCCGCGACGCCGCGTATGCCGAAGAGGATCAGGCTCTTGAGGCTGCGGATATCCTCCTGCGCGTTCCACACGAGGTCCATGTCGTAGTCGCCGCAGCAGCAGGCGGGGGCTATCTTCGACTTCTGCTCATGCACGCGGTCTATGAGCTCGCCGATGGTCTTTTCGTTGAAGTTTACGTTGGTGACGGTGGTGAACAGACCCTCGATCATGAGCGCCCAGGTCTCCTCACCGGCTTCCTTTCCGGCGGCGGCCTTAGCCAGAGTGACGAGCGCGCCGGTGAGCCGGTCCTGAAGCTTCGCCACCTCCGCTGTCTTGCCGCATACGCCGGCCTTTCCCGTACAGCCGGTGCAGCCGGCCGTCTGCTCGCACTGGAAGCAGAACATTTTGTTTTCCATATCGTACCCTCACTTTCTACAGCGTGCAAAAAGGCCTGTGACTTTTCGCACGCTGTAGAAAAAAGCCACATTTTTGTGAAGCTTTGCTTCACAAAAAATCTCGCTATGCTCGTCAAAAAGTCCGTTCCGGACGTTTTTGATGGCTATGATCCGACTCGAGGCGGGTCTTGCCCCCTCGAACTCCCCCGCTGCGCGGATGCTTTTTCTCAGCAGCAAGGGCTTTCAGACAGTCTCTTTTATTTTGCTGAAATCAGTCCAAAATCCTTCCGTCTGTTGATATCGTCACGACCTGCCAGGGGATGAACTTGCCGCTGTTCTGGAGCGCGGTCTTTGCCGCGTGCTCCAGACCGCCGCAGCAGGGCACCTCCATGCGCACGACGGTGACGCTTTTTATGTCGTTATTGCGGATGATCTCGGTGAGCTTTTCGGAGTAATCCACGCTGTCGAGCTTGGGGCAGCCGACGAGCGTTATGTGTCCCTTTATAAAGCGCTCGTGGAAGGCGGCGAAGGCGTAGGCCGTGCAGTCGGCGGCTATCAGCAGCTTCGCCCCGTCAAAATACGGCGCGGAGACCGGCACGAGCTTTATCTGCACGGGCCACTGCTGCAGGCGGCTGACAGGCTCCGTGACGCTCACCTGCACGGCGGCGGGGGCGTGCTCTATGCGCTTTGACTGCGTGCCGGGGCAGCCGCAGGGCAGCTTCATGCCCTCCTTTTGCATCTTTTCCTGCATTTTCTTGCGCTTGTTTTCCAGAACGGCGGCCTCGTCGTAGGCCGCGGCCTCGCGCTCAGTGAAGCTGATAGCTCCCGTCGGGCAGGCGGGCAGGCAGTCGCCCAGACCGTCGCAGTAGTCGTCGCGCATCAGCTGCGCCTTGCCGTCGACCATGGCGATCGCGCCCTCGTGGCAGGCCTCGGCACATGCTCCGCAGCCGTTGCATTTTTCCCTGTCTATCTCAATAATACGTCTTTTCATGACGGCACCTCCTTGAATCTTCGATTTTATTTTAGTATAATATCATCAACAAGTCTGTTGAATTTTCAACAAAAGAGGGAGCTTATGAAAGAATTTTTTCATGTGATACGGGCATCTCAGCTGTTTTCGGGCATTTCGGAGGAAGAGCTCGAGGCAATGCTCGGCTGCCTGGGCGCGAGAACGGAGAGCTATCGGAAGGACGCGTTCCTGCTGCGCGCGGGAGACACGGCGGAGGCGATAGGCTTCGTGCTGTCGGGCAGCGTGCTCATCATACAGGAGGATATCTGGGGCAACCGCAACATCGTGTCCAGAGCGGGGCCGGGGCAGACCTTCGCCGCGGCCTTCGCCTGCGCGCCGGGCTCGGTGCTGAACGTGAGCGTCGTAGCAGAGGAGCCGGTCACGGTGATGCAGCTGAAGGTAAAGCGCGTTCTGAACGTCTGCTCCTCGGCCTGCATGCACCACAGCCGGATAATCCGCAACCTGCTCGGCGAGCTCGCGGAGAAAAACCTGCGCTTTAACGAAAAGCTCACGCATATGGGCCAGCGCAGCACGCGGGCAAAGCTCATGTCCTATTTCTCCGCCGAGGCGCAGCGCCTGGGCAAATACGAATTTGACATACCCTTTTCGCGGCAGCAGCTGGCCGATTACCTCGCCGTCGAGCGCAGCGGCCTGTCGCTCGAGCTCGGCAAGATGCGCGCCGAGGGCCTGCTGGATTTTCATAAAAACCACTTCATACTAAAGGTCTGAGCAAGCTCTGCGCAAAAAGCCCCTCCGTGACCCGGAACGGTCACGGAGGGGCTTTTAAGTGCCGTTATTATCGTCAGGCGCTGAGCTTCTGCGTCTTCTTGTGCTTTGCCGCGCTGCCGAGACTGCGGGTGTGGACTATCGGCTTCCAGCCGGGGTTTTTGAACATCGCCGCGATGCAGATGGGCACGAAGGTCAGCATGAACAGGGGGAAGGTGAGCGCGTAAAGCAGCTTCTTCGCGCCCGAGCAGCGGATGCTCCGCCACTCGCTGAGCGTCGTTATCGCGCCGATGGCAAACAGCGTAAGATACAGGCTCATGAGCGTCTGGCCGACCGATATGCCGAGGGCCGCCCAGTCGCCGCCGCCGAGCAGGTTCATGATCGCGGCGCCTACGTTCACAACGATGCTCAGGCCCGTGAGGACGGCTGCCGGCATGATGGACATGGCCATGTCGTAGCAGGAGAAGCTGCCGTGCAGCATGCCGCGCAGGAGCCTGCCGCCGTAGCGCGCGAACACCTGCATATAGCCGCGCGACCAGCGCATGCGCTGCCGCCACGACTGCGAGAAGGTCACGGGCTGCTCGTCGTAGACGATCGCGTCCGGGCAGTAGCCTATCTTCACGCCGTCGGTGACATTGTCGATGGTAAACTCGATATCCTCGGTCAGAAGGAAGAAGTTCCAGCCGCCGCAGCGCTCGAGTATCCTGCGGGTGAACAGAAAGCCCGTGCCCGATACAGCGCAGCTGCTGCCGACCGCGGCGCGCGCGCCGTTGAGATAGCGCGACTCGCGCAGGAACCACAGGCCGATGCCGGCCGAGAGCCAGTTGTCGCCGTAGTTTTTCGAGTTGCGGTAGCAGGTGACGATATCGTGTCCCTGCTCGGTGCAGCCGCACATGGCGGCGATGTAATCGGGGTCGAGTATATTGTCCGCGTCGATGACGATGTACGCGTCGTAGCTCAGTCCGCGCTCCCGGAGCTCATGCAGCAGGAAATTCAGGACGTAGCCCTTGCCGACATGCTCCGTGTCCCGCCGCTCGAAGACCCTCGCGCCGCGCGCCCGGGCTATCTCGGCCGTGCGGTCGCTGCAGTTATCCGCGCCGACGACGATGTCTATAAGCTGCTGGGGGTAGTTCTGCGCGTGGATGCTGTCGATGAGCTCGCCGATGACGGTCTGCTCGTTGCGCGCCGCGATGAGCACCGCCACGCGCTTGCCGCGGCTCTCGAGATGCTCCCCGCGCCTGTTCATTATAAGCCCGATGGGGATGTATACGAACTGATACGAGTAGCACAGGAAAAATATGCACATTATGATGAAATTGATCTTTTCGACAGTGCTCATACGATCACCTCAGATTCTTTGATAGCATGGGTTTGTCCGCCTTTTCACGGCTGATCGCCGCGTGTTAATTTTCTTAACTGTGTGGCGCGTCCTAACACACTTAAAATACACAAGTGCGAAACTTTTGTCAATACCTTTTTGAAAATTATATGCAAAATCTGTGTACGGCGCATGCTCAGGCGCGGCGGCTGCGCGTCAGGAAGAACGCTGCGGCAGCAAGCAGAACGGGCACTCCGGCTGCCGCGCCGATAACGAGGGGCTTGTTCATCGTGCTGACGGCGAGCATGCTTACGCTTATCGCCGGGCAGGTGTAGAGCTGATTCGACTCGCAGTCGGCAACGGTGGCGGTGAAGCGGAAATCGCCGACGTACATGATGCGCACGGGGATGGTGATATCCGTGCTCTGTCCAGGCTCGAGGCTTTCGATGATGCGCGACTGGAAAGCGTCCGAGCCGAATTCGTCGACGGGGAGCGTCTGCGTTCTGCCGACGTCGAGCACCGTCAGGAAGCAGTGCAGATCGCTATAGGTCTTGTCGTTGTTATTGGTAACGCGGATGACGATGTTATCGTGGTGCACGGGGCTTGCGCTTATGCTTTCGGGAGAGACTATCTCAACACCGATGGGCTCCGCGCTGTCGGCAAGGACAGGGAATGCGCAGGCTGCCAGCAGAAGGAGTACGGCGGTCAGACAAAGAAGTTTTTTCATTTTACTTTTCCCCCTTGAGCGCGATGCTTCTGCCGCAGCAGAGCATGAGCGCGATCGTTATAACGGCAAAGCCGACGAGCGGCAGGATATAGCCCCACTGGCTGAAAAACGGCTGCTTTTCGACCAAAATCGCGTCCATCATGTCAAAGCAGCAGGCGATGGGGTCGATCTTAAGTATCGTAAGGCCGAGCGGCGAGAGCTTGAAAAGCCCCTTGATGAGCGCCGGAACGGTCAGAACTGTCATGCCGAGGATGGAGGTCAGGATAGCGGCTCTCGAGCTCTTCATTTTGATGGAGAACACGACCGACAGCGCGGTGAACGCCGTCAGCAGCAGGATACCGCCGAAGAAGGTCATGGCGATGGCGCGCCATGTAAGACCCGAGCCCAGGCCGATGGCGGCGAGGTAGGGGATGCACACGACGTAGAGCGCAACGCCGATGAGCATTACGCCGAGGTATTTTGCCACGACGAGGTCACGCTTGCGAACGGGGGTCAGCAGCAGGCTCTCCATGGTGTTTTCCTCGCGTTCTGTTGCAAAGCAGGCCGAGCCGAGCACCATGGAAATGGTCACGGTCAGAAACATCGCGGCCTTCATCGCGTATTGCAGAACGTCGTTCTGCGCAAGGACAGAGCCTTCCTTTATACTGATGACCAGAACGCACAGGCCGCTCAGGACGCATGCGCAGGCCACGATAAGCCACAGACCCTTGCAGTCGAAGAGACTTTCGTGAAATTCCTTTTTGATGATGGTCCTATTCATTGCGCGACTGCCTCCTTTTCCGTTCCGGTTGCGAGGAAGAAGATATCCTCCATGCTCAGCGTCTGGCGTGAAAGCTCGCCGACGTCGATGCCGGCGGAGAACATTGTCGTCATGATCTCGTGCTTTGAGCGCGCGATATCGTCGGTGGTGCACTCACTGCGCAGCTTGAGCTGAAGCTTGTTATCATCCGTTACCTTGACGCAGAGGATCTCACCGACGCTCATGAGCTCGGCAACGGCGCGCAGATTATCGCTGGTGTTGAGAGTCATGGTGTAGTTGGGCATGAACTTCTCGCGCAGCTGGTCTATGCTGCCCTGCTCGATGAGTTTGCCGTCCCTAACGATGCAGACCTTGTTGCACAGCACCTCGATGTCCTTGAGAAGATGCGAGGTTATGAACACCGTAACGCCGTCAGCCTTGTTTGCCTCGAGCAGCAGCTGCTGGATCTCGTGCTGACCTCTTGGGTCGAGGCCGAGGGTCGGCTCATCGAGGAATATGACCTTGGGACGGTTTATGAGCGCTTTGGCAACGCCGAGACGCTGCTTCATGCCGCGCGAAAAGCGGCCTACGGCAACGTCTTTTTTCTCGTACAGACCGACGCGGCGCAGAAGATATTCGACATACGCCGTATCGTCGTGCTTCGGGTCAAACAGCGCGGAGAAGTACTTCAGGTACTGCTGCGCCGTCATTGAGTAGTAGTAGCCGTGCGATTCGGGCACGACGCCGATAACACGGCGTATGTCCACGGGCTGCTTTGTTATGTCCATACCGTTTATGAACGCCGTACCGCTCGTGGGCTGCAAAAGCCCGTCGAGCATACGGATAGTTGTAGTTTTACCGGCGCCGTTCGGGCCGAGGAAGCCGAAGATATCGCCCTCGTCTATCCGAAGATCGAGCCCGTCGACGGCCTTGAAGCCGTTTTTATATACTTTAGTCAGTCCCTCTGTACGGATCATTGCTGTCTGCCTCCCTCTGTCATGCCGCGCGGCGTGCGGGGCGGTCGCGCACGATCATGAAGGCGAACGCCGCGAGGAAGTTGAAGAACAGGCCGAGAATGGGCCAGAGCGAGCGGTTCATGCCCTCGTTGACGGAGCTTTTGTACAGCCACGCGGCGACGTCGAGCCAGTAAAACAGGATAAGCACAGCCCACAGAACACCGATGCCGCCGATGATGGCGTAGTTTGTCGCGTTGAGCGGGGTTATGTGGCTTTTAAGCTCGCGCTCGGAGTCGTGTCCCTGCGCGGTACCGGCGCCCTGAAGCTGCTGATGATAGGACGCCGCATCGCTTATCTGCTGCGACAGGCTCAGCGGGATCGCCGCCGCCGTGAACACGGCCAGCACTATAAACAGCACGAGGATGAGCCTGAAGGTCCTCGCAAAGTCCTTTTTCATGATACGTTCTTTCATTTTGATATCCTCCTTTTTTGTTGGCGCATTGAGTCTGTGCCTATACGCATGCTGCGGGTGCCCGGTGTCGAAGCATTGGAATAAATAACGCGAGTGCGCCGCTTGAAGATCGCCGGTGAGATACAAGCTCCCAAGAGCCATTTTTGTTTTTTAAGGGAGATGTATTGGGGGAGATGTAAAGACAGAGATGAGGCATGGCTGAATAAGAGCCTGGATCTCACCGGCTATAGCGAACGGAGCTTGAGAGCCCTGAGAGAATGAGGAGCTCAATGCCCCGCCGGCTTACTGGGCTTTCGCTGCGCGGCAGCGTTCTTGTTTAGCGGCACTTTCCGGTAGGGCACCTGCAATAAATGTACAGGCACAGCCTAAATACGCCGCTAAAAAGCTGTCCTCCTGACAATGCCAGTATAGGAGGACAGCTTAAACCCGCAATAAATGAAGGTTAAACAGATATTAAAAAATCGTGGCTAAATCTTTAAACGGTAGCCCACGCCCCAGACGGTCTGGATATACTCGGGCCTGGAGGGGTCGGCCTCTATCTTCTCGCGCAGGCGGTTTATATGCACGGCGACGGTTATATTGTCGCCCATGCTCTCGAGCCCCCATATAAGCTCGTACAGGTCCTCGCGGCTGAACACCTGATTCGGGTGCCGCAGCAAAAACAGCAGCAGCTCGAACTCCTTGTTCTTGAGGCTGAGCTCGCGCCCGCCTAAGCTTACGCTGTGCGCGTCGGTGTCAATGACGAAGGGACCGCCCTCGACGAGGCTGCTCACGGTCTCCTGCCTGGGCTTCAGGCGCTCATACTGCGCAAGATGCGCCTTGACGCGCGCGACGAGCACGCCCGGCGAGAAGGGCTTTTCGATGTAGTCGTCCGCGCCGAAGCCGAGGCCGCGGATCTTGTCGATATCCTGCGTGCGCGCCGTGACCATGAGTATGGGCACGTCGGTCTTATCGCGCAGCTTCCTGCAGACGGAAAAGCCGTCGAGCCCCGGCAGCATGAGGTCGAGCAGGATGAGGTCATAGCCGCCGCCGAGGGCCTTGCTGAGCCCCTCCACGCCGTCGTAGGCCGTGTCCGTCTCAAAGCCCGAGAGCTCGAGATAGTCGCGCTCTATGTCCGATATCGCGCGGTCGTCCTCTATTATAAGCACCTTAGCCATTTTTCGTACCTCCCGGAAGGTCTATAACTATGCACAGTCCGCCGCCCTCGCCGTTTTCGGCGAAGGCGCGTCCGTCCATCTGCTCGACGCAGCGCCTTACGATGGCAAGCCCCAGTCCGGAGCCCGAGCCGGGCTTTGCGCGCGCGGGGTCTGCGCGGTAGAACAGGTCGAACAGCCTCGGCAGCGCCTCGGCGGGGACGCCGGGGCCGTTGTCGGAGAATTTTATGCGCACAAGGCCGCCCAGACGCTGCGAGGATATCCTGATCCGCGCCCTTTCCGGGCAGTATTTTACGCTGTTGCCGATAATATTTTCAACTATCCGCCGCAGCTGCCCGCGGTCGGCGCACACCTGCGCCGCCGAAACGTCCGACAGGTCGATATCCGCCTCCGGCGTCATGTCGGAGACTATGCTCTCAAGCTCGCTTTTGAGCTCAAGGCTCTCGGTCTTCGCGGGATACTCGCTCAGCTCCAGCTTTGAAAAATCCAGCAGCCGCGCGACCATGCGCTCCATCTCGAGCTCCTTGCCGTGTATCGTGCCGAGGTATCTTTCCTGCGCCTCGGGCGTATCGGCGACGCCCTCGAGCAGGGCCTCGGTGTAGGCGCGGATGGAGGTCAGGGGGCTTTTCAGGTCGTGGCTCATGCCGGCGATGAGCTCCTTGCTGCTCTGCTGGCGGCGCTGCTCTGCCTCGAGCGAGGCCCTGAGCCTTGCCGCCATCATATCGACAGCGTCGCAGGCAGCCTTGAACTCGTCGGGCTCGGTGTAGCCTATCGGGTGCTCAAGATCGCCCGAGCGTATGCGCTCGACGCCCTCGACGAGGACCTCCAGCGGCCCGGATATGTGCGAAAACAGCTCGTGCGAGAGATAGAGGTTTGTAAACAGTATCGTAAGTATCAGCGCCGTGCCGACGGCGCCGGCGTATATCCAGACAAACACCTCGAAGCTCTGCAGCGGCCCCTCGTACTGCTCGAGCATGAGGTGCATCTCGCGCAGACTCAGGCCGAGCCTCGGCAGGTAGTTCGTCTCGAGGATGTACAGCGCTATCCCCGCGCCGAGCAGGAGCAGCAGCGCCGCCGTGAGCATCGGGATAAGGAACATGTGCAGGTTGGATCTTCTCAAGCGCTTTTTGACCGTCATAACATCACGTCCTATTAATGATGTGTTCATTATATCAGCAGCTTTGCCGCTTTAGTTAAACAAAATTTAAAACGTGTCGGGAAATTTTAAAGCTTTGTTTCGTTTTTCGTTATACCTGCTTAAAATTCGTCGCTTAGAATACAAAGCGTGGACAGGAAAGAAGCCCGCGGACGAAAAATAACAGGAGGCCGATACAATTAATGATACAGATACGGCAACAGTTTGCGGCAAATGAGCGGTGGCCGTGAACACCTTTGACCGGAACAGAGAACAGTTACAGTCAATTTGAGTAAGCTGCATTATTTCGATGTAAATGAAATAGAAATGTGTATTAATAAACTGTAAACATTGCAAAAAATCTCTTGTAATCTATTTTTTAACACTCATAATTAGTATGACAGATGTGAACAGAAGACAAAAAACAGACAGCTCAAGAGAAGAACGGACGAATTTTCAGGAGGTAAATAAAATGAAAAACACCATGACCAATACCGTGAACGGCGTAAATATCATCACAAGCATCCTCGGCGCGCTGTACCGCAGCGAGGAGAAGCTGTGCCGCGCGGCGGCTGAGGCGGCCGCAGAGGAGATAGGCTGCGCATACGCCGCTGGCGGCGCGGACGTAAAGCTCTTCACCGATTCCACCGGCAGCTACGCCGAGGTGACCCTCTCGGGCGGCTACGACTGTGCCTGCGGCATGAAGCTGTGCTGCATCGTCGATACCGACACCATGCAGGTGCGCGGCGTATGCCCCGTCGGAAGCCTCTGAGAGCCTTGAGAGAATGGAATAAAAGCCGCGGCTGCTTATTGCGCCGCGGCTTTTTGTTTGGTATAGTGAGAAAAAACCGGGAATAAGGAGAGCAATGATGACAAAAATCCTATTCGTCTGCCACGGCAATATATGCCGCAGTCCGATGGCGGAATATTTCATGAAGGAGCTCGTGCGGCGCGAGGGGCTTGAGGACAGCTTTGAGATCGCCTCGGCGGCGACGAGCTGCGAGGAGCTCGGAAACGACGTATATCCTCCCGCGCGAAAAAAGCTCGCCGAGCACAGGGTTCCGTGTCCGCGGCGCGCGGCGCGCAGGCTGACGAGGGAGGACATCGACGAGTACGACCTCGTGATCGGCATGGACAGCGAGAATCTGCGCAATATGCGCCGCATCTGCGGCGACAGCCCGAAGATACACCTGCTCATGGATTTCAGCGAGCGCCCCGGCGATGTTGCCGACCCGTGGTACACCCGCGATTTCGAGGCGACCTGGCGCGACGTCTCCGACGGCTGCAAAGGCCTGCTGGAAAAATTAAAAACCGAGGCTCACTGAGCCTCGGTTTTCTGCGCTTACGCGTTTTGTTTTCTGTTCACCGCGCGGTAAATGAGCTCCAGGACGCCGACGGCGGCAAGGCCGAGGACGCAGCCGACGCCTACGGCCAGCAGCGTGCGGATAAGCGACAGAGTTACCGGCGCGACGGCGTGGCAGAAGGTGTTCGTGACCGACACGGCCTCAAGGCACGCGCCCATTCCGCCGAGCAGGCGCAGAGCGGGCAGCCTCCTGCGGCAGGCCCAGACGAACACGATGACGCAGGGCACGCCGACGAACATCTCCTTCGAGCGCGGGCGTATGTAGAAGGTGTATTCAAACCAGTTGCGCACGGCCATGACCTTGTCCATGCCCGGCGCGCTGCTGTTCACGTCGCCCGAGCGCAGGATCATGACCGCTCCCGCGGCGCACAGCAGCAGGGCGCACACGAGCACCGTGCGCAGGAGCCTTTTTCGCGGCAGATGCTCGGACAGAAGCTGGATGAGCAGCAGCACTCCGGCAAAGCCGAGCGGCGCCAGCAGCGCGAGCTTCACGCCGGTGAAGATGATATCGCCGGCCATGTACTCCCGGGTCGACATGAGCGAGGCGACGCTCAGTCCGCCCAGGATGCTCCAGAGCGTCGTTCCGGCGAGCACGGCAAGCGCGCTCGCGGCGGCGGGGAGCCTGTTGAGCCTCGGCGGCTCGTATCCGGCAAAGCGCTTTATCCACAGCGCGAAGGCGCAGGGGAACAGCACCGCCGAGGCGAACATCATGAGCTTCTGCGCGAGCGAGGCGTTCCACAGCGTCAGCGCGGCAAGAGCCGCGGCGGCCAGCAGCGCGGCGGGCGTTTCCCATTTTCTGCGGTTTATGATGCGGCAGAGCAGCCACGCTCCTATAAGGACGGGGGCCATGCCCGCGCCCAGCAGCAGGAATAGGCTCACCGGCGCGACGGACAGGCAGGAAAAGTCCTCGCCGTAGCTTATGCCGCGCCGCTCAAGCCTTTCGCCCAGGCCGTTCAGGCAGCTCTCGTATACCGAAGGGTCGGCAACGAGCTCGCCCGAGTCGTCGTAAAAGGGCGTGAGTATGATAAGCCGAAGCCCGCGGTCCATCACGCCGCGGAACATGAGGTCCTCGATATCCTGCGGGTCGTTATCGATGACCCTCACGCCGTATTTATAGAACATGTACAGCGTCTTGACCATCGGCCCGCCGTAGCTGTTAACGTCCGTGTCCGCCGGCAGGATGACGCTCGTGCGGGCGCGGTTCTCGACCAGAGGCAGCGCCGGAAGATCGGTGTAGATATTGCCGGCAAAGTATCTGACGCCGGCCTTTTCCAGCCGCGTCTGCCATTCGGAGACCGGCAGGCCGCTTTCCTCTGCCAGCAGCGCAAGGTCACTGTGCTTCATCGCCGCGCACACGCTGCGGGAGCTCTCCTCGGCGCTCACCCGCCCGAAAAGCAGCAGCACGCTGCACACGGCCGCGCACAGAAGCAGCAGCCACCATATAAGGGAGCGATCCTTTATCATAATTGCTCCTCCTTATCTCGGTATTCGACCTATTATACCCTCACTGCGCGCGGCGGTCAACCGCGCAATATGTTTGTTGACAAAAGGCGGGGCGGATATATATAATAAATAGGATTGTACAGCTATATCGCAAAGGGGGGAGTGCTGCTTGGCTTCTGGCGGAAAACACCTCAAAAAGCAGGCGAATAAAAGACGCGTGAGCGGCGCCCACCTGTCGGAAAAGGACAGACGCATACAGGCGCGCAGGCGCTCGCGCAGCGCGACGCGGCGCGGACGGCTCCGGCGCGGCGCGCCGCAGATGGTGATAATGCTGCTTCTGTGCATCGTCATGATCTCGCCCCTGCGCAGCTGCATAATAAGCGACTCGGATTATGTCGGCTACGCCGCGGCCCGCGAGACGGCGCTGACAGACGCCGGGATAACGCAGGATAAGGCAAGGGACGTCTCGACGGAGATGATAAAGCTCGGCGACACGGTGTGCTACAAGGTGCAGTTCACGGGCTCTGTGACCGATTACAGATATATAATAGACGCGCACAGCGGCCTGATAATCGGGCAGAGCTTCTACCGGACGGAAGAATAAAGGGATAAATACAAAAACAGGGTGGCCGGCCGGCCTCCCTGTTTTCATGCATCCGACACAATTGCTGTACGGAACAGCAAATTATGCGCGCCGAAAGCGTTTTATCTGCAACATAAAGCACAAAAAACATGCCCTTTCGGGGACATATTATAGTTGCAATTTGTGAAAAAATGTGCTATACTGTCCACAATATTGTGTGGTGGCACGCCGGCCTGCGGCGTGATACTGTTTTGTAAACGTTCGACACCGCAGTTTTACCGGCGGGGTCTACCGTGATAAATTTGCAAATCATATTTAAAGGAAGGAAGAACCATATGATGAACGAAAAGTACGCACCCCTATTCACTCCGTTCAAGATCGGCAATGTCGAGATAAAAAACCGCATTGTCCAGTGCTCCATGGGCGGCACCTCTCTGTTTGGCTGGCTTGAGCCCTGCCATTTCGACAAAGAGGCGGCATATTTCCTGCTCCAGAGAGCACAGAAGGGCGTTGGCCTTGTTCTCCCCGGCATGCAGTGTGTCCGTGATACCATGGGCCGCCGCTGGCTGTACCAGAACAAGAGAATGTTCAAGCAGCTCAAGGAGTACATGGTAGAGTACCACAAGACCGGCTCGAAGCTGTTCATCCAGCTGGCGGCAGGCTTTGGCCGCTCCATGGCAGTTACCCCCTGGATGGTCGTCCTGAACAAGAATCCCATCCTCAACAAGATCGCTTCCCCCATCGTCGACGTAAGCTACAGCTGCGCTTCCGCATCCGCTACCCCCAACCGCTGGCAGGAGGATATGCTCTCCCGTCCTCTGACCGTCAAGGAGATCCACGAGATGGTCGAGGCCTTCGGCAAGACCGCAAAGATGCTGCGTGACGCAGGCGTCGACGGCGTTGAGATCCACGCTGTCCACGAAGGCTACCTGCTCGACCAGTTCACCATGGAGAACTGGAACTGGCGTGAGGACGAGTACGGCGGCTCCTTCGAGAACCGTTTCCGCTTCCCCGTCGAGATCGTACAGTGCATCAAGAGATATGCCGGCGACGACTTCCCCGTATCCCTGCGTTACTCCGTCAAGTCCTACACCAAGACCTGGGGCAAGGGCGCAGTTCCCGGCGAAGAGTTCGTAGAGTGGGGCCGTGACATGCCCGAGTCCGAGAAGGCCATCAAGTACCTCGGCGACGCAGGCTACGACTTCTTCAACTGCGACAACGGCACCTACGACGCATGGTACTGGGCACATCCGCCTCAGTACATGCCCGACAACTGCAACCTCGCAGACGTTGAGCACATAAAGAAATTCACCGACAAGCCCGTGGCATGCGCAGGCCGTATGCTGCCCGAGACCGCAGCCGAGGAGATCGCCGCCGGCCGTCTGGACGCTGTCGCTATCGCACGTCAGAACCTCGTCGATCCCGACTGGATCATCAAGATCCAGGAAGGCCGCGAGGACGAGATCAAGCCCTGCATCCGCTGCCACAACGGCTGCTTCAACTTTGCAAAGTTCAAGGGCACCGCAAACATCCAGGGTCTTGAGGACTCCCTGCACCTGGGCCGCTGCGCGCTCACTCCTCCGACCATGCAGCACAACCGCTACAAGATCGTTCCGACCAAGAACCCCAAGAAGGTCGCTATCATCGGCGCCGGCATCGGCGGCGTAGAGGCAGGCCTGGTCCTGCTCCAGCGCGGCCACAAGCCCGTCGTCTTCGAGAAGTCCGACCGCCTCGGCGGCCTGTTCCTCACCGCCTCCGCGATGAGCTTCAAGGAGAACGACAAGGCTCTCATCACCTGGTATGAGAACGAGGTCAAGAAGGCCGGCCTCGACATCCGCTACAACACCGAGATCAACGACCTGGGCATCCTCCGCGGCTATGACGAGATCATCGTCGCCACCGGCGCAGTTCCCAGAAAGATGCTGATCCCCGGCTTCGAGAAGTGCCTCACCTTCACTCAGCTGCTGCGTGAGAAGTACCCCGTAGGCGACAAGGTCGTCTTCTTCGGCGGCGGCCAGTCCGCATGCGAGGCTGCATACGAGATGGTCCTCCAGGGCAAGCACCCGGTCATCGTCGAGTACGCAAAGGACCTCGTCCCCGCACAGAACGTCTGCCTGTCCAACGCTTCCTTCCTGCGTGATGTTCTCGAGTATCACAAGGTTCCCACCTACCTTGAGCATACTATCCGCGAGATCAAGGACAAGACCGTCGTTATCTCCTCCAAGGACGGCAAGAACGTATTCGAGGTCGAGTACGACAACATCGTAAACGGCATCGGCTTCGTTCCCGCGCCTGTCGGCGGCAAGGGCAAGAACATCCACCGCGTCGGCGACTGTGTCACCATCGGCAACCTGCGTACCGCTATCTGGCGCGCATGGGACGTCTGCATGAAGATCTAGTCTCCAGAGCAAAATATCAAAAGCAGGTACGGACCTATCCGTACCTGCTTTTTTAGCGGCGAATTACTGTGCCTGCCGATACATTTATCTCCGGCGTCCCGGTTCGGAACATTGGCGGAAACCGTGACGTTTCGCATCCAATAGATGCAGCTTAAGTTGTCGGGCGCGTTTGCCTTCCCCTCAAGGGGAAGGCAAAGTGGCAGCAGTGTTGCGGTTTTGCCGGCAGCTTCGATTCGGGCCAGCGCAAAATATATGTATAGATGTAATTTTAATGCGCCGCCAAAAAACACCTCATCCGCCGGCTGCGCCGGCACCTTCCCCTCAAGGGGAAGGCAGCCGCCCGCACGGCGAGTGCCACGGCAGTGCCCGGAGCACCGGCAATATGAGTGTCCGTGACTGCGTCAATTCACCGCTAAAAAGCCTTGAAAATGATGCGCGTATCGGATATAATGACTTGATAAAACAGCACGGGAGTGACGAAAAATGAAAGCAATAGTGACGGTCGTCGGCAAGGATCAGGTCGGCATAATCGCGGGCGTGTGCAACACGCTGGCCGACCACAGCATAAATGTTCTGGACATAAGCCAGACCATCATGGAGGGCTACTTCACGATGATGATGGTCGTCGACCTCGAGCTGTGCGACGAGCCCTTCGCGAGCCTCAAGAGCGTGCTGAAGACCTACGGCGAGGGGCGCGGCCTGTCCATCCGCATCCAGCGCGAGGATATTTTCGACGCGATGCACAAGCTGTGAGGTGCCGCGATGCTGAGCCTTAACAACATTTTTGATACGATCGACATGATCGACAGGCAGCACCTGGACATCCGCACGATCACCATGGGCATATCGCTGCTCGACTGCGCGAGCGAGGACCCCGGGCGCTGCTGCGAAAGGATATACGACAAGATATGCCGCCGTGCGGAAAAGCTCGTTAAGACGGGCGAGGATATCGAGAGCGAGTTCGGCATACCCATCGTCAACAAGCGCATCTCCGTAACGCCAATAGCGCTCGTCGCGGGCAGCTGCGAGACCGCGGACTATGTCCCCTTCGCGCTGACGCTCGACCGCGCTGCCAAGACCTGCGGCGTTAATTTCATCGGCGGCTACTCCGCGCTGGTACACAAGGGCGAAAGCCGCGGCGATACGCTGCTGCTGCGCGCGATACCGCAGGCGATGGCTCAGACCGAGCTTGTCTGCTCGAGTGTGAACGTCGGTTCGACGAGGGCGGGCATCAACATGGACGCCGTCGCCAAAATGGGCCGCATAATAAAGGAGACGGCGCATCTGACCCGCGATACCGACGGGCTCGGCTGCGCAAAGCTCGTGGTGTTCTGCAACGCCGTCGAGGATAATCCCTTCATGGCCGGCGCGTTCCACGGCGTGGGCGAGGCCGACAGCGTCATTAACGTCGGCGTCTCCGGCCCCGGCGTCGTGTACCACGCGCTGCAAAAGTGCAAGGGCGCGCCCTTTGACGTCGTGGCAGAGACGATAAAAAAGACAGCGTTCCAGATAACGCGCATGGGCCAGATGGTCGCGGCCGAGGCATCACGCAGGCTCGATACGCCCTTCGGCATCGTCGACCTCTCCCTCGCGCCGACCCCCGCCGTGGGAGACAGCGTCGCGCGCATACTTGAGGAGATGGGGCTCGAGACCTGCGGCACCCACGGCACGACCGCCGCGCTCGCGCTACTTAACGACGCGGTCAAAAAGGGCGGCGTGATGGCCTCGGGCCACGTCGGCGGCCTGTCCGGCGCCTTCATCCCCGTGTCAGAGGACGAGGGCATGATCGCCGCCGCCGGGAGCGGCACGCTCACGATAGACAAGCTCGAGGCCATGACCTGCGTGTGCTCGGTCGGGCTGGACATGATAGCCGTCCCCGGCGACACGAGCGCCGAGACGATATCGGCCATGATCGCCGACGAGGCCGCCATCGGCATGGTCAACAGCAAGACCACCGCCGTGCGCGTGATACCCGTCGAGGGCAAGGGTGTCGGAGATATGATAGAGCTCGGCGGGCTTCTGGGCTCGGCCCCCGTCATGCCGGTCCACAGGGCGTGCAGCTCCGGCTTCATCGCCCGCGGCGGCCGCATCCCCGCCCCGCTCCAGAGCCTGAAAAATTGATTTTTCAGTGGCGCACGGAGGCACCTGCGGATACGTTTATTGCGGCGGCACGGTATCGAAACCTCGGAGAAAACAAGTACGTTTCGCTCCCCGCAAGTGCGGAGCAAGCTTTGCCAGCACACTGTAGGGAACTTATCCTGCCCGGCACTGCCGTGCAGGCAGCTCGCATGTAAACTAAGCAAGCAGTCGCTGCCATAGCCCGACCGTAAGCTTCCGGCAGACTCTGCAGGCAACTTATCCTGCCCGTTCCGCATGCTGCGGTTTCCTCCGCAGCCACCGGTCGGGACAGCGCAAAAAACGTGCCGGCACGATCTCAATGCGCCGCCAAAAAAACGTACAGGAGAGGCGCCAAAGCGCCGCCAAAAAGATGGAGATAAAGCTACAGGCCTTTGAGAGCCTTGATTCAACGAACGATCATCTGAAAAAGCTCGCCTCCGAGGGCGCGGCGGAGGGCACGGTCGTCATCGCCGACGCGCAGACCGCGGGCCGCGGCCGGATGGGCCGGAGCTTCGCGTCAGCGCCGGGCTGCGGCATATACATGTCGATGCTGCTGCGTCCGGAAAACTGCGCCGCCGACTGCGCTGTGAGCCTCACGGCGGTCGCCGCCGTCGCGGTGTGCCGCGCCGTCGAGAAGACCTGCGGGCGCGCGCCGGGCATAAAATGGGTAAACGACCTGTACATGCGCGGCAAAAAGATATGCGGCATACTGTGCGAAAGCTCGGTCGCGGACGGCAGGGTCAACTACGCCGTGCTCGGCATAGGCCTGAACGTCACGACCAAAACCGAGGACTTCCCCGAGGAGCTGCGCGATACGGCCGGCTCGCTGTACACGCAGACGGGCTTCAGCTTCGAGCGCGGCAAGCTCATCGCCGCCATCATCGCCGAGCTGAGCTCGCTGTACGGGTTGTGGCTCGAGGGACCGGGCGTCTGCCACGCGGAATACAAGCGCCGCTGCATCGTCCTCGACCGGCAGATAACGGTCAGCTCGCCCGAGGGCGAGTACGACGCGGTCGCCGAGAATATAAGCGCCGACTACGGCCTCGTTCTGCGCCTTCCCGACGGAGGGCGGAAAACGGTGCACAGCGGCGAGGTGAGCATAAGCTGAGGCTCCGGGCCCGTTTTTGGGCGGCTCTGAGCGCCGCTGCCGGCCATCACAATAAAATAATCAGCTGACAGGTGCAGACAGCGGTTCGGTTTCTGCCAGCTTAAAATAAAGATCTGAGGTAATTGCAATGAAAAAACAGACAGCGTATATTTTCGCGGCGTTCATCGTCGTGCTGATCATTCTTGCCATCGTCATCATGTGGCTGACCGGCGGCATCGGCGGCAATACTGATACGGACCCCAGCGCCGAGCCCGGCACGGCCAGCGCCTCGCCGCGCCAGACGCAGTTCGTCATACCGACCGATACCCCCGCGCCGACAGAGACTCCCGCGCCCACGCCCACTGCGACGCCGGCTCCCGCGCCCACGCCCGTGCAGCCTGAGGGCACCGTCGTCGGCTCCGGCGCCTTCGACTCCGCGACGGGCACCGGCCTCAACACCCACACCGTGTGGACGGCAGCCGAGCAGTCAGACGGCAGCGTGAAGCTCAGCCTGTCGGTGTACGTGCGCTCGTACACGCTGGAGATCGGCCCGCGCAGCGTCGCGGTGAGCGTAAACGGCAGCACTGTCAGCGGCCTGACGCGCGCGTTCAGCGTCGACGCGCCCAACGTGCAGGTCGATACGCTCATCTATACCTGCACTGTCGACGTCTCGGGCAGCGATAATGTCGCCGTCGCCGTCGAATGGAACTACAAGGGCCAGTACAGCGGCAAGGATATCGACATGATCTCCTCCTCCGCCTCCATATCTTTTTAACGGCGTTTTTTGACGGCGCATTAAAATTGTGCCTATACGTCTGTTGCGGAGGCCCGGTTCGGGACACCGGAGGAGACCGCTGCGTTTCGCGCTACGTGAGATCGTGCTGATCTGGTGCAAAGCTTCGGCGTACCCCTTGCCTTCCCCTTGAGGGGAAGGTGGGTCGCGAAGCGAGCCGGATGAGGTGTCATCAAATCGCGGCGACAGCCGCAGCAGCATTGTAGCCCGTTCCGTTTTAAAACGAAACACAGCATAAAAAGACAGCTTTGACTTAAAGTCCGAGCTGTCTTTTCTGCGTAATATGATAATTTTGCTTCCGACCATGCGGGCGGGCGCCCCGACGTATGGTTTTGGGTGCGGATGTAATAATTAATAACACCTCTTCAGTCAGCCTTGCGGCTGACAGCTTCCCCTCAAGGGGAAGCCAAGGGTGCACCGATCTCGCTGCCGGCCAAACCACGGCACACGGAACGGGCAAGCCCATTCCCTACATAAATATTGTAGGCGGCTTATGCCGCGATTTGAAGACACCTCATCCGCCGCGCAAGCGCGACCCACCTTCCCCTCAAGGGGAAGGCAAGGGGTATGCCCAAGCTTTGCACCAGATCAGCACGATCTCACGTAGCGCGAAACGCAGCGGTCTCCTCCGGTGTCCCGAACCGGGCCGCCGCAACAGACGTATAGGTATAATTTTAATGCGCCGCTAAAAATGCGCTTCCAAAAAAACGGACTGCTCCTGAAGCTCGGGGGCGGCGTCCGCTCGGCCGAAGCCGTCGGTGACGATGAACGCGGCGGCTGCCGCCACCAGCAGGGCGAACACCGCGATAAGCGCCGTCTTGACCTTCTTCGAGCGCAGCGGCGAGGGCCGCGGAGGGCGCGGCGCGGCTTTCTCAGCGCTTTTTTTCTCCGGCGCTTGCGTCAGGTCCGCCGTTTCGGGCAGCGCCGCCTTTGCGCGCTCTGCCAGGCTTTCCATGCGCCGCTCGACCGCGCGCTGACGCTCGATGAGCTTTTTGCCCGTGAGCGCGTCCCGATTATACGGCTCCTCGGCGAGGATCTCGTCAAACAGAGCGTCGGCCTCGCCGGTCTCGCCAAGGCTCAGAAGCTGATACGCTCTGTCCATTTTCTTTTTGTGCATCCTGTCGTCCGGCGAACGCTCGAGCAGCTCCTCGAGCAGGGTCCTGTCCTCCATTTTCCGATACCCTCCTTTCTGTGCTCAGATAATCATTTTATCATTTAATCCCGCCGCGGTCAATGAATCTGACAAAGAAACTTGAACTTTCCGGGCTTCTGTATTAAAATCATTGCGGAGGAAGGACTATGAAAAAGCTTATTATATTCGATCTGGACGGGACGCTGCTGTACACGCTCGAGGACCTGCACGCGTCGACGAATTTCGCGCTCGCGAGCGAGAGCCTGCCCGCGCGCAGCCTCGACGAGGTGCGCCGCTTTGTCGGCAACGGCATACGCAGGCTCATAGAGCGCGCCGTGCCGCCGGAGACTCCGCCGGAGCTGACAGACCGCGTTTTCGCCGCGTTCAGGCGGCATTACGACGCAAACTGCATGGTGCTGACGCGCCCGTACCCCGGCGTTGCCGAGCTGCTCGGCAGGCTCAGAGCCCGGGGGGCGAGGCTGGGCGTCGTGTCGAACAAGGCCGACGCGCCGGCAAAGGCGCTGATCGCGCACTATTTTCCCGACACCTTCGACAGCGTCGTCGGCGAGCGCGGGCCGGTGCGCAAAAAGCCAGCGCCCGACAGCGTTTTCGAGACCGTGCGCAGTCTCGGCTGCGAGATAGAGGACGCGGTATACGTCGGCGACTCCGACGTCGACGCTCAGACCGCCGCAAACGCCGGCTGCGCCTGCGTGCTCGTGTCCTGGGGCTTTCGCGCCCGCGATACGCTCGAGCCCTTCGGCCGTCCGATAGCCGACGACGCGGACGGGCTTTACAGAATACTGACGGAGGCGGAGCTATGAAAATAAACAGACCGCTCGCCGCCGCGCTTGCGGCCGCGGGCCTGGGCTATGCCATCGGGAACCTGAACCCGGCGTACGTCATGGGACTGCGCCGCGGCTACGATATCCGCAAAAAGGGCTCGGGCAACGCGGGCGCGACAAATCTGATGATACTCGAGGGCAAGAAGGCCGGTGCCTTCGTCATGTGCTTTGATATCAGCAAGGCCGCCGTGAGCGTGGCTGCTGCGCGAAAGCTGTTTCCGCGCAGCGCGCTGGCCGGAGAGGCCGCGGGCGCGGCCTGCATCCTCGGCCACATGTACCCCGCGCTGATGCGCTTTCGCGGCGGCAAGGGGCTTGCCTGCCTGGGCGGCGTTATCCTCGCCTTCGGCGTCAACGATTTTCTCGCGACGCTGTTTCTCGAGTCGCTGCTGCTCATGGCGACGCGCTATCTCTGCCTCGTGCCGATAACGGGCGCGGTGTTCTACCCCGTCTACCACGGCATCGAGCGCGGCGACTGGCGGGCTGCCGCCGTGCTGGGGCTCGTGACCCTGCCGATGCTCTCAAAGCATATCGAAAACCTCGAGCGCATAAAGCAGGGCAGGGAGCTCAAGCTCGATTTCCTCTGGGACCGCGACGGCGAGCTCGACCGCATAGGCTTCCTTGCCGAGGACTGACGCGGCCGAAATAAATAAACGGGAGAGGCGCGAAAGCGCCGACTAAAAAATGAGCTTTACGGAAATATTATGGTTGTTTTTCATCTACGGCTTTGCCGGCTGGTGCGTTGAGGTCATCTTCCACGCGGCCAACAAGGGCATATTCATAAACCGCGGCTTTCTTATCGGCCCGATATGCCCGATCTACGGCTACGGCCTCGTCGCGGTCATCCTGGCGCTCACGCCGATACAGGACAGGGTCTTCCTCGTGTACATATGCAGCGCGGTCATATGCTCGGTGTTCGAGCTCATCGTCGGCTGGGCGGCGGAGAAATTCATGCACACGCGCCTGTGGGACTACAGCGACAACGCCTTCAACATCGGCGGCTATGTCTGCCTCAAGTTTTCGCTGCTGTGGGGCGTGGGCTGCATATGCATCCTGTACATCTTCCACCCGATGACGATGAGGCTAGTGTATCTGATCGAAGCGATACCGCATACGCACGGCAATGTGCTGCTGTGCATATTCTCGGCGATGTTCCTCACCGACCTCGGCATAACCGGCTTCAACGCCCTCAAGCTCGACGCGCACATGCGCGCCATCGACGAGGTCGCCCGCGCGCTCGAGCGCGTATCCTACGGCATCGGCGACGGCCTGACCGACGGCACGCTCAGGGTGCAGGAGCGCAGGGAGGACGCGCAGGAGGACGCGGCTCAGCTCCGCGCAAGGCTCAGGGGGCGCAGAGAGGACGCGCAGGAGGACGCCGCTCAGCTCCGCGAGAGGCTCAGGAGCCTGCTCGAGGAGCGAAACCTTGTTCACAGCCACCTGCTCAACGCCTTCCCGCGTCTGCGCCAGACGGAATACCGGTCGGCCTTTGAGCGTATACAGGAGCACAGGAAAAACAAACGCCCGTGATATTAAAGCGAAGGAAGCGCGCGGGCGCATTTGAAGATATGGACAGATTGAAAAGCGGCGCTGTAAGCGTCGGAAAATATTTCAGGACCTTTTACCGCTGGGTGCTGCTGTCGGTCGTGACGGGACTGCTGTGCGGGCTCGTGGGCTCGGCCTTCCACCTGACGGTCGACCTCGCCACGCGCACGAGGGCGCTGCACCCCTGGCTCGTGCTCCTGCTGCCGCTCGGCGGCCTTGCCGTCGCGTTCATCTACAGGGTCAGCAAAATGGAGGGCGAGGGCACTAACAATATAATAGACTCGATCCACGACGGCGAAAAGGTGCCCGTCATGCTCGTGCCGGTCATTTTCGTCTCGACCGCGATAACGCATCTCGTGGGCGGCTCGGCCGGACGCGAGGGCGCGGCCTTGCAGATAGGCGGCGGCATCGGCTACCGCGTCGGCAGGCTTTTAAGGCTCGACGAGAAGGACATGCGCCTTGTCACGCTGTGCGGTATGAGCGCGGTGTTCGCGGCGCTGTTCGGAACTCCGCTGACCGCGGCCATATTCGCGCTCGAGGTCATATCGGTCGGCATACTCTACTACTCGGGACTCATACCCTGCCTCGTCGCGTCGGTGACGGCCTACGCCGTGTCGCTGCTGTTCGGCATCGCGCCCATGCGCTACACGGTCGAGCTGCTGCCGCTGGAGCTCGTCATGAGCCTGCGCGTGTGCCTGCTGGCCGTCGTGTGCGCGCTCGTGAGCATCGTGTTCTGCGTTGCAATGCACAAAACGGAGCATTTCGCGGCAAAAGCCATCAAAAATATCTATCTTCGAGCATTTACCGGCGGTCTTATCGTCATCGGCCTCACGCTCATTGCCGGCAGCGAGAGCTATAACGGCATCGGCACGGACGTCATCGCCTCCGCGCTGGGCGAGGGCGAGGCGCCGCGCTGGGGCTTTCTGTGGAAGATAGCCTTCACCGCCGTGACCATCGGCTTCGGCTTCAAGGGCGGCGAGATCGTGCCTACGATGTTCATCGGCGCGGTGCTCGGCTGCACGGTCGGGCCGCTGCTGGGCATACCGGCGCAGTTTGCCGCCGCCATCGCGCTCGTCGCGGTGTTCTGCGGCGCCGTCAACTGCCCGATCGCGTCGATCATACTCTCGGTCGAGCTGTTCGGCTCGGGCGAGCTGCTGTATTTCGCGCTCGCCTGCGGCATATCGTACATGCTCTCGGGCTACTTCGGCCTGTACAGCAGTCAGAAGATAATGTACTCCAAGACCCGCGCCGAGTTCATAAACCGCTACGCTAAATAGTTTTAGAGGCGAATCGACGCAGCCACCGATACATTTATCTCCGGTTGCCCGGTGTCGAAAGTGCCGGCAAAACCATGAAATTGCCGCACTACGAGGGTGCGATCGGCTCCCCTGCGTAAGGGGAGCTGTCGGCGAAGCTGACTGAGGGGTTGCCGGTACGCAGCTGTTGTTCCGATTTGGTGCAAAATTTTTGCCGCATCCTCGTAGGGAACTTATCTTGCCCGTTCCGTGTGCCGTGGTTTGGCCGGCAGCGAGATCGGCGCACCCTTGGCTTCCCCTTGAGGGGAAGGTGGGTCGCGAAGCGAGCCGGATGAGGTGTCTTCAAATCGCGGCGTGAGCCGCCTACAATATTTATGTAGGGAACGGGCTTGCCCATTCCGCATGTTGAACAGAACACAGAAGATAAAAAAGACAGCCCGGACCTGAAATCCAAGCTGTCTTTTCTGCGTTTAATATTGATTTTTACTTCGGCAACGCGGGCGAGAAATGCCCGTCCCTACGAGCAAATTTGTTTTTGCCTGACGGCAAAGAATTTGATGACACCTCATCCGTCGGCTGTCGCCGACACCTTCCCCTCAAGGGGAAGGCAAGGGGTACGCCGAAGCTTTGCACCAGATCAGCACGATCTCACGCGGCGCGAAACGCAGCGGTCTCCTTCGATGTCCCGATACCGGGACACCGCAACAGACGTATAGGTACGATTTTAATGCGCCGCTAAAAATTCGCCGCAAAAAAACTTTAAGAAGCTTTTACAAAACCGCGCTTTCGGATTTGACAAAGAGGGGATAATCTATGGGTGTACTCAGAAATCCCAAAGAAAAAGAAAGGAGCTTTTTGAATGAAAAAGCTTATAAGTCTGGTCCTCGCGGCGCTGATGGCGCTCACGCTGTTTGCAGCCTGCGGCAAGACCAACGACAACACCGACACACCCGAAAACACCGACTCCGCAGCAATCAGCGGCACAGTGAGCACCGACGGCTCGACCTCGATGGAAGAGGTCATCATGGCCCTGGCAGAGTCGTTCCAGAACGAAAACTCCGGCGTCACCGTGGGCTACAACCCCACAGGCTCCGGCTCCGGCATCACCGCCGTGAGCGAGGGCCGCTGCGATATAGGCCTGTCCTCCCGCGCGCTCAAGGACGACGAGAAGGCCGCCGGTCTTAAGGAGACCACCCTCGCGCTCGACGGCATCGCCATCATCGTAAACCCCGAAAACAAGGTCACCGACCTCACGCTTGAGCAGATCGCGAAGATCTACACCGGCGAGATCACCAACTGGAAGGATGTAGGCGGCGACGACGCGGAGATCGTCCTCATAGGCCGCGAGGCAGGGTCCGGCACCCGCGACGGCTTCGAGAGCATCACCGGCACGGCAGACAGCTGCAAGTACCGCCAGGAGCTCACCTCCACCGGCGACGTCATCACCACCGTTGCAGGCAACCCCGACGCGATCGGCTACGCCTCCATGGCCTCCGTCAAGGACACCGTCAAGGCGCTCTCCGTCGGCGGTGTGGCGCCCTCCGAGGCGACCGTGTCCGACGGCAGCTACGAGGTACAGCGCCCCTTCGTCCTCGTCACCAAGGACGGCACGGAGCTCTCCGCAGCGGCACAGGCCTTCTTCGACTACGCGACCAGCAAGGACGCGGCCGAGGTCATCACCGCAGCCGGCGCAGTCCCCGTCGTAAAGTAAGTAAAACAGACAAATTAAACGGCGGCCTCGCAAGAGGCCGCCATATTGGAATATATGAAGACGAAAACAAAAAAACTGATCGAAGCGGCAGTCCACGCCGTGTTCCTCATCCTCGGACTCGTGACGGTCGCCGCGGTGCTGATGATAACGGTCTACCTCATCGTTTCCGGCATACCGGCCATACGCGAGATCGGGCTGTCCGACTTCCTGCTCGGCAAAAAGTGGGCCTCGACCGCCGCCGAGCCGAGCTACGGCATCCTGCCCTTTATCCTCACGAGCGTTTACGGCACGGCGGGCGCTATCTGCCTCGGCGTGCCGGTGGGCTTCATGGCCTCGGTGTATCTGGCGAAAATGGCGCGGCCCCGCGTGCGCGCGGTCGTCGTCGAGGCGGTGTCGCTGCTTGCGGGCATACCCTCGGTCGTGTACGGCCTTGTGGGCATGATGGTGCTCGTTCCGGGCATAAGAAAGGTCTTTAACGTACCCGACGGCGCGAGCCTGCTTGCCGCGATAATCGTGCTCGCGATCATGATCCTGCCGTCTATCATCAAGGTCTCGATGACCTCGCTCGAGGCGGTTCCCAGGGAGTACGAGGACGCTTCCCTCGCCCTCGGCGCAACGCCGACCGAGACTTATTTCCGCGTGTCCGTCCCGGCGGCAAAAAGCGGCATAGCCGCGGCGGTCGTCCTCGGTGTGGGCAGAGCGATAGGCGAGGCGATGGCGGTCATGATGGTGTCCGGCAACGCGGCGAACATGCCGGAGCTTTTCCAGAGCGTAAGGTTTCTCACCACCGCGGTCGCAAGCGAGATGGGCTATTC
Source organism: bacterium (assembly GCA_963625685.1). GTDB lineage: Bacteria > Bacillota > Clostridia > Oscillospirales > Oscillospiraceae > F23-B02. The sequence continues at coordinate 35,972 of CAVFTR010000012.1, forward strand.
CTCGGGCTTGCAGCGTCAGGCGCTTTTCTCCATAGCGCTGGTGCTGTTCCTGTTTATAATGCTCATAAACGCAACGCTCAATTTCCTTTTGAAGAGGGATAAGTCGAATGGATAGCAAAAACGTAAAAGCAAGGCGCAGAGCCTACGGACTCGTAATGCGCGCTCTTTCCGGCCTGTGCGCCGTCCTCACCTCGGCGCTGGTGCTGTTTTTGATAGCCTATGTGCTCATAAAGGGCATACCCAATATATCGTGGGAGTTTCTCTCCACAAAGCCGAGCTATCTTAACCATACGATCGGCATCCTGCCGGATATACTCAACACGCTGTATATCGTACTCGGCACGCTCCTGTGGGTGCTGCCCCTGGGCGTGGGCGCGGCGATATACCTCACGGAGTATGCGAAAAATCACCGCATAGTCGCCGCTATCGAGTACGCGGCCGAGACGCTCTCGGGCATACCGAGCATTATATACGGCCTTGTCGGCATGCTGTTTTTCTGCGAGCTTCTCGGCTATCAGACCTCGCTTCGCGCGGGCGCGATGACGCTTGTCATCATGAACCTGCCGACCGTCATGCGCACGACTCAGGAGAGCCTCAAGACCGTTCCGCAGAGCCTGCGAGAGGGCGCCTTCGGCCTGGGTGCGGGCAAGTGGCGCGTCATACGCACAGTCGTCTTCCCCGGCTGCATCGACGGCGTCATAACCGGCTGCATCCTCGCCGTGGGACGCATCCTCGGCGAATCGGCGGCGCTGCTGTTCACCGCGGGCTTTGCGCACAATATCTATAACCTGTTCGCCCAGGGCCTTTCCGGCCCGGGAGCGACGCTCACGGTCGCGCTTTACGTCTACGCAAAGGAGCGCGGCGAGTTCGGCGTGGCCTTCGCCATCGCCGCCATACTCATGGCGCTGACGGTCATCATCAACCTCGCCGCAACGCTTATCGGCAAACATTATCAGAAGAGGAGAAGCATATGAGCAGCATCATAAGCGTAAACGACCTGTGCCTGTGGTACGGGCAGACGCAGGCGCTTAAAAATATAAGCATGGAGATACCCGAAAAGAGCATAACGGCGCTCATCGGGCCCTCCGGCTGCGGCAAATCGACGTTTCTGAAAACGCTCGACCGCATGAACGACCTCGTGCCCGGAGTGAAGATAACGGGCGAGGTGAAATACAAGGACAAAAACATCTACGCGCCCGGTACGGACGTAAACGAGCTGCGGCGCTGCGTGGGCATGGTCTTCCAGAAGCCCAATCCCTTCCCCATGAGCATTTACGACAACGTCGCCTACGGTCCGCGCACGCACGGCATACGCAAAAAGGCGGAGCTGGACGTGATAGTCGAGCGCTCACTTCGCGGCGCCGCCATCTGGGACGAGGCAAAGGACAGGCTCAAAAGCTCGGCCCTCGGGCTCTCGGGCGGCCAGCAGCAGCGCCTGTGCATAGCACGCGCCCTCGCCGTCGAGCCGGAGGTCCTGCTCATGGACGAGCCGACGAGCGCGCTCGACCCGATATCGACCTCGAAGATCGAGGAGCTTGCCACGGAGCTGAAGAAAAGCTACACCATCGTCATAGTGACGCACAACATGCAGCAGGCGCTGCGCATTTCCGACAGCACCGCGTTTTTCCTGCTCGGCGAGCTCGTGGAATACGACAGCACCGAAAGACTGTTCTCCGTGCCGTCGGATAAGCGCACCGAGGACTATATAACAGGGAGGTTCGGCTGATGAGAAGCAAATTCGACGCCCAGCTCACGGAGCTCGGCGAAAAGCTCACGCTCATGGGCGCGATGTGCGAGGAGGCGATAGCAAACTCGGCAAAGGCGCTGCTCACGGGCGACTGCGAGCTCGCCGAAAAGCTCGCGCCGCTCGACCTTGAGATAGATCAGTACGAGCGCGATATAGAGGCGCTGTGCCTGCGGCTTTTATTGCAGCAGCAGCCCGTCGCGCGCGATCTGCGCCAGATATCGGCCGCGCTCAAAATGATAACAGACCTCGAGCGCATCGGCGACCAGGCCTCGGATATCGCCGAGATAATACCGCATCTTGACGGCCGCACGGGCAGCGAGTGTCAGGCCATGCGCCCCATGGCCGAGGCGGCCATCGGCATGGTCACCGACAGCATCGACGCGTATATAAAGCGCGATATCGCCCTTGCAAAGAGCGTCATAGAGCACGACGACGTCGTCGACGACTGCTTTCTGAGCGTCAAGACCGCGCTCATCGACATGATACGCACCGAGCACGGCGACGCGGAGTACGCCCTCGATCTTCTCATGATAGCAAAGTACTTCGAGCGCATCGGCGACCACGCGACGAACGTCGCCGAGTGGGTGGAGTTTTCCGTCACGGGCGTTCACAAGTCAAACGAGATATGAAAAAGCAAAAAGACAGCCGGCCTTAAAGGCCGGCTGTCTTTTTTGCGCGCTGCTTGGATTTAAAGCGGAGCGTGCCCGATGTCCCGGTCACAGCTGCGTCAGGGAAGCGAGTATGGTCATCGCCGCGTCGTTATAGGCGGCAACGCCGAGAGAGCGCGCGTCGCCGTCGCCGCTGATGCCCCAGGTCAGGGAGCCGGACATGCCGTCGAAGTCAAAGCAGACAAAGCTCCAGTAGTCCGCGCCGTCGTAATAGCCGAGGCTTGCGTCCATGTCGTTTATGACGGTCTGCTTTTCCTCAAGCCCCGTGCCGCAGGCTCCGAAGCCCTGCATCTGCTTACAGAGCAGGAGACTGTAGCTCAGCTGCGGCTGAGCCTTGGGCGTGAGCGCGAGCCCCCACTGCCCGTCGTCGAGAGTGATCGGCTGCGCGTCCCATGAGTCGGGCAGCTCGACGGAGCGGTCCCTTCCGTTTACGCTGAACGTGACGGTGCTTGCGCTCCCGGCCGGCGTGCTCTGAGGCGTGTCCGGGAGCTTTGCCCGGTCGATATGGCTCTGCGTGCAGGCGCAGCACAGGGTCATCACGATGCAGAGAGCCAGCGCGAGCGCTGTTTTTTTCATTTTCATCACTTTTATCACCTCATATGATTATTTCCCTTATATATCCGGACGGTCCCTGCATGAAAAGGTTCCTTTTTTCATAGACAAATTATATCAGCTCCGGCAAAAAAGCGCATGTACTCTTTTTGGCTGATGTGGTATGATATAAGAAAACGGATCGTGAGGACAGACACATGAAGCTTACCGAGCTCATACCGAAAATGACGGACGAGGAGAAGTGCTCGCTGTGCTCGGGCGCGGACTTCTGGCACACAAAGGGCGTCGGGCGCCTCGGCGTTCCGCAGATGATGCTGACCGACGGCCCGCACGGCCTGCGCAAGCAGCTCGGCAAAAACGACCACCTCGGCCTGAACGCGGCCTATCCCGCCACCTGCTTCCCGACGGCCTCGGCCGCGGCCAACAGCTGGGACGAGGACATGATAGAGCAGATGGGCGTGCGCCTGGGCGAGGAGACGCGGGCGCAGCGCGTCGGCGTGATACTCGGCCCGGGCGTGAACATAAAGCGCAGCCCACTGTGCGGCCGCAATTTTGAATACTACTCGGAGGACCCGCTGCTGGCCGGAAAATGCGCGGCGGCCCTCATACGCGGCGTGCAGTCGACGGGCGTCGCCGCCTGCGTCAAGCACTTCGCGGCAAACTCTCAGGAGAAGCTGCGCATGACCAGCGACTCGGTCGTCGACGAGCGCACGCTGCGCGAGATATATCTGCCTGCCTTCGAGCTCGCGGTAAAGGAGGGGCACGTCAAGTGCCTGATGAGCTCGTACAACATGGTAAACGGGCAGTACGCGAATGAAAACAGACATTTATTGCAGGATATCCTCACGCGCGACTGGGGCTACGACGGGCTCATCGTCACCGACTGGGGCGGCGGCAACGACCGCGTCAGCGGCCTTATTGCCGGAAACAGCCTCGAAATGCCCGGCACGGGCGGCGAGACCGACCGGCAGATACTTGCCGCTTTGCGCGCACAGCGCGTGAGCACGGCCCTTCTTGACGAGCGCGTATCGCGCATCCTCCGCCTTGTGGACGACGCGCAGGAGGCCTTTAAAAACGCGCCCGCCTGCGATATGCAGGAGCACCACGACTTTGCCGCGCGGCTGGCCGAGGAGAGCGCCGTGCTGCTCAAAAACGAGGGAGGCATGCTGCCGCTCAGGGCGGGAGCGCGCGTCGCCGTTATCGGCGATTTTGCCGTAAGGCCGCGTTATCAGGGCGCGGGCAGCTCGCGCATAGAGCCGACAAGGCTCGACTGCGGCCTCGACGCGCTCAGGGACGAGGGCGTTTCCGTCATCGGCTTCGAGCCGGGCTATAAGCGCCGCGGCGGCCGGAGCCCGAGGCTCGTCGCCCGCGCCTGCGAGCTTGCCCTGCGCGCCGACGCGGTGCTGCTGTGGCTGGGACTCGACGAGGGCAGCGAGGCCGAGGGCGTCGACCGGCAGCATATGCGCATAGCGGAAAACCAGACAGAGCTCCTGCGCGCTCTGCACGCCGTGAACCCGAACATCGCCGTCATTTTATCCTGCGGAAGCCCCGTGGAGACCGACTGGGACCGCGACTGCCGGGCGCTGCTGTACGCCGGTCTCGGCGGTCAGGCAGGAGCGAGGGCGATATCGCGGCTCGTGACGGGCAGGGCCTGCCCCTCCGGCAAGCTGGCCGAGACCATGCCGCTGAGGCTCGGCGACACGCCCTGCGCAAATTACTATCCGGGCATGGAGCGCACGAGCGAGTACCGCGAGGGCATTTTCGTGGGCTACCGCTATTACGACACGGCGAAAAGGGCCGTCAAATACCCCTTCGGCTTCGGCCTGAGCTACACCTCGTTTGCCTATTCCGGGCTCGAGCTGAAGCCGGATGGCGTGAGCTTTACGATAAAAAACACGGGCCCGGTCGAGGGCGCCGAGATCGCGCAGGTGTATATCGCCGCGCCGCGCGGCGGCGTGTTCTGCCCTGAAAAGGAGCTGCGCGGCTTTGCGCGGTTGAGCCTTGCTCCCAACGAGGACAGGCGCGTTTTCGTCGCGCTGCCGGAGCGCGCGTTCCAGTACTGGAACACGATCGAGCAGCGCTGGGCTACAGCCGGCGGCCGCTACGAGGTGCTCGTGGGCGCGTCCTCGCGAGATATCCGTCTGCGCGGGCATGTCGAAAGGGAGGGCGACGGCGCGCGGGAGCCCTATGCAGACCCGCTGTTCGAGCCCTACCGCAGAGCCGACGTGCAGCGCGTCCCCGACTTAAGCTTTGCCGCGCTGCTGGGGCGCGAGATACCGCCGCGGCTGTGGGACAGGAGCGCGCCGCTGGAGTTCAACTCCGCCCTCGTTCAGGGCGCGTACCGTCCGGGCATAGGCCGTCTGCTGTACCGTATGCTGCGCGCGGTCCGGGGCTTTTTCCTGCTCATCGGGGACAGGGAGAACGCAAACAACGCCGAATTTGCCGCGAATCTGCCCTACCGCGGCCTTGCGCGCTTCACCGGGGCCGTCAGCGAGGCGCAGGTGCATGCGCTGCTGCGCGCCGCAAACCGCGAAAAAGGCGGCCTCAGGGCGCTTGTTCGTGCATTTTGTCGAAAAAAGGTCTGAGTCTCCGCTTGTGCTTTTTTCTTTTTGACATATCGGGCGCTTTGTGATACAATATCTTACGCTGTAGGGCAGAATACTGTTTACAAAATGTAGCTTTATGTGGTATAGTTACTGCATCTGAATAACAAAGATTATATGGGAGGAAAAACAACATGTGCATCAAGGCAATAGCCAATTTTGACTACGAGGCCGCAAAGGACAACCTCGTTGAGACCGTTAAGTATCTCGACGCCGGCAAGCTCCTCGGCGTCGCCGGTAAGCTTCTCGAGATCAAGCCCAAGGTCGTGGCTCAGCAGATCAAGGACAAGCTCTCCGATGAGGACACCCGCCTCTTCGTTCAGAGCAAGGCCCGCCTCGTCGGAGATATCCTGACCTGGCCGATCAGCATGATCTCCAGCTTCACCTGATAGACAGACTGTAAAAGCCTCCGTTCGTTTTGAACGGAGGCTTTTTTAGCGGCGCAGCCACATTGTACCGATACGGTTTTTGCGTCAGCCCGACCGGAAGCTGCGATGGAAACCGTGACAGACCTGCTGCGCCTCCAAAAATGTGACGAAAATGTAAGGAGAGAACGGGAAAATGTAAGCCGAATCGATGGTTTCCGAGGCCCCTGTGCGCTACAATAGAGGCATAAACGGAGGTATGTAAGCATGAGCATCTTAACTGTTGAAAATCTCAGAAAGGTATACAGCACGCGCTTCGGCGGGAATCAGGTCGAGGCGCTCAGGAGCGTCAATTTCAGCGTCGAGGAGGGCGAGTACGTCGCCATCATGGGCGAGTCGGGCTCCGGCAAGACGACGCTTCTGAACCTGCTCGCGGCGCTGGACAGGCCCACGGGCGGCACGGTGCTGCTCGACGGGCACGACCTCGGCAGGATAAAGGAGAGCGAGGCCGCGACCTTCCGCCGCGACAATCTCGGCTTTGTGTTCCAGGAGTTCAATCTGCTGGACACCTTCACGATACAGGACAACATCCTGCTGCCGCTGGTGCTCGCGGGAAAGAGCTATGACGAGATGAACGCCCGCCTGCTGCCGACAGCCAAGGAGCTCGGCCTCACGCCGCTGCTGAAAAAGTACCCCTACGAGGTCTCCGGCGGCCAGAAGCAGCGCGCTGCCGTGGCAAGGGCGCTGATAACGGAGCCGCGACTTATCCTCGCCGACGAGCCGACGGGCGCTCTCGACTCCAAGAGCACCGACGAGCTGCTTGACCTGTTCGGGCAGATAAACAAAAAGGGTCAGACCATTCTCATGGTAACGCACTCCGTGAAGGCCGCGTCCCGCGCACAGCGCATACTGTTTATCCGCGACGGCGAGGTGTTCCACCAGCTCTACCGCGGCGAGAGCAGCGACGTGCAGCTTTATCAGAAGATATCCGACACGCTGACTATTATTGCATCGGGCGGTGAGGTAAAATGAAGCGAAGCTTATATCCGCGCCTTGCGTGGAACGGCATGAAAAACAACAAGCCCCTGTTCGTGCCGTATATCCTTGCGGCAGCCGGCACCGCGGCGGTGTTTTACATCATGTTTTTCCTCTCGACCGGCGGCATACCCGAGGGTATGCGCGGCGCTGCCTCGGCGGAGACTGCGCTCGGCCTCGGCGTGTTCGTCATCGTCATATTCTCGCTGATCTTCCTGTTCTACTGCAACGGCTTTCTCGTGCGCCGCAGATACCGAGAGTTCGGCCTGTACAGCGTCCTCGGCATGAACAGGCGCAACATATCGCGCGTGCTGGCATGGGAGACGCTGTTTACCGCCGCGTTCTCGATCCTCGGCGGCGTTTTCCTCGGCGTACTGTTTTCAAAGCTCGCCGAGCTCGGCTTCGTGCGCGCCGTCGGCGGCGAGCCGGACTACGCGCTTAAAATTTCGGTCTCCGCGCTGCTGTATATGCTGCTGTACTTCGGCGGCATCTTCGTGCTCATATATATAAGCAGCCTCATAAAGCTGCACAGGAGCACGGCCGCGGAGCTCGTCGGCAGCGAAAGCTTCGGCGAAAAGCCGCCGCGGGCAAATCCCGTGCTCGGCATCGCGGGCGTTATTATCCTCATCGCCGCATACTGTCTGTCCCTGAGCATCGAGGACCCCGTATCGGCGTTCACGACCTTCTTCATCGCGGTCGTCATGGTCATCCTCGGCACATATCTCGTGTTCATCTCCGGCAGCGTGCTGCTGTGCCGGCTGCTGCAAAAAAACAGGCGATATTACTATAAGCCGCAGCACTTTGTGTCCGTGTCCTCGATGGCCTACCGCATGAAGCGCAACGGCGCGGGGCTCGCCTCGATCTGCATCCTCGCAACGATGGTGCTGGTCATGGTGACCTCCACCTCCTGCATGTATTTCGGCACGGAGAACACTCTGAGATCGCACTATCCGCGTGATATCCAGTTTTCCTTCAGCTACGAGCGTCTTGCCGCCTTGAGCGAGGAAAAGATCAGCGCCACACGAGAAAAGCTCCTCGACGCGATCGGCGATGCGGAGAAAAGCGACGTGCTCGACTACCGCAAGGCGCTGTTCACGCTCGCAGCCGGCGCGATAAACGACAACAAAACGTCTCAGAGCACGAGCATCGCCGACTACGGCAGCTCGGTGAATGTCGCGATCGTTCCTCTTTCCGACTACAACAAGGCCGCCGGAGCAAACGAAACGCTCGCCGAGGGCGAGGTCCTCATGCACACCCTGCGCCTGAACGGAACGCTCGATAAGCTGAGCATCGGCGGCGAGAGCTTCACCGTTGCAAAGCGGCTTGACAGCATGCCGCTTGCCGACGGCAGCGAGGCCTCCGATATCAGCCCGACGATAACTCTGGTCGTCTCCGACTTCGACGGCGTCGTATCCCGTATCATCGGCGACGGCCGCAGCGAAAACGCCGTGCGCCTGTACTGGAAGTACGCCTTCAACACGACAGAGGACGCGGAAAAGCAGCTGGAGATATCGTCGGCTGTGGGAGAGGCTGTGGACGACGGCAGACTCATCGGCGACACAGACGGCAGCGGCGACGGCTGGAGCATGCTCTCTACCGAGCTGCGCGCCTCCGCACGCGACGAGCTGCGCGCCATGACCGGCGGGCTGTTCTTCCTCGGCATCATCCTGAGCATAGTCTTCATCTGCGCGGCGGTGCTCATCATCTACTATAAGCAGCTTTCCGAGGGTTACGAGGACGCCGGCAGGTTCGAGATCATGCAGAAGGTCGGCATGACAAAGCAGGAGATACGCCGCAGCATAAATTCGCAGCTGCTGACGGTATTTTTCCTCCCGCTCCTGTTTGCCGGACTGCACCTGGCCTTCGCCTTCCCTTTTATCCGCAAGATACTTTACATGTTCAACTTCTTCAACACGGGCTTCCTCGTCGGCACGACCGCCGCAAGCTTTCTCGTCTTCGCCCTGCTCTACGCGCTCGTATATAAGAAGACCTCCAACACGTACTATAAGATAGTCACTTTTTAGAGGCGCATTAAGGCTGTGCTCATACGCATATTGCGCCTGCCCGAATCGAATCTGCCGGTAAAGCCGTGACAAACGGAGCGGGCAAGATAAGCTCCCTGCAAGGGGCGCGGAACGTAGCGGCTTTGACAATAAAAAACGCGGTATGGTAAAAAAACCATACCGCGTTTTTTCGGTTCCCGAAGGGAACTCAGCCCTCGATAGCCTCGGCGGGGCACTGTGCTGCGCACGCACCGCACTCAAGGCACTTGTCGGCGTCTATCTCGTAATGAAGCTCGCCCATAGAGATAGCCTCAGCGGGGCACTGTGCTGCGCATGCACCGCAGGACAGGCACTCGTCGGTAATAACAAAAGCCATAATATAACCTCCATATGTAGTTTGCTCAATAGGTAATCAGGTCCTTGCCTATGTCTTGCAAATGCATTGTAACACATAATCGAAAAATTGCAAATGTAAAATTGCGTTTATAATATAATTTTTGCAATTTGTCAATAATCCCGTATACGACAGCATCGGCGCGGCCGGTATATTAATATATGTGCGGGAGGAAGAGACCTTGAAGAACAACGAAAAATTCACCGAAAAGGCCGAGGGCGCGATCGAGCAGGCGCGGCTGGCGGCCTTCAGCCTGGGGCACAGCTATGTCGGCACGGAGCACCTGCTTCTGGGCATACTGCGCGAAAGAGCCGGCCTCGGCGCGCGTATCCTGCGCGAGCGGGGACTGAGCGAGCAGGCCCTTAAGGACGCCGTGAGCCGCCGCAGCGGCACCGGCGAGCCCGGCGCCCCGGCGCAGGGGCTGACAAAGCACGCGTGGCTTGCGATGGAAAAGGCGGCCTCGGACGCCGCGCGTCTGGGCCACAGCTATATAGGCACGGAGCATCTGCTCCTCGGCATACTCCGCCAGCCCGACTGCGGCGGCGCAATGGCGCTCACGGCCGCGGGGCTCGGCCTTAACGATGTCTACACCGACGTGCTCGCCGTGTTCGGCACGGGCTCGTTCAGACCGCGCCCGCCGCAGCAGCCGAAGCAGCCGCCCCAGCCGAAGGCGGCGCCGCGGCACAGCGAAACGCGCATCCTCGACCTGTACAGCCGCGACCTGACGCAGCTCGCGCTGTCCGGCGGCATCGACCCCGTGATCGGCCGCGACGGGGAGATACGCCGCAGCGTGCAGATACTCTCGCGCCGCAGCAAAAATAACCCCGTGCTCATCGGCGAGCCGGGCGTGGGAAAGACCGCCGTGGCCGAGGGCGTGGCAAGCTATATCGCGGGCCCCGACGCGCCGGGGAGCATGGCCGGAAAGCGCCTTGTCGCGCTCGATCTTCCGGCGCTGCTGGCCGGGACGAAGTACCGCGGCGATTTTGAGGAGCGCGTCAAGGCCGTGCTCAGGGACGTGAAAAAGGCCGGCGACGTGATACTTTTCGTCGACGAGCTGCACACCATGATAGGCGCGGGCAGCGCGGAGGGGGCCATAGACGCGGCCAATATCCTCAAGCCCGCGCTCGGCCGCGGCGAGGTGCAGATAATAGGCGCGACGACGCCCGAGGAGTACCGCCGCCACATCGAAAAGGACGCGGCGCTCGAGCGCAGGTTCCAGCCCGTCAGAGTGGAGGAGCCGTCGCGCGGCGACAGTCTCAAAATGCTCGGCAGCGTGCGCGTGAGTCTGGAGCGGCACCACGGCGTGAAGATATCCGACGCCGCGCTCACGGCCGCCGTCGATCTGTCCGTGCGCTATATAAATGACCGCTTCCTGCCGGACAAGGCCATCGACCTCGTCGACGAGGCCGCGGCGCATATACGCGTCTCCGGCGGGCGGCTCGTGACGTCGGAGGATGTCGCCGAGGTCGTCTCGCTGTGGACGGGCATACCCCTTGCGAGCCTGAGCGCCGACGAGACAAAGCGCCTGCGCGATATGGAGAGCATACTGCGCCGCCGCGTGATAGGTCAGGACGAGGCCGTCACGGCCGTGTCGCGCGCGATACGCCGCGGCAGGGTGGGGCTTGGTGACCCGAAGCGCCCGACTGGCAGCTTTCTCTTCCTCGGACCGACGGGTGTGGGCAAGACAGAGCTCTGCCGCGCCCTTGCCGAGGCCGTGTTCGGCTCGGCCGACGCGATGATACGCCTGGACATGTCCGAGTACATGGAAAAGCACGCCGTCAGCAAGCTCATAGGCTCGCCGCCGGGCTACGTCGGCTACGAGGACGGCGGCCAGCTCACCGAGCGCGTGCGGCGCAGGCCGTGGTCGGTCGTGCTGTTTGACGAGATCGAGAAGGCGCACGAGGACGTGTGGGGCATACTGCTGCAGATAATGGACGACGGCCGGCTCACCGATTCGGCGGGCCGCGTCGTGAGCTTCCGGAACACGATCATAGTCATGACCTCGAACGTCGGGGCCCGGGCCGTGAGCGAGGGGCGGCCGGACATCGGCTTTTCAGCGGGCGGCGCCGACGGCGGCGAGCTCATGCGCGCGCGGATAAGCGAGGAGCTCCGGCGCACCTTCAGACCGGAATTTCTAAACCGCATCGACGAGACGATAGTATTCCGCCGCCTCGGGCGCGCGGAAATGCGCGGTATAACCGAGCGCATGCTGCGCGAGGTCGCAGGGCGCTTTGAAAAGCTGGGCATGACGCTTTCCCTGCCCGAGGGCGCGGCAGAGCTTTTGGCCGAGCGCAGCTACGACGAGAGGTACGGCGCGCGGCCTCTGCGCCGCACGATACGCAGTCTGATAGAGGACAGGGCCGCCGAGCTCATGCTCAGCGGCAGCATCGGGCGCGGCGACACGGTCACGGCGCGCATTGAAGGCGATAAATTGCTTTTGACAAAGCAAAAAGTATAATATATAATTGCTCCCGTAATCTGAACGGAGGCAAAACTATGGATAAACAGGAACTTTTGGATAAGATCAACGACCGCTGCGAGTATAACAAGCATAATCATATCTATGCGACCGATATAGGTCCCGACTACGCCGTCGTCGAGGCCGAGCTGCGCCCGGAGGCGCTCAATCCCCGCGGCATTGCGCACGGCGGCTTTGTGTACTCGCTGTGCGACGTCGCCGCGGGCATCCTGATCAATCACGGCACGAGCAAGTCCGTCACGCTCAGCGGCAATCTGTATTTTCTGCGCCAGAGCAAGGGCGAAAGCCTGCGCTGCGAGGCAAGGCTCATAAAGCCCGGCCGCACGGTCAACGTCGTCGAGACCGGCGTTTATGACGACAGGGGCGAGCTCACCGCGAAGGGCGTGTTCGAGATATATATTCTGGAGCCGATCGCGGAGAGCTGAGAGCTGTTAAAAACGCGCATATTTGAAAAGACAGCCCGGACATTAAGTCCGGACTGTCTTTTGCATTTTGTGTTCGCCTGACGGCGAATGATTTGTTGACACCTCATCCGTCGGCCAATGGCCGACACCTTCCCCTCAAGCTCCGCAAGGGGAAGGCAGGGGTGCGGCAACCTTTCAGTCAGCTCCGCTGACAGCTCCCCTTACACAGGGGAGCCAATGGGAGCTGCGGCAGTTATCGGGTGCGATCGCCTCCCCTGTGTAAGGGGAGGTGGGTCGGACACTTCGTTTCCGAGCCGGTGGGGTTGTTTTTCTAGAGGCGCATCAGCATTGTGCCGATACGGTTTTTGCCGGTGCCCGACCGGAGGGTGCGGAGAAAACCATTACAGGCGGAACGGGCAAGATAAGTTCCCTACGAGGGCGCGTCGGTAGTTTCCGGTCGGGCGAGGGCAATAACTGCCTGCTTGATTTTCATGCGAGGTGCCCGCACGGCAGTGCCGGGCAAGATAAGTTCCCTACAATGAAGATGTAGGCGGCTGTCGCCGCGATCTGATGACACCTCATCCGTCGGCTGCGCCGACACCTTCCCCTCAAGGGGAAGGCAGGGTGCAGGCTGCACCTGCGTGGCGCGGCAGTTCTGCGGTTTCGCCGGCACCTTCGATACCGGGCTGCCGGAGATATACGTATCCGTGACTGCGTCAATTCGCCATCAAAAAGCTTCGCAGTCGTCGAAGTCGAGGAGAGTGGGGTCGACGGGGGTCTCGCGCAGGACGCTCTGCATGTACTGATTGACCTGGCGGCGCATATCGCGGCGCGAGATCGTGCGCGGGTCCATGAGGTCCTGCTGCACCCAGATGAAGTTGATGTTTCTTTCGCGCGCCTGCTCGTCGAAGATGCCCTGGAGCCCGTCCATGCCCTTGCAGGAGATCTGGTCGTACATGATGATGGTGTCGACATTATACTCCTCGGCGACGCGCCACATCTCGTCGACGACGTTGCGGAAGCCGCCCTTGGTGTGCTTGCGCATGGTGGCGCGCTGATAGGTCAGCGCAACGCCGCGGAGCATCGACTCGGGCGAGGAGGTGTCGATAATGACCTGGGAGATGTGCGTCTCCATATCCATGACCGAGACGATGCCCCAGCACTGCTCGAGCCAGTTTGCGAAGTTGGTGTAGTAGTTTGCAGGGCAGGACCAGACCAGCGCCTTGTGGCGCATCTCGGCCGAGCAGGGCAGGCGCTTTTCGTAGGCCGCGGTCATGAGCCGGTGCACCTTTTTATCGGTCCTGTTGAAGCGCTCGTCCATGCCGCCGTGCAGATGGTAGCTGTACATGCGGTACAGCCATGGCGTCGCGCCGGTCACCTGCGGATGGTCCGTGCGGTTTATCTCCCACAGGTCGAGGTGGAAGCGCGTGACCTCGTTGTAGCTCTCGAGCGCCCTGGCGAAGGCGTCCCAGTCGAACCTCTCGCCCGTGTGCTGCTCGATAAAGGCTATGCAGCCGCGCAGCTCCTCGACGGCGTAGTCCTGCGCGTCGACGTCGTCGTTATAGCGCAGCGGAACGCCGAGGCAGTAGGTCGGCAGCTTGAAATAGCGGTCCTGGAAGGAGGTGGTCATGATGCTGCCGTCGCAGGGCATGTTGCAGGCGATAAAGCACTTGCCGAAGATGGGGTAATCGTCCTCGGCGGCGACTCCGGCCTCGGCAGAGGGCAGGGGGCAGACGTCGGCGGGCACGCCGAAGTTCTCGATCGCGTCGAGGTAGACCGGCGGGAGCTGCTGGTTTATCATCGAGGACAGGAAGATAGGTATGGTCTGCACCGGCACGCCGATGAGATTCGGGAAGCCGGCCATGAGCTCGGTCGGAACGAGCTCGTCAAAGCAGACGATGCGGTCGGCAAGCGACTTCTTGCCGCCGATGTGCCCGTCCGCGTCGAAGCTGAGCGCGATCATGTCGATCGTGTGCTTTATGATGATGTCGTACAGCAGGTGGCCGGCTCTCAGCTGCACGCCGCGCATGCCCTCGAGCTGGCGGTCGATAAACTGCGGCAGCGACAGGTAGGTCAGCATCCAGCGGTAGCGCCATATGCCCTTGAGCACCTGCACCGGCGAGCGGAGGACGAACTTTATCATGTCCTTCCACATGACGCACCACCAGGCGTAGTCTGTAAGCGTGTCCTTCACGCCGCGCCACTCGCGCCAGCGGCGGACGCCGGTCTTGTCTATGTATGCAAGTCCAAGATTTCTCGGTTTAACTGCCATGTCAGCGCCCTCCCTTTTCCTTCTGTATCTGTTTTATCTCAAGGCTCTCGACAAAGGCCTGGACGCGCGTGCGCAGCTGGCCGGAGGCGTTGCCGGTGTACTCCCTGTCAACGCAGACGGTGGGGTAGTCGTACAGCTCGGTCATCACGTGCGAGGCCAGCGCCCTCTCGTAGCCCCAGAACTCGCAGAACTTCATCTGCTCGTATATGATGCCCTGGGCGCTGAAATCCTTCGCGAGCCTGTCGACGAGCTCGTAGCGGCCGTGGACCTTGTCCTGCGACATGTAGCGCGGGCACTGGCTCGTCTCCTGATAGAAGCGGCAGATCTGGTCGAGCGCGGGCTCGCTGTCATTGAGCGGTATCTCCTGCCTGCCGGGGAAGGAGCCGAAGCAGAAGCGGTCGGCAACTATCAGCGCTCCCGACTGCTCGACGGTGCGCGTGAAGTCAAGGTCGTCGATCTCGCTGCCGACGACGACGACGCGGGCGCGGTGCGCGGGCTTTGCGTCGACTTCGCGGCGCCTGACCTCCTCGAGCGTCTCGCGCAGCTTACCGGCGATAAGATATTTCGGGCAGCAGTAGGAGACGAGGCACAGCACGTGGAACTCATAGCCCGTTATCGGTGGGTTCGGGAGCCTGCGGTATTCGCCGATCTCGGTGAGTATGCGGCAGACCTCGTTGTGCTCGGCGACCGCCCTGCGTATGGCCGCGTCGGATATATCCGTGCCGAAGCGCTCGTGCAGCGGCTCGAGCACCTTTTTCGTGAGCTGGTTTTTGTAGTGCGCAAGGCCGTGCGGCGTGACCTTGAAGGGCACGTCGATGAAGGAGACGAAGAATTTGTCGTTTTTAACGAGCTGGAGCATCTCGAAATGCTCGAGCGTGCGGTTCATCTCCGTGCAGGTCTCGCCGCCCGCGAGGGCCGACAGGAAGCTGTAGCCGCCCTCGATGCCGCGCTCGACGAGCGCCTTTGCGTAGCCGCAGAGATAGTTGGTCATGTAATAGGTCGATATCTCCAGCGAGCCCGTGCGCGGCGCGCGGAGACGGACGGAAAAGCAGTTGTCGAGATTGAGCAGTACCTCCGGCATGTGATAGCAGGTGTAGCCCACGGCCCGCTTTCCCTCCGATACAGCCTGCTGCACGAGCTCGTTCGCCGCCTCGTCGAGCAGGTGCTCAAAGTAGATAAGGTGCTGTAGATCTTTCATATTCCCTCCCAGAAATAAAAAATATATTCCCCTTATTAAAAAAATATAAGTTCGTCTATCTTTTGTCAGTGCAATTAGTATATTATGTCTAAAGCTCCGTGTCAACACAAATACTTTATTATACATGCCGTTTGACAGTGCGGGCGCTATGGTTTATAGTTATATAAAAAGTATTCAGCGGAGGGAAGGTCATGAGCAAAAAGGAGCTTGCCGCGCAGTATCACGCCTCGGGCTGCAACTGCGCGATGGCGGTCGGCTGCGCGTTCTGCGACAGGGCCGGTGTGAGCGAGGACGAGATGAAGGCGCTCACGCGGCGCTACGGCGGCGGAGCGTACAAATACTGCGGCGCGCTGCTGGGCGCGGCGGCCGCGATGAATATGGCAAAGGGGCGGTACGACGCCGGCGACCCCGCCGCGCTCGACGGTGCGGCGGCGGATAAAGCCGCCGAGCTGCTGCGAAGATTTCAGGCGAAAAACGGCTCGGTATTCTGCCGCGAGCTCAAGGGCAGGGACACGGGCGTCGTTCTGCGTGCCTGCCGCGGCTGCGTCGAGGACGCCGCCGAGCTTGCCGAGGAGCTTTTTGAGGAAGAATAAATGTACCGTATCTACATAGTCGAGGACGACCCCGGCATCGCCGAGGGCATAAAGCGGCAGGCCGAAGCCTGGGGCCTGGAGGCCAGATGCGCGGAAGATTTCCGCGGCGTGATGGGCGAGCTTGCCGACTTCGAGCCGCATCTCGTGCTGCTGGACATAGCCCTGCCGTTTTTCGACGGCTACCACTGGTGCAGCGCGATACGCGCCGTATCCAGGGTGCCGATAATATTCATATCCTCGGCCTCGGACAACATGAACATCGTCATGGCCATGAGCATGGGCGCGGACGATTTCATCGCCAAGCCCTTCGACGGCAGCGTGCTGATAGCGAAGATACAGGCGCTGCTGCGCCGCAGCTATGATTTCGCGCCGGACATGCCCATCATCGAGCACCGCGGCGCGATACTGAGCCTGGGCGACAGCTCGCTGAGCTACAAGGGGCAGAGCATCGCGCTCACGAAAAACGAGTACCGCATCCTGCTGTGCCTCATGCGCAGCCGCGGGAAGGTCGTAAGCCGCGAAAAGCTCATGGAAACGCTCTGGGAGACCGACAGCTTCGTCGACGAGAACACGCTGACGGTAAATGTCGGCCGTCTGCGCAGAAAGCTCGACGCCGCGGGGCTCGAGGGCTTTATCTCGACCAGATTCGGCGTGGGCTATATCGTGGAGTGAGGGAAAATGAAGCTGTTTCCGGCATATCTTAAGGAGCATGCGCGCGTCATCGCGGCCGCGGCGCTCGCTATCGCGATATTTGCGCTGTGCTTTGCGCTGTACGGTCTGCCGCTGCGGGCGATCGTCTATCCCGCGGCGCTGTGTCTTGTGCTCGCGCTCGCGTTTGCGGCGATCGATCTTATCAGGGCAAGGCGCCGCCACGCGCAGTTTATGTCGCTCACGGAGCTGAGCGCCGCGGAGGAAAAGCTGCTGCCGCCCGTGCGCGGCATCGACGATGCCGATTACCGCCGCGTCATAGCCCTTCTGGCCGACAGCCGCGCCGAGCTCAGCCGCGAGACCGAGCGGCGCAGGAGCGACATGCTCGATTACTACACCGTGTGGGTGCATCAGATAAAAACACCGATCGCCTCTATGCGTCTTGCGCTGCAAAGCGCCGACTCGCCCGAGTCGCGCCGGCTCCTGTCGGAGCTCGGGCGCATCGAGCGCTATGTCGAGATGGCCCTGGTGTATCTCAGGCTCGATTCCGAGAGCAGCGACTACCTCATACGCGAGTTCGAGCTCGACCCGCTCATACGGCGCTCGGTGAAGAAATTCTCCGGCGAGTTCATATCAAAGCGCCTGAGCCTTGAGCTCGAGCCGACGGGGCTGAGCGTCGTCAGCGACGAGAAGTGGCTCGCCTTCGTGATAGAGCAGATACTCTCAAACTCGCTCAAATATACGCGCAGCGGCAGCGTGAGGATATACCTTGACGGGCCCGCGGTGCTCTGCATCCGCGACAGCGGCATAGGCATCGCGCCCGAGGACCTGCCGCGCATTTTTGAAAAGGGCTACACCGGCCGCAACGGGCGCGCCGACGACAGGGCGAGCGGACTCGGCCTGTACCTGTGCCGCCGCGTCTGCAGCAGGCTCGGCCACCCGATCTCCGCCGCCTCGGAGCTTGGCCGCGGCACGGAGATACGCATAGACCTCAGCCGCTATGAAACGGCCCCGAACGAATAGCTTTTGCGGCGCACTGACGCAGTCACGGATACGGTGATTGCCGGTGTCCCGGGCAAGCCTGTTCCCTACAGGGATTGGCGGAAGCTGCCGGTCGGGCTGGCGCAAAAAACGTATCGGCACAATGTTGATGACACCTCATCCGGCTCGCTTCGCGACCCACCTTCCCCTCAAGGGGAAGGCAGGGGAGCGCGGCGCAGCAGCGCGGTGCGATGCAAAACCGGTTTGCTCAATTGCCTCGACACCGTGACGCCGCAAGCTTGCATCGCGCCCACGGGAAGCGATGCACCCTCGGTTTATGACGCACCCTCCGG
>CAVFTR010000013.1:0-48914 GCA_963625685.1 bacterium
GCTCCAGCGGGGATTCGAACCCCGGACACCCTGCTTAAAAGGCAGGTGCTCTGCCGACTGAGCTAACGAAGCGGGTATGCTATTTTGAACCACCGAAGCGGGAAAAAACTGGCAGGGATGGCTGGACTCGAACCAGCGAATGAGGGAGTCAAAGTCCCTTGCCTTACCGCTTGGCTACATCCCTATCGAGGGAAAGGAGAAAGGGATCGGGATAACTCCCAATCCCTTCTCTTCTTGTGGGGTGGGTAAAGGGACTCGAACCCTCGACACCCGGAACCACAATCCGGTGCTCTAACCAACTGAGCTACACCCACCATATTTTTATTTTGGCACGCCAAGAGGGATTCGAACCCCCGACCTACTGCTTAGAAGGCAGTTGCTCTATCCTGCTGAGCTATTGGCGCTTATACTGTCCGCATCCGAGACGTGGAGCGGGTGATGGGAATCGAACCCACGTATCCAGCTTGGAAGGCTGGTGTTCTACCATTGAACTACGCCCGCACGGCCGTTCCCATTAATGTTCAGCTTAAAGATAATAACAACATTTCTGCCGATTGTCAATATTTTTAACGCAAAAACTTTCAAAAGTGAAAAAAATATTTACTGTTGCTATTTACCCCGTCATTTTGTATAATACCCCTGTTATGAATAGTTCCAGCATCGGAGGTTTACCATGATCGAATTAACAATGCAGGTCAGCGAATTTGACTATACCGAAACGCTCGACACCTTTCTGCCCGATCTGATAAAGATCCTGTCCGAAAGCGAAGGCGTCAACCCCCTCATCCGCAAGTGCGTCGGCGCGTCGCCCGCGTTTTCAAAGAAGGTAGTCAAGGGCATACTCGCGGCGATGACCCCCAAGCAGAAGGAGGCGCTCACGGTCAAATTCCTGAACGTCTACGCGTCAAAGCTCGTCGCGCAGGTCAACGAGGTCGCGGCAAAAAACGGCATCGTCATCACCCTCGACAATGCAAGAGCGTCAATAAAATAGGACGAAAAAAGCTCCCCCGGGGGGAGCTTTTTTCTATACGATATGCGCGTCCGTCAGGGGCTCAATTCGATTCCAGGAAGAAATCCTTTTCGATTATGGCCTGGAAGGCCTGCTGAACGGCGGTCTCGAAGCCGAGCTCCTTGAGCTTGCACACGCCCTCGACGGTCGTTCCGCCGGGCGAGCAGACCATGTTCATCAGCGCGATGGGGTGCTCGCCGCTGTCCATTGCGAGCGCGCCGCTGCCCATGACGGTCGCGGTGGCTATCTCCTCGGCCATCGAGCGCGAAAAGCCGGCGCGCACTCCGGCCTCGGCCAGAGCGTCGATATACAGCAGCACGAAGGCTCCCGACGCGCCGCCGAGCGCGCAGAAGGCCGGGAACATGCTCTCCTCGATGTGATATATCCGGCCGATGGACGAGAAGATGCCGTCGGCGATCTTTATATCGTCCTTCGTCGCGCCCTTGCCGCCGCAGACGGCCGTGACGGCGGCCTTGACCCTGGCGTTTATGTTGGGCATGCATCTGACGACGGGCGTGCCCTTTGCAAGACGCTCCTCATACCAGGCGGTGCTCTTGCCGGCGGCGATCGAGATGACGGTCTTGTCCTTCGTCACGCCCTTTGAAAGCTCCGGCATCACCTCCGGAAGCACCTGCGGCTTGACCGCAAGGACGATGACCTCGGCCCTGTCGGCGACCTCGGCCGCCGTCGCGCAGGGGATCAGCCCGTGCTTTTCCTTGAGCGCGAGCGTCTTGCCCTGACTGCGGTTATAGCCGTAGAGATAATCGTTTTTGAATTTGCCGCAGGACGCCATGCCCGCGATGATGGCTCCGGCCATGTTGCCGAGCCCTATAAAGCCGTATTTCATAAGCGCACGCTCCTTGTTTTTTTACTATTCTACCATCAACGCGGCGTTTTCGCAATCACCGGCAGCATACTATATTGCAATAAATTTTCTGTTGCAAAAGATTATGTAAGCTGATATAATGGTTGACACCGAATTGTAACCGTGTCCCCGGAGGTTTAAGCATATGAAAAAAATTCGCAGAGCGCTGGCTCTTGTGCTGGTCGTAAGCAGTCTGCTCGCCGTCACGCCCTTCGCGGCGCTCGCCGACGATACGGCGATACCCGGCGAGAGGCTCGCCGTTTTCGACAACGTCGGCCAGATGAACAACAACACCTTCACCGACGTCAGCTCCCTCAACTGGTTTTATTCCGGAGTGAGGACCGCGTACAACAAGGGCATCATGCTCGGCTGCGGCGACAAGACCTTCCGTCCCAACGACAACGTCAGCTGGGCCGAGGCCATAACCATCGCGGCGCGCGTCCACGCGGCGTATAACGACAATCTGATAGAGGAGCCGCGCACGGGCGAGGCCTGGTACGCCACGTATTACAGATACTGCTCGGCAAGACGCCTGCTGCCCTCGGCGACGCCCTCGCTGAATGATCTTGGGCAGAGCATAAACCGCTACAACCTCGCGTATCTTTTCTCAAAAACTATAAGCGCGGAGGACATGCCGCAGATAAGCGACTACTCCATCGGCGACGCGGCGAGCATCCCCTCCTACTACGCCTCCTGCGTCCGCCTGCTGTACTCGGCCGGCGTTATGATAGGCGTGGACGCGGCAAAGCGCTTTTACGGCACGAGCACCGCGAGCCGCGCTCAGATAGCCACGGTCGTCGCAAGGCTCGTCGAGCCCGCCCTGCGTCAGGGCCACGACTCGAAGGTCAACGCCGACATGGCGGCATACGAGGCCAATCTCGAAAACGGCAGCGTCACCGCGCAGATCGGCAAGGTCAGCTACTGCCTGTACAAGCGCTACGAGACCGTCGACACCGTCAGCTACAGCCTGTACGAGGTCACGGCAAGCGACGTCAGCCGCGAGCTGTACAGCGCCGTTGTGGGCCAGTACCTGAGCAACGTCAGCGTCTATGACGGCAGGGTCTACTTCTGCCGCAGCACCCAAGGCAGCGAGAAGGGCTCGCTGATGTGCTACGATCCCGGGACCGGCATGTGCTACAGCGTGTACGACGGCTATATCATAGAATCGTACTGCTTCTACGACGGACAGCTCTACGCGCTGGCGTTCACAAAATACGCCGACAAGCCCGAGGGCTACACCTATGCCTTCGGCGTCATTTCAAACGGCGCGTTCAACGCCATAAAGGCCGAGCTTGAATACAACACGGTCGCAAACTTCGTCCCCTACGGCTGGAACGGCAGGATATATTTCAAGATGGCCGAGCTCACCACCGTCAGGGACTCCACGGGCAGCGAGAGCGAGACCTATATCGACAGGCTCTACGCCTATGACATTAAAAGCGGCGATATCTCAAAGGTCTGCGACTATAAGATAAACTCGAGCTTCTTCGACGGCCACGTCATGTACTTCCTCGCCTATGACAGCGACGGAAACTACGACCTGAACCTGTACGCCGTGTCCATCCAGGCTCCCGGCGCTATCACGACGATCGGGGAGTTTCCCGCGACCACGAACACGCGCAACCGCTCCATATATAAGTATGACGGCGAATTTTACTGCCTGTCGTCGTTCAATCGCTACGTCTACAGCATGGACGAGACCGGCACGAGCCGCATCGCGCTCTACTGCGGCGGCGTTTACGACAGCATGAACTTCACGGCCGACAAGCTCGTGCTCGTCCCCAACACCCTCCCCACCAGCAACGCAAATGAGCTGAAGGTCTACAACGCCAAGAGCATGGCGGCGCGCTCGCTCTACGGCGACTGGCTCGGCCAGAGCGTTTACTACACCGGCGCGCGCTTCGTGCCCGACGACGGCAAATACTACTCGACGAGCCAGAGCGTCAGCACGGTGACCAATCTCCCGATAACCGTCACCAAGGCCTTCTCCCGCGGCAGCGACTTCATCTTGCAGACAAAATACGTAAACCTCAACGAGCAGAGCATCATCCTTCGCTCGTACATCGTAAAGGTGTATCTTGACGGGCAGCTCGTCGCATACGATCTCAACCGCATGTCCGGCATCGAGATGAATACGAACGACATCGAGTCGTTCACCTTCGTCATCGCCGGGACCGACGTTCTGCAGCGCTTCAACGTCACCGACGGCCGCATCACCGTCGAGGTCATACCGACCTTCGACGTCGTAAAGGAAACGACCTCCGCGGCATAAATGATAAATCAAAAAGTCCCGTCCTCTCGGACGGGATTTTTTGTTCAGTTTGTCAAAAAAGTCCCTCACGGGACTTTTTTGACTGCACTTTTCCGCCGAGCATTTTGAAAGTATTCAAAATGCTTTTACCGAGATCCTTGAAATTTCAAGGATTTCGACGGCGGTTTATCTAACTCGAGGCGGGTCTTGCCCCCTCGAGCTCCCCCGCTGCGCGGTTATCTTTACGCAGCAGCGGATGTTTTTTGACAGTCTGATCAAAAAATCCCGTCCTCTCGGACGGGATTTTTTGTTGCCTTATCGTTTTTATATCACAGGTGCTGGTCGCGGTCGACTCTGTCGTAGAAGTAATTGAGCACGGGCTCCATGGCCGCGGTGAGCTTCATATCAAGATTGAAGTAGTAGGCCGTGAAGGTCAGCGCGAAAAACGCGGCTCCGGCGATAGACAGCTTTTTTGCGGCGGTGCAAAGCATGGACATTTTCCTTATCTCCTTTCGATTACCACGATTCCTCGTCGGGGAGGACTTCGAGCGTCGGGTCAACGGGCTCCTCGCCCATGACGGTGCGCATATAGGTGTTTATCTGGTCGCGCACGCCCTGACGGGATATGACGCGCGGGTCGAACAGGTCGTGGGAGACCCAGACGAGGTGTATGCCCAGCTCGCGTGCGCGCTCCTCAAACATGCCGTGCATGCCGTCGAGCGCCTTGCAGCTCATGTGCTCCCAGAGTATGACCATATCGGCGTTGAACTCCTCGACAAACTCCCAGAGGTCGTCGAGCAGGACCTTGTAGCCGCCGTGTGTGCGGTTGCGCATGATCATCTTTTCGGTGAGCATGGCTATGTCGTACATCGCCTGCTCGCGGTTCTCGGGGGTGTCCTCCTCGGCGATCATTTTCGTGTTGTCCATCGACAGCATGTCGGTCAGAGGCACGATGCCCCAGCAGTTGAGCATCCACACGAGCATGTCCATGTAGAAGTGCGACTGCACGCCCCATACGATTGCTCTGTGGCGGTACTCGTTGGCGGCCATGGCCTTTTTCCTGTACGCCTTCTCGGCGAGCTTCATGATCTTGCAGTCGGTCTTTTCAAATATGGGAAGCCTGCCGCTGATGGCCATGTAGTTTGTCTCGGTGTAGAGCGCGAGGTTCGAGCCGAACACCTGCGGGTAGGGCGACTTGCTCATCTCAAGCCACTCGAGACGGCATTTGGTCGCGTAGTTTACGCGCTTTGCGCACTCGAAGTAATAGTCCCAGTCCCACTTCTCGCCGGTGTGCTCCTCGATGAAGGCGATGGCGTTGCGCACCTCCTGCGCGGCGTACTCCTGAACGTCCTCGTTCATGTGGCGCAGCGGAGCGGCGAGCTGGAACACGGGGATGCCGTCCTCCTGCTCCATGCGCTTTGAGATGACGCCGTTGCTGAGCAGCGAGCCGTCGCAGGTCGTGTTGCACTGCACCGCGCAGCAGCCGAGGATGGGCGCGTCGTCGTCGATTGAAACGCCGGCCTCCGCCTCTGGCATCGGGCACACGTCGCCGGCCAGGCCGTACTGCTGGGCGACGTCTATATAGTGTATCGCCGCGCGCTGGTCGAGCAGCACGGGGATGTAGGTCGAGGCTATCTCGCGGCTGAGGGGCACGACGGTCGGGAAGCCCATCATGACAGACTGCATCTCGTTTTCGTCGATGAGCACGACCTTGTCGGAGAACTTCTTGTCGTTGCCGATGCGGCGGTCGCCGCGGAAGAGCTTATCGAGCAGCTTTGCGACGTCCTCGACGATGACGTCCTGCTCGGCGTGGCAGATGCGCAGATGCTCGCCGCGCAGGCCCTGGGTGTGGCGGTCGATCATCATGGGGACGGCCAGATAGGAGGACATCCAGCGGTAGCGGAACATCGCCTTTATATTGCGGGGCTTTGCCAGGACGATCCTGAACATATTGACCCAGTTGTAGAGCCATCTTGAGTAATCGTAAAGCGTATCGACAACGCCGCGCCACTCGCGGCGGCTCCTGTAGCGCTTTCCCTCAAGATAGACCTTGCCGAAATCCTTGCAGCCTATTCTCTTATTGCTCATTTCTTTTCCCCTCCCTGGATCTTCTTGATCTCAACGCTCTCAACGAAGGCCTGAACGCGGGTGCGCATCTGGCCGGAGGACGAGATGTTGTACGGACGGTCGACCGAGAGCACGGGGTAGCCGTAGTCGTCGTGCAGGATATGCGAGCCCATCATGCGCTCGTAGGCCCAGGGGTCGCAGAACTTTATCTGCTCGTATATGATGCCGTCGGCGGCGTACTCCTTGGCAAGCTCGTTTACATACTCGCGCCGTCCGTTCATCTTCGCGGTGTTCATGTATCTCGGGCACTGACCGCGGTACATGTACTGGCGGCAGATCTGCGTGAGCGCGTCCTCGTCGTCGGTAAGCTCGATGGGGTTTCTGCCGGGCAGCGAGCCGTAGCAGAAGCGGTCGGCGCAGACATAGGCGCCGGTGCTCTCGATGAGCTTTATGAAGTCGATATCGTCTACCTCGGAGCCCACGACCAGCAGTCTTACGCGGTAGTCCTTATCCTCGGGCTCGCGCGTTTTGAGCTCTTCGAGCGTCTCCTCGAGCTTGTCGATGATAAGCTGCTTGGGAGCTGCGTATGTCGCAAGGGTGATGACGTGGAACTCGTAGCCCGTGATGCGGGGCTTATCGCCCTTTCTGAACTCGCCGATGGCGCGGATGAGCTCGCACACGCGGTTGTGCTCGGCGACGGCCTTGCGGATAGCCCCGTCGGAGACGTCGATGCCGTAGCTTTCGTGCAGGGGCGTGAGTATGTGGTTTCTGCACTGGAGCGTGTAGAGCGCAAGGCCGTTGTCGTCGGCCTTCATGGGTATCTCCATGTACTCGTAGAAGAATTTTTCCTTGTCCTTGCCGATGGCCTTGAGAAGCTCCATGTTCTCAACGGCTCTGTTCATCATCGTGCAGCCGTCGGGCGTGATGATGCAGTCGGCGAAGTTGAAGCCGCCCTCGATGGCGCGCTCGAGCAGGGCGCGGCTGTACTCGCACAGAAAGCTCGTCATGTAATAGGTCGCCATTTCCATCGAGCCCGTGCGCGGCGCGCGCAGTCTTACCGAGAATGTGCCGGGCAGGTTAAGCAGCGGCTCGGGGGTATTTTCGCAGACATAGGCCACGCATACCTTCCCCTCGCTCTGCGCCTGCAGGATGAGCTCATTCTGAGCCTCCTGAAGGAGGTTCTCAAAATACAGCAGATGCTTTAAATCTTTCATATTTTTCTCCGTTCATTTACCTTCATCTTCTTTAATATAACAACATCCTTTATATGGAGTGTTATTATTTTAACGCTGTTGCCGTGAAATTCAATATACACTTAAGCTCGTAATGTATTTATAGTTATGCCAAAAGAGTCAACGCAGTTGACTCTTTTGATATATCAGGCGTTCCACTCGGCTGCCTGAGCGCGCAGCCAATCGCACCACGCGTCCACGCCCTCGCCGGTCTTGGCGCTTATGGGGAATATTTTTATATCGGGATTGCGCATTTTCGCAAACTGCACGACCTTTTCCATATCGAAGTCGAAGTACGGCAGAACGTCGATCTTGTTTATGATAAGCGCGTCGCAGACCTGGAAAATGAGCGGGTACTTCAGCGGCTTGTCGTGCCCCTCCGGAACGGAGAGGATCATCGCGTTTTTCGCCGCGCCCGTGTCGAACTCCGCCGGGCACACGAGGTTTCCGACGTTTTCGAGCACCACGAGATCGAGATCGTCCGTGCCCATCTCCTCGAGGCCCTGGCGGCTCATGTCCGCGTCGAGGTGGCACATCCCGCCGGTGTGCAGCTGGATGACCTTTCTGACCGCGGTGTCGGAGATGCGCTCGGCGTCGACGTCGGAGTCGATATCGGCCTCCATGATGCCGATGCTCAGCTCGCCGCTGAGCCGCTCTATCGTGCGCGTGAGGGTCGTGGTCTTGCCGCTGCCGGGCGACGACATGAGGTTGAGCATGAAGCACTTGCTTTTCTTCATCTCGGCGCGCAGGATGTCGGCCGCGTCGTCGTTTGCCTTGAAAATATTCTGCTTTATCTCATAGACCTTATACTGTCCCATAGCTGTCTCTCCTTCAACAAGCGACTATTTCCTTTATATTCATTTCCTGACCCTGCTGGAGCCACGTTTTGCCGCTGCCGCAGTGGGGGCAGGTCTTGCCGTACTGAACGGTCGGGTAGGTGCTCTTGCAGTCGTCGCACCAGGTGACAGCCGGAATGATCTCGTATTTGAACTCCGCATGCTCTATCAGCGGCGTTTTCTTCGCGTACCACTTCCAGCAGTCGGCCAGATACTCCGGCACGATGCCCGACACCTCGCCGAACTCCAGCGTCACCGACTGGATATCCGTAAGGGAATTTTCCTTTGCAATTTTATCGACCTGTTCTATCACATAGGTCACAATACTGAGCTCGTGCATATTATGTCCTTTCCGAAAAAGGTGCGGGGCAGTGCCCGCACCTTTGACCTTGCTCCGGGACTTATTATTTGCCGGAAAGCTGCTTTTTGATTATCTTTACCTGGCGCTTTGCAGCGTAGGGTCCTATCGCCTTGAACTTGTCCTCGGCGGGGATCATCTTGCTGTTCTGCGGGCGGTTGCGCTTGAGGTGGATGGCGTCGAATTCGCACTTGGTGGTGCAGATGCCGCAGCCGATGCACTTGTTCGGGTCTACGACGCTGCGGCCGCAGCTCAGGCAGCGGGAGGCCTCGGACTTGATCTGCTCCTCGGTGAAGGTGACGCGGTCGTCCTGCATGGTGAGGACCTTCTTGGAGTCGATGGCGACCTCGGAGCGCGCGGGCTTCTTGAACTTCTCGGTCGGCAGAGCGATGTTCTGCTTGTCAAGCTCCTTGAACTCGCGCAGGTTGCGGTGGATCGTCAGCGACTGGCCGACGTTTACGAAGCGGTGGATGGAGACCGCGCCCTCACGGCCGGTTGCGATGGCGTCGATGGTGTACTTCGGGCCCGTCGCGCAGTCGCCGCCGACGAAGATGTCCTTCTCCTCGGTCTGGAAGGTGACTGCATCGTGGTCGATGAGGCTGCCGTCGGGAGTCTCGGCCATGGTCCCGGCGAGGACGGAGCCGTACTCGGAGCGCTGGCCGATGGCGACCAGAACGTTGGAGCAGGGCACGGTGATGGTCTCGCTCTCGTCGTAGACGGGCGCGAACCTGCCCTCGGCATTGCGCACGGAGGTGCAGCGCATGAGCTCGATGGCGGTGACCTTGCCGTCCTCGCCTATAACGGCCTTGGGGGCCCAGGAATTGTTGATGACGACGCCGTCGGCTATGCCGGCGTTCTTCTCGTCGGGAACGGTGGGCATCTCCTCGTCCTTCTCAAGGCAGTACATATTGACGCTGCCCTTGGTCAGACGGCGTGCAGCGCGCGCTACGTCGATGGCCGCGTTGCCGCCGCCGATGACGACCACGTCGCCGCTGAGCTTCTTGGTCTTGCCGCTGTTGACGGCGCGCAGGAAGTCGAGACCGCCCAGAACGCCCTTGAGCTCCTCGCCGGGGATGTTCAGCTTAGCCGCCTTCTGGAGGCCGACCGCGACGTAGAAGGCCTTGAAGCCCTCGTCGCGCAGCTGCTGGATGGTGATGTCCTTGCCGACCTCGACGCCGCAGCGGAACTCGACGCCCATCTCGCGCAGAACGTCGATCTCGCTCTTTACGATGTCCTTGCCGATACGGAAGGAGGGGATGCCGTTTACGAGCATGCCGCCGGGGACTGCTTCCTTCTCGAACACGACCGGGCTGTAGCCCTCGATCGCGAGGAAGTATGCGCAGGACATACCGGCAGGGCCGGCGCCGATGATGGCGATCTTCTGGTCAAACTTTGCGCGGGTGCAGGACAGCATGGGCGGCACGTAGCGGTGCTCGGCCTTCATGTCCTGCTCGGCGATGAACTTCTTTATCTCGTCGATGGCCAGAGGCTCGTCAACGGTGCCGCGGGTGCATGCGTCCTCGCAGTACTTGCGGCAGATGCTGCCGCAGACCGCGGGGAAGGGGTTATCCTTCTTTATGAGCTTGAGAGCGTCGGCGTAGCGGCCGTCGGCTGCCATCTTGATGTAGCCCTGAATGGCGATGTGAGCCGGGCATGCGACCTTGCAGGGCGCGGTGCCGGTAGGCCAGGTCTGGATAGAGCCGTTCTCGTTTCTGTAGTTCTTGTTCCAGTGATCCTCGCCCCACTGGGTGTCGTCGGGCAGCTCGTGACGGGGATACTCGATCGGGCCGTCCTGAGTGCACAGCTTCTGTCCGAGGCGTACTGCGCCTGCCGGGCAGGTCTCGACACACTTGCCGCAGGCCACGCACTTTTCGGGGTCGGACTCGGCTGTGTATGCCGATGCGGAAAGGTTCGGGGTGTTGAACAGCTGGGAGGTGCGCAGCGCGTTGCAGATGCCGACCGCGCAGTTGCAGATGCCGAAGATCTTGTCCTCGCCGTCGATGTTGGTTATCTGATGGACATAGCCCTTGTCCTCGGCCTTCTGGAGGATCTCCATGGCCTCTTCATAGGTGATGTCGTGGCCGTGATTGGTCTCGCGGCAGTAGTCGGCAAAGTCGCCGACACCGATGCACCATTCGCACTCGATGTCGCCCGAGCCCTCGCCGCGGATGCGCTGCTGCTTACGGCAGGAGCAGACGGAAACGCCGATGTGACCCTCGTACTTCTTCAGCCAGTGGCTCAGATGCTCGATGGGCAGGCTCTTGCTCTCTGCGGGGATGGCCTTCTCAACGGGAACGACGTGCATGCCGATGCCTGCGCCGCCGGGAGGTACGAGCTCGGTGATGCCTGCCAGGGGCAGATACGCCATGCGCTCGAAGAAGTCTGCGGTCTCGGGGTACATGTCGGCCTGCTCGGGGTTTATCATCATGATCTCTGCGCTGCCGGGGACGAACATGTCCAGCACCCAGCGCTTTTCATGGTTGGGGTTCTTGCCGTCGAGGTTTTCCCAGTGGTACTCGACGAGGCCGCTCTCGCTGACGGCCTGCAGGGCCTTTTCGAGGTATGCTCTGTCAAACTGCGGGTTCTTCTTTGCAAGCTGCTCGATGGTCAGGGGAACGCGCTTTTTCATGGTCAGGCAGATATCGAGGATATCGTCCGCCATCTTCTGGTCATACTTGTATGCGGTGTACTTGAGTGCGGAATTGATGCCAATGTATTCGGGGGATTCCGGCGTGATCTTGTCCTTGCCGAGAAGGACGGTGGCGCGGTCGGTTATCTCCTTGCCGAGCTTGGCGATCTTCTGATCTTTTGTCATGAGTTTCAGGCCTCCTGATAAGATTTTGATACGCTTGTGAATTTAATGGCGATGCTTGAACTTATCTTACTTTTATTGTTGAAAATAGTCAATAATCGCACCTTTGATTTGACAAATCTCACAAAAAACCTGTAAAATATTTGAGAACAGTTTTTTCTTTAACTTGACATTTGCGAACAAACTGCTTAAAATGTTTTTAAAATAAGTACAGTTTTTCAGGGGGTGTTC
The DNA here is from genome assembly GCA_963625685.1 of bacterium. GTDB lineage: Bacteria > Bacillota > Clostridia > Oscillospirales > Oscillospiraceae > F23-B02. The sequence continues at coordinate 11,662 of CAVFTR010000013.1, forward strand.
CGGTGCAGGACTCGTCGACGCGGCTCAGGGACGACATTGCAAAATGCGCGATCGGGCTGTTCAGGGAAAAGGGCTACGGCAGCGTCAGCGTAAACGAGATATGTCAGGCCGCGCACGTCTCGCGCACGGTTTTCTACACCGTTTTCAAGGGCAAGCGCAGCATCCTCGACTATGTCGTCGCAAAGCCTCAGCAGAACGACGAAGAGAGCTTCCGGCGCTTTGCCGACGCCGAGAATGATTTTGAGCGCATCTGGCAGCTCTTCGACCGCTTCATAGCCATCGCGCTCGACTTCGGCCCGAAGCTCACGAGCACGCTGTTCATCATGCAGTTCGAGTCGCCCGAGGGCATACGCGACGCGGTGCACGCGCTGGACGATCTGTTCGCAACGCTTGCGAAAAACTGCGCGAAAAACGGGATAATCGAGACAGAGGAGCCGCCGGAGCTTCTCTCGCGCATAGCGACAGATCTCATCATCCACGAGCTGTACGTCTGGTGCAGCCAGAACGGCAACTTCTCGCTGCGCGAACGCGCGCGGCAGTACGCCGAGGTCGCCTACCACGTAAAGCCCAAATACCGCATGAGCCCCGAGCAGCGCGCCGCGCTGTGATACGGAAAAAACAGGCCCTGAGGAGATATCGTCTCCTCAGGGCTTTCTGCATTTTTATTATTTTAATTACAGCAAACTCTGGTCCGTGGCGGCGCGGCCGGCAATACGTCCGTAGAAAAGGGCGCTGCCTATTGAGGTGCCGCAGGTGGGATACTGCGTACCGTACATGCCGGTGCCTGCGACCTCCCCCGCCGCGTAGAGATGCGGGATCACCGAGCCGTCCGGCTTCATGACACGCGCGGAGACGTCGGTCTCAAGGCCGCCGAAGGTGACCGTCACGCAGGGATGCATGCGCAGCGCCGCGAATTTCGGTCCCTTTATCGGATGCAGGAACTCCGCGGGCTTGCCGAAGTCGGAGTCTGCGCCCTTTTCGACCAGCTCGCAGTAGCGGTCGTAGGTCGCGCGCAGGACCGCGGGGTCGCAGCCCATTTTTTTGGCGAGCTCCTCTATGCTCGAGGCGCAGGGGTCCTTTGACTTGCCGGAGGCTGCGCATTTATAGCCGTACTGCACGCCGCCGTACGGCTCCTTGCCGCTCGTTATGTACCAGCCGCAGTTGCTGCCCGAGCGGGCGATGGCGTCGCTGACGGTGTATTGATAGCTCCACTCGTTGACAACGCGCTCGCCGCGGTCGTTGACGATGAGCCCGGACTCGTCATTGATGCCGATGCCGCAGCTCAGGCTCGTATACACGACCTGGACCGCCGGATGCTCGTAGTTCAGCGCGCCGATCCTCTCCGCCGCGGCAAGGCCGTCGCCGACGTTGCCGTGGGGCACATTGCTGAAATAATGTGCGACGGGATAGCGTGCTACCATTTCCTTGTTGCGCGCATAGCCGCCCGTGGCAAGGATGACGCCCTTTCTCGCATAAAGCGTGAGCCTTGCGCCGTTTTTGCGCGTGCATACCACGCCCGTAACGGTCCCGCTCTCGTCGGTGAGCAGCTCGTTCATGGCCGTGTCGTATATTATCTCGCCGCCGAGGTCGTTTTCATAGTACAGCGTAAGAGGCGTGGATATCTCGCCGCCCTCGCCGTTGGTCTGTCCTCCGCCGCCGGGGGAATTGTGTACGCGCCAGGGCTGGAGGCTGACGTGTATAGGCTCGACGTCGAGCACGTCAAAGTGCGTTTTCAGCACGCCGTCCTTCTCGACGGGTCTCGATATGGGCTCCCACGGCTGGGCAAGGATCTCCTCGCTGTCGCCCTTTACGGTGGCCTCGATGGAGGTGAGCCAGTCGAGCGTCTGGTTGAGATGATCTACAAGATAGCGGTTCTTCGATCCGTCCATGAAGCTGCCGTTTCTGTTTCCGACCTCCATAAGATAGTCGTAGACCATGTCCTTCGTATCGTAGACGCCCTGCTTTTTCTGCCATTTCGTGCCCGCTCCGAGGAGCTTGCCGCCGCTTCTTGCGGTCGCGCCGCCCGTTATGCCCTGCTTTTCAACTATGACGACCTCCGCGCCGGCAAGCTTTGCCTCTATCGCCGCGGCAAGTCCGCCGGCACCCGCGCCGCACACGACGACGTCCAGGGTGCGCACCTCGTCCTTATAGTCGGGCTGCTCCGGGCCGGGGGCCGCCTTGAGTGCCGCTATATCGTCCTTTGACGCTCCGGCCGCCTTGAGTGCCGCCGCCGCCGCGTCTATTATGGCCGCGCAGGTCAGGTCCGCGCCGTCGACCGGCGGGATATTGAGCGACTGGTATTCCGTGATGAGCCCGGGGAAGCGCTCGATCGGCGTCGTGTTGAGGCCCCATGCGATGCCGCGGAACTCCTTGTGCTGCGTTATCTTTACCGATTCTATCCTGTTTTCCGACACCGTAACATTCAAAAACAGCTTGCCGCCGTAGCCGCGGCCTACGCCCTCGTATGTTCCCGGATTATATACTGCCATATACCGTACCTCCGTTTATTGATTTGAGTATCCCGTCAAAGGCCGAGCTTCTCGGCCTGATCGTCTCTCCAGAAAAACTGCCAGTCCTTGAGATGCCACTGCACCGCCGTCTCTCTCGGGTCCATGGTGGCCGTCACGCCCTTGGCGTACATGTCGTCGATCTGCGCCTCGCTGTAGCCGAGGAACTCGAGCACCTCGCGGCTGTGCTCGCCGAAGGTGGGCGCGGAGGCGACGATCTGCGCGGGATTTTTCCTGAACTTGTTGGTTATGCCGATGCCCTTCATCGGGCCGTACACGCTGTCTGTCCAGGTCGCTATATCCTCGCGCGCGGCATACTGCGCGCTGCTTTCGATATCCGCCGGGCCGAAGGCCTTCTGATTGGGGATGCCCGCCTTGTTCAGGATCGCCTCGACCTCGTCCACGGTACGCTCGGCGCAGAATTTCGTTATGGCCGCCTCGATGCGCTGGCCGCGTGGCAGCGACTTGAGCGAGCCCGTCATGCCCTCGGGGAAATCGGGATCGGTCCCGTCGCCCGGTGTGGGCAGGCCGACGAGAGGATAGCCCTTTTTTGTATTGCCCGCGCCGACCATGCCGATAAAGATCGTGCCGCCGTCCCTGCAGTCATAAAACGAGAAGCCCGCTGCAATGTCGCTGACGTTGCCGGTGCGGTATTTGACCGGCTCGCCCGGGCCGGGATAGCCCTTGTTGAACCACTCTGCCGGATAGCTGCCCAGCAGGCGGAACATGGTCTCATACTGCGATACGTCGCAGGAGTCGCCCTCGCCGGTGATGCGCGCGTTCGTCATGATCGACAGCGCGCATATGCAGGCGTTGTAGGCGGTGGCATAGTCGGAGAGATAGGGGTTCACCTTCAGCGGCGGAGATGTGGGGCTCGTGCCGTTCATATACATGTAGCCGCCCATGGCCTGTCCGGAGACGTCGTAAGCCGCCTTGTTCCTGTCGGGACCGGTCTGGCCGTAGCCGGAGACATGCACGATGGCGAGGGCGCGGTTTATCTTCCACATGTGCTCGTCGCTAAGCCCGGCCTTTGCATAGGTCCCGGGGCGTCCGGACTCTATCCATATATCCGCCCACGCTATCAGCTTTTCGAGCACCTCCTTTCCCTTGGGAGTTCGGGTGTTGAGCGTGATCGAATAGGTGTTGCGGTGATCCTGCGAGTAGCCGTAGTTGCCGCGGGTCTGGCAGGGCATGCTGGGGGATTCGACCTGCACGACCTGTGCGCCCATCTCGGCCATGATGCTCGCGGCGAAGGGGCCGGCGATATTCGTGCCGGTCATGAGCACCTTTACGCTCGACAGCACGCCGAACTTCGGAAACCCCGTAAACGGCATATGCGTGCCGTAATAGTCTGTGTAATGCGTAGACATTATGCTTCCTTCCTTTCTGCTTTTATGCGATGCGTCACATATTCAGCCAGCCGGCGTCCACCTTCAGCTCCGCGCCGGAGATATAGCGTGCGGCGACGTCGTCGGCGAGATACGCGATCGCGTTTGCGCAGTCCTTTGGCTTGCCGAGTATCGGCTTTTTCTCGCCGGGCTTGGTGATGGTGTGGAGCGGGGCCGCGTTGCCGGCGCGCATCTGCCATTCAAGTATGCCGATGCCCTTCTCGCGGGGGACCTTGTTGATCTCTGTGAGGATATTTGCCGGCTCTATGCAGTTGCAGCGGATGCCGCGCTCAAAGAACGAAGCGGAGATGTTGCGCGTAAGGCCGAGCACGGCGTGCTTTGTCATGACGTACATCGTGCCGCCCTTGAGGCCGCGCAGGGATGCCGCCGAGGCGACGTTTACGATATTGGCCGGGCCTCCGCCCTGCTCAAGGAATATTTTTATCGCGCGCTGGCAGCACAGGAATACCGCGCGCTGGTTGGTCTCATAGATCATGTCGTAGATCTCCTGAGACGTCTCGTGAATGGGCAGCTGCCCGTCGAGCATGCCGGCGTTGTTGACGAGGATGTCAAGGCGTCCGAACTCTCTGAGGCAGGTGTCGAACATGGCGTCTATCTGCGCCGGATCGCGCACGTCGGTCTTCACCGGCAGAATAAGTCCGGGCGCGTTTTCGGCCGCGACCTTATCGCGCAGCTCCTCGAGCTTTTTCATTCGCCGCGCGGCCGCGACGACCTTTGCGCCCTCCATGGCGAACAGTCTCGCGGTGGACCTGCCTATGCCGGAGCTCGCGCCGGTGACTATGACTACCTTACCTTCAAATCGCATTTCTGGTTCCTCCTTCGGTTTTTATTATTTTATCGGATGCAGCGGCTCACGCCGCCCTATTGTCAAAATAATATCATTACCGGACCGCCGCGTCCAATATCGTTTTTTGCTCTTGTCATAAGTTTTGCTTCTTGCTATAATAAACGACAGATATGTTTGGCGTACAGCGGGCCATGTGCCCGGGAAGGAGGAGAGCCATGGGGATCCAGCGCCTGCCGGTGTTCATATCCGCCGCGGAAAATCTCAATTTCACAAGGGCTGCCGAGGAGCAGTGCATCTCTCAGACCGCCGTCAGCCAGCAGATAAAGCTGCTGGAAAAGGAGCTCGGCTACGAGCTGTTCGTGCGCGGGAAGCGCGGCGTGAGCCTGACCCCTGCGGGCGAGGTCTTCTACAGGCAGTGCAGGCAGCTGATGATACGCTATAACGACGCGGCGGCTCAGGGCCGGAAGGTCGCGCTCGGCAACACGACCGATCTGCGCATCGGCTACGCCGGCGCATACGAGCTGTGGACCATCGTCTCGCAGATACGCAGATACCGCCGCCTTCATCCGGAGGCGGAGTTTGAATTTACTCTCGGCAGCAACAGGAGCCTGCTGAGTGATCTTGCATCCGGGCGGCTGGATATGGCGGTGCTCTCCGGCTTCGGCATCGAGCTCGGCAAGGGGCTCGACAGCCGCGTTACGCTGGCAGACCCCTGTGTCGTGATGATAAGCTCCTCCCATCCTCTGGCGGCAAAAAAGGTGATAGCCCCGCGCGATCTCAAGGGCATGCCGATCGTGCTCAACCGTGCGCAGGACACGCAGCCCTCCGCCGGGCAGATCGCGGGCATGTATGCGAACATGGGGCTTAGCGAGAACAAGCGCATGTACGCCGATGATTTCTACAGCATCGCGCTTATCATAAACACCGGCATCGCCTTCAGCATCATGCCGGCGAGCCTTGAGCGCTGGGGCATAGAGGGCGTGGCGTTCCGCCCCATACAGGGCTTCAGGGCCACGGCACGCACGCTTCTGGTATATCCGCGCGGCTCGCAGGCTGCGGGCATACAGTCCTTTGTCTCGCTCGTTAAGCCCAAAGCGCAGGGAAAGCGCGAGGACCGTTGACGAGGGCCGTTAAGGCAAAAGCCTCCACCAAGGTGGAGGCTTTTGCCTTGTTCAGTCTCTGGCGAAGATATCGCGCGTATAGACCTTCTGCTTTACGTCGTCGAGCTCATGGCTGTACCGGTTGGCTATGATGAGGCCGCACATGTCCTTGAAGCGGCCGAGCTCCTCTATTTTGGGGCAGCCCATGAATCCCGGCTCTTTCAGTGCGGGCTCGTAAACCGCCAGCTTCACGCCTCTTGCAAGGAGCCGCTTCATGACGCCCTGTATGCTCGAGGCGCGGAAATTATCCGACTCGGACTTCATCGTGAGCCTGTACACGCCTATCGTGACGTCTTCATTTCCGTCGAAGTACCCGGCGCGGCGGAGGATATTCCCGGCGATAACGTCCTTGCGGGTACGGTTGCTCTCGACAATGGCGGAAATGAGATTTTCCGGCACCTGTTCGTAATTTGCGCGCAGCTGCTTTGTGTCCTTGGGCAGACAGTAGCCGCCGTAGCCGAAGGACGGGTTGTTGTAATGCCCGCCTATGCGCGGATCAAGACAGACCCCGCCTATTATCTGCGCGGTGTCGAGCCCGCGCGCCTCGGCATAGGTGTCGAGCTCGTTGAAGAAGCTGACTCTCAGAGCCAGATAGGTGTTGGCGAAGAGCTTCACCGCCTCGGCCTCGGCGCTGCGCATCAGCAGCGTCGGGACATCGTCCTCCAGCGCGCCGGAACGAAGCAGCGACACGAACGTCTCCGCCGCTCTTTCAGAGCGCGGCGTACCGCTCGTGCCGGCAATGATGCGCGAGGGATGGAGATTGTCGTACAGCGCCCTTCCCTCCCGGAGAAATTCCGGCGAGAATATGATGCCGTCGGTCATGAAGCGCCGGCTGACAGCCTCCGTGTATCCGACCGGGACCGTGGATTTGATGACGATATCCGCATCGGGATTGACGCGCAGAACGCTGCCTATGACGTCCTCCACGGCGGAGGTGTCAAAGGTGTTCTTATCCGGATCGTAGTCCGTCGGTACGGCGACAATGACGAGCTCCGCGCTCCCGTAGGCCGCCGCGGCATCGGTCGTCGCGGTCAGGCTGAGCTTTTCATGCGCGAGAAAATGCTCTATCTCCGCATCCTTTATCGGGGAGCGCCCCGAGTTTATGAGCTCGGCCTTGGCCCTTGTCGTGGTAACGGCGCAGACCTCGTTATGCTGCGCAAGAAGCACGGACAGAGAAAGCCCGACATAGCCGGCGCCCGCAACTGCGATCTTCATATTTCCGCCTCCCTCCGTTTTCCCGTCATGCCCTCAGACATTGTACTGCTCCGGCGCGCCGTAGAAATCGAGCAGCATGGCGGCAAATTTATCGTGCACGCCGCGCTTGGCGGGCGCCTGAATGATATTCATGCCGGGATTGTGGTTGCCCTCTATGAGCTCGAGCCTCCCGCCCGGAAGTATCGCCACATCCCAGCCGACGACGCGCAGGCACGGGAGCGCGGCCGAGGCCTCGCGGCAGAGCGCGATGACCTCGTCCCAGTACGGGATCTGCTGGTGGAAAAAGGGCACTCCGGTCATCGGGTGGACGCGGTAATAATCGCCGTGCTCGTCCATGCCGTCGGTGATGGTCATGCCCGTTGCGGGATCTATCTCGCAGAATATGCCGCCGCCGTGCGCATTGTCGACATGCAGGCCGTTATTTCCCACGCGCAGGCCGCAGCCGAAGACCTCGAAGCGGTCACCGTTCCGGAAGGTGATGACGCGCAGCGTGTTCAGGGATTCCGGGTGGAAGCGCGCAAGCGCCCCGTCCGACTCGACAAACTGCTCGGCGAGATATTTTTTCCCGCAAAGCTCCCCGAAAAGGGCGTCAAGGTCCGGCTCCGAGTCGAGCATTTCCGCCGTGTATTTGCGAAAGCCGATGCCCCAGCTCGAATACTGCGGCTTGAGCGCGACGCATCCGCAGCGGCGCACGAAGGCGGCAAACTCCTCCGGAGTGGATTCCGGCAGATACAGCCAGCCGCGGCGGACATACTGCGAAAAATTCCGCAGGAAGCTCACCTTGTCCTTAAGATATGGCTCGGAGGCACTGTTGTACGGGCGCATGAGGAGCGTGGCCTCGACATCCGTGAGAAACTCCTTCTGCCTTTCTGCCGACAGGCCGTAGAAGCCGAATATCATATACTCCGACATCGACACGCGCTTTTCCGGATTATTGCGGCGCACGCGGAGATAGTCGTGGAACAGCCTGTTCTCCGTAAAGCCGTAGGGCATGTGCCGCAGGCCGCTCATATACCCGTGAAAGCGCTTTCTGAGCACGGGATAGGCCCTTGCGTTCCTGACGATGACATTATCTGTGAGTATGTTGTTCATGATCTTCACCCAAGCATTTTTTCAGCAGTGTATATTTTCCTATGCCGTCGAACTGAATGATGTTTCCGCCCGGCCAGCTGTAGTTTCCCTCGATAAGCTCCGGACCGTGCGGCGTCACGGCGACGTCCCAGCCGGCATAGCCTACCGTCGGCACGAGCTCCATCGCCCGGCGCACGCAGTCGGTGAGCTCCTGCCAGTACGGCAGCTCGAGCCCCGGCATACGCACGCCGGAGCCGGGATGATAAATGAAATCCCGCGTCAGGCTGTTGTTCCGGCCGGGTCCCGAGACGCGGCCCGTTTCCATATCCACGGGATAGGCCACGCCGCCGCTGTGGAAGTTATCCGTGCACGCGCCTTTGCCGCCGCACTTGAGACAGGCTCCGATCAGCACGACCTTACCGTCACGGCCGCGGGCGGTATTTATCCGCACGGAGTTTACGCTGTCCGGATTCGGGGCCGCCAGCACGGGATGCTGGCATATGACCTCCTCGAGCAGGAGCCCGTTTTCGCAGCAGCTGCGGTAGAGCGCCTCTGCGGAGCCGAGCTGCTCTGTGCGCAGCCTCTCTATCCCGCGGCCCATTATCCCTCTGACCGGCTTGAGCATGAGCTCGTCATGCCCGTCGAGGAAGGCGGCGAAGGCCTCGAAGCCGCAGTCGGGGGCATATACGCTCCCGCGCTGTACAAGTCCGGCAAAAACGGCGTTGAACTCATTTTTGCGGGACAGCGCGCGCCTGTCGGCCCCGGAGGCTCCGGCATTGAGCCTGCGGTCACATTCCCTTGAGCGGCCGGAGGTCAGGAAGGTCTCCCTCTGCCGCTCGCTGAGCTCGTAAAAGCGCAGGGTGAAATAGTTCTCGGGCGAGGCTCCGTGCCTGTAGCCGCAGTAAACGGCGTCGGCCAGATAGAAGGGCAGCGCTCCGCCGCGCTCGGCGCGCAGCTGCCGGCACATCGAATATGTCTTTTTTAATGCCGTCAGACCTGACATGCTCACTCCAGCTCCATCATGCTGCCGAACATCAGATCGGTCTCCGGCAGGCGTTTATTGTCCAGCGCGGCCGCGGGAGTAAAGGTGAGCTCCCCGAAGCGCACGCCCTTTTCTGTTATATAGAGGTCGACCCTGACAAACGGGAAGTCCCCGCTGAGTCTGTCGGCCGTCTCGAACGCCTCGTCAAGAAGCTCGGGCTTCGGCAGCGAAAAGTCCGCGGCCGCGGCCATGGAATCCCGGTTTATGCGCAGAAGCTTGAAGCTCCGGTCGAAAAAATAAAATCTCGGCCAGCCCTCGCCGCGCCCCGAGCACAGCAGCACGCAGTATGCACGCCCGTTGAAGCAGTAGAACTTGTAGTCCTCCGGCGGAGCGCCGTCTGGGCCGCTTATATATTCCTCGACGATGATCTTCTTTTCCGCGTGCCGGTACTGCAGCTCCGAATAATAGGCCCAGAACGGCTCGCGGCCCCATTTTTTCATCTGTCTTTCCGCTGCGGGAATATCGAGCGCGGCCTTGTCGGGACAAATTATATTGTAGCCGCAGCCGAAGCTCCACTTCATCGCAAAGCTGTCCGGCAGGCTGTCCCAGTCGATCTCGCCGGCACGGTCATAGACCGCATACAGCTTATTGAGCGTATGCGCGCAGCCGCAGTCTTCAACATAGCCGCGCACGCGGTATTTATCGGCGCAGCGGCGCACGAGCGGCGATGTGCCGTAGCGCTCGAGCTTGAGCTTGAGCAGCTTTTCGTTGAGCGTTTTCGGCTCCCTGAGCTCCGGCAGGCGGCCGAACTTTTTCAGAAACAGGAGCCTTGTGTTCAGCCGCGGCGAGATATGGGAGATGAGCGCGTAAAAGGCTCTCGAGCCGCGGCGTATCCTTTTTTTCTTCATTTCGGCTCAGAGACCGGCATCGGCCAGCGCGAGCTGCTCGGTCCGGCAGAACTCCGCGGCCTCGTCGGAGGCACAGGCCGTGAGCATCAGCTCCTCGGCCGCGTCGAGCGATTCGAGCAGGCAGCGGATGACGAATTTTGAGCGCTTTATGATCGAGCGGTACTCCATCTTAGATGCGACGTACTGATAATGCAGCACGGATATGGACGGGTCGTAGCGCACCACGCAGTTTTCCTGACGGCACAGCCAGTCGAGTATCTCCATCTCATAGTACATGAAGGTCTTGGGGTAAAACGGCTCGGGATGACGCTCGATATACCTTCGGGAGAATATGACGCAGGAGCCGTGGAGCACCACGCTCTCCATCGCCGCGGACGAATCGATATTCTGCTTTGCCCTGCTGCGGCGCTGCACGAGCCGCCATATGGCCGGGCTGTTTTTCTCGCCGCTGCTGAGCAGCAGCAGCACGGGATTCTGACTGCGCTTTACGAAGGCGCGCTTTTTTCTTACGCTCATGAGGTCCACCGCGCCCAGCGATTTCGGGCTCTGGTGTATGCCGGAGAAGACGGAGAGGATATCCGGCCCCAGCAGGTCGAAGGGATGCTCGCCGTATATGCGTTCGATGCCTTCGATGAAGCCGTGCTGCCTTATCTCCACATCGTTGTTGAGCACGCAGACAAAGTCCGCGTCGAGCCTTTCGGCCACATGCCTCACGCCGAGATTGTTACCCCTGGCGAAGCCGGAGTTAAGGGGATTGAGGATGACATCGACGCCCGGGTCGGAGGCAAACTCCCGCGCGAGCTCCGCTCCCGTGCCGTCGGGAGAGGCGTTGTCGACAATGACGATATGCTTCTGCCCGGCAAGAGCCTTTATGCTTTCGACGCATTTTCTCGTCGTATCTATGGCGCGGTAATGAAGTATCACAAATGCAGTCATTTTTTAAGCCGTCCTTATCTTTTGACAGGTATAGACCTGAAAGAATCCACCATATAATAGGCCAGATCGTAGAAGCCGCGGCTGAGTCCGTAGCTTTTTTTAAAGTGCGCCGCCGCGGTTTTCGGATCTGACGGATGCAGGCGCTTTCCCATGCGCCGGTTCATGACCGCGTCGCTGCGCGGGTATTTTTCATAAAGCGCCCTGTGCTTTTCGTACAGGCGCAGAAGATGCGGATAGGAGCTGACAACGGCGGATATGCTGTCGCTGCCGACCGCCGACTCGACAAGGGCCTCCGGCAGATAGGCAAGCTCAAAGCGCGACGCCGCGCGGATGGCGAAATCCCAGTCCTGATAGCGGCGTATGCTCTCGTCAAAGCGGAGCTCCTCCCACACGCGGCGGTGCATCAGCATCGTCTGCGTGCCCGCGCGGTTCTCGGCGAGAAAATCCTCCTGCGCATGTCCGGGCCGCGGCGCATGCACGGGATAATAGAAGCTGCCGCCGTCTTCCGAAACGCGGTTTATCCCGCAGTAGCACATGTCGGCTCCGGTCTTTTTGAGATGCCGGTACTGCTTTTCGAGCTTGTCGGGATGCCATATATCGTCGCTGTCCTGAAAGGCGATGAGCTCCCCCGACGCGCGCTCGGCTCCGTAGTTTCGGGCATGGCACGCGCCGCGGTTTTCCTCATAGCGCAGATACACCACTCTGGGCTCGCTCATCTCACGAAACAGCTCCTGCGTGCCGTCGGTCGACGCGTCGTCGACGACGATGAGCTCTATATTGCCGTAGCTCTGACCCAGCACGCTCTCCATACAGGCCGGCAGCTTGTCCTTTCTGTTGTAGCTCGGTATCACGACCGAGATGAGCTCACTGTATTCCATAATCCCTCCGTGCCCTCCGCCGCTCAGCTCTGCCCGGGAAACGGGAAGCTCTCTGTCATCAGCCTTTTCTTTTCCGCCGCGGCCTCCGGCGTGACGCACCGGAGATCCTCTATCTCATGCAGCTCCGGCACAGGCTCGAGTCTGAGATCGCGCTGCACATGCTCCGCGCCGTAGGCCGAGTAATAGTCGTCAAATTTATATCCGTCGCCCAGCGGGCGGTCGGAAAACAGCACGTGCATATTCGGTATGCCGAGGCTGTCGGCAACTATCAGCCCGTGCAGCGAGCTGGATATGACCGTGCGGCACTGCGCAAGCTGCTTTATGACGTCAAGCGGCTCGTCTTTGACGTTTATGACAATGCTGTTTTCGTATTTGTTCGCGGCAATGTTCACAAGCTCGCAGTCCAAGTCGCAGATGTGCGGGATCACGCCCACATCGTACTTCTTTTCCGGCATTTCATCGAGCAGCTCCGAGGCCAGTATGCCGGCGTCGCCCGTCGGTATATCAAGCCTTCTGCCGGTCATGCGCTCGACGTTTTTTCGCGTCAGCTCGCCGCGGACGGCGTGAAAGCGCATGTCGCGCTTGAAAAAGCGCCCTGCGCAGTCGGAATAATTTATAAAGCCCGTGCCCCATACGCGGACGGTGGGTCGGGTAAAGCCGTTTATCGTCTGCTGCGCCTTCATAAGAGGCGTGCCGTGCAGCTTATACTGCGCAAGGCAGCTGCCCACGGCGCAGAGCTCGCCCGTGAGGAAGGAGGCGCGCTCGACCTTGTAGCCGAAGCGGCGCTCGATTATCATGGGACTGAGCAGGTCGCCCATATTCGCAAGCTTTGCATAATACAGCTTCAGGGTATCCCGCATTTTCAACACTCCCCGGAAAAAATCAATGTAAGGCCTGCGCGTACGGAATGGCGTACATGAACAGGAAAAAGAGTCCGACAAGGACCGCAAAGGCAAGATAAACGGCCCACATTTTATGGTCTTTTCGCATCTCCGCGGCATCGCGGGCACTCGGCGGGACGACGAACAGCGCCTCGCGCTCCTTCCTTTCGGCCGCCGACGGAGGGGCGAGCGCCGAGCCCAGCACCGCTCCGAGCACGCTCAGGAGCATGCCGATAAAAAATGGGTCGAGCCAGACCGGCGGCACGAAGTCAAGCGCGGAATAAATTATCTTGGCCGCCGCGCAGCCGGTAAAGCCGAGCAGCATGCCCAGATACGCTCCGGTCCTGCTCAGACGGCGGCTCCATACGCTGCCGAAGGCCACAACGCTCCACGAGGCGGCAATGACGGTGCCTCCGAAGTACATTATCACGAATATCTGCGGCGGATTGAGATAGGCCAGAACGAGTATCACGAGGCTTGCCGCGAGCATCGCGAGCCGCGAAAGGCGCAGTTTTTTCCTGTCGTCGTCCCAGGTCTGAGGCGCGATATCGTTTACCGCGGAAAAGCCGATGAGCGAGAGGAAGGTCGAGGCCGAGGATATGCCGGCGGCGCTGACGCCGATGAGCATGACGACGCCGACGAGCGGAGGCAGCACGTTCAGCGACGCCCATATGAGCGCCTCGCTGCCGTTGAGGCCGCCGTTTATGACGCGGATGAACGCCGCCGAGAAATACAGCGCCACGGTCACGATCATCACGCCCATGGACGACCACACGGACGAGCGCAGCACGACGTGCTCGTCTCTTGCCATGAGATAGCGGCTGGTCTGCCAGGGGCTTATCGCAACGACGAGCGCCCAGACCACGCCGTAGGTCGCCGCCCACGCGAGGTTGCTCGCGCCGTCTGCATAGAGATAATCCGCGTTCCCGGCCCATGAGATTATGCCCGGCATGCTCTCGCAGTCTGCAAGCGCGGCTATGCCGTCGAACCAGCCGCCGGCCGCATGGACGATAAACGGCACCGCTATGAGTGCTGCAAGCAGGAACACCAGAAACATGATCGTGTCCGTCAGCAGCACGCCCGGCGAGCCGGAGTAGATGGTGAACGCGGTGAACGCGAGCCATACGACAATGACGCACATCGGATAGCCGTAGCCCGTTATGCTGCTGATAAGCGTTGCCACGCCCTGTATCGCAGAGAGCAGATATGCGCTGACCGATACGAGCATTATGGCTGAAGACAGCCGCCTGAGCCTTACCGAGGCAAAGCGCCTGCCGAAGTATTCCGGCAGCGTCGAGACCTCGCTGCGGCGTATGTATCTGCCGAAGAAGCCCGCGCCGTATATATAGCCCGTCGCCTGAATCACTCCGACGACGACTATGCCCATGAAAAAGCCGGAGTATACCTCGCCGGTATCGCCGAGAAACGCGCCTGTTGACAGGAACGACGCGATCAGCGAGCCGACGATCAGCAGGGTCGGCGCATTGCGGCCGGAGACGTAATAGTCGTTCGTGTCCTTCACCATGCGCCCGGCGATTATGCCGACGGCAAAAAAGACCGCAAGCGCGGCAAGGATGCCGATAGAATAAGCGTTCATTTTCCGCGTCCGCCTTTATCTCCGGGCGAGGTCAGCGCGCGGTAGACAAGCGCGCTTATCGCTATCCATACGCCGAAGGCAATGGAGATGATAGCTTCCATACTGCGTTCTCCCCTGTCCGGGCTCAGTCAAGACCGAGCAGGACTCTGTCGTAGCGGCTGTCCGGTCTGAAGGGGCGGCCGTTTATCTCGTCAAAAAGCGGCTGATAGCCGTAGCCGCCGGTCAGCCAGCCGTAGCCGCGGTACTGCGCCGTGTTGAAGCCGGGTATGGTGTTGGCCTCGATTATCAGCGGGCCGTTTTCCGTGACGGCAACGTCCCAGCCGATGTTTGATATCCTGCTGGCAAGAGGCACTGCGCTGCGCATCATTTCGATGCTCTCCTCCCAGAACGGCATTTTAAGTCCTTTGAACGCCGCGCCGGTGACGGGATGAGCCGCGTGGTCTGTCAGCTTATTCTGATCAACGGCGTCGGTGATGACCTCGCCCGTTCTGATATCTATCATCGCGGTCAGAGCATCCTGACATCCGTTGGAAATTTCCTTTTCTATCGCTGTGGTGAGCACGGGTGCGAAAAGATACGAGCCCGAGGGCGCGCACACCGTGTAGAATCTGATTATGCTGACGGCCCCGGGGTTTACGCTCGCGAGCGTGTCATGCTGCACTATGTATTCCTCGATTATGCCGTCGCCGCTGCGGCGTATGAGCTCCAGGCTGTCGAGGGCCTCGGCCTCGTCCGCGCACGCCAGCACGCGCACGCCCTTGCCCTGTCCCTTGCAGCTTGGCTTATACACTATCTTCCCCGTATCCCCCGCCAGATCGCGCAGCGATGCCGTATCCGCGCCGCGCGACAGCATACAGCGGCGGCCGTAAAAGTCCGAGAAGACCTTTGAGAAGATATACTTGTTCATGAGCAGACAGATATACCGTCTGTCCGTATATGCCTTTCTGAACTCGGCGCGCGTCCACAGAGTCGATACGCTGCGCTTCTGCGCGTCGTCGAGCTCGCTGTAGCCGGTCCATTCGTATTCGCCGAGCGAGATGTGATTTATCTTTTTCGCGGAGAGTATATCCTTTTCTATATATGCCGGGGTCCGGCCGCATTTTTCCGAGTATTCTTCGGCAAACTCCCTTATATATTTTCTCGCGGATATCGCCCTTCTCAGGCCCGTCTGCTTATTCATTTCATACTCTCCCGCTCTGTTCAGGTTTACATCAGCGCAATTAGCTCCTCGAGCTCGGCCCTGCGCCCTGTGCGCGCAACTACCTGCATGCCTCCCATCTGAGCGGTGCAGTTTGCCTCGACCATGCACCAGCCGTTCCGGCCGTATGCGAGGTCCCATCCGCAGTAGTGGTTGCCCGGCACCGTCAGCGCCGCCTTCTTTACGAGCTCCACGGCCTTTTCCCACTCGGGGATCTGAAAGCCGCGGAAGGCGACGTGCGTGTCCGGATGCTCCGTATACCGGTTTCCCCTTTTGTCGGCGCCGTCGGAGCATATAACGCCCGTTTCGGGTTCGATGAGCGCGCTTATGCCTCCGGCGCTGAAATTGTCCACAAGGCTGTCGCCCCGGCCGACTCTCAGCGTCGGGTGGAAAAGTCTTACCTCGTCTCCGTTTACAACGACGGTCGGCATGCGCAGGGTGTTCACCGAATCCGGGTGTATGACCGCCATCCCGGGCGCCTGCTCTATGAGCTCTTCAAGGACCGCTCCGCTTCTGGCATACTCGGCATAGGCCTCCTCTATTGAGCCATATCCGGCAATGCCGTCCTTATGGACGCCCTTTCCGAAGGCGGCGTAGACCGGCTTTACGATATACTGCGGATGCTTCGATACGAACTCGCGCAGCTGCACGGTCATATCCGGAGAGATTTCTTTTCCTTCCCGGTTTTTGGGGATGCGTATCATGTCGCGCATGAACGCGCTCTGAAACCTTTTATACGTGCGGTATTTGTTTTCAAATATGTCCGTGTTCCTTGCGAGATTCATGCGCGGATAATAGCTCAGGCGTATCCCCTCGGTTATGAACGACGCGCGGTACCGCGCGTCACGGCCCTCGAAGCCGTAGAGGAAATATTCGTCGTAGTACGAGCCGTATCGGAAAAGGCAGCGGATCATGTCGCGGCGCAGCGAGCGGACGTACCGCCGGTCGAGCAGGGCGTCGCCGCCTCTGAAGCGCTCGATGAACTCGTCCTGCTTTCCGCGCTTGCGGTGATAATAGTACGCCTTTCTGTACCAGTTTTTAAAGCGTATCTTTCTGTATATCCTGCGTCTTATCTCTCTGAGCATGATCCTCTGCCCCGCTTCCGCGGCTCCGTATCTTCTGCACAAGCCGTCGTACAGCGTGTGCACGGCGGCTTGTCCGGTATTCTTACTTCTTTACCGCCTTTTTCTTCGGGCGGAACATATTGATCCTGATGCGGTGGCTCTTGTCGCGCTGGAAGGATTCCTCGTAAACGCGCAGATAGCCGGTGTCCTCGATGAGCCATTTGCCGTCTACCTTGACATACTTGTCGGTGTAGATGGCCGAGCCCTGGATCTGCAGTCCCTCGTAGGGATTGCCCTCCGCGAAGATGAGGTTATCCTGCAGGTACCACTTGCCGTATGCGACGGTGTCGCTCTCGAACCAGATAACGGGGTTGTGTCCCTGATGGAGAGTGATCTCGGTCTTGGGCATGGATTCCCTGAAGTAGTTCGTGACCTCCTTGGGTCCGTGGAAGACGAGCTTGCCGTTGGAGTAGGAGGTGACGATATTGGGGGAGAGGGTCGCTTCGAGCGCATCCCAGTCCTTGGTGTCGAGGGTGCGGAAATACTCGCTCTTGAGAGCCTCTATCGCCTGCACGTCCTTAAGACGCTGCACTTCTTTTTCAAGAGCTTCGAGACGTTCTTCAACAGTCATTGTGATTTTCCTTTCTTAAGCGTATTTCTGTTTATATCAGATCCTCATGCCGACCTCGTATGCCTCGGCGGTCGCGTCGATGCCCATGCGGGCCTGCTTTGCGTCGCCTATGACGTCATAGGGGATGCCGAGCTCGGAGCACTTTGCGGTCAGCTCGCCGGTGGGGCGGGAGACCATGCCGGTAGCGACGACGAGAGTATCGAAATGGCGGGTCTTGTCGGAGGTCTTCTTGAACTTGTCGGTGAACTTGTAGTTGATGGTATTGCCCTCCACGCTGACGACCTTTGCGCGGTTGCTCTTCTTGATGGCGTCGCCGGGGTACTCGATGTCGAGGAACATGGTGCGCAGCATGCCCATGCCGTTGCCGACGCGCTTGGCGTCCATGATACGGACATCCTTGACGCCCTTGCTTATGAGATACTGGGCAGTCTCGCAGCCGGTGCCGCCGCCGCCGAGGATAACGACCTCGCCCCTGGCCTCGGCCTTACCGGCGAGAACGTCCTCTGCGAGAACGACGTTCTCGTTGCCCTCGAGTCCGGGGATGGCGGGCATGACATAATGCGCGCCGGTGGCGACGACGACGTGGTCGGGCTTTACGGAGGCGATGAGCTCAGGGGTGACGGTGACGCCGGTTTTGATCTCGATGCCGCGGCGTTTGCACTCCTCGGCCTCCCACAGGACAGCCTCGGTGAACTCATTTTTCTTGGGAGCCCTGCCGGCCAGGACAAATTCGCCGCCGGCCTGCCCGGAGGCCTCGTAAACGGTGGGATTATGGCCGCGGGCCTTGAGGAACTGTGCTGCCAGCAGGCCGCCGATGCCTGCGCCGATGACCATGACGTTCTTTGCCGTCCCGGCCCTGGGCAGTCCCTTGTACTCGAGGCAGAGCATCGGGTTGCGGGTGCAGGTGATGTGGGTCGCCTTCGGGTCGATGACCTTGTCGTAGCAGCCCTGGGTGCAGCCGATGCACTTGCGGATCTCATTGTCGCGGCCCTCCATGGCCTTGTTGCACCACTCGGGGTCGACGAGCTGACCGCGTCCGACGGCGACCATGTCGATCCTGCCCTCCCTGACGAGCCTGTCGGCAAGCTCCGGGGTGGTCACACGGCCGACACCGATGACGGGGATGTCGATGCGCTCCTTGATGGCGGCGATATTGTCCATATTGAAGCCGGGCTCAAGGTTGTAGGGCGGGACCTCGTAAACGGTCGCGAGGCTGCGGGCATTGCCGCGGCTGAGGTCGATGGCGTCTACACCGGCCTCCTGCGCCCACTTTATGAACTGCACGGTCTCGTCGACGGTGGTGACTGCGGGCAGCATCTCGTCTATGGCGTCAAGACGCATGAGCAGAGGCATATCCTCGGGCATGTTGGCACGCATCTCGCGGATGACCTCGAGGTTGAAGCGGCAGCGGTTCTCAAGGCTCTGATTGCCGTACTCGTCGGTACGCTTGTTCAGAGACGGGTTCATGAACTCGTGAGGCAGGTAGGTGTGTGCGCCGTGGAATTCGAGCGCGTCAAAGCCTGCCTCGACGGCGAGCTTTGCGGAAACGCCGAACTGCTTTACGATCTCATGGATACGCTCGACAGTAAGCGTGTCGGGAGTCTCGAGGACGTTGGTCTTATCGAAGAAGTCGGCCGGGACGAAGCCGCCGTGCCAGATCTGTATGGCCGCCCTGCCGCCGTTTGCGTGGATGGCCTCGGGGATCTTCCTTATCTCGTCGCGCTGCTGCTCGTTGTACAGGCCGAGGTACAGGTAAGCGTGACATTCGGGGCAGATAGAGGCGATCTCGACTATGTTCAGACCGCAGCCGCCCGCGGCGCGCGCCGCATGATAAGCAGGGAGGTCCTCAGCAACAAAATTCTTATTCTTCACCATTTTGGTGTTCATGCCGGGAAGAACCACACGGTTCTTCAGCTCAAGCCCTCTGAGCTTGATGGGGGAAAACAGTGCGTCGTAACTCATAATAACACATTACACCTTTCCAAAATAATTGTGTTGTTCGGCTCTTGCCTCGTTCCATAACATTTGCGCTTTGTGGCAGGTCCGGGAACGACCCGCCCGAAATACTTTTTGATCTTGTCGAGTGAAGCTGTCAACAAAATTCATTGTAAAAATTTTAACACTTAGTCTCCCCCTGCGTCGGAAAGAATATAGAGTTCTCATTCATAAGCGATGTACAAAAAGTCCGATTTTAGTGTCAGTTTTTGTCCGGCACTGTGCATGCTGCCATATATTCAATGTCGCGGCCGCCCCTGTTTATGGCGAAAACGACCATGCCTCGGGCTGCTTTGTAGCAAAATTGGAGAAATTGTCCGCATATTCTGAAGAAATTTATACGCTTTTCCCTGGAAGTGTAGATTATTTAACAAAAGAAAATGTTGAACATGATCGCCGCCGTTAGTCTATACTTTTATACGTGAAAGTAAGCTGACTGCATTTTTCATTTAATCCATACAACACATATCAGGAGGCAAGGACATGATAACCGACATGAAAGACGCAAAAATCTTTTCTCCGCTGCAGCTGGGCAGGACCACGCTGAAAAACCGCATAGCCATGGCTCCCATGAGCATGCACTACGAGGCGACCGACGGCACCGTTCCCAAGCAGCTGGCAGACATCTTTGTGCGCCGTGCCGAGGGCGGCGCAGGCTACGTTGTTATTGATGCTGTCACCGTCGACCACAAGTACTGGTACATCGGCAAGACCACCGCGCTCGACAAGGATTCGCTCGTGCCGCAGTTTGCCGCGTTCGCAAAGCGCGTCAGCGACGCCGGCAGCACCCTGTTCCCGCAGATAATCCATCCGGGTCCCGAGTCGATATGCGCGCTCAAGGGCATAAAGCCCCTCGGCCCCTCCGTCAACACCAACGCCAACGGCCACGTATGCAGAGCGATCACCATCGACGAGATACACAAGGTCGTCAGACAGTACGGCCAGGCCGCGCGCCGCGCCGAGGAGGCCGGCTGCGGCGGTATAGCCCTGCATGTCGCGCACGCATACATGCTCCCCGGCGCCTTTCTCTCCCCCCTGCGCAACAAGCGTATGGACGAATACGGCGGCTGCATCGACAACCGCGCACGCCTGATCCTCGAGATAATCGAGGAGTGCCGCAGAAACGTCAGCCGCGACTTCCCGATAGTCCTGCGCGTCTCCGGCTCCGAGCGCGTCCCCGGCGGCAACGGCCTTGACGAGATGCTCTACCTCGCTCCGAAGTTCGAGGCGGCGGGCGTCGACATGCTCGAGGTCTCCGGCGGCGTCCAGTACGAGGACCTTCAGGACATCCTCCCCTCCCACAGTCAGAAGATCGGCAGGAACGTATACGAGGCCTCAGAGATCAAGAAGGTCGTCAATATCCCCGTATTTGCCGTCGGCAAGATAAACGACATCCGCTATGCGGCAGACCTCGTGGAGCGCGGCCTGATAGACGGCGTATCCATGGGCCGTCCCCTGCTCGCCGATCCCGACCTGCCGAAGAAGGCGTACGAGAACCGCTTCGACGATATCACCCCCTGCGGCTCCTGCGGCGGCCGCTGCATCACCCCGGAGGATCCCCATCACCCGGTCTGCAAGTGCCATATAAACCCGCTCGTCGGCCGCGAGTATGACTTCCCCTTCAAGCCCACCACCTCCCCCAAAAAGGTGCTCATCATCGGCGCAGGCCCCGGCGGCATGTACACCGCAGTCACCGCGGCCGAGCGCGGCCACGACGTGACCGTCTGGGAAAAGAGCCGTCAGATCGGCGGCCAGCTCAATCTCGCCGTGGTCTCCCCCGGCAAGCAGGAGATGTGCAAGTGGCTGACCCACCTCAACTACCGCGCAAAGAAGGCCGGAGTAAAGTTTGAGTTCAAAAAGGAAGCGACCGTCGAGGCCGTCCGCGAATTTGCGCCCGACGCCGTCGTCGTCGCGACAGGCGCGACCCCGCTTATCCCCACCTTCATAAAGGGCGTGGGCGACTACCCCGTCATCACCACCCACGACATCCTCAGCCGAAAGGTGACCATCCCCAAGGGCACCGTCTGCATCCTCGGCGGCGGCGAGGTCGCATGCGAGACCGCGGAAATGCTCATGGCCGACGCGCGCCCGAATTCCTTTGCCACGACCGGCAGCATCGGCGACGTCGAGGTCACCCTCGTCGAGATGCAGCCGCAGCTCATGACCGGCGTGTGCCTGCCCAACAGGAACATCGCTCTTGCAAATCTGCGCCGCGAGGGCGTAAAGGCCTACATCAACTCCAAGTGCCTCGAGGTCACCGAGCATGAGGTCAGGATCCAGCACAAGGACGGCAGCGAGGAATGGCTCAAGGGCTTCGACTACATCGTTCTCGGCCTCGGCTCAAGAAAGTACGATCCTCTGTCCGAGGAGCTCAGGAGCTTCGTCCCCGAGGTCCATGTTATCGGCGACGCCGTAAAGCCCGGCCAGTCCAGCGATGCGATGCATCAGGGCTTCCAGGTAGGCTACGAGCTGTAAAAACCGACAAAAAATCAATATCTGTCAATAAGCTCCGGCCTTTGGCCGGAGCTTATTTTCCGTTATATGTGCATTTTTGGCAAATTGCCTGTTTTTCGGGCCCGATCCGGCATATTCTTCATAGGCTTCAACAGTTTTCGCTTGAATTTTTCGCAAAATATTGTATTATATTTATGTTATTAAAATTATTCAAGCACAGGCGGCGCTGGCTCGCGCCTGCCGGAAGAGCTCGTCAAGGATCATCGGGGAGGTGTCATACGGCTTTGAAGAAAAAATACAGACCCCTCTGCGAAACGCCGCAAAGCGGCGTATTCTGCGGCACGGACAAATATCTCAGACTTCAGAAGCACACGATCAGCGAAGAAATGTGCCCCGTCATGGAGTTTGACAGCTATTTTATCGTCGTGCGCAGCGGCTGCGGCAATTTTGTCATAAACGGCGAGGAGTTCCCCGTCCAGCCCGGCTGCGTGAGCTGGATCCAGAGCTCTCAGGTCCTGACCATCTGTCCCGATTTCGGCGACGAGCTGCACATATGGGTGTGCGCCTTTGAATATCAGCTTCTGAGCTATTTCATGTTCAACAGCATTTCCTCCAGCGGCGAGGTCGATATCGTAACGGCGCGCCCGGTGATCGGGCCCGAGGGGGAGCTCGTAAAGGAGATAATCCGTCTTTTCGAGCAGTATAAGCAGCTTTCGAGGAAAAACAGCTGCGGTTCGGCCGTCATAAGGAGCTCGTTTCTGCGGAAGATCGAGCTGCTGTACAACCGTGCCGCGCACGCACAGCGCTCGAAATACAGATTTGACGACCTGCCGCTCAGCCGGAGGGCGAGCCTCTACATCGCCGCGCACAGCACGGCAAATCTCACCGCCGCGGGCGTCGCAGCGGCAGTCGATCCGAAGGCGGACGAAACGGCGCTCAATCACGCGCTGCTCGTTGCAACGGGGCTCAATTTCAACCAGTTCCTCAACCGCATGCGCATCGTGCTCGCAATGTCGTATTTTCTTTACGACAGCCTGCCGTTCGACTATGTCTCGTCCATCTCCGGCTTCAACATGGAGATAACCTTTTTCAGGCGCTTCAAGGCTCTTACCGGCACGACGCCGCAGACCTATCTCAACGAAATGCTCTGCGACGGCGGAAACGGCCGGATATACCGCGGCATGATCCTGAGCGAGACGCTCATCTCCGCGATAAGCTATCTGTACGAGAACATGTCCGAGCCCATCGACGCCGAGACGCTCGCCAGGGAGCTGTACACCTCGGAGAACATCCTGCGCGTTCAGTTCAAGAACAGGTTCAACTCGAGCTACAAGCAGGTGCTGTCGCTGTTCCGCGTCCGCTACGCCGAGGCGCTGCTGACGACGACCGATCTTCCGACGGTCGACATCGCGATGGAAACGGGCTTCGGCTCCGACCGTACCATGGGCCGGGTGTTCTACTCGATAAACAACGTTTCTCCCGGCGAGTTCAAGAAACAGAGAAATCAGAGGAGGAAGGCAAATGGCTAAGGAAGTCCCCGAGGCAAAGGCCGCCGAAGGCGCCGCCAATAACCGCGGCGTTTTGTCCGGCGCGCACGATTATTTTGTCAACAACGTCCTCCCTGACGATATAAAGGCCTGCGTAAAGCGGATAAAATCGCCGACGCTGTATATGAGCAACCACGACGAGACCTTTATTCTCGTCCGCTCGGGCAAGGGCAGGCTCATTGTCAACGGCCTGGAGTACTCTCTGCGCCCCGATACGCTGATAAATCTCGGCCCGTTCCACCGCTACCGCTACATCCCCGCCTCCGGCAGCGAGCTGGAGATCGTTGAGACCCGCACTAATTCGGGCATATATGTCTACATGATCGCAAATCCGTATTTCAGTCTCGACCATTTTTCCGTTCCGTCAGAGCCGCCGGTCGTGTATCTCAAGGGCCTGTATGCCGATATCGCAAACGAGTCCATGAACGGCATTCTCGCCGAGATGGAGAAAAAATCCCCGGACCGCATAGGCCTGTGCTTCTGCTACCTGACGGACCTTTTCGGGCTGATAACGGAAAAGCTGTCAAAGGACCCGTCGAAAAAGCAGCCCTGACTGTCCGGGATCCTGTACAGGATAATTCATTTTTACAAATCAAAATCACTTTAAAAATCAAAACCTTCGTATTAACGAGGGTTTTGATTTTTTTGCGGTGATCCGCACCGCGAAAAGCCGCGGCACGGTGTAGAGCATTGTTAATTATTGCGCATAACAGTGTTTGCCGGTCTTCAATTTTTGTCGGTAATAACCGAATAAAAGTGTAAAGAAAAGCCCTGAAGCGCCGGACTCACTATGTTAAAATATTATCGTTCCATAACATAGCAATACCGGTAATACTGATCCGGAGCAGCGGGAAGGCTCCGGAAAAACGTAAAAAACTCGTATTAAGAAAGGAATAGCAAAATGTTTGAAAATGAATTCAGCGGTAAGGTAGTATTGGTCACCGGCGGCAGCCGCGGCATCGGCTTTGCCACGGTCAAGGGTTTTCTCGCAGCGGGCGCAAAGGTGTATTTCCTCAGCCACTATGAAGAGACCGGCGCAAAGGCTCTGGCTGCTCTCAAGGAGATAAACCCCGACTACGAGGTCATGACCAAGGCCATCGACCTGTGCGATTACAAGGCCGTTCAGGAGCTGTACAAGGAGATCGAGGCAAAGTGGGGCCGTCTTGACGTGCTCGTGAACAATGCCGGCATCGACTCCAGCACCTGGCTGACCAAGCTCAAGCAGTCCGAGTGGGATTCCGTATGCGACCTGAACATGAAGGCTCCCTACACCATGAGCAAGTACGCCATTCCTTACCTCGTAAAGACCAAGGGCTGCATCGTGAACACCGCCTCCGTCGCAGGCGTCCACAGCGCTCCCACCGGTCTGCCCTACCCCGCCTCCAAGGCAGGTCTTATCGCAATGACCAAGTCCATCGCTTACGCCTTTGCCAATAAGGGTGTGCGCTGCAACGCAGTCGCGCCCGGCGTCGTAGCGACCGACCTCGTTGCAAATCTTCCTCAGTTTGCAAAGGATTCCATCGGCGACACCATCCCCATCAAGCGCTTTGCACAGCCCGAGGACATCGCAAACGGCATCATGTTCCTTTCCTCGAGCGCCGCATCCTACATAACCGGCGTCTGCCTCCAGATCGACGGCGGCTACCGCCCCAACAACCAGCCCGCATGATTTCCCCCGGCTCCGGCCGCAGTCAGTTCCGACAGAGGGTCAGTTCCGACAGAAATAGATCAATGGGAGTCTGCTGATATGGAGAGCACATCACACCTGAACATTTTCAATAAGGGTACGGAGAGCTTTTTTACCCCCGGCCGTCAGCTCGCGAGCATCGCGGCCGTGAAGCCGGACGAGCCGGCGCTGATATATATCTCGCCGGAGAACAGGGAGAGCGTGACGACATGGCGCGAGCTTGAGACGCTTTCCAACCGTATCGCCTGGTATCTTATAGGCCGGGGCATCGGTCCGGGCAAAAGCGTTCTCGCCGCGCTCTCCAATATCCCGACGCATATCGCGCTTGCCTTCGGCATCTGGAAGGCGGGAGCCTGCTATGTTCCCGTATCCAACCGTGCGCCGCAGCGCAACATGAGCGAGATATGCGCATGTGTATCCCCCGCTCTGGTCGTGACGAACAGGAGGCGGCCGGCCGGCTATCCCTCGCTGAGCACGGCGGAGCTGCGGGAGCTGTGCGCCCCGCTGTCGGACGAAATGCCGCCCGATATACTCGCCGTTCCCAATCTTGCCAACTGCTCCGGCGGCACCACCGGCAAGACGAAGGTCATCCAGCAGGATATGCCTGCCGGAGAGAGCGACGAGGGATTGAGGGCATGGTTCACCGTATCCGGCATGAGCTTCGAGATGCGCCAGCTGCTGGCCGGTCCGCTCTTTCACGGAGCGCCGCATTCGGCCGCGTTCAACGGGCTCTACTGCGGCAACACGCTCGTCATGCCGTCAAGCCTTGACGCCGAGACGATCGTCAGCTGCATCAGAAAGTACCGGATAGAGTACGTTCAGATGGTGCCGACGCTCATGCAGCGCATCATCAGGATGCCCGGCTTCTGCGCGGACGATCTTAAGAGCCTGAAGGTGCTGTGCCATACGGGCGGCGTATGCCCTGCCGACCTCAAGCGCGAATGGCTCGAGCTGCTCGGCCCCGAGCGTCTGTACGAGATATACTCGATGACCGAGTGCGTCGGCATGACCTATATCCGCGGCGACGACTGGCTCAGGCATCCGGGCAGCGTCGGCAGGATGCTCTGCGGCAGGATATCCATACGCGACGACAGCGGAAACGAGCTCCCCGCCGGGGAGACCGGCAACATATTCATGTCCTGGGGCGACAACAGTCCCAAGGTCGAATACAGGAATATCGAGCCGATCGAAAGCGACGGCGAGGGCTTCAAAAGCGTCGGCGACATGGGCTGGGTCGACGGCGAGGGCTATCTCTACTTTGCCGACAGGCGCAGCGACATGATAGTCACCGGCGGAGAAAACGTATTCGCCGCCGAGGTGGAGAACGTGCTGAAAAAGCACCCCAGAGTCGTCGACGCCGTCGTGGTCGGGCTCCCCGACAAGGATTGGGGACACCGTATACACGCCCTTGTCGAAACGAGCGGGCCTGTGAGCTCCAAGGAGCTCATAAAATTCGCGCTCAACTATCTTCCCCCGTATAAGATCCCGAAATCAATAGAATTTACCGACCGCATCCCGCATAACGAAAACGGGAAGGTCGTGCGCAGCCGGATCATCGAGGAAAGCCTGAAAAAGGGCTTCTGACGCGGCTGCACGAATGGATCGACCGGTCAGTTTCAACACATAAAAATATTGAGACTTAGGAGAAAAAACATGGCAAGCAAAAATAACGATTACATGAAAGGCTTCGTGCCGTACGCCATTGCGGCTGCGGTCCTCAGCCTCTGCGGCGGCTTCACGGCCTCCGTTCCCACCGCAATAACCACCGCATGGGATGCTGACACCTCTCTTACGTTCATCACCCTTGCATATTCTCTGGCCGCCGCCGCAATGGCGCCCATCATGGGCAAGCTCGGCGGCGCTATCGGGCGCAGAAAGGTCCTGCTCGGCGCAATGTGCATCTACACCGTCGGCCAGGCGCTTATCGCGATCTGCCCGCAGAACATCCCGCTCCTGCTCGTGTTCCGCTTCATGGTCGGTATCGGCGCTGCCGGTATCGCGCCCGTCGTAATGGCCTACATCATGACCGAGTTCCCGCCCGAGAAAATGGGCCAGGGCTTCACCATCTACATGGCTCTTGCCTGCGGCATGGTCATCTTCGGACCGACCCTCGGCGGCATCGTCATGAAGCTCATCGGCACTGCCGACGCATGGCGCATAGTCATGTGGATCTGCGTGGCGCTGTGCGTCATCTCCCTGGCCATCTGCTTTGCGAAGGTCAAGGACAACCCCAATGTGCCCAAGGGCTCCATGAAGGGCTTTGACTGGGCGGGCGCTGCCTTCGTTCTGCTCATGTTCGGCGCGCTCGTCTGCGTTCCCACCTTCGGTCAGCAGGACGGCTGGGTCAATGTCACGACTCTCGCAGCCGTCGGCGTCGCCGTCGTCTCCCTGCTCATCCTCTTCGCGGTCGAGAAGAAATCCGCAAGCCCCATCCTCAACGGCAAATTCATAAAGCGCAAGAACTTCGTTCTCCCCGTTATAGTCATGTTCCTCACCCAGGGCCTTATGACCGCCTGCCTCACCGAGATCATCCGCTTCGGCTACGCCATCGACAAGGCCTCCGTCGCCGCTGTCGCAATGAGCATCGAGTACCTCGGCATGGCTATCGGCACCATCGTTCTCGGACCCATGGCCGACAAGAAGGAGCCCAGGATCATCGCCGTTATCGCGCTCGTATTCGTCGCCATCGGCTCGGGCATCATGCTCCTCATCGGCGAGACCGCAGGTCTGCTCACCATGGGCGGCGCGCTGTTCTTCGTCGGTCTCGGCCTCGGCGGCAATACGACCATCTTCATGAAGGTCGCGCTCTCCGGCGTCGCTCCCACGGAGTCGGCCTCCGCTTCCGGCACCTTCAACGTATTCAAGGATATGTGCTCTCCCTTCGGAGTTGCCATCTTCGTCCCCATGTTCGTCACCGGCATGGCGGCCAAGGCGCAGACCGGCATGGCAGTCCCCGCGGCAGCCGTCAGCGCGCTGCACTCCGTGGCGCTCGTCCAGCTTGCCTGCGTCGTAGTCGGCATCGTAGTATGCTTCATGCTGCCCACCGTGCACGCAAAGGCAGATGCCAAGAACTGATAAAGGCTTAAATAAACGATTCAAGAAAGGAATTTCTCAATGAAACAGATCGACAACAAGCTGACTCAGAAATTCAACGAGTATCCCGAGTTCGGCGTTCTCAAGGGCGTCAAGGTGTTCGTTACCGGCACCAACATCGCCGGTCCCTTCGCCGGCTCCCTTATGGCCGAGATGGGCGCGCAGGTCCTCCAGGCCGAGGCTCCCACCATCGCATGCCAGACCCGCGGCACGCTTGCATGGTCCCAGAATCACCGCAACGAATACTCCATCACCATCAACTCCGCCTCCCCCGCCGGCAAGAAGATCTTCCTCAAGTGCATCGAGTGGGCGGATATATGGATCGAGGCAGGCCGTCCCGGCTCCTACGCAAAGCGCGGCCTCACCGACGAGGTGTGCTGGAAGCACAACAAGGCTCTCTCGATAGTGCACGTCTCCGGCTACGGCCAGTTCGGCCCGTCCAAGAGCAAGCCCTCCTACGATGTATCCGGTCAGGCGATGGGCGGCTACATGTACATGAACGGCGTATCCCCCACCTCCGGCCCTCTGAAGGTCAACCCCTATCTCTCCGACTACATCACCGCCTACAACGCCTGCATCTGCGCGATGGCCGGCTACATCAACGCCAAGAACTGCGGCGAGGGCGATTCCTGCGACGTGGCGCAGTACGACACCATGTTCCGTCTGCTGGATAACTACCCCGCCAACTGGTTCAACAAGGGCTATCCCAAGCAGGGCGAGCCCGTGCCCTTCCGCACCGGCAACAAGAGCGATATGGCCGCCTGCTTCTCCTTCTATGACACCAAGGAGGGCAACGCCATGTTCGTCGCCATCGTCGGTCAGGGCCCCGTCGAGCGCGGCTATCCCATCATCGGCATGCCCAAGCCCGGCACCAGCCCCGAGGTGCCCAAGGACTGCACCGGCTTCCCTCTGTTCGACCCGCGCGGCAAGAAGGCCGACGAGCTGTGCGCAAAGTTCTGCGCAGAGCGCACCTGCGACGAGCTTGAAGAGATCTTCAACAAGGCCGGCATCCCCTGCCAGAGAGCCTACGGCCCGGCGGATATAGAGAAGGACCCCCAGTATGAAGCCCGCGAAAACATCGTCGAATGGGACGACCAGTGCTTCGGCCGCATGAAGGGCATCGGCCTGACCAACATCTTCAAGAAGAACCCCTCCCAGATCGTCGCCTCCGCCCCCTGCTTCGGCGAGCACAACCGCGACGTCCTCGAAAGCTTCGGCTACACCGAGGAGGAGATCGACGCTCTGTACAAGAAGGGCGAGCTCGCGACCTGGACCCCCGCGGATACCGCAAAGAAGAAGAACTTCGTCGAATGGAAATTCTTCTGGGATCCCGAGAGGCAGGCAAAGCGCATCGGTCTTGAGTATCCTCCCAAGAAGTAAAAGCAACGCATAATTAACGATAAGCTGCCATTACCGACCGTTTCGCCGTATGGCAGCTTATCTTGAAATATGATCTCAAAAGGAGGCGGAAGCATATGAGTTTCAAAAAAATCGACTGCAAGCTCACGCAGAGGTTCAATGAATATCCCGACTTCGGCGTTCTCAACGATGTAAAGGTGTTTGTATCCGGAACCGCGATCGCCGGCCCCTTCGCCGGCTGTCTCATGGCCGAGATGGGCGCAAAGGTCCTCCAGTCGGAGGCTCCGACGATATCCTGCGGCACGCGCGGAACGACAAGCTGGTCGCAGAACCACCGCAACGAATTTTCCATCACCTGCAACCCCCGCACTCCCGCCGGGAAAAAGATATTCAAGAAATGCCTCGAGTGGGCCGATATATGGATCGAATCAAGCAAGGCCGGCACCTATGCCCGCATGGGGCTGACCGACGAGGTGTGCTGGGGTATAAACAGCAGGCTGTGCATCGTGCATGTCTCCGGCTACGGCCAGACAGGCCCGTATAGATCCAAGGCATCCTACGATGTCTCCGGTCAGGCGATGGGCGGCTACATGTATATGAACGGCGCCTCGCCCGACTCTCCCCCGCTGAAGATAAATCCGTATCTGTCCGACTATGTCACGGCCTACAACGCCTGCATGACGGCTCTGTCGGCATATGTCCACGCGCTCAAGACCGGCAGGGGCGAATCCTGCGACGTCGCGCAGTACGACACCATGTTCCGCCTGCTGGACAACTATCCGGTGCTTTGGTACAACAAGGGCTACCCCAAGGACGGCGAGCCCGTTCCCTACCGCACCGGCAACCGCTCCGATCTCGCCGCCTGCTTCTCGTTCTACACCACCAAGGACAACAAGCAGCTGTTTGTCGCGATAAACGGCCCGGGCCCCGTTGAGAAGGGCTATCCCATCATCGGCGTCGGCACGCCCGGCGTCACTCCGGGTCTTCCGAAGGGCATCCCCGGCTTCCCGCTGAACATGCCCATGGGTCAGAAGGCGGACGCCGCTCTTGCAAAGTTCTGTGCAGAGCACACCTGCGACGAGCTCGAGGCGATATTCAACAAGGCAAACATCCCCAATCAGAGAGCCTACGAGCCCGGAGATATCGAAAACGATCCCCAGTACGCCGAGCGCGAGAACCTCGTCGAGTGGGAGGATCAGATATTCGGCGATATGAAGGGCATCGGCATCACCAACCGCTTCAAAAACAATCCCTCACAGATCGTCGCCTCCGCTCCCTGCTTCGGCGAGCACAACCGCGAGGTCCTGCAGTCGTTCGGATACACCGACGAGGAGATCGACGCGCTGTACAAAAAGGGCGAGATCGTCACATGGTCGCCGGCCGATACCGCGCGCAACCGTCACCTGCCCGACTGGGGCTTTTTCTGGGACACGGAGCGCCAGTGCGAGCGCATAGGCATGCAGTGGCCGCCCGAAGGCAAATAAACCGGCGCGCGGACGTCTGCGGCGCGCAGCGCCCCGCCGCGGCTGCCGCGCAAGGCATAACAATTCAGCAAAGGAGAACTAAATGGGTAGACTCGATGGAAAGGTCTGTTTCGTTACAGGTGCAGGCTCCGGTATAGGCGCAAAGACCGCCGAGCTCTTCGCTCAGGAGGGTGCAGGCGTCATAATGGCAGACCTGAATGAGGAGGGCCTCAGCAGCGTCGCCGAGCGCATAAGGGCCGCCGGCGGAGACGTCATGACGGCCGTCGTAAATATAAGCGACAACGACGCCGTGAAGGCCGCCGTCGCGGCGGGCGTCGAAAAGTACGGCAGGATCGACGCGCTGGCCAACATCGCCGGCGTCCTCGACGTGGCGATGCGGCCTATCGACGATTTTCTTACCGCCGATCTTGATATGACCCTCGGCGTTAATGTCAAGGGGACGATGTACGTCACGCGCGCCGTCGTCAGGCAGTTTATGGCGCAGGGCTACGGTGCGGTCGCGACAGTCGCCTCCGTCGGCGGCGTGACCGGCAACGGCAGCGCCGCATACACGGTCTCCAAGGGCGCGGAGATCGCGCTCACGAAGCATATCGCGCTGCGCTTTGCAAACGGCGAGCAGAGGATACGCGCAAACTGCGTATGCCCCGGCACCGTCATGACCCCGATGACGCAGCGCGCGATGAAGTCGAGGGGCAAATACACAAAGGCGGCAAAGGCGATGCAGGCGTCCACGGCCAAGCATTCCACGCTTGACGTCGGCACGTGCAGCGACCTTGATATCGCAAGGATACTCCTCTTCCTGTGCAGCGACGACTCGGCGCCGCTCAACGGGCAGTCCATCGTCGCCGACTACGGCGCGAATCTCTGATACACCGCACCCGCACAAAATGATCTGTGAAAGGAGCTGTACTTATTATGAGCAATCGATTAGAAGGAAAAGTCGCCCTGGTGACGGCATGCACCAGAGGCATAGGCCGCGCGATCGCCGATCTGTTTGCCGACGAGGGCGCAAAGGTATACTACGCCTGCCGCAACATGGAGACCGGCAGGGCCGCAGTCGAAGCCGCCCGCGCACGCGGCGGACAGGCGGAGCTCGTATACTTCGAGGCGCATGAGCCGGCAACTCACAGGAGCATGATAAAGAACAAAGTGCGTTTAGGAAAGGCAAGTAGAAATTTCTCTCTTTTCAGACGGTTTGACACGATCAATCGCTGTTTTCTGCGTTCCTGCGGTAGTTTTGCCATACGTTATAGACTGCCATCTGCCATTGGAGCTCCGGGGGCAGCATCAGCAGAGAAAAAAGCGGGTTTATCGCCAGAAGTTCCTGCTCTGCGGCGGACTGGAGCCAGATGCCGTTTTCAGCCAGCGCACTCAGGGCTTGCAGCAGAAGCCCGCGATCCCGCGCCACGCGGTTGAACTGCGTAACAAGTACGATGCCGGCGTTTTTCTCAGCGGTCAATCGGCAGGCGTCCTTCCAGCCGTCACGATCAAGGGAAACGCCCTTTTCGTATGCCCTGACCTCACCCACGATCTCATACCCATTGCGCCCGGCGTATTCGTGCAGCCGGGCGCTTTGTGCGTCCAGAGCGTGATCGCCGTCAAGCTGCATCTGCGTCGCCACCCGGCAATAGAATACCACACGCTTGCGTTTATTGCTATCCATGATTTGACCTCCATTCAGACATTTCCGACAAAGCGGTAGAAGATTTTAATGTCCCGGACGCGCTTCCCGTCAACGACGGCGCTTTCCCCGACCTCGATGTGGTCGATCAGCTCATCCACCGTCTCACGGTCCAGCTCCCGGATATGCATATGCTTCCGGACGAGGCCCGCCCAATGCTGCATATCGGCAGTCGTCTGCTCCTGCCGCTGCGTTTCGGAAAGCAGCTCTTCCAGCCGCTCCGCCTTTTGCAGCCGCTCCTGCTCGCTCTTTTGCATCAGCACTGAGAAGGCCGCGGGGGTGAGGACGCCGCACACCTTGTCCTCATAGAGCTTGGCGGTGGATTGCTCCAGCTCGTAAATGCGGCGGCGCAGCTTCGTGATCTCCCGTCGGATACCTTCCGTGTGCTCGGCACTTGCGGCGCTGCGCTGGCGTTGCAGCCTGTCCAACACGGCGGCTTCGTCCAACTCCAGCTTTTCGGCGTGGGCGCGGATCTCGCTCATCACGAGCTCCGTGAGCGTCATTTCATAGATGGTGTGCCGCGAACACGCGCCGTGACCGGAGGCCGCATATCGGGAACAGAAATAGGAAACATATCGCTTGGACGTGCCATTTTTGCGGCGCTGGTTCTCCCGGTTGCCCTGAAGCGGGGCCTTGCAGTCGGCGCAGATGAGCTTGCCGGTGAACAGGAAGGGCTTCGGCGGGGCGTTGTCGGCGGCAATCAGGGACTTTTCCTGATTGACCGCCTGCACCGCCGTCCACAGCTCCGGGGAGATGATTGCCTCATGCGCCCCCTCGTGCCGTATCCACTCAGATTCCGGCTTGCAGATCATGGTGCTGTCCTTGTAGGAGCGGGAGCCGGTCTGGTTCTGGACGAGGGTGCCGGTGTAGACCTCATTTGCCAGCACGTTTTTCACCGTGGCATACATCCACAGCTTTGCGTACTTGCAGGAGCCGTTCCCGTATTTCACCGCCCAATACCAGCGCGGGGAGAGGATACCTTCGCTGTTCAAAACACCGGCGATCTTGCCGTAGGCCATGCCGGTGCGACGCAGCTCGAACATCCGGCGCACCACGGCAGCGGCTTCCTCGTCGATCACCAGCCGATGCCTGTCCTCCGCACTCTTTCGGTAGCCGTAGGGGGCGTAGGCGGCAATATACTGGCCGCTTCGCATTTTGGCGTGGAGAACGGATTTGATCTTGCCGGACAGGTCCTTCAAATGGTAGTCGTTCATCAGACTGCGAAAGTGCAGCATATCCGTGTTGTCGCCCTCGCTGTCCAGACAGTCAAGGACGGACACAAAGCGGCAGCCCAGCGATGGGAATATCACGTCCGTGTACCGCCCCACCTCGATAAAATCACGGCCCAGCCTCGATAAGTCCTTTACCAGAATGAGGTCGATCAGGCCATGCCGCGCGTCCTCCAGCATTTCCAGAAATCCGGGCCGCTGAAAACTGCCGCCGCTATAACCGTCGTCCCGGTAGGCTTTGACCTCCGTCCAGCCGTTGAGCATTACAAACCGGGACAACAGCGCATACTGATTTTCTATGCTGACGGATTCGTCGGCAGGGATGTAGCCTTTGGCCTTGGCGGAGTTGGAGGCGTCGTCCACGCTCAGGCGGCAATAGATGCCCACCTTATATCGCTTCTGCATACCGTTCCTCCCGCACCAGCGCTCTGTCCACGTCCCCGACATAGCGGTAGATCACCTTTACATCGCAGATCCGCTGACCGTCGATTTTCCGGGCCTCGCCCACCTCGATGCGGTCCACCAGCGCAAACAGGATGCTCTCGTCCAGCGCCGTGATCTCCGTATAGCGGCGGATCACGTCCATCCAGCGGTTTGCGTCCTGCTTTGTTTCGAGCTGCAAGTGGACTTTCTTCTCCAGCTCCGGTATGGCGGCAGCCTTTTCCGCACGCTCCGCCTCATACTTGCGCATGAGGGTCTGGAACACCGTCTGCGGGATCGCGCCGGTGCATTTGTCCTCGTAGAGATTCTGCATAAGCCGTTCCAGCTCGGTCACACGCGCCGCTGCCGCTTTCAGCTCCTGCTCACAGGAAGCGACGCGGCTGCGGCTTTCCTTTTCCTTCATCCGGCTGATCTGCTCCGCCAGCCGCGCACCGTCCAGCTCGACGCAGCGGGCCTTTTCGCGGATGTCCGACAGCACCAGCTCCTCCAGCACATTCTCATAGATGGAGTGGATGGTGCAGGCGCTTTTGCCGCTTCTGGCATAGTTGCCGCAGATGAAGGAGCTGTACCGCCCCGGTGTTCCATCCTTGTAGGTAAACCGCTCGATGTGGTTGCGCATTTTGAAGCCACAGTCGGCGCAGTAGACGAGGCCGGTGAAGATGCTTCGGATGCCGTCCGTAGGCGGCGTCTTGCGGACTTTCTTTTTGTCGATGCTGACCACGGTATCCCATATCTCCCGGGAGATGATAGGCTCGTGGGTCCCCTCCACCCGTATCCATTCCTCCTCCGGCTTGTTGATGAGCTTTCTGGACTTGTAGGAAAGGGTGCCGGTTTTGCCCTGCACCATGTTCCCGATATAGACCTCGCTGCGGATGAGGGATTTGACGGTGTTCTCCGCCCACTTGTGGTTGACGTTGCGGGGGTCTGCGCGTCCCTGACGCTGATAGTAAAGCGCACCGGGCGACAGCACGCCCTCCTCGTTGAGCGTTACGGCGATGGCGCGAAAGCCCATGCCGGAGGCACGCATGGCGAAGATGCGGCGCACCATGGGTGCTGTCTCCTCGTCGATGACCAGATGGTGCTTGTCCGCAGGGTCGCGCTTGTAGCCGTAGGCGGGGTATGTGCCCATGAACTTGCCGTTCTCTGCGCAGGCCCGCTTGACCGCCTTGACCTTCTTGGAGGTGTCGCGGCTGTAAAATTCGTTAAATAAATTCAAAAAGCACATGACGTCGGTGCTGCCGTTGCGGCTCTCTGTGTCGATGCCGTTGTTCAGGGCGATGAAGCGGCAGCCCAGCGAGGGGAACAGGTAATCCGTGTACTGGCCGAACTCGATGTAGTTGCGGCCAAAGCGGCTGAGATCCTTTACGAGGATCAGGTTGATCTTCTTTGCCTTCGCATCTTCGATGAGGCGTTTTACGCCGGGCCGGTCGAAATTCGTACCCGAATAACCGTCGTCGATATAGGTATCAATCTCGTTCCAGCCCCGCTGGCGCACATAGTTTTGGAGCAAGAGCTTCTGATTCTCAATGGAAACGGATTCTCCGTCCCGCTCATCGTCGTTGGAAAGGCGGCAGTAGATGCCCACGTTGTATGTCTTTTCGATCATCTGTATTTTACCTCCCGATTCTCTGTGATTCATACATCCGTGCGGCGTGATGGCTCTCGCAGGTTTTCCCTGCAAGAATAGGATACCGGAGATACCATCTTCGCGCAAGGATGCTGCCGCAGGGAGGCCGGTAGTCTGTCAGGAAGCGTGACAGCTCTGCGCCGCAGCCGGTTCCGGCTCTGACAGGGCGCGGCGCACCGCAAGCTGCTCCAGCGTCCGGGCTAAATCCTTCTCGCTGGAGAACACGCTGGTCACGCGGTAGAGGGTCTTGCCGATCCTGACCTCCTTGTAGGAGGCGGAGGGCCTGTTGGGGATGGCCTGCTGCTGCATAAACGCACCTCCGTTTCAAAAAACATATTCACAGGCTATGAGAGCACAGCCTGTCCGTATTCGATAGAAAACAGCGCAGCCGCGCCGCGAGGGTTTTGCCGCCGTATGACATACGATGCTGCTCCGGCGCGGCTGCCTGCATATTCCTGTTGTGTTTGGATTGTTTGCTCGCCGTATTTGTCACGTCCCCCGGCGAAGGCTCCAGAAGCCTTTGGGACCGGCAGCAGCCGCCTTTGGCAAGGCTGTCCCATCCCCACAGTGCCGTGGCTTGTAAGGCTCACGAGCGCCGCAGGAATCCCCCTCAAGTCAGTGGGAGGCCGTAGCTGGGGTTGCGTATCGCCCGCGCTGTCATCGCGCCCAATGCCGCCACGCATCGGGTCAAAGGCCGCGTAGATCGCTCGGATGCCTTCCCGCCCCGGAGGGCGGGAGGCTGTCGTCTTGGCGGCGCGCCTTTCGTCGCTCGGCTCTCTGGCCGCGCGGGGTCTGTGCTGATGCCGGTGTCTATTCCGTTTTCAAGGAGCAGAGGCGAGGGAGATATACTCCCTCTCATATACCTCAAGAAAAAAACGGGCAAAAGTAAGGGCGTTTTAGGAAAATTCTTTGAGAATTTTTTCGAGCCGGATAATAGCCCTATTGATGCTCTCTCCGACAGACGCTTTGCTGATGCCCTCGGCAGCTGCAATCTCAACAGCGGTCATTTTGTCAAGGACAGAGGCAAGCACGCGCCGCCGCTGGGTTTCCGTGAGCTGCGCCAGCGCGTCGCGCATCGTCTGCTCCAGCTCCATGCGCTCCAGCGCCTCGTCCGGCCGCTCCGGCTTGATCAGTGCATCCGCCTCGATGCCGTCGCCAGCGTCCAGCGAATAGAAAGCCTTGTTGTCTCGGATGTACTGCGCGTAGTTGATTTGGAGCCGACGGTCCTCTTCAAGGAACGCGGCGATCTCGTCGGGGACTTCCAGAAAGGTGTCCTCGGTGTACCACGGGTAGTGGTCTTTCAGGTTGATGGTTGTCATAGTCATTTCCTCCGTTTGGATGTTTTTGTTTGGGATGCAGGCAAATCCAAACGAAGGTCGGCGGGGAGCGGCAGCCCACGGCGAAGCAGCGCCGTGAACGGCAAAAAGCGCCC
>CAVFTR010000014.1:0-46369 GCA_963625685.1 bacterium
CGGGGAACGCCGCGGGACGGTGAAAAGCTGCGGAGTTCACGGAAAGCCGGCAGGTACGCATGAAAGCAGGAGCTGAAGCGCTCACTGCTCACATGGTCTAAGTGCCGCCTTCTTCCACTTTCTGATCTTGGTCCTGAAGGTCCCGAAGGGGGCGACAGTATTGACATGAATGAACTTATATACCTCCCACACCGCTGTTTTGGTCGCATCGTCAGCCCATTTTCTCATGTGCGGCTCAAACAATTCCTCCTCGCTCATGGAATCGATCATTGCGCAGACAGACTTGACATTTTCGTTCAGTTCAGCCTTCAGCTCTTGCAGAGATAAATGCGCGTAGGTGTCCGTGAACCACCGGTATAATCCGCCGAGCTGGTTCCACTTGAATTTATCCGACGGCGTCTTGACCGGAAGCCCCTTTCGTTCATCCTCTTCCCATTTAAGCAATAAGGCTGTCCACCCCAGCTGATACGCAAGGTTTTCCGCCGGAGTTCTGTCGGCCTCATCGACCCTCTTGTCCTTTAAGGCCTCCGGGATATCGTCAAATTCCGAAATGTATTTCTCAAGCGCTTTGTTTATTTCGGCTTTGAGCTCTTCTTTGTTTTCGTATACTCGCAAGGAGATCACCTTTTACATCAGAATAAAAGGGCGCGGCAGTCATTATCCGGCTGCCGCGCCTGCGCGCCTGAGCTCAGGTCTTTTCGTCGAAGTACGGCTCAAGGAACGCGTGGAAATGCCGCATGGGGAGCTCCTTTCCGGCCGTGATGCGGACATTCGGGATGCTCTCGCGATCCTCATACAGCGCCTTCACGGCGGCGATCACATAGTCCAGATGCTCGCGGCCGAGCTGGCTGCGGTTTACGGCAAAGCGAACGACGTTGCAGACCTCCGCCTGCTGCTCCGGCGTTTTCAGGTCATACTCCATGGAATAATCGCCGAGCTCCGCCGTGCGTATGCCGTAGCGGCGGATAAGCTCTATGCTGAAGCCCTGACCGGCAAAGGCCTCGTGCGGCCGCTTGCCGTCGAAGAACTCGTCCATGTTTATATACACGCCGTGTCCTCCCGCGGGGAGCACAACGCCCTTTACGCCGGCTCTGAAGAAGCCCTCGGCGAGATACTCGCACTGCTTTACGCGGTGATCGAGATAGCTCACGCTGCAGCTTTCATACAGGCCCGCCGCCAGCGCCATTATGTCGCGCCCCGACATGCCGCCGTAGGAGTCGTTGCCGTAGCAGGATATCTGCTTTACCTTTAAAAGCACGCCCACGTCGGTCTTTACGCTGCCGTCGGCGTTGAAATCGGAAAACTTCCGCCAGAAAAGCCCCCGGTCGCGGAAGGCGACCATGCCGCCCATATTGGAGTGGCCGTCCTTTTTCGCCGACATGGTGAAGCCGTCGCAGTATCTGAACATCTCGCTTGCGATCTCGGCGATGGACTTGTCGGCGTAGCCGTCCTCGTTCATTTTTATGAAATAGGCGTTCTCGGCCCAGCGCGCGGCGTCGTATATATAGGGTATATCGTATTTGTGGGCGATGCGGCTCACTTCACGGAGATTTGCCATCGACACCGCCTGTCCGCAGACGGTGTTGTTAGTTATGCAGGAGAAGATAAGGGGGATGCTCTCCGCGCCGAGGCTCTGTATGAGCTGCTCGAGCTTTTGCGTATCCATATTCCCCTTGAACGGATTCTTTTCATAGCGTCCGCCCTCCGGCACCTCGAAGAGAAGCTCTCTGTCGTACAGATTGCGCGGCACCGAGCCCATCTGCTTTATATTCCCCTCGGTCGTGTCGAAATGCCCGTTCGAGGGAATGGTGAACACCTTGCCCGGCGAGCGCCGCGTGAGAATGTTCTTCACGATCTCCATGAGCACGGATTCCGCCGCGCGCCCCTGCTGGATTATAAAGGCGTTCGGCCGCTCGAGCTGCGCCGCGCCGCCGTTGAAGAAGCCGCCCTCGTATTCGGCCAGATACAGCTCGTCGATCATTCTGTCCATGTCACGGCAGTCGGTGCGCACAAGGTCGATCGAGCGCTTCCAGTTTTTCTCTCCACCGCGCTCGAATATGTCTCGGAAGGCGTCGAGCAGGACATAGTAGCCCTTGTTGCGGCCGTAGGACTCGTCGCCAAGAAGCATTGCCGACCACTGCACGTCGGTCATCGCCGTCGTTCCGGAGTCGGAGAGCATGTCCACGGTCAGAAGCCCCGCCGGAAAGGCGAACTCGTTATAATGCGTGGCCTTGAGCGCGCGCTCGCGCTGCTCGACGCTCACCTCGGGTATGCTCCGCGTGACATAGGAAAACGAAACGGGCGTCGGAACGCTCAGAGGATATTTTTTCACGATGCTGACCTCCGTTCCGCTCATTTGCTCTCTGCCAGCACGAGCTTCAAAAGCTCGTAGGTGCGCCTTGTCGAGGAGATGCTGAGTCTTTCGCGCGGAGTGTGGACATCGCACATATCCGGGCCTATCGAAACGCAGTCGAGCTCGGGGATGCTGTCGGCGAACAGGCCGCACTCGATGCCGGCGTGCACCGCCTCGACCTTCGCCCTCTTGCCGAAGAGCTTTTCATACGCGGCGAGGATGGTGTCCTTCAGCACTGAATCGGGATCGTACGCCCAGCCGGGATAGCTGCCGTCGGTCACGGTCCTTCCGCCGGCCAGCGAGCTTATCGCCGCTATCTTATCCACGATCCACCATTTCTGGG
The DNA here is from genome assembly GCA_963625685.1 of bacterium. Classification (GTDB taxonomy): domain Bacteria; phylum Bacillota; class Clostridia; order Oscillospirales; family Oscillospiraceae; genus F23-B02. The sequence goes on from CAVFTR010000014.1 coordinate 2,697, forward strand.
CGGTGACGGAGCTGCGGATGGTGTTTGAAAAGCCGAGCTCATGCTCCTCGAGCCTGAGCATGCCGAAATTGCTCGAGGTCTGCACCAGTCCGGGCATATCCGCGGACATCTCCAGCACGCCGTCGGGAACGGCGAGCAGCACGGAGCACACGAGGGCCGTGGCGGCGCAGCTGAGCGCCTCGACCGTCTGAGCCTCGAGCGCGCTTGCCGTGACGCTCATGCCGGGCTCGCGGCTGGCATATTCCTTCGCGTACCGCGCTCCGAGAGCGCTCACCTCGCCGCACAGCGCCTGCGCGTCTTCCGTAACGACGACGGCGCGGGCTGACGGCGCGATGGCGGTGTCTCTTATGCCGCCCTCCAGAGATACCAGGCGGAAGCCGGTCTTTATCTCGCTGAGAAGTCTGGCCATGAGGACGTTCGCGTTGACACGCCCCTTGTCGATCTCCACGCCGGAGTGACCGCTGAGAAGTCCGGATACGGATATATCGGCCAGCGTGCCGGAGACGCTTTCTCTTCTGACGGGCACGCTGCTGCGGGCGTTCACGCCGCCGGCGCAGCTGCACATCAGAACGCCCTCATATTCGGAGTCGAGATTTATCAGCTTATGCCCCTTGAGCTGGCTGCAATCGAGCGCGAACGCGCCGACCATTCCGATCTCCTCGTCGGCCGTTATGAGCGCCTCTATCGGGGGGTGGGGCAGGCTGCTGTCGGCGAGCACGGCAAGGATCATCGCGACGGCAATGCCGTTGTCGCCGCCGAGCGTCGTTCCCTGCGCGTGTATCCAGTCTCCGTCGGCCACGGGAGCTATGGCGTCCTTCTCGAAGTCGAAGCTCAGCCGGTCCTCCTTCTCGCAGACCATGTCGTGATGCCCCTGCAAAATGATGATATCCGCGTTTTCGTAGCCGGGGCTGGCCGCCTTGCGGATGATAACATTATTGGCGGCGTCGCGGATGTGCTCCAGACCGTGCTCCTCGGCAAAGCCGACCAGATAGTCCGCGATCGCGTCCGTATTTCCCGAGCCGTGCGGGATAGAGCATATTTTACCGAAATAGTCAAAGACGTCTCTCGGCTCACAGTTTTTTAATATACTCATAAACGAGCCTCCTTTTTGTTCGCGCCGGGCTTATTTTTTCGCCGGCGGGAGATATGTCAGCCTGCTGTGCCGCAGGCCCATTTTAACATACATTTCAAGCATCATGACGGCGGACTTTGCCGCTTCTATAACAGGAATATCGAAGCCGTCGGCGTTGAGCAGCCGCTTGACCTCCTCGGCAACGTCCACCATGCCGGTGCAGCCCAAAACTATGACCTCGGCATTGTTCTCGACAACGGCTTTTTTCGCCTCCGCCGCGATCGCGGCGGAGAGATCGCCGGTGCTCTCGAGAGCGAGCACGGGGATGCCGACATTGCGCGCGGTGACGATGCGGCCGTCAAGCTGTGCCGATGCGACATTTCTCCTGATAAGGGGGACAACGTTGGGAACGACCGTAACTATCCCTATCCTGTCTCCCAGCCCCAGCGCGAGGAGAACGGCCGGCTCAAAGCCGCCGAAAACGGGTATGTCGACGCATTCTCTGGCGGCACGGACTCCCGGATCGCCGAAGCAGTTGATGAATATGGCGTCGCAGCCGTCCCGTTCTCCCTGTATGGCAAGCTCCACCACGTGGGGCGCATTGACGAGCTCATCGTATTCCCCCTCGATGGAGGGCTTTCCCTCCTGCAGCCTGACCGTTTCAAGCACCGTATCCTCTCCGAGATGGGCTCGGAGATACGCCACCTCCACGGAGGTGAAAACATCGGAATTGACGGGAACTATATTTAATATTCTCATGTTTCACTCTTTTCCTTTTCCTCCGCGGACGCCTCAAGCCGCAGCTTGTATATGGGGTTGAGCCTTTCGTTTTTGACGACGGCGGCCAGCAGGCAGTAGCACAGCAGCGACACCACGATGCCGTTGAGCGTGGGGACAAAGAAGGTCGTCCATTTGGCGACAGCCGAGCCCGCGAGCCAGGACACGACGCCTATCCAGTTGACTCCGTCAAACGGCTTCCACAGCTCAGGACGGCCCTTGCCCATGATCCAGTAGTCCGCGATAGCAACGCCGGCGACGGTGGGAACGAGCGCGGCGATAAGATTCAGGAAGGCGTTGAAGGAGTCGGAAAAGCCCAGCAGGCACAGAAGCGTGCCGACGCAGCCGGCAAGCAGCGTCATCCACGAGCGCATGTTGTCCTTGAGCGAAAACATGTTGCAGATGGCTATGCCGGAGGTGTATGCGTTGCCGGTGTTGGTCGTCCACGTCGCGAGAATGAGCACCAGCAGGCCGATAATGGGCAGGCCGAAGTCGGAGAAGACCACGGCGAGGTCAAAGCTGCCCGCCGACAGCGACAGGAACGCGCCTATGAGCAGCGCTCCTATACCGGCCGGAAGCACTCCGATCGCGCAGGACAGGACGGTGTCTCTTCTGCTTTTGCAGTAGCGCGTGTAGTCGCCGCTGGTTATCGCGCCCGCGGCAAAGCCCGCGACGGCGAGCGTGATGCCGTAGGACCAGCCGAGGAACTGCGGCGGCTCGTAGGCGCTGACCTGCGCCGCCGCGCCCTTGAGCAGGCTGGCGACAACGCCCCATATGAGCATGATAAAAAGCGCGGGGACGGAGACCTTGTTCAGGAACTCTATCATCTTCACGCCGTAGACGGCGGTTATGAACATAAGGCCGCCCCATATGATGATCGCGAGCCACAGGGGGAAGCTGATCCCGAAATAGCCGCTCATGATGCTGCAGAACGAGCCTGCGCAGAGGCTCGTCTGCGCGGCGAACCAGCCGGTCATGCACAGGGCGAGGATGAGCGAGACGAGAAACGACGAGCCCTTCCTGCCGTATGCCCTCGAGATGGCGACCGTCGCCGGAAGTCCAAGGTCGGAGCTCTGGATGCCCAGCAGGCACATGTAGAAGACCACGATAACGTAGCCTATCACCATGCACAGAGCCGACTGCGCGAAGTTCATGCCGGCGGATATGAAGCTGCCGACCATGAGCGCCGGAATACAGATAACGGCTCCGGCCCAGATGAACGCTATGCTCGTCCAGGGCTTTCGCTGATCCAGGGGCACCTTTGTCAGAGTAATATTTTCTACAAGTCCGGATTTCTTTTCTTCCATTTTACTCCCCTCTTTTTTATTAAATTTTACGGGGAAAGCAGGGCCGCTCTCCCCGTGCCTTGGGCTCAGTAGCGCACCTGATCTCCCTTCATGCCGACCTTCCTGAGCTCGGGCAGCCAGCACTCATACGGCTTTCTGACCGGGTCCCACCAGTTTTCGGGCGCGGGAGTCATGGTGACCAGTACCTTCATGCCGACCTTCGTGTCCGCGTTGGTCATCGGCATCATGCTGTCCATGTCGACCATGCCGATGCCGTCGGGCGCGGTCATGATGGTGTCGCCGTTTTCATCGCGCAGAATGAGGTTTTCGTTTTTGAAGTCGATGAAATACCTGCGGCCGTCCTCTCCTCTGACGACGGTCGTGCCGAAGTCAAAGCCGCCCTCGGCCTTGATCTCGAGCTCCTCTATCGTGCCGCGGCAGAACTCGCGCACCTCGAAGGCCTTTTTGAGCTCCTCCATGATATCGGAGCAGCCGCAGCCGGCCGCAAGGAGCGCCTTGCCTATCAGCTGCGCCTTCGTCACGCAGCCGGGGACAAGGGCGGCCTTCATCTCGGCCTTGTTCATGCCCCAGGTGGAGAAGCCTATGCGCATGTCGTAGAGCATGCACATCTGGCGCGCTATCTGCTCTCCCGAATGGTCGCTCGTAGGATAGACGATGATCTCGTCCCCGTAGAGGCTGCCCAGGCCCATGGGCGTGGGCGGGTGATCCCAGTACGAGGTCAGTGTGGTGTTGAGCTCCGGAACGGCGCGGCCGTTGCAGTCGACGTCGATCATCTTGATGCGCTTTTCGGGGTCCTCGTCCGAGAGGATCGCAACGAGCATCGGCGAAAAGGTGTTGAAGCCGCCCATCTCGCCGGACTGGAGGTATTTCACGCTCTTGCCCTCGACAAGGAAGGCCTTCTGGAAGGCCCTGAAGGCATGCACGGCGTCGGGGCCGAACTTGGGCTTGTCCGGGTCGAGCATTGCCACCGGCGAGCCGAGGCCGCAGACCACCGCGGCGTACTCGTCGTCTCCGATCTCGTCGAGCTCGAGAAGATCGAGCTCTATCTTGTGTCCGTCTTCCTTAAGACCCTCCAGCATTTCCAGTCCCTGACTCAGAGAGCCTCCGCCGCCTGCACCGAGCAGTGTAGCTCCGTACAGGATCTCGATAATGTCCTGTTCGTAGAGTTTTCTCATAGCTGTATCCTCCTTGATGTATTGTCGGCAGCCTATGCGCCGTCAATTTAAGTATATATACATGCAGGGGCTTTGTATTTATCCGTTCGGCAAAAATGCAGCAGGGCCGTTTTGTCCCAAAAGGACAAAACGGCCCTGCCGGGTCATATCCCATCGGCTCAAAAGCCTCCGTCGGGAGAGCCGCCGCGGCTCTCCATTATCCTGTTGAGGGCGACGGCTATATACAGGGGCAGCACATCCGGCATGTCCGATACGGAAAAGCCGTAGACGTCCCGAATGGCTCTGAGGCGGTATTTTACGGTGTTTATATGGCAGCACAGCGCCTGCGCGGTCCGTGCAAGGCTCGAGCTCTCGTCCAGAAGATACGCCGTCAGGGTGGACAGGAGCTCCGGCTTCTCTCTGATTTTGTTTAGCAGAGACAAATAGTAATCCAGCGCGCTCCCGCTCTCCGCCGCCTGCGCGCAGGCCTTGGCGACGGCTATGTGCGAATATCCGTAGCGCTCCGCCCCCGGATATATGACCTGCGCAAGCCCGATATGCCGCAGCGCGTCGAAGTAGGCCCTGTGGACGTCCTCCGTCGTTCTCAGGCAGCCGCAGCTGACGATGCAGTAATCGCCGCTTTTCACGTCCGGACAGGCCAGAAACTCCCGCGCTATCTCCTCGCGCTCGGACATTGAAGCGGGGGCGCCCGAGAAGATCACGAGGTTTCCCTCGTGCCGCCCCGCCAGCACCGGAGACGAGTACGGGGACAGGAACTCCGCACACCTGCTCAGAAAGGCCATGTCCCGGGAGTCGCTCCTGTTTTTCGGCAGAAACAGCCACATGTGGTTGAGCGACTCGACGTCAATGTGGAACGTGGCCGACAGCCTTTTCATTTTCAGCGGGTCGTTATCCACTATCGCCTTTACGAGCTCCGAGGCGACGTGCTTTCCGAGATTCCGGTTGTATATGTGGCTGTAGAGCTGTATGAGGTCGCTCGCCTGAAAGAGCACGTCGCGGGACAGCAGCTCGTCGTGATTGAGTATGTACAGCTTGAAGCTGTCCTCGCCGGCAAACAGCGGCGGGCAGTATTGCAGATACGCCCGCGTTTTGCTGATATCCACGGTCAGGCAGCTGCCCGTTCCCAGCTGCGCGAGCCATTTCTCGGCCGTCTCCTCGAGCATGGGCGCAATGGTCTGCGGCCACGCGGCGATATGCGTTATGGAGTTGGTGTGGGACGCGAGTATGATCGAGGCCTGAAGGTGGTTGCTGAGCATACGCAGCAGCGAGGCGATGGACTGCTGCCGCTTTTCCAGCTTGGAAAAGCGGCTCATCAGAGCGCTGACGAACTCCGTTCCGCTCTGCTTGTCCTTGAAAAGCGCGTAGGAGATATCTCCGATAACGTCGCTGTATTTGTGCATCAGGACATTCTCCTGCGGCATTTTTATCAGCGCGAAGCCGAGCTCGTTGCAGCAGTCCACAAGAGCCGGGGCGATCGAGGGCATGATCAGCCCGACGTAAAACAGCACCATGCCGCTCGCCCCCTTCGCGTGGTAGCGGCGAACGTTCTCGCACTGCGCGGGCACATCCTCCCTGATGCTCGCAAACGATGAGATTATAAGCTCGTTTCCCTCAAACTGAGTGTTGGAAAACAGATCGTCCAGCAGCGGCGTGATCTCGCCGTATTCCAGGACCGTCACCGATTCCACGGGATTGGAAAGGCCGTCCGCGCCCGCGACGACCGCCGCGCCGTAGAGTGAGGGGAGCTTAAGGATATCAGAAACGGTAACACTCATGGCATATCTCCTTTTTGCCGATTATATATTAGCCTCAGACCGTCTGGCAAGAAAAATAATACGCCGCAGGAGATATATTTTTCGCCCGGTGAGCGGCGGCGGAAAACGGCCGGCCCGCAGGACAGTGCGGGTCGGCCGTTTTCCGCTGTGGGGGATGATATGAAGGAGAGATACGTTTATTACTGCCTGGCGATTCGCTCCAGGAGCTCTACGAGCAGCTCGGTCGTTATCCTGACGTCCTCTATCCGGCAGGTCTCGCCCGGCGTATGCACATCTACCAGCGTCGGCCCGATAGAGATCATATCCAGATGCGGGTTCTTATCGGCGAAGGCTCCGCACTCCACTCCGGCGTGCACGGGCTCTACGATCATGTCGCTGCCGGTGAGGTCCCTGTAGGCCTCGCAGGCGAGCCTTGTCAGCCTGCTGTTGGGATCGACCGCCCAGCCGGGGATATGCCCCTCGCTTTCAAAGTCGAAGCCGAAGCTGCCGGCCAGCGCCTGACATATGGCGCCGAGCTGCGTCGCCTGATAGGAAACGCTGCTTCGTGCAAACACGGTAAAGCGCAGCGCGTCGTCGTCAACGGAGGCAACGCCGAGGTTTGCCGAGCTCTCCACCAGCCCGTCGACGAAGGGGCTCATGGTGTGGACGTTGTTGGGAACGGCGGTCATGAGCTCGGCCATGCCGAAGCCCGCCTCGCGGCTGAGCACGCGCGTCGGCGCGGGGCTGCTCATATCGGCGCTGAACACGCCCTCGGGCTCTATGTTCCCGAAAGCGTCCAGAAACTCCGTGCGGAAGCGCCCGAGGATGTCTGCGGCCTTCGCCTCGTCGCCCGCGGGAACGGCTATCACGGCCGAGCCGAAGGCGGGGATGGCGTTCTTCGCCTGACCGCCGCCGAGGGATGCGAGGCGGTAATCCACGCCGCCCTGACGCAGCATGGTCAGCAGCGTGGCGATGCTCACGAGCGCGTTTGCGTGGCCCTTGTTGATGCCGATGCCCGAGTGGCCGCCCAGCAGTCCGCTGAAGGAGACGGTGAGGGTCTTGCTGCCCGCGGGAGGGGCCTCCCACTCGGCCCTTCGGCTGAAGTTGAAGAAGTCGCCGCCCGCGCAGGAGTTGCAGAGCGAGCCTATCGTCTCCCAGTCCAGATTGATAAGATAGTCCCCGTCCAGATGTCTCGGATCGAGAGCTACGGAGTCCATGCCGTCCTCCTCGTTGGTGGTGAAAATGGCGCGTATCGGACCGTGGCGCAGGCTGTTATCCTGCAGAAGATACAGGCACATGGCGATGCCTATGCCGTCGTCGGCGCCCAGACTGGTGCCCTCGGCGCTGAGCGTGACGCCGTCGTTTATGACCCTGATCGGGTCGTTTACGGGGTCGTAGTCCACGCCCTCCTCGCTCACGCAGACCATGTCCATGTGAGCCTGGAATATCACGCGCGGCACGCTCTCGCAGCCCGGGGAGGCCGGCTTGTCGATTATTATCTCGCCCAGCTCGTCCTTCTCCACGGAAAGGCCGCGGCGACGGGCCCACTGAAACAGGTACTCGCTTACCCTCTCCTCGTGATGAGAGGGGCGCGGCACCTTTGCCAGCTCGGTAAACTCGTACAGTACGATGTCCAATGCTTTGCTTTTACTCATGAAAACACTCCTTATTGTGCGATAGAGCAGGCTTCCTCGATGCTCATGCTGCCGGAGCCTGCCAGGCCGGTATTCTTAAGCAGAGAATAAAGTATCCAGTATGCCGCAAAGGAGAGGACAACGCCGTCCAGCGCGGAGGAGAATACGGTCACTGCTCCCAGCGTCTCCAGCAGGGCAAAGCCGCCGCCGATCATCCACGCGAGGATGCCTATCCAGTTGATGCCGCGTACCGGAGCCCAGTTTTCCTTTTTGCCCTTGCAGATAACAAAGTAGTCGCAGATGACGACGCCCATGATGGGCGGAACGACGGCGCCGAGGATGCTGATATAGGTGCTGAGGAAATCGGCAAGGCCGGCGACCGCGAGGACTATGCCCAGCGCGCCGCAGAGCATGGTGACGAAGGGACGCTTGCTGTCCTTGACGGAGAACATCTTGCAGGCCGCGAGGCCCGACATATATGCGTTGCCGGTGTTGGTCGTCCACGTTGCGAGGATGAGCACCAGCATGGCGACGATGGGCAGTCCCAGCCCCGCGAACATGGCTGTTACGTCGAAGTTGCCCGTGCCGACGGCCATGATCGCGCCGACCATTATCATCAGCAGCGCCGCGGGCATGACGCCTATGACCGTGGCCTTTACCACGTCGCCGCGGGTCCTGCAGTAGCGGGTATAGTCGGAGTTGCAGGTAGCGCCGAGCGCGAACAGGCCGATAACGGTGGAGATCGCTACGGGCATGGTCATAAGATTCTCCGTCACGGCGCTGTTTATCGTGCCCCAGCCGGCGGTATCGATAGCGTAAATGCCGCCGTAGGCGCAGAGTATGACCAGCAGCGGAACGGCGATGTAGTTGAGCACCGCCATCCACTTCACGCCGTAGACGGCGGTGATGAACATTACGACGCCCCAGATGACGCAGCTGAGCCAGAATGGAAATTCAACGCTGAACTGCAGCAGCAGCGTGTTGAAGGCCAGCGCGCAGGTGGCGGTCTGTACGCCGAACCAGCCGACCTCGCATATGAAAATGACGAGCGCCATCGTGAAATTCGCTCCCGTCATGCCGAATGCACGGGTGGAGCACATTGTTGCGTTAAGGCCGGTGTCGGAGCCGACGATGCCGCCGAGCACCATCATCAGGCAGCAAACGGCAAAGCCGATCAGTGTGGCCCAGAATATTGAGCTCATGGTCAGGGCGCCTCCGAATATGCCGCCGACCATCAGCATGGGGATGCATATCATCGTGCCGACCCATATGAAGGCGATGCTCCACCAGCTCCGCTTTTCATTGGGCTGTATCTGCGAAAGGCCCTTATCCTGAAGCTTGGTCTCCTCCGCAGCGGTATTTTCTCTCTTTTCTTCCATGGTGGGTTTCTCCTTTCTTGTTTTTTTCAAAGGCGCACGGTCAGGGACGAGACGCATCCCGCCCCCGGCCCGTGCTTTTTAGGGAGATGTTCCGTTATGCTGCAATATCAGTTAAGGCTTACTTGAAGCGCACTATCTTGCCGGTATATTCGACGTTCCTGAAATAGGGCTCCCAGATCCTGTTGATGGCCTCCTCGCCCTGTACCCACCAGCGCTCGTCGACCCTGGCGATGCCGATATCGACATACTGGCCCTCGACGGTGTCCGCGTTCGTGAGCGGCAGGTGCTTTTCCTTGTCATAGAAGGAAATGATGTCGGGCACTGTCATGAGGACCTCGTCGTTTTTGAAGATGGCGAGGTTTTCGTTCTGGAACAGCACCTTGTACTCGTTTCCGTCCTCGCCCGCGACGACCGCAACGCCGTAGTCGAAGCCGCCCTTGGTCCTTGTCTCGACCTTGGTGATCCTTCCGGTGCAGATGCCGCGGCTGGGCAGACCGCCCTTGTCGTGCAGGTAATCGTAGACATTGCTCTTCGTGCAGCCGCAGCTCTTGTACTCGCCGAGACATTCGCCGACGGACATGGCATAGGTGACGGTGTTGTTGCCGATGGCCTCCATGATCTGCTTTTTGGTGACCATCCAGCCGGAGAGGCCCGCGATCATACCGAAGGCCATGCAGATGTGACGGCCGATGTTCTCCGCCTCGGTGGCGTCTCTTGCGTCGGCAAGGACGATCTCGAGGCGGTTGTTCTTGTGGTCTGCCATGGTCAGCGGCGAGGTGTCAAGGCCGTTGACGTGCAGAAGCAGCGTGTCGAGAGCGGGCACCGCGCGCGCGGCGCCGTCCGCGTCGATGAAGGGGAAGCCCTTCATCAGGGATATGAGCATCGGCACGAAGGTGTTGAAGCCGCCCATTTCGACCGCGCAGCAGTATTTCAGCTCGCGGCCCATTTTTGCGGCCATATCAACGAGCGCCTCAAAGGAATTGACCGCATAGGGGGTGAAATCCTTGCCGAGCAGCGCTCTGGGAGCGCCCATGCCGGCGGTGATGGCCGCGTATGCGCCGTCGTCCATTTCCTTCGGGTCGAGAAGCTCCAGCTCAACGGCCTTGCCCGGATTTGTCTCCTTGTACTTGGTGAGAAGATCCACGCCGAGCGACGCGGAGCCGCCGCCGCCCGCGCCCAGCACGGTCGCGCCGTAGATGACATTGATAATATCCTGCTCCTTAAGAATTCTGGACATAGTTTTGCCTCCTTGATAAAAATTTTTTTACGATGCCTGAGTAAATTCTATTCCAAAGGCAGGAAGTCCGGCAATGTTCCGGGGCCCAAACTTCACACGCGCTTTTTTGTGTACGGACACAAAAGCATGCAGCCGCCGGGCACCTTCGGGCGCCGGCGGCTTTGAGCGGGGGACCTTTCAGACAAAACAGCAAGATCCCGGCAACACATAAGGTGTTGCCGGGATTACAGTTTGTCAAAAAAGTCCCGCGAGGGACTTTTTTGACTGCACTTTTCCGCCGAGCATTTTGAAAGCATTCAAAATGCTTTTACCGAAATCCTTGAAACTTCAAGGATTTCGACGGCGGTTTATCTAACTCGAGGCGGGTCTTGCCCCCTCGAGCTCCCCCGCTGCGCGGTCATCTTTACGCAGCAGCGGATGTTTTTTGACAGTCTGAAATCCCGGCAACACATAAGGTGTTGCCGGGATCATTTACGCCGTATGGTCGGAAAAGAGCCTGCCGAAGCCGGCAGCTCACCCCTTTTCATAGGAATTGAGTATCCTGTATATCGCCGCGGCCTGATAGGCCTCGAAGGAGTCGGGCAGCGAGTCCAGACTGCTTGAGAGCAGCCGCCGTATCTTGTTTATCCTGTAGCTGACCGTGTTCTTGTGCAGGAAGAGCAGCTCGCCGGCCCGGCTCATGCTCGATTCCGCGTCGAGAAGGAAAACGCCGAGGGTCTCCGCCAGCTCCTGGCCGTCGGCGGCGCTCATTATGCGGCTGACGGGCCAAAGCTTTTCGGCGACGGCGGCCTCACCCTGCGCTATACATTCCCTGCATGCGCGGATGAATTTTATATCGCTGCCGGTATGCGTCCTCTTGTGCGGAAACGCCGTGCAGAGCGCGTCGAAGTTGTCGCTCATGCGCAGATACGCCTCCCTCGTCTGCGCGGTGTTGTCCAGCTGCTCGAAAACGCAGCTTCTGACCTCGAAGCCCTCCCGCCCGAGCCTTTGGGCAAAATCGTTTCCGAGGCTCTTGCAGTCTGTCTCAAAAAAGAGGTCGTCGGTGAAGGCGACGAGGAAGCTCCCGTAATTGTCCACGATGGCGAGCTTGTAGTACTCCAGCAGAAAGCGCCTGAGCATGACCAGCGTGTCCCCTCGCTGACGCGGGCTCAGCTCGCTGCCGTCGCCGCGCCTTATGCTGAAGCACCACATCGTGTGCACGTCACCTATCCTGATGTCCATTCTTGAGGCGAGCACGCGCATGCGCTCGGGGTTGTCCGTCAGCACGGCCTGTATCAGATCGTCCGTGCCCTCATAGGTCGAGTCCTTGCTCCAGATGTTCAGCACAAGGGATACGACGTCGGCCGCCTGCGCGCAGAGCGAGGCGTCCGGCGGCCTGTCCTCCATGATGGCAAAAAGCCGCAGCCTGCGGTGTACCTCCGAGTCTATCGGCCTGTCCGTAATATACACGCGCCGCCCGTCGAGCTCAAGCTCCGCCGTGCCGGACGTGACGTGGCCGTTTCTGAGCCTCAGAAGCAGCTCGTCGTAATCCCAGCGCATGGAGCGGGGCCACGCGGCCGCGCCGAGGCTCTCCATATAGCGGTTTGCCAGCAGCAGCGTGCAGCGCATTCTGTCTGACAGGAGCCTGAGCGCGTTCGCTATGCTTATCTGATTCGGCTCAAGATACGCGATGCTGTTCATCATGTCGGTCAGCAGGTAGTTATCCTGCTTGCGCTTTGAGTGTATGTGCTCGACGATGTCCGTAATAACGTCGGCATAGCGGAAATCCATCCTGTTATGCGGCATGACGAGCAGCGGATAGGATATCTCGTCGGCGACGCGGATGAGCCTGTCGTCTATCTCGGGCAGGAAGATGCCCGCATAGAAAATTATAAGGCAGGACGTGCCCATGCTGCACAGATGACGCAGCAGGCGGCACTGTCTTTCAACGTCGTCCTTTATCTGTATGAGCGCGGAGATGATGACCTCGTTGCCGACGAGGACGTCCTCCGACAGCATCCCGATCTCCGGCCATTCCAGCACGCTCACCGACGACACGGACCTCTCGAGCCCCTTCGCGCCGCCGACCAGCACCGCCTCGCGCAGCGAGGGCAGCCGGAGACATTCGGAAACAGTGACCTTCATGGCGCACCTCCTTTTCTATTAATTATATATTAGCCTCAGACCGTCTGGCAAGAAAAATAATACGCCGGAGCTGAGCCGGGCTATACAGGGCCGGCAACGATTGAGCTGCAAAAGCTATCCCCTTATGTGCTCTTGAATAAAGCCCGGCCGGGGCCCGCTCAAGGCGAACGTATTAAAAAAGTTCAGGAAACCGCGGAGCAGGCTGAATGATTGTAATGACAAACGCCCGAAAAGTGTCGAAAGACCTGTTGCTTAGGTTTTGGCGCTCTGCTACACTATAAGCATAGGGGGAGTATCCGAACTCCGCCTCCCCCTTATGCTTATACAGCAAATATATACGGAGGTGTTATATGAAGAAAAACAGCTTAAAGCGCCTTTTGGCGTCCCTTCTCGCGGTCGTCATGCTCTCGCAGGTCACGGGCGCCGCGGCCGGCGTGTTTGCCGAAGGCCCCGCGGAACAGGCGGTTCAGACGGAAAGCTCCTCAAGGCCGGAGCTCAGGAAAAGCGACGCGCCCATCGAGCTGCTCATTAAAAAGAGCATGACCGGCGATGAGCTCAACGCGGCGCTCGGCAGGGCGCTCATAGCAAACTACGATTCTCTCGGCGACGCGGCCAGGGCAGAACTCAGGTGGGAGTATTTCTGTAGAGCTTATTATAGTACATTGTCCATGTACTACAGCGACGCCTGGGGCAGCATCGACGGCTTTGTGAGCTATGTAGACGGCTACAAGTACACGCACAAGGCGCTCAAGGACAATTCCGACAGCGAATACAGGCTCCGCCTTGCCGGAGGCGAGGACGAGATCCGCATCAGCAAGGTCAACAAATACAGCACGGAACTCGTGCTCAGGGAGAGCGCGACGGTCACCTATGACGCGGACAAGGCCGCCTTTACCGAAAAAGTGGTCAAAAAGCTCGTCGATTTTGAAAGCTCCACGCTCCCCGGCGACGTGAGCGCCGCCGACTTCACTGTCAGCAGCCTCAATGCGGGCAAGGACCAGACGGTGACGGTGAACTATAAGGGCAGCGACGACTACAGGCCCTGCTCGGCCAGGACGAAGATCGACGTTCTCAAGGCCTTCGTATTCGTGAACGTCAGGCCCTTCATCACGATGTACGCCGGAGACACGGCGCTGCCCGAAGGCTCGGTGAAGCTCAATCCCGACGATAAAAAGATCGACGTTTTCACCGTCTTTGCCGGCATCGAGAACAAGGCCGGCGGCAGGCTGACCGCCAGCGTATATGTCGATCTCCCTAGGAGCATAACCGGCATACTGGACATACCCTTTGTCGGCTCTGGCGCAGACTATGCCTTCAAAGCGCTCTTCGGCAGATATCTTTCCGACATTCTGAAAAACGGCATCACCGTCGGCGAGCTCAAGGCGTATGCGGGGATAGCCGCCGAGAAGGTGGATAAGTTCAAGAGCCTTATCGAGCTGTTCGGCATAGACGCCGGCAGCATATCGAAGCTCCTGAACACGATAGCCGGACTGCCCGGCATAGCCGACGATCTGCTCATCCGCTTCGGCACGCCCTCGCACGCGGGCATCTATCAGGCCTATGTCATCACCAACAGCAGAAACTATCACACGGGCTTCGGCCTCGGCACGGTCACTGTGAAAAAGCAGACCAAGGGTCTGGCTCTTGTAAGGCACGGGTCTCTTTCCGACGGCGAGCTGAGCCTTGACGAGGCGAAGGCCATCCTTGAGGGCAGCGACGCGCTGTGCCTGCTATCAAAGGACGGCACGGCGCTCGGCGCGCAGGCACAGAGCGCCGTGCGCTTCTGGTTCACCGGCATGAACACGGTCTACGCCGGAAGCTCGATGCCGGCAAAGCCCGGCCGCTACATCGTAACGGTAACGGTCGTCGGCGGCGACTACTACGCCCCGCCCAGCACCTTCACCTTCAGGATCGCCTCATAGGGCGCCGTATCCGAGGCGGCCAGAGCCGGATATCATAGTCTCTATGCACCCCGAAAGTCAGACGCTTTCGGGGTGCATATCACTTTCGGGAGCAGGATCGTGCCTCCCGTCAGCTTATTTAATTTTGCCGTTCGGGAATGCTGTGCCCCCGGCCGGACGCTGTTGTAAAATTTACCGATGCCGCGGGTGTAATGCATGCTCGCAGCAGTCAAATTTAATAAATATTCATTATTCACGAATAAAAGCTTGAAGCCCGGGGGCTCTCGTTGTATAATTATGCACACGTCGAGAGGCCCGCGGGCTTTTCGGCAAACAGCAGATCGTAAAACACGGGAGTATCCAATCATGAAAAAAGTATTTATCGACGGCAGCGCCGGAACGGCCGGGCTCCGCATAGCCGAGCGCCTGGCCTGCCGCGCCGACCTTGAGCTCATAAGCCTGCCCGAGGAAAAGCGCAAGGACGCGCATGAGCGCGAGCTCGCGCTCAACGCGGCGGATATCGCCATCCTCTGCCTTCCGGACGAGGCCTCGCGCGAGGCTGTCGCGCTTATAAAAAATCCGGACACCGTGGTGCTCGACACCTCGACGGCGCACCGCACCGCACCCGGCTGGGCCTACGGCTTTCCCGAGCTCTCCGAGGCCCACGCCGAGGCCGTGAAAACGGCAAAGCGCATCGCCGTGCCCGGCTGCCACGCCAGCGGCTTCATCGCGCTCACGGCGCCTCTGCGCGCCGCGGGGATCATACCCGAGGGCACGCTCCTTTCCTGCTTCTCCCTGACCGGCTACAGCGGCGGCGGCAAGAAAATGATCGCCGAGTACGAGGCTGATCCCGCCGGCGCGGCGCTGCACGCCCCACGCCAGTACGCCCTCGGTCAGACGCACAAGCACCTGCCCGAAATGTCCGCGCAGAGCGGCCTTCCGGCCCCTGTCTTCTGTCCCGTTATCGGCGACTTTTACAGCGGGATGCAGGTGACGGTCCCTCTTTTTGCCTCGCAGTGCGCGCCGGGGACGGGCGTTGAGGATATCGCCGGGGTATACCGCAGCCTGTACGCGGGCCCCGTCGTCAGCTTCACCGATGGCGACGATGACAACGGCTTCCTCTCGGCCGGAGCGCTCAGCGGAAGGGACAGCATGCACATAAGCATCGCGGGAAACGCCGAGCGCATACTGCTGCTGGCCGTTTATGACAATCTCGGAAAGGGCGCGTCGGGCGCCGCGGTCGAGTGCCTGAACATGGTCCTCGGCACGGAGCCGACGACAGGGCTCTGCCTGTAAGGAGAAGATATGAAGACAATAGAAGGCGGCGTGTGCGCCGCAAAGGGCTTTACGGCCGCGGGAGTGCACTGCGGCATACGCAAGGGCAAGAGCAAAAAAGACCTCTCGCTCATATACAGTGAAAAAAAGGCCGCTGCGGCGGCCGTGTACACCACCAATCTGGTGAAGGGCGCGCCGCTCAGCGTCACGAAAAAGCATATCGCCGACGGCTATGCGCAGGCCGTCATCTGCAACAGCGGCAACGCCAACACCTGCAACGCCGACGGCGTGGAGATCGCCGAGAAGACCTGTGCCCTGCTCGCGGAGGAGCTGGGGATCAGCCCCTCCGATATCGTCGTCGCTTCGACTGGCGTCATCGGCCAGCCGCTCGACATAGCGCCGATAGCGAGCGGCATCCCGGCGATCTGCGCGGCGCTCGGCAAGGGCTCCGAGGACGCGGCGCAGGGCATCATGACGACCGACACCCGCCTCAAGCAGATAGCCGTGGAGTTTGAGCTCGGCGGAGCGATCTGCCGTCTCGGCGGCATCGCAAAGGGCTCGGGCATGATACACCCGAACATGGCGACCATGCTGGTCTTCCTGACCACCGACTGCGCCGTAAGCCCCGAAATGCTGCAAGCGGCGCTCTCCGGCGACGTTTCGGAGACCTTCAATATGGTAAGCGTCGACGGCGACACCTCGACAAACGACATGGTGACCATCCTCGCCAACGGCGAGGCCGGAAACGCGCAGATCGCAGCGCCGGGAGACGACTTCGACGTTTTCATGAAGGCGCTGAACACGGTGACCGTCTATCTCTGCCGCTGCATCGCAGGCGACGGCGAGGGCGCGACGAAGCTCATAGAGTGTAAGGTGGAGGGCGCCGCGGATAAAAGCACCGCCAGGACCGTCGCAAAGAGCGTCGTCTGCTCGTCGCTCGTCAAGGCCGCGATGTTCGGCTCGGACGCCAACTGGGGGCGCGTGCTGTGCGCCATAGGCTACAGCGGCGCGGCCGTCGACGTCGGAAAGATAGACGTCGCGTTCCGCTCGCCGGCGGGCACGGTCTGTGTCTGCAAGGACGGCGCGGGCGTAGCCTTTTCCGAGGACGAGGCGAAGAGGATCCTGCTCGAGAGCGAGCTCGAGATACTCGTGAGCCTCAACTCCGGCGGCGAAAGCTCCGCCGCCTGGGGCTGCGACCTCAGCTATGACTACGTCAGGATAAACGGCGACTACAGGACCTGATACGGGGGGGATAAAATGGATATTACAAACGCAAGGCGGGCGGAGGTGCTTGTAAACGCTCTGCCCTACATTCAAGATTACAACGGCAAGATCGTCGTTATAAAATACGGCGGCAACGCCATGATAAGCGACGAGCTGAAGGACTCGGTGATGCGGGACGTCGTGCTGCTGTCCCTTGTCGGGGTCAAGGTCGTGCTCGTCCACGGCGGCGGGCCGGAGATCACGGCCATGCTCGAGCGGCTCGGAAAGCAGAGCGTCTTCGTCGACGGGCTTCGCGTCACCGACAGGGAGACGGCGGAGATCGTGCAGATGGTGCTCGCGGGAAAGATAAACAAGAGCCTCGTCACGCTCATCGAGAGCCAGGGCGGCAGCGCCATAGGCCTGTCGGGCATGGACGGGCGCATGATCGAGGCGAGGGCCAGGGACCCGCGCCTGGGCTTCGTCGGCGAGATAACCAGGGTCAACGTCGCGCCCATCGTCGACCTTATCGACAAGGGCTACATCCCCGTTGTCTCCACCGTCGGCTGCGACGCCGAGGGGAATATATATAACATAAACGCCGACACCGCGGCGGCGAAGATAGCCGGCGAGCTCGGCGCGGAGAGCCTGATATCCATGACGGATATCGCGGGCATACTCCGGGACAGGAACGACCCCTCCACGCTGATACCGGTCATCCGCGCATCGGACGCGCCCGCGCTCATCGCCGACGGTACGATCGGCGGCGGCATGATACCCAAGGTGGAGTGCTGCATAAACGCCCTGCGCTGGGGCGTGCAGCGCGTGTTTATCATCGACGGGCGCATACCGCACGCCATACTTATGGAAATGCTCACAAACGAGGGCATCGGCACCATGTTCACCGGGCCCCGTGCGAAATCAGACCCGGAGGAATGATATCATGCAGGAAAACATACGTCTTTTGGACCAGAGCTATGTCGCCGGCACCTACGCCCGCTTTCCGCTGCTGCTCACGCACGGCAAGGGCTCGCTCGTATACGACGAGAACGAAAAGGAATACATAGACCTCTCTACCGGCATCGCCGTCAACGCCTTCGGCTTTGCCGACGAGCAGTGGCAGGCCGCTGTCTGCGCGCAGCTGGGCAGGCTCCAGCACGCCTCGAACCTGTACTACACCGAGCCCTGCGCCGTGCTCGCCTCGATGCTCTGCGAGAGGACCGGGATGAAAAAGGTCTTCTTCTCAAACTCCGGCGCGGAGGCCAACGAGTGCGCCGTCAAGGCGGCGCGGAAGTACGCGCAGGATAAGAAGGGCAGGGAATATTACCACATCATCACCCTGAAAAACAGCTTCCACGGCCGTACGCTCACGACGCTCGCCGCGACCGGCCAGGACGCGTACCACAAGGATTTCACTCCCCTGACCGAGGGCTTCCACTATGCCGAGGCCGGGGATATCGGCAGCGTGAAGGCGCTGCTCGAGGCCTACCCCACCGCCGCCGTGATGATCGAGGTCGTGCAGGGCGAGGGCGGCGTCATCCCTCTTGAAAAAAGCTTCGTGCGCGAGCTGGCGGAGCTACTCAACAGCCTCGACGTGCTTCTTATCTGCGACGAGGTGCAGGTCGGAAACGGCCGCAGCGGCATGCTCTACGGCTACATGAACTACGGCATACAGCCCGATATCTTCAGCACCGCCAAGGGCCTCGGCGGCGGGCTCCCGCTCGGCGCGACCGTGCTGGGTGAGAAGGTGAAGGACGTGCTCGGCCCCGGCTCGCACGGCTCGACCTTCGGCGGCAGCCCCGTGTGCTGCGCAGGCGCGATCTCCATCCTCTCGCGCCTTGACGAGGAAACGCTCGCGGGCGTGCGCTCCCGCTCGGAATATATCGTATCCGAGCTCAGCGGGGCGCCCGGCATACGCTCGGTGACCGGCATGGGACTGATGCTCGGCGTCGAGACGGAGGCGAGCGCGAAGGATGTGATAGCCGGGTGCATGGAAAGGGGCGTTCTTGTCATCAGCGCCAAGAGCAAGGTGCGGCTGCTGCCGGCGCTCAATATCCCCATGCCGCTGCTCGAGCGCGCGGTACAGACGCTCAAGGAGGTCTGCGCCGGACTGAGCGCGTAAAAATGCATAAAAAATCTCCGTATCCCTTCGGATACGGAGATTTTTTCTTACTGATGATAAATGTATCTCTGCGGGTCGGCCTTTGCCTTTTCATACAGGGCCTCGGACACGAGCGCGCCGTACTGGTCCCGCAGCTGCGTGCTGTAGCTGTCCGGCAGGCTGCCGCCGTCGAGGGCGATCTGCGATGCCGGCACGATGCACTTTATCTTCGCGTCGGAATCATAAAACACAGAGGACACATAGTCCCTTTCCGTATTTATCGCTATCGAGCCGAGCGTTATCCTGTCGAAGTTGACCGTCAGCTTCTCGCCGCTCATGTTGAGCCTGCTGCTGACCTCTGTGACTATTCCCGGCACCCAGACGGAAAACTGCGTTTTGTACGCGTCGTCGCCGTAGCTTTCAAAGCAGCTGAGGTATTTCTGATTCAGGCTGCGCTTGAGCGAGGAGCTGTAGGACATGTCGAGCCTGTAGGTCTTCGCGCTGCCATAGCCGTTTTTGTCGATATAGCTCAGGTCGATATAAAAGGTCTCCACCTCGTCGTTGTCGGCGTTGCCGAGATCGATGGGGTTTTCCACGTTGAAATAGAAGGTGTACCTGTACATGCTCTCCTCGTCGCTGTGGGCGTAGGCCTGATTTATATCTCCGTCGGAGTCCGAAACGCAGTTTTTGAGCACGGCGAGGTCTATCACCGCGTTGTACTGGTCGCGGAACTGCCCCTTGTAGTCCGCCGCGCTGCCGATTCCGGACGCGAGCTCCCTGAGCGCCCTTTCCGTCAGCCCCTCCCCGCCGTTTTCGGTGAAGTAGGGGGAGTTGTTCTCGTCTATGACCGAGCGCTCCATCGAGCAGTGCACGCTCGCCGAGGAGTCGTTGTACGCCGAGGACACATAGTCCGTGTCGCTGTTTATCCTCTTGCCGTTGCAGTAGACGCTCTCGATCGTAAACGACAGACGCTCGCCGCCGTCCATGTTCAGCAGGATATCTATCCTGCTGAGCTTGCCGGGGAGCGTGAGCTCGTAGCTCGTGCCGTAGCTGTCATCGTTCGGCCTTATGAAGTGCTCCCTGAGAAAGTCCGCGTTATTATTGGCGCTTCCGTTCCACGACATATCAAAGCGCTCGCTTTTTTCGCTCTGATAGCCGTTCTGGCCGTTGTAATAGTAGTCAAAGCGCAGCACGTTCACGGCGTCTTTGTCCATGCTCGTGGAGTCGCAGGGGTTATCGACCTTCACGTTCACGGTGTAGACGTATTCGCTCACGCCGTCGGCCGCCGCGGGCTCGGCGACCGAAGCCGGCTGAGCGGCGAGGGACAGCGCAAGGCAGCCTGCGCACAGAAATGCGGTCGCTTTTCTTATCCTTTTCACGGCTCAGGCCCCCTTCATATAGACGTCGTAGGCCACAAATTCGCGGTCAAGCGCGTTCATGTCGACCCTGCGGTCCTCTCTGACGGCGTTGTCGGTGCGGCTTGCATAGAGATATATCCTGTTATCTGTTATGTGATCGCCGCCGTCTGTCACCGCGATCGTGCCCTCGTTGAGGTTGACGCGGTTCCCGTTTACGTCGAGGACGTGCTCCCAGGTGTTATAGTCGTCGTTTATCATGCCGTAATCCTTGCAGGCAAGGCCCAGCTTCGCTATCGTATAGGCGGTGTCCTTTGTGGCGGTCGTGGTGTAGTACAGATATATCTGCTTTCCGCCGCTGCCGCTGTTGAGGGACACGGCCTTCGTTCCGTCCGCATCCTCGCGCGAGGTGTACTCGTCGCGCGCGCTCTCGTACACGATGCCGTCTATGGTGAGCGTTTTCTGATGCGGCTGCCCGACCGTCAGGACGATATCCCTCACGGCCTTTCTCGCGACGCCCTTGTTGACCTCGGATCTTGTCAGGGTATAGCGCGAGTAGCCGATGTAGACGTACTCGCCGCCCGTGCCGCGGTTTATGTCCAGATTCACGCATATATTGCAGCCGAGGCTCAGGAGGTTTGCCTGCGCCTCCTTTATCGTCTTGCCGTGGCCGATATACACCGCGCCCATCATCGTCGCCGTATCCTCGTAGGCCATATGGATAAAGCTCGATGCGTTGACGTCTCCGTAAAGAGCGCTGTACGCGCCGGAGCCGTCGCGCTTCAGGGACATGGTCGTCGCGCAGTTTTCCTCAAATACGTCGGAGCTGACGCTGATGTCCGTTATCGGCATGCCGGGGTTCGTTCCGGACGCGGTCGTATAGTACAGATAATACGAGCCCTTCGGGTCGGGTATCATGTCTCCGGCCTTTATATAGGTCACCTTGTCGAGCTGTATCGTCGGGGGCGCGCTCGTCGAGTCGGTGACGTAGCGTATTATGCCCATGATGGCGTCAGACTGCACGTTCGTTCTCGTCACGCCTATGTACGACACCGTCTCCGGCCTCGCGCCGGCGTTTCCGTAAAAGCTCTGCGAGCTGTCGACCGCAATGTTCGCCTGAACTATCTCGTCGGTGCACTGCGACAGGAGGTTCTGTATGCAGTAGTCGCTGCCGGAGGCCTTGAGGAGGCTCTTCATCTCGTCGGTGTATTCGGAAAGCGAGCTTCCGGCCGCCTTGCTCATGGTGAAGGTCGAAACGCTGATCGAGGAGATGTATTTCCCCTCCTGCGGCGCGGCGGTGCGCTGATAGATATACACCGGCGTGAGGCTCTTTCCGTTCTGGATATACTTCGAGTTGTTCGTCAGATAGCCGAGGTTGTGCGATTCCGTGCGGTTCGGGGTCTTGAAGTCCTGAACGCTCACGAAGCCGTCAGGGGTCTCGCTGTCGGACGATACCCGTATATCGTCGACCGTCAGGGGCGTTCCGCCCTCCACGGGGCCGAGCACGTACAGGCCCTTGCCGCGCACGCCGCTGCTCGACCACGAGACGTCCTCGTAGTCCTCGGGCACGAGCTCTGTGGTCATATCGAGCTGCTCTATGCCCGTCAGATAGCCGCTGCCGCTGGCAAACTGATAGGAATGGGTCTCGTAGATGCCGCGCATGTAATACTTTGCCGCGCTGCCGCCGCTGACCAGATACGGCAGCTCAAACATGACGTCGCACACCGCATACGCGCCGTTCGAGGCCGTTCCCAGGAAGACGGGAACGGAGTAATTGCCCGGAGCGGAGGTATACGACCTTATGCCGTAGATCGCCCTGTAGGGATTGTGCGTTGTGGTATAGCAGATATAGGTCTCCACATTTGTCGCCCAGCGCTCCTCGGACACCATGCCGTGCACGTCCGAGGGGAGCTTCATCTTTGCCGCGTGCGTCAGGCTCAGGTCGAACTTTTTAAGCTTCAGGGCACTGATATAGTCGTCCGCCGAGTTTCCGAGCTCGCCGCTGCCGTTTCCGGCGACAAGAACGATGCCGGAGATGTACTCCTCGCCGCTCGTGTACGTGACGGAGGGCTTAAAGTACAGATACACGCCCTTGTCGTTCCAGTGCTCGTTGGTCTGCGAGCGGTGATGCCTTTCGACGGTGTTGTCTATCTCGCTGCCCACGTTGAGGTTGAAGGCGTTGCCGCCGCAGAACAGGTTTATCGGCTCATAGCCCTCGGGTATATCGTCGAGCGAATACTTCACCAGAAGGTCCGCAAGTATGGGAGAGCCCGCCGATTTATACGAGGTGTAGTAGAGCGTGTCGCCCGTCGGGGTCGTTCCGCAGGCGGTGTACGAGGCGCTGCCGTAGAGGAAGGAGGCCGAGCTGTTTCTCGCGGAGAACCTTATGTCCGTCACTGCGTCGGACGCGTTCGTCGTAGTGGTGTAGCCCAGATAGGTGTATTTCTTCAGCGAGGCGGTGACCGGCGTGAGGTTCACGTCCAGAACATAGTAGCCGCCCTTGGTGAGCGCGGCCTTGGCCGCCGTCTCGGAGCTTTCGACGGAAAGCGAGAGCTTCGAGATATACTGTCCGTCGTTCTTGACGCCCGTGCCGCCGTCCGTATCGGTATCGGGCTCTGTCTCCTCGCCCTCGTTTATGATCCTGCTCGTCGTGCGGCAGAACATGTAGACCGCGCAGGAGTCCGAGCGCGAGTTCGCGTTGAGGTTCGCCGCGCCGACCTCGCCGAAGCACTTGACGGCCTTGTAGCCCTGGGGCACGGCGTTGTCGTTGTACTGCACCCTTATGAGGTCGTCCAGCTGCGAGGACTGTATCGGCTCGCCCGCGTGGCTGCTCCTGCTCGTGTAAAGGGCGTTCCAGCGCCGCGCGTTATCGCCGTTTATATTGGCCGGGCTTCCGTTTTGCTCCACGGCGTCATACCTTATGTATCTGTTGTCGGCAACGTCGAACATGACCGAGGGAATAGGCGTAAAGGTCTCCTCGTCGTCGTCGTGGAACATGTCCCAGAGGTATTTTATCAGCAGCGCGATGACGACGATGATCATCGCCGCGAAGGCGACATAGCTGAGCACTATCATCGCGCAGCCGAGAACGCCGAATATCGTGCTCAGCGCGCTCACGCCTATGCCCGCGCAGCAGACGGCCCATGCACTCACGGAGCCGGTGAAGGCCGAGGCGAAAAATATCGTGCTGATCGCCCATGTCGCCAGATGCGTGATGCAGGCCGCCAGACCGAACACGCCCGAGACTATGCTGACCATTGTCATTGCTTTTGAGAGGAAATTATCGACTCCGTCGGGCGTGGTCAGGGTATTGTATATCTGACCTGCTGAGTTTGCCCTGTAGGCGTCCTTCGTGACGGCGACGTTCTGCTCGAAGGCCGTCTGATCGGTGCCCACCCAGATGGACATGCTGTCCGCGCCGGTCTGCGAGGATATCTCCTCCCTTATCGCCTCCACCTGCTTTTCGGCCTCGCCGATAAGCTCGGAGCCGTTTGACAGATAGATGGCCGAGAAGGCCACGCCGCACAGGCGCATCATGGCAAGCTGCCCGTCGGTGAGGCTGTCGACGAGGGGATATATCTTTCTGAGATTCGCCGACTCGTCATAGGACGAGCTTCCGAGCGCGACGATGTAGTCGCCGAGGCGCGTCGTCTCGTCGTAGGAATACTGATTGAGCATGTCGTAGGCTGCAAGAAACAGCGTATCGCCGTCTTCCGTCTCGATCTCGCCGCCGCCGGACACGTCCTCGACGGTCTGCTCGTTGGGCTCTGTCTCGCTCTCATCCTCAACGCTGGTCTCTACCCTGCCGCCCGCGGCCTCATAGCGCGCGGCCGCCTCGGTGTAGCTCTTTGCGAAGGACTGGAGGCTGTCGGTGAGCTCCTTTGCGAGGACCTTGTACTGGCTGTCGAGCTTGTTGTCGTTATCGCCCTCGGCAAGCTCGGCCTGCACCGTCGACGCGGATATCCTCGAGGCCCAGTTATCCTCGCCGTAGTCGGCGACGCCGGGGACGAGCGCGTTGCAGAAGGCGGTCACGACCGAGGTATTCGCGCGCGCGAGCAGCTTCTTGACGAAATCGGCGGTGCAGATGCCGCTGATCATATAGTCGCCGAGCTTCATGCCGCCGAGCTCGTCGATGTGATAGCAGTTGAGCACCTTCACGGCCGCGACGGCCGCGGGGCTCCCCGCGTTGTAATTGGCGGCAAACTCCCTTACCGCGTCGCTTATCTCCGTGGGTACGTTCCCGAGCTTCTCCATCGTTCTTTCGGCGATGTCGCTGTAGGTGCAGTACTGGTAGCCGCCGTTCATCTGCAGAAGCGAGATGTCCGTGATCGCCTCGTCGGGGTCTGTCGTCGTCTTATAGCCGACGATGTATATCCCGTTATCCGTGCTGTCGCCGGACTCGGTGCGGTTTATGTTGCTCCTGACCGCGACATAGCCTGCCGCCTCGCAGCTTTTTATCGCCTCGGCGAGGCTGCCGCCCGTAAACACCTGCACCTCGGATATGTATTTCGAGTCGTTGTCCACCGTGACCGCCAGCGCGTTTCCCACGCCCGTAACAAGCAGCGCGAGCACCAGCAGCAGGCAGAGGGAGGCCGTGATATAGTCATATCTTCTGTTTTCGATCATGCCTTCTCCGCCTCCTTTTTCTTTTTTCCGCGCCTTACGACGAACACCGTGAAGAGGGCTATCGCCGCCGCGCAGGCGCACACATAGGCTATATCGCCGCCGCCGATGGCGGAGGCCACCGCGCGGATATTGTCCCGGCTCAGCTCCGAGGATATGACCTTATCCTGCGAAAAGCCAGCGTCAAAGCCTATGTAATTTGTATACTGGAACTTGTCTATGCCCTTTATGGCAAGCCGCGAGGACGTGCCGGTCGAGCACAGCAGCACCTTCGAGCCCTCGTAAAAGCCGCCGCAGTACAGATAGGCCGTCGAGGCCGTTCCGTCCTGGAGGCAGAGGTCGTTTGCCTTTCCGTTTACGCTGTTGTCCGTGACGATGAGCTTGCCGGAGGCGTTTATGTCGTTCATGCTGTCGACGTATATGCCGCCGCCGTTTTTCGCCGCGGTATTATAGCGGTACTCCCCGCCCACGACAAAGACCCTGTCGGCGTTTATATACAGCGCGCCGCCGTTTCTGGCCGCGCTGTTGTAATACATCCGGCAGCCCTTGAGATACGTGCCGGAGCCGGAGTCGCAGTACACCGCGCCGCCGTCCTCCTCCGTCGAGCTGTTTTGCGAAAACAGGCACTCCGTTATCTCGGCAGTTGCCGAGCCCGCGAGGCACACAGCGCCGCCGAGCTCGTCACAGTTGTTGGAGTAGAACGAGGACGAGGAGAGCCTGAGGCTCCCGCCGTAGGTGTAGACAGCGCCGCCGTCGTCCTCGGCGTAGTTGCCCTCGAAGGTGGCGTTGGCGACGGTAACGGACGCCGCGTTTGAGTATATCGCGCCTCCGCTGCACTCACCGGCCGCGTCATAGGTGCGGTTGCCGTAGAACGCGCCGCCGTTTACCCTGAGCACCGCGCCCGAGCCGAAGGCGCTTATCGCGCCGCCGTCGTCGGTGGAAACGCAGTTGAGTATCGTGCCGCCGTTGAAGTCGAGCTCGGCCTTGTCCATGACGACGATGCCGCCGCCGCGCGTCGTCGACGCGCCGTTCTGTATGGCGCCGCCCCTGAAGAGCTTCGACACCGTGTACTCGCCGCTTCTTGAATCGACGATGGTCATGCGGGAGTTAACGCATATGACCTCGCCGCTGCTGACGGGGGTCGAAAGACCCCTGTCTATGCAGCAGCCGTTGAGGTCGAGCGTCAGCATCTTAGCGCCCGAGTAGCTCAGCGCGCCGTTGCTGAAGCCCGTGCCCGAGCCGAAGGAGCCGGAGCTCGGCGCCTTCCAGCTCTGCCGGAGGGTAAAGGTGACCTCGCTGCTGTTTCCGAGCTCGCAGGCCCTGCTCCACGCCTCCTCGAAGGAGCTGTAGTCGGTCTGCACGCCTCCCGCGCTTACCGTTGCGCAGACCCCGTCGGCGTAGGACGGGACGCACAGCGCCGCGCACAGCACGAGCGCGAGGGCGAGCGATATGATCTTTTTCAGCTTCATAAAAATCATTCCTTGATCGGCCTTTGCGCCGTGTCTCAGGCCTCTTCGCCCTGAGCCTTTTTCTTTTTGACTCCGACACCGGCGAAGAATGCCACGACGCCGATGACGGCTGCCGCCGCCACGCTTATGAGTATGTGGCTGCTGTTTGAGAACACGCTGCCGGTAAATGCGTTCTCGTCGACGTTATAGAACATGTAGATGCCGTCCATACCGTCGGCGTAGGTGTAGCCGAGCTGCTTGTTCGTGAGGTTCTGCGCGACGTTCTCGCCGAACATTGACAGAGCCATGCTGCTGTCCTTGGGGATCTCGCTGCTCTCATACCTCACGACGGGCACCGTCGTTATGGGGTCTCCCGCCGCCTTATCGTGCGAGATGTACAGCGCCACCCACTGGCGGCCCACGTCGCCGTTTATATCGCCGTAGTCCTCGAGCAGCCTGTTTGCATCGGTGACCATTCCGGCCTCGACGCGGTTGCACTTTACGGCCGTGTAATAGGTATAGACCTTTTCGTCGTTATCGTTCACGCTCTCGTCGACCATATGCATGGGTATCGGCGTAAACTCCGCGTTGTAGTAATCCTTCAGGTCGTTATAGGTGCTCCAGAGGGACAGACCGATGAGCACGACGGAAACGCAGGTCATTGCGACACCGGCGTACTGGAGCACTCTCGACCATGTCCTCGTGGTTCCCAGCCCCTCAGTTACGGCTGCCAATTTATCACGGACGAGCTCTGTGGTTTCCTCGGCTTTTGTTATCGTCTGCATATCGAACGCATTTTCGCCTATCTCTATGGCATTGTTGACGGCTTTGATGAGGCCGTCACTCTCCATATTAATCATCGGGAGCAGCTTGCTCAGGTGGGAGCTTATGGCGAACGAGGCTGCCGCGAGCACAACGGAAAGTCCGAAAACGCCGTACAGGACGAAGGTTGTCGCTGAGATCTCATCCCACGCGGTACCGACCGCGTTCTTGCCGGAGGCCGCCTGAAGGCGCAGCGCCTCGTTTGTCAGGGCGACGTTGCCGCTGAAAAGCGTGCGGTCAACGCCGTCGTAAACGGAGTTTTTGTCCTTGCTGAGCTTATCGAGGAAGCCGATGCTGTCCATCGCCTTCTCGGCGGCCTCGTCACCGGACAGGCCTATCGAGACGATGTAGTACATCGTCAGGAAGTCGAGGCAGGCTCTCTGCCCCTCGCTGAGCGAGGCTACCAGAGGATAGAGCATGTAGCGGTCTGCGCCCTGCACGTCGTACTCGTCGCCGGTTATGAGCTCGAGCAGGGTCACATCGTCGTTTACGAGCTGACCGAGCAGCTCATACTGCGTACCGGCGGCAAACCAGCTCGCGTAATCAAAATCCTCGTGAGCGGCCTGATAGGCCTTGATCTCCTCCTCGGAGGCGGTGAGGTCTATATCCTCGCCCGTGTAGGTCTCAAGATAGCCCGCATATGCGGTGAACTTCGAGGCTATCGCCCTTGCGTCCTCGTCGTACTCGGAGGCAAGCTGCTTTTCGGCCTCGTTTACGGAGAGATTCTTGCTCTCCATGAGCTCATCGAGCATATCGTCGTAGCTTCCGATGCCGTCATAGCGCTCCGTCCAGGGCTCCGAGCCGCTGTCGGCCGCCATGGCTATGGTCTGCTCGATGGCGAGGACAGCCTGCGAGTTTGCCTGCATGAGGATGGTGGTCATGTCGGCGACCCCGGACTGCTCGTCCTCACTCAGTGCGCTCCACTCCGCGTCGGTGTACTCCTCCTTTATCTTGTTGAGAAGAAGATCGCCCATGTACTGCCCGGTATCGTCGTCGTACAGGAGGTTCAGCACCTCGTGCGCGACCCTGGCGCGGGCCCTACCGGCCTCGTAATTGGCCCTGTATTCGTTCAGGGCGACGATGAAGTCGTTTAAGAAAAGCTTTATGTTCGCCTTCTGATCCTCGAGCAGCATCTGGTAATCCTGAACGCTGTAGCCGCCCTTCATGTTCATAAGGCGCATATCGGTGACGGCCTGCTCGGGGTCGTTGGTGGTGGTGTAGCCGAGGTAGACGGCGCGGGCAGTCGAGAAGGTATCGTCCGCGTCCTCGTTGAGGTCGTAGTCAAGCACCTCGTAGCCGTTTTCCGTAAGCCATGCCTTGGCCTCGGACGCTGTTTTGCCGTAGCTTAAAACAACGTCCTTTATATACGTTTTTTTGGACGATGCCGCGAAAACGTCGGCACAGGTGCTGAAGGTCAATACCACGGCCAGCACAAGGCTTATGACCGGCTGCAATGATCTCTTGAGCATCCCTTATGCCTCCTTGAATTTTTTCTTCTGAACTCCGGCGCCTGCGAAGAAGGCCGCGACGCCGATGACGGCTGCCGCCGCAACGCTTATGAGGATGTAGCTGCTGTCGGAGAATACGCTGCCCGCGAAGGCGTTCTCGTCCACGTTATAGAACATGTAGATGCCGCCCATGTCGTCGTCATAGGTGTAGCCGAGCTGCTCGTTGGTGAGGTTCTGGGCTGAGTTCTCGCCGAACATGGAAAGAGCATTGCTGCTGTCCTTGGGAATGTCGCTGCTCTTATACTGCACGACGGGCACGGACTTTATCGGGTCGCCCGCTGCCTTATCCCTCGTGGTGTAAAGCGCTACCCACTGGCGGCCCACGTCGCCGTTTATATCGCCGTAGTCGCCGAGGAGCCTGTTCGCGTCGGTGACAAAGCCGGCCTCGACGCGGTTGCATTTTACCGCATCGTAATAGGTATAGACCTTTTCGCCGCTTTCGTTTTCGTTCTCATCGACCATGTGCATGGGGATGGGCGTGAACTCTGCGTTGTAGTAATCCTTCAGGTCGTTATAGGTGCTCCAGAGGGACAGACCGATGAGCACGATGGAAATGCAGGTCATTGCAACGCCGGCGTACCTGAATAATTCCGCCCAGCGCTGTGCGCTTGAACCGGCGCCGATTGCACCGCTGCCTTTTATGACTGCTGCGTTATATGCAGCTGTCTCCGCGTCAGTCGCTCCGCCTGCGGCGATCTCCGTCACCTGCTTGTAGACCCCGGCCATGGATTGCGACGCTTCGAAAAGCGAATCACTATACATCGAATAAATGTTGTTCATTCTGATGTTCATGACCCATGCTCCGATCGTTGTCGCGAGCGATAAGGCAAACGATGCATAAAGCGCGATGGATACGCCGGAGATGTGGTCCCACGCGGTATCGACGGCGTTCTTGCCTGTGGCCGCCTGAAGGCGCAGCGCCTCGTTCGTAAGGGCGACGTCGCCGCTGAAGATGCTGCGGTCGATCCCGTCGTAGATCGAGGTCTTCAGGTTCTCCTTCATCTCGTCGGTCAGGAAGCTCTCCGCGCCTTCCTTGGCGGAAGCGTCGTTGTTTATGCCCAGCGCCACGATCTGATACATGGGCAGGAAGTCAAGGCAGGCTCTCTGTCCCCCGGTCAGGCAGGACACGAGAGGATAGAGCATGTAGCGGTCCGCGCCCTTAACGTCGTAGTCCCCGCTCGTCACGAGCTCATACAGGGATACGCCGTCGTTTTCGAGCTTTGAGATGAGCTCGTACTGAGTACCGGCGGCAAACCAGTTTACAATATCAAAGTCTGCGTGTGCCTCCTGATAGGCCGTCAGCTCCTCCTCGGTGGTCTCAAAGGAGACGTCGGAATCGGTGTATTTTTCGAGATAGGTCCTGTAGTTTTCAAGCTGTGCCGCTATTATCTTTGCGTCCTCGTCGTACTCTGCGGCAAGCTGCTTTTCAGCCTCGTTCACGGTGAGGTTGCGGCTCGCCATGAGCTCGTCGAGCATGTCGTCGTAGCTTCCGACGCTGTCGTATCTGTCTATCCAGAGCGTGTCGCCGGTGTCGGTAGCCGTTGCGATGGTCTGCTCGATGGTCGTGACCGCGTCGGCGTTTGCCTGCATGATGATGGTGGTCATGTCGGCGATCCTGGCCTGCTCCTCCTCGCTGAGCGCGCTCCACTCTTCGTCGGTGTACTCTTCCTTTATCTTGTTGAGAAGAAGGTCGCCCATGTACTGCTGGGTGTCGTCGTCATACAGGACGTTGAGCATGTCGTGAGCCACGACCGCGCGGGTCTGTCCGGCGGCGTAGTTGGTCCTGTACTCGTTTATGGCGACGATGAAGTCGTCCAGGAACGTTCTTATGTTCGCCTTCTGCTCGTCGAGCAGCATCTGGTAGTCCTGAACGCTGTAGCCGCCCTTCATGTTCATAAGGCGCATGTCGGTGATGGCTTCCTCGGCGTTGTCGGTGGTCGTGTAGCCGAGGTACACGGCGCGGGCCGTCGAGAAGGTGTCGTCCGCGCCCTCGTTGAGGTCGTAGTCGAGTATCTCGTAGCCGTTTTCCGTCAGCCAGGCCTTGGCCTCGTCGGCCGTCTTGCCGTAGCTCAGGACAACGTCCTTGATGTAGGTGTTCCTGTTTGACGCCGCGAGGACGTCTGCGCATGTGCTGAAGGTGAGTACCATCGCCAGCACGAGGCTTAATGCAGCCTTGAAGTGTTTTTTCAGCATTTTTGTGCCTCCTAATTTCCTTTCTTTTTACCCATTTTGTTTTTTCTGTCCTTTATATAGATCCACGTTCCGATGATCGCCAGGATAAGGATTATCGAAATGCAGGATATGGCGACTATGTTTCCGCTGTTTATGACCGAGGCGATAAGCCCGCTGTCCTCTTCCTCGGCCCCGGTATCGGTCTCGGTGACCTCGTCGGCGGACTTGTCTATATCGTAAAACTCGTCGACCGCGTCGGCGGCGGGCTCCTCCGTGACCTCGGGAGCCTCCGTTGCCTCGGGCGCTTCCGTCGCCTCGGGAGCAGCGACAGTGTAGCTGCCCTCGTAAAGGGCGTAGATATCGCTGTCTCCGGCGGGGGCGCAGCTGCACGCCTGCGTCGAGGCGCTCAGCGTCTTGTAAAGGTCCGACTGCCTTGAGATGGCCCTGTCATACGAGGCGTAAACGCCCGCCCAGTCGCCGAGCCCGAAGCTGTCGCCGAAGAATCTTCCGGCGGTTATGTCTATAAGCCGCGCTCCCGACTGAGCGTCGCGCTCAAGCTGCACCGTGCCCGCGGAGAAGCTAAAGCCCGTTACAGCCTCGGCTAAGTCGGCAGTCCTGCGGTACGCGAGGTACGCGACCTCGCTGCTGCCGCCGAGGTCCTTATCGACATAGCTGTCGCAGCCGAGCGAGGCGGCGCGGTTTATCGCCTCGGCCTTCGTTGCGCCGCTGACATAGCACACATCGGAGATATAGCGCTTTACGCCGGCCTCGCGGTACATCAGAAGATATATCTCGCTGTTTGAGATGCCCCTGTCGAGGTTTGCAAGCGTTCCGTCGCTCATGCGCACCGGCGCCGAGCCGTCGTTTCGCAGCGAGAGCACCTCGTCGGTGCTCGAAAGGCCGGAGGCCGTATCGAGGGACGTTATCTTCCCTCCCGCCGCGCCGTCGCGCGTAGAGTACAGGTACAGCGCCGTGCCGCCGGTGCCGTAGTTTAAGCTGTAGTCCGAAACGAGGCTGTAGCTTGCGCCGTCATAGCTCAGCGTCTGACTGCGCTGCGTCGAGACGACGAGGCCGGTTATGGCGCTCGAGCCCATCTTATAGCCCAGATACACGCTGCTTTCGTCCCCTCCGGAAAGGTTCAGTCCCTGGAACAGGACAGAGTAGCCGCGGCTTTCGAGGCTCGTTCTCCCCTGCGCGCCCACGGCGACGGTGAGCTCGGACACATAGCTCGTCTTTGCCTGGGCGCAGACGGAAAGGCTTCCTACCGCCGTGAGCAGCACCAGCAGCACGCTCAGCGCCCGGAGCGAATGTGCTAATATTTTTTTCATTTCAGGCAAATCCCTCACCACCCGTATTTGAGTCGTCTGTTTTGGCTTTTTTTACGAATTTTTTCAG
Organism: bacterium; assembly: GCA_963625685.1. Lineage (GTDB taxonomy): Bacteria > Bacillota > Clostridia > Oscillospirales > Oscillospiraceae > F23-B02. The sequence goes on from CAVFTR010000014.1 coordinate 34,956, forward strand.
TACGAAGACGTTTATGACCATGTATATCGACACCGGCAGGAAATAGCCGATGTAGTTTGCGGCGGCAGACTCCGCCTCGACGAGCAGATTGAACACCGAGTGGAACACGACGGCCAGATTGAAGCTGCACAGCACGCCGCAGAGAAAGAGCTTTTTCTTCTTATGTATATAAGGCACGAAGTTTGCCACCAGCATCGTCGTGATGCTGTGCATGAGGCCCGTGCTGAAGCCGCGTATCATCGCAAAGAGGAAATTCGCCGAGGCCAGATGCTGCATGAGTATGATGATATTCTCCAGCATCGCAAAGCCCACGCCTGTGGCAAAGGCCACAGTAGTGACGGATTTTTCGTCGTCGGAGAAGACATAGGCGTAATAGATGACCGGCAGCACCTTGACAAACTCCTCGGTGATGGGCGTGACGTTTGTCGTAAGGTACAGCATCGTGCTCTTTGTCACGCGCAGCAGCAGGCCGTTTACCTCGCTGACGAACAGGCACAGGAACATGCCCATAAGCAGCGCCACGACGATCTTCCTCGACTGCTTCTCTATGGGTATCAGCATCATGCCGAGCGGAACGGCGATGCAGATAAACAGGATATAGCTCATTGAATCCATTTTTTCGTCTCCTTATTGAGAAGCGGCAGAAATACGACGTACAGAACGCCGAGCAGCGCCTGAATGACTATTGGGCTGCGGTATGAGCAGCAGTAGAGCCCGACCTCGGCGAGCGTCAGGAGCTCGAGCGCTATGCACAGGGCGTTGAAGCGCCGCAGCGCCCTTATTATGCCGCCCTCGACGTCGGGAGTGAGCAGGTGCTTGAGGTTGAAGTAGCCGGCGAGCCCCGCGAGCAGCAGCAGCACGGCGTAGGAAATGCGCACGTCGAGCGGGACCGCGTCGTAGAGCATCGCGAAAACGGCCAGCGCCAGCTCCGCCGCCGGAAGGATGAGCGCGAGCAGCCTGTATTTTGCGTATCCCCTGTCGGACTCGTCCAGCAGGTGGTCGATCGCGCCGACGTTCGGGAGAAACAGGAACAGGAAGAAGGCGGCGTAGCCCAGAAAGCCGATATTGAAGCCGTCCGGCAGCTCGCCGTAGCACAGCAGCGTCACGATGTAAAAGGCCCTTGAAAAGACCTGGCAGGCGATCGAAAAGATCATCAGCCGGAAATACAGCGGCTGCTTTCTCCTGTATGTGACCGTCAGGCCGTAGGCCAGGCCCGCGCAGGCGCATACGAACAGATATATGTTTATCGCGACGACAAGATTCATCCGGCGCTCTCCTCCAGGCGTGTCTTTACACACGCGTTATTACTTTGACATAGCATTATATCACCGCCAATGCCCAACATCAAGCGCGGCGGCGTATTTTTTCGCTAATTTTTCAGCTTTTTCAAGGCCTTGCGCCCTCTCCGCCCGGAGCGCGAAAAAAGCATTGCCGTTATTAGACAGCAATGCTTTTTCGTGTTCTTTATCGTTCTTTATTTTCCCTCTCGGGGATCGGTCCTCTTACCGACGGTCGCGCGCAGCACGAACAGCACCGCGACGGTCATCGCCGCGCCGATGGGCAGGCAGATCCATGCGTTCTGGACAAAGCCCGCGATGATGAAGTTGACGAAGCTCAGGAGCGCGACGGTGACGGCGTAGGGCAGCTGCGTCTGCACGTGCTCGATGTGGTTGCAGTTGGCGCCCGCCGAGGCCATGATGGTCGTGTCGGAGATGGGCGAGCAGTGGTCGCCGCAGACGGCGCCCGCGAGGCAGGCGGATATGCCGATCATCAGCAGGGGGTCGCCGACGTCGAAGATGGGCAGGACGATGGGGATGAGGATGCCGAAGGTGCCCCAGCTGGTGCCGGTCGCGAAGGCCAGCAGGCAGGCGACGATGAAGATAATGGCCGGCAGCATCTTGAACAGGCCTGCCGAAGCCGCCTTCATGACGCCCTCGACATAGACGTCCGCGCCGAGCAGGCCGGTCATGTTCTTGAGCGATACCGCGAAGGTCAGGATAAGGATGGCGGGGACCATGGCGTTGAAGCCCTTGACGGCGCAGCTCATCGCGTCCTTGAAGCTGGTGACGCGGCGGCAGATGAGGTAGACGATGGTGAAGAGCAGCGCGACCAGCGAGCCCCAGGGCAGGCCGACGAAGGCGTCGGTGTTGCCGAACGAGCCGACAAAGTCGCCCGCGACGCCGCTCTCGGCGTCCCAGAAGCCGCCGACGTACATCAGGCCGACGACGCACATGATTATGAGCACGATGATGGGGATGAGCATATCCCAGAGCGTTGCCTTGGTGTTTTCTATCTCCTCGTCGCCGCCGAGGGAGCCGAGGTTGCCCTTGAGCGCCTCGAGCTCGCTCCTTGCCATCGGGCCGTAGTCAAAGCCCATGACGATGATGCCGATGACGAAGACGAAGGTCAGCAGCGAGTAGAAGTTGAAGGGTATGGCCTGGATGAAGAGCTGGATGCCGGATATGCCCGCGTCCAGGTCCTCGGCGACGCCGGAGACCGCCGCGGCCCAGCTCGATACGGGCGCGATCATGCACACGGGGGCCGCAGTCGCGTCGATGAGATACGCGAGCTTTGCGCGGGATATCTTCTGATTGTCCGTCAGCGGGCGCATGACCGAGCCGACCGTCAGGCAGTTGAAGTAGTCGTCGATGAAGATAAGAACGCCGAGCACGAAGGTCGCGAACAGCGTGCCTGCGCGGGTCTTGACGTGCTTTGCCGCCCACTTGCCGAAGGCGGCCGCCGCGCCCGTGGAGTTTACCAGCGCGACCATGATGCCGAGGATGACGAGGAACATGAAGATTCCCGCGTTATCGGAGATGGCGGGGGTGAAGCCCTCGGTTATCATCGCGTCGAGCGTGCCGACGGGACTGAAGTTCGCTACGAACAGAGCGCCGACGAGTATGCCGATGAACAGCGAGCTGTAGGTCTCCTTGGTGATCAGCGCGAGCACTATCGCGACGATCGGCGGGACCAGCGCCCAAAAGGTGTTTACAAATTCCATGATGTTTCTTCCCTTTTCTCATTTTTTGAGCAAAAAAAATCAGGCCATGATGCGATCATGACCCAACAAAGCGATATCTTGCCGACCTCATGACAGCTCTCCGCAAAAATGCGACAGTATGCAGGATGTTATCCTGCATCCCAGGTATCCGTCCTCGGGATGGCCGGACCCTTCGGCGGCGGCCCCTTTCGCTTCACGCTTCCCTGCGTTTTTGCAAAGCTACTGATGACCTCCGCGCCTCTATCACGCCTTATTCAGTTACACTACAATTATATAAGCATTTTCCAATTTGTCAAGGCCTTTTGGCGGCGCATTAAAATCGTGCTTATACATTTATTGCGGTGGCCCGGTGTCGAGGCTGCGGAGGAAACCGTGAAACTGCCGCACACATTATAATTGCAGGGAACTTATCTTGCCCGTTCCGTTTTTAACCTGATCACAGCAAGAAAAAAGACAGCTTTGACTTTAAGTCTTGGCTGTCTTTTCTTTTTTCCCACTGTTGCACTTCGTATGATAACCTGTCCAGCTCCCCTTACACAGGGGAGCCAAGGGTACGTCGATTCCGCTGCGGAGGAAACCGCAGCACACGGAACGGGCAAGATAAGTTCCCTACAAGGCCGCACCGGCACTTTCCGGTCGGGCTGACGCAATAACTGCTTGCTTAATTTTCGTTCGAGCTGCCCGCCACGGCGAGTGGCTGCCTTCCCCTTGAGGGGAAGGTGGGTCGCGAAGCGAGCCGGAAGAGGTGTCATCAGATCCGTGCGCGGAACGCACACATTTGGCTGACGGCTAACGGCTATCGGCTATCGGCTATTTCTTAAAGCAGGATTCGTCGTTTTCCCAGCCCTTGTCGACGAGCCAGTAGTGGTACTCGGTGTCGGCGGCGCTGAGCTCTTCCTCGCTGAGCTCAACGTCGCGGCTGCGCTCGTGCTTGAGCTGCCGCTCGTAATCGTACAGGTCCATGAGCGTGAAGCCCAGGCCCAGGTCCTCGGCGATGGGGATCAGCACGTCCTCGACGACCGCCTCGCGTATCTCCAGCGAGCCGGGATAGGCCAGCTCGGCCTGCTCGACTCTCTCGCGCAGCTCCGGGTCGCTGTCGTACCGCTGCAAAAATTTTATCACGTTCAGATTAAGGCTCAAGTCGCGCTCCTTTCAGCACAGGCGGAAGCCGGCGGGGATGCTGTCGTCGAGCATCAGCAGGTGCAGCTCCTCCCTGCCCTCGTGCTCGTGCACGGCGGAGATGAGCATGCCGCAGGAGTCCTGACCCATCATCTTGCGGTTGGGCAGGTTGAGGATGGCGACGACGGTCTTGCCGACGAGCTGCTCGGGCTCGTAGAACTCGTGGATGCCGGAGAGGATCTGGCGCGGAGTGCCCGTGCCGTCGTCGAGCATGAACTTCAGCAGCTTCCCGCTCTTTTTGACCGCCTCGCAGGAGAGGACCTTGCACACGCGCATGTCGCACTTGGAAAAATCCTCGATGCTGACCTCCGGCTCGATGGGGTCAAACTGCGGCTTTGCCGGGGCGTTGAGCTTCTCGAGCTCGGCCAGGGCCTTGTCCATATCAAGGCGCGGGAAGAGCGTCTCGCCCTTGCGGACGGCAACATCCGCCGGCAGCGTGCCGAACACGGCCGCGCTGTCCCAGCTCGTGCATTTTTCGCATGCGCCGATCTGCGCGAAGGCCTTCTCGCAGCTTTCGGGGATGAAGGGCCTGAGCATGATGAGGCTTATGCGCAGGCACTCGAGCAGGTTGTACAGAACGCTCGCGAGGCGGGCTCTTTTGCTCTCGTCCTTTGCAAGCTGCCAGGGCGCGGTCTCGTCGATGTACTTGTTCGCGCGCTGGATGAGCCTGAAGGCCTCCTCGAGCGCAAGGTGCAGCTGGAGCTTGTCCATCTGCTGCTCGTACTTATCGCGGCTGGTCTTCGCAAGCTCGATGAGCTCGCGGTCGAGCTCGGCCGCCTCGCGCTCTGCCGGCAGGCTGCCGCCGAAATATTTTTCGACCATCGCCGTCGTGCGCGATACGAGGTTCCCGAGGTCGTTTGCAAGGTCGGTGTTTATCGTGGAGATGAGCAGCTCGTTTGAGAAATTGCCGTCCGAGCCGAAGGGGAAGGTGCGCAGCAGGAAGAATCTGAGCGCGTCCACGCCGAACATATCGGCAAGCTTGTAGGGGTCGACGACGTTGCCCTTGGACTTGCTCATCTTGCCGCCGTCGATGACCAGCCAGCCGTGGCCGTAGACCTTCTTGGGCAGGGGCATCTCCATGCTCATGAGCATGGCCGGCCAGATGATGGAGTGGAAGCGGACGATCTCCTTGCCGACGACGTGAACGTCCGCCGGCCAGTATTTATCGTAATCGTCGTACCTGTCGTTGAGGAAGCCGAGCGCCGTGGGGTAGTTGAACAGCGCGTCGACCCAGACGTATACGACGTGGCCGGGGTCGAAATCGACGGGGACGCCCCAGGAGAAACTCGTGCGCGATACGCACAGGTCCTCAAGGCCCGGCTTTATGAAGTTGTTTATCATCTCGTTGACGCGGGACGCGGGCTCGAGGAAGGTGCCGGTCTCCAGCAGCTCCTGAACGGGCTTTGCGTACTTGCTCAGGCGGAAGAAATACGCCTCCTCCTCGGCGTAATGCACCTCGCGGCCGCAGTCGGGGCACTTGCCGTCCTTGAGCTGGCTCTCGGTCCAGAAGCTCTCGCAGGGGGTGCAGTACATGCCCTTATACGCGCCCTTGTAGATATCGCCCTTGTCGTACATCTTCCTGAAGATGCGCTGGACGGCCTGGACGTGGTAGTCGTCGGTCGTGCGGATGAAGCGGTCGTTGGAGATGTTCATGAGCTTCCACAGGTCGGTGATGCCGCCGGGGCCCTCGACTATCCTGTCGACGAACTCCTTGGGCGAAAGGCCCGCGGCCTTTGCCTTTTCCTCGATCTTCTGGCCGTGCTCGTCGGTGCCGGTCAGAAACATCACGTCATAGCCGCACATCCTCTTGTAGCGCGCGATGGCGTCGGTCGCGACGGTGCAGTAGGTGTGGCCTATGTGCAGCTTGTCCGAGGGGTAATAGATAGGCGTTGTGATAAAAAACTTTCCCTTTTCCATTGGTATCTCTCCATTCATTAAGGATCTTGTGATTCTGCCGGCGCGGGAGCCTCTTCCGGAGCGCTCGTTTCCTCGGGGGTCGGGGTGGGCGACGGGGTCGGCCACTGTATGTTCTCGGGGTGATAGTGGTAGTAGCTGCTCGCTTCCTTGGTGCGGCTTATGAGATTGTCGTCCTTATCGTAAACGCAGCGGTAGGTCACGGCTCCCGTGCCTATCGCGACGCTCGGATACGTCGTATCGTACACCGTCCACGCCGAATAGTCCATCTTGACATAGCTTCCGTCGACGTCGGTGCCCCATATCTCTATCGTGAGCTGCCGGTTTTCGCATTTGGTCACGATCTTTACCGGGAACTCGCGGTTGTTTTTGAATTTGAACTCCGGGCCGCCCCAGCTGACCGTCGCGTCCAGTCCCCAGGGGACATAGGACACGGCGAAGCCGTGCTCGTCGCGCGCGACTATCTCGAGATTCGCGTACAGCGCCGCGCAGTAGAGCGTCGAGGAGGTCTGGCATATGCCGCCGCCTATCTCCTGCACGACCTTGCCGCCGGCGTAGGCTCCCGCGGACTTGAAGCCCGCCTCGGCCGTGCGCTTGCCGACGACCGTGTTGTACGAAAACGTCTCGCCCGGATTAAGAACATATCCGTTGAGCTTTTTCGCCGAGAGCTCGACGTTCGTGGCCCTGTTCTCGGTGCTCGAGGCATAGCCCGTCGTCATGGAGCCGAGCTTGTCGGCAAAGAGCATGCTGTCAAGCTGCTCCTGCGTGTACCTCGGCTGAGTAACCGTGAGCGGTATCTTCACCGTTTCGCCGTTTTCGGCCTCGTCCCAGAGCTTTTTTGCCTCATCGGCGTCAAATTCGATGCCGACGCGGCTCTCGGTGGCCTTCTGCGTCTCGGGGTCGTAGCTCGAGTCGAGCACCTCGGCGCAGAGCTCCTCGTGCAGCCTGTCGAGATCGGGCTCTGACGACCCGGAGGCCGCGGCCTCATAGCTCACGCCGCCGCCGCCCTGCGCGAAGGCCTTTATTATCATATCGCAGAGCTTATCTTTGTCGATATCCGCCGTGTCCGCGCCCTTTATCAGCTTCAAGACCGCGTTTTCCGTATCGAGCTCGTAGCCCTTGCCCATGCGCTCGCCGTAGTCGGAAAGCGCCTTGTCCACGGCGGCCGACACGCCCTCGGCGTTTGCCTCCCGCATGATATCGCTCTGCGAGACAGCGCCCGTTATACATTTAAAATAACACGCAAGGTCCTGTATTATGCTGCCCGAGTGGCCGTAGTCGTAGGCCGCCTGCGCGGCCTCCGCGCAGCTGAGCTCAAGTCCGGCCTCGGCGGCCGTGACGGTGAACTCATACTCGCCCGGGAGCGTGACGGCGACAGAGCCCGCGTCCGCGCTCCAGTCGGCCTTTTCAAGCGCCGCCGTCGCCTCCGCAACGGTCATATCGCCTATCGGAACGCCGCCGAGCGTCATATTCGGGTGTATCTTATCCGAGCGCCCCGCGAGATATCCCCCGCCGAGCGCGGCGGCCGCGATGATGACGGCGGCTATCATGACAAGCGCCAGCGCGCGCTTTGCGCCGCCGCTTTTTTTCTCCTTTACCCGCTCCGTTTTTGTCTCTTTCTTCGGAGCCTCGTGCTTACCCTTTGCCATGTGGAGCCTCCTCTCAGCTCATTTTATCCCGATAAACGGAGGTGAAGCGCTCGTATTCTCCCTGCGGGAGCTCCTGCTTCTTTTCATTGCGTATCGCGTCGCGCATCCAGGGGTTGTTCTCCACCTTTGCGCCGGTCTGGGCCTCCAGAACGGCGTTTATGAGAATGTTCGAGATGAGAAAGCCCGACGGAGTGAGCCGCCAGCGCTCGCCATCTCTTTCCGCCCAGCCCTTGCGCTCGAACAGCTCGAAGGTCTCCTCGATGGGGGCCCAGTCGCTGCGGTATATCCTGTGGTATTCCCTTTCGGATATGCCGTGCGTCGTGCGCATGCCGAGCATGAGATATTCCGTGGCCCTCTGTATCGGCACTATCTTCTCGTACTCGTCGATTATCATGCTGTCGCCCACGACGGCCGAGACGTATTTGTCGAGGTCGCGCACATAGCTGTACCTCACGCCGCCGACGCAGGAGTGCGCGCCCGGGCCGAAGCCCATGTAGTCGTCCAGCCGCCAGTATTTCAGGTTGTGCCGCGACTCGAAGCCCCGGACGGCGAAGTTTGATATCTCGTACTGCTCAAGGCCGAAGTGCCCCAGGGTGTCGACCGTGTACAGGTACATGTCGGCCTGCTCGTCCTCGTCCGGGATGAGCGGCGAGCCGAGGTAGCTGCGGTACATGGGCGTGCCCTCCTCGAGCTTGAGCCCGTAGCAGGAAAGATGCTCCGGATGCAGCTCCAGCGCCCGCGAGAGCGTCTCGGCCCAGTCGCCGCGCGTCTGGCTCGGCAGGCCGTAGATGAGGTCGAGGCTCACGTTTTCAAAGCCGGCCGCGCGCGCCGTGTCGACGGCTATCTGCGCCTGGCGGAAGTTGTGCCGCCGGCCGATTATCTTCAAAATGTCGTTGTTTGCCGACTGCACGCCGACGGAGAGCCTGTTGACCCCCTCCGCGCGCAGGAGCTTGAGCTCGTCGAGCCGCGTCGTGTCGGGGTTTACCTCGACCGTTATCTCCGAGTCGAGGCGCAGGTTTCCCATGCGCTTGAGCTCGTCGAGTATCTCGACGATGCGCTTTGCGCCGTAGCAGCTGGGCGTGCCGCCGCCGATATAGACGCTGTCTATCTCGTAGCTGCTCATGGCCTCGGCCGACTCGCTTATGTGCGACAGAAGCGCCGACTGATAGTCGGGCATGCGCTGCCTGCCGCCCGCGATCGAGTAGAAATCGCAGTAGCTGCATTTTGACACGCAGAACGGTATGTGAATGTAAATACCAAGTTTATCCATGCTCTCAGCGGCGTCTTTGCGCCATCCTTAATACGTTTTTGCGTCAGCCCGACCGGCAGAAAGGCTGATGGCTGATAGCTATATGTGTGCGGCTTTGCCGCACTGATTGAATCAGCAGCCCCTCAGTCATTGCTGACGCAATGCCAGCTCCCCTTACACAGGGGAGCCAATGGGGTGCGCTGCACAAACATTGCCTTGCACTCACGGGACGCGAAACGTTCTTATTTCAGCCGGCAGCTTCCGGTCGGGACACCGCAATCACCGTACAGGTACAGACTTAATGCGCCATCAGAAAAGTGAGCAGACGAGCTCGGCGTAGGCGGTGGGGTCCTCGATCTCGACGCCGGCGATGAGCTCGGACTGGGCGTAGAGTATCTTCGACAGGGCCGCCGCTCTGTCCTTATCGCCCTCGTCGAAGGCCTTCTTTATCGCAAGGCAGGCCGGATGAGCGGCGTTGAGCTCGAGCACGCGGTCGGCGCGCAGCTTGCGCATCTCCTCGCTGGGGCCGTTGCGGAAGTATTTCTCCATCTCCAGCGTGAAGCCGCCGGTCGAGGTCAGGCAGCAGGACGAGGACACGAGCTTGCTCGAGAAGGTGACCTGCTTGAGCTTCTCGTCGCCGACGCTCTCGCGCATGAAGTCGAGCAGCTCCCTGTTCTCGACGACCTTCTCCTCGGCCGCCTTCTTCTCCTCGTCGGTCTGGAAGCCGAGGTCCTCGGTCAGGACGTTCACGAAGCTCTTGCCCTCGTACACGCGCAGCTGTGAGAGCACGGTCTCGTCGATGGGGTGGTCGAGGTAGAGTATCTCATAGCCGCGGGAGCGGACCTCCTCGCACTGGGGCAGCGCCATCGCGTGCTTTACGGTGTCGGCCGAGGCGTAGTATATCGCCTTCTGGCTCTCGGGCATCGCGTCGACATACTCCTTGAGCGAGCGCATGCTCTCCTCGGAGGTGTAGAATATCAGCAGCTCCTTGAGGAAATCGGTGTAGCGGCCGTACTCGTCGCAGACGCCGCACTTGATGTGTATGCCGAAGTTTTTCCAGAAGGTCTCGTACTTCGGGCGGTCCTCGCGCATCATTTTTTCAAGCTCGGCCTTGATCTTCTTTTCGAGGTTCTGGCCGATGACCTTGAGCTGGCGGTTGTGCTGGAGCACCTCGCGGGATATATTCAGGCTCAGGTCGGGGGAATCGACGATGCCGCGCACGAACTCAAAGTAATCGTGCAGCAGCTTGTCGCAGTTTTCCATGATCAGCACGCCGTTGCAGTAGAGCTTGACGCCTCTTTTCGTCGCGCCGGATATCGCGTTGTCGATATCCTTGCCGGGGATGAACAGCATCGCCTTGTACGCGACGACGCCCTCGGCGTTTATTCTCAGCACCGCGGCGGGGTCTGCCTGATCGCGGTTTGTCTCCTTGTACCACTCGACGCACTCCTCGTCGGTGACCTCGGTCTTGGCGCGCTGCCAGATAGGCACCATGGAGTTGACCGTCTCGGGCGCCGTGACGTTCACGGTGTGCATGACGGGCTTGCCGTCGGCGTCCTCCTCGCCGGTGGGCTGCTGCTCCTGATGGGTGATGTCCATGACGATGGGCCAGCGGACATAGTCGGAGTATTTCTTCACCAGCGCCTTGAGCTTCCATATCTCGAGGAAGGAGCCGTAGATCTCCTCGTCGGTGTCCTCCTTTATATGCATGATGACGTCGGTGCCGGGCCTGTACTTTTCGCACTCGGCGACGGTGTAGCCGTCCGCGCCGCTGCTCTCCCATCTGACGCCCTTTTCCTCGCCGTATTTTTTCGTTATGACGGTGACCTTGTCGGAGACCATGAAGGCCGAGTAAAAGCCCACGCCGAACTGGCCGATGATGGATATATCGTCTTTTTCCGCCTCCTCGGCGCTCATATCGTTTTTGAATTTGAACGAGCCGCTCTTTGCGATGACGCCGAGGTTCTTCTCGGCCTCGTCCATGCTCATGCCGACGCCGTTGTCGGACACGGTGATCGTGCGCGCGTCCTTGTCGACGGTGATGCGTATGCGGTAGTCGCTTCTCTCGAGGCCGACCTTGTCGTCGGTCAGCGAGATGTAGCACAGCTTGTCAATCGCGTCGGACGCGTTGGAGATGATCTCTCTGAGGAATATCTCCTTGTTTGTGTAGATAGAGTTGATCATGAGATCAAGCAGACGCTTGCTCTCGGCCTTGAATTGCTTTTTTCCCATTTCCTAACCTCCGTTTACCTTACGGGAGCCCTCGCGCAGCAAGGGCAAATTATAATATTTTATTATAACACAGTATTGTCATTTTTCAAGCCTTTTAGAGGCGCAGCGGGGCGCTCCCGACGTATAGTTTTTGGCGCGGATGTAATAATTAATAACACCTCATCAGTCACCTTCGGTGACAGCTTCCCCT
>CAVFTR010000015.1:0-41294 GCA_963625685.1 bacterium
TTGCGGACAACTGCATTTCGAGTGCAGCTCGTTACAACCACTTCGATACGCTTCCATGTATAAATATTCACTTTTGGGGACTAATCACATGATTTCGAGTGCCGCACCTTCGACCACTCGGACAACTCTCCGTGTATCTTAACTGTTTTCCGTGCGCTGAGAAAATGCAAGAAAAACAGGCAAGAACGATATAAAATTTTGAAATTTGAACTGACTAAAACCCTTATAAATCAAGGATTTTCAGCGGAGAAAACGGCCAGAGCCAACGCGCATTTCGAGTCAGGGCCGTTATGACCACTTCGATACCTATCCGTATATACAAGCGGCCTGCGCCGTCTGTTTTTTTAATTCACGTCCTCGAGGTCTATCGCGTCGTCGCCGAGGTCCATGCTCATCTCGCCGACGCGCATGCGCCGCTCGATCTTCATCTTCTCGACGTGCTCGTGGATGAGCTCCTTCACCTCGTTGGGCTGGCGGATGTTCTTGAGCGTGAGCTCGGGGATGCTCTTGTCCGTCGATATCACCGTCACCGTGCCGACGCCGAAGAGGCGCTGCCACAGCGACACCGTCACGCGCAGATCGCGCACGCGGTACAGCACGATCTCGTCGTGCTTGACGTTCAGGAAGCCGCGCTTTAAAAACAGCCTGTCCTCGCTGAGCGCATATCGCGTGAAGCTTATCGGCATGCCGAGGATACGCTTGCGGTCGTGCCAGATCTCAACTATCTTTGAAACAAGCTTTGCCATCGCGCTCACTCCCTTACATTGTGCCCTGATATTGTACCTAATCCCGTCCAAAAAATCAAGTGTTTTTTTAGAGGCGCACCGACGTTGTACCGATACGCTTATTGCGGAGTCCCGGTATCGGGACAGTGGAGGAAACCTCAAGGCTGCCGCCTCACGCGGGTGCCGCTTATCCTCTGCGGCGGCAGATCTACCGGCGGCGGGCTCAGAGCGTATCGAAAAACTTCGTTTTTGACAGAGCCATGTACAGAGCCGAGCCGGCGACGACGCCGAATGCGCCCTGGATGCAGTTCATCGGCACACCGCCGACGGCGGCCGCGCCGTAGCCGAGGATGAACGCCTCGTACCCGAGGTAGCCGAGGACCATTACGAGCTCGCCCGCGACTCCGGCGATCACCGCCCTTGCGGCGGCGGAGCTTACGAATTTGCAGCGCAGCAGCTCACCGGCCAGCAGCGCGACGAGGAATTTTATCACGACCGTGCCGGGAACGTACAGGCCGTAGCCTGCGATTAGGTCGGCAAGCCCGGAGCCGAGCCCGGCCGCCGCCGCGCCCCACCACGGGCCGAGCAGGAACGCCGAAAGCAGCACGACCGCGTCGCCGGCGTGGATGTAGCCGCCGATGGGCGTCGGGATCCGTATCACCATCGTCGAAACGCAGCTGAGCGCCGCAAACAATGCCGCAAACACTAGCTTTCTGATCGTTTTGTCCTTCATAACAGTATCTCCTTTTTTACAGGCGCATTGACGCAGGCGCGGGCGCGGTGAATATACAGGTAAAATGCAGCAGCGCCGCTAAATCCGACCAACTTCATCGGTTATACGTGCTAATCGCACTATAATACACAAACCGCGCCTTGTCAAGACCTAATATTAAATATTAGGTCATCTATTTTTGAATACAGCTTTTTGGCGGCGCACAAAGGTAAAAAAATCTGTTAATCGGCGGGGCGCTGTGGTATAATCGAGGCACAACGGATCTGGAGGAGAGCGGATAATGAAGCTTGACAACAAACGCACCATACTCACGGGCTTTGCCTTCCTGTCCATCTGCGCGTTCTGGCAGATGTACAACAGCATCGTCCCCCTGATACTGACCAACACCTTCCACCTCAACGAGACATATTCCGGAGCGATCATGGCGGCCGACAACGTGCTCGCGCTGTTTCTGCTGCCGCTGTTCGGCGCGATATCGGACAAAACGAGCACCAGGATCGGCAAGCGCATGCCGTTTATCCTTTTCGGCACGGGCCTTGCCATCATACTCATGAACCTGCTGCCGCTGATCGACAACAGCTACTCCGCAGCGCCGAGCGCCTTCAAGACCGCGTCCTTCGTGGTCGTGCTCGGTCTGCTGCTGGTCGCGATGGGCACCTACCGCTCCCCCGCCGTCGCCCTGATGCCGGACATCACCCCCAAGCCCCTGCGAAGCAAGGGCAACGCCATCATAAACCTCATGGGCGCGCTCGGCGGCGTGATCTATCTCGGCGTCGCGGCGCTCATGTACCCCAACAGCAGGGTCGCGGGTCTCGCGCACGTCGACTATCAGCCGCTGTTCATGGTCGTCTCCGCGATCATGTTCGTCTCGATAGCCATACTGTTTCTGACGATAAAGGAGCCCCGGCTCGTCGCCGAGCAGCAGGCGCTCGAGCGGCAGCACCCCGAGTGGAACCTCGCCGAGGACGACGGCAGCGGCAACGAGACCCTGCCCGGGCCCGTAAAGAAGAGCCTCATCTTCCTGCTGCTGTCTATCTGCCTGTGGTTTATCGGCTACAACGCGGTCGAGACCTGGTTCACGACCTATGTGAGCCAGGTAATGGGACAGGCTCTGGGCGGCGCGTCGACCTGCCTGCTCATAGCGACCGGCGGCGCCGTCGTCAGCTACATACCCATCGGCATCATGGCCTCGAAGGTCGGCAGAAAGCGCACGATCATGGCCGGCATCATCCTGCTGACGGTCTGCTTTGCCCTGGGCTACTTCCTTACAACGGCCTACAGCAGCATCAACCTCGTCATGTTCATCGTGTTCGCGCTCGTGGGCCTCGCCTGGGCGGCGATCAACGTAAATTCCCTGCCGATGGTCGTCGAGATGTGCCGCGGCTCGGACATAGGCAAATTCACCGGCTACTACTACACCTTCTCGATGGTCGCGCAGGTCGTGACCCCGATCGTCGCCGGCTCGCTGATGCGGCATATAAGCTACACGGTGCTGTTCCCCTACGCCGCCGTGTTCGTCGCGCTCAGCTTCCTGACGATGCTCTTCGTAAAGCACGGCGACAACAAGCCCGAGGCAAAGCGCGGCCTTGACGCCTTCGAGGACCTTGACGACTGATGAGGATATGCATTTTCGGCGCGTCCGGCCGCGAACTGGATGAGCGCTATTACGCCGAGGCCGAAGCTCTCGGAGAGCTTATCGCGAAAAACGGCGACTCTATCGTATTCGGCGGCGGCGCGGAGGGCCTGATGGGCGCCTGCGCGCGCGGAGTGCGGCGCTTCGGCGGGCAGATAGTCGGCATTGCGCCGCGGTTTTTCGACGAGCCCGGCATACTGTACCCCGAGTGCAGCCGCATGATATTCACCGAGACCATGCGCGAGCGCAAGCAGCTGATGCAGGATAATTCCGACGCCTGCATCGTGCTGCCCGGCGGCATCGGCACGCTCGAGGAGTTTTTCGAGATGCTCACGCTCAAGCAGCTCGGCCGCGACGGGCGCGCCATCGTGCTGCTCAACACCCTCGGCGCTCACGACGCCATGCTCGGCATGCTCGCGCAGCTGGCGCAGCGGCGCTTCATGTCGAAGGGCTGCCTGTCGCTGTATTCCGTCGCCCGGACGCCGCAGCAGGCGATGGACTGCCTTGCGCACTACGTCCCGCGCAGCGGCAGCATCCGCAGACTCGAGGATTACGTTTAGTTTTTGGCGGCGCTTTTTTGGCGGCGCATTGAGATCGTGCGGATACATATATTGCGTCAGCCCGGCCGGCGGCTTCCGACGAGCCCTGTAGGGAACTCATCTTGCCCGCTCCGTTTTAAAACTAACAAACGCATGAAAAAAGACAGCTTTGGCTTTAAGCCTTGGCTGTCTTTTCTGCTTTTTGTATTAAATTCAGTTCCGACTATGCGGAACGGGCAAGCCCGTTCCCTACAAACAATGCTGCGGCTGTCGCCGCGATCTGACGACACCTCATCCGTCGCGCAAGCGCGACACCTTCCCCTCAAGGGGAAGGCAAAGAGGCGGCAGTGCTGCGGTTTTGTCAGCGGCTTCGTCACCGGGCCGGCGCACTATACGTATAAGTACAATTTTAATGCGCCATCAAAAAACGTGGATCTCGCGTATGAGGAAGTCCTTGCCGGAGAGGATCGTTTTTTCAAAGCTGCCGCAGTTGGGGCAATAGCCCTCGTGCTCGATGACGTTGAACAGCTCGTTGCACTCGTCGCACTCGGCCATGCCGGGGACGACGTTTATTATGAGCTTCGTGTCCTTCAGAAAGGTGTCCTCGACCACGTTGGGATATATCTCCTCGACGTACTTCGGGACGACCAGCGACAGCTCGCCGATATCCAGAACGATCTCGGCCACCTCGTCTATCTTGTTTTCCGCGGCAAAGTCCGTGACGGTCCTGACCATGGAGCGGACGACGCCTATCTCATGCATAGCGCGGCTCCTTACTTTCTCGCGATCTTCTTCGTGACGAGCTTCGCGACCGCGGCCGGCGCGTTTCCGGCGGCGCCGAGCAGGGCCTTGAAGTAGGGCGCGCCGACATAGTCGCTGACCTTTTCGAGGTGGATGGCGTCGAATTTGCACTTGGTGGTGCAGATGCCGCAGCCCACGCAGAGGCTCTCGTCGACGACGGCCGCGCCGCAGCCGAGGCAGCGCGAGGTCTCGGTCTTCAGCTGCTCCTCGGTGAACGTGCCGCGCAGATCGCTGAAGGTCTTCTTCGCTTCCTTCGCAGAGCCCGCGGCGGCCTTCTGACGGGGCGCGGTGTCAAAGCCCGCGACGGAGACGCCGGCGGTGGCGGTGTTCATCGACTTATAGTCGCGCCTGTCGCGGCCGATGACCTGCGACTGGCCGGGATGCACGTAGCGGTGGATGGAGATCGCGCCCTCCTTGCCCGCCGCGATGGCGTCGATGGCAAACTTCGGGCCGGTCACGGCATCGCCGCCGGCGAAAACGTCGGGGACGCTGGTCTGCCAGCTGGGCAGGGACACCTTCACCTCGCCCCTGGCGCCGGTCTCGATGCACTTCATGCCGCCGAGCTCGATCCTCTGGCCGATCGCGGAGATGACGGAGGTGACCTCGAGCGTCTCGAACCTGCCGGTGCCGACGGGCTTTCCGGCCTTGAGCTCCATGATCTCGACCTTGAGCTTCTCTGCCCTGCCCTCGCCGCTTATCTCGGCGGGAGCCGCGAGGAACATGAACTTCACGCCCTCGGCGATGGCCTCCTCGACCTCGTCGTTGTCGGCGGGCATGGAATCGCGGTCGCGGCGGTAGACGACTGTGGTCTTCGCGCCGAGGCGCACAGCCGCGCGGGCGACGTCTATTGCGACATTGCCGCCGCCGATGACGGCCGCGCTCTTACCGATGGCGGGCTTTTCGCCGAGGTTGACCTCGCGCAGGAAGTCTATGCCGGTGAATACGCCGTCAAGCTCGTCGCCCTGGCAGCCGACGGGAGTTCCCTTCGACGCGCCGACGGCGAGATAGAAGGCCTTGAAGCCCTTGGCGCGCAGATCGTCGAGCGAGATGTCCTTGCCGACCTCGACGCCGGTTTTGAACTTCACGCCCAGGTCCTTGAGGACCCTGATCTCGGCGTTTATGACGTCCTTTTCAAGGCGGAAGGAGGGTATGCCCATGGTGAGCATGCCGCCGAGCGCCTTTTCCTTTTCATATACGGTAACGGGGTAGCCCTTGACGGCGAGATAGTACGCACAGCTCAGGCCGGCGGGGCCTGCGCCGATGACGGCGATCTTCTCATCAAAGGGCTTGCCGGTCTGATTGACCATTTTGGGCACGAAGCGGTGCTTTGCCTCGAGGTCCTTCTCGGCGATGAACTTCTTTATATCGTCGATGGCGATGGGCGAGTCGATATCGCCGCGGGTGCAGGCGTCCTCGCAGGCCTTGTTGCAGATGCGGCCGCAGACCGCCGGGAAGGGGTTTTCCTTCTTTATCAGCTCCAGAGCCTCGGTGTAGCGGCCCTGGGAGGCGAGCTTTATGTAGCCCTGAACGGGAACATGCGCCGGGCACTCCGCCTTGCAGGGGGCCGTGCCGGAGGGCATGACGTCGGTGCGGGTGGTGCGGTAATCGACGTTGTAGCTCCTCTTATCCCAGGGAACTTCCCTGTCCGACTGATAGGCGTCGGAGACGTGCGGGTCGCTGGTGCACAGCTTCTGGCCGAGCCTGACGGCGTTGGGCTGGCAGTTTTCGACGCACTGGCCGCAGGCGACGCACTTGTCCTTGTCGACCCTTGCGATGAAGTTCGAGCTCACGCCCTCGGGCGAACGGAACATCTCGGCTATGCGCAGCGCGTAGCAGGAGCAGCCGCAGCAGTTGCAGATGGCGGTCACGCCGTCGAAGCCGGGGGCCTGGTTCACGTCGTGGACAAGGCCGTTATCCTCGGCGCGCTTGAGTATCTCGTAGGCCTCCTCCTTGCTGATGAGGCGGTGCTCGCCGTTTTTGGCGAAGTTTATGGCATTGTCGTTGAGGTACATGCACATATCCTCCTCCAGATGGCCGCAGCCCTCGCCCATGAGGCGGCGCGAGCGGCGGCAGGAGCAGGGGCCGACGGAGATGGCCGTCGCGTTTTCGATGATGGTCGACAGCTCGTCGTAGGACGCGGCGTGGCTGTTGTTCTCTATGGCGCTCATAACGGGCATTACGCGCATGAAGTTTACGCCCCTGCCGAGCACGGGAGCGAGCATGCCGACGCGGATGCGGGTGTACTCCTCAAAGCAGACCGCAAGGTCGGGATATTTTTCGCACTGCTCGCGGTTGCCGAGTATGCCCTCCATGATGCCGGGCACCCAGATGGGATAGTAGTAGAAGGGTCTGTCGCCGTGGTAGCGAACGCGGATGACGCCGGCCTTGACGAGCTTATCGCACTGCTGCTGCGTAAACTCGACGCTCTTCTTTGCCTTCTTTGCCAGATCCTCGACGGAAAAGTCCTTCTCGAGGCGCATGCGCATCATGACGGCGCACATATCGTCGTCGACGATGGGCGCAAGGATCCTGTACTCGGGATCCTTATAGGTGATGCCCGTGTAGGTCAGGCTCTCAAGGCTGATCTTCGATGCCAGCGCAAGGATATTCGGTCTGTTTGCCATAGTATTTCCCCCTGTTTTAAAATTTGCCGCCGTAACGGCCGGTATCTTCTTTATAGGTCTGAGATACTTATATCATGAAAGCATGCACATTGTCAATTAATTAGCGCTGTCAATAATTGAGCGGCGAGCCAAATGCACATGATTATGTACCGAACGCAAGTTAAAAATGCCTCAATCTACCGAAACTGCACGGGTTTTTGCTCAGAACAAATATTTGCCACAGCTTTTCTGCACTCATGCAAAAACTTTTGATTTTTGCGCCGTTTTATCTGTTCGGATAATTTTTTCGATTTTTTTTAATCGTTTTGGATTCGTTTCAGTGAATTTGTTTAAAATAGCTCATTTGTTTGTTTTTTGACATGCAGAAATTATTGAAATTTTGGTGCAAATGTTGACGCATTGTAAACATACATATAAAATATGCATGCGTTTTGAAAAGGCTGCGGCCGGCATTTTTGCCCCGGCCCCGGGAGAAATAGGGCGTTTTTGAAGCGCTTTGAGATGTGCATGAGCCCGATATTCGGCATTTCAGGTTGAGGAGCCGGGGTGCTGAACGGGCAGTGTTATATAAAGAAGAGACTTAGAAAAAGGAGAGTCAATCATGAACAACAAAGCAGCCAAGGGCACATGGGCGGCCGCGTTTACCGTAGCGTCCGTGTGGTTCGGCACCCACGTCGGCGGCGGCTTCGCCTCCGGCAACCAGGTGGTCAATTACTTCTCGCAGTACGGCTGGATGGCCGTCGCATTCCCCATTATAGCAATGGGCATACTTGCATATGTGATATACACCGTCATGAAGTTTGCAAAGCTCAACGGCTTTACCAACTACAAGGACACCTTCGCGGCGCTTTATCCGAAGCCCTGGATGGAGGTATTCTTTGAGATATTCTATATCATAATCCTGCTTGCGGCTGTCGGCGCGGCTGTCGCCGGCGCGGGCGAGGTCCTCGCGAACTTCTTCGGCGTCGACTATACCGTCACCGCAAACAAGCTCATGTTCAACCTCATCATCGTCGCCCTGCTCATCGTTCTGAGCATCTTCGGCGTAAAGCTCGTCAT
This sequence comes from bacterium, assembly GCA_963625685.1. GTDB lineage: Bacteria > Bacillota > Clostridia > Oscillospirales > Oscillospiraceae > F23-B02. The sequence goes on from CAVFTR010000015.1 coordinate 8,115, forward strand.
CGCGGCCTCCACCGTTCTTTCGGTCGCCATCCTCATCTCCACCGCGGTCATCGTCGTCACCGGCTTTGCGGCCGACCTCGACAGCATCTCGGCTCAGTACCTCGCGGCAAACAATCTCCAGGCCGCCGCATACACCGACAACCCCGCAAAGGCGGTCTGGCTCGGCATAGCTATCTACTCGGCGTTCCAGTGCGTTTCCATCCCCCCGATGATCGCGGCGGGCGAAGGCCTGTCCCTCAAGGGCATCAAGCGTGCAAACATCCTCGGCTGGCTCATGAACGGCTGCGCTCTGGCTGCCTCCGCGGCAATGCTCTGCCGCTGGTACCCGCTGCTGGCCGCGCTCCAGGGCGCGGGCGTTGAGGGCTTCACCAACGCGATAAGCGGCATCCCCAACCAGACCGTTCTTTCCCTCGTCGGCATCAAGTGGATGATGGTCGTCTTCAGCATCCTGCTGTTCAGCGCCTTCGTATCCACCAGCGTCACCCTCGTGTTCACCATGATCCAGCGCTTCCAGGGCCACTGCATGCCCAACACGATCAAGAGCGAGAAGGTCCGCAGCGTCATCGTCGGCGTTATCGTCATCGCGCTGTGCTTCGCAGTCTCCCTGCTCGGCCTGAGCGGCATCATCAAGTACGCCTACGGCTACGACGGCTACTACGCCATCCTCGCCATCTACATCCCCGTGCTGATCTGGGGCATCCCCAAGATCAAGAAGCTCGAGGCGGAGAAGAAGGCAGAGCTCGAATAATAACTAAACTCAGACACCACCGGGCTTCCGGTGGTGTTTGAACAGGTGAATATCAATGAAAATTGCCATGATAGGCTCCGGCGCTGCCGGCAGCGTTTTTGCTTCATATCTCAATAAGGGCGGCGCAGAGCTCTGGCTCGTCGACCGCTACAAGGCCCACATGGACAAGGTCGCGGAGAGCGGCATGAGCTTCGTCACCCCCTCCGGCGAGGAGCTCCTCACGGGCTTTCACACCGCCTGTTCCGCCGAGGCTATCGGCCCTATGGACATGGTCATACTCATGGTCAAGGCCACGCAGACCGACGGCATCATGCCCTCGGTGCTGCCCTGCATCGGCAGTGAAACGGTCGTCGTATCGCTGCAAAACGGCATCGGCAACGACGAGGCGCTTAAAAAATACGTCCCCGCGGACAGGATACTCTACGGCTTCGGCACGATAGGCACCGAGCTGCCCGAGCCCGGCAGATGCGTATCAAAGCCCGAAAGCGGCGTTATCATGCGCTTCGGCGCGGCGGAAAACGACCCCGTTTCTGAAAGGGCCGGCAGGGCGCTGGAAAAATGCTTCTGCGACGGCGGCTGCCTTGCGAGCTTTGAAAAGGATATACGCCCCTTCGTATGGAAAAAGGCGATATCCAACAGCGGCTACAATACGCTCGCGGCGCTCACGCGGCTCAGGGTCGGCCCGATGCTCGACTGCGAGACGGGGCGGCAGCTCATAAAAAGCGTATGGGCCGAGGGCTGCGCGGTAGCAAAGGCGCTCACGGGCGTCGACCTCTGGGACGAGATGCTCGCCGAGCTCCCGCGGCTCAGAGAGGGCTTTGCCGAATACTATCCCTCCATGGCGCAGGATGTGCTCATCCACCGGCGTCAGACCGAGATCGGGCTTTTAAACGGCGCTATCGTGCGCTGCGGGCGCGAGCTCGGCGTCCCCACCCCCGTCAACGAGGCGCTGACGCTCATGATACAGACAATACAGCAAAGCTACGACAAGCAGTATTGCGAAAAATAAAAAATTCTTATAAGGAGACTATAACAATGAAAATTGCAATGTACGGTTCCGGCGCGGCAGGCAGCGTTTTTGCTTCTTACCTGAAAAAGGGCGGCGCAGACATGATCCTCATCGACCGCTATGAGGCACATATGAACAAGGTCGCCGCAGACGGCATGCACTTTACCATCCATCAGGAGGAGAACGGCGCATACACCGATTACAACTACCAGCTCAAGGGCTTCCGCACCTACACCAGCTCCGCGGCGGCCGCCGAGGCCGAGGGCAAGGTCGACGTCATCATCTACATGACCAAGGCGACCCAGCTCGAGCAGGCCATCCAGGACTCCCTGCCCGTCGTGGGCGACAGCACCGTCGCCGTTTCCCTCATAAACGGCCTGGGCAACGACGACAACCTCTTCAAGGTCTTCCCGAAGGAGCGCTGCGTCATCGGCTCCGGCGTTCTCGGCACCGCTCTGCCCGAGCCCGGCCACTGCGTATCCACTCCTGCCGGCGGCGTTCAGATGAACTTCGGCGGCGCTGTCAGAAGCGAGCTCAACGACGCGGCTTGCGCGGAGATGCTCAAGTGCTACCGCGAGGGCGGCTGCGACGCATACTGGCGCGACGGCGAGCCGGGCACCGACAACAACATCTACAAGTTCATCTGGAAAAAGGTCTGTGTCAACGCGACCGTCAACACCGTCTGCGCTGTCCTGCGTCTGAAGATCGGCGAGGTCGAGGCCGACCCCTGGGGCCAGCAGCTGTTCCACGGCGTCATCCGCGAGACCTGCGCCGTCGCTACCGCAAAGGGCGTTCCCATGGACGCCGACGAGTTCATCGCTCACGACCATGCCGACATCGTCACCAACATCGGCGACTACTACCCCTCCATGTGCCAGGACGCGCTGTTCCATCAGCGTCAGACCGAGATCGACGTGCTCAACGGCAAGATCGCCGAGTACGGCAAAGAGCTCGGCATCCCCACCCCGACCTGCGACATCCTCACCAAGGTCGTACACTGCATCCAGGACAACTACGCAAACCAGTACTTCCAGGATGCCAACGGCAACGCCTTCCACCTCGGCAAGTGATCAATACACTAAAAAATCCCCGACCGAGGTCGGGGATTTTTTGCGTTTGCTTCAGACTATCTTCGCCTCGAGCTTTTTTATCAGGCCGTCGAAGAGCTCCCTGCTGTTTTCTATCGCGATCTCGGGCTCGCGTCTTGTGGTGTGCGCGAACACCGGCTCGTTCATCTTCGTCGAGTACACGGCCTTCTGTATGCGCACGCAGTCCATGCCGCACTTCGCAAAATGCACGGCCGCCGAGGCAAAGGGCGCGGCCCCGGCGCTGAGCTTATCGGCCACCGGCTCAAGCGTCTCGACGACGCGGATGGACATGTAGAACACCTCGTCGATGATGCAGCAGGCCGTGCGGTAGGCCGCCTCGAGCTCCGCCTCGTCGGGGCTTTCCTGGGCCAGCAGCTTTTCAAGCGGCTTCTTGGCCTTGTTCTCCTCGTCGATGAGATGCAGGAAATAAACGCGCAGCTTCTCCATATCCTGCTCGGCATGGAGCATATCCGCGTCCTCCGACGCCGTAAGGCGCAGGGCGCGCAGGGCGGCGGACGCCGCGCACATCGACGAGCCCGCCGCCGCCGAGCCCAGGCCGAAAACGTTCTTCGGCTCGGCCATCAGCCCGGAATATGCCTTGAGCGTCCTGTCCGCGTAGCTCTCGACCATGAGGTCCCCGATATTGATCTTTTCTGCCATATAATATCTTCCTTTCGTTTGACAATTGAAAACGGGCGTTTTATAATTCTATTGATAAATATACAACAAAATTTTGATATTTACAAGCGATTATGCAACAGGAGCACACAAAATGAAGATACTTCTCTGCGGAGATATTGATTCCGGCAAGTCAACGCTCATACGCAGGCTCGTTTCGGACATGCACCGGCAGCCGCGGGGCTATATCACCGTGCGCATGCCCGAGGACGAAAGCGGCGTTTCAAGCGTCTATCTCTACGATATAGCCGCGCCGCCGGAGAGGATAGAGGACGCGCAGGTCATCATGCGCATACGCGGCGGCGATATCGAGCGGCATCCCGAGTACATGAGCAGCATGGCGGCCCCGATCCTGGAGGCGATCCCCGAGGGCAGCCTGGTCGTTCTCGACGAGCTGGGGACGCTCGAGGAGCATGAGGAGCGCTTCAAGGCCGCCGTCATGAAAATACTGTCCGGCCGCTACGACGTGCTCGCCTCCGTAAAGGCTCAGAACACAGGCTTTCTGCGCGCCGTGCGCAGCCATCCGGACTGCCGGCTGTACATCATCACGCCCGAAAACAGGGACGGCTTGTATGCCCTTCTGCGCAGCGAATACAAGATATAGTGATTACTTTTTCTTACAGAAAAAGTGCACAAATACGGTCTGATCTTTATGTAAAAAAATTTGCTCTCAAAGTAACAGAATTATGTTGACTTAGGGGGCCCGTGTTGTTATTCTGTCAATACAGCGAATATTATCAGGGGGCAGCCATGAAAAGACTCACAGCACTGCTGCTCGCCGTGCTTTGCATGCTTTCGGTCTGCGCATGCAGCAGGGGCGGGGGGAAAACGGCAGACGTATCCGCAAAGGATCTTATCGCAGCGACGATGAACTCTGCAGGGCCTGAGAACGCCGACACGCTGTGCGGCTCGGACGATCAGAGCTTTACAAACAAATTTTACTATTTCTACGGCATCGAGACGAGCGCCGTGCGCGACTATGCAATTGCCTATTCCTCGGGCGCAAAGTCCGATGAGATAAGCGTTCTCGTCGCGGCCGGCGGCACGGACGTCAAGACGCTGACCGACGCGCTGAAGGCGCGCCGCGATATGCAGCGCCAGACCTTCGAGCTGTACAGTCCCGAGAGCGTCGAGATGCTCGAGAACGCCGTTATATTCACGCAGGGCGACTACGCGGTCATGATAGTGGCAAAGGACCCCGCGGCGATAGAGAGCAGGATGAAGGAGCTTCTGGCGGACGCTGACGCCGTTGGAAAGGAGTCGGCCGCGTATTATGAAGCCAACTCCGTCACGCCCTCGGCAGAGCCCACGAGCCAGCCGGCTCCCACGCCGACCCCCGCGCCGGAGTACGACTATGCCTCTCCCGTTCCCGCCTCCGAGGCGAGAGACGACTCCTGGTTCAAGGACGCGGCCTTCGTCGGCGATTCGCGCATGGAGGGCATCATGAACTACGCGAAGTTCGAGCACTCCTCGGTCTACACGCATGTCGGCCTGAATGTCGCCGACGTGTTCACAAAGCCCTATATCGAGACGGATTCCGGCGCCGTCACCGTCGCCGACGCGCTGCGCAACGACCTCAAATACGGCAAGGTCTACGTCATGCTCGGCATCAACGAGCTGGGCTGGTACAATCTCGACAAATTCATCGAATACTACGGCCGCATCGTCGACCTTCTGCGCGAGACGCACCCCGAGGCGCAGATATACATCATAAGCATCCTGCCGGTCGGCTCGAAGGCCGCGCAGAGCTCGGATATGCTCACGAACGAGCGCGTGCAGATGTTCAACGAGCGCATCCTCGGCATGTGCGCGCAGAAGCAGGTCTATTACGTCAACGGCTTTGAGGCGCTTGCCGTCAACGGCTCGCTGCCCGACGACGCCTCCCCCGACGGCGTACATATGCAGCCGAACTACTGCCGCAAGCTCACCGACTATCTCCTGACGCACACCGTCAGCGCATGAGAAGAAAAAAATCGAACGCACATACCTCTGCTCTGAGCAGCGGAGGTATGTGCGTTTTATAATTTGCCGGCGGCAATTCTGCGGGCGCCCGCTTTTCAGCCTGTCAGCAGCCTTGCAAGGGGGATGCCGACGCCCGAGCAGATGATTATCTGGACCGTCATAAACAGCATTCCCCAGCGGAAGACCTGTCGGTTGTCCGTCCAGCCTGACGAGTATGCGACCGCGGCAGTCGGTGTGGCTGGCGGAGTGGCCCAGCCGTTCATGGCCGAGGTCGTCACGAGAATGGCTACGAGCATGGGGCTGAGCGCTCCGGAATAAATATTCATGCACAGCGGAACGGCTACCGCAAACACCACCGAAAGCGCGACGGAATTCGAGCAGAAATTAGTGAACACGTCTACCGCGACGATCATGATGATGACAAAGACTGCCGGAGATACGTTTTCAAAGGCGGGAGCCATGAGTCCGGACAGCCACGCCGAAAGGCCGATATCCGTGTTGCCCATAAATGAGCCCAGCCCCATTATCGATGAAATGAAGAGGTAGGTCGGCCAGTTGACGGCTTTCACCGCGTCTTTCCAATCGAGTATCTTCTCGCCGTCGACCTTGATGAAATTCATAAGAAACAGCGCGCCGAGCGGCGGATAGCAATTATTTATTTTCGACAGCGCGGGATAGAGCTCCGGAAAAAGATATTTGCTCAGACCCGGCAGCAGCCAGAGGACCACGCAGCAGAGATAAATTATCAGCGACCAGCGTTCTCTCCCGGTATACGGCCCGCAGGAGCCTGCCATGGCGTCGTAATCTATGCGCGTAAACGCGGTGACGTCCGGCTTCCAGACGAAGCGCACAAGCAGAAAGACGACGATCACGGACAGCACGGACACAGGCGTGGTAACGGCACCGAAGGTGAAAAAGTCCATCTCCTGGCCGGTATACGATTCATAGAGCGAGAAGCCCTGTATCGTCACGGCGTGGGATATCGGATTCGTGCCGTTTGAGAGCAGCGCCACGGTGACCGTGCACAGCAGCAGCATCGACGAAAGGCTTTTGTCCTTTTCGCGGTCAAGCCCGATGCTTTCAAATATGCTCATAAGTATCGGCAGAAAGATCATGATGCAGGTCGCGGACGAGAGCACAAGATCAAGGATGTAGACCGCGGCAAAGTACATCGCTATGGTCCACCACGGGTTTTTGCGGGCAAGCCTGTTTGTGAGAAACCACACCGCTATGCGCCTTGCGGCGCCGCTTTCTGTAAGGCAGGCCGCGAGCATGAAGCAGAAGACCAGAAAGACTGCCGTATTATTGCCGAATGTCGCCTGAGTCACCGTCGCTGCGCTCAGCCCGGGAACGGTCATCAGCAGCGCGACAACAAACATGCTTGTCCAGTCGACGCCCCAGCTGAGGAAAAGAAGGATCGCCACGGCGAGGATGCCGAGTATCTGAAAGCCGGCGGCCGACAGGCCTTCCGGCGGCGGGAGGAGCTTTACCGCGAAAATGACCATCGCCGCAAGCACGAGGATCCCCCATCTGGCGGCGGAATGTTCTTTTTTCATTTTTCTCTCCTGTTAAAGGCGCCGGGCGCGGTACGCCCGGCGCCGCTTTTTCAATCTTTATCCTTATAGCGCTTGTCGTAATTGGCCTGTATCGCCCGCACGGTCTGCGAAAGGACATCACAGGTCGGGGTGGCCGTATTCGCAAGCTTTCCGTAGCGGGAGATCGCTCCCGAGAGGGTGTTGACCTCGGTCTGCCGCTTATAAATGAGCATATCCTGTGCAAGCGAGGGATAGTAATCGCCGTAGCTTGCAACGGTCTTGGGAATATCGCTGACAAGTCCGGTGTAGAGGTCGTCGGCAATGCCGAGGGCCTTTGCGCAGTCGCTGGCTTCCCTGAGTATCTGCCTGACGAGGGCTATGGCGTTTTCGTCGTCATATACCTGCTTCATGGTCAGTCCGAGCACAGCGCATACTGTGTTGAAGCCGCTGTTGGACGCCGCCTTTTTCCAGAGCGCCGGGCGCACATCGTCCAGATACTCCGGGTTCAGTCCGCCCCTGGCAAAGCAGTCGGTTATGTATCGACAACCCTCGGCGGCTGTCTCTCCCCCGTAGACCGGACCGATATACATGTTGATTATTCCCTGAGCGGGCTTGGACTCGCACACGCCGGGTCTTACAAGGACTGTTCCGATACGGCCGCAGCCGCAGCCTATCTGCTTCTCCGGGACGAACTGCGCGATATCGAGGTCGTTGCCGAGGCCGTTTTGAAGCGATATGACGGCCGTCTGCGGCGTGATGCAGCATTTTGCCCCCTCGAGAGCGGTGCGGGTGTGGGTGGACTTTACGAGCACGATCAGAATATCGCAGGGGCCGACCTCTTCCGCCGTGTACGCCGTGTGGAAGCCGGTGATACGGTGCTCACCGTTGTGGTCTGTCATGATCAGGCCGCTGCCGCGCACAGCATCCATGTGCTCCCTGTACGGATCGATGAGCCATATGTCATCTGCGCCGCCGAGCTTGAGATAGGAAGCGAAAACGCTTCCGGTCGCGCCGCAGCCGAGAATAGCTGTTTTCATTTTAAAAAACTCCTTTTCTTTTTTTTCGGCTCTTATCAGCCGCAGATGGCCACGCCGAGCAGGTAGCCGACAGTCATCGTGACCACGGCATGCATGAGCGCGGTCAGAAGGCCCCATTTCATCATCTGCCTGGACTCGACCCAGCCGGAGCCGTAAACGACAGCGGCGGTGGGAGACGCCGGAGGCGCGCTCCAGCCGTTATCGGCAGCGCCGGCTATAAGAGCCGCCACGACGAAGGCGCTGATGCGTCCGTCATAGATGCCCAGGGAAAGCGGCATGGCGACGGCGAGCATGACAGACACCGTAACGGTGTTGGAGCAGAAGCTCGTCATGAGCTCGGTCAGCACGACCATGATGAGCAGAAATACGAAGGGGCTCACATTCGTAAATATCGGGGAGAGCGTTGCCGACATCCATTCGGGGATGCCGATATCCGCGTTGCCCATGAAGGAGCCGAGACCCATGATCGAGGCGATGAACATGAACGAGGGCCAGTTGACCGCCTTTACGGCTTCGCCCCAGTCAAGTATCTTTTCGCCGTCGACCTTGATGAAATTCATAAGAAACAGCGCGCCGAGCGGCGGCAGGCAGTTATTGATCTTCCCGAAGAACGGGGCCGCGGAAGGCCATACATACTTGCTCAGGCCGGGCATCATCCACAGAAGAACGCATATTATATAGAATACGATAGACCACTTTTCGCGTTTGCTCATGGGGCCGACGCTGCTTTCGAGCGCTTCGTAGTTTATCCCGCTGAGCATCGACACATCGGGGCGCCATAAGTATTTCACCATAAGCACAAAAACGACGCATGCGACTATCGTAAGGGGCGTCGCGATGGCGCAGTAGGTGAAAAAGTCCATGGCCTCGCCGGTAAAGGATTCATAGAAGGAAAAGCCCTGAAGGATGGTCGCGTGAGAGATGGGGTTTGCGGAGTTGGAAATAAGGCCGGTGACCAGAGTGCCGAGGAGCATAACAACGGCTATAGGAGCCTTATCCTCCTTCTTTATGCCGACGCTCTCGAATATCTCGACCGCTATCGGAAGCATGACAAAGATGGTGGCGGCCGTGGAGAGGACAAAGTTGAGCACATAGTTTGCGGCAAAGAACATTATGACCGTCCACCACGGGCTCCTGCGCGCGAGCTTGTTTGTAAGAAACCACACCGCGATCCTTCGAGCGGCACCGCTTTTGGTGAGGCAGGCCGCAAGCATCATGCAGAACAGCAGGAATACGACCGTGTTGTTACCGAACGTAGCCTGCGTGACCTTTGCTGCCGTGAGGCCGTCGACCGTCATCAGTGCAAAGATGATCATCATGCTGGGGAAGCCTGTGCCCCAGGTAAGGAAAAGCGTAAGGCCGCCGACCAGAATACCGAGCACCTGGAAGCCCGCCTGAGATAAACCTGCCGGAGGCGCGATCAGTCCTGTCGCAAACATGCACAGCAGGCCGATAAGCAGCGCTATCCACTTGCCCGCAGAGATTTTTTGTGAGTTCATTTTCTATATCTCCTGTAAATCGTTTTCCGCGGGACACGCCAGTCTTGTCCCACACCCTGTTTTTTGACGCTCCCGCCCAAAAAGGAGCTCAATGTATTTAAAATTATACGGAGCATGCCAGGACGTGTCAAAAATAATTGTTTCAGTAAATGAATGTGCAGATATCAAAACAGCTTTTCATTTTTTGCACCTATCGGAGCTCAACATTCAATAGTGTGAACTTTAACAAATTTCTTTTGTTGACAAGCGGATTTTTTATCTATATTATATCACTGTGGTTTTATTACAGCTTATTCATTCGATAAGCATAAGGCTTGAGAGGATGGCTCGATATGGCGGCAGACAGAGAGAAAAAGAAGAAGCTTGACAGGATGAAGGAGGAAAACCCGTTCCTCTCCAGCACCGATCTCGTGTATAAAATCATCCTTGACGATATCGTCGAGCACAGGATAGAGCCCGGCCAGAAGCTTAATCAGGAGCTGATAGCGGACGAGCTCGACACGAGCCGCACACCGGTGCGCGACGCGCTGGGGCTTCTTGAAAAGGACGGATATCTTACGAAGGGGGCGCAGGGCTATACCGTATATAAGGTGAAGATCGGCGACTATATGGGCCTGCTCGACCTGCGCATAGCAATAGAGGAGCTCGCCGTCCGGCTCGCCTGCTCGCGGATAAGGATATCCGAGCTCAAGAGCATAAAGGAAAACCTGAGCCGCGCCGCAAGGGTTTTGGGCGAGGGCTCGAAGACGGCCTGGGACGATGATTTCATAATAATCGACTCCGCCCGCGCCGAGGAGGTGATCCGCAGCCTGGGTCTGCTCGACAAGGAGTTTCACCATATCATCGTAGCCGCCTCCCACAATCCGTATCTCATCGACACATACGAGAAGCTTGTGCCGCGCATACATTTCTTCCGCTATACGGCAATGGACGTAAACTGCTGTGTTAATATGGTAGAGCGCCATAAGGCCATATACGACGCTGTCTGCCGCCGTGACGAGGACCTTGCCGGCATGCGCATGAAGCAGCATCTGAGGCTTACTGTCTCGAGAGCCATGAGGTATTGAGCTCCGCCGGGGCCTCCGCGATTTCAAAACTCCAAAACGGACTTTGCACAAAAAACAGTGCAAAGTCCGTTTTTTTGTCCGAAAGTCGACACGCGGCAACGGCGCACCTTATACTTGACATATCAGAAACGGAAGGCCCAGATTCCGTGTCCTGCTCCTGCTGCGGCCAGTACAGCGGTGCAGGCTTAGAAAAGGAGTGATAGATTGTACAGGATATTGGTTATAAACACCGGCTCAACTTCCACAAAGATCGCGGTATTTGAAGGCGAAGATCAGGTGCTGGACGAAAACATCGAGCACCCGGCAGACGAGCTCAGGCACTGCGCATCGCTCACGGATCAGTATCCCGTCAGATATTCCGCCGTCAGAAGCTGCCTTGAGCGCAGCGGTCTGCTTGACAAGCCCTATGACGCCGTCGCCGCGCGCGGAGGCACGTTCGGCTTCGCCGAGGGCGGCGCATATCTGGTCGAGGAAAATCTGCTCGAGGCATGCCGCCGCCCCGTAACGAACCACCCGTCGAACCTCTCGGCGATACTTGCCGACGAGTTTGCAAAAGCCGCCGGCTGCCGCGCTTACATCTACGATGCAGTATGCGTCAACGAGGTCGCGGATATCGCAAGAGTGACCGGCCTTGCGGAGGTGAAGCGGCGTCCGTTCTCTCATGTGCTCAACACCAGGGCGACGGCGAGAGATGTTGCGGATAAAATGAGGCGCAGATATGAGGACATGAATTTCATCGTTGCACACCTCGGAGGCGGCATAAGCATAAACCTTCATAAAAACGGCCGTATCGTCGATCTGTGCAGCGACGACGAGGGTCCGATGTCTCCCGAGCGAGCGGGCAAGCTCAACGGCAAAGCGTATGTTGACCTCTGCTATTCCGGAAAGTACGGAAAAGCGGAGATGATGAAGCGCATAAAGGGTGAAGGCGGTCTTGTTTCCCACCTTGGGACGAGCAGCCTCATTCGCGTTGAGGAGATGATAAACGCAGGCGACGAGCACGCGAGCTTCATTCTCAGCGCCATGGCGTATCAGATCTCAAAGGAGATCGGCGCGCTGGCGACCGTTGTCGCCGGCAAGGTGGACAGCATCATTCTTACGGGCGGCTGTGCCTACTGCAAGACCCTGACGGAGCTGATAAGCGGGAGCGTATCGTTCCTCGCTCCGGTCACCGTCGTTCCCGGAGCAAAGGAAATGAAGGCTCTGTGCGAGGGGATAACGCGCGTTCTGGATGGGGACGAGCAGTATCGTATATACTCAAAATAATGAGGTAAAGGTAAAATGTACTCTCAATTCAACGACATTGTAAAGGCTGCGCTCGAACGCAGGCCCAAGCGCACCATAGCGATCGCGGCGGCAGCAGACGACAAGATGCTCCACGTCGCCCGGAGCGTTTCCGAGCTCGGCCTGTGCGACGTCATAATGGTGGGCGACAGAGACGAGCTCGAGGCGCTTGCCGCGGCGGACGGCTTCGATCTCGGCAGTGTCCGGGTTGTCGACGAGAAGGACCCCGGAAGGCTCGGACTTGCCGCCGTCGGGCTGGTCAGCTCGGGCGAGGCGGACGTTCTCGTTAAGGGCAAGCTCAATACGAGCGACTTTCTGCGCGCCGTTCTGAACAGGGACGTCGGTCTGCGCACCGGCCGTCAGCTCAATGTCATCATGGCGTATGACGTGCCCGGGCAGAAGAAGCTGTTTTTTATTACCGACGGCGGCATGAACATCGCGCCGACGCTTGACGACAAGGTCGAGATCATTAAGAATGCCGTTCCCGTGCTGCACAGCATGGGTATAGAGCGGCCAAAGGTGGCGCTCCTTGCGGCCAATGAAAAGGTCAGCCCCAAAATGCCCGCAACTGCCGACGCGGCGGCTATCGTGGATATGGCCGGGCGCGGGCTTCTGCCGGAGGCCGTCTACGAGGGGCCTATAGCGTTCGACGTGGCAATGCGTCCTGATGCCGCGGCCGAGAAAAAAATCGAAAGCCGCATTTCGGGCGACGTCGATCTCTTCCTTGTGCCGAATATCGAGACCGGCAACTGCCTTGGCAAGGCCATCGGGTATTTCGGCAAGGGTCAGGCGGCCGGACTTGTCATAGGCGCGAGCAAGCCGGTCGTAATGTCGTCGCGCGCAGCGTCGATAAGCGGAAAAGTGACATCAATAGCCTGGGCTATCCTGGCCTGTAAATAATGATCGGAGGAAAGAAATGAAAAAAGCAGTAACAGACCCCGAAAACTGCAAGGCCTGCACCCTGTGCATGCAAAGCTGCGCAAGGGGGGCAATATCCATGACCGATGAAATAAACAGCAGAGGTTATAAGCATATCAGGGTTGATGAAGAGAAATGCATCGGCTGCGGCGTTTGCTACATCGTATGTCCCGACGCGGTCTTCACCATCGTATCAGAATAAGGAGGCTATCATATGGGCGATATGGTAAAAGGCAACATTGCAATGGCGGAAGCCGCAATGCGCGCCGGCGTCGAGGTGTACGCCGGCTATCCCATCACTCCCTCGACCGAGGTCATGGAGTATCTGTCCGGACGTATGCCGGAGCTTGGAAGACAGTTTATTCAGGCTGAAAGCGAGCTGGCCGCCATCAACATGGTAATGGGCGTCTCCGCCTGCGGCAGGCGCGTGCTCACCGCTTCCTCCGGACCGGGCATATCCCTCAAGCAGGAGGGCATATCCTACATGGCTCAGATGAATTTCCCGGCCGTAATACTCAACGTTGTCCGGTGGGGCAACGGTCTCGGCGCCCTCAACGGCTCCCAGACCGACTATCACCGCGAGACCCGCGGCGGCGGCAACGGAGACTACCGCAACATCATCCTCTGCCCCAGCACGGTTCAGGAGGGCGTCGATCTCATGTTCGAGGCCTTCGACATTGCCGAGAGGTATCGCTGCATCGTCGAGGTCATGACCGAAAGCGGTCTCGGACAGATGATGGAGCCCTGCGAATATCCCGAATTTCGTCCGATAAAGAAGTGCGGCTGGAGCCTTGACGGTACATATAAGGTCCGCCGCGGAGACTTCCTCGGAAGAGATCTTAAGAAGGAATCCGATGAATACATGGAAAAGCTCCGCGCCATGCGCGAAAACGAGCAGCGCTGGGAAGCCGGATATGTCGATGACGCGGAGTATGTTTTCGTAGCTTACGGTCTGCCCGGACGTGCCGTCGAGGGCGTCGTAGAGGAGCTGCGCGCCGCCGGTGAACACGTGGGCTTTATCCGTCCGATCACCGCATGGCCTTACCCCGAGAAGGCCTTCAGGGAGCTGGCCGGGAAAAACAGGTCTCTGAAGGGGCTCATTTCCGTTGAAACCAACGGCGAAGGACAGATGGTCGACGACGTCGCCCTCTGTGCAAAGAAGTTCGGCATGAACATTCCGGTATATGCCCTCCCCTACGTCTGCGATATTCCAAAGGATGCGCAGATCAAGGCAGACTTCGCCAGGATCAAAGCTCACGAGATCAAGGAGGTTTACTGATATGAAGGTAGAGAAAAAAGCTCCGGAGCTTATGAATTATGCCATGTTCTGCGGCGGCTGCGGTCACGGGGTGCTCCTGCGCCTGATCTGCGAATGTCTTGAGGAATATGGTCTTGATAAGAAGGTCATCGCCGCCATCGGCGTCGGGTGCAGCTGCCATCTCAAGAGCGGCATAAACATCGACCTCGTGCAGTCGCCTCACGGCAGAGCCGCCGCGGTCGCCACCGGCATACGCAGAGCCGAGCCGGATATGTTCGTCTTCACCTATCAGGGCGACGGCGACGCATACAACATAGGCCTTGCAGAGACCCTGAATGCGGCGTACAGGAACGAAAACATCTGTGTGTTCACCATAAATAACGGCAACTTTGGTATGACTGGCGGCCAGATGTCATGGACGACCATGCCCGGTCAGGTGACCGCGACCTCTCCCGTCGGTCGTGATACGGAGCTCACCGGCATTCCCATAAAGGTCCCTGAGCTTATTGCCTACAGCTTCCGCCCCGCCTATGTGGCAAGAGGCGCCGTCACCACACCGGCCGAAATAAACAGGCTCAAGGGCTATATCAAAAACGCATTTGAGGCGCAGCTCAATCACGAAGGCTATTCGATGATAGAGGTCATGTGCTCCTGTCCCACCAACTGGCACATGGATCCCATTTCAGCAAAGCAGAGGCTGATCGACGAAGTGATCCCGTACTATCAGCTCGGCGAGATAAAAAAGAGGGGGGAATAAAAGATGAGAGAACTCGTATTTGCCGGCTTCGGCGGTCAGGGCGTTCTCACCGCGGGGCTTATCATTTCCCAGATAGCTCTTTACAAGGGCGTTAACGCGACCTGGATGCCCGCATACGGCGCGGCGCAGCGCGGCGGCACGGCCAACTGCACCGTCCACTACGGAGCGGAAAAGATCACGAACCCCGGCCAGCAGGCTCCGGATCTGGTGCTGGCCATGAACGCACCGTCATTCAAAAAATTTGTCGGCATCGTCAAGCCGGGCGGGACCATACTCGTCAACGCGGACATGATGACAGAGGATACGAATGTCCGGGACGATATAAACGTAGTGTCTGTCCACTGCAATCAGCTTGCCGACGAGGTCAGGAATCCGAAGGGAGCAAACATCGTCATGATCGGAGCCATTATAAAGCTCCTCGGCGATTTCAGCCATGACGAGGGCGTTGACGGTATGAATGACATGTTTCGGAAGAAGGGCAAAAGCAAGTTTGAGGATAAAAATGTAGCCGCCTTTGAAGCCGGCTACAGCGCGGTTTGAGGCTGCGTATATGTACCTTAGCTTTGAACAGGAGGTCAAGCTTTGCAGGGCATTCCTGCTGGCAAAGGGCCTTGACGATACCGACGCAGGAATTCTTGCCGATTCCGTAGCATACTCGGATTTCACAGGTATATATTCCCACGGCCTTTCGCGCTTTGCAAATTATCTTCAGCGCTTTGCAAACGGAGCATACGCCGTGGACGCAAAGCTCACTCCGGTCAGCGACACCGGCTCTACGGCGGTGTTTGACTGCGGCAACGGCTGCGGCGTTATCGCAGTGTCTCATGTGTATGAAAAGATGAGGGAACGCGCCCGCCGGTACGGCATAGTGATCGCGGCTGGCGGCGAGCATCCAACATCGGCTGCGGCGCATATTTCGGTCGTAAGGCCGCTGCCGACGAGCTCATCATGCTCCTGTGCTGCAACACCACTCGCTGCGTGGCTCCGTTCGGCGGAGCGGACAGCGTGCTCGGCACAAATCCCATTATCGTAAGCGCTCCCGCAGGTGAAGAGCGTCCGCTGCTGCTGGATATTTCCACGACCAACGTCGCCTTCGGCAAGGTCCAGGCATATGCCCGCGAAGGCCGTGAGCTGCCGCCCGGCTGGGCGCTTGACGCGGACGGTAAGCCTACGACCAACGCCAAGGAGGCCCGGACCGTTCTGCCCATTGCAGGACCCAAGGGCTACGGACTGGCCGTCATGATCGAAATGTTTGCCGCTCTTTTGCCCGGCGCGGGCTACGGCAGCGCGGTCGGCTTTGCGAGCAAGGGGCAGTACGAAAACACCGGCTTTTCCATGATCCTTATAGATCCGTCGAAATTCATGCCGGTCGAGCTTTTCAAGCACAGCATTGACGAGTACATCCGCTCTGTCAAGTCCGGACGCCGGGCTGAAAACGTCAAGGAGCTCCTGCTGCCGGGCGAGCTTGAAATGCGGCGACAGGAGGAGCTCCTCCGGACCGGTTACGAGGTAAGCATCGCGCTTGAAAGCGAGCTGCTGGCTTACGCTGTCGAATTCGGCATAGCCGAGGCAGGCATGGACCTTGCCGACCTGGTATCCTCTCTCTGATATCTGCATAATACCAACGCCTCCACGGTCTTTCCGCGGAGGCGTTTTTTTACTGCGCGCACTTATCTTTCTCTCGGGGAGAAGAGCCTGTGCGCCGGACGCGGCGTTATCGCCTCGCGGTGCGCGCCGCCGAGGACATGGAGCAGCGAGCCGCCGAGGACGAGCGCCGCGCCGAGCAGCTGAACGGGACTCATACGCTCGCCGAGGACGAGCGCCGACAGCAGCGCCGCGGACAGCGGCTCGATATAGCCGCACACGGCCACGGTCTGCGCGGGCAGCTCGCCGATAGAGGAAAAATACAGCCAGCTGGCAATACCGCTGCACACCACGCCGAGCAGGAGCACGGCGGGCAGCTCGGACGCGCTCAGCTGTACCGCAAGCTCGCCGCGCAGCGCCGAGTACGCCGCGACGACGGCGGTCGTGAACAGGACCTGCAGCAGGGCGTTATCCGTGCCGCGAAGCTGCCTTGTGAGCTTGTTTGACAGCACCATCACCGCGTATGCCACGGCCGAGAGCGCGGCGCACAGGAGGCCGGCCGCGTCCGTGCCGCCGGAAACGGCCTTGCCGCTTATGAGCACCGCGCCCGTCAACGCGAGTCCGAGCGAGACGAGCCTTCCGGCCGTCAGCCTTTCCCTGAGCACCAGCGGCGACAGCGCGATAACTATCGCGGGGCCCGTGTAGTTTATGATCATGCCGAGGCTCACGCCGATGCGCGCATACGCCTCGTACAGCAGCAGCCAGTCGGCGGCCATCGCGGCCCCCGAGACGGCGAGGAGCCCCAGGTCGCGGCGCGCGCCCAGCTTCGACAGGCGGCCGCCGCCGAGATAGAACAGCGCAAGCAGCGTGAGGCTCCCGAGCAGCGAGCGCAGCAGCACGATCTGGCCGCTGCCGAGCGTGATGAAGCTCGCGACCACCCCGTTCGCGCCGAACAGCAGCAAGCCGGACAGATATCTTTTCATGTCGTATCATCCTTTGCAAAAATGTAGCATATGCCACCATAAAGCGTCGCGGCACCCGTGTATGATGAAAGCATATAAAGGAGGTGCGAAAAATGGCAAAGAACAGGTTTTATATCGAAGGAAAGGCCGTCTCGAACCCGATAATCGGCGCCGATTTCGCCGAAGCCCCCGTATTCGACAGGGTCAGGGTCGGAAAGCTGGGCATCTACTGCGAGTCGGGCTTCAGAACGGAGTTTTTCTCCTACGGCGACGTCAGCCGCGCGTTCATCCGCATATACGAGGGCACGGCGCAGCTGTGCTGCGGTGCGATGGGCTACAACTATACGAGCCTCGTCCTGCTCGACGCGTCCGGAAAAACGCTCAAGGAGCAGTATACCGAAAACGAGGATGCCATGAGGCAGGCGCTGGCCGCCATCAGCGCCCGCGCGCGGCAGGTCAGGATCGGCCGCCCTGAGACGGATTGACCCGGCCGCGTCAGCCCACGGTCAGATAGCTCCGATGCATGTACGGCAGCAGTATGCCGAGCATGTCGCGGGTCTTCATTCTGAGAAAGCCGTCGGTCGTGCCGTCCGAGCAGGCATAGTGCTCCTGCGCGAGCACGCCCCGGTCAAAAACGAGCTGCACGTCCCTTGCCGAGGGCAGCAGCAGACTCAGCAGCGTCGTCGCGCCGATCCTGACGCCCAAAAGCTCCTC
Organism: bacterium; assembly: GCA_963625685.1. GTDB lineage: Bacteria > Bacillota > Clostridia > Oscillospirales > Oscillospiraceae > F23-B02. The sequence goes on from CAVFTR010000015.1 coordinate 26,215, forward strand.
AAGGCGCTCGCTCGGCGCGAACGACACGCGGGAAATGCCCAGCGCGGCGGAAAAATCGTGGCTGCTGAAGGGCTTGCCGCCCGTTGTGACATACAGATAAAAGCTCGTCTGCCTTCGGTCGCAGACGAGCAGCGTTTTTACTATCTGCGCCCCGAGCCTCTCGTCGATGAGCTCGCACAGCTCCATCGACACGGCCTCGTCGGTGTCAACGCGCTCGTACTCTATGCCGAGCTCGCCGAGCGTTTTGTATGCCAGCTTCTGAAGCGGCGTTTTGAAGCGCTCCGGAGGCTGCTTTGTGGGTGTGCTTACATAAAACATTTGATATTCTCCTCTTTACAGGCTCATTGAGGCTCCTGCGGATAGGTATGTGCCCCAATGCGCCGCCAAAAGCATTGCAAATGCGATGTGTCTGTTGTATCATAGATTTATATATTTGAAAAGCGAATGTTTGTAATGGTGTCCATTACAAAACCAGATGTGTGAGGTGATAAAAACGGATATGAACGTTTCAAAATACCTCGCGTTCGTGACGACTGTCGAGTGCGGCAGCTTCACGGGCGCGGCGGAGCGGCTGAGCTACTCTCAGTCGGGCATCAGCCGCATGATAGGAGATCTTGAGCGCGAGTGGAGCCTGTCGCTGCTCGAGCGCGGGCGCACGGGCGTGCGTCTGACCTCCGACGGCGAGCGGCTGCTGCCGTATGCGCGGAGCCTGTGCGCCGAGTACCGGCGGCTGCAGATGCAGGTCGACGAGCTGCGCGGCGTGCAGTCGGGGCTTATCCGCATCGGCACGATATCGAGCATCGCGACGCACCGCCTGCCGCATATAATCAGCGAATTTCAGCGCGATCATCCGGGCATCGACTACGAGCTGCTGCTCGGCGACTACGGCGAGATCGAAAGCTGGGTGCGCGAGGGGCACGTCGACTGCGGCTTCAGCAGCCTGCCGGACGCGTCCGACCTCGACCTCATCCAGATGGAGAGCGACAGCTTCACGGCCGTGCTGCCGAAGGGACACCGGCTCGCGCAGCTGGACACGGTGCCGATAGCGGAGCTGTGCACCGAGCCCTTTCTGCTGCTTGAAAAGGCCGGGACGCACGAGGTATCGGAGCTTTTCGCCGCCAACGGACTGCGGCCGCGCGTACACTTTACGACCTGGGACGACTACGCGATCATGTCCATGGTCGAGTGCGGCCTCGGCGTGAGCATGCTGCCCGAGCTCATACTGCGCCGCATACCCTACGACGTCGTCATACGCCCGACCGACAAAACAGCCGTGCGGCGCCTCGGCGTCATGCTCCGCGACCGCAGCAGCTGCACGGCAGCCCTGCGCGCCTTTCTGAAGGCGCTCTGAGCGTCAGCGCGTCTCCGAAAAAGCCCGGCGGTACTCCGATGGGAGCCTGCCGGTGCTTTTTTTGAACTCGGCGGAGAATTTGCTCTGATTTTCGTAGCCCACGCGCTCGGCGATCTCGGCGACGGTGAGCCCGGTGCCGCGCAGGAGCCCGGCGGCCAGCTCCATGCGGTGCTCCCTGATGTGCGCGGCCAGCGACTTGCCGTAGACGGCCTTGAAGCTCTCCTTGAGCGTGGAGGGGTTTATGAGAAAGCGCCGCGACAGCTCCTCGATCGTGTAGCGCCGGCCGAGATCCTCGGTCAGCAGCTCGTGCACGCGGCGCACCGTCTCGAGCTGCTCGGCCGTGCACAGGCTCTCGCCGCCGGTGTGCGCGTCGAGCCCGGGCAGCTCCGGCACGCTGCGGATATCGCCGCGCTCCTCGGGGCAGGATATCTCCATCGTCTTTTCCATCATTATGTGCAGCAGGCGCACCTGCTCGGAGGACGAGGCCTTGTAATAGACCTCCTTGCCCTCGCGGCGGCTGACTATCAGTCCGCCGTCCTTGAGCTGGCGCAGGTGATGCGACACGGCGGGGCTGCTCATGTCCGTGAGAAACGATATGTTCACAACGCACTCCTCGCAGTGGCACAGCAGCCAGAATATCCGCGCGCGGCTCGGATCGGCCAGCAGTCTGAATATATCCGACACCGTGCGGAAGCTCTCCGTTTTGCCGACGCTATCGCGCAGCCGCCCGCTCGGCTCGCCCCCGTGATCGTGGGGCATCGTCTCATTTTTCATGCTCTTGCTCCATTCGGAAATGATTTGAGCCCAATCGGCAGTAAGTCGCCGTATGCCATTGACTTTCGGGCCCGATATTAATATACTGCAAGCATAACGATTAAGCAATCATTTAATTGTTTGAATAAATCAAAGCAGAGGAGAAATATCATGAAAAAGACTTACAAGATCGAAGTAGACTGCGCAAACTGCGCAAACCTCATGGAGGAGGCGGCCGGAAAGACCGAGGGCGTCGAGAAGGCGGCGGTCAATTTCATGACGCAGAAGATGACGCTGGAGTTTGCCGAGGGCGCGGATATAGACGCGGTCATGAAAAATGTCGTCAAAAACTGCAAAAAGGTCGAGGACGACTGCGAGATATATCTCTGATATGAAACAACGCCCTCCCGACGGAGGGCGTATTTTTTGACTGCAAGGTGAAATCATATGAATAAAAAGCAGAAAAGGGTGCTCGTGCGCATAATCATTGCCGCGGCGCTGCTGGCGCTGCTCAATCTCGCGGCGCTGCCGGAGCTGCCTGCGATGCTGCTGTATCTGGCCGCCTACCTCGTCATCGGCTACGATATCCTGCGCAAGGCCGGCAAGGGCATTTTAAACGGCCGCGTTTTCGACGAGAACTTCCTCATGGCCGTCGCCACGCTCGGCGCGATCGCGCTCGCCTTCATAAGCGGCAGCCGTGACTTCAACGAGGCGGTGCTCGTCATGCTGTTTTACCAGATAGGCGAGCTGTTCCAGAGCTACGCCGTCGGCAAGAGCCGCAGCAGCATATCCTCGCTGATGGATATCCGCCCCGACTACGCCAATATCGAGGTCGACGGCAGGCTCGAGCAGGTCGATCCCGACGAGGTCGGGACCGGAAGCGTGATCGTCGTGCAGCCGGGCGAAAAGGTGCCGATAGACGGCGTCGTCATCGACGGCAGCTCCACGATAAACACCAGCGCCCTCACGGGCGAGAGCCTGCCGCGCGATATCGCGCCCGGCGAGGAGATCATCAGCGGCTGCATAAACCTCAGCGGGCTTATCCGCGTGCGCACGACGAAGCCCTTCGGCGAGTCGACCGTGTCGAGGATACTCGAGCTGGTCGAGAACTCCGGCTCGCGCAAGTCGCGCTCGGAGCAGTTCATCTCGCGCTTTGCGCGGGTCTACACGCCCATCGTGTGCTATGCCGCGCTCGCTCTGGCCATCGTGCCGCCCCTGGTGCGCATCCTGCTCATGGGTCTGGGCGGCGACTGGTCTGTATGGATATACCGCGCGCTGGCCTTTCTCATCGTCAGCTGCCCCTGCGCGCTGGTCATCAGCATACCGCTGAGCTTCTTCGCGGGTCTGGGCGGCGCGAGCAGTCAGGGCGTGCTCATCAAGGGCTCGAACTTCCTCGAGGCCCTCGCGCAGACGAAGACCGTGGTCTTCGACAAGACCGGCACGCTCACGCAGGGCGTGTTCGAGGTCAGCGGCGTCCACCACTGCCCGATCGAGGATGAAAAGCTCATCGAATATGCCGCGCTTGCCGAGTGCGCATCCTCGCACCCGATAAGCCGCAGTCTCCAGCGCGCCCACGGTCCGGAGCTTGACCGCAGCCGCGTGAGCGATATCGAGGAGATAAGCGGCAAGGGCGTTATCGCCCGGGTCGACGGGCACTCCGTCGCCGCCGGGAACGAACGGCTCATGCAGCAGCTCGGCGTCGGGTGCACCGCCTGCCGCAGCGTCGGCACGATAGTCCACGTCGCCATCGACGGCGTGTACTCGGGCCACATCGTCATCTCCGATATCGTAAAGCCCGGCTCCGCAAGGGCCGTTGCCGAGCTCAAGCGCGCGGGCGTTGAAAAGACCGTCATGCTCACCGGCGACGCGGAGGCCGTCGCGGACAAGGTCGCGGCGGAGCTCGGCATAGACGAGGTCCACAGTCAGCTCCTGCCCGCCGACAAGGTCGCCGAGGTCGAGCGTCTGCTCGGCGAGACCGGCGGCAGGGCAAAGCTCGCCTTCGTCGGCGACGGCATAAACGACGCGCCGGTGCTCTCGCGCGCGGATATCGGCATCGCCATGGGCGCAATGGGCTCGGACGCGGCCATCGAGGCCGCCGACGTCGTGCTCATGGACGACGACCCGCTGAAGATATCAAGGGCGATAAAAATTTCGCGCAAATGCATCCGCATCGTGTACGAGAACATCGTTTTCGCGCTGGGCGTGAAGTTTGCCTGCCTGCTGCTGGTCGCCCTGGGCGCAGCGGACATGGGCGCCGCGATCTTCGCCGACGTCGGCGTCATGGTCATCGCCGTCCTCAACGCCATGCGCGCACTCGCCGCGGGCACTGCCGTGCGGGCAGCTCGCATGTAAGCTGAGCAAGCAGTAACTGCCCTTGCCCGACCGGGCACTGCCGACGCACTCTGTATCAAAGCGCCGCCAAAAAGCCTTCCCCTCAAGGGGAAGGCTTTTTGGCGGCGGGCGGCTATCTGACAACAAAAAATCCCGTCCGGCCGGACGGGATTTTTTTGAATATCACAGCTGCTTCTGAGCGTTGATCTTTACGCCGGGGCCCATGGTGGAGGCGGTGACGCAGGACTTGATGTACTGGCCCTTTGCCGCCGCGGGCTTTGCCTTGATGATAGCGCCGATGAGCGCGGCGTAGTTCTCAAACAGCTTGTCCGCGCCGAAGGACACCTTGCCGATGGGGCAGTGGATGATGTTGGTCTTGTCCAGACGGTACTCGACCTTACCGGCCTTCGACTCCTTGATCGCCTGGGCGATGTTGGGGGTGACGGTGCCTGCCTTGGGAGAGGGCATCAGGCCCTTGGGGCCGAGGACCTTACCGAGACGGCCGACGGTGCCCATCATGTCGGGGCTTGCGATGACCGTATCGAACTCGAACCAGTTCTCCTTCTGGATCTTCTCGACGAGATCCATGCCGCCGGCGTAGTCGGCGCCTGCCGCGAGAGCCTCCTCCTTGCGCTCGTCCTTGCAGAAAACGAGGACGCGGACGGTCTTGCCGGTGCCGTTGGGAAGGACGATGGCGCCGCGGACCTGCTGGTCTGCGTGACGGCCGTCAACGCCGAGCTTGACGTGCAGCTCGACTGTCTCGTCGAACTTTGCCTTGCTTGCCTTTATTACCAGGCCGAATGCCTCCATGGGATCATAGAGGGCCTGCTTATCTATGAGCTTTGCGCTCTCTTTATAATTTTTACCTCTAAACAATTTCGTTTCCTCCTAATAATGTGGTTGAGTCGGAATAAATCCTCCCACTTATGCCTTTCCTCAGTCGCCGACGAGGACGCCCATGGAACGGCAGGTGCCTGCGATCATGCTCATCGCGGACTCGATGTCGGTGCAGTTGAGGTCGGGCATCTTCTGCTCGGCGATCTTGCGCAGATCTTCCTTGCTGATGGTCGCGACCTTGTCCCTCTGGGGAACGCCGGAAGCGGTCTCTATGCCGCAGGCCTTCTTTATCAGCAGCGCCGCGGGGGGCGTCTTGGTGATAAAGGTGAAGCTGCGGTCGGAGTAAACGGTGATGACGACAGGGATCATCATGCCCATGTCGCCCTTGGTGCGCTCGTTAAAATCCTTGGTGAACTGGCCGATATTAACGCCGTACTGACCAAGGGCAGGGCCTACAGGAGGAGCCGGAGTCGCCTTTCCTGCGGGAACCTGGAATCTGACATATCCAACTATTTTCTGTGCCATTATTCAGCACCTCTTTCTTATTATTCTTTGATTTCCTCGACCTGATCGAGCTCAAGGTCGACGGGGGTCTCTCTGCCGAACATCGAGACGACGACGCGGACTCTGTCCTTTTCGGGCTCGAGCTCCTCGACTGTGCCGAGGAAGCCGGCCAGAGGACCGTCGATGACCTTGACGGCATCGCCGATCTGATAGCCCGTGACGATCTCGTGACGCTCGATGCCGAGATCATAGATCTCCTTCTCCGTGAGCGGGACGGCCTTGCCGCCTGCGCCGACGAAGCCGGTCGCGCCGCGGACGTTATGGATAAGATGCCAGCTCTCGTCGGTCAGCACCATCTTGCACAGAACGTAGCCGGGGAACACCTTGCGCTCGACAGTCTTTTCGACGCCGTCGGTGATCTCTGTCACGGTCTCCAAGGGTATCCTGACCTCCTGGATCAGATCCTGCATCCTGCGGTTCTCGGCAGCCTTCACGATCGCTGCCGCAACTGCGTTTTCATAGCTTGAATAGGTATGGATCACATACCATTTTGCGTCCTCTGCCATAGCCGCTAACCCGCCAGCTCGAAGATGACGTTAACGACCATACCCGCCAGCTCGTCAAAGCCCCAAAGGACGACGGCGGCAAGCGCCATAACGAAAAGCGCAACGCCGGTGTTCTGCGCAAGCTGCTTCGGAGTCGGCCATACGACCTTCTTCAGCTCGCTTTTGAGCTCGCGGAACCATTTACCGATGCGCTGGAAAAAACCAAGTTTCTTCTCTTCTTTCTTAACGGCGTTGGTGTTCTTGACAGGAGCGGCTTTTTTCTTCTCTTCAGCCATTTTTTACACTCATCCTTTCAGAAAGTTACTTGGTCTCAACGTGCTTGGTGTGCTTTCTGCAGAAGGGGCAATACTTGCTTCTCTCAAGCTTCTCGGAAGTATTCTTCTTGTTCTTGACAGTGTTGTAGTTCCTCTGCTTGCACTCGTCACATCTCAGTGTGATCTTGACTCTGTTGTCAGCCATACTTTTCGGCACCTCCTATTTTATTTATCCGCCTTACGGTGCGGATATTTGCCTCCCTGTATGGGAACCGGATCCCTGCCCGCACGGAAATACGCGCACGAAAAAAGACCTCTCGTCCGACAGGTAATCATTAATATACCATACCTATATTAAAAGGTCAAGTCTTTTTGGCGGCGATTTGAGGCTGCTGCGGATACATTTATCTCTGGCGGCCCGGGCACTCGCCGTGGCGGGCGGCTGCCTTCCCCTTGAGGGGAAGGTGTCGGCGACAGCCGACGGATGAGGTGTCATCAAATTCTTTGCCGTCAGGCAAACACAAAATATTTCGTAGACAGCTATCGCCGAGATTTACAGACACCTCTTCAGTCAGCCTTCGGCTGACAGCTTCCCCTCAAGGGGAAGCCAACGCGCCCGACAACTCAGCTGAGCACCTACGACACGCGAAACGTCACGGTTTACTCTAATGTTTCGATACCGGGCCACCGCAAAAAACGTATCGGCACGATGTATGTGCGCCGCCAAAAAGCCTTCCCCTTGAGGGGAAGGTGTCGGCGACAGCCGACGGATGAGGTGTCATCAGATCGCGGCGACAGCCGCAACAATATTGCAGGGAACTTATCTTGCCCGTTCCGTGTGTGATGGTTTCCTCCGCCCCGAAATCGACGCATCCCTTGGCTCACCTGTGTAAGGGGAGCTGTCACCGCAGGTGACTGAGGGGTTGCCGCCCCATTGGCTTCCCCTTGAGGGGAAGCTGTCAGCCGAAGGCTGACTGAAGAGGTGTCATAAAATCCTTTGCCGTCAGGCAAACACAAAATGATGAAATGCAGCAAGGGCGGCATCTCTGCCGCCCTTGAGATCATCTGCCTGTGATATTCAGCTCGTTTTTAAGCGCCGCTTGCAGGACGGCGGAAAAATTTACGCCGGCCCGCTCAGCCTCAAAGTTGAGCCACGAAGGGATCGTGCAATTCTTTTTCACGACGCGCATATCGTTCTTTCTGCGGTACTCCGCAAAATCTACGTCAACCAGCGAAACGATAGCGCCGACCGGCGCTTTGGCTTGTGCGCTTGCAATGCTCGACGCTTCCGGCAAGGCTTCGCCGTCGTCCTGCATATCGATTCCCATAAGCCCGATCGCGTCCCGCGCCATCTCGATCGCGTCCGGAACATCTTTGCCCTGCGTATTGATATTGAAATCGGGGATAAATACCACTATGAATTCTTTTCCCTGTGTCATAACGATGGGATATGCGTTTTTCATTCTGAATACCTCCTTGAAGCTGTGATGCGATATATATTGTCGCCAAGAGTGTCGGGCTTATTTCAGCCCGCGCCGCTTGATGATCGCTTTTGCTAACTCTTCGTCGGTTTCTCTGGGCCTTACGACGCTTTCCCTTTGTCCGTCCTTCACGTATATGTCGTGGTTCGCGCCGTGCCGCTTGAACTTCCAGCCGGTTCGTTCCAAAAGCTCGATAAGGTCTTTTGTTTTCATCTGCCGTCCTCCTCACATTTACTATTATACGCCTTCAATGCGTATAGGTCAACAGGCATTAAGCAAAAATATACGCATTTTATGCGCCCGCAAACGAAAAAATATTGTGCGCAAGGCGCACACATTGGGCTATCGGCTAAGGGCTGACAGCTATCCGCTCGCTCCAGCCGCCCGCACGGCAGTGCCGATTTTACACCGATTTTACAAAGCGCTGATTATTGATTTTATAAACGGCGGATAAAATGGAGATTGTAAAATCGAATGTAAATTGTAAAGAGAGGGACATCTGATGGATCTTTTTGACGCGCTGGAAATGATAGGCGGGCTGTGCCTGTTCCTTTTCGGCATGAATGTGATGGGCCAGGCGCTCGAGCGGCGCGCCGGCAGCCGCCTGCGCACGACGCTCGGCAAAATGACCGGCAAGCCCCTGACGGGCTTCCTGACCGGCCTTGTCATCACATCTATAATCCAGAGCTCGTCGGCAACGACCGTCATGGTCGTCGGCTTTGTAAACTCGGGGCTCATGACCCTGCGGCAGGCCATCGGCGTTATCATGGGCGCGAACATCGGCACGACCGTCACTGCCTGGCTCCTGAGCCTCGGCGGCATCAGCGGCGACGCGCTGTGGGTGCAGCTTTTGAAGCCGAGTTCCTTCACGCCGGTGCTGGCGCTTGTTGGTATTATAATGTATATGTTCAGCCGCGACAGCCGCAAAAACGACACCGGCATGGTGCTGCTGGGCTTTGCCACGCTCATGTTCGGCATGGACACGATGTCGGGCTCGGTCTCCGGCCTGGGCGACGTCCCGGCCTTCCGCGAGCTCTTCATCGCCTTCACCAATCCCCTGCTGGGCGTGCTCGCTGGCGCCGTGCTGACCGGCATCATCCAGTCGAGCTCGGCCTCCGTCGGCATACTCCAGGCGCTGGCGCTGTCCGGCCAGGTCAGCTATGCCGCGGCGATCCCCATCATCATGGGCCAGAACATAGGCACCTGCGTCACGGCGCTCATCTCCTCGGTCGGCACGAGCCGCAACGCAAGGCGCGCAGCGATAGTCCACCTGTCCTTCAACGTCATCGGGACCATCGTGTGGCTGAGCGTTTTCTGCATCGTGCGCGCGGTCGCGGCCCCCGCGATACTGGGCGAGAGCGCCACGATGTACGGCATCGCCATCGTACACTCGGCCTTCAACATCGCCTGCACCGCGCTCCTGCTGCCGCAGTCGGCGCTGCTTGAAAAGCTCGCCATCCGCCTCGTGCCGGACGGCAAAAAGGAAAAGGACGAGGTCGCGCTCGACGAGCGTCTGCTTGCCACCCCGCCGCTCGCTCTCGAGCAGTGCAGCGTCGTCACGGGGGACATGGCCCGCTGCGCGGTGAGCGCAATGAAGAGGGCCGCGGCCTGCGTGCTCGATTACGACCCCTCCGCGGCGCAGGAGATACGCGAGGCGGAGGAGAGCACCGACAGGTGCGAGGACATGCTCGGCACCTATCTTCTCAAGCTCGGCGCGGAGCCGCTGAGCGACGGCGACAGCGAGGAGGTCACGCAGCTTCTCAAGCTCATCGGCGATTTTGAGCGCATCGGCGACCACGCGGTCAACATCCTCGAGTCGGCCGAGGAGCTGCACGATAAGAAGCTCGAATTCTCCAAGCCCGCAAGGTACGAGCTGTCGGTCATGACCGCCGCCGTCGGCGAGGTGCTCGACCTCGCGGCGAAGGCCTTCACCGATAACGACGCGCAGGCGGCAAAGAAGGTCGAGCCGCTCGAGCAGGTCGTGGACGATCTCAAAAACCAGCTGCGCACGCGGCACATCCTGCGCATGAAAAAGGGCGAGTGCAGCATCGAGGCCGGCTTTGTGTGGTCAGACCTGCTGACGAACCTCGAGCGCGCGTCCGACCACTGCTCCAACGTCGCGCTGAGCGTGCTCGACATGAAAAAGCACACGCTGAGCGTCCACGAGACCCAGCACGAGCGCGTCGACGTCCCCGAGTTCGGCGAGCAGTACCGCCGCTACTCCGAAAAATACGCCCTGCCTTCTCTGGCGGCGCATTGACGCTTTTTTGGCGGCGCATTAAGATCGTACCGATACGTATATTGCGTCAGCCCGGCACTGCCGTGCAGGCGATTCGCATGTAAGTTAAGCAAGCAGTCATTTCGGTGTCCCGACCGGCGGCTTCCGACAGCACCACCCATTGGCTCCCCTGTGTAAGGGGAGCTGGCAGCCGTAAGGCTGACTGAGGGGTTGCCGCCCCCATTGGCTTCCCCTTGAGGGGAAGCTGTCACCGAAGGTGACTGATGAGGTGTTATTGATTATTACATCCGCATTGAAAGCCATACGTAGGGGCGGGCGGTCGCCCCTGCGAGCCTGAATCAGTGCCAGCTAAATCATAATAGCGGAACAGGTAAATGTGTTTACCTGACGGCAAAGGATTTTCAGACACCTCATCCGTCGGCTGCGCCGACACCTTCCCCTCAAGGGGAAGGCGGAGCACCCACCGCTCGCCCCTGCCGAGCAAAAAATGCTTGACAAACGGGGGAGTATCTGATATCCTATTTGAGCGCTCCAAAGACAGCAGGTATCTTATGGTGTAAATCCTGCCGAGGATGGCATCATATTTTGATTGCTTACGGCCTCCATGTCTTCGGATGTGGAGGTTTTCTTTTTGAGCGTGAACATCAGTGTGGAGGTGAAAAACACACATGCCTAACGCAAAAGTTCTCAGCGAGAAGCAGGCGATAGTAGAAGCACTCGTCGAGCGCATCAACGCAGCAAGCGCGGGTATTCTGGTCGATTACCAGGGTATCACCGTGGCCGAGGATACGGCTCTGCGTACCGAGATGCGCAAGGAGGGCGTCGACTACACCGTCGTCAAGAACACCCTTACCAGGATCGCTGTCGACAAGGTCGGAATGAAGGAACTCGATCCCGTCCTCAACGGCAGCACTTCCATGGCGACCAGCACCGAGGACCCCATCGCTCCGTTCCGTATCATCAGCGATTACTCCAAGAAGCTCGGCGATAGATTCAATATCAAAGCGGCATTCATGGAGGGCAAGATCCTCAGCGAGCAGGAGATAGCAGAGCTGTCCACGCTCACCAGCAAGAACGACCTGTACTCGAAGCTGGCAGGCTCCCTGAACGCGATCATGGGCGGCCTTGCGGTTGCTCTGAGCGAAGTCGTCGAGCAGAAGGGCGGCGCGGCCGCTCCGGCAGAAGCAGCAGAATAACAGGCTGCACCAAACATTAAAATTGGAGGAAATTATAATGGCTAGCGAAAAAATCACCGCCATGATCGACGAGATCAAGGCCCTTTCCGTTCTCGAGCTCAAGGAGCTCGTTGATGAGATCTGCGAGACCTTCGGTGTCTCCGCAGTTGCAGCAGCAGCTCCCGCAGCAGGCGGCGCAGCAGAGGCTGTCGCAGAGAAGACCGAGTTCGACGTTGTTATGACCAGCTTCGGCGCAGAGAAGATCAAGGTCATCAAGGAGATCCGCGGCATCACCGGCCTTGGCCTGGCAGAGGCAAAGGCACTGGTCGAGAAGGCTCCCGTCGCCGTCAAGGAAGGCGTTTCCAAGGAAGACGCAGAGGCCCTCAAGGCTCAGCTCGAGGCAGTCGGCGCAGCAGTCGAGATCAAGTAAGTTATCTCTTTATAAGCAAAAAAGACTCCGTTCAAAGAACGGGGTCTTTTTTTTGCGCTGTCCCGACCGGAAGCTGCGGAGAAAACCGTCATAAACGGAACAGGCAAGATAAGTTCCCTACAGAGTGCGTCGGAAGCCGCCGGTCGGGACAGCGCAATAACTGCTTGCTTTAACTTCATGCGAGATGCCTGCACGGCAGTGCCGGGCAAGATAAGCTCCCCACAGGGCTGTTGCGGCTATCGCCGCGATTTACAGACACCTCATCCGGCTCGCTTCGCGACCCACCTTCCCCTCAAGGGGAAGGCGATGGGTAAGGGCAACCCCTCAGTCAGCCTGACGGCTGCCAGCTCCCCTTACACAGGGGAGCCAAGGAGAGCTGCGGCAGTTATCGGGAGCGATCGCCTTCCCCTTGAGGGGAAGGCGTCGGCCATCGGCCGACGGATGAGGTGTTTTTTTGCGGCGACAGCCGCCTGCATTATTTGTGTAGGGAGACGGCAGTTTCACGGTTTTGCCGGCAGATTCGACACCGGGCCACCAGAGATAAATGTATCGGCAGGGGCCTCAATTCGCCGCCAAAAAACGCCGCCAAAAAAGCGCCGCCAAAAAGCGCTAAAAATGACTGCGCAGGATGTGCAGATGGCTATGCGGCCGGGGCCCGCTGCCGAGCAGATGCGGGACGAAGAGGCTCGCGAGGATGAGCAGCGCGCCGAAGACGCCCTGCACGGTCACGGCCTCGCCGAGGAAGATAACGCCCAGGAGCGACGCGAACGCCGGGTTGAGCGCGCACATGAGCCCCGAGGTCTGACTGCTCAGATGCGACTGCGCGACAGGCTGCAGCGTGAAGCCGAAGCCCGTGCAGAGAAGCGCGAGCACCAGCACGCAGCCCCACTCCGTGCCGCCGGCCGGGATGCGCGGCTGCTCGAGGATGAGCGACAGCACGAGCGAGAACAGACCGATCGCGCCGACCTCGACGATCCCGACGAGCAGCGCGTCGCAGCGGTGCGCGAAGCGGTCGGTCACGATGATGCTCACCGCGTACAGTACCGCCGTGCACAGGCAGATGATCTCCCCGGGCGTGAAGCTGATCGCACCGCCGCGCAGGGTCAGAAGCCCCACGCCGCATATGGCCAGGACAGCGCTCACGATGCTCGCCGGCTTCGGCAGCCTGCGTATGAGCAGGGCCTCGATAAGCGGAACGAACACGATCGCCGTGTTCTCGAGAAAGGACACGGTCGATGTGTCGGTCGTCTTCAGCGCCGTCAGCTCGAGCGCCATTACGGCGGTGAACACCGCGCCGAGGACCGCGCCGCCTATCAGATCGCCGCGGCTCAAGCGGTGCAGCTGCCTGTGGAATATCACGAGCAGGACGAAAAAGCCAAGCAGAAACCTCGCGGCGAGCAGATTGAAGGTGCCGAGCGTCTCAAGCCCCGTTTTGCTGAAAATATATGCGCTGCTGCGCGTCAGGATGACCGCCGCCATCAGCAGCTGAGCCTGTTTTTGATCCATATCGATCCCCCCTGTTGACATCAGTATAATACAGGTTTATACTTGAGTAAAGCGCGACGTAGTCAACACATTCATGACTGACACTCATATAGGGGGTGGTCCCTACGGACAGCGAAAAGTGTGCGATAATCATGAGCATACTCAAAAACGGCAGCATGTCGGGCGCGGCGGAGGAGCTCAACTACACGCAGTCGGGCATCAGCCGTGCGGTAGAGGCGCTCGAGCGCTCGGTCGGCTTTCCGATACTCAGCCGAGGCCGCGGCGGAATACGTCTGACGCGCGAGGGCGAGGAGCTGCTGCCGTCGATGCGCGAGATGGCCTTCTGGGCCGAGCGCTTCGAGCAGACGGCGCTCAAGCTGCGCGGCGTACGGACGGGACGGCTCGCGGTGGGCTCGGCCTACGCGAAATTTTTCCCCTGGCTCACGAAAACGGTAAGCGGCTTTCACGAAAAGTACCCGGGCGTCACGGTGGAGCTCTGCTCCGGGACGAGCACGGAGCTCGCCTCGCGCATGAGCGGCAGGGCGCTCGACTTCGGCATCATCAGCCGCCGCGAGGGCGGTTTTTCGAGCACCGTCGTAACGCATGACGAGCTCGTCGCGATGCTGCCGCCGGAGCATCCTCTGGCGCACAGCGCGGCCGTGCCCGCGACGATATTTGAGACCGAGCCCTTCATCGAGATACACACCGGGCTCCAGACCGACAACAGCCTGTGCTTTCAGGCCCGCGGCATCACGCCGAGGCTGAGCTTTTCAACGCCCGACAGCTACGTCGCCTGCGGCATGGTCAGGGCCGGACTGGGCGTCGCGCTCGTGAGCCGGCTCATCGCCGGGGAGCTGTCGGACGCCGTGGCCTATGTGCCGCTCGACCCGCCCGAGATCATCGATATCTGCGCCGTCACCCCGGACGACGACGTGATCTCCCCCGCCGCAAAGGCCTTCAAGTCCTACGCCCTGAGTTTTTTGGAGACGCTTTTTTAGAGGCGCTTTAACGCAGCTGCGGATACGTATATTGCCGGTGCCCGGTGTCGAAAATGCCGGCAAAACCGGAAGGCTGCCGCGCCACGCAGGTGGAGCCTGCACCCTTGCCTTCCCCTTGAGGGGAAGGTGTCGGCGTAGCCGACGGATGAGGTGTCTTCAGATCGCGGCGACAGCCGCAACAGCATTGTAACCCGTTCCGTTCGCGACGGTTTTTGACGCGCCCTCCGGTCGGGCTGACGCAGTAAATGTGTCGGCACGATCTCAATGCGCCTCTAAAAAAGCAACCCCACCGAGTCGGAAACGAAGTGTCCGACCCACCTCCCCTTACACAGGGGAGGCAGCGCACCCGACAACTCTGCCGCACCCATTGGCTCCCCTGTGTAAGGGGAGCTGCCGACGAAGTCGGCTGAGGGGTTGCCTGTACGCAGCTCTTGTGCCGATTTGGTGCAAAAATTCAGGCTGCACCTTGCCTTCCCCTTGAGGGGAAGCTGTCGGCGCAGCCGACGGATGAGGTGTCTGTAAATCGCGGCATAAGCCGCCTACATTATTTGTAGGAAACGGGCTTGCCCGGCCACTCGCCGTGGCGGGCGATTCGCATAAAGTCAAAGCAAGCAGTTATTGCGGTGTCCCGACCGGGCACTACCGGCAGCCCCTGTAGGGAACTTATCTTGCCCGT
>CAVFTR010000016.1:0-37463 GCA_963625685.1 bacterium
GGCAACCCCTCAGTCAGCCTGACGGCTGCCAGCTCCCCTTACACAGGGGAGCCAATGGGGCGCGGGATCTTACGGTTTATGCCGTTGTTTCCGGTCGGGCTATGGCAGCGACTGCTTGCTTTGACTTCATGCGAGCCGCCTGCACGGCGAGTGCCACGGCGAGTGGCCGGGCAAGCCCGTTCCCTACAAAGTGCGTCGGAAGCCGCCGGTCGGGCTATGGCAATAACTGCTTGCTTTGACTTCATGCGAGCCGCCTGCACGGCAGTGCCGGGCCGCCGCAATATATGTGCGGGTACAATGCCGATTCGCCGCTAAACTCACTCATCGCCGGAGATGCCGCGGCGGGCGGCCTCGAAGCGGCGGCGCGCCTCCTCGTATTCCTGACGCGCCTTCTCGTAATCGCTCCTGCGCGCCTCGGCCTCGAGCTTCTCGGCCTCCTCGTTGAGGCGGCGGGTCTGCTCGTTGAGCTCGGCGATATCCTCGGGCGCGGGAGCGGGCTCGGGCCCGGCCTTTTTCCGTTTATCCCGGCGGGGCTTTTCCTCCCCGGGCCCGTCGTCCTCATCGTCCTCATCCGCATCATCGGCCGCATCCGTGAACGCGGCGTCCGGACTGACGTAGGCCGGCCTTTCCCTGCCGCGGAGGGCGTCGGCATAGCTCCTGCTGCACAGCACGGCGATCACCGCGGCGGCGGCGGAGACGCCCAGCAGCACGAGCATCGCGATAAGCTGAGTCCTGCCGTTGCCCGAGCCGTCCTCGAGGGCGTATACGAAGCTGCGGTAGCCGTTTGACGTGCCGTAGACATTGAGCGCCAGTGAGGCCAGAGCCGCGGCGCCCGCGGACACCGAGGCTGCGAGCGTGCGGGTCCTGTTCGGCTTTCTCGCCGCGAGCACACCGAGCGCTCCGGCGATAATGCCGACGATGCCGATGACGCGCAGAGCGTTGTACATGGCCTTGCGCAGGTCGAGCTCGGCGTTCATGTTATCGACGTCCTCCTCGACATAGTCGCGCGCGGCCTGGAGCACGGCCTCGTAGTCGCTCTCGTCGCTCACGCGCTCTGCGATGCCGTCGTTGTCCATGAGTATGGCGATGCCGGACCTGACGGCCTGCTCGGCGTCGTCCTGCTCGCTGAGGCTGTCCTTGAGCTCGTTCATCTTGTCGACGTTTTCGCTCAGCTGCTGCTGGCCGGCGTCGAGCTGGGTCTTCGCCTGGGCAAGCTGAGCCCTGCCGTTATTGAGCTGAACCTTCGCGGCGGCAAGCTGCTGCTGGCCGGCATCAAGCTGCGTCTTCGCGGCGGCGAGCTGAGTTTTGCCGTTGGCTATATCCTGCTCGGCCGCGGCTATCTGTGTGTTGGCCTCGGCAAGCTGGGCCTGACCGTCCTCATAGGCCTGCATTTCGCTCTTGAGGTCCTCGAGCGTGGTGTAGCCGTACTTGGCGAGCGTCTGCGACACGAGGTCGCCCCAGCCGCCGAGATTCTGGATGAGGTCGTAGATGGGCTTTGCCTTTTCGTATTTGGGCGTGGCCTCGTCGAGCTTTGCCTGCGCCGCGTCGCGCTGGGCCTTGGCGACGTCGAGCTGCGCCTCCGCGTCGCTCAGACGCTTTTCCGCGGCCTGATACTCGGCGAGCTTGCTGTTGTACTGCGCCAGCGCCGCGTCGTACTCGGCCTGGCCCTGGGCTATCTGCGCCGCGCCCGCGTCATACTCCTGCTTTCCGGCGTCGAGCTGCTCCGTGCCCTTCTGATCGGTCACGACGGACTCGGTATACTCCTTTTCCTCCTCGGCGCGCTTTTCCTCGTCCTCGCGCAGCTGGGCGACGCGGCCGGCGAGGATGTCGACAAAGTCCGTTATATCGGCCCTCTGTCCGCGCTTGAAGCGCAGGATATCCGACAGCTCGTCCGAGCCGTTTCCGGCGGCGATGACAGCGAACACCGAGCTTGCCGCGAGCAGTATGCTCATGATCAGTAGCAGCGTTCTTTTCATAGTTATGTTCCTTTCTCCGGCGCGGACGCATTTCCCCCGGCGTCCGCGGCGTATTTACTTCCCTCTGTGCCTTATCGCTATCTGCTCCATGTCCTCGTCGAACAGGGGCCGCAGATGCAGGCGTCTTTCCCCGAGCGTCGTGCGCCGGATAAGGCCGTCTCCCCAGACGAGCGTCTGCGGCAGCACGAACAGCACCAGCAGCAGAGATATTATCGTTCCGCGCCCCAGCACGAGGCCGATGACGGATATGATGCTCTCGCTGCTTATAAAGCCTATCAGCAGGCCCGCGATAACGAGGATGCTGCCGCTGGTCACGAGAGTGGGCAGCGCGCCGTTGAGCGCAAGGCGTATCGCCCTGCGGCGCGAGACGTCCTGCCCGCGCAGCTCGATATAGCGGTTTGAAACGACTATCGCGTAGTCTATATTCGCGCCCATCTGTATGGCGCTGACGATCAGATACCCGACGAAGAACACCGGGTGCTGAGTGAAATACGAGATCGAGAAATTGAGCCATATGCTGCCCTGGATGACCGCGATGAGCAGGAGCGCGAGCCCCGCCGAGCGGAACACGAGCATTATTACCAGCACGACGAACAGCGCCGAAAGCGCGCTGACCATTATATTGTCGGTGGAAAACGAGTCCTTAAGGTCGCGTGCGGCAGTCGCGCTGCCGGTGACGTACACATCGTCGCCGTAAAAGCTCTGCGCGGCGGAGTGTATCCTTTCTATGAGCTCGAAGCTCTCGTCCGACTGCACGGGCGCGTCGGAATAAACGAGCATGCGGCAATAGTGCTCTCCCTGAAGCTGCTTCTGCGCGTCGGCAAGCTGCGCGTACAGGCTGTCGACGAGCTCGAGCTGCTCCTGCGAAAGCTCTATGCTTCCCTCCTCTGCGATATCGTGCAGAAACAGGAAGAGGTCTATCAGCGGTATCTTGTATCCGCGCATGTTCTCCTGCACCTGCTCGTAATCGGCGTGCCGCGCCGCGTAGAAGACGAACAGCGCCGAGGCCGTCGTATCGTCGAGCCCCGCGAGCCCGGAAAACTCCGCGATGCTCAGCTCATCGCCGAGGCGGTAGCCTCCCGCTGCCTCCGCCGTGGCTATGCCCAGCGTCGAGGATACGTGCTCTAACTGCGATATCTCGTCGAGCAGCTTCGCCTGCGTCTCATAGTCGCCCGCCGGCACGATGAGCGCCATCATGTTTTCGCTGCCGAAGGTGCTTATAATGTCCTGCTGCGCCCTCTGCGTATCGTTCAGGCGCAGGGGCAGGTCGTCGCTGTAGTTGTACGAAAACGGACACATGCCCGAAAACCAGAACGCGGCCGCCGCGATGACGATGAACACCGGCGGCACTATCCTGTGCGTTTTCCAGGCAAAGCGCCCGACCGCGTTTATGTCCGGCATGAAGCTGCGGTGCTTCGTTTTTTCGATCCGGCCGCTGAACATGACCAGCACCCCCGGCATGAGCAGGAACACCGTGAGCATGGATATGAGTATAGATTTTATCAGCACCTTGCCGAGGTCGCCGCCGAGGCCGAACTGCATGAAGGTCATGGCGGTAAGGCCGCCGATGGTCGTCAGCGAGGACGAGGCTATCTCCGGTATCGCCTTTGCCAGCGCCTCGATCGCCGCGTCGCGGGGCGCAAAGCGCCGCCGCTCCTCGGAAAAGCGGTTGCACAGGATGATGGCGTAGTCTATCGCCAGCGCCAGCTGCAAAATGAGCGTCACGGAGTTTGCGACGTAGGATATCTCCCTGAACAGGAAGTTCGAGCCCTGCTGGAGCGCCGCCGCCATCGCGAAGGTTATCAGCAGCACCGGCACCTCGGCGTAGCTGCGCGAGGTCAGAAGCAGAAGTATGACGACCGTTACGACGCTCAGAGCTCCGATGACGAGCATCTCGCCCAGAAGCTGGCTGCTGAAATCAAAGCCGACCTCGCTGTAGAGCTTTATATCGCCGGCCCCGTACCGGCTCGCGGCGAGCTCCCTTGCGGCCTCGAGGGCGTTTATGCTCTCCTCGTCGTCCGTTCCGCCGGCAAAGCTGAGCGTTATCAGGGCCTTGCCGCCGCGGTAGTGCTCCTGGCTTTCGTCAAAGTCCGCCGACCTCACGCCGTCGAGCCCGGCAAGCTCCTGAGCGAGCGCCGCCGCCTCCTCGGCGGATATGCTTTCTATCATAAGCTGCGCCGTCGCGTAGGTCGTGAACTCGCCCTCCATCGCGGCAAGGCCGCGCCGCGTCTCCGTATCCTCCGGCAGGAAGCTGTAGAGGTCGTTCTGCACCGTCGTGAGGCGCGAGGTGTATGCCGACAGGCAGGCCAGGGCGATGAAAACGGCGAGGATGAGCTTTCTTTTGTCGATTATGTATCTTGCAATGCCGTGCATGTAGTTCTCCCACTGGATGAGGTGTCTATCATTTTATTACAAACGGAAACAAACATCAAGACATTATTGTCAAGTTTTTATTAATTCCTTGTGTTCGGTCCGAAGATGGCGTATAATGCGTATAATTTTAATGTAATTAAAAGGAGCGTCTGAGGAATGGTAAAATTACTCGCGCGATTATTCATAAAAAACCCGGCGGAGTACACGGACCCGAGGGTGCGCAAGGCCTACGGCACGCTGTGCAGCGTGCTGGGCATATGCCTGAATCTGCTGCTGTTCGCGGGGAAGTACGCCGCGGGCGCGCTCTCCGGCTCTATCGCGATCACGGCCGATGCGTTCAACAACCTCTCGGACGCGGGCGCGTCGGGCATATCGCTGCTGGGCTTCCGGCTCTCGGGCAGGAAGCCCGACCCGCATCACCCCTTCGGCCACGGCAGGATAGAGTATGTGTCCGGCCTCGCGGTCGCGGCGCTGATCATCGTCATGGGCGTCGAGCTGCTCATGAGCTCGGTCGGGAAGATCATAAGTCCCGAGCCGGTCGAGGCGGGACTGCTCCCGGCGGCGATACTGCTCGTGTCGATACTCGTCAAGCTGTACATGTTCGCCTATAACCGCGCCGTCGGCAGGAAAATATCGTCCTCTGCCATGGCCGCCACGGGCGCGGACAGCCTGTCCGACTCCGTCGCAACGGCGGTCGTGCTGCTGTCGATGGGCGTGAGCTGGGTGTTCGATGTCAATATCGACGGCTGGGCGGGCGCCGCGGTCGCGGTGTTCATCCTCTTTGCCGGCTACGGCGTTGCAAGGGATACGCTATCTCCCCTGCTCGGTCAGGCCCCGGACCCGGAGCTCGTGCAGAGCATCGAGGATATCGTCATGAGCTCGGACGCGGTGCTCGGCATGCACGACCTCGTGGTACACGACTACGGCCCGGGCCGCATGATGATATCCCTGCACGCGGAGGTCGACGGCCGCGGCGATATCTTCGGGCTGCACGACAGCATCGACACCATCGAGCGCGGGCTCAAGGCGGCGCTCGGCTGCGACGCGACGATACACATGGACCCCGTCGAGACCGACAACGAGCAGGTAGCCGCAGAGCGCACGGCGCTCGAGCGGGCGCTGTCCGGCGTGGAGGGCCTGCGCGGCATCCACGATTTCCGCGTCGTCATGGGGCCGAGCCACACGAACCTCATCTTCGACGTCGTCATGGACACCGGCATCGGCATGAGCCCCGAGGAGTTCCGCCGCCTCATCTGCCGCACTGTCGAGGAGAAGCTCCCCGACCACTTCGCCGTCGTCACCGTCGACACCTCCTTTGTTTTTTAGCGGCGAATCGGCATTGTACCCGCACATATATTGCGGCGGCCCGGCACTGCCGTGCAGGCGGCTCGCATGAAGTCAAAGCAAGCAGTTATTGCCATAGCCCGACCGGCGGCTTCCGACGCACTTTGTAGGGAACGGGCTTGCCCGGCCACTCGCCGTGGCACTCGCCGTGCAGGCGGCTCGCATGAAGTCAAAGCAAGCAGTCGCTGCCATAGCCCGACCGGAAACAACGGCATAAACCGTAAGATCCCGCGCCCCATTGGCTCCCCTGTGTAAGGGGAGCTGGCAGCCGTCAGGCTGACTGAGGGCTTGCCTGTACGCAGATGTTGTTTTTGACGCACTGAAAGCTATGTGTAGGGAACTTATCTTGCCCGTTCCGTTTGTGACGGTTTCCGACGCAGCGAGATCGGCGCGCCCCTGGCTTCCCCTTGAGGGGAAGCTGTCAGCCGTAAGGCTGACTGATGAGGTGTTATTAATTATTACATCTGCACCGAGATCATGTCGTAGGGGCGACCGCCCGCATGGTCGGAAGCAAAATCATCATATTACGCAGAAAAGACAGCTCGGATGTTTAAGTCCAGGCTGTCTTTTTTGTGCTGCTGGTTGTTTTAACAACGGAACGGGCAAGATAAGTTCCCTACAATATTGCTGCGGCTGGCGCCGCGATCTGATGACACCTCATCCGTCGGCTACGCCGACACCTTCCCCTCAAGGGGAAGGCAGCCACTCGCCGTGGCGAGTGACCGGGCAAGATAAGTTTCCTACAGGGTGCGGCGAAAATTTGCACCAATATCGCACGATCTGACGTCGCGCGAAACGTCACGGTTTATACCATTGCCTCCGGTCGGGCCGCCAGAGATAAACGTATCGGCAGGTGCCCCAAAGCGCTATTAAAAAGTCAGCCGCATCTGATGCCACACGACGCCGCCGTGGGCGGATTTATCCGACACGCCCTCGTCGACAAAGCCGAAGGCGGCGTAGTAGTGTACGAGCCTTTCCTTGCACGTCAGCACGAGGCCTCGCCGATGCTGCTGCCGCGCCTCGCCGATGGCGCGGCGGATGAGCTCGCCAGCGCAGCCGCGGCGGCGGTACTCGGGCACGGTGTTGACCCCGAAGATCATCTGCCAGGCGCCGCGCTCGTCGTGCAGGGCGGCGTTTTCGTACATCTCGTCCGTGAGATCGGGCTCGTCGGTGACAAAGCCGTCGACGAAGGCCACAAGCTCGCCCTTATCGAGCATGAGCCAGAAGTGCTCTCCGTAGTGCTTTATCCTCTCGGCAAACTCGGCCTCCGTCGCCGCCTCGGCGGCGGGGAAGCACTGCGCCTCCACGGCCGCTATCGCCTTGAGATCGTTCATATCCGCGTGTCTTATCTCCATGTGCCTTGTCCTCCCCGGGTCCTTTTTTGGCTTTTGATTATATATCAAACTCACGCCAAACACAAGTTTGCAAATTCAAGAAAGCGTGGTATAATGATTATTTGGACTTGTATATTATTAAGGAGGTAAAAACCTTGACTAAAATAGACATTTTTTCCGGCTTCCTCGGAGCGGGCAAGACCACGCTCATCCGCAAGCTCATCGCGGAGGGCTATAAAAACGAAAAGCTCGTCCTGATCGAGAACGAGTTCGGCGAGATCGCCGTCGACGGCGGCTTCCTGCGCGACGCGGGCGTCGAGATCACCGAGATGAACTCCGGCTGCATCTGCTGCACCCTCGTCGGCGACTTCACCGCGGCGCTGCAGAAGGTCATAGAGCAGTACCACCCCGACCGCATCCTCATCGAGCCGAGCGGAGTTGGCAAGCTCTCGGACGTCGCGAAGGCCGTCGCGAGCGTGCCCGGCTGTGAGATAGGCGCGAAGGTCACCGTCGTCGACGCGGGCCGCTGCCGCATGTACATCCGCAACTTCGGCGAATTTTTCAACGACCAGGTACACCACGCCGACGTCATCGTCCTCAGCCGCACAGACTCGGCCCCCGACGGCAAGGTCGTCACCGCGAGCGCGATGCTCAGCCAGCTCAATCCCAACGCGACGGTCATAACAACGCCCTGGTCCGAGCTCGACGGAAAGCAGATAGTCGACGTCATGGAGCGCATCGACTCGCTGTCGACCACCATGCAGGAGATGGAGCATCACGACCATCACGAGCACCATCATCACGACCACGAGCACGGCGAGAGCTGCTCCTGCGGCTGCGGCCACGAGCACGGCCATCACCACGCCGACGAGGTCTTCACCTCCTGGGGCGTCGAGACGCCGAGGAAGTTCAGCGAGGCCGAGGTCAGGAAGGCGCTTTCGGAGTTTGACGAGGACGCGAGCTACGGCACGATCCTGCGCGCGAAGGGCTTTGTCGACGCCTCCGACGGCGGCTGGATATATTTCGACTATGTCCCCGGCGAGACGGACATACGCCGCGGCGGCGCCGCCGTCACGGGCCGCGTATGCGTCATCGGCTCAAAGCTCAACGAGCAGGCCATAAAGGAGCTGTTCGGCATTGAGTAAGGTAAAAGAGGTTCCCGTTTTCCTGTTCACGGGCTTTCTCGAGAGCGGGAAAACGAAGTTCATTCAGGAGACGCTTGAGGACAAGCGCTTCAACAGCGGCGAGCGCACGCTGCTCGTCGTCTGCGAGGAGGGCGAGGAGGAGTACGCTCCCGACAAGTTCTCCGCGCCCAACGTATTCATGGTGACGGTAGAAGACCAAAGCGAGCTCACGCGGGATAATTTCCGAAAATGGCTCGACGAGCACGACTGCGAGCGCTGCGTGATCGAGTATAACGGCATGTGGCTGCTCGACGAGCTGTATCAGGCGCTGCCGGAGCTGTGGATGGTCTATCAGGAGTTTTTCTTCGCCGACGCGCGCAGCATCATAAGCTACAACGCCAACATGCGAAACCTCGTCTACGACAAGCTCAAGAGTGCGGAGCTGACCGTTTTCAACCGCTATGACGACTCCATCGACCAGATGGAGCTGCACAGGCTCGTGCGCGCCGCCTCGCGCCGCAGCGACATCGCCTATGAGTACGCCGACGGCACGGTGCGCTACGACGAGATCGAGGACCCCCTGCCCTTTGACCTCGACGCGCCCGTCGTCGAGATCGGCGACGAGGACTACGCCGTGTGGTACCGCGACATGTCCGAGGAGCCGAAAAAGTACGAAAACAAGGTCGTCAGGTTCAAATGCCGCTACTTAAAGCGCAAAAAGGTTCCGGCCGGAAGCTTCATCGTCGGCCGCCACGTCATGACCTGCTGCGCCGAGGATATCCAGTTTGCCGGGCTCATCTGCCAGTGGGAAAACTCCGACAGCATCGTCGGCGACTCCTGGCACGTGCTCACCGCGCGCATCAACTTCAAGTTCAGCCGCGCCTACGGCAAAAAGGGCCCCGTGCTCAGCTTCGTCGAGGACTCCCCCTGCGAGCCTCCCGATCCCGCCGTCGCCACGTTTTTTTAATGGCGGCCACTCGCCGTGGCGGGCACCTCGCATGTGAATTAAGCAAGCAGTCATTGCCCTCGCCCGACCGGATGGTGCCGGTGCATCCTGTAGGGAACGAGCTTGCCCGTTCCGTTTGTGATGGTTTTTGACGCACCCATTGGCTCCCCTGTGTAAGGGGAGCTGGCAGCCGTAAGGCTGACTGAGGGGTTGCCGCCCCCATTGGCTTCCCCTTGAGGGGAAGCTGTCACCGAAGGTGACTGATGAGGTGTTTTTAATTATTACATCCGCGCCAAAATCATATCGCCGGGGCGAGCGCCAGCATGGTCGGAACAAAATTATCATATTACGCAGAAAAGACAGCTCGGACTTTAAATCCAAGCTGTCTTTTTTCGTGCATTGGTTAATGTTAAAACGGAACGGGCAAGCCCGGCCGCTCGCCGCGGCGAGCGGCATTGCCTCCCCTGTGTAAGGGGAGGTGGCTCGGCCTTGGCCGAGCCGGTGGGGTTGCCCTATTCAAATCCGTGCGCAAAGCGCACACCTTCAGCTATCGGCTATCGGCTATCGGCTAACAGCTCACTGCGGTTTCCTCCGCAGCTGCGTCAAAGCACCACTAAAAAGCCCTGGTTTTCGACCGCTTCCCTGAGCGCGGCGGCGTCGAGGCTCTCGCCGCGGACGACGGCGGTGCCGTTCTCGTGGCTGACCTCGGCCGAGACAACGCCCTCGACCTTCTCGAGCGCTGACTTGACGCGCGCCGAGCAGTGGCCGCACTGCATGCCCTCTATCTTCATTGTCATTTCCATAGTAAAAACCTCCTGTTTTATTCGCCCTTTATCTTGACTCTGTCGCCGTGGATCTCGAGACGGCCCTGGCAGTAGAGTATTACGGCCCTGGGCAGCAGCTTCCATTCCGCGTCCTCAAGTATGCGGCGCGACAGGCTCTCCGGCGTGTCGTTGGGGAGTATCTCCACGGCCTGCTGGGCGATGATCGCGCCTATGTTGCCGTCGATGTCCGCAAAATAGGCCGTTGCGCCGGTGACGCGGCAGCCGCGCTCGAGAGCGGCGCGCTCGGGGGCCTCGTCGCAGTTGACGAAGGCCGGTATCAGCGAGGGGTAGACGCCGATGATGCGCTTGCGGAACTGCGTGGATATGACGCCAAGCGGCATGCCGTAGCCCGCGAGGATGACGAGGTCTATGTCCATATCGCGCAGCTTGTTGGACACGGCCATGCTGTGGCTGAGCTTAGTGGGGAAAAGCGAGGGCTCGACCACGAAGGCCTCGACGCCGGAGTTGCGCGCACGGCGCAGCGCGTATGCGTCCGGCTCCGTGCATATGACCGCGGTGAGCTCAAAATTCGGGATCTCCCCGAAGTACATGGAATCAAGCACCGTCTGTAGCAGGGCTCCGTCGCCGGAGACCAGTGCCGCCGCTCTTATCATAAAAAATCCCCCTTATTCATCGAGAAGCCGCTTTGCGGTCCCGATATTCATTTTTTCGGCTTTTTTCGCGTATTCAAAGCGCCGTGCGAGCTCGTCCGCTCCGCCGGCGGAAAGCGCCGCGTCTATCGCCCCGATGAGGCTGCGCGCCGTGAGCGTTTCAAATTCGAGGCAGGATATGCCCAGATAGCTCGCGCAGCCGGTGACCTTCGGGTCGTAGCTCAGCCCGACCGTCGGCACCTCGCCGCAGGCCGCGTACAGAAGGCTGTGCAGGCGCATCGCGAGGGTGAGCTTCGTCTGCCGCACCAGCGCTATCTCAAGCTCGGCGTCCTCGGTCCTCGGCAGGACGGCATAGGGTATATCGAGCCCGCGCGTTATGGGCTCGGTGAGCGCTATGTCGCGGTCGTAGTTCATCGGCAGGAACAGCGGCGTGAGTCCGTATTTATCGTAGCAGCAGCGCAGAGCCGCGCGTATCTCGCCGCTTTTCGCGTTAAAGCCGCGCCAGCCGCGCAGGCCGAGGCAGACGTAGCTCACATCGGGGTCTATGCCGTGACTGCGCATGAAGGCCCTCGCGTCGGCGTCGCTCCTGCCGCGCAGGCTTATGACGGGGTCGCCGGTTACGATCACGTCCTGCACCGTAACGCCTATCTCCCGCGTGAGCTCCAGGCTCAGCGGATCGCGCAGGGTTATGGAATCGACGCAGCGGTTTATGACCTGCGCCGCGCGGCGCCTGTCGTAGGCGTAGTTGAGCGGGCCCATGCCGCAGCCGTACATCTGTACCCGGCAGCCGCATTTTTTCGCGAGCGATATCGTGTGCAGGTAAAACCAGAGGCTCCGGCGGCTCGTGACGTCCTGTATGAGGCTGCCGCCGCCGCTTATGAAGAGCTTTGAGCGCCGCAGCTCGCGCCGCAGCCGGAGGATCTGGTCGCGCCGTATCGCGCTCAGGCCGTGCGTGCGCTTGGTGTGCCGCGCGTTTTTCGACACGACGACGATGCGCATGTCCGGGTCGAGCCGCCGAAGCTGCGAGGTGATCGCCGTCAGCAGGGCCTCGTCTCCGGCGTTGCCGTGGCCGTATGCGCCGCATATGACGACGCCGCTGCGCGGGCTGTTGTATCTTTTGACCACCGTCTCATATATCTGCAGCTGCCTGCGGCAGGTGCTCTCGGTCGAAAACTCGCGCTTTGCCTTGTCGTAGACCGCCTGTCCGAGCCTTTTTCGCAGCGCCTCGTCGTCTGCAAGCTCGAGGATGCAGTGCGACATGGCCTCGTGGTCCCGGGGCTTGAAGAGCATGCCGGTCTCGCCGTTTATTATTATCCTCGGCAGACCGCCGACGCGGGAGGCCACCGTCGGTATCCCGGCGCGGGCCGCCTCCGTCACGGCGTAGGGGAAGGTCTCCGACAGGGAGCTTATCGCGTTTATATCGACGCTGGCGTAGTAGCCGTCCATGTCGCTTATCCAGCCGGCGAAAAACACCCTGTCGCGCACGCCGAGCTCCGTGCACAGGGCCTCGAGCATGGCTTTTTCCCTGCCGTCGCCGGCGATGAGAAGGCGCAGCCTGTCGTTGCCCGCGGCAGCTCCCGCGAAGCCGCGCACGGTCGTCGCGACGTCCTTGACGGCGTCAAAGCGCGCCGCTATGCCGACGACGACGCTGTCCTCGGGGAAGGGGCAGCCGATCCGGGAAAACCACTCGCGCCGCGTTATCTCCGGCGCGGGGCGCGAGAAATCGACGCCGTTATATATCGTCAGCAGATCGTTTGCGTCAAAGCCGCGCTCGATGAGCGTCTGGCGCATCTGGTCGGAGACGCACACGCGGTAGTCCATGCGGCGCAGCGCGAGCTTATTCAGCTGCCCGTAGGTCATGGCCGCCAGCGGGCGGCCGAGATAATCGAGTCTGTAATCGCTGTGGACTGTGCTTATAAAGGGAATGTCAAAATGCCTTTTGAGCAGCGCGCCCGTCAGGTTCGCGCGGCTGCCGTGGCAGTGTACGATGTCGTAATTTCCGTTTTCGATGAGCTCGCGCGTCTTTTTCAGCCCGATATCGAAGCTGCCGGCAAAAACCTGCGTCGGTATGCCCATTTCGCGCGCGTCCCTTGAAAACTCCGCCTCCTTATAGCAGACCAGGTCTGCCCGGATGGACCCGTTAAGGCTTCTCAGGAGCGAAAGCACATGCGTTTTCGCGCCTCCCGAGTCCCCGCCGGAGATAAGATGTAAAACTCTCACGTTAGCCCCCACTTGATTTCTAAGGGAAATAATAATATATTATTATATATTATTAAGTAATTGAGGTCAAGGCAAATGACAACGATATACATGATACGCCATGCCGAGGCGGAGGGAAACCTCTACCGCATCGTGCAGGGCCAGCACAACAGCTTCATAACCCCGCGCGGACACAGGCAGATAGCCTGCCTCGCGGAGCGCTTCAGAGGCGTTCCGCTCGACGCGCTGTATTCCAGCGACCTGCGCCGCACGGTGACGACGGCCGGCGCGATAACGAAGTACCATGCGCTCGACATGCAGCTCACGCCGCGGCTGCGGGAGATAAACCTCGGCGTGTGCGAGGGCATGAGCTTCGGCGATATGTACAGATTTGATCCCGTGCAGATGAACAATTTCAACAACGACCCCGCGCAGTGGCGCGCACCGGGAGCGGAGACCTTCGATGAGTGTACCCGGCGCATAGCAGCCGCCGTCCGCGATATAGCGGAGGAAAACGAGGGCAAAACGGTCGCTGTGGTGTCCCACGGCATGGCCATACGCTCGCTGCTTGCGTATATCCTGAACGTAAAAAGCCGCGATATCCCCTCGCTCCCGCACGGGGACAACACCGCCGTGAGCAAGCTCATATACGATCCCGGCGCGTTTACGGTCGAGTATTACAACGATAACTCCCACCTGCCGCCCGAGCTTTCGACCTTCGCCCGCCAGAGCTGGTGGAAAAAGGAGACGCGCGGGGCGGACCCGAACAATCTCTACTACGAGCCGCTCGACCCGAACAGGGAGTCCGAGCTCTATACCGGGCTCTACGCCGCCTCCTGGCGGGCAGCGCACGGCGATCTCAAGGGCTTCTGCCCCGAGACCTACCTCGCCTCTGCAAAGCGGCACTACGCCGCCGATGAGCGCGCGATACTCAAGGCCTTCCGCTCCGACGGCGAGCTTGCCGGCATTATAGAGACAGACCCTCTGCGCTCGAAGGGCGCGCAGGTCGGCTGGATAAGCCTTGTGTACGTAAAGGAGCGGCTGCGCGGCATGGGGCTCGGCACGCAGCTCGTCGGCCGCGCGATAACAAATTACGAGCTGCTCGGCCGCAAAAGGGCGCGGCTGCACGTCTCGTCGGAAAACCCCGCGGCGATAAAATTTTACGAGGAGCTCGGCTTTTCCGTTCTCGGCAGCGAGCCGGGCGCGGGCGCGCCGCTGTACCTCATGGAAAAGAGATTTGAATAAATGTCATCAATGTGGAACGTTAACGCCCGCGTGGAGAGGCTCGATGCGGGCGCCGGGCGCATCATAGCGGTCTCGGATATACACGCGAACCTGCCGTATTTCAAAGGCCTTCTTGAAAAAATAAATTTCTCGGACGCCGACGAGCTCATCATAGACGGCGATTTTCTCGAAAAGGGCGGGTACAGCCTCGAGACGCTGCGCTTTATCATGGAGCTCTCGGCGCGCGGCAGCTGCCGCGCCGTCTGCGGCAACTGCGACAGCTGGAGCGATATCATATCCGCCGAGCGGCGCTACTGGGACACTCGCATGCTGCACTATCTGCTCGAAAAGCGCGGCGGCCTCGTGTGGGATATGCTCACGCAGATGGGTGTGGAGATAAGCCCCCGGCTCGACTTTCCGGGCCTCATACCGGAGCTTGCCTCACGCTATGCGGCCGAGTGGAGCTTTCTCGGCTCTCTTCCGCACGTCATCGAGACGCCGCACTACACCTTCGTGCACGGCGGCATAAGGCCAGACGAGCCCGTGGAGCGGCAGCGCGGCGGCGACTGCATGAAATTTGACGCATTTCTGGACAGGGGTTACACTTTCGACAAGTGGGTCATCGTCGGCCACTGGCCGGTGATGCTGTATCTGCCCGACCGCGTCTGCGCAAACCCGATAATCGACCGGCATCACCGCGTCATCTCCATCGACGGCGGCTGCTCATTAAAGGACGACGGGCAATTGAACGCCCTGATCATCCCCTTCGAGGGCAGCGAGGACTTTTCCTTTGAGGCCTACGACCCCTTCCCCGTGCGCAGGGTGCGCTCGGCTCAGCGCGGGAGCGAAAAAAGCTATTACATCCGCTGGGGCGACAACGATGTGCAGGTCCTGCACAGGGGAGAGGAGTTTTCCCTCGTGCGGCATGTCCGCACGGGCTACGAGATGGAGATACTCACAAAATATCTGTACTCCGACGGGGAGTTCTGCAAGTGCAACGATTCGACCGATCTCGTGCTGGAGCTTGAGGCCGGCGACGAGGTCAGCGTCGTGGAGGAGACCTCGCGCGGCTATCTCGTAAAGCACAAAGGCACGTCGGGCTGGTACTGGGGGGAGCTTATATGACGGATAGTTTTGAATTTCTGCCCGTTTCACGGGACGATATGCACGAGCGCGGCTGGTGGTGGTACGATTTTCTGCTCGTCACCGGCGACGCCTACGTCGACCACCCGAGCTTCGGGACCTCGGTCATAGGCAGGGTGCTCGAGGCCGACGGGTATCGCGTCGTCGTCTGCGCGCAGCCGGACTGGCACTCGGCCGAGGCCCTCGCCGCCTACGGCAGGCCGAGGCTCGGCGTTATGATAGGCGCGGGAAACCTCGACTCGATGGTCGCGCACTACACGGCCGCAAAAAAGCGCCGCAGCGAGGACTTCTACTCGCCCGGCAAAAGGGCCGGACTGCGCCCCGACAGGGCGACGATAGTCTACTCAAACCGCGCGCGCGAGGCCTTCGGCCCGGACATGCCCGTGATCATCGGCGGCCTCGAGGCCTCGCTGCGCCGCTTTGCGCACTACGACTACTGGGACGACAGGGTGCGCCGCTCGGTGCTCGTCGATTCGGGCGCTGACCTGCTCATATACGGCATGGGCGAGACAGCCGCGCTCGAGATAGCCCGCAGGCTTAAGAAAAAGCTGCCCGTCTCCGAAATGCGTGATATCCGCGGCACGGCCTATCTCACGCACGATATATCCGACTGCGCCTTTGAAAGCGTGACGCTCCCCTCCTTTGCCGACGTGTGCGACAGCAAGCGCTTTTACGCCGACGCCACGCGCCTTGAATACGCCGAGCACGACCCCGTGCGCGGCCGCGCCCTCATCCAGGAGCACGACGGGCGCTATCTCATCGTGAATCCCCCGGCAGCACCGCTGGAGACAAGGGAGCTCGACCGCGTCGCCGAGCTTCCGTACACCAGGAGCTACCACCCCATGTACGAGCCGCTCGGCGGCGTCCCCGCCATCGAGGAGGTCAGGTTCTCTGTCATACACAACCGCGGCTGCTTCGGCGGCTGCAGCTTCTGCGCGCTGGCCTTCCACCAGGGCAGGATGGTCACCAGCCGCAGCCACGAGAGCGTCATACGCGAGGTCACGGCGCTCACAAAGCTGCCCGACTTCAAGGGCTATATAAACGACGTCGGCGGCCCCTCGGCAAATTTCCGCCACCACTCCTGCAAAAAGCAGGCCAGCTGCGGCATGTGCGCAGACCGCCGCTGCCTTGCGCCGACGCCCTGCCCGAATCTCGACGCGGACCAC
Source organism: bacterium (assembly GCA_963625685.1). Taxonomy (GTDB): domain Bacteria; phylum Bacillota; class Clostridia; order Oscillospirales; family Oscillospiraceae; genus F23-B02. Next base: position 16,265 of record CAVFTR010000016.1, read on the forward strand.
TCCGATTACCTCGCCCTGCTGCGAAAGCTGCGGCAGATACCGGGCGTAAAAAAGGTCTTTGTGCGCTCGGGCATCCGCTACGACTACATGCTCGAGGACAAAAACGACGATTTCTTCGCCGAGCTCGTGAAATACCACGTCTCCGGCCAGCTCAAGGTGGCGCCCGAGCACTGCATCGACAGCGTCCTCGACTACATGGGCAAGCCGCACATCGAGGTGTACGAGCGCTTCATGGAAAAGTACAAAAGGCTCAACACGCGCTTTTCCAAGGAGCAGTACGTCGTGCCCTATCTCATGTCCTCGCATCCGGGCAGCACGCTTTCCGACGCCGTCGCGCTGGCCGAGTATCTCAATAAAAGGGGTCGGCAGCCCGAGCAGGTGCAGGATTTTTACCCCACCCCCGGCACGATCTCGACCTGCATGTACTACACGGGCATAGACCCCCTGACGATGAAGTCGGTGTACGTCGCGAGGACCTTCCACGAAAAGGCCATGCAGCGCGCGCTTCTGCAATGGAAGCGCCCGGATAAGCGAAGGCTCGTCATCGAGGCGCTCAGGGAGGCCGGCCGCGAGGACCTCATCGGCTTCGGGCCGGAATGTCTCGTGCGTCCCGAGCGTCCGCCGAGGGCGAAGGCCCCCGAAAAGTCCGGGGCTCCCGAAAAGCCGCAGATAACGAAAAAGACCGGCTACGCCAGGGGCTGGGCAAAGCCCAGGTCCAAAAAGACGGCAAAGCCGGGTTCAAAAAAGAAAGGAAGATAAGCCATGAAGTACAAAAGATTCGGCAATACCCTCGTCGTGCGCATCGACCGCGGCGAGGAGATACTCGACAAGCTGCGCGAGCTGGCGGAAAAGGAGAGCATAAAGCTCGCCTCGGTCTCGGCGCTGGGCGCAACGAACGACTTCACCGTCGGCGTTTTCAACACCGCGGAGAAGAAATACTGCTCCAACGAGTTTGAGGGCGCCTTCGAGATAGTCTCCCTCACGGGCACGATAAGCACCATGGACGGCGCGTTTTACGCGCATCTGCACATGTCCGCGGGCAACGAGAAGGGCGAGGTCTTCGGCGGACACCTTAACCGCGCGATGATATCCGCCACCTGCGAGATGGTCGTCACCGTCATCGACGGCGAGGTCGACAGGTACCACGACGACGACGTGGGCCTCAACCTCTTCAAGCTCTGATGGAATATCTTGCCTATTACCTCGCGGCGGTCAACGTGCTGCTGTGCCTGCTCATGGGCACGGACAAGCTGCTCGCGAAGATGCAGAAGCGCCGCATCCCCGAGAGGACGCTGTTCCTGCTCGCGCTTATCGGCGGGGCGCTCGGCGGCACGATCGGCATGTATTCGTTCCGCCACAAGACGCTGCACAAGGCCTTCGCCATCGGCTTTCCGCTGCTGACGATAGTGCAGATCGCGGCCGTCGCATATCTTGTAAGCAAATTCGCATAGAAAGAAGAATCGACCAATGAAAGAAAAGCTCAGGGGACTGCTGCTGTGTCTTGTTATAGCGGTCCCCGCCTGGCTGCTCGGACGCAGATTCGCCGTCGTGGGCGGCCCCGTTATCTCCATCCTGCTCGGCATGCTCGCCGGCATGCTCCTCAAAAACCGCGCCCCCTTCGAGGCCGGCATCAAATTCACCTCCAAGAAGATCCTCCAGTGGGCGGTCATCCTGCTCGGCTTCGGCCTGAACCTCGCGGTCATCGGCCGCACGGGCGTGCAGTCGCTGCCGATCATTGTGAGCACGATAACGACCTCGCTGCTGATAGCCTTCATCCTCTGCCGGGCGATGAAGATACCCGCGAAGATATCCACACTCATCGGCGTGGGCTCGTCTATCTGCGGCGGCTCGGCCATTGCCGCGACGGCGCCCGTCATCGACGCGAGCGACGAGGAGGTCGCTCAGGCGATATCCGTCATATTCTTCTACAACGTCATCGCGGCGCTCATCTTCCCGCTGCTGGGCACGCTCATCGGCTTTTCCACGAGCTCCGGCGAGGCCTTCGGCATCTTCGCCGGCACCGCCGTCAACGACACCTCCTCGGTCACCGCCGCAGCCTCGACCTGGGACAGCATGTGGGGCCTCGGCTCGCAGACTCTCGACAAGGCCGTCACCGTGAAGCTCACGCGGACCCTCGCCATCATCCCCATCACCCTCGTCCTCGCGCTCGTCCGCTCGAAAAGGTCCGTTGGCGCGGAGGGCAAAAGGGTCAGCCTCAAGAGCGTTTTCCCGATGTTCATCCTCTACTTCGTCCTCGCCTCGCTCGTCACGACCGTCGCGCAGGCGCTGGGCGTCGACGCGGGCGTATTCAGCCCGTTCAAGGAGCTGAGCAAGTTCATGATAGTCCTCGCCATGGCCGCCATCGGCCTGAACACCGACCCCGTCAAGCTCATAAAGACCGGCGGCAAGCCCCTGCTGCTCGGCTTCTGCTGCTGGCTCGGCATCTCCGGCGTCGCCATCGCGATGCAGCACCTCCTCGGGCTTATTTGACGGCGCTTTTTTGGCGGCGCATTGACGCAGCTGCCAATACATATATTGCGTCGGCCCGGTGTCGGAACCGCGGAAGAAACCGCGGCGAGCTGATAGCCGATAGCTGTTAGCTAAATGTGTGCGCTTTGCGCACGGATCTGAATTGGCAACCCCTCAGTCAGCTTCGCTGCCAGCTCCCCTTACACAGGGGAGCCACTGGCTGCTGCGGTAGTTTCCGGTCGGGTTACGGCAATAACTGCTTGCTTTGACTTCATGCGAGATGCCTGCACGGCAGTGCCCGGTCGGGCGACGGCAATAGCTGCTTGCTTTACTTTCATGCGAGCTGCCCGCCACGGCGAGTGGCTGGCTTCCCCTTGAGGGGAAGGCAAGAGGTGCAAACAAAGCCTTTTTCACTGATATCGCACGATCCCTGCGTACCGGCAAGCCCTCAGTCGACTCCGTCGACAGCTCCCCTTACACAGGGGAGCCACTGGCTGCTGCGGTAGTTTCCGGTCGGGTTACGGCAATAACTGCTTGCTTTGACTTCATGCGAGATGCCTGCACGGCAGTGCCCGGTCGGGCGACGGCAATAGCTGCTTGCTTAACTTACATGCGAGGTGCCCGCCGCGGCAGTGCCCGCGGCGCAGACAAGGAACACGGCGCTGACGGCGGCGGCGAGGTAATACGGCAGCCGGACCGAGGCCGGGCACAGCTGCGACACCAGCGACAGCAGGAAGGGGCTCAGAAACTGCGACAGATACAGCGCGGCCGAGAGCATCGGCATGACCGTCGTCGCGGCGGCTCTGCCCTCGTTCGCCGAGGCCTCCGAGATGATATACGGCACGCCCACGCCGTTGGCAAAGCCGATTATAGCCGAGCCCAGGAGCGTTCCCGCCCAGCCGCCGATAAAGGCCAGCAGGCAGTAGCCGCAAAGAAACAGCGACGGCGCGACGAGCCGCGCGTACCTGCCGCTGACGCGCTTTACCCGCACGAAGGCCAGGCCTCCGGCAAAGGCGACAAGGTCGCAGCCGGCCATTATCGGCGCGCACAGGCCCATTGGTATGACGCCCTCGGCCGCGGTCACGATGGCGAAGTTGGCGGGATAGATGAAAAACGCCGTCATGAGCAGGAACATGCACACGATATGCCGCAGATTCCTGCGCAGCACGGCGCCCGCGCCCGCGCCCGCTCCGGTCTCCTGCGCGTTTTCGCGGATCCGGTCGTTCGGCAGGAAAACGAGGCACAGCACGATGCTGATCAGCCCCATGAGATACACGGCGAAGCTCAGCCGCCAGCTCAGGCCTGCCAGTATTCCGGCCAGCAGCGTTGCGGCAACGCCGCCGAGCTGGTTTGCCGCCGACGACAGGCCCATGAGCCCGTCGCGCCTTTCCGGCGGGAAGTAATAGCTCAGAAGCCCCGTGGACAGCGGCATGATAATACCGACGCCCACGCCCACGAGCGCGCGCATGGCCAGCACCGCTCCGATCGAGTCGAACAGGCCCGCCGCAGCGCCGCCGGCGGTGTACAGCACAAGGCCGAACAGCGTCAGCGTCCGCGAGCCGAAGCGCGCGGCCAGGCGGCCGAACAGCATGTTCGTCAGCACTATCAGCAGCGCCGGCATGCTGACGATCAGCTGTACCTCGAGCCTGCTCGCGTCGGAAAAATGCTCGCGTATGACCTCCAGCGCCGGTGCGACCGCCGCTCCCGCCATGACCGTCAGCAGCGACAGCGACAGTATGCTCGCCGCAAGCGGCCCGGTTTTTTCTTTTCTGTTTTCCATATCATTCTCCTTTTTGAAGGCGCATCGGGGCGCCTGACTATTTGCAGTGTCACGGTATCGAAGCTGCCTGCAAAAGCCGCTGCAAGCCGATAGCTGTTAGCCCTTAGCTGTTAGCCAAAGGTATTCGCTCTCCGAGCGAATGAATTTGATGACACCTCTTCCGGCTCGCTGCGCGACCCACCTTCCCCTCAAGGGGAAGGCAAGCCGCTCGCCACGGCGGGCACCTCGCATGCAGATCAAGCAAGCAGTTATTGCCCCTGCCCGACCGGAAACTACCGACGCAGCCATTGGCTCCCCTGTGTAAGGGGAGCTGTCACCGCAGGTGACTGAGGGGTCGCCCTATTCAAATCCGTGCGCTAAGCGCACACTTTAAGCTAACAGCTAAGGGCTAAGGGCTATCGGCTCACTAACGGCACGCTAAACGTAACGGGTTATACCGTTATTTCCGATCGATCCCAGAGATATATGTATCCGCAGGGGCCCCAAAGCGCAAACAAAAAGAGCGTAAGTCCGGTTTGGACTTACGCTCTTTGGCCACTCAACGAGAGTGATTATAACAGAACTTCTCCGAAAAAGTCAAGCCTTTTCGCTGCGCTCCGGGGCCCCTTATCAGGCCATTGCGGCGTTCTGCTCCTTCTTTGCCATGATAAACTCGTAGGCGGTCAGGCCGCCGATGACGATGAGGCCGACGAGGTCGGTCTTCCAGCCGGGGATGATGAGTCCCAGGCCGCCGACGAAGAAGAGGATGCGCACGAACCAGTTGAGGTTGCGCCTTACGAAGCCGTTGAGGCCCGCCGCGACGCCGTAGATGCCGAACATCGCGCTGATGCAGATGGAGACGACCTCGATCCAGCTGCTGACGTCGATAAAGAGCATCTCGGGGCTGTAGGCGAAGACGTAGGGGACGATGAAGGCCGCGATGGCGAGCTTCGTCGCGTTCACGCCTGTCTTCATCGGGTTTGACTTTGCTATCGCGCTGCCGGCGTAGGCCGCGAGCGCGACGGGCGGGGTGATGTCGGCGACGATGCCGAAGTAGAACACGAAGAAATGCGCAGCGACCGTGGGAACGCCGAGCTTTTCGAGGATGGGCGCGCAGGTAGCGGCCATGATGCAGTAGTTCGCGGTGGTCGGAACGCCCATGCCGAGGATGATGCAGCAGACCATGGTCAGGAACAGGCCGATGATGAGCGTATTGCCCGACAGGGCGACGATGGCCGCGATGAGCTTGGACGCAAGACCCGTTACGGTGATGCAGCCCGCGATGACGCCGGCCATGGAGCAGGCGACGGCGACGGTTATCGTGCCCTTGCCGCCGGCCTCAAGGGCCTCGACGATCTTTGCAAAATTCAGCTTGCTGTCCCTGTTTATGAGGCCGACTGCGATCGCTGCGACGATGGACAGCGCGGCCGCAAACTGCATGGTGTAGAGGTTGAAGCTGACAAGCACGATGAGCAGCACGATGGGCAGCAGCAGATATATCTTCGATACGAGCTGCTTGCCGGGGATCATTTCGCTGCGCGAAATGCCCTTCAGGCCGAGCTTCTTGGCCTCGAGGTGGACCGCGATGAAGATGCCCGCGAAGTACAGGAAGGCGGGCAGGATGGCCTTGACCGCTATCGTGCTGTACGGCAGGTTGACGTACTCTGCCATGAGGAAGGCCGCCGCACCCATGATGGGGGGCATTATCTGGCCGCCGGTGGAGGCCGCGGCCTCGACGGCGCCCGCAAACTCGGGCTTGTAGCCGGTCTTCTTCATCATGGGGATCGTTACCGAGCCCGTGGTGACGGTGTTGCCGACCGAGGAGCCGGAGACCATGCCGCACAGAGCCGAGGACACGACCGCGACCTTCGCCGGGCCGCCGGCCGCCGAGCCGCAGGCCTTGTTGGCGAGGTCTATGAAGAACTGGGCGATGCCCGTGCGCTCAAGGAAGGCGCCGAAGACGATGAATACGACGATGAACTTCGCGCAGACGTTTATCGGGGTGCCGATAACGCCGCCGGTGCTGTAAAACAGGGTGTAGGTGACTCTGGCGAACACGGTCTGGATATCCATGCCCTTGCCGAGCATGTTCCAGAAGGTGTAGGCCAGCAGAACGCCCGCGACGCAGAGGATGGGAACGCCCACGCAGCGGCGGCACAGCTCCATCATGCAGAGTATGCCGATGATGCCGATGACGGTGAACTCCGGCGTCATCTTCGAGGCGCTCGTGAGCACCTCGATTATGGACTTATAGCCGAAGCCGTAATAGAAGAAGCAGGCAGCGCCCACTATCATGATCACCCAGTCGTACCAGGGCATGTAGTTTTCACGGACGTGGTGCTTGCTCATGGGGTAGTACAGATAGCCCATGATGGTGACGCAGCCGAGGAATACCATGAGACGTATCTCGAGCGATGCGTTGCTCCACAGGGTTGAGTATATACAGTAAAGGGAGAACAGCGCCATGATTGCGCGTATGACCAGCTGCGGAGTGCCCGTCCATATTCGGATGTTCGACTCCTTGTCATACTTTTTCATGACCTCCTCCACCTCTTCGATGGAAACGGTCTCCCCAATATCCGCGGCGGCGGTGTCGAGCTTCGGCTCCTGCGCCGCGGTGTCTTTTTTCTTGGACTGGGACATATGAAAACGATCCTTTCACTCGGCGGTATTTTCACGGCCGCCGGGGCTTTGTTGTAATGCATTTACCGCAATGACTACGGGGCAGAAATACCCCGTAGTCATTGATAATGTTGAGTTTTACGTTAAGATGCCGTTAAACTTATGCGGCGGTCTCAACGGTGATGCCCTTCTCCGCGAAGTACTTCGCAGCGCCGGGATGATAGGGAACGCCGGTCATGGAGGACGCAAACTCGAGGCTCAGCTCGGACTTCTTTGCGTGGCCGATATCGTTTATGTTATCGAAGATGGCGGACACGAAGTTGTAGATAGCCGCGTCGGAAACGTCGTTGTGGGCGATGACGACTGCGGCGACCGCAACGGTGGTCACGTCGTCGGGAGTGTTGTAAACGTCCTTGGCGATGGTGTACTCCTTGTAGTAGGGGCAGTTCTTTATGAGGCTTGCCATGTGCTCCTCATCGATGGAGACGAGGTAGACCTGCCTGCCGGTGCCGAGGTCCTGAACGGCGGGAGTGGGAGCGCCCGCGACGACGAAGGCCGCGTCGATCTTGCCGTCCTTGAGGCTGTCTGCCGAGTCGCCGAAGTTGAGGTACTCAGCCTTTATATCGCTCTCGGAAAGGCCGTACTCGCCGAGAACGTCAAGTGCGTTGAAGTAAACGCCCGAGCCCTTCGCGCCGATGGAAACGGTCTTGCCCTTGAGATCGGCAACGGACTTGATGCTCGAGTCGAGGGTTACGATCTGGACCTGCTCCATGTACAGAGCGGCGACGACGGAGAAGTCGGTGACCTTCTCGGTGAAGAGCTTCTCGCCGTTGTAGGCATAGCTCATAACGTCGGACTGAACAAAGCCGAGCTGTGCGTTCTTGGCCGCGATATCCTCGACGTTTGCCTGCGAGCCGGAGCTCGTAAGAGCGGTAACGCTCGTCGAGGTCTTGTCGGAGACCTGCTGAGCCAGGACGGTGCCGAAGCCGTAGTAGGTGCCCTGGTCGCCGCCGGTGACGAAGTCGAGGCTGACCTTGCCCTCGTCCTTTGCGCTGTCATCGCCGTTATTGCAGGCGCACAGCGCGAAGACCATCATAACAGCCAGAAGCATAGCTATTATTCTTTTCATGTTTCTTTTCCTCCTGTTTATCGAATTTTTTGCGTTTTGAATAATACCATTCTCAAAAATTCATTGCAGAGTCATTATACACCCTCGGGCGGCGCTTTTCAAGCCCGAAAATGAAACTTTCGATTCGCAAATTTGCAAAAAATTTAGCATGCTAATTTGAGTTTACCCCTGTTTTCGCCCTTGTCTGCAATATCTGCCGCCGATTTTGCAATTTCGGACTATATATAGATGCAGAATTTCGCGCCCCGCTCCCTGCATTTTTATTCGCGCAGGATCCATTTTCGTCATAGTGCCCTGTTTTGACCTGCGCTTCTTGTGACTTTTTTACATGGTTTTTGCAGAAAAGTCTTGCAAAATAGCGGCGTGCGTGTTATATTGTTTTCACGTCAAAAACAAATGTTTTTGAGAGAAAGACAAATAAGGCGGTATGGATATGAAAATTGCACTTCTGGGCTGCGGAGTAGTCGGCGGCGGAGTTCTCGAGATCGCGGAAAAGCGGCCGGACATGTCGGTAAAATACGTTCTTGTGCGGCGCGATAAGCCGGAGCTCGGCGAAAAGGCCGTCAGGGATATAAATGTTATATTAAATGACAGCGAGGTCGACACAGTCGTCGAGGTGATGGGCGGACTGTCGCCGGCCTTTGAGTACGTCTCGGCCGCGCTGCGCGCCGGAAAAAACGTCGTGACGGCAAACAAGCACCTCGTTGCGCATTATTATAAGGAGCTGGTGTCCCTGGCCTCCGAAAATGGCGCCGCACTGCGCTGCACCCCGGCGGTCGGCGGCGGCATACCATGGCTCGTGAACCTCGAGAGGGTAAAGCGGCTGGACAGTGTGCAGTCGTTCTGCGGCATCATGAACGGCACGACCAACTTCATCCTCGACGCGATGCACACAAACGGCTCTGACTTCTCCGAGGTCCTGGCCGAGGCGCAGAGGCTCGGCTACGCCGAGGCGGACCCCTCGGCGGATATAGACGGCCTGGACATCCAGCGCAAGGCGGTCATCTCCGCGAACGTCGCCTTCGACGCCTGCCTTTCCGAAGCGGACGTGCCGGTCTTCGGCATCCGCAGCATACTCGCCTGCGATATCGCGGCCGCCGAGAGCCGCAGCAGGATCTGCAAGATGCTCGCCTTCGGCGAAAAGAGCGCCTCGGGCGCGGTCAGCTGCTATGTCGAGCCCTGCTTCGTGCCCTCGGGCGAGCTCGAGGCCGCGGTGTCGACGAACCGCAACGTCATCTCCTTCGTCACCGAGCTCACCGGCAAGGAGAGCTTCTACGGCCAGGGCGCGGGCAGATACCCCACGGCCTACAACGCCGTGGCCGACTGCGCGGATATAATGGGCGGCGTCCGGGAGTTTTACACCTCGCTCGTGCGCGAGGTGCCGGTCGACAACGGCGCGGCGGCGCACCGCTACTATGTGCGCTTTTCCGGCAGCGACGCTTTTCTCGACTCCGTCGAGAGCGAAAGGTGCGGAGACGGCGTCATAACCATGACCGTCCCCGTCTCGAAGATGCACGCATGGGCAGCAAAGGCAAAGGAGGCAGACCCCGGAATGTTCATGGCGGGGCTCATATAATATAATGTTGAAGGTAGCAAAATTCGGCGGCTCGTCCATGGCCGACGCCGGACAGTTCAGAAAGGTAAGGGCCATCATCGAGGCCGACCCCGCGCGCAAGGTCGTCGTCGTCTCCGCCGCGGGAAAGAGATATAAGGACGACCACAAGCTGACCGATCTTCTGTATCTGTGCCATGCGCACAAAAAGTACGGCGTCAGCTGCGACCCGGTGTTTGAAATGATAGCCGAGCGCTATCGCGGGATATGCTCCGAGCTCGGGCTGAGCGTCGATATAGACGAAAAGCTCAGCGCCCTGCGCGAGGAGATAGAGGCCGGCATATCCAAGGATAAGCTCGTATCCCGCGGCGAATACTTCTCCGCGCTTTTAATGGCCGATTACCTCGGCTACGACTTCCTCGACGCGGAGCTGTGGCTGCACTTTTCCTTCGACGGCTCGATCGACAGGGAGCGCTCCTACGCGGAGCTCGAGCGCCTCGCCGCCGGACGCAGGGTCGTTATCCCCGGCTTTTACGGCTGCATGCCCGACGGCAGCATAAGGGTGCTCTCGCGCGGCGGCAGCGACGTCACCGGCGCGCTCGCGGCCGCGGCGCTCGACGCGGACGTGTACGAAAACTGGACGGACGTCTCCGGCATACTCATGGCAGACCCGCGCATCGTCGACGATCCCGACCCGATAGAGCGCATAACCTACAACGAGCTGCGCGAGCTCAGCTATATGGGCGCGCAGGTGCTGCACGAGGGCGCGGTCTTCCCCGTCAGGGAGAAGAACATCCCGCTCAACATACGCAACACCAACGCCCCGGACCACCCGGGCACGCTCATAATGGAGCGCTTTCCCGACGAGCAGGTCAGCGAGCGCTTCATAACCGGCATCGCGGGGAGAAAAAATTTCTCGATCATCACCGTATCCAAGGCCGGCATGAGCTCGCAGATGGGCTCGCTGCGGCAGATGCTCGAGGTCTTTGAAAAGCACGGCGTGTGCGTTGAGTACACCCCCTCGGGCATCGACAGCGCATCCTTCGTCGTCTCGGCCGACAGGGCCAAGGACCGCATCTACTCGATCGTCGGCGAGATACGCGACAGTATCGACCCCGACAACATACAGATGACCGGCGGCATATCCGTCGTCGCGGCGGTCGGCCGTCAGATGGCCTTCCAGCCCGGTACCTCGGGGCGCATCTTCGCCGCCCTCGGCAATGCCGGCATCAACATCCGCATGATATCGCAGGGCCCGGACGAGCTGAACATAATCGTCGGCGTAAATAACGATGATTTTGAAAGCTGCGTGCGCGTACTATATAACAGCTTTGTAAAGTGAGGTAAACCGCAATGAAAAAATACAACGTGGGCATTCTCGGCGCAACGGGCGCCGTCGGACAGGAAATGATGAAGATACTCGCAGAGCGCGGCTTCCCCGTCGGCGAGCTTCGGCTGCTGGCCAGCAGAAACTCCGCCGGCAAGGTCATAGACGGACACACCGTCGTCGAGGCGTGCAGAGAAAACTTCGAGGGCCTGGATATCATCCTCGGCGCCGCCGAGAACGATATCGCCGAGCGCTTCGTCGAGGATATAAAGGCCTCGGGAGCCGTGTTTATCGACAACTCCAGCGCCTTCCGCCTCTGCCCCGACGTGCCCCTCGTCGTGCCCGAGATAAACCCCGAGGACGTCAAAAAGCACAAGGGCGTCATCTCAAACCCCAACTGCACCACCGTCATCTCCTGCACCGCCGTCAACGCCCTCAACGCGGTCTCGCCCATCGAGAGCATGGTCGTATCATCCTATCAGGCCGTCTCCGGCGCGGGCGCGGCAGGTCCGAAGGAGCTCTTTTCCGAGGTCGAGGCCCTTGCAAAGGGCGAGAGCTTCGAGCCGAAGGTCTTCGCCTATCAGATAGCCTACAACGTCATCCCGCAGATCGGCGGCGAGCAGCTTGCCGGCTACACCTCCGAGGAGATGAAGCTCCAGAACGAGGGCCGGCGCATCATGCACCTGCCGGAGCTCAGGGTCAGCTGCACCTGCGTGCGCGTGCCCGTCGTGCGCAGCCACAGCGTCTCGATCTGCCTGAAGACCAAAGAGAAGATATCCGTCGAGCGAGCGCGCGAGGTCCTCGCCGCGGCTCCGGGCGTGAAGCTCGTCGACGATCTGGGCGCTTTGCAATACCCCATGCCGCTGGATACCTCCGACCAGGACCTCGTCTTCGTCGGACGCATCCGCGAGGACCTCACCGACGAGCGCGGACTGAATCTCTGGTGCTGCGGCGACCAGGTCCGCAAGGGCGCGGCCACCAACGCCGTCCAGATCGCCGAGCTTTTGGCGGCGTATTTTTAGCGGCGCATTGAGGCACCTGCCGATACGTTTATCTCTGGCGGCCCGGTATCGAAAGTGCCGGCAAAACCGTAAGACTGCCGCACCCCATTGGCTCCCCTGTGTAAGGGGAGCCAATGGGTGGTGCTGTCGGAAGCCGCCTGTCGGGCGACGGCAATAGCTGCTTGCTTTGACTTCATGCGAGATGCCCGCACGGCAGTGCCGGGCAAGATAAGTCCCCTACAGGGAGGCGGCGAAATTTTGCACTAAATCAGCACGATCTCACGTGGCGCGATGCGAAGCCGGTCTCCTCCATTGTCCCGAACCGGGCGCCGGCAATTACCGTATCCGTAGCTGCGTCAATTCGCCACTAAAAAAACGCGCCCCAAAAAGCCTTGACAATTGCGGAAAAACGGATATAATATTAGGGTCTGCCGGTATGGGCAGGCTATCCTTGCTCCCGGCGTGACCGGGGGCCAAAAGACCAGAAGGAGGTGCAAACCATGGCAAAAGCAACTGAGAAGTACGAAGTAATGTACATCATCGACCCGAACTTCAGCGAGGAGCAGACCGCTGCCGTCGTCGAGAAGTTCAAGGCGCTTGTTGAGGCTAATGGTACCCTGGACGAACTGGAGGAGATGGGTAAGCGCAAGCTCGCTTACGAGATCAACTACATTTCGGAAGGCTACTATGTGCTGATGAAGTTCACCAGCGGCGCGGATTTCCCCGCGGAGCTGGACCGTATCCTCGGCATCACCGACGGCATCCTGCGTCGCCTGATCACCCTGCGTGCTGAATAAGGAGACGAGCTATGCTTAATCACATCACGATCATGGGCCGCCTGACCCGTGACCCCGAGCTGAGATACACTCAGTCACAGACACCTGTCGCATCGTTCACCCTTGCCGTTGACCGCGATTTCGGCGGCCGCGACGGCGGCGAAAAGCAGACCGATTTCATCGACTGCGTCGCATGGCGCTCCACCGCGGAGTTTGTCAGCAAGTACTTCGCCAAGGGCAGCATGGCTGTCGTCTCCGGCAGACTGCAGATACGCGACTGGACCGACCGCGAGGGCGGCAAGCGCCGCAGCGCCGAGGTCGTCGTCGACAACATGTATTTCGGCGAAAGCAAACGCCGCGAGGGCGGCGATATGCGCGGTGAGCCACGTCACAGCTCAAGCTACGACGCTCCGAGCCCCTCGATGGGCGCGTCGGCGTTTTCCGAGCTTGGCGACGATGACGGCGAGCTGCCGTTCTGAAAATAATATAGGAGGATACAGCTAATGGCTTTCGATAAGAACAATCCCAAAAACCGCAAGCGCAGAAAAGTCTGCCAGTTTTGCGTAGATAAGGCCACCAGCATCGACTATAAGGATACTGCAAAGCTCCGCCGCTACGTGTCCGAGCGCAGCAAGATCCTTCCCCGTCGTACCACCGGTACCTGCGCAATGCATCAGCGCCAGCTCACCGAGGCTATCAAGAGAGCCCGTCAGATCGCTCTCATGCCCTACGTGACCGACTGATAACAGTTTCAGGCTCCCGTCCGAGAGGCGGGAGCTTTTTTTCGGCGCGATATCCGATAAATGTGCAATATGCGCGAAGAAGCCGCGTCTTTATATATGAACGGAACGCTGCGCGCCCTTTACCCCCCCCATACGCGCAGCGATATGGTTCTTTATTTGAGATCTCCTTTCTCCACCCCATTAACGGACGACGTCTTCCCCGGACGCCGTCTGTTTTTTATTTTTAGCGGCGTTTTTTGGCGGCGCATTGAGATCGTGCCGATACGGTTTTTGCGCCAGCCCGAATCGAAGCTGCCGGCAAAACCATGAAATTGCCGCACTACGGGGGTGCGATCGGCTCCCCTGTGTAAGGGGAGGTGGGTCGGACCCTTCGTTTCCGACTCGGTGGGGTTGCTTTTTTGGCGGCGCATTGACGCACCTGCGGATACTTTTATCTCTGGTGTCCCGACCGGAGGGTGCGTCAAAAACCGTCGCGAACGGAACGGGCAGGCCCGTTCCCTACAGATACTGTCGGTAGCTTCCGGTCGGGACACCGCAATAACTGCTTGCTCAGCCTACATGCGAATCGCCTGCACGGCAGCGCCGGGCAAGCCTGTTCCCTACAAGGGTGCGGCGGAAGCCGCCGGTCGGGACACCGAAGCGACTGCTTGCTTTGCTTACATGCGAATCGCCTGCACGGCAGTGCCCGGTCGGGCTGACGCAATGACTGCTTGCTTAATTTGCATGCGAGATGCCCGCCGCGGCGAGCGGCTGCCTTCCCCTTGAGGGGAAGGTGTCGGCCATCGGCCGACGGATGAGGTGTCGTCAGATCGCGGCGACAAGCCGCCTACATTATTTGTGCAGGGCGGCGGCGACCATCCGGTTTTGCCGGAAGCATAGACACCGGGCAACCTGAGATATATGTATTCTCAGGTGCGGTGATTCGCCACTAAAAATTCGCCGCCAAAAAGCCTTGACTTTGGGGGACGCATCGTTTATATTAACTGTGCTGCTTAACACCATACAGTCAGGAGCATACCATGACAGAGAAGCGAATAAGAATAATACAGAGCCACGCCGCGGCGCCGCTGCTGTGCCTGTGCCTTATGCACGCGCTCGTGTGGCTGGGCACTAAGGCCGCGGCCGACTACTCACGCGCCCGGGACGTGACGCTCGGCATCGACGCGCTGATCCCGCTGCGGCCGGAGTGGGTCGTCATATACGTCCTGACCTTCCTGTTCTGGCTCATGGGTCTTTACATGATCTCGCGCCTGGACGAGGAGCGCTGCTGCCGCGCCGCCGCGGGCGTGATCTTCGCCGACCTCATCTGCGGCTTCATCTTCATCGCCTTCCCGAGCTGCATCACGCGCCCGGAGCTGGAGCCCGGCGGCGTTTTCACCTGGATGCTGTCGGTCGTCTACGCCCTCGACACGCCGACCAACTGCTTCCCGTCGATGCACTGCCTGCTGTCCTGGCTCGTGTTCCGGCAGTCGCTGTCCGCGCCGGGCGCAAGGCCGGGCTATAAGATGTTCTGCGGCGTGTTCACCGCGCTCGTGTTCCTCTCGACCCTGTTCGTCAAGCAGCACGTCGCCGCGGACGTCATAGGCGGCCTCTTTTTCGGCGAGCTCGCCTACGTTCTGGGACAAAAACTGCCGTTGTGGAAATTTTTTATTAAAATCAATAAAAAAGTCTTGCATTTTTTCTAATGATATGCTTAAATATATACTATCAAGGGGAAAAAGTATAGACTTAAACAAAAACCACTAAAAAATCGCAAAATGGAGGTAATTAAATTGAGCAACACTCTGAAAAAGAATGCTGTTATGATACTGGCCGCGGCGCTCGCGGCTGTCATGCTTTTCGCCGTCGTATTCGCGCCCGTCAGCCTCGCTGACAACGGCGCCGCGGACGCGGGCCTCGCTCAGGCCGTTGAAAAGACCCAGGCCACCGTCACCGCCAAGCTCGGCGAGATCAAGGCGGCCGTAAGCGAGAAGGTCGGCGGCGACGTCGTCAAGCTCGAAACGCTCTGGAACTACGGCGATAACGTCGAGTACGGCGTCGAGACCTCTACCGACGACTTTGTTGCAATGCTCGAGGGCATCGGCCAGGCATACGACAACGGCAACGTCGAGGAGATCCTCAAGACCCCCCAGACCTTCACCAACGGCCTCAAGGGCTACCTCGGCAGCATCATGAACTCCGTAAAGCCCTGATCGGCTTAAATAAGCATCGCTGTAAATAACAGTAAACGCAGGACCGTTCCCGGTCCTGCGTTTTTTGCCGCTTGCCCGGCACTCGCCGTGGCACTCGCCGTGGCACTCGCCGTAGCACTCGCCGTGGCACTCGCCGTGCGGGCGATTCGCATGAAAATCAAGCAAGCAGCTATTGCGGTGTCCCGACCGGGCACTGCCGTGCAGGCGATTCGCATGTAGGCTGAGCAAGCAGTTATTGCGGTGTCCCGACCGGAAGCTACCGACAGTATCTGTAGGGAACGGGCCTGCCCGTTCCGTTCGCGACGGTTTTTGACGCACCCTCCGGTCGGGCTGCCGCAGTAAATGTGTCGGCGCAATGTCTATGCGCCGCCAAAAAAGCCTTCCCCTTGAGGGGAAGGTGTCGCGCTTGCGCGACGGATGAGGTGTCTTCAAATCGCGGCGCGAGCCGCAACAATATTGTAGAGAACTTATCTTGCCCGTTCCGTTGTTAAACCAAACCGCAGCACGGAAAAAGACAGCCCGGACCTACGATCCGGGCTGCCTTTTCGTATTTGATTTTTCAGGCTCAGTATTTTATCTCCCTGCCGGTCCTGCGCCACTGCCTGAACTCCGCGACGGCGGTGAACAGCGCGTCGGAGGAGGAGTTTATCGCGGTCTCCACGGAGTCCTGGATGACGCCGATGATGAAGCCGACGCCGACGACCTGCATCGCAACGTCGTTGGAGATGCCGAACAGCGAGCAGGCCATGGGGATCAGCAGCAGCGAGCCTCCGGCGACGCCCGACGCGCCGCAGGCGCCGAGGGCCGCCATGACCGACAGTATGACCGCGACGGGCAGATTCACGGCAATGCCGAGGGTGTGCACCGCGGCGAGGGTCATGACGGTTATCGTGACCGCGGCGCCGGCCATGTTGACCGTAGCTCCCAGGGGGATGGACACGGAGTAGAACTCGCGGTCGAGGCCGAGGCTCTCGCACAGGGTCATGTTGACGGGGATATTGGCCGCCGAGGAGCGGGTGAAGAAGGCGGTGACGCCGCTTTCCCTGAGGCATCTGAACACCAGGGGGTAGGGATCCTTGCGGATAACGGCAAACACCATGATGGGGTTTATCACGAGCGCCGCAAACAGCATGCAGCCGACGAGGATCAGCAGGAGCCTGCCGTACTCGGTGAAGATGGCAAGGCCGCTGGTGGAGACGGCGCTGAACACGAGGCCGAGTATGCCGAATGGCGCGAGGCTGATGACGAAGCGGACGGCCCTGGTGACGGCCTCAGAGGCGTCGTACAGGAAGGTCTTTGTGCTCTCGGAGGCGTTTTTGAAGGCAAAGCCGAGCACTATCGCCCAGAACAGGATGCCGAGGTAGTTGCCGGAGACGATAGAGCCGACGGGGTTTGCGACGATATTGTTCAGAAGCCCCGTGAAGATGGCAACAAAGCTGTCCGGAGCGGCGTCGGAGGCCGCGTCCGTGAGCGTTATCGTGACGGGGAAGATGAAGCTTGCCACGACCGCGGTGACCGCCGCGAGGAAGGTCGAGATCAGGTACAGCGCGATGACGGTGCCGAACTGCCTGCCGAGCCTTTCCTTCGACTGCGCCAGAGCGCTGATGATGAGCACGAACACCAGCAGCGGCGCGATGGCCTTCAGAGCGCCGACGAACAGCGTGCCGAGTATCTCTATGCCGGAGGCCGTCTCCGCCGCGTCGGGGATAACGAGCGCCAGCGCCGCGCCGATGACCATACCTATAACTATGCGCAGCACGAGGCTGACGCTGTTATATGCTTTTACGATTTTCATTTCTCTTTTCTCATCCTTTGACGTAATTACGCGCAGAGCGTACAAATTGCATTTTAACAAAGCGTTAACATGGAGTCAACAGGAGAAAAAGGATAAAAATTGAATAAAATATAATTTATGGGCCGCAATTTCTCCGGAGATATCGGGAAAGCTGCCCTGCCCTTGCCCCGGCGCGGCGCAGAGCGCATGGCAGTATTAAAAACTGTCATTGGGGAGTTGAACCATGCCGCCCGTCAGCTTATATGAAAAAGACAGCCCGGACTTAAAAATCGGGCTGTCTTTTCTGCGTTCGGTGTTATGCTTACTCGATGACGAGCGTATCCATGATGGCGAGCATCTCGGGGTTCGAGCGGAGCTTTACGCGCTCGTCCTCGTTGTCGTCGCCCATGAGGACGACCGTCGCAAGGACGTAGTCGGCAGTGGAGCCGGCCGCGGGAAAGGCCATGCAGTAGCTGCCGCCGTTGGTGAAGCAGACGCCGCTGACGTTTTTGAAGCTGACTCTGCCGAAGTTCTTGTAGTTTTCCTCGACCGATCTTTCGAGCGCGGCGAAGTCCTCGCCGTGGTAGTAGGGCGCGTATTCGATCTGGATGGCGAAGTCGTCGGCGTTCACGATGGCGACGTGCGAGTCGCCGGAGTCTGTGATGTAGCCCTCGGAGACGACGGCGAAGCCGTGCCTGTCCGCATCGTAGGTGACGCTGACGCTGATCTCCCTTGCGTCCCTGTAGCCGCTGGCGAAGCTGTAGACGCCGGACCTGGGGTTGTTTATCGAAAACTCCGCCTTTTTCTTGCCGCCGGCCTTGGCTGACGGCTTGGCCGCCGGCTTTTTATCATCCGCGCCGGACCTGCCCTTGAGCGCAAAAGCCGCGCCTGCCGCGGCCGCCGCGGCGATGGGTGCTATGACGAGCCATTTTTTCATTGTTTCGACCTCCCTTATTTGTCGCTGACCTTAGACGCTTTGATTTTACCCCATACCGGCATGCCGCGTCAAGCGCATTGACGCAAAGCCTCATATTTGCTACAATGTTTTTTAATGGCGCATCGAGGCTGTACCGAGACGCATATTACCGGCGCCCGGGCACTGCCGTGGCACTCGCCGTTCGGGCGGCTGCCTTCCCCTTGAGGGGAAGGTGTCGGCCATCGGCCGGCGGATGAGGTGTCTTCAAATCGCGGCGCCAGCCGCCTACTATATTTGTGTAGGGAACTTATCTTGCCCGTTCCGTCTGTGACGGTTTCCTGCGCACCTTCCGGTCGGGCACCGCAGCAACTGCTTGCTTAGCCTGCATGCGAGATGCCCGCACGGCAGTGCCCGCCACGGCGAGTGGCCGGGCTTGCCCGTTCCGCTGTTATGATTTAGCTGGCACTGATTCAGGCTCGCAGGGGCGCCCTCCCCTACGTATGGCTTTCAATGCGGATGTAATAATTAATAACACCTCTTCAGTCAGCCTTGCGGCTGACAGCTTCCCCTCGAGGGGGAAGCCAATGGCGCACCGATCTCGCTGCCGGCCGAACCATCACAAACGGAACGGGCAAGCCCGTTCCCTACAGAGTCTGTCGGTAGTTTCCGGTCGGGCACCGCAGCAACTGCTTGCTTAGCCTGCATGCGAGATGCCCGCCACGGCGAGTGGCCGCCACGGCGAGTGGCTTGGCTCCCCTGTGTAAGGGTAGCTGCCGACGAAGTCGGCTGAGGGCTTGCCTGTACGCAGCTCTTGTGCCGATTTAGTGCAAAATTTAGTCTGCACCCCGCAGGGGACTGGCGCAGCTTTTGAGACGCTGCAGCAACACTGCACTGCGCCTCTGAAAAGGCGCGAAATACAGCGGTTTTCACCGATGCTTCGACACCGGGCCGCCGCAATAAATGTATAGGAGAAGCGTTAATTCGCCGCTGAAAAAATGGAGCTATGGGAAAACGGGCCGCAGTTTGAGCAGTCGGAGCATTTCCGGCTGAGCACGGACTCCGTGCTGCTGGCGGACTTTGTGAATATCGGCGCGCGGCGGCGCGGGGCAGACCTCGGCTGCGGCTCGGGCATACTGCCGCTGCTGCTGCTGCAAAAAAGCGCCGCGCTGCACATGACGGGGCTGGAGATAAACCCCGAGGCGGCGGCCGTTGCGCGCCGGAACATGGAAATAAACGCCCTGGGCGAGCGCTGCCGCGTCGTCACGGGCGATATCCGCCGCTGCCGCGAGCTTTTCACGACGGGCAGCTTCGACCTTGTCGTGTCAAACCCGCCGTACTTTGCCGCCGGAAGCGGGAAGCAGAGCCCTGACGCGGACAGGGCCGCCGCGCGCGGCGAGACGCTGTGCTCGCTGGAGGATATCTGCCGCGCGGCCGCGTATCTGTGCCGCACGGGCGGCGCGTTCTGCCTCGTACACAGGGCCGAGCGGCTCGCCGATATCCTGTGCCTGCTGCGCGAGACGGGCTTTGAGGCCAAGCGTCTGCGCACGGTGTCGCACTCGGCGGAAAAGGAGCCGTCGCTCATCCTCGTCGAGGCGCGGCGCGGTGCGGCTGCGGGACTGAGGATCATGCCGCCGCTGTTTATCTGCGGCGATGACGGTCGCGAGAGCGACGAGATAAAACGTATCTATCACAGGGAGGACGGGCATGAGCGGTAAATTATATCTGGTGGGCACGCCGATAGGCAATCTCGGTGACCTCTCGCCGCGGGGCGCTCAGGCGCTGCGCGACGCGGACTTCATCGCCGCCGAGGACACGCGCGTTACGATGAAGCTGCTGAATCATTTCGATATACGCAGGCCCCTCGTAAG
Source organism: bacterium (assembly GCA_963625685.1). Lineage (GTDB taxonomy): Bacteria > Bacillota > Clostridia > Oscillospirales > Oscillospiraceae > F23-B02. The sequence continues at coordinate 36,393 of CAVFTR010000016.1, forward strand.
CTATTTTGAGCACAACAAATACGCCTCGGGCGCGAAAATACTCGAGCGCATCCTCGCGGGCGAGAGCTGCGCGCTCGTGACAGACGCGGGCATGCCGGCGATCTCCGACCCCGGCGAGGAGCTCGTGCGCATGTGCGCGGAAAGCGGCGTCGAGGTGCTGGTCGTGCCGGGTCCGGCCGCGCTCGTGTCGGCGGTCGCGCTGTCGGCGCTGCCTTCGGGCAGATTCTGCTTCGAGGGCTTTCTGTCGACCTCGAACAAGAGCCGCCGCGAGCATCTGGAGAGCCTGCGCGGCGAAAAGCGCACAATGATCTTTTACGAAGCGCCGCACAAGCTCATGCGTACGCTGGAGGACATGAAAAGCACCTTCGGCGCCGCTCGGCGCATCGCGCTGTGCCGCGAGCTGACGAAGATACACGAGCAGACCATACGCACGACGCTCGGCGAGGCGGTCGAGTACTTCACGGCGACCCCGCCCAAGGGCGAGTTCGTGCTGGTCATCGACGGAGCGCCGGAGCAGGAGCAGGAGCTCACGCTCCCGGACGCGCTCGAGCTCGTCGAGAGGTACCGCGCCGAGGGCCTGTCGCGCAGGGCCGCCTGCAAAAAGGCCGCCGCCGAGACCGGCCTGTCCTCAAAGGCGCTCTACGACGGTTCTCTGGCGGCGAATTGACGCAGTCACGGATACGCTTATCTCCGGTGTCCCGGGCACTGCCGTGCAGGCGGCTGCCTTCCCCTTGAGGGGAAGGCATGGAGCGCGGCGCAGCAGCGCAGGGCGATGCAAAACCGGTTTGCTCAATTGCCTCGACACCGTGCGGCCGCAAACTTGCATCGCGCCCACGGGAAGCGATGCACCCTCGGTTTATGACGCACCCTCCGGTCGGGATACCAGAGATAAATGTATCGGCAGGTGCGTCAAATCGCCTCTAAAAAGACAACCCCACCGGCTCGTCCACTTCGTGTCCGACCCACCTCCCCTTACACAGGGGAGGCAGCGCACCCGATAACTCTGACGCACCCCATTGGCTCCCCTGTGTAAGGGGAGCTGCCGACGAAGTCGGCTGAGGGGTTGCCTGT
>CAVFTR010000017.1:0-30241 GCA_963625685.1 bacterium
AATAACACCTCATCAGTCACCTTCGGTGACAGCTTCCCCTCAAGGGGAAGCCAAGGGTGCGCCGATCTCGCTGCCGACCAAACTATTACGAACGGAACAGGCAAGCCTGTTCCCTACAGAGTGCGTCAGAAGCCGCCGGTCGGGCTGACGCAATGACTGCTTGCTTGATCTGCATGCGAGCTACCCGCACGGCAGTGCCCGCCACGGCGAGTGGCTGCCTTCCCCTTGAGGGGAAGGTGTCGGCGTAGCCGACGGATGAGGTGGAGCCGCCGTAAAAAAGCAGGGGACATATTCACTTGTCCCCTGCTCAAAACCTTCATACCCTTCGGAAGTGCCGGACTTACTTGCGGATGCCCAGCTTTGCGATGATAGCGCGGTAACGCTCGATGTCCTTCTTTGCGAGGTAGTCGAGCAGACGGCGGCGCTTGCCGACCATCTTGTACATGCCCAGACGGCTGTGGTCGTCGTTGGGATGGACCTTCAGGTGAGCGGTCAGCTCGCGGATGCGCTGAGTGAGAATGGCGATCTGGACCTCGGGCGAGCCGGTGTCGCTCTCGTGGGTCTTGTTCGCCTCGATAACGGCGGTCTTGGTCTCTTTGGTGATCATAATGATACCCCTTTCCTGATTTTCATATACCCTGCGGCCAAGTAAAGGGATGAAAGGTCTCCCGAATACTGAGCTCACGGGCTTAGCCTTGTAATATTATCACTTGCGCCGGCTTTTGTAAAGCTTTTTTTGCGGGATCGGGCTCCGCGGCGTACATTGATCATCTGTCGGCGGCTCACGCGGCGAGGAGGATGAAGCCCGCGACGATCAGGAACTCGGCCAGAAGATAGCTGAGCATGACGCCGAAATGCGTTTTGAAGGGGCGTCCCCTGCGGAAGCGCACGTAAAACAGTATGGAGTCGGACACGAAGAAGCTCAGCGCTCCGGCGTACATGATGGCCGTCGCGAGGCAGGGCAGCGTAACGAGCTGGAACAGCGCGAAGCAGTTCATCGTGCCGTTTACGACAAGATAGCCCATCATGCCGGCGTAGAGTATCCTCGGCTTCACATGCCCCACAAGGCCGCGGAACACCAGCGCCACCGCCGTTATATACGCAGCCGGCGCAAGCAGCATCAGCCACAGCGGCACGAGCGCGAAGTCGACATGCATGCAGTAGGCCGCCGCAAAGCACAGGTGCGAGGCGAAAAAGCTCATCCCGCCGACCGCAAAGCCCACGGGGCCGAATATGAGCAGCACGTCGCCCAGCCAGCTCGCCGCCACGGCGGCGGCGACGATCTCCATCGGAGCCTGCACCGTCGTCAGGTACCAGCCCAGCAGAGCCGGGAGCAGGAACACCTTCGTGACGGCGCGCAGCAGCCTGTCGCAGCGCCAGCTCGCGTACAGGTGCACCGCCGAAAATGCGGCAAAGGCCGCAATAAACACATAATTCATCCACTATCTCCTAATGCGCAGCTACAGACACGATATCATATATCGCGCGTTATTTCAAGCAATAACATGTGAGTTGAATTTAAAAGCGTTTTGTGATATAATTAAATAATTAACGGTACAGGATATTGCTTTTATGAAAACTCCGCTTATGATGATAATAAACCCCGCGGCCGGAAAGGGCGGCTTCAGGCGCAGTCTGCCGGACGCGCTGAGGCTGCTGTCGGACGCGGGCTACGCCGTGACGGTGTATTTCACCGAGAGCCGCGGCCACGCGACCGAGCTCGCCGCGCGGCACGCGGGAGGGTTTCCCTGCCTGATCGTCCTCGGCGGCGACGGCACGCTCGCGGAGGCCATAGCCGGGCTCATGCGGCTGGATAAGCGGCCGCAGGTGGGCTATATCCCCATCGGCACGGCAAACGACGTCGCCCGCACGATCGGCCTGCCGAAGAACGACATTCTCGCCGGGGCGCGGCGCTTTATCGGCGGCAAGCCGCACGATTTCGACGAGGGGCGGCACGACGGCGGCTACTTCAACTATGTCGCGGCCTTCGGCGCCTTCACAGAGGTCAGCTACGCGACGCCGCAGGAGATGAAAAAGCAGCTCGGCGAGGCGGCGTATCTGCTCGGCGCGATGAAGAGCCTCCAGACGCTCAGGAGCCGTCACGCGGTCGTCGAGTACGACGGCGGGGTGTTCGACGGCGAGCTTCTCTACGGCAGCATGTCAAACTCCTGCTCCGTTGCCGGCTTCATCGACCTGCCGCGGGATGAGATAGGCCTCGGCGACGGGCTGCACGAGCTCGTGCTGGTCAAAAAGCTCCCGAATGCGGCCGCCTACGCGGCGCTGGCTGCAAAGGTTCTCAGCCGCGATCTGAGCAGCGAGTACATAATCATAAAGCACACGCGCCGCGCGCGCTTTGTTTTCGACGAGCCCGAGGCCTGGACCTTCGACGGCGAAAACGGCGGCGAGCACAGCGATATCTGCTTTGAAAACTGCCCTCAGGCGATAAGCCTTATATATTGAAATCGAGGCGCTATCAAAAAATGGATTACAGAGATTTCAGACTAAGCAAGATAAATACGGACGAGTTCAGGCACGTGAAGCTGCTCATATTCTGGCCGCTTTTCGGAGCGATGTTCTCCTTCGTCGAGCGCTTTTACAGGGTCAGCTCCTACCACGTCATGCACTGCGCCTTCGACGACGCGATACCCTTCTGCGAGTGGTTCCTCATCCCATACCTGTTCTGGTTCGTGTACCTGATAGGCGCGCTCGTGTACACCTTTTTCCGCGACGTTCCGGCCTTCAAGCGGATGATGCGTTTCATCATCTGCACCTACACGGTAACGATGGTCATCTACCTGCTGTTCCCGACCTGTCAGGAGCTGCGGCCGGAGGTGTTCCCGCGCGACAACGCGCTGACGCGCTTCATCGCCTGGTTCTATACCTTCGACACGAACACGAACGTGTGCCCGTCGATACACGTCCTCGGCTCGGCGGCCGCGATGTTCGGCCTGCTCGACTGCCGCAGGCTGCAAAGGCCGGGCTTCAAGTTCGCCGTGTGCCTCGCGGCGCTGCTCATCTGCGCCTCGACCGTGTTCATGAAGCAGCATTCGGTGCTCGACGTGCTCGCGGCCGTGCCGCTGTGCCTGCTCGGCCACTATCTGTGCTATCACAACGCCGCCGAGCCGAGCACCGTCGGCGTACATTAAAAAGATCCGGGGCCTCAGGCCCCGGATTTTTAATTATTCAAATTATCTGAGCTTTATGCCGAGGAAGGCGGCGCATTTGCCGTCGGCGCGGCGGGCGCCGAGAACATAGCCGTCCTCGGTCCGCTTTTTGTATATCCTGAGCTCCTCGCCCTCCATGCAGGCGGTGATGTAGCGCGCCTCCATGGTCTCAACGGGCATGGCGGCGACCTCGTCGGCGCTGAAGCAGTCGAGGAAGGCGCGGACGTAGGCGACGTTATTCATGTGGCGGCCTATATCTATGCTCGAGGCGCGCACGGTGAAGCTGTAGACCTCGTCGCCGTCGGAAAACTCGTCGCGGAAGCGGCGCAGCCTTCCCCCGCAGGCGGCGTAGTCCTGAAACTCGAAGTCATCGGGGAAGCCGAACTCGGAAAAGCGCACGAAGCCCGTCTCGCGGTTGAGCACGACCCACTCTGTCAGCCCCTCTGCGATGCGCCTGTCTCCGACGAAGATATCGTAGCCGCGGTAGCCGCGCACGGCGTTGGGCTTCGCGGGATTCACCCAGGTCGACACGCTCAGCTCGTCCATGAGCCGGGCCTCCCCGTGAAAATCGATGCGCGAGTGCGTAGCGACCCAGTAGCAATCGCGCTGCGCCAGGACCGCCGTGCCGTTGCCGATGGCCTCGGCGTGCAGGCTGGCCGCGTTCTGGAACAGCATAAACGCCGCGGGCGGCTGCATTTTGGGCTCCTTGCCGCACAGATCGGGCGTGAGCGTCTGGGTAAATGTGAATTTCTTCAGGCCGTCCATAATATATCCTCCCGAAACTATACAGATGTACGGCTCCATTATACCACGCCCGGCCGTTTTTCGGTGAAGCAATTGTTAACGTACAATGAGAAAATATTAAGAAACAGCAGTGCAGGCACTGCTGTTTCGTTTATTGTCCTGTTATTCTGCTCAGAGGGCCGCGCCCAGTGCCCTGCACTTTGCCAGTGCCTGGGAATCGGGCTCGCCGTTGCAGATGACGCTCTCGTGCACGAGATTGACGCCCGCCGCGCGGCAGTCGTCCTCCCAGAGCTGCATCCAGTCGCCGTCGCCCCAGCCGTAGGAGCCGAACAGCGCGACCTTTTTGCCGGAAAGACGGCCCTTTACCTCCTCGAACATGGGCTCGAACTCGGTCTCCTCGAGGGTCTCGGCGCCCATCGCCGGGCAGCCGAAGGCTATTGCGTCAAACCCGTCGGCCTTCGCCGCGGAGAACTCGGATGCCGTGAAAAGCTCTGCGCCGGCCGCCTCCGCGACCGCCTTTGCCATTGCCTCGGTGTTGCCGGTGCCGCTCCAATATACAACTGCTTTTTTCATTTTAAAAACTGTCCTTTCACTGTATGATCTCATCGAGGGCCTTGCCGCGGCTGAGGCGGGTGCAGCTCTCGAAGCTTTTGAATTTTTCCCGCGCCGCGTCCACGTCGCCGTAGACCTTCCAGCAGCCGATGAGCTTGAAGCCGGCGGCACGGTTTTCCATGAAGCCGCGCACGTCCTCGGGCGGATAGCCGAGGAACAGGCCGACCTCGTGCGGGAACTGCTCGTCATGCCGCAGCTTGCCGATAAGGCAGCTCAGGCAGCTCTCGGCCCGGCTGCAGCTCTCGTAGCCGCAGCCGCGCAGGATATCGCGCGCGTCGCTGTTTTCAAGGTCGCGCCGCAGCGCCTCGGGGCGGTAGAGATACAGGAGCACGCGGCTCTGCATGTAGCGCATGGGCAGGATGCGAAGGCCTCTGGGAACGAGCACGGCGTTGAGCCGCCGGAGCTCGGCCGTCATTTCCTCGCGGCTGTCGTACTCGGCGGAAAACATGTTTGCCGTTTTCAGTCCCGCAAGCGTCGGCGCGCACTGCGAGATGAGAAGCTCGTCACTCATTTTCCATCTCCGTATCAAAAAATTTTGATACGGATACGGAAATTTCGACGCCGCATTTTTTGTGAAGCTTTGCTTCACGAAAAATCTCGCTGCGCTCGTCAAAAAGTCCTCGCGGACATTTTTGATGGCTATGATCCAATTGCGGGCGGGGGCTTTCCCCCCTCGCGCTCCCCTGCTGCTCTATTTATTTTACCGGCAGCACGAGCCGTATCAAATTTGTCTTTCATGCGGGCAGCATTCTAATTCCCACCTGCTTGATATGATTAGTATGCCATAAAAACAGGAGCCTTATCCGCTCCAAAACGAGCGAATAAAGCTCCAAAAAGACAGTTTGAATATTCGTTTTCAACGCCGCATGAGTGCAAACAGGCCCGTCAGGGCAGGAGGTTCTTCATGCTTCTGAGCCCAATACCCAGCGTCGATATATTGTGCAGCAGCGCCGAGGTGGAGGGCGGAAGAACTCCGGCGACGCCGAGGACGATGAGTCCGGCGTTGAAGGATATGATGAAGCGGTAGTTTGCGTGGATGCGCGCCATGAGGCCGTCGGATATGCGCTTGAGGGTGACGAGGCTGTGCAGGTCGTCCGAGCATACGGTGACGTCGGCGATCTCGCGGGCTATGGCCGCGCCGTCGGACATGGCGATGCCCGCGTCGGCCTCGCTGAGGGCGGGGGAATCGTTCACGCCGTCGCCGATCATGATGACCCTGCGGCCCTTTTCGTGCTCGGAGCGGATAAACGCGGCCTTGTCCTCGGGCAGGACCTCGGCGTAGTACTCGTCTACGCCGGCGTGCTCGGCGACGGCCCTTGCCGTGCGCTCGCTGTCGCCGGTCATCATGACGAGCTTGTCTATCCCCAGCCCGCGCAGGGCGCTCATTACGCCGCGCACCTCATCGCGCAGGGGGTCTTCGATGCATATGACCGCCGCGAGAACGCCGCTTATGGCAAGGTAGAGATGGGAATACTGCGCCGGCAGGCTGTCGAATTTCCCGCGCTCGGCCTCGGGGACGGTGCAGCCCTCGTCCTCGAACACGAAGTGGTGGCTGCCGAGGACTATCCTCTTGCCGTCGACGATGCTGTGGATGCCGTGGGCGACGACGTATTCGACCCTGGAGTGGCGCTCCTCGTGGTTGAGGCCGCGGCGCTGCGCCTCCTTGACGACGGCGTTTGCTATCGAGTGCGGATAGTGCTCCTCCAGGCAGGCCGCGAGGCAGAGCATCTCGTTTTTCTCGTTATCGCCGAAGGTGATGATATCCGCGACCTCGGGGCTCGCGTGGGTGAGCGTGCCGGTCTTGTCGAAGACCACCGTGTCGGCCCGGGCGATGGCCTCGAGGAACTTGCCGCCCTTGACGGAGATGCCGTTTGCGCCGCTCTCGCGCATGGCCGAGAGCACCGCGATGGGCATGGACAGCTTCAGCGCGCAGGAGAAATCGACCATGAGTATGGCCAGCGCCTTGGTCGGGTTGCGCGTTATGAGCCAGGTCAGCGCCGTCGCGCCGAGGCTGTAGGGCACGAGCCGGTCGGCCAGATGGTAGGCCTGCGACTCGGTGTCCGATTTGAGCTTTTCCGAGTCCTCGATCATGTGGACTATCCTGTCGTAGCGGCCCGAGCCGAGGCTCTTTTCGACCCTTACGACGCACTCGCCCTCCTCCACGACCGTTCCGGCGTAGACATAGCTGCCCTCTTCCTTGCGCACGGGCATGCTCTCGCCGGTCATGGAGGCCTGGTTTACCGCCGCCGAGCCCGATATGAGCTTGCCGTCGAGCGGGATCATGCTGCCCATGCGCACGATCACCTCGTCGCCGACCCGGACGTCGGATATGTTCCTGAGCTCCTCCGTTTCGCCGGACCTTACCCATACCTTGTCGACGTTCAGGCTCATGGTGCGCGCAAGGTCGGCGACCGACTTCTTGTGCGTCCATTCCTCGAGGATATCGCCTATCCGGAGCATGAACATGATCGCCGAGGCGGTGTCGGTATCGCCGCGCAGGACAGACACCGTTATCGCCGTCGCGTCGAGGACGGCGACGTCGAGCCTTCGATGCCAGATAGACCTCACGCCGCGGGCAAAATAGCGGCCGCTCTTTGCAATGCTGAGCGCGGCGCGCCACGGCGCGGGCAGAAAGGCCTTCTTGAGCGCCCTGCGCAGGATGAGCCCCGCTAGCTTGTCCTGATATTCGCGGTTGAGCTCCCTGCCGGTGGGCCTGGGCTCTGTTATGCCGCAGCCTTCATAGGAAAAGCGGGCAAGCGAGTCTATGAGCGCGGCGCGGTCGGAGTGCTCGAGGACGACGTCGCAGCTGCGGTCATAGGCGCTGACCTTTTTTACGCAGGGGAGCGCGCCGAAGTACTCCTCAACGATATCGGCCTGTCTGAGGCTCATGCGCGGCGTTAAAAAGCGCACGCGCATCCTGCCCTCAGTTTCGCTGAGAATCCTGCATTTCATTACTCTGCCTCGACGTTTTCGATAACTGCCGCGGCCTCTTCCTCAGCGCGGCGCTCGTTGATGCTCCTGGCTCCGGCATAGATATCCTGGCAGTCGCAGCGGATATCGTCGGCGGTCTGCATGACCGAGTCCTTTGCGCGCAGGACCGCGGCGGTCGCGTGGGTGTACAGGGTCTTTGCGTCGCGGCTTCTGAGTATCCTGATGCCGGCGGTGCCGAACAGCACGCCGTAGCCGAACATCTTTGCGGTGTCTTCAATGTGGAATTTCATGATAATATCTCCTTTTATCTATTTGCAGCCGCCTCAGCCCGCGCTGCGGTACTCCGTCGGGCTCATGCCGACGGTATCGCGGAAGGCCTTGGCGAACTTGCTGCCGTTGTCGTAGCCGTAGCGTCCGGCGATCTCCATGATGCTCATCTCCGAGCGGCGGAGGTCTGCCGCGGCGCACTGCATTTTCTGGGTGCGGATATAGGAATACACGCTCTCGCCGTAGACTGCGCGGAAGCAGGATTTGAGCGCCGTCTGCGAGAGATGGAACACGCCCGACAGCTCCTCGAGCGTTATGCGCCTGTCCATATTGGCCGAGAGGTACGCGCCGATGCGCTTTGCAAGCTCCACCTGGGTGTTGGATATCCTGCGCTCGGCGAGGGCCGAGGACTCGAGCTCCATCGCGCTCAGAAACAGCAGGAGCTCAAGGATCTTGACCTTGAAATAGCCCTTGCGGATGCTCTCGGGCACGCTGTAGAGCTCGGAGAGGATATGCTCTATCGCCGCCGAGGAGCGCGCCACGAAGCACTGCCCCTGAGGGCAGAATTTTTCGCGCAGGGCGTCGGGCTGGACGTTCACGTCGGCAAGAAAGCAGGACAGGCAGCGCGGGGCCTGCTTGCCGTTTATGCGTATCGTCACGCCCTCGTAGGAGCCCGTGGGAAAGCTCGAGTGCGAGATAGCGCCGTCTGACAGGCTTATCGACAGGTCGCCCGGCGCGAGATAGAAAAAGTCCGTGCCGATGCGGCACTCCATTCGTCCGGAGCGGCAGTGGTGTATCTCCAGAAGCGTCTTGTCCTCCTCGGGCTGGATATCGTGCTCGTAGAGGCTTATATCGTTGTATATGAGCTCTATGCCCGGGAACACGTCGTAGCTTGTGACGCTGTAGCTCCCGTCGGAGCCGGAATAGGTCTTAGTTCTGCTCTGCATCGCGGTACTCAGCTTTCATGAGAGTGTATACGCCCAGCTCGTTTATCGCCCTGCGGAGGGCCTCCTCGTCCACGGGCGCCTTCATGAGCACCTCCACCCTGCCGTCGGAGGAGCTGGCCTTTGCCCACACGCCGTCGATGGCGTTGAGGGTGTTTTCGATGCGCGTTTCGCAGGCCGGACACATCATGCCGTCGACGGTGAGTATCGCCGAGTAGGGATAGTGCGCCCTGTTTTTATCCGCGACCCTGAGCTTTTTCTCCGCGTCTCCGCCGCCGCAGCAGCCGGAGGCCAGCTTTTTCGTGTAGCTTTTTATGACAAAGACCGCGAACACTATGAGAACGATCGCAAAAATTGCGTATTGCATGACTTGTGACAAAGCCTCCTATTCCATGTTTTTAAGCGCCTGCGCGAGCGGGATCCTGCCCAGACGCCTGAGCTGTACCATGTGAACGATAAAATACGCCGCCGCGCCGAGAACGAGCATCGCCGGCCATATCCACGGCGCTATATAAAACGTCAGCCAGCCGCTCATATCTCTCATGAAGCACCTGAAGAGCCACTTCATCGCCAGGCCGCTGAGCGGTATCGTCACGATGAGCGATACGCCCACGGCGACGGCCGTAGCCGAGCTGTACAGCGAGCTTATCTCGCGCTGCGTGTAGCCGAGGATCCTGAGCATGGATATGCTCTGCGCGTTTTTCTCGATGACCAGCTTCGACAGAAGATACACCAGCAGCATGTACAGTGTCAGCGAAAAGCCGCCGACGAGCGGGAACATGAGCCCCATGGAGTCGTCCAGCTGGTCGGCAATGACGGTCAGGTCGTGCTCTGTTATGACGCTCGAGACCGCCCCGGTATCGAGATCTGTCAGCTTTTCGTTTGAGAAATAGCCGTTAAAATACCACAGAGGCAGCCCGAAGCTCTCGTTGAAATTCAGCCTGCTCATGAAAACGGCAAGCCCCGCGGCGTAGGGCGCGGAATCATAGACAGTAAAGGTATGCTCCCCGTCGCCGTACCTTTCGTGCAGGCTTATCCTGTCGCCCTTTTCGAGGCCGTACTTTTCCATAAGGCCCTCGGATACGAGGACGCTGCCCTTTTCCGACGGCAGGAAGGAAAAATCGGCGTATTCCGAGGCGTGAAGAACGCCGTAGACGCTTATCTCCTCGCCGGAGCACTCAAGGGAGCTTATGCAGAAGGGCTCGGCGTTTTCGTTTTCCGTGGGAGAGGGCGTCTTCAGCAGATACTGATAGTCCGACAGCTTCGTTTCGAGCACCTCGGCCTTGAAATTATCCAGTATCGGCGGCATGACGAGGCCGAAGATAAGCAGGGTGTTTGCAAAAAGGATGCCGATGAACATCGTTATGTACGCGCTGCGGTTCTGAAGGATGACGCGCTTGCGGAAGCGCTCGATCAGACCTCCCGCGCGGAGGCGCGGAACGTACTGCCTGCCCCCTGCGCCGGTCTCGTGCCGCAGGAAGCTCTGCACCGGCAGGCGCATCATGCGCCGTAAAACGGCGTAAACGGTGACGGCAATTAGCAGGCAGGGCACGAGGGTCGTTTTTATGAAGGCCTCGGCGCTCCAGAGCGTTACGTAGGTCGTCAGCGAGTAGCTGTGATAATAAAGGCCCGCGCAGTAGTCCTTGCCGGCGGTGTAGCCGAGGACATTGCCGATGAGCGCGGCGGCGAGCGTTACGGCCACGGGGGCCGCCATGTAGCGGCGTATCAGCTCGCCTCTCGTATAGCCGGAGGCCAGCAGCGTTCCGACGGCGCCGGACTCCTGCTCTATCGTGCTGCGCGTCGTTATCGCGAACACGAAGCCGAGTATGACGATGACCAGATACAGAAGCACCGTCATCATGGCCTTGTCGCTGCCGATATCGTCGCCGGGGAAGCTTATCGCCTGATTGTCGGCGCGCAGGATAAGCTGCGTTATCTCGCAGTCCTCCGACAGCAGCTCCGCGATCTCGTCGGCCTTGTCGCGGCACTGCTCGTCGGTAAGAGACTCGTCGTTATTGAGCCAGGCGTAGCAGTAGTGCAGGTTTTCGTTTATCCCGTCAAAGGTCTCCGGGGTCACGACGGCGACGCAGAACTTGTTCGCGTCGAGCATCATGTCGGTGTTGTTTTTAAAAAGCGCCGCGTAGTCGGGCAGGGCGACGATGCCGGTTATCTCAAGCCCCGCCAGCTCGTCTCCGATGCCGAGGGAGTTGTTTTCAAGATACAGCCTGTCGGCCGCGATCTCGCCCTCGCGCGCGGGCAGCTCGCCGTCCATGAGGCAGACCCTGTCAAGCTGCGTGCGGTCCTTGTATATGCGCACGGTGTTCCCGTCGTCTAGCGTCACATCCTTGTAAAACAGCTCGCACACGGAAATGCCGGCGTCCTTTTCAAGCCGCTCCCGCGTCTCGTCCGGGAGCCTGTCGGCAAGGACGAAATGTCCGCTTTCGACGCTGTATTTTGAAAAGCTCCCGTCATAGGCCGCCTTCATGCTGCCTGCCGCGACGATGAAGCCGGACACCATGCCGACCGTCAGCGTCAGAAACAGAAACAGGGCTATGTATTTGCCGATATCCCGCCGCAGCTCGCGCGGCAGGCGGCGTCTGAGTGGGTCCCTCACAGCCTCGCCTCCTTACCAGTCGAGCATCATCGCGCTGAGCTTGACGGCGTTTAGTTCATCCGAGCGGATAGCGCCGTCGCGCAGGCGGATAACGCGGTCGGCCATGCGCTTTATGGCGTCGTTGTGCGTGACGATGATAACGGTGCTGCCGTATTTTTTGTTCACGCGCTCTATGAGGTCGAGTATCTCCTTCGAGGTCTTATAGTCCAGCGCACCCGTCGGCTCGTCGCACAGCAGGATATCGGGGCTTTTTATGACCGCCCTGCCGATGGCCGTGCGCTGCTGCTGACCGCCCGACAGCTGCGAGGGCACCTTGTCCCTGTGCTCCCACAGGCCGAGGGTCTTGAGTATTTCATCCGTCGGCAGGGGCTTATCGGCAAGGTACGCCCCGACCTCGACGTTTTCCTTTACCGTCAGGTTCGGGATGAGGTTATACGACTGGAAAACATAGCCCAGCCGCCTGCGCCGGTACAGCGAAAGCTCCCTTTCGCTCATCGCGGCGATCCTCTGCCCGCCGATGCTTATGCTGCCCGAGTCTGCGGTCTCTATGCCGCCTATTATATTCAGAAGCGTCGATTTGCCGGAGCCCGAGGGCCCCAGCAGAACGCATATTTGTCCTTTTTCAATGCCGCAGCTTATGCCGCGGAGCACCTCGCAGCGGTTATCTCCGCTGCCGAAGGCCTTGTGCAGATCGTTTATCTCAAGATACATTCAGATCTTCCTCTTCTCCGACGTGCGCGCACAGCTCCTCGAGCGCCTGCTCGGAGAGCTCCGCAACGAGGGCGCAGGCCGCGTTTTTTATATCCGCAGAGGGCGGCAGCACGCGTCCGAGCGCGGCGGCCACCGCGCAGTAATAGCGGCGGCAGCGCTGCGTGAGCTCCGCTCCGCTGCCGGTCAGATGCGCTATGCCCAGCTCGTCCTTGGTGAGAAGTCCGGCGTCCTTTAAATTGTTCAGCATCGTGTGCGCGCTCGGCTTTTTTATGTTGAGATAGCGCGCAACGTCGGTCGTGCGTATCCCGCCGCCGCCCCTGAGAGCGTCCAGCGCGAGAAGGTATCTCACCACCGAGGCCGATACCGCGAGCTTAGGGTTAGTCATCGCTTACTCCTGTTTGTAAAACGGGGAGGTGCAGGGGTCTGCACCTCCCCAGACTGTCAAAAAGCTATGCTGCTGCGTAAAGAAAACCGCGCAGCGGGGGTGCTTGAGGGGGCAAGGCCCGCCTCAAGTCAGATCATAGCCATCAAAAATGTCCGGTACGGACTTTTTGACGAGCGCAGCGAGATTTTTTGTGAAGCGAAGGCTTCACAAAAAATCTGGCGTTCTGCATAAAGCAAAACGCCTTCGGCTTTTTGCTTTATGCAGGGAGGTGCAGGGGCCTGCACCTCCCGTCAGCTTTTAACTGTTCTGTTTTTTCAGGTCCTTTACGTCCCTGAGGGCGTCATTGCCGCTTCCGGAGCACGAGCCGCCATGGCACTTTCCGGCCATCGCGCAGGCGCCGCAGCCGCCGCATTTTGCGCCGCAGGAGGATATGCCTGCTTTCTTATCTCTGACTATCGAGCGGACTATGAGCGCGACGATGACGATCAGTCCCGCCGTTATCAGTATCGTTCCGATATTGGCCGTTAACCATTCAAGCATTGCTTTTTCCTCCTTTTTTATTTCTCAAGTTATGCTGCTATTACTTCAGGCCCACGGTGGCTTCCCTGGTGCTGAGGGTCTCGGCCTCCTTGTAGGGGCGGAAGAGCATGTAGATCATGCCTGCCAGGAGTGCGACAGCTGCGATCAGGCCGATGACGTTCAGGCTGCCGGTGAAGGCGCCGCCGAACTGGTTGATCATCAGGGCGATGACGTACGCAAAGCCGCACTGATAGCCGATGGCGAACCAGGTCCAGCCGCGGTTGTTCATCTCGCGCTTGATAGCGCCGATAGCCGCGAAGCAGGGGGCGCACAGAAGGTTGAAGACGAGGAAGCTGTAAGCGGTCACGCCGGTGAAGGCCGCCGCCATTGCCTGGTAGACGGTGCCGTCGCCGCCGCCGTAGAGGATGCCGAGAGTACCGACGATGTTCTCCTTTGCGACGAGGCCGGTGATGGAGGCGACGGTCGCCTGCCAGTTGCCCCAGCCGAGCGGAGTGAAGATCCACGCGATGGCGTTGCCGATCTTTGCGAGGATGGAGGAGTCGATCTGATCCTCGGTGAGCATCTGGAAGCTGCCGTCGACCCAGCCGAAGTAGGTGGTGAACCATACGAAGATGGTCGAGAGCAGGATGATGGTGCCGGCCTTCTTGATGAAGGACCAGCCGCGCTCCCACATGGAGCGGAGGACGTTGCCGAGGGTGGGCATGTGGTATGCGGGAAGCTCCATAACGAAGGGAGCGGGGTCGCCTGCAAAGCGCCGGGTCTTCTTGAGCATGATGCCCGAGCAGATGATAGCCGCCATGCCGATGAAGTAAGCGGAGGTGGATACCCATGCGCTGCCGCCGAACAGTGCGCCGGCGATCATCGCGATGAAGGGCACCTTTGCGCCGCAGGGGATGAAGGTCGTGGTCATGATCGTCATACGGCGGTCACGCTCGTTTTCGATGGTACGGGAAGCCATAACGCCCGGAACGCCGCAGCCGACGCCGACGAGCATGGGGATGAAGCTCTTGCCGGAAAGTCCGAACTTGCGGAAGATACGGTCGAGCACGAAGGCGATACGCGCCATGTAGCCGCAGGCCTCGAGGAAGGCGAGCATGAGGAACAGGACGAGCATCTGGGGAACGAAGCCGAGGACCGCGCCGACACCGGCTACGATACCGTCGTTTATAAGGCCGCTGAGCCAGGGAGCCGCGTTTGCAGCGTCAAGACCGTCGCCGACGAGAGCGGGGATGCCCGGCACCCAAACGCCGTAATCGGCGGGATCGGGAGCGTCAAAGCCGTTTTTCTCAAGGTAAGCCACCGCATCGACGTAGGTCATCTGAACGACATTGTCGAGCTTGTCGGCTCCTTCGGGGAGCTCGTCGTAGTAAGCGGTCATGGTGTTGATCGCGAGGGTCTCCTCGTCCTCAACGTCGAGCTTGGCAGTCTTGTCGGTGGGCTCGAAGGCCTTCATGTCGGCAAGCAGCGCGTCAGCGTCGAAGTCTTCCGCCTCAACGTCTATATCCTCGCCGAGGAAGGCGCTGACGGCCTGGATGGCGGCGGTGTATTCGTCGTTTGCGTCGTTATAGTCGGCAGAGCCGATGCCCAGCAGGTGCCAGCCGTCGCCGAACACGCCGTCGTTTGCCCAGTCGGTCGCGGGTGCGCCGACGGCGACCATCGCGACCCAGTAGACAAAGAACATGACGGCCGCGAAGATCGGCAGGCCGAGCCAGCGGTTGGTGACTACCTTATCTATCTTGTCGGAGGTCGTGAGCTTTCCGACGTTTTTCTTCTTGTAGCAGGCCTTAATGATGGAGGCTATGTAGACGTAGCGCTCGTTTGTGATGATGCTCTCGGCGTCGTCGTCGAGCTCATCCTCGGCGGCCTTGATGTCCGCGTCGATGTGCTGCATGACCTCGGGCTTTATCGCGAGCTTTGCGAGGACCTTGTCGTCATGCTCGAAGATCTTGATGGCGTACCAGCGCTGCTGCTCCTCGGGCAGCTCGTGCAGGACGGCCTCCTCGATGTGAGCGATAGCGTGCTCGACAACGCCGGAGAACGAGTGCATGGGGATGGTCTTGCCGTTCCTGGCGGCGTCCACGGCCGCGGCCGCGGCCTCGGTCACGCCGTCGCCCTTCAGGGCGGAGACCTCCAGGACCTTGCAGCCGAGCTGACGGGACAGCTCCTTGATGTTTATAACGTCGCCGTTCTTGCGGACGATATCCATCATGTTCACCGCGACGACAACGGGGATGCCCAGCTCTGTCAGCTGAGTGGTCAGGTAGAGGTTGCGCTCGAGGTTGGTGCCGTCGATGATGTTGAGTATCGCATCGGGGCGCTCGCCGAGCAGGAAGTTGCGCGCGACGACCTCTTCAAGGGTGTAGGGGGAAAGCGAGTAGATGCCCGGGAGGTCGACGATCGTTACGCCGTCAAACTTCTTGAGCTTGCCTTCCTTCTTCTCAACGGTGACGCCGGGCCAGTTGCCGACGAACTGATTGGAGCCGGTCAGCGCGTTGAACAGGGTCGTTTTGCCGCAGTTCGGGTTGCCGGCAAGGGCAATTTTAATGTTCTTTTCCATTATTCCACCTCGATCTTTTCTGCATCTGCCTTACGCAGCGAGAGCTCATAGCCGCGAACGGTGAGCTCGATGGGATCGCCCAGGGGAGCGACCTTCCGGACAAAGACCTCAGCGCCCTTGGTAATGCCCATGTCCATGATGCGGCGCTTTATCGCGCCCTCGCCATGGAGCTTTTTGACGGTGACGGTCTGGCCGATCTTAACGTCTCTCAGAGTCTTCATGTTTCTGCTCCTCACACATATATTTTCTGTGCCATTTCCGCGCTTATGGCGATCCTGGCTTCTTTTACCTTGACGATGACATTCTCGCCAACGGCAGTCAGTACTTTTACATCGCCCCCGACCACAAAGCCGAGGTTCTCGAGGTGCTTCTTCACCTCAGGCTTGCCGGCTATACGCTTTATCGTATTCTCTTCGCCGACCGCTGCTAATGTTAAAGGCATCATTCTCTATCCTTTCTCCTTTTGATTAGCACGCGCTAACCGCGGGGCTGAATTAAAGTTAGCTCTCGCTAACTGCCTGAATAATAGCACAGTTTTCTCCATTGTCAAGAGCCTGACACAAGGTTTGTAGATATGCACAATTTTGCCGGTTAGCAAACGCTAACGAATTGTGCACAATATCCGAGCGAGCTTATAGGGATTAGCAAAAGCCTTGCGGGCGCGCGGTTTTGAGGCGCTGATAAATGAAAAAACACGAACGACCGGGTCGTCCGTGTTTTTTTCATAATTAAAGAAGAGAGGTGTAGATGTGAACAAAAGCTCGCACTGCTATTGATATTTCCGGCGGCGTCCTGAACCACCGCCGGAGGCTATCACATATTTAGGGAGGCTTTGTGATTTTAATTTACTACTTCCGCGATAGGATTTCCGCTCCAAAACGGCTCTCTCCTGCTCCAAAAGGGCGTTTATCACGCCTTGCCGGGCATTTTGCCCATTTCCGCGACGTGTTTTTTTATCGCGTTGAAGGACTCGTCGCTTATGATATGCTCCATTTTGCAGGCGTCCTCGGCCGCGGTGGCGCTGCTCACGCCGAGCATCATGAGGTACTGCGTGAGCATGGTGTGCCGCTCGTAGATCTTTGCCGCGACCTCCGCTCCGGCCTCGGTGAGGCTCAGGTGCCCCATCTCGTCGGAGACGAGATAGCCGCCGCTTTTCAGAAGCCCGACGGCGCGGCTGACGCTCGGCTTTGAATAACCCATGTACTCGCCCACGTCGATGGCGCGCACATCCTTATATTTCTGAGACAGGACGTATATTGTCTCAAGATACATCTCGCCCGATTCCTGCAGGTTCATTCGATCCTCTCCAAGCTATAGTCTTTTCATTATATAATAACACAGCTCTTTTACAAATTCAAGCGAAGCCGGCCCGCCGGCCTTGACAAATGTAGGACTACAATACATATTGGACAAGAGAAAAAAGATATGAGGAATAGGGTCTCATGTGCTAAAGTTGAGTTACCACACAACAACTTGGAGAAAGGAGACCATATCCCTCATGAGCAGTATTATAACACAGGACATGGCATACCGGCAATCCCTTATGAAGTACGCAGAGAAATACGGCGTCAGCCGCGCCAGCCGGAAGTACAACAAAAGCCGGTCGTACATCTACTTCTGGAAGCAGCGCTGGGATGGTAGTGTGGCATCCCTGGCCTGCCAGTCCAGACGACCTCATAGCCATCCGAATCAGCACACAGAGGCCGAGCTGAAGCTCATCCGCGACATGCGCCGCCGGAATCCAACCCTGGGCATGGTCGAGCTCTGGCACCGTCTGCGGCAGCGGGGCTACACCCGCTGCCCGGAAAGCCTGTTCCGTGTCATGCGCAAGCTCGAATAAGGTCACAAGTCCGAGCCCGCCGGCCTTGACAAAAAAAGAAAACCTACAGCTCAGAAGAACTGTAGGCCTGTGGTGGACGATACAAGACTCGAACTTGTGAAGGCCTGCCGCTGCGCGCCCGGCCTTCAGCCGCCTGTTCCGCTTGCTGCGCAAGCTCGAATAAGGTCACAAGTCCGAGCCCAGCAGCCTTGACAAAAAGAAAACCTACAGCTCAAAAGAACTGTAGGTCTGTGGTGGACGATACAAGACTCGAACTTGTGACCTCCCGCACGTCAAGCGGATGCGCTACCAGCTGCGCCAATCGTCCGTTTTTCATCGGCAACGGTTATTTTAACCGAAGCCGATGAATTTGTCAATAGTTTTTTTTCAGTTCCTGACATAGACCGTACATTCCGCGGTCTTTCCGTAGCACGAGAGGATGACCTTCATCGTGCCGGCGGAGACGCCGGTAACGGTGCAGCTGCCGTTTTCGTTGACGGTGACCGTCGCTATGTTGGGGTCGGACGAGGACCACTCGTACTCGCCCGCGACCGTCATCGGGAAGTGCGAGCCCGTGAGCGTTATCGACTGGCCGACCTGGAAGGCAAACTCCGTGCAGGGGCTTGCGTAGGGGCTGCTCATCGTGACCGAGGTTATCTCCGGCGTGGGCGTCGGAGTCTGGGTCGGCGTGGGCGTCGGAGTCGGCGCGGCGGAGACCTCCGCGGGCGGCGTGGGCATGACCGGAGCATTGGGGTTATCCGCGTTATCCAGGCTCACGGTTATCATGACTATGAGGGCCGCTATGATGGCGACGATGAGTATCGCGCCGAAAATAAACTGCCATTTGCGGTTATCGCCCGCTCTTTTGTTCGCGGCCGTGCCCTTGACGGCGCTGGGCGTTGTGCCGGGAGCGCGGCGGCTGTTCTGGACTCTGCGGGTGCTGCACTTCGGGCAGCGGCGGCGCATCGCGGAATATTTCTCTCCGCAGCGGCGGCAGGTCACCTGAGGGATCAGACCCATATATGCTCCTCCTTAATTACTGTATTATTCAATTAATAATACAGCATTCTTCCTTTTTCGTCAAGTGGCGCCCTCCGCGGCGCGCGAGCGGATGTAATCGGCGACCTCGTCGGCGGTCATGCCCAGGACGTAGGCAAGCTCGCCGTGCAGCATGCGCTCGGCGGTCTTGAGATACTGCGCGTCGATGTTGTGAAAGTGCTTTTTCTGGTCCCGGAGCGCCTCGCGGCGGCGGTAGAGCATGCCCGCCATGCGCAGCAGCTGCTTGCGGTCGCCGTTTTTGACGATCTCGTCGCACAGCGTTTTGCGCTCGGCATCGCTCGCTACCCACTCGAGCGGCTCGCGCACGGCCTCGGCGATCATGAGCCTGGCCTCCTCGCCCGTCAGCACCGGATGGAGCTTGCTCATGAGCTTCTCGTTTGCCGTCGGCACGTAAACGGTGCTTCCCGGATCGTCGAGGGGCGTCAGAACGTAATATTCCCCCTTCGCCTTCCCGAGCCTGAGCATGCTTATCTCTCTTACCGTGCATACTCCCTGCGTTCCGTATACGACCGTTTGACCAAGCGCCAGCATTCGCTACCTCCAAAAAAATTGCGCCGCACCCGGCGGCACCAAATATATTATACAATAATAATATATCACAAATTTAAACTTCTTGCAAGGCAGAAAAAAATAGTATATAATGTGCATTTGTCAATAACTTTGATTGGAGTGTCTTTTTATGAAACGCACCAGGATAGCTCAGATATTCGCCGGCGCGGACAGCTTCGGCGGCAGAGAGATAACTGTATGCGGCTGGGCGCGCACCATCCGCGATATGAAGAACTTCGGATTTATAGAGCTCAACGACGGCTCGTGCTTCAAGAGCCTGCAGGTCGTGCTCGAGCGCGAAAAGCTCTCAAACTACGACGAGCTTGCGCACCAGAACGTTGGCGCGGCGTTTATCGCAAAGGGCGAGCTCGTGCTCACGCCCGGCGCGAAGCAGCCCTTTGAGCTCAAGGCGGCGGAGGTCACCGTCGAGGGCGCCTCATCCCCCGACTATCCGCTTCAGAAAAAGCGCCACAGCGTCGAGTTCCTGCGCACCATCCAGCATCTCAGGCCGCGCACGAACCTGTTTTCCGCGACCTTCCGCGTCCGCAGCGTCGCGGCGCAGGCGGTGCATGAATTTTTCCGCAGCAACGGCTTTGTATACGTCCACACGCCGATCATCACGGGCTCTGACTGCGAGGGCGCGGGCGAGATGTTCCGCGTGACGACACTCGACCTCAACGACCTCCCCCTGCGCGAGGACGGGAAGGTCGACGACAGCAAGGATTTCTTCGGCAAGGTCACGAGCCTGACCGTTTCCGGCCAGCTCAACGCCGAGAACTTCGCCATGGCCTTCGGCGACGTGTACACCTTCGGCCCGACCTTCCGCGCAGAGGTGTCGTACACGCAGCGCCACGCCGCCGAGTTCTGGATGATAGAGCCCGAGATGGCCTTTGCCGACCTCCATGACTACATGGACAACGCCGAGGCTATGGTCAAGTACGTCATAAATACCGTGCTCGAGCGCTGCCCGCAGGAGATGCAGTTTTTCAACTCCTTCGTCGACAAGGGCCTGCTCGAGCGCCTTGAGAACGTCGTCTCCAACGAGTTCGGCCGCATAAGCTACACCGAGGCCGTCGATATCCTCAAAAAAAGCGGCGAGAAGTTCGACTTCCCCGTCGAGTGGGGCATCGACCTCCAGACCGAGCACGAGCGCTATCTGACCGAGAAGGTCTTCAAAAAGCCCATCTTCGTCACCGATTACCCCAAGGACATCAAGGCCTTCTACATGCGCATGAACGACGACGGGAAGACCGTCGCGGCGGCCGACTGCCTTGTCCCCGGCGTCGGCGAGATCATCGGCGGCTCGCAGCGCGAGGAGCGGCTCGACGTGCTGCTCGCGCGCATGGACGAGCTGAAGCTCGACCCCGACGACTACTGGTGGTACCTCGATCTGCGCCGCTACGGCTCCTGCCGCCACGCGGGCTACGGCATGGGCTTCGAGCGCCTGGTCATGTACCTCACCGGCGTTTCCAATATCCGCGACGTAGAGCTCCATCCCCGCACCACCGGCAACGCAGATTTTTGACGCACCCCATTGGCTCCCCTGTGTAAGGGGAGCTGTCACCGAAGGTGACTGAGGGCTTGCCGCGCCCTTGGCTTCCCCTTGAGGGGAAGCTGTCAGCCGCAAGGCTGACTGATGAGGTGTTATTAATTATTACATCCGCGCCGAAAGCATATCGCAGGGGCGGCCATTGCCCACCCGCCTGTAACCGGTTTTCTCCGCACCGAAATCGACGCATCCTTTGGCTCCCCTGTGTAAGGGGAGCTGTCACCGAAGGTGACTGAGGGCTTGCCTGTGCGCCCGCATGGTCGGAGCAAAATTATCATATTACGCAGAAAAGACAGCTTGGATGGTTTAAGTCCATGCTGTCTTTTTCGCGTTTCTGATGACCCCTCATCCGTCGCGCAAGCGCGACACCTTCCCCTCAAGGGGAAGGCAGGGTGCAGGCCGCACCTGCGCGGCGCGGCAGTTCTGCGGTTTCGTCGGCGGCTTCGATACCGGGCCGCCGCAATATATGTACAGGTACAATGCCAATGCGCCGCCAAAACAACGAAAAAAGCTCGCCGTGATGGCGAGCTTGTTTCGGGTAATATCAGGTTATTACACAGCGCGGGTGACCTTGCCGCTGCGCAGGCAGCGAGTGCATGCGTAAACGTGCTTGGGACTTCCGTCCACGATCGCCTTGACGCGCTTCACATTGGGCTTCCAAGTACGGTTGGAACGTCTGTGGGAGTGGGACACCTGAATGCCAAATGAAACGCCCTTGTCGCAAAACTGACATTTTGCCATTTGAAGCACCTCCTTGCTTGTGTTTGACCGTCTGCGATTTGCAGACAGCTTATTAATAATAACAGAACGCGCCCGCAATTGCAAGAAAAATTTTCATTGCGCTAAAAATCGTTGCAAATTACGGCATTAGAGGTTAATATTAAATAGTAAAATTATAAGCGTAAGGAGAGCCGCAATGGCGAGTAAATATTCTGTCCCGCTGAAAACCATCGCAGAGGAAAACGGCCTCAGGCCGCTGCACACCTCGAGCGATTACGAAACGCGCATGCTCACGGTCGCGGACGTGAACCGTCCCGCGCTCCAGCTTGCCGGCTTTTACAACTACTTCGACCCCAACAGGCTCCAGATAATAGGCCGGGTCGAGAGCACGTATCTCGAGCTCAAGACCGAGGCCGAGCGCCGCGGCTGCTTTGAGGAGCTCATGCGCTACGACATCTCGGCGCTGGTGATATGCCACGGCGCGTCGGCCTTCCCCGAATGTCTCGAGATGGCCGAGAAATACGACTGCTGCGTCTTCGTCACGCCCGAGGACACCTCGGACTTCATGGCCGACGTCATAAGCTCGCTGCACACGCACCTTGCCCCGCGCACGACCATGCACGGCGTGCTCGTCGAGGTCCACGGCGAGGGCGTGCTGCTCACGGGAGACTCCGGCATCGGCAAGAGCGAGACGGCGCTCGAGCTCATAAAGCGCGGGCACAGGCTCATCGCCGACGACGCCGTGGATATCCGCCGCATAGGCCGCCGCAGGCTCGTCGGCACGGCTCCGGAGCTGATACGCTATTACATGGAGCTGCGCGGCATCGGCGTCGTGGACGTGCGCCATCTGTACGGCGTGGGCGCCGTAAAGCCCGAGGGAGAGATCGACCTCGTGGTGAATCTCGAGGCCTGGGACGATCAGAAGGCCTACGACCGCCTGGGGCTTATAAGCGAGACGCAGGATATCCTCGGCGTCACGGTGCCGAGCGTCACCATTCCCGTGCGCCCCGGCCGCAACCTCGCCGTCATACTTGAGCTCGCCTCGATGAACAACCGCCAGAAGAAAATGGGCTACAACGCGGCGGAGACGCTCGCCTCGAACGTGGATCACGCCGTCGACAGCGGCATATTATAGGAGATATTATGGAAGGTCTTGAAAAAGCGATAGAACAGATAAGAGAGAACATTCCGGCGCTCGATATGAGAGAGCACGAGAGCATGCGCGGGCACTGCTCGTTCAAGCTCGGCGGCGAGGTCCGCGCCTTTGCCGTGCCGCGCGACCTTTTCGAGATGTCGAGGGTCATGTTCTACCTGCACATGAACGGCGTTTCGCCGCTGACCCTGGGCAAGTGCACGAACGTCATCATCCCCGAGGAGGGGCTCGATATCATGGTCATCAGCACCGAGAGCCTGCGCAAGCTGCGCCCCGGCGAGACGGAGAACACGATATACGCCGAGGCAGGCGTATCGCTTGCAAGGCTCGCGCAGTTTGCGCGCGATCAGGGCCTCTCGGGCCTTGAGTTTGCAGGCGGCATCCCCGGCTCCGTGGGCGGCGGCATCCTGATGAACGCGGGCGCCTACGGCGGCGAGATGAAGGACGTCGTGGACTCGGTCGTCGTGTACTATATCCCGACGCAGACGCTCACCGAGGTCAGGGGCTGCGACTGCGGCTTCGAGTACCGCCGCAGCGGCTTTGAGAGGATAAACTGCGCCATCATGGGCGCGGTGTTCAGGCTCACGCCCGACGATCCCGAGGCTATCGGCGCGAGAATGAGGGAAATGAACGAAAAGCGCTCGTTGAGCCAGCCGCTGGATATGCCCTCGGCGGGAAGCGCCTTCAAGCGCCCCGCGGGCGGCTACGCGGCGGCGCTTATCGACCAGTGCGGCCTGAAGGGCTATACGGTCGGCGGCGCGCAGATAAGCACGAAGCACGCGGGCTTTGCGGTGAACACCGGCAGCGCTACCTACGACGACGTCGTGGAGCTTCTCGACCACGTGCGCCGCGAGGTCTACGATAAAACGCAGGTGACGCTCGAGCCGGAGATACGCATTTATCCCAAGGGCATGCTGCTCGTGGACGACTGGCGCGAGCAGAAGCAGACGATAATGGACGAAATGCTCGAGCAGGCAAAGCAGAAGTCCGCCGACGGGCAGAGCGGGGCTCAGCAGAGCTGACGGAGAGACGATATGGAATTTCTTATAATAACCGGCATGTCCGGCGGCGGCAAGAGCCAGGCCGCGGACATCATAGAGGATCTGGACTACTACTGCGTGGACAACATGCCCGTCGCGCTCATCCCGAAGTTTGCGGAGCTGTGCGCCGCGACGAAGGGTCGCTATGAGAAGGTCGCGCTCGTGACCGATATCCGCGAGAAAAACGGGATAAAGGACATTTTCGGCGCGCTCGAGACTCTGCGCGAGATGGACTACGGCTATAAGATCCTGTTCATGGAGGCAAAGCCCCCTGTCATCGTAAAGCGCTATAAGGAGTCGCGCCGTCCGCACCCGCTGGCGGCGAAGTCCGGCGGCTCGATAGAGGACGCGATACTCAGGGAATCCGAGCAGCTGCGCCCGATACGCGATATCGCCGATTATATCATCGACACCTCGCACCTGACCCTCGGCCAGCTGCACAACGAGCTGTACACGTATTTTTCCGACTCCGCGGCGGGGCGGGCGATCATGGTGAACGTCATGTCCTTCGGCTTCAAATACGGCATGCCGCTCGACGCCGACCTCGTGTTCGACGTGAGGTTCCTGCCCAACCCCTTTTACGTCGAGGAGCTCAAGCTTTCAAGCGGCCTGGACGCGCCGGTCAGGGACTATGTCTTCGGCTTCGAGCAGTCGAACATATTCATGGACAAGCTCACGGACATGATAGAATACCTGCTGCCGCTGTACATCGAGGAGGGCAAGTACAGCCTGACGATAGCCATCGGCTGCACCGGCGGCCGGCACCGCAGCGTGGCCGTCGCCTCGGCGCTCGCGGGGCAGCTGAAATGCCTGGGCGTGCCGACGGTGAGCATAAACCGCGATATCAACAGATAGCATGGAAAAGACCTTCGCGCAAAAAGTCAAAGCAGAGCTGTGTCAGCCTCGGGTCGAGCGCAAATGCTGCGCCGTCGCCGAGGCCTACGGCGTTCTGCTGTACGCGCACAGCTTCTCGTCGAGGGAGATACGCATAACGACGGCAAGCGACGAGCTCGCCTCGCGCCTGCCGCATCTCATGCGCCGCGCCTTCGGCGTCGGCTTCGACGAGCCGGAAAACGCCGGAGGCGTGAAGCACTCGTTCCGCATAAGGGACGAGGCGAAGCTGCGCGCCGTGTTCGACGTTGTCGGAAACGACCCCAACAGCCCCTCGCTGCACATAAACTTCGGCGTTATCGAGGAGCCCTGCTGCAAGGCCTCGTTCATACGCGGCGCCTTTCTGGCCGGAGGCTCGGTCACGGACCCGGCAAAGCGCTATCACCTCGAGCTTGCCACGACGCACTACAGCGTCAGCCGCGAGACCTATTCGGTGCTGCTGGAGATGGGCTTTTCGCCCAAGGAGGCGCAGCGCAAGGGCGACTATCTTCTCTATTTCAAAAAAAGCGAGCATATCGAGGACCTGCTCACGACCGTGGGCGCGTCGGGCGCCGCGATGGAGCTCATGTCCGCCAAGATAGAAAAGGACATGAAAAACAGCGTAAACCGCAAGGTCAACTGCGATTCGGCCAACGCCGACAAGGTCGTCGAGGCCGCGGCAAGGCAGATGGAGGCCATACGGCGCATAGACAGGCTCTACGGGCTCGACTCTCTGCCCGACAAGCTCCAGCAGGCGGCGCTGCTGCGCTACGCAAACCCCGGGGCGAGCCTTGCAGACCTTGCGCTCCTCTCGTATCCGCCGGTATCGAAAAGCTGCCTGAGCCACAGGCTCAGAAAGCTTCTGAGCTATACGCCCGAGGAGGAATGAGGACATGAGCTTTGTTCATCTGCATGTTCATACCGAGTATTCGCTGCTCGACGGCGCCTGCCGCATCGAGCCGCTCATCGCGCGCGCAAAGGAGCTCGGCCAGAGCGCGCTTGCCATCACCGACCACGGCGTAATGTACGGCGCGGTCGCTTTTTATAAGGCCTGCCGCGCGGCGGGGATAAAGCCCGTCATCGGCTGCGAGGTCTACGTCGCGCCGCGCACGCGCTTTGACCGCGAGCACGGCATAGATTCCGAGTACACGCACCTTATCCTGCTGTGCAGGAACGAGGAGGGCTACAGAAACCTCTGCCGCCTCGTGTCCATGGCCTTCACCGAGGGCTTTTACGGCAAGCCGCGCATCGACTGGGAGCTGCTGCACGGGCACGCCGGAGGGCTCATCTGTCTTTCCGGCTGCGTCGCGGGCGCGATACCGCGCATGATAAACGCCGGAGACTACGAGGGCGCGAGGAAAAAGGCCCTCGAGCTGCGCGAGCTCTTCGGCGCGGACGGCTTTTATCTCGAGATACAGGACCACGGCCTTGAACAGGAAAAGAGCGCCGCCGAGGGGATACTGCGCATCCACCGCGAGACGGGGATACCTCTGGCGCTGACAAACGACGCGCACTATATCGAAAGGTCCGACGCCTATTATCAGGACGTCCTCATGTGCGTGCAGATGCAGAAGACGATATCCGACCCCTCGCGCATGAGCTTCGAGACGAAGGAGTTCTACCTCAAGTCCGAGGCCGAGATGCGCGCGCTGTTCCCCGAATATCCCGACGCTGCCGACAACACGGCGAGGATCGCCGAAATGTGCGGCTACGACTTTGAATTCGGAAAATACAAGCTGCCGCGCTTCAAGCTCCCCGAGGGGGAGACCGACAGCTTTGAATATCTGCAAAGGCTCTGCTCCGAGGGCCTGCGCCGCCGCTATCCGAACGACGACGGCACGGTAAGAAGGCAGCTCGACTACGAGCTGCGGATGATAAGGCAGATGGGCTTTGTCGACTATTTCCTCATCGTCTCCGACTTCATCGCCTACGCCAAGGGGCAGAAGATACCCGTCGGCCCGGGGCGCGGCTCGGCGGCGGGCAGCGTCGTTTCCTACACGCTGAACATAACCGACGTCGACCCCATAAAATACAGCCTTTACTTCGAGCGCTTTTTAAACCCCGAGCGCGTCAGCATGCCGGATATCGACATCGACTTCTGCGTCAACCGCCGCGGCGAGGTCATCGACTACGTAAACCGCAAGTACGGCCACGACCACGTCGCGCAGATAGTCACCTTCGGCACGATGGCGGCCCGCGCCGCCGTGCGCGACGTGGCAAGGGTCCTGGATATCGGCTACGGCGAGGCCGACGCCGTCGCCAAGGCCATACCGACGGGGCCGAACATGACCATAAAGGAGGCAAAGCGCGTCTCAAAGCCCCTGCGCGACATGTACGAGGGCGACGAGACGCTGCACAGGCTCATCGACGTGGCCGAGGCGCTCGAGGGCATGCCGCGCCACGCGAGCATGCACGCGGCGGGCGTCGTGATAACCGACAGGCCCGTGTACGAGTACGTGCCCCTGTCGAAAAACGACGAATCGGTCGTCACGCAGTATCAGATGACCACGCTCGAGGAGCTGGGGCTTCTGAAAATGGACTTTCTCGGCCTGCGCAACCTCACTGTCCTGGAGGACGCGGCGAAGATGGTGCGGCGCACCGAGCCCGATTTTGCGGTCGAGACGATACCCGACGGCGACGCGGAGGTGTTCAGGATGCTCTCCGAGGGCCGCACGAGCGGCGTGTTCCAGCTCGAAAGCAGCGGCATGACAAGCGTGTGCACCGGCCTTAAGCCAAAGAGCATCGAGGATATCACCGCCGTCATAGCCCTCTACCGCCCCGGCCCGATGGACAGCATACCGCGCTTTATCGAGTGCTCGGCGCATCCCGAGAGGATACGCTACAAGCACGAGCTTCTCCGCCCGATACTCGAGGTCACCTACGGCTGCATCGTCTATCAGGAGCAGGTCATTGAGATATTCCGCCGCCTCGCGGGCTTTTCGCTCGGGCAGGCGGATATGATACGCCGCGCCATGAGCAAGAAAAAGCACAAGGTCATCGACGCCGAGCGCGTGGCCTTCGTCCACGGCGACGAGAGCCGCGGCATCGACGGCGCCGTAAAGCGCGGCATACCCGAGGCGACGGCAAACAGCATCTACGACGAGATACTCGACTTCGCCTCCTACGCCTTCAACAAGGCGCACGCGGTGAGCTACGCCATCGTGTCCTACCGCACGGCATATATGAAGCGGCACTATCCGCGCCAGTACATGGCCGCGCTCCTGTCCTCGGTGCTCGACAACAGCACCAAGGTCGCCGCCTACATCGCCGAGTGCCGCGACATGGGCATAAGTCTCCTGCCGCCGGACGTGAACGAGTCCTTCGCCGACTTCTCCGTCAGCGGCGGGGATATACGCTTCGGCCTCGTCGCGATAAAGAGCATCGGCCGCGGCTTCATAAACGAGCTGATCGCCCGCCGCGAGGAGGACGGGCCCTTCCGCAGCCTCGAGGATTTCTGCCGGCGCATGGCCGGAAAGGAGCTCAACCGCCGCGCGGTGGAGAATCTCATCCGCGCCGGAGCCTTCGACAGCATGGGCTATACGCGCAAGGCGCTGCTGCGCGTCGCGGGCGTCATGATCGACGGCATACAGCAGGAGAGCCGCAGCAACGTCGAGGGGCAGCTCAATCTCTTCGGCGAGCCCGACTTCGAGGAGGCCGGCGCGATCGCGATAAGGATCCCCGAGCTCGAGGAGTACACGAGAGCGGAGCTCCTCGCGATGGAAAAGGAGACCGCCGGCCTGTACCTGAGCGGCCACCCGATGGACGAGTACCGCGAGGCCGTGCGCCGCGCGGGCATAGCTCCGATAGCCGCCATTCTCGCCGACGCCGCATCCGAGAGCTCTCACAGGCGCTATCCCGACGGCACGGTCGTCACCGTCGCCGGGGTCGTGCAGTCGAGCCGCACGCGCACGACGAAGTCGAATACGCTCATGAGCTATATCGAGCTCGAGGACGACAGCGGCGCGATGGAGCTCATCGCCTTCCAGCGCGCGCTCGACAGCGGCAGCGCGTATGTAAAGGACAACGCCCTGATAATCGTGCGCGGACGCATCTCCCTGCGCGACGAGAAGGAGCCGCAGCTCATGGCGGACTCCATCCGGCCCATCACGGATATAGGCAGGCTCAGGCCCGACAGCGCTCCCGCGGGCGCCGACTCAAGGCTCTGGGTCAGGCTCCCGGACGGGGACGACCCGCGGCTCGGACGCATCGAGCTCATCCTGAGCATGTTCCCCGGCCAGCAGCAGCTCATCATCTACCTCGAGCGCGAAAAGCGGCGCATCGGCGCGAAATGCCTTATCCACCCCTCCCTCGTTGCCGAGCTCAAGGAGCTCTGCGGCGACTCCAACGTTTTTCTGGAGGCGAATTAAAATTGTACTTATACATATATTGCCGCCGCCCGGTGTCGGGGCAATGGAGGAAACCGTTACGTTTCGCACCCCGTGAGTACGGCGCAGAGTTGTCGGGCGCGAATGCCTTCCCCTTGAGGGGAAGGTGTCGGCCATCGGCCGACGGATGAGGTGTCTTCAAATCGCGGCATAAGCCGCAACAGCATTGTAACCCGTTCTGTATGTAACGGTTTCCGCCGCACCCTCCGGTCGGGCCACCGCAGCAACTGCTTGCTTTGACTTCATGCGAGCTGCCCGCCACGGCGAGTGGCTTATCTTGCCTGTTCCGTCTGTGACGGTTTTTGACGCGCCCTCCGGTCGGGCCACCGGCAAAAACCGTATCGGCACAATGCTGATGCGCCGCCCAAAAAGCGCCGCCAAAAAAGCAACCCCACCGAGTCGGAAACGAAGTGTCCGACCCACCTCCCCTTACACAGGGGAGGCAATCGCACCCGACAACTCTGACGCACCCCCTTGGCTCCCCTGTGTAAGGGGAGCTGTCAGCCGTAAGGCTGACTGAGGGGTTGCCTGTGCACTGTTGTTGTGCCGATTTGGTGCAAAAGCTTCGTCTGTTCCCCCGTAGGGGACTTATCTTGCCCGTTCCGTTCGCGACGGTTTTTGACGCACCCTCCGGTCGGGCTGCCGCAGCAACTGCTTGCTTTGACTTCATGCGAGCTGCCCGCCACGGCGAGTGGCTTATCTTGCCCGTTCCGCTCCAACCAAACACAGCACGAAAAAAAGACAGCCCGGACTAAGCTCCGGGCTGTCTTTTCTGTATTTCAGTCCGCGATGGCGTACAGCGTGTCCGAGCGCGTGAGGGCGTACAGCACGAGCGTCTGCACGGCGAGCATGACGCCGAACTGCCCCAGGCGCGTCACGAACAGCGGGCCGAGCGGCGGGCCGAACACCAGCGATATCATCAGGGTGTTGAGCAGCAGCGTGACTACAAGGCAGTTTGCCAGCGCCGTCAGGAAGCAGCCGCCCAGCCCCGGGCGCTTTTTGTACAGCGCCGCGCCGAGTATGGCGCCGCCGATGGCCGCCGTGACGGTGAAGCCGGGGAAATACGCCCCCGTCGGGAACAGCAGCGCGCCGGTAAGGTCGCCCAGAGCCGCGCACAGCGCCGCCCAGCCCGCGCCGTACAGCATGCCGCAGACCATCACCGCCGCAAAGCCGACGCCGAGCTTCATAAGCGGCGTGTTCAGCGCCAGCACGCGCGTGAATATTACGTCAAACGCGATCAGTATCGCGCATATTGCGATTTTTTTCGTAGTTATCTTCATTTTTTAACAGCGCTTTTAGTCTGTACTTATACGTTTATTGCGGGTGCACGGTGTCGAAGCAATGGAGGAAACCGTGAAGCTGCCGCACTACGGGGGTGCTGCGTCGGCACTTTCCGGTCGGGCTGACGCAATGACCGCTTGCATAATTTGCATGCGAGCCGCCCGCACGGCGAGTGGCCGCCGCGGCGAGCGGCTTGGCTCCCCTGTGTAAGGGGAGCTGCCGACGAAGTCGGCTGAGGGGTTGCCTGTGCACTGTTGTTGTGCCGATTTGGTGCAAAAATTCAGTCTGCACCTTGCCTTCCCCTTGAGGGGAAGGTGTCGGCGTAGCCGACGGATGAGGTGTCTGTA
>CAVFTR010000018.1:0-29941 GCA_963625685.1 bacterium
GGCAGAGCACCTGCCTTTTAAGCAGGGTGTCCGGGGTTCGAATCCCCGCTGGAGCACCAAAACAAAATGCGAAAAAACCTTGTGGTTCCAATGACTACAAGGTTTTTTCACGTATATGCAGCGTTGCTCAAAACTACGCTTTGGAGCCCGATAAACGTGGCGAAAACCGGGGTCCCAAGGTGTTTTGGGGTTCCATTTCGGGCTCAAATTAGAAGGAGAAAACAGCGAAAGAGAGTATTTAAAAAAGATGGTTTCATTTATTCGCAAAGATTTTCCCCTTGAAAAACGTTATGTTTCGTGTTACTCTAATAAAAAAGTGCATATTGCATCATAAATTTGAGGTAACTAGGATAGACTATGGAAGAAACTATTTCTGTCTTGGGATATCATAAGGCTCGTAAGGAACGTGCTTCGAAAATATGTAGATTTAAAAATTTTCCGATAAGCAAGGGAGAAAGAATGTGGCTCGGAGATGGAATCTATTTTTGGGACACTATAGACAATGCAAAATGGTGGAATAGCAAAGTTTACACTGATGGCGTAATTTTGTCCGCTCAATTGAAATGTAGCGCGAAACACTATGTAGATTTAGATATTCCTGCTAATATGGAAGCTATGGTAGGTTTTGCTGAAAGTCTAAAATGTGAAATCGAGAAAGTTGGAGAATGTGATATTGACTTTTCTGACCAAATACAAGCTCGAGCTTTCTTTTGTACATGCTTTAAGAAGGAAAATGGAATTCTACTCATGAGACATTCATTTCCATATACAGATAAAGAGTGGAACGTGGCGGGCTTTAGAGAGATGCATTCCCGCCCACAGTATTGTGCCACGAATAATAGCATTATAAGCAATATTAAGTATCTGTCAGAAGCGACTTCTGATAATTTTCTAGTTGAAAGTGGTGATATTAATGAGTACATTTAATCTCAGTATGCAAGAGATATTGAAATTTTGTAAGACTTATGGTGTTTCTGTAAAAGAAGGATCGGGTCGTGTCACTATTGCTGCAAAAGAGTTTGAGGTCAAGGATCTGTTCGAAAACGCATTTATGGCATCAATCACTTCGGCATCACTTTTTTCTTCTAGTGAGAAATGTAACAACTGTGAAATTGAGACGTCTACTGGCGCTTATAATAGCGCAACTTTTTTAGCGGAGCAGTCTCTGCTTCTTGCTGCATAATTAGGAGGAA
This sequence comes from bacterium, assembly GCA_963625685.1. Classification (GTDB taxonomy): domain Bacteria; phylum Bacillota; class Clostridia; order Oscillospirales; family Oscillospiraceae; genus F23-B02. Next base: position 1,194 of record CAVFTR010000018.1, read on the forward strand.
TCATGCCCAACGAACAACCGAATTCCGTGCTCGAATTGGAACGACTCTGTTTTGAAGAAATTACGTATTCAAGGCAAAGCGATGTCAACATTAGTGACATCGAATACGAGATGAATTTTAATAGAGAAATAGATACAAGCGAGAACGAAGATCATTTCAGGATATCTTTAACTGCAAATGTGAGATCTAAGTCTAATGATGCAGTTAAGCTTAAAGCCAAGTTAGTTGGTTACTTCAGATGTGAATGTGATGACCCTACTTTAAAGAAGCAGCTTGTTGCATATAATACCCTTTCAATTTTGTTTCCGTACATTAGAAGTCAAATCAGCTTGGTTACCACACAGCCCGATATTCCCCCGATAACACTTCCAGTTATAAATATTATCTCTTTATTTCAGGAAGCAGAATAGAATATATTATCAGTTTGCAAAGCCCTCGGCGGATCTGCCGAGGGCTGTTTTTTCTATTTACTTGTTCCCAATATCGTCGGTCTTGTCTTTGAGCTTTTTGATGCCGCTCGTCAGCCAGTCGGGCACAGGCGCGCCGAGGGCCTGCGCATTTTCGGCGATGCTGCCGATCTCCGTGAATATATACCACATCGTCACCAACGGGCCGAACAGCGTTTCATAGTCTATAGGCAGCGCAACGCCGAGGCCGGTCATGCCGATCTTTAATGCAAGGTCACACATGAACGCGGCTACGACGGCGACGATCTCGCCGACCTTGTGCCAGCGTCCCTCGCGGGATCTTGCGCTGTTCCAGTCTCCGGCCTTCTTCGCAGCGCAGCTGCCAGTCGTCCAGTCAATGACGACGAGCGCGAGAAACAGCATTACCGCCCAGCCTGCCCAGCCTATTATGCCGGTGATGACTGCCGCAACCGCAGTCGCGGCGCCCTTGATCTCTGAGATTTTATCCGGTGCGTTCATTTACTTGCCCTCCATCATATTCTCGAAGTAGCGGCGCATGATCTCCATGACGCGGATCATGTCCTCTGACAGGTCGATCTCGCCGTTACCTTTGCCTTTTAGTGCGCCCGCGTCTATGTAGCGCTGCGCCATTTCGCGGTAGCCGGCAGGCACATCCTCTATCGTTTTCCATCTTTCCATTTCTTTATCCTCCGTAAGTCTTTTGTTTACCTCGGCCGCTATCTGACCGTGCCGCTCGTACAGCCATTGCCCGGGGCAGGCCTTGGTTTCATAGTCGCGGTGAACGGTCATATTGCAGCCGTTTCGGTGCCCCATGCGATCAGCCTTGTTAGTTGACCACACTAATTTGTTGATGCCGTTCCGGCGGCAAACGTCGGTGACTAAGTCCAGCAGCGCCTGATAGGCCGCATCATTGACCTTGTACGGGTGCCTGTTTTCGCAGGCGACCTCGATCGTTACCGCTCTGCTGTCGTTTGCCCTGTCCGATGTGGCCCAGCTGCGGTCCCGCTCTTCGACATACATTCCGACTCTGCCGTCGGGGCCTATGCCGTAGTTTGCGCTTGCCGGCTTGGTTTGGAACAGCCTGCCGAGCGTTTCAACTGCCGCCTGCGCCGCCGAGCAGTGTATCGTGATGGTGTCGATATTGCGCCCCTTGCGGCCGCTGCTGTAGGGGCTTATCCGTGTGTAGCTGACAAGCGGTGAATTTGTAAATGCCATCGTCAGTCCTCCTCTAATAACCCGCTCAGGGTCTTTTCGTCGTCCGTAATGTTCATGCTTGAAAATCACCGTCCTTTGAATGTTCACAAATTATTTGTTGTTTTTGTCCGCATAATATGTATAATATAATTACAATATAATTATGAGGTACTGAAAAGTGAGATTTGAATGGGATGAAAACAAAGCGCAGCTGAACATCAAAAAGCACGGCGTTTCATTTACCGAGGCCGAAACCGCATTTTATGATGCCTCCGCTCTGCTTATCTCCGACCCCGAGCACTCCGACGATGAGGAACGCTTCATTCTGCTCGGCATGAGCCGGAATGCGCGGATTCTCGTCGTGTGCCACTGTCTCCGCGAGAGCGAAACGCTTATCCGCATCATTTCCGCAAGAAAAGCAACCAGAACCGAGAGCAGCTATTACGGGAGGTGATATAAATGCTCAATGAATATGATTTTTCCGATGCGCGGCCTAATCCTTACGCAAAGAAGCTGAAAAAGCAGATAACGATAAATATTGATGCCGATACCGTCGATTTCTTCAAGGCTCAGGCCGCCGCCTCCGGCATTCCTTATCAGACGCTCATAAATCTCTATCTGGCCGACTGTGCGGAAAACGACCGCCGCCTGACCGTCAAATGGGCTTGATCTCACCCGCTCCCCGTCAGGGGAGCTTTTTTGTTGTCAAAACTCCGTAAAATAATCGCCCTCGACAATCTCAGTCGGATTGCCGCTCTGGAGGCACACATAGCGCTTAACGCCGTCCGTGTAATAGTAATTGGGGTACACGCTCATGCCGGGGATGAACATTATAGGCTCATCGGCCGTGCCCGATTTATCCTCGCTCTCGGCCTCTATCCACGCTATCGAACCACCGGCGACCGCCTGATGCGGAATCCACTTATAGCCCGGCCTCGACGGCATGTCCGTCGGCTTATCCTCAATGGTTATACCGACCTCGGCTATAGTGTCGGAGACGTTTTTCAGGCTTGCTATGCCCTGCTTGAGCGCGTCTACTCTTTCGCGTGTTTTGCTGTCCATCAGCCTACCTCACTTTCCAGCTCAGTCAGAATCGTACCGAGTTCTTTGCCTTTGTCGGCTATCACCTGTGCACCGTTGACGATTTCGATCTCGCATTTCGGCTCAGTGCCGTGCAAGCCGTCATCGGTCAGCCGGAATACCGTGTCGACGATGTGCGTCGTGGTTTCGCTCGTTTCCGCGTCGGTGTATTCCTTTGCTATCTTCGCGCATATTCCCTCCGCTTCATCCGCGTCGCACAGGACATAGCAGCCGTTCGTGTGCAGCCGGTTATATACGAAGCTGTCCGCATATCCGGCGATTTCGTTGTTTACTTTTATCGCGTACATTGTTTTACACCTCCGTTTCGGGCGGCTCGCCTAACCGCTTCCTGTAATATTCGATCAATTTTGGCGTTGGCATTGTGCGCAAAAGGTTTTTCCAGTAATGATTTATCGCTTCCGGCCATTTTTCAGGTTCAAAGTCCGAAGAATGACAACCGTTTTTGTAATACTGATACAGTTCGTCAAGTAACTTCTGCCTGTATGCGCCCTCCGGCGTATTCGGCCTGAAATGCTCCCAGCCGTTTTCGGAAGTGACTGCGCAAATCCTGCGTCCATCGTCCGCGAACAGGAATCCGTTTTCTTCATTCACGATTGTCCCGTATGGCAAATTGAAATGTCCTTCAATGCCTTTTCCTTTAAAGCGTTTATGTACTATATATTTCATGGCTTGTACCTCACACGCAACAGCAGGGTGCAATAGCTAACGGAAAGTTGGCAAAACTGTATTCTATTGTGCCGTCTGAATAAATCGAACAAAACTGAACGTCTCCACCATAATCTGTGTAAGCATTGGATCGAAGCCATTGGTTGGACGCTTTAGTTAATGAGTTGTGATAGTACTTAATTTTGCTGTTTCCCGCTGAATAATAAGCATGTGGATTATAGAGAAGCAAATCAACGTGCGGGCTATGTGTACATAATTTCTAATATTGGTGCGTTTGGTGAGAACGTATATAAGATCGGTATGACGCGGCGGCTCGATCCGATGGACCGCATCGACGAACTGGGTGATGCATCCGTGCCGTTCAAATTTGATGTTCATGCGATGATTTTCTCGGAAGATGCACCCGGACTTGAAGCTGCGCTGCATAATGCTTTTGCCGATAAAAAGCTCAACTTTGTAAATCAGCGCAGAGAATTCTTCAATGTATCTCTTGATGAGATAAAAAAAGTGGTTAGGGATAATTACGATAAATCTGTTGAATTCATAGAAACACCGCCAGCTGAGCAGTATAGAGAGTCCTTGTTGCTGAGGGAGGCGGCAGACACCAATGTATGACTCAGATATAATAATAACCCTGCTCCGCTACATAGACGAATACAAATGGGGCTGGGGCATAGCTCGGCGGCAGTTAAGAATGCGTTTTAACGTGGATATCCCCGTGCCGGAGCTGCAGCAGTTATACAAACAGGCAAAAGAAAAATAAAAAAAGACCGCTCGGTGCTGCAACACCGAACGGTCGAGTAGAAAACATACCAAGCATGACCAAGGGAGTAGTCTACTTTTTTATGCTATCATAAAAATTTGTGTAATGCAAGCTGATTTAAACTCCAAGCTCAGCTTTTAATGCACGCTGGAGAACAGCAGAAAAGTTTATATCTTCTCTTTCTGCCATGGTATTGAGCCATGCTGGAATACTCAAGGTCTTTTTTACTGCCTTGTTATTAAAATATCTTCGATATTCCAACGTATCGCATTCGATAAGCGTCCAAAAATCTCCCTCTTTACAGGTGAGTTTGGATATATCAGATGCATTTGGAATCGGTTCTTTCCGCTCTTCTCTGTCGTAAAGCATTAAACAAAGAGCGTCCTGTGCCATTTCAATTGCTTCTTCGAGTGTTTCGCCCGAGGTTGCACAGCCTTCTACATCCGGAAAGCTGACGCTATAACCGCAAGATTCCTTGCTGAAAAGCGCAGGATAAATGTATTTAGTTTTCAATTGGGGACAATCCTTTCTAATTTACTCTAACCTTGTTGCTTCTAATAACTATTCTCTGTACTGTTCTTAAATATTTTATCGGAGCAGGAGGGGCTTTATTCAAGCCCCGCGCTCGTGTGTATTGTTTTTAGTGTTCCGTTTGGTACCTCTTCGGTTTTGTGTCTACCCACTGAAAACCGCTGACCGGTCAATGGGCTGTACCAAATCCTGTGCCGCTTGCCTTCTCGTTCAACCACGCAGCCAATGCTTCGTAGCTGTTTCTCGAGCTCGCTATATTTCATGAGGACCTCCGTTCTGTAGGATGTATATATAATAACACGTAAGATTACGTATGTCAATACCTTTACGTAATTTTACGTAAAAATTTCGTGGTGATATTATGCCCAAAAGAAATGCCCCCGAGTTTTACTGGGATGAAAAACGCAAGCGGTATCGCAAGCGCATAAAGGATAAGGCTACCGGCAAGTGGGTATCGGTGTACGGAAAGACAAAAGACGAATGCCGCAGCAATGCAAAGAGAAGAGAAGCCGAACTGGCTGAAGCGGCACGCGTAAAAGAGATACCGTTTGTCTTCGAGTATGCTGCAAAATGGTTTGAGCTTTACACTGCTGAGGTAGGTGAAAAGCGCAAAGACGATTATCGGAATGCGATCAACAATCACATATGCCCCGTTATTGGCGGCTTGCCAATAACGGATGTGACACCCGATGATATTGCCGCCCTTATGCTCACGCTTTCGGATCGCTCTCACAGCCTGCAGCAGAAGGTAGTGACAACTCTAAAACGTATATTTAAAAGTGCTGTGAAGAACAAACTGATAAACGAATCGCCTTGTGAAGATCTCAAGGCCGGCGGCAAGGATAGCCCGGATAAAGTTCCGCTCACTAAAACTCAGCGGACGAGGCTACTTGATGCAGTCAAGGGTACAAGAGCAGAGCTTTTTATTATGATCGGACTATATACGGGTCTGCGCAGGGAAGAGATACTCGGTCTGAAGTGGGACTCGGTTTATTTATCTGACGGCGTATCGTATATTGCGGTCAGACGAGCTGTGAAGTGGGACGGGAAGAATGCGCCTATCGTCAGCGAATTACTTAAAAGCAATGCCGCGTATCGGAATATACCGTTGCCGCCCCAACTGATCGAACCGCTTACTTTGGCTAAAAACAGCTCCAATAGTGAATTTGTGCTCTGTAACAAAAGCGGCAGCGCAATGTCCGCGACATCGTTCAGAAAAATGTGGGATGCGGTACGGGTGCGGAGCGTAAGGGACGTAACGCATATGGTCGACGGAAAAACTGTTACGGAGCACTTAAAGCTTGGAGACAAGATCCCAAAGCATAACATTGTCATATCAATCGACTTTCCGGTAACGCCGCACCAGCTGCGCCACACATACATAACGGAAATGATTCTTTCGGGAGCGAACATAAAAACTGTGCAGTATCTCGCTGGGCATAAGTCTGTGCAGCTTACGCTGGACATATATACTAAGCTTATGGCAAACCGCCCGGAGGACACCATACATGCAGTACTCGGAGCGTTTGGGGCTCCGAGTGTGGTCCCAAACAATGATGAAAGCAAAAAAAGCGTTGATAAATCAATTGCTTTTGACAAAGGAAGTGCGCCCTTTTAAGCAGGGTGTCCGGGGTTCGAATCCCCGCTGGAGCACCAAAATAACTCCCGCGCCGCTGGCGCGGGAGTTATTTTAATAGTGTGCGGGGATCCGAACCCGAAAGGGTCGGAGCGTTAAGAAAAGCTGCCGGTGGCAGCTTTTCAGCTCCGAGGTGCGTAGAAGCTATGCTTCAAGCACGGGTGGTTTTGCTTGCAAAAGCCCATAGATCCCCGCTGGAGCACCAAAAAACAGACGGCCAGCGGCCGTCTGTTTTTATGCCGCTTTATGGGTGAAGGACCCTGGACACGAGCGAGGATCAGAATTGGCGCTGCAAAAGCTCAGGCCGTCGGGCCTGAGCTTTTTCGTGTCACGCTTCGTTTTCAATGCTTATCGAAAGCCCCACGCCGAGGAGAGCGAGCACCGCGGCGGCGAAGGCCAGCGTATCGACGCTGCCGTAAACGAGCGAGGCGGCGACGCTCACCGCGCCGAAGACCGCACCGAGGACAGCAAGCTTATATGACAGCGCCGTTTTGCTCTTTGAAAGCAGTATCAGCGCCGCTGCGGCCGCAGCGACCGCAAGAAGATGCGCGGCATAGGTAACGGTAAAGGATATCCGTGCCCTGAGATAGCCGCCGCGCAGCGTGCTTTCGTCCTTCTTTGCCGCGGCGAGAAGCTCCGCTGTCGTGCTCTCCTCGCTGCCGTAGCCCTCGTCGATGAGACTGTCGCGGCTGCGCGAGACCTTTTCGGAGATGTCCTCATAGGCAGAGAGCTCCTGCGCCTTCGCGTCGAGCGCCTCCTTCTCCGCGTCGAGCTCTGTTTTCGTCGCCGTAAGCGCCGCGGCGTCGGAGTCGAGCCTTTCCGGCCCGGACTCGATGCTGCTCTGCATGCTCGAAAGCTGCGACTGCGCCGAGTCGAGCTGCTGCTGCGCCTGCGAGAGCCCGGCCTCGCCCTGCTGGAGCTGCGCGTATGCCGAGTCGAGCTGCGCCTTCATATCGGAAAGGTAGCTGTCGGTGAGGTTTATCCCGCCCTTCGCGCCGACTATCTTCAGCGCCATCCAGTGCGGGATGTGCTTGTCCTCAAGCTCGCTTATCGCGCTCATGAGCTGGTCGTAGGCGGCCTTGCCCTCGTTGTACGCCGCCCAGCCGGAGCTGAGCTGGCTCCTGCCGGAGGATATCGCGCTCTGTGCGCCGCTGCTGTCGAACTGGCTCTTGCCGACGTTATAGGCTATGAGCTCCTGATTGTAGCTGAGCACGTCCTCGCTGTATTTTTTCTCCGCCTGCTCGTACTGACTGTACTTTTCGTCGTAAGCGGCCTTCTGCTCGTCATAGGCCGCCTTTTTCTCGTCGTAAGCGGCCTTGCCGTCGCTGAGCGCCTGCTCGTTTTCCCTGAGCGCGTCGAGCTCCGATTTGAATGACGTATAGTCTGCGCGCAGCTTGTTCAGGCTGCTTCTGTCGTCCGCGAGGCCGGTCAGCCCCGTCATGAGCGCGGCCAGCAGCAGCACGACGGCGAGGACGACGGATATCGCCCGCCACTGAGCTTTGTTTGCCATGTGATCACCTTTGAAAATATTAATAATTAAGTATACTATAAGAAATTTGTTAACTCAATATGAATTGAGCGAAAAATTTTCGCGCAGGCGGGATAAATGTGTAGTAATTCTGTAACCCGTGTGATAAAATAATGCTGATTTCAATAAAAGGAAGTATTTTGATATATGGATGCAGAAAAGCTTGAGGGCTACGCGGAGCTCATCGTCAGAGTCGGGGCCAATGTCCAGAAGGGGCAGGACGTCGTCATCTCCGCCGAGCTCGATCAGCCGGAGTTTGTCGAAATGCTCGTTGAGCAGTGCTACCTCGCCGGAGCCGCCGAGGTAAGGGTGGAGTGGACGCATCAGCCGCTGAAGCTTAAGCATGTGAAGTACCAGAGCGTCGAGCGCCTGGGCGAGATAAAGGACTGGGAGAGGGAAAAGCTCCTTCACCGGGCGAAGACGCTGCCGGCGATGATATACCTCGAATCGGCCGACCCCTCCGGGCTCGACGGGCTCGACCAGGAGAAGTGGGGAAAAAGCGTTCAGCTGCGCTGGCCGGTCATAAAGCCGATACGCGACTCGATGGAGAACCGCTATCAGTGGGTCATCGCCGCCGTGCCGGGGCCGGCGTGGGCAAAAAAGGTGTTCCCCGGCCTCGGCGAGGCGGAGGCCGTCGAAAAGCTCTGGGAGGCGATACTGTACACCTCGCGCGCCGACGGCGACGGCGTGAGGGCCTGGCGCGAGCACAACGCGCAGCTCAAGAGCCGCTGCGAGTATCTCAACTCGCTGTCCCTGCGCAGCCTGCACTACAAAAGCGCAAACGGGACCGACTTCAGCGTCGGGCTCATCCCGCAGGCGCGCTTTCTCGCCGGAGCGGAGAAGACGCTCGGAACGGACGTGAGCTTCAACCCCAACATCCCCAGCGAGGAGGTCTTCACCAGCCCCATGAAGGGCCGGGCCGAGGGCATAGTCTATTCCACGCGCCCGCTGTCCTACCGCGGCACGATGATAGAAAACTTCAGCATCCGCTTTGAAAACGGCGCCGTCACAGATGTGAAGGCCGAAAGGGGCGAGGAGGCGCTCAGAACGCTCGTTAATATGGACGAGGGCTCGAAAATGCTCGGCGAGTGCGCGCTCGTGCCCTACGACAGCCCGATAAGAAACAGCGGGATAATGTTTTTCAACACGCTCTTTGACGAGAACGCCGCCTGCCACCTCGCCCTCGGCGAGGGCTTTGCAAGCTGCATAGAGGGCTTTGAGGGCTATACGCTCGGGCAGTGCCGCGATATGGGCATAAACTCATCCATGATCCACGAGGACTTCATGATAGGCTCTGAAGACCTCGATATCGTCGGCGAAACGGCCGGCGGCGAGCGGGTGCAGATATTCAAAAACGGGAACTGGGCCTTCTGATCGGAGAAATAAGATGGAAAACGACAAGATAAGATATTCGGTGAGCAGAAGGAACCTTTTCGTAAAGCTCTCCGTGATTTTCATGCTGCTTTCGGCGCTGTGCCGCTTTCTCGGCTACTGGGGCTTCTGGTCGAATCAGACCTCGGGCTTCATAACTTTTCAGATAGCCCTGCCGATACTCTGCAACCTGCTGTTTATCGTCCTTATCCTGTATGCCGGCAGGCGCTTTTTCAGCCTGACCTTCATACCGGTCATACTGGGCGTTATGTTTTTCATCATAAAGGCCTTCGGCTTCGGCAGCATACTGCACACGGCGCTGTGCATATGCCTGTACCTTGCCGTTGCGTTTATCTATACGGCGACGGTGTTCGGCGTCATCAGGACCAAATGGCTTCTGCTTCCGCTGTTCGGCCTGCCGCTGGCAGTACATATTTACCTGGACAGGGACATGATCGCACCGGCGGACAAGGCGGTCGAGCTCTCGGAGCTCCTGCCGGAGATATCGGTGCTGTGCATCATGGCGGCGCTTTTGTGCATCTGCTTTGCAATGAAAAGGCGCGACTTCGCGGCCGAGAGGGCCGGAAGCGACGAGCAGCAGACCATAGACCTTCTCGTCGGCAGCGAGGAGCCGCCTGTGCAGCCGCCAGTGTCCGACGCGCTTTCGCAGGAGGGCGATGAGCATGAGTGATACGACAAGAAAAAACACGGACGCGGAAAAGACCGTAGTCGTCAAAAAAAGCGATATCGAGCAGCAGCTGCACAGGGCGGGGGAGGAAAAGACCGTCCTCGACACGGTAAACGAGAGCTATAAGAGCATTTTCGACCCCGAGCTCGAGGAGATACTGCGCGAAACGGAGGGCTACGAGCTCACGCCTCAGGACGAAGACGGCGAGCCGGAGTACGAAGACGGGCCGGAGCCGGACGACGGATACGGCGGCGGGTACTCGGACGCCGGGCGCATGATCGCCGAGCAACGCGAGCATAAGAGAAAAAAGAAGCTCATCATAATATGCGTGGCCATCGCCGCCGCGCTCGCAGTGATGCTCGCCGTGGTGCTCGCGCTCAAGAGCGGCGGCACGGAAAAGGACTATGACAGCGCCTTCGCGCAGGCGCGGGAGTATTACTACGACGGCGACTACGATGCCGCCCTGGGCAAGCTGCGAGAGGCCATGGAGTTTAAAAAGACCGACGAGTGCCTTCTGCTGATGAGCCGCTGCTACGAGGCGAAATACGACTATGTAAACGCCATCGCCATCCTGCAGAGCTCCACGAGCGGCGACGAGAAGATAAAAAGTGAGATAGAGCGGCTCGAAAAGGCCAGGGCCGACTATGAAAGCGGCAAGATCGTGGTCATCTTCGGCGAGCAGTACGATATCGGCACGACCTCGCTCGACCTGTCGGACAAGGACGCGGGCTCGGCCGCGCTCAGGGACATCTCAAAGCTCACGGAGCTGACGAGCCTCAAGCTTTCCGGCAATAAGATAGACGAGCTCGACTTTCTCTCCCCGCTCACGAAGCTCACCTCGCTCGACCTTTCAAAAAACGATATAAGCGACATAAGCCCCCTGAAAAAGCTCAAATCGCTCAGAACGCTGCATCTTGACGGCAATAAGATAAAGGATTTCAGCCCGCTTTACGGGCTCGACAGCCTTTCGATGCTCACCATCGGCGATATGGAGCTGAGCCAGTCGCAGCTCAAGAAGCTCAGGGAGGAGCTGCCCGAGTGCATCGTCTACAGCGACGACGCAAAGGAGGATGTCATCGAGATAAAGCTCGGCGGCAAGACCTTTGACAGCAGCGTCACCGAGCTCGATCTGTCCGGCTGCGACGTGCACGACATAACGCTCCTGTCGGTCTGCACGAAGCTCAAAAAGCTCGACCTGTCGGATAACGCTGTTTCGGACATCTCCGCGCTCGTGGACCTGCCGCTTCTCACCGAGCTCGACCTTTCAAACAACCGCATAAGCGATATAAGCCCCCTGATGAGCGTGCCGAAGCTTGAATACCTGAACCTTGCCGGCAACAGGATAAAGTCAATTGCGGCGCTTCAGGACATATCGCCGCTCACCGAGCTCAACCTGAGCGCCAACGAGCTCGGCGGCATCGCCGCCGTCGGCCGGCTCACGAATCTCAGGACCCTGTGGATGGACGATATCGGCCTGTCCGACTCCGATCTTGAGGAGCTATACGGCCTCAAGAGCCTCAAAACGCTCAGCATAAAGGATAACGCCGAGCTGAGCGAGGCCGCGGTGGCCACGCTGCAAAAGAAGCTCTCCGGCTGCACTATAAGCCACTCCGAGCTCAGAAGAGAGATCGTCCTGGGCGGCAAGAGCTTTGCCTGCGACGCGGAAACGGTCGAGGCGAACGGACTGGGGCTGAGCGATATCTCCGCGGTCGCGGGCTTTTCAAACGTAAAGCACCTTGACCTTTCGGCAAACTCCATTTCGCAGCTCGCGCCGCTGTCGCAGCTGAAAACGCTCGAAACGCTCGACCTTGCGGACAACCGCATAAGCGACGTTTCGGCGCTCTCCCAGCTCAAGAACCTCAAGCAGCTCTGGCTCAGCGGAAACGACATTTCGGCCTCCTCGCTCCAGGCGCTCAGGGCCGCGCTGCCGGACTGTTATATCAGTGTTGAATAAAAAATTAGAACAAACTTTTAATTTTTGAGGCAAATTCAACAAAACGTCTTTCATTTTGCGCGGGCCTGTGCTATACTGTAATAAAGCAGGAGATATCCTGCAAAGCAGAAAGGAGCCGGCAATTATGAAATTTACGTTTACCGAAAAAAAGATGGGTTCCTCCGACGAGCTCAGAGCCTATACTGAGCGCAAGGTCGGCAAACTCGACCGCTTCTTTAAGACCGAAAGCAGCGCAAGCGTCACGTTCAGCATGGAGCGCGGCAGATTCCTGGCGGAGATCACGGTCTCCAACAACGGCCTGTACTACAGGGCCAGCGAGCTTACAAACGATATGTACGCTTCCGTTGACTCCGGCGTCGCGGCCATCGAGCGCCAGATCCGCAAGAACAAGACGCGTCTGGAAAAGCGCCTGAGAGAGGGCGCGATCGAGAAGGAGGCAAGACCCGCCTTCATCCCCGCCGACGACGAGGAGGACGAGGAATTCAGGATCGTGCGCAGCAAGCGCTTCCCCATCAAGCCCATGTCCGTCGAGGAGGCCATCCTTCAGATGAATCTGCTCGAGCATGAGTTCTTCGTGTTCCGCGACGAGCAGTCCGACGGCGCGGTCTCGGTGGTCTACCGCCGCAAGAACGGCGGCTACGGTCTTATAAGCGACGACGCCGAATGAGAACATGACAAAATAACTGCTGCCCCGCTGAAAAGCGGGGCAGTTTTGAGGTATCAGAATGAACTACACGGAAGTCACGATCGAATGTAAAAACACAGATGAGGTATGCGACAGGCTGACAGCTCTCGGCATCGACGGCTTTATCATCGAAAACGAGGATGATTTCAGGGATTTCCTTGAAAATAACCGCCAGTACTGGGACTATGTCGACGCCTCGCTCGAGGAAAGCTATAAAGGCGTGTCGCGCGTTAAGTTTTACGTCGAGGACAGCGAGGAGGGCGCGGCGCTGCTCAAGGCCGTCAGAGCGGAGTTCGAGGTGCGGCTCTCGGGCGTGTGCGACGCCGATTGGGAGAATAACTGGAAGCAGTACTACGAGCCCATGGAGATCGGAGAAAGGCTCCTCGTCGTGCCGGAGTGGATAGACTGTCCCGACGGGGGCAGAGTGCCCCTGCGCCTCGACCCGGGCCTGCTGTTCGGCACGGGCTCGCACGCGACGACGCGCATGTGCCTCGCCGCGCTCGAAAAATACGCCGGAGCGGGAAGGCGCGCTCTCGACCTCGGCTGCGGCAGCGGCATACTCGGCATCGGCGCGCTCGTTCTCGGCAGCGAGAGCTGCACCGCCTGCGATATAGACCCCAAGGCGCCCGATACCGTTATGGAAAACGCAGCGCTCAACGGTATAGGGGCAGACAAGATGAAGGTCTGCGCCGGGGATATAATCGGCGACGCAAAGCTTCGGAAAACGCTCGGCACGGGCTATGATATCGTGCTTGCGAACATCGTTTCGGACGTTATAATCCCCCTCGCGCCGTTCGTGCGCGCCTTCATGACGCCGGGCGGAGTTTTCATCACCTCCGGCATAATCGACGGCCGCGAGGACGAGGTCGCCGCCGCCCTGCGCTCTGCCGGACTTGAGATCATCGCCCATCACCACGAGGAGGAGTGGCACTGCTTCGAGTGCCGATAAGATGCAAAGTCAAGAAGCACCCTGTTTGTCAAAAAAGTCCCTCGAGGGACTTTTTTGACAGTCTGAGCACCCTGTCAGAGGGTGTTTTTTAATGTCTCACTGCCCGGCGATAAAGCGCACGGCGCGGCTTTTCCGGCTGCGTCTTATGGCGCACGGCTTTTCCTCGCGCTTATTCTCCTGCGGCGGCGCGGGGAGCGGGAGCTCCCCGCCCCGGGCGGTCACGCGCTGCCACACGCTTTCAAAATTATCAAATTCCATAGACTTCACCTATGCATTATATGCGCGCTCTTGAAAAAATGTCAGCGGTGTGAGATAATGAAAAACACATTTTTGCGAGGTGTTTATCATGCCCAGATTTTTTGCGCTCGGAACAAATCTGCTCGGCGGCAGGGCGATCATCCGCGGCCGCGACGCAGAGCATATAAAGGTGCTTCGCCTGCGCCCCGGCGAGGAGATGACGATCTGCGACGGGAGGGGCACGGACTATAAGTGCAGGCTCCTGCGCTCGGATAAGGACGAGGCCGAGGCCGAGATCATCGAGGTCGTCGAGTGCGCGGCCGAGCCGACGGTGTCGGTGCGCGTGCTGTGCGGTCTGCCCAAGGGCGACAAGACCGACTACATCATCCAGAAGTGCGTCGAGGCCGGCGCGCACGAGATATGCTTTTTCCGCTGCGAGCGCGTCATTCAGCGCACCGAGGGCGTCACGAAAAAGCTCGAGCGCTGGAACAGGATAAGCGAGGAGGCGGCCAAGCAGTCCGGGCGCGGCATCATCCCGGAGGTAAAATGGCTCGATACCTACGTCGAGGCGCTCGATGCCGCCAAGCAGCAGGAGGCGGCCTTTTTCATGTACGAGACCGGCGAGCGCGAGAGCCTGCGCTCGGCGCTCGCGGGAGCCGAAAAGCTCGCCTCGGCGGCGATCATCACGGGCCCCGAGGGCGGCTTTGAGCCCTGGGAGGCCGACCTTGCGCGAAAGCTCGGCTTTCACGTCTGCTCCATGGGCGCGCGCATCCTCCGCTGCGAGACAGCGCCCGTCGTCGCCCTCACGGCGCTGATGTACGAAAGCGGTAATTTGGAATAATTTTCGGGAACTTTCCCTGCCCGCCGCCGTCTTACAGACAAATGCAAAAAAGGAGGCGGCAAATATGAAAAAGCACATCCCGACCGCGCTGGCGGTCATAGCCGTGCTGGCGATCTGCGTCATCGCCCTTGGCGCGGCAAACGCAAACGAGGCCCCGAGCCTCGTACCGGAGAAGCTCACCGCGGCGCTCGGAGACGCAAAGGCGAGCCCGCTCAATGACGACGCGGAGTATGAGTCGGCGCTCGGCACCGAGCTCACGTCGGCAAAGACGGACAGATACGCGTATCTGTTCGACGCGAAAACGAAGGAGCTCAAGGCCGTGATGCTCACGGGCGAGCCGGCGAATACGGGAAGCCCCGTATCGGAGAGCGCGGCCGTCGAGAGGGCAAAGGAAATTTTCGCCGCGGCGTTTCCGGACGAGAACATCGGCAGCTTCGACGCAAAATGCAGCCAGACGCCCGACAGCTGGACGGTCGAGCTCAGGCAAAGGCTCGCCGACGGGCTCTACGGCGGCGGCAGCATTGCCGTCACGCTCAGCGGCGGCGGAGAGCTCCGCTCCCTCGTGAGCACGGACTCGGACCCCGGCGACTGGCAGAGCGCCGCGGAGAAGACGATAGACCGCGAAAAGGCCGCGGAGCTTGCCCTTGCAGCGATAGACGGCGATGCCGGCAATGCGGATATCACGGCTTATAAGGAAGCGAAAAACGGGGATATCCTCTGGCAGGCGGAAATCGCAAATGTCGATATCGGAAACGGCTGGACGACTACTTATTTCGTCACCCTCAACGCCATTACCGGCGAGGTGACAAATGTCGACATGACAAGATGAAAATGCAGAAAAAGAGTGCAGATTTTTTCGATCTGCACTCTTTTTTCAATAGCGCTGCGGTATTGGCTGATGTTTCGATACCGTGCGCCTGCAATATGCGTATAGGCAGGTGCCTCGATGCGCTATCAAAAAACCGTTTTGCCGTTAAGCTTTTTGCACTCGGCGAGGACTGCGTGGGTATCCAGAAGCTTGAGCCCCTTCATGAGATTGCCCTTGAGCTTTATCTTGCCCGAGGTCAGGGCCTTGGCCGAGCTGAGCTCGCCTATGATATTCTTTACGGAAACGTCATAGTCCGCGTCGGAGACATAGTCTGCCGCAGGGGCCGAGTCGCGGCCCGTGCCGCGGGTGATGTCGGTTATGACGCCGTCCCTGAAGGTGTACATGAACCACACCGTGCCGCCGCCGCACTGAGGCACCTTGTTGTAGCACTCGCAGAGGGTGACGGTCACCTTTGAGGGGGTCTTGCCGGGGGAAAAGGTATCCTTTGCCAAAGCGATAAACTCGCCGCTCCATTCTTCGGTGAGAAACTTCATTGGTTTAACTCCTTACCATTTATTTGAGACCTTCTCGGCAAAGCCGGGGAAGTCCTTTATCTCTATGCTCCTGCCGTCGTCGAGGACGGCTGCGCCGGTGAACAGGCCGAAGACCTGATGCTGATCGCTCTTTATGAGCCCGACGTCGGTGCAGGACGCGCGGTCGAGCACGGGGCGGAAGTCCATCTCGAACCTGCCGTCGTCGGAGGTGAAGGTCCAGGGCCGCATGAAGCCTTTCTCATCGTCGGGGATGTTGAATCTCACCTGGCTGAGCTTGTGCGCCCTGCCGTTATAAAACAGCATGTTCTCGCTCGCGGCGGAGGTATCGCCGAAGCCGTAGCCTATATTCCAGCCGAAGGGCACGCCGTCGACAGCGCCCGAGGCCGAGCCCCAGTACCAGGTGTTTTTGTACGTCCACACGCCGCGGCCCCAGTCGAGCACCGCGAAGCTGTCCGCGGGATCGAAAACATAGGTCCGACCGTCGTAGACGACCTCGCCGCGTGCGCGCAGGCAGTTTATCTTCTGATTATAGTAAAAATGCCCCGGCTTATCGAAGGGCGTGGCGATGACCATGCTCTCCTCGGGCTCGTCAAAGAGCTCGACCCTCGCGTACAGGGAGCCTGCCGGACCGAAGCGCTTCATCTGCGCGATGAGCGTGCGAAGGCCCGAGCCGTCGTTTTTAAAATAGATGCTGTAGCTTCTGCCGATGGCGCTCGTGTCGCCCGTTCTGCTCGTCTCGGGCAGTCTGCGCCTGCCCAGCGGCATGAAGCACATGGGGCTCGTCGTTATCTCCCAGCCCTCCTCAAAGTTCAAAAGGCTTATCGAGTCAAGTCCCATATAGCCGTTATCGTCAATGGTCAGCGCAAGGGCGAAGCGGCCGTTATTTATGAGGTAATAATCCCATTCCTTTATGCGCAGGGGGCTTGCCTTTATGTCCGCGCGGCGGTACACCGGCAGCAGCTTTTTGGCGTAGCCGGGCTCGGTCAGCTCGCCCCGGGCATTCAGAAGAGGTATCTCGCGGGTGATCTCATGCTGCATTGCTACATCTCCTTTTTGAGCTTGCGTATATCCGTTCCGGCGAAGGGGAGCTTGAGGAACTCGCCGTCTATCCTCGAGCATATCTGAGGCGTGTACCTTCGGGCAAGCTCGGCATCGGTGAGATTGGTGCTGATGATGGTCTTGCGGCCCTCGACAAGGCGCGTGTTTATGAGCGTGTACAGCGCAGATACGCTTATCTGCGTGAGCATCTCCGTGCCCAGATCGTCGAGTATCATCAGCTCGCACTCGAGCATGCGCCCGACGCGCGTCGCGGCCTTCTCGGCCGTTTCCGCGTCGCGCGCGAATTTTTTGAGCTCAAAGGCCTCGAGCGCGGACGCTGCCGTATCGTAGCAGACCGAGTGCCCGTTCTGCGCGACGACGCGGGCTATGCAGGCCGACAGAAAGGTCTTGCCCAGACCCGTGCCGCCCTGAAACAGCAGGTTCATCGAGCGGCCGGAGAAGCTCGCCGCGTACTCGCGGCAGGTGTCAAAGACGATGCCCATCGACTCGCGCGCCTCGCCGTAGAGGCTCAGATCGAAGTTCTCAAAGCGCTCGCCGCTGTTTTTAAGAAGCGTGCTGAGCTCGGCGGTGAGCTGCCTGTTGTACTCCTCCGTGAGGCAGGAGCACATCGCGCTGCCGATAAAGCCCGCGTCCTTGCATTTCGGGCAGGAGTATATGTCCTCGAGATAGTCGGCGGGATAGCCGCCGGCGTGCAGCAGCTCCGCCTTGCGCGCCTGGAGCGCGAGGCTCTCCTCCTCCAGCGCCTTTAAAGCCTCGCCGAGCTCGGCGCTGCGCTTTATCGTGAGCCCGACGAGCTCGGACATCTGCTCGCGGAGCCTGGCGTCTATGCGCTGTATCTCGGGTATCTGCGAATATATCTTTTCCTGTCTGAGATAGTGCTCGGCGACGTTGTCCGCGTGCCGGCTCCCTATCTGTTCCCTGGCGCGTGCCAGGATCTTTCCGTCCAGTGCCATTGCTTAACCGTTTTTAACCTTTTCGTATATTGAGCGCAGCCGCTCGAGCTCCGCGCCCGAGACCCTGCTGCGCGGCTTGTTTTCAGCCTTTACGGCGGACGCGGGCGTGCGCTCGTCGCGCTCGGCGACCTCTGAGGCCGTGTGTATGCCCTTTTCGTGCCACGAGAGCATGATCTTGTTCATGTATCCCCATTTGAGCGCGCCGGTGTTCGTGACCGTGCGGTCGTAGGCGATGAGTATGGCCTCGTTGTCAAAGCCCAGCTCGAACCACGAGAGCATGTACTTGCGCTCGGTCGGCGTCAGAACTCGGGAGCCGAGGCCCATCGCGGCCTTTATCTCGCCGGCGCGCGATCGCTTCTCGGCCGCGGCGCGGATATACTCGTCGGCCTGCTCTATCGTGATGATCTCGCGGTTTGCCCAGGAGTAGGCCTCCTTTTCGATGCTGCGCATCGACGGCAGCCTGCCCGGACCGTATTTCTCCGCGAACACGTCTATGCAGTAGCCTATGAGCATGAATATGACGTCGGCGGGGAGGGCGAGGTAGTCGTAAATGCCGAAGAGCGTCTTGAGGTCGGCCGTCGACAGCGCCCTGCCGAGCTTGCGCTGCGCCTGGGCGATAACGGCCTGAAAGCCGCTGTCCTCGGCCGAGCGGCGGACGATATCCTCCGAGGTGTACTCCGGAAGCTCCTCGGCGGGCGGGAGCTTCGGCTCGGGCGGAGCCCCGGCGGCCTGCCGCTGAAGTCCCATGCGGCAGAGCTTTTCGTAGGCGTTTTTTATCTCCGCGCCCGTGCGGCAGAGCTCGCGCGCCGCCCTGTCCGCGTCGAAGCCGCCCTGCCTGCACAGCCAGATATAAAGCAGCGCGACGTCGCCGTCGTGGGCGGCTATGAGCTTGTCCGCGGCGGAGGACGGTATTGGATTCTGCTCTGCTGTGGGCATGACGTTTCACCTGTTCATTCAAAGTTTACACAAAGCGCTTTAACAAGGTGGATTATATCATTAAAATTAGCTTGTAGCAATAGCCTTGTTTGTGGTATAATTCATTGATTACAAAGTAAGATGCCAGAGGTATGGATATATGCTTGAGCTGCTTTCACCCGCAGGCTCGCCGGAGGCGGTGGTTGCCGCCGTGCAGAACGGCGCGGATGCGGTCTATATGGGATTGGGGATATTCAACGCCCGCCGCGGAGCGAAGAATTTCAGCGACGAGGAGCTTGAAAGGGCGGTCAGATACTGCCGCATACGCGACTGTAAGGTCTACGTCACGATGAACACCCTCGTGGGCGACCGCGAGATGGAGCAGGCCGCATCGCTTGCCCGCCGCGTGTCCGAGCTCGGCGCGGACGCGATACTCGTGCAGGACCTCGGCCTGCTGAGCGTTCTCAGGCAGGCCGTGCCGGATATCCCGCTGCACGCGAGCACGCAGATGAGCATACACAATCTTGCCGGCGTCGAGGCCGCGGCCGAGATGGGACTTACCCGCGCCGTGCTCGCGCGCGAGCTCAGCCTCGAGCAGATAAAATTCATAACGAAGCACGCGAGCATAGAGACGGAGATATTCGTCCACGGCGCGCTGTGCTTCAGTCATTCGGGGCAGTGCTACATGTCCTCGCTCATAGGCCGCCGCAGCGGAAACCGCGGCATGTGCGCCCAGCCCTGCCGCATGGAATACAGCATGGGCGGCAGACTCGAGGACAGTCATCCGCTGTCATTGAAGGATAACTGCCTTATAGACCGCCTGCGCGAGATAGAGGACGCGGGCGTCGCCTGCGTGAAGATAGAGGGCCGTATGAAGCGCCCCGAGTACACGGGCATCGTCACCGGCATATATTCAAGGATCATCAGGGAGCGCCGCGAGCCGACAGCGGAGGAGATGCAGACGCTCGCCGGCGCGTTCTCGCGCCAGGGCTTCACCCAGGGCTATTTCAACGGCACAAAGACCGATATGTTCGGCGTCAGGGCCGAGACGGACAAGGCCGGGGAACGGCTTTTTTCCGAGGCGAGAAAGGAATATATAGGCCGCGAGGAGCGCCGCGTTCCCGTTAAATTTTACGCCGTGGTAAACGGCGGAGAGGCGGTCAAGGCGGCCGCCGTCGACAATGCCGGCAACAAGGTCGTGGCCTTCGGCGCTGAGCCGCAGAAGGCGATACGTCAGGCGATAAGCTCCGAGACGCTCAGCGACAGGCTCGGCAAGACCGGCGGCACGCCGTATTACTGCGTCGAGGCGCAGAGCCGCGTGCAGAGCGGCCTGTACCTGCCCGCGTCGGAGATAAACGAGCTCAGGCGCAAGCTGGTCACGGCGCTCAGCGAGCGCAGGGCCGCGCCCCCGAAGCGCCGCAGCCTGCCGGCGCCGGGCATGCCCTCGGGGCAGAACGCGGTCACAGACCCCGTCATGATCTATCAGCTGCGCACGGCCGAGCAGCTTACAGAGGAGCTGGCCGAAACTTCGCCGGACTATATCTACATCCCCGCCGGGGTCATGAAGGATAATTTTGAGCTCGTGCGCGCCTTCACGGAGCGCGGGGCCGTGCCGGTCGCGGTGCTGCCGAGAGTCGTCGCCGACGACGAGGCAGCGCAGCTGTTTTACGTGCTCAGGAGCCTTTTTGACCGGGGCGTGAACGAAGCGCTCGTGGGAAACCTCGGGCATATAAAGCTCGCGCGCAGGGCGGGCATGAAGCTCCGCGCCGACTTCGGCATGAACATTTTCAACTCATACTCGATGGATATGCTGCGGCAGATGGGCTTTCTGTCCGCGACGGCCTCCTTCGAGCTGCGCCTCGCGCAGGTGCGCGATATGGCAAAATGCGTGCCCACCGAGCTCATAGCCTACGGCCGCCTGCCGCTCATGGTGTCGGACCAGTGCGTCATAAGCCACAGCCTGGGCGCCTGCAAATGCCAGACCCCCGCGCAGCTTTCCGACCGCATGGGCTCGACCTTCCCCATAGTGCGCGAGCCCGAGCACCGCAATGTGATATACAATTCCCGAAAGCTCTTCATGGCCGATAAAAACGACGAGCTGTGCGGAGCGGGGCTCTGGGGAATAAGACTGCTGTTCACCACCGAGGGCGCGCGCGAGTGCGTCCAGGTGGCAAAGAGATACAAGGGCGAGGGCGATTACCAGCCGAACGATCTGACCCGCGGCCTATACTACAGAGGAGTTGACTGATATGGATATCGTACTGGCCTCCGGCTCGCCGAGACGAAAGGAGCTGCTCGAAATGCTGGGGCTGAGCTTCCGCGTCGCTCCGGCAAAGGGCGAGGAGACAGCTCCCGAGGGCGCGGGCCCCGCGGAGACCGTCGAGGCTCTGGCCGCGGCAAAGGCGGCGGAGGCGGCGGAGAGCTTCCCCGGCTCGCTCGTCATAGCGGCCGACACGGTCGTCTGGGCGGAGGGCAGGATACTCGGAAAGCCCCGCGACGGAGCCGACGCTAAGCGCATGCTGCATATGCTGTCGGGCAGGACGCACGAGGTGTATACGGGCGTTGCGATCATATACGGGGAAAAAAGCGTCCGCGGCGCGGAGAGAACGAAGGTATTCTTCCGCGAGCTGTCGGACGATGAGATAGACGGCTATGTCGCCGGCGGCGAGCCCATGGATAAGGCAGGAGCCTACGGCATCCAGGGCAGAGCCTCGCTCATGGTCAGACGCATCGAGGGCGACTACTTCAACGTCATGGGCCTGCCGCTGTGCAGGCTCGGCCAAATGCTCGAAGAGATCGGGGTGCATCTTTTTTGAACGTAAAAAACTATCTTAGGAAAAACGGAATAAAGCTCGGCGTCATAGTGCTGGTCATCGCGCTCGTCGCGGGAGCGGCCTCATATCTTCTCAAGGGCAACGCCGGCATCGTGCAGAACGTATCCGGCACGGTGAAGGCTCCCGTGCAGCGCATGGTCAGCTCCGTGGCCGAGTGGCTCGAGAGCATATACGGCTATCTGTACGAGTACGACCAGCTCGTCGCCGAAAACGAGCGCCTGCGAGCCGAGCTCACCGAGGCCCAGGCGGAGGCGCGCAACGGCGCGGCCGCCATCGAGGAGAACGAGCGCTTCCGCCAGCTGCTGGAGTTCAAGGAAAAGCACAGCGACATGACGCTCGAATCGGCCAAGATCGTCGCGTGGACGAGCTCGAACTGGGCACATTCGTTCACCATCAGCAAGGGCACGGGCGCGGACATCGAGGTCGGCGACAGCGTTATCACCGAGTACGGCGTTCTGGTCGGCCAGGTCACGGAGGTCGGCTCGACCTGGGCGACGGTCTCCACGGTCATCGACCTGAACACCAATATCGGCGCGCTCGTCTCGGAAAACGGCGCGTCGGGACTTCTCGTCGGCGACTTTGCCATGATGCAGGCCGGCTGCGTGAAGCTCGCCTACCTCGCCGACGGCGCGCAGGTCTTCTCCGGCGACACGGTCATGACCTCCGGCTCGGGCGGCGCGTTCCCGCAGGGACTCATCGTCGGCACGATAAGCTCGGTCAAGACCGAGGCCGGCGGGCAGATAGAATACGGCGAGGTCAAGCCCGGCTGCGACCTCAGCTCGCTCGTTCAGGTCTTCGTAGTAAAGGATTTTGAAGTGGTGGAGTAATTGCTCAACAGGATTATTCAGACTCTCGAATGGAAAAAGGTCCGCATGGTGCTCAGATGTGCGGTCTATATGCTGCTCGTTATGCTGCTGCAGAGCGTGCTGTTTTCAAGGATAAGCATCCTCGGCGCGAAGGGCTTTATCATACCCGCCGCGGCCGTGGCCGTGGGGATATATCTCGGCGGCGTGCGCGGCGCGGTGTTCGGGATATTTCTCGGCCTGTTCACGGACATGGCCTTTTCCGAGACGACGGTGCTGTTCACGCTGCTGTTTCCGCTCATCGGCTTCGGCGCGGGCTTTGCCTCGGAGTTTTATATAAACAAGAGCTTTTTCGCGTTTATGATATTCAGCACGGCGGCGATACTGCTGTGCGGCGCGGTGCAGCTCATACATGCCATGCTCGGCGGCACGACGGAGCTGCTGCCCGGACTTCTGACGGTGCTTTTGCAGACAGTCCTGTCCGTACCGCCGGTCATGCTGCTGTATCTGCCGCTGAGAAAGCAGGACGCCCGCTGAAGAGGAAAGCCTATGAACATTATAAAAAAAGAAAGACTTATAGCGCTCGCGCTTGTGTTTGCGATACTTCTCACGGTGTACCTTGTCGCGCTGTATAAGCTGCAGATAATAGAGGGCGAGAAGTATTACGAGGAGAGCAGGAACAACATGGTGACGACAAGCACCGTCACGGCGGCCAGGGGCAATATCCTCGACCGCTACGGCAGAGTGCTCGTCACGAACAAATCCTGCTATGACCTGACGATAAATACCGACGAGCTCTTCCCGAACGACGGCAGCGTCGATTCAAACGCCGTCATCCTCAAGCTCGTAAACATGATCCGCGATTACGGCGACGATTATATCGACGATCTGCCGATAACGAAAAGCCCGCCGTTTGAGTACGAAAACGTCAGCGAGCAGGATCAGGCGCGCCTGGACGCTTATATGAAGCAGAATAACGTCAAGGAAAACGCCAGTGCCGTCGAGGTGCTCTCGAGCATGCGCCAGCGCTATAATATAGACAGCAACTATACCGCCGAGGAGGCGAGGATAATCGCCGGCGTGCGCTACGCCGTGAACGTGCGCTATCTCATAAACACCTCGGACTACGTTTTCGTCAAGGATGCGGATATGAAGCTCATAGCGACCCTGCGCGAAAATAACGTAGAGGGCATAAATATAAAGGAATCCTACGTCCGCGAGTATTCGACCACGGCCGCGGCCCATATCCTCGGCTATACGGGCGCCATGAGCGACAGCGACTATGCCAAGTACTCCGACCAGGGCTACTCGGCCGACAGCTATGTCGGCAAGGACGGCGCGGAGCTCGCCTTTGAAAAGTACCTGCACGGCACGAACGGCACGGTGCGCACGACCTCGTCCTCGGACGGCACGGTCATCAGCAAGGAATATACAAAGGAGCCCGAGCCCGGCAACAACGTGTATCTTACGATAGATATCGCCCTTCAGGAGGCCGCCGAGCTCGCGCTCGAAAACGGCGTGGCCTCCATACAGGCTAAGGTGGACGCGAAAAAGGAGCAGCAGATAGCCAGCGGAACGTATACGGAAAAGCAGGATCAGATAGACGGCGCGGCAGTGGTCGTGGTAAACGTCAAGACCGGCGAGCCGCTGGCCATCGCCAACTGGCCGACCTACGACCCCTCGGAGCTGCTGGAAAAGTACAACGAGATACTCGAGGCGGCAAACACGCCGCTGTATAACCGCGCGCTGCTCGGCACCTACGCTCCCGGCTCGACCTTCAAGCCGTGCGCCGCCATCGCGGCCCTCACCGAGGGCATAATAAGCACCGGCACGACCATTCAGTGTACAGGTCAGTACTCGCGCTACAAGGCGCAGGGCTTTGCACCCTACTGCTGGATATACACGCAGAACAACCAGAAGCTCACGCACGGCTATCTCAACGTAACAGGCGCCATCCAGAACTCCTGCAATATCTTCTTCTACTCGGCAGGCCACGATCTGGGCATCGACAAGATGGATAAGTACGCGGCGCTGCTCGGCCTCGGCGAGAGCACGGGCATCGAGCTGCCGGAGTCCACGGGCAACATGGCAAACCGTGCAAACCACGAGGAGCTCACGGGCGAGTCCTGGTCGATAGGCCAGACCATGCAGGCCGCCATCGGGCAGTCCGACAGTCTCTTTACCCCGCTCCAGCTGGCCGAGTACTGCGCCGCCGTCGCCAACAGCGGCGAGCGCCACAGCGCGTCGATACTCAAATCCGTGCGCAGCTTCAGCTACGGCGACAACGTGTACGAGCGCGAGGATGAGGTCCTCAGCAAGGTCGAGAGCGCCCAGTATAACTGGGACGCGATCCAGGAGGGCATGCGCCTTGTCGGCAAGTCGAGCCTCTCAAGCTATACGATGACCACCGTCGCCGCCAAGACCGGCACAGCCCAGAAGGGCAAGTCGGTCGCAAACGACGCGATCTTCATCTGCTACGCGCCCTTTGAGGATCCCGAGATAGCGATGGCGATAGTCGTTCAGAAGGGCTCGGCGGGCTCCAACTGCTCGGTCATAGCCCAGGAGATACTCGAGGCCTACTTCAGCCTCAAATCCGCGACCGACGTCACCGATGTCGAGGGCGAGCTGCTGCAATGATAAAAAATGCAGATTTTTGTTAAAAAGCGTTGAAAGCGGCCGCGGTATTGTATATAATAATATAAATCGCAAACAGAAACGAGGTAACTTATGAATATTGCACTTATGGCACACGATAGAAAAAAGGAGCTTATGGTCCAGTTCTGTATAGCTTACTGCGGTATTCTGGCCGAGCATTCCGTCTGCGCCACAAATACAACGGGCAAGCTCGTGTCCGAGGCGACGGGGCTTCCCGTGACGCTGTATCTTCACGCCGACCAGGGCGGCGCCCAGCAGATAGGCGCGAGGATCGCATATAACGAGATAGACCTTGTGCTGTTCTTCTGCGACCCCAGCAATCCCGGCGGCTTTGACGACATAAACAAGATAGAGCGCCTGTGCGACCAGTATCAGATACCCTTTGCGACCAACGCGGCGACCGCGGAGGTGCTCGTTCAGGGCCTGCGCCGCGGCGATCTTGACTGGAGAAATATCGTCAATCCCAAGCGCAGATGAGCTGCGCCTGAAAAACAGAACTCAGATGCTGTTATTGCTTTTGTGATAACAGCATTTAGTGATTGAAAGGATAAAGGGACACATGGCAAAAGTTGAGCCGAGAACGCTGTCGGGCTTCATGGAGCTGCTCCCGGCAGAGCAGATGAAGATGGAAAAAATGATGGAAACGCTCAGACAGAGCTATTCCGTCTACGGCTTTGCTCCGCTGGATACGCCGGTCATAGAGTCGGCGGAGGTGCTGCTGGCAAAGGGCGGCGGCGAGACGGAAAAGCAGATATACAGATTCAACAAGGGCGACAGCGACCTTGCCCTGCGCTTTGACCTCACCGTGCCGCTGGCAAAGTTCGTCGCGGCAAACTACGGCAGCCTGACCTTTCCCTTCCGCCGCTATCAGATAGGCAAGGTATACAGGGGCGAGAGGGCGCAGCGCGGCCGCTTCCGCGAGTTTTATCAGGCCGATATCGACATAATCGGCGACGGAAAGCTCGACATCATAAACGAGGCGGAGATACCGGCGATAATCTACCGCACCTTCACCGCCCTCGGCCTCAGGGGCTTTAAGATAAAGGTCAATAACCGCAAGCTCTTAAACGGCTTTTACAGCCTCGCCGGCATGAGCGAAAAGGCCGGCGACATAATGCGCACGGTCGACAAGCTCGACAAGATCGGCCCGAACAAGGTGCGACAGCTGCTCATGGACGAGCTGCACATGTTCTCGCACAAGGCAGACGACGTCATGGACTTCATGGCCATAAGCGGCACGAATGCCGAGGTGATCGCCGGACTTGAGCGCTACAGGGGCATGGATGCGCTGTTTGACGAGGGCCTTGAAGAGCTCAAGACCGTCACGAGATACCTCGCCGATTTCGGCGTGCCGGAGGAAAACTTCGCGATAGACCTCTCGATAGCGCGCGGCCTCGATTATTACACGGGCACCGTTTACGAAACGGAGATGACCTCGCATCCGGAGATAGGCTCTGTATGCTCCGGCGGCCGCTACGACGATCTCGCGGGCTACTACACCGATAAAAAGCTGCCCGGCGTCGGCATTTCGATAGGTCTGACGAGGCTGTTTTATGTGTTGAACGAGCAGGGCATGCTCTCGGACGAGACGGTATCGGCCCCGGCCGACGCGCTGGTCATCCCAATGACCGAGGACCTCGGCTACGCCATCGCGGCGGCGACCGCTCTGCGCGATGCGGGCGTGAGAACGCAGCTTTACTGCGAGCAGAAGAAGTTCAAGGCGAAAATGAGCTATGCCGACAAGCTCGGCATCCCCTATGTGATCCTCATCGGCTCAGACGAGATCGAGGAAAACGCCGTCGCCGTTAAAAATATGCAGAGCGGACAGCAGCAGAAGCTCGGCTTCGCCGAGGCCGCGGCGCTCATAAGGAAAGACATGGATGAACGTGCGAAAGCCGCGGTCATCAAGGAATAAGGGAGGAGAAAACATGACACAGTCAAGGACCCACACCTGCAATCAGCTCCGCATCGAAAACGTCGGAGAAAAGGTCAAGCTCGTCGGATGGATGGAAAACGTCCGCGAGGTCGGCCAGAATTTCGCATTTGTCATCGTCCGCGATTTTTACGGCACGACTCAGGTCGTCGTCGAGACCGAGGATATGATGAAGCTCATAAAGGGCATAAACAAGGAGAGCACCATCTCCGTCGAGGGCACCGTGCGCGAGCGCGCCAGCAAGAACCCCAAGATAGCCACCGGCGATATCGAGGTCGTTCCCGAGAAGATAGAGGTGCTCGGCCGCTGCCGCTATAACGAGCTGCCGTTTGAGATAAACCGCAGCCGCGAGGCCGACGAGACGATGCGCCTCAAGTACCGCTACCTCGACCTGAGAAATCCCGCGGTAAAGAAGAACATCATCCTGCGCTGCAAGGTCATTGCCGCGCTGCGCAAGTCCATGATGGAGCATGATTTTCTCGAGATAACCACGCCGATCCTCACCGCCTCCTCGCCCGAGGGCGCGCGCGACTATCTCGTTCCCGCGAGAAAGCACCCCGGCAAGTTCTACGCTCTGCCGCAGGCACCCCAGCAGTTCAAGCAGCTGCTCATGACCTCCGGCTTTGACCGCTATTTCCAGATAGCGCCCTGCTTCCGCGACGAGGACGCGCGCGGCGACCGCTCCCCCGGCGAGTTCTATCAGCTGGATATGGAGATGTCCTTTGCCGGACAGGAGGACGTTTTTGGAGTCATAGAGGACGTTTTCCCGCCGATATTTGAAAAATTCGGTACATATAACATATCAAACAGGGCGCCCTTCCGCCGCATAGGCTACAACGAGGCGATGGAGACCTACGGCTCGGATAAGCCCGACCTGCGCATAGACCTCGTGGTCGAGGATATCACCGGCCTCGTCTCCGGCAGCGACTTTGCCCCCTTTGCAGAGGGCAATACCGTCAAGGCCATCGTCGTCACAGACTGCGAGCTCACCCGCAAGCAGATAGACAAGGTCTGCACAGACGTCGAGGTCCAGGCGGGCATGAAGCCCTACTGGTTCAAGGTCGACGAGTCCGGCGAGCTCACGGGCGGCGTCGCAAAGTTTTTGCAGGATAAAAAGGACGCTCTCACCGAGGCCCTCGGCCTCAGGGCCGGCTGCCTTGTCGGCGTAACGGCGGGCAAAAAGGGCGAGGCTCAGAAGACCGCCGGCGTCATGCGCAAGATGCTCGGCGCGGCCGTGCCCGGACATATGGACAAGGAGCGCTATGAGTTCTGCTGGATAGTCGACTTCCCGATGTACGAGATAGGCGAGGAGTCCGGCGAGCTCGAGTTCTGCCACAACCCCTTCTCCATGCCCAACGGCGGCCTGGAGATCCTTGAAAAGGCCGAGCGCGGCGAGATAGACCCGCTCTCCATCACTGCCTACCAGTACGACCTGGTCTGCAACGGCGTGGAGCTGTCCTCCGGCGCTGTGCGTAACCACGACCCCGAGATCATGATAAAGGCCTTTGAGATGGTCCGCCTCGGTGAGGACGACGTCAAGGCCAAGTTCCCTGCGATGTACAACGCCTTCTGCTACGGCGCGCCTCCCCATGCAGGCATCGCCCCGGGCGTCGACCGCATGGTCATGCTGCTGGCCGGCGAGGACTCCATCCGCGAGATCAT
>CAVFTR010000019.1:0-29739 GCA_963625685.1 bacterium
TTAATAACACCTCATCAGTCACCTTCGGTGACAGCTTCCCCTCAAGGGGAAGCCAAGGGCGCGCCGAACTCGCTGTCGACCAAACCGTCACAGGCGGAACAGGCAAGATAAGCTCCCTACAGAGATTTTGTATTCGCCTGACGGCAAAGGATTTGATGACACCTCATCCGGCTCGCTGCGCGACCCACCTCCCCTTACACAGGGGAGGCGATCGCACCCGACAACTCTGACGCACCCACCTTGGCTCCCCTGTGTAAGGGGAGCTGTCAGCCGCAAGGCTGACTGAGGGGTTGCCCTATCAGATCCCTGCGCAGAGCGCGCACAATAAGCTGACGGCTAAGAGCTGTCGGCTATCGGCTTGCCGCGGTTTCCTCCGCACCCTCGACACCGGGCGCCGGCAATTACCGTATCCGTAGCTGCGTCGATTCGCCGCTAAAGAAGTGCCGGGGTAATAGTGTGAGAGGATGCTGCGGTAATCCGCGCCCGAGGCGGCCATGGCGTTCGCGCCGTACTGGCTCATGCCGACGCCGTGACCGTAGCCGTGGACGGTGAAGACGAAGCTTAAGCCGTCGTAGCCGAGCTCAAAATCGGTAGAGCGCAGGGAAAACAGCTCGCGCAGCTGGCTCCCGGTGAGCTCCGCGCCGCCGATCACGGCGCTCGCGACGCGGCCGGAGCCGGTGCGCTTTATCTCGCCTACCCAGCCCGACGCGGGCCCCGTCATATCCGCCTCCGGCACAAGATGCAGGACCGTGTCGCGGAAATCGAGCTCGGAGCTCACGACGCGGCTGGTGAAGTCCGGGACCTCGTCCCCCGTCTCGGGGGAGGACACGCTCTTAAGGTACGGCACGTCCGACCACAGCGCGGCCGCGTCCTCCGTCGCGCCGTCGGAGGAGGAGTGGAACGCAGCGAGCGCGGGCTGCCCGTCATAGCTGAGGTACTCCCCGTCCGTCGCGGCGACGGCGCCGGCTATTTTCTGCGAATACTCGTCATAGCGCTCTCCCCAGCTATCGCGCAGCTGCCCGGGGCTCAGGTATGCCTGACAGCAGGCGGCGTCTGAGCATATATCCGCGCCCTCGTGCTTCGGCGAGGCGGCGGCGCGCTGAAGATAGCTGCGCGCGGCGACGGCCTGGGCCTTGAGCGCCTCCGGCTCGAAGGAGGCCGGCATCTCCGCGGCGACGACGCCCGCGAGATAGTCGGAAACGCAGAGCTGCGTCACCTCGCCGCCCGACAGCAGACGTATCTGCCGCCCGGAATCCGGCACCGGCGTCGCGGCGGCCGCAGCATCGCCGGACATGTCGCCAGACACGGGGAAAAGCCGCGGCAGACTCAGGACGGCAAGCGTCATGACGAGCGCGGCGCACAGTATTCTTTTCATCCGTTAACACCCTTTCATCTTGACTGTAAGCGCAATTGAGTATAAAATAACTTAATAAGCTGCCGAAGCCGGCATCGGCTCGGCTCCCTCTTATGTTTAATACAAATCTATGTTTACAGGATCGATGATATGATTAAAAACAACAACAAGGCCAGCGACGCGCTGATAATGCTGTGCTACACCTGCGCGCTCGGCGCGTTCGGCGCGTTCCTGCGCTGGCTCCAGATGCAGGTAGCCCGCGACTCCGAGACCGGAATGATAGACCCCAGCGTCCTGAACTATCTGCTCCCGGCGCTCATCATCGCCGCCGCGGCGATACTCTGGCAGCGCGTAAAAAAGCTCACGGACGCGGAGACGGTGTTCCCGACCGGCATGAGCGAGGCGCTGCGCGGTCTTTCGCTGGTGTATATAGTATCGGCCTGGGTCATCGCCGCAGTCGCCGTTATCGGCGGGATAATGACGATACTCAACGCCTCGCTGGACAGCCTGCGCACGATGTATGTGCTCATCGCGGTGCTCGCGATGCTCGGCGGACTGAGCTTCCCGCTCATATGCAGCGCCTCGCGCAGTCACTATTCGCCCGGCCTTGTGAGCGTGCTGATGAGCTTCCCCATCCTCATGTTCTGCGTTTGGCTGATCGCAAGCTACAGGGCAAACGCCAGCAACCCCAACGTCTGGGTGTATGCGATAGAGATACTCGCCATCTGCTGCGCGCTGCTCGCGCTGTTTTACGTCGCAGGCTACGCCTTCGGCCGCCCCGCGCCGCGCAGGGCCTGCTTTCTGAGCCTTTTCGGCGCCTTCATGTGCATAACGACGCTGTCCGACAGCCGCTATATGGGCCTTGAGCTCATCTTCCTCGCGACGGCGGGCATGCTGCTCATGTACGGCTGGCTGATCGTCAAGAACCGCTGCCCCAAGCCCGAGGCCGTACCCGATGCGGAGAGCGCGGAGGAGCCGGCGGAGGAGCCGGCCGAGCCGGATGCGCAGGACACGGTCATCGAGCCGAGCCCGGACGAGGCCGCCCCCGAGCCGACCATCGAGGCTCCGACGCGAAGGCCGAAGCCCGCCGCCGATGCGCCCGACGAGGTCGAGGAGATCATAAAGGAATATAACAGCAGATAAAGTCAAAGCCGGTATTAAAATAATTAATGCCGGCTTTAAATATGTCAATACTCATCCCGATTAATAACATGTGAAATAATATGCAATTTCCTTGACAAGCTCCCGCGTTTTTGTATAATTATTTTGTTATATGTGTGTGCTTTACGTGAGGTATTAAGCTGACGGGAGTCGGGCCCCTGCCGCCTGTCAGTGTTTTTTCGGCGGAGCATCAGCGCTGCCGGCTATCACACGAAAATTATCAGATGACAGGTGCTTGCAGCTTTGGCAGAGGCTCAACTACCGCCAGCTTAAGGAGGACAGACCCCATGAGAGGAATGCAGACCGGCAAAACGAGGATAAGACACGAGGTCTTTACGGAGATCGCGCGTCTTGCGTACGAGGGCGACGGCCAGGATTACGGCCAGCGTCTCGAGGAGCTGCCGTACAAGATATGCCCCGGCGACCCCGACGAGATAGGCCCCTACCGCAACAATCTGCTGATCGAGCGCGCCGTCGTAGGCGAGAGGCTTCGCCTTGCAATGGGCCTGTCCATGAGCAGGCTCGGCGTACACAACAATATCTCCGACAGCGTCGAGGAGACGGTCATCGCCGAGAAATATTACGAGCCGCCGCTCATAAACGTCGTGAAATTCGCCTGCAACCGCTGTCCGGACAATGTCATCAAGGTCACAAACGGCTGCCAGGGCTGCCTTGAGCACCCCTGCATAGAGATCTGCCCCAAAAAGGCCATCAGCAAGGTGAACGGCCGCGCGCATGTCGACACGGAAAAGTGCATCCGCTGCGGCAGATGCATGGACGCCTGCTCCTTCTCGGCGATCATCCGCCAGGAGCGCCCCTGCAAGAAGGCCTGCGGCGTCGCCGCCATCGGCAGCGACGGGCTCGGCCGCGCCGAGATAGATTATAAAAAATGCACCTCCTGCGGCCAGTGCCTTGTCAACTGCCCCTTCGGCGCGATAAGCGACAAGAGCCAGATATTCCAGACCATCATGGCGGTAAAAAGCGGCACGCCCGTCTATGTCGTGCTCGCCCCGGCCTTCGTCGGGCAGTTCGGCGCGGATATCCCGGCCGATAAGATGGTCCCCGCCTTCAAGCGCCTGGGCTTTGCCGACGTGTACGAGGCCGCCATCGGCGCGGACCTCTGCGTTATCGAGGAGGCCTCCGATTTTCTCGAGGAGGTCCCGTCAAAGCACCGCTTCATGGTCACCTCCTGCTGCCCCTCGTGGAGCGATATGGTCAAGAAAATGTTCCCGGACATGGCGGAGAACATATCCGTCGCGATGACGCCGATGGTGCTCACCGCGCGCTTTGTCAAGAAGACCCACCCAGGCTGCAAGGTCGTTTTCGTCGGCCCCTGCGACGCGAAGAAGCTCGAGGCCAGCCGCCGCAGCGTGCGCAGCGACGTCGACTTCGTCCTCACCTTCGAGGAGGTGCTCGGCATGCTCGAGGCCCGCGGCGTCAATAAGGAGACCCTCGCCGAGGACGAGCCGCAGCCGATCTCCCAGGCCGGCGCGGACGCGCGCAAGTTCGCCGTCTCCGGCGGCGTCGCGGAGGCGGTCGTCAACGCGATAAAGTCGATAGACCCGAGCCGCGAGGTCAAGGTCGCCAAGGCCACCGGCCTGCACGAGTGCCGCAAGCTGCTGATGATGGCGCGCGACGGCAAGTACGACGGCTATCTGCTCGAGGGCATGGCCTGTCCCGGCGGCTGCGTCGCCGGCGCCGGAACGCTCCAGCCGATCGACCGCTCGACCCGCGCGGTCTCGAAGTTCGCCGACTCCGCCGAGTACGGCTGCGCCTACGACACGAAATATAAGGACTTCCTCCCGCTCATCGAGGAGCGCGATACGGCCAATGCCTGATGGGCGCTGCCGACGAACTCTGCAGGAAACTTATCTTGCCTGTTCCGTATTCAAACCAGACACAGCACGAAAAAAGACAGCTCGGAGCTTCCGCTCCGGGCTGCCTTTTTGCACTGGATCAGAACATTTTACACGCCGCGAGGCGGCTGCGTCACTGGCCGCTCACGCTCTGCGCCATGCGCAGCATGTCCCGGATGCTGACGCCGTAGCCGGAGCTCGGGTCGTTTACGAAAACGTGCGTGACGGCGCCCACGAGCCGGCCGTTCTGGATGATCGGGCTGCCGGACATGCCCTGCACGATGCCGCCGGTCAGCGCGAGCAGCTCGGGGTCGGTGACCGTCAGCAGCATGCTCGTCCCATCGCCGGTGCCGTACAGCTTTTTGATCTCGATGCCGTACTCGCGCGGCTCCTCGCCGCTGAGCGTGCAGCGGATGACCGCGGCGCCGGGCTCGGGCTCGCCGGTCTCGATAGTCTCCCCGTCGAGGTCTGCCGTGCCGAAGATGCCGCAGCCGCAGTTTATGCGGATGTCGCCGAGGAAGGCCGCGGGGTCTGTCCGGCCGTCGAGCTGCCCGGGAGCGCCGGCCTCGCCGGGCACGATGCCGACTATCTCCGCGCGGTAGATGCCGCCGTCGCCCAGCGGCAGGGCGGCCGAGCCCGATTCGTCGCTGACGCTGTGGCCGAGCGCGCCGTAAACGCCGGCCGCGGGGTCGTAGAAGGTCAGCGTGCCCACGCCGCTGACCCCGTCGCGCAGCCAGAGCCCGAGCTTCCACGCGCCGCTCCCGTCCCGCGCGGGCGTGATGTTCAGCTGCATGGTCTTGCCTCCGCGCTCGACGGTCACGCCGGTCTTTCCGCCGTCAAGGGCGCTCAGCGCGTCCGCAAGGTCCTGCGCCGTCGAGATATCGCGGCCGCCCAGCCGCCTTATCACGTCGCCCTTTTCAAGCCCTGCCTCCGCCGCCGGAGAGCGCTTGCCGTCCTGCGCCGCGACCTCGGATATGCCCGCGACGACGACGCCGTCGGTCGTCATGCGTATGCCTACAGCGCTGCCGCCCGGCACGAGCGATTCGGCATACGCCGCCGCGCACAGCGCAAGGCACAGCGCCAGCGCCAGCAGCGGCGAAATGATCTTTCTGATCGTCATATCTCACCTCCACACATAAAGTATGCGGAGTCCGGCATAAAATATAGACGTATTTTTTTAGCAGCGCTTTTTTCGGCGCTTTTTTAGCGGCGCATTAAGATCGTACCGATACGTATATTGCGTCAGCCCGGCACTGCCGTGAAGGCGATTCGCATGAAAACAAAGCAAGCAGTTATTGCGGTGTCCCGACCGGCGGCTTCCGACAGCACCACCCATTGGCTCCCCTGCGTAAGGGGAGCTGTCAGCGGAGCTGACTGAGGGGTTGCCGCCCCCATTGGCTTCCCCTCAAGGGGAAGCTGTCACCGAAGGTGACTGAGGAGGTGTTATTAATTATTACATCCGCGCCAAAAAATATACGTCGGGGCGGGCGCCCGCATGGTCGGAACGGGCAAGATAGGTTCCCTGCAATATTGTTGCGGCTGGCGCCGCGATTTGATGACACCTCATCCGCCGCGCAAGCGCGACACCTTCCCCTCAAGGGGAAGGCTTT
Organism: bacterium; assembly: GCA_963625685.1. Lineage (GTDB taxonomy): Bacteria > Bacillota > Clostridia > Oscillospirales > Oscillospiraceae > F23-B02. Next base: position 5,982 of record CAVFTR010000019.1, read on the forward strand.
TTAGCGGCGCTTTTTTAGCGGCGCACATACATTGTGCCGATACGGTTTTTGCCGGTGCCCGACCGGAGGGTGCGGAGGAAACCGCAGCATAGGGAACGGGCAAGATAAGTTCCCTACGGGGACACAGACGAAGTTTTTGCACCAAATCGGCACAATAACAGCGTACAGGCAATCCCTCAGCCGACTTCGTCGGCAGCTCCCCTTACACAGGGGAGCCAATGGGGTGCGTCAGAGTTATCGGGTGCGCTGCCTCCCCTGTGTAAGGGGAGGTGGGTCGGACACGAAGTGGACGAGCCGGTGGGGTTGTCTTTTTTGGCGGCGCTTTTTTGGCGGCGCATAGACATTGCGCCGACACATTTACTGCGGCAGCCCGACCGGAGGGTGCGTCAAAAACCGTCGCGAACGGAACGGGCAAGCCAGTTCCCTACAGATACTGTCGGAAGCCGCTGGTCGGGACACCGCAATAACTGCTTGCTTTGACTTTGTGCGAATCGCCTGCACGGCAGTGCCCGGGCTGACGCAACAAACGTATCGGCAGGCGCCCCAAAGCGCCTTTAAAAAAGGTAAAACGCATAAAAGACAGGGGGCGGGGGAGGGGAGATTTGTAAAAACGTACAAAAGGGCAAAAAAGCGCTTGACAAACGCGCGATATGGCGCTAATATGCCCACGTCAACAAAATGACGAAAAAATTTCGAGGAAAGGCAGAAAGCGTCCATGAAGAAGCTGAGCAAGGCAATGATGATGATGTACATGTGCATGTGCCGCATGTGCATGCTTTGCCGCGCCCACTCAGGTCATGAACTTTCTGACGCCTGCCTGACGGCTTAGAGCCGAACCTCTCAGGATAGCAAACAGCGGAAGGTCATGGACCTGCCGCTGTTTTTTGTTATCCGCGATATTTCGAGCTGAAAGGAGATGTGCCGTATGAAGTGGCAGATAAAGCGAATGTGTCCCCGGGACACAGAGGATATTATCAGCAGCACAGACCACCGAAAACACATCAAAAACTTTTAAGGAGAAAAACAAAATGAAAAGCTTCACCAAAATAATCGCACTCGCGCTTGCAATAGTTCTCGTATTCAGCCTCGCGGCCTGCTCCAAGAACGGCGGCGATACCGACACAGCCGACGACAGCTCCAAGGTCATCAAGATCGCGGTCCCCAACGACACCACCAACGAGGCGCGCGCCCTGCTCCTGCTCCAGGAGGCCGGCATCATCACGCTCAAGGCCGGCGCGGGCATCACCGCCACCAAGAACGACATCGTCGATAACCCCTACAACGTCGAGATCGTCGAGGCCGAGGCCGCAGCGATCCCCCAGCTCCTGCCCGACGTCGACTACGCGGTCATCAACAGCAACTACGCGATAAACGCGGGCCTCAACCCCGTTAAGGACTCCCTGACCAAGGAGGGCTCCTCCTCGGCATACTCCAACATCCTCGCGGTCAAGCAGGGCAATGAAAGCACCGACGCCGTCAAGGCGCTCAAGGCGGCTCTCGAGAGCAAGCAGGTAGCGGACTTCATCGAGGAGAAATACTCCGGCTCCGTCGTCTCCGTGGTCGAGAGCCTCACCGACGGCTACGACAGCTCCGTCGATTACGCGGCACTGGCAGGCACGACCATCTCCGTCGCGGCCTCCGTTACCCCGCACGCCGAGATCCTCGAGGTCGCAAAGGAGATCCTCGCAGAGAAGGACATCACCCTCGATATCCAGACCTACAGCGACTACGTCATCCCCAACAACGTCGTCGAGGACGGCACCGTCCTGGCAAACTACTTCCAGCACACCCCCTATCTCGATGACTTCAACGCCGAAAACGGCACCCACATCGTCTCCGTGGCGGCCATCCACGTCGAGCCCATGGGCCTGTACGGCGGCACCCAGACCACTCTGGACGCAGTGAGCGGCAAGTAATTCAGGAAGCCGGAAAGGGAGACGTAAATTGATAGAACTTAAAAACGTAAGCAAGACCTTTGACTCCGGAACGGGAGAGGTGGACGCGCTCAAAAACGTCTCCCTGAGCATTCAGGACGGCGACATATACGGCATAATCGGCATGTCCGGCGCGGGCAAGAGCACGCTGGTAAGATGCATAAACCTGCTGGAAAAGCCGTCGAGCGGCGAGATAATCGTAAACGGCGAGCGGCTCGACACCATGAGTCCGGCGCAGCTTCGCGCGGCGCGGCGCAGCATAACGATGATATTCCAGCACTTTAACCTGCTGATGCAGCGCAGCTGTCTTAAAAACGTGTGCTTTCCGATGGAGCTCGCGGGAGTCAAAAGGGCCGACGCGGAAAAGCGCGCAAGAGAGCTTTTGGAGCTCGTCGGCCTGCCGGACAAGGCAAACGCCTATCCCGCGCAGCTCTCGGGCGGTCAGCAGCAGCGCGTTGCCATAGCCCGCGCCCTTGCGACGGAGCCCCGCGTCCTGCTCTGCGACGAGGCGACCAGCGCCCTCGACCCGAAGACGACCCGCCAGATACTCAAGCTCATCAAGGACATAAACGCAAAGCTCGGCATAACGGTGGTCATCATAACCCATCAGATGAGCGTCGTTAAGGAGGTCTGCGATCACGTGGCCATCCTCGACGACGGAGAGGTCGCCGAGGAGGGACTTGTAGCGGCGGTGTTCGCGGCGCCGAGGTCCCCGGCCGGACGCAGGCTCGTGTTTCCCGGCGGCGTGGACGAGATGGTCTCCGACCCCAGGACCGAGCGCCGCGTGAGGCTCATCTTCCGCGACAGCCGGACGACCGCGATACCTCTCGTCGCGCGCCTGGCCTCGGAGGAGGGCATCTTCTGCAACGTCATCTCCGCCTCGACGCAGAAGCTGTCCGAGGAGGTCTACGGCAGCCTGCTCATAGGCATACCCAGCGCGCAGTACGAGCATGCGCTCAGATTCATCGCATCGGTAGCGAACGTCACGGCAGAGGAGGTCGACGGCAATGTACAGTGATCTTTTTTCCCAGAGCTCGATACAGGGTCTGCTCGATATCCTGCCGACCTTCCCCACGGCGCTGTGGGAGACCTTTTACGTCACGGTATTCAGCACCGCGCTTTCTCTCGTGATAGGTCTGCCGCTCGGCGTTCTGCTGGTCGCCGGCGAAAAGGACGGCGTGCTGCCGCTTCCGGGCTGGCTCATGCGCCTTCTGAACGTTATAATAAACCTTCTGCGCTCGATACCCTTCCTTATATTAATGATCATGGTCCTGCCTCTCTCCCGCGCGCTCATAGGCACGGCCGTCGGCACGACGGCGACGATAGTTCCTCTTGTCGCGGCGGCCTTCCCCTTCGTGGCAAGGCTCGTCGAGAGCAGCCTGCGCGAGCTCGACGGCAACATCATCGAGGCCGCGCAGAGCATGGGCGCGTCGCCCGTGCAGATAATCTGCAAGGTCATGATCCCCGAGAGCGTGCCCTCGCTTATCCAGAACGTCACCATCGCCCTGACCACCATCCTCAGCTACTCGGCCATGAGCGGCATCATCGGCGGCGGCGGCCTCGGCAAGATAGCCATCGACTACGGCTATTACCGCTACAAGTACCTGATCATGGTCGTCGCGGTCATTCTGCTGATCCTGCTGGTGCAGGTCTTCCAGAGCCTCGGCACCTATCTTGCGAAAAAATGCGACAAACGATTGAAATAGAATATATAGTAAGAGCCGCACCCAATGGTGCGGCTCTTACCCAGGCTGTCAAAAAAACCTACGCCGCTGCGTAGAGATATCCGCGCAGCGGGGGAGCTCGAGGGGGCAAGGCCAGCCTCGAGTTGGATCATAGCCATCAAAAACGCCTGAGCTATCAGGCTTTTTGACGAGCGTAGCGAGATTTTTTGTGAAGCTTGAGCTTCACAAAAAATGTGGCGTTTTTGAAGCGTGCAAAAAAGTCGCAGACTTTTTTGACACGCTGAGTAAGAGCCGCACCCAACGGTGCGGCTCTTACCATATTAAATTACGGATGCGTGTACTGCCCGTGCTTTTTCGTGCTCCTGCCGTACTGGATGGCAAATTTGGGGCAGTGGTGCAGGCAGGACAGGCACATGACGCACTGCTCCTTTACCCAGACGGGGCGCTTGTCCCTTATCTCGATGGCGGAAACGGGGCAGCCCCTCGCGCACAGGCCGCAGCCGATGCAGCTGTCCTCGACGGAAAAGTGCTCCGTGCGGCGCATGCGCCCGTATTCAAGCGAGTGTACCGCCCGCGCAAGAGGCAGGGGCATTTTTCTTTCCATGAAATCGCCCCGCTCGCGCCGCGATATCATTTCGATGAGCCTGTCTATCTGTCCCTCGGCGGCCTCGTTTATGCGCCGGACCCTGTCCTTGTCGCTCAGGTCGAATATGGGCGTCCAGGTGTCCGGCATTTTCACGCTGAAAAAGGCCGAAAAGCTCAGGCCGGAGCCCTCCAGGGCCTCGGCGGCAAAGCGTCCGGTCTGCCCCGGAGTCGTGCCGTAGCTTGCGATGAAGTAAAGGTAGCCGGGCGCCGCCTTGAGCTCGAGCCTTTCGAGAAACTCGCGCACGATAACAGGCAGGCCCCAGGAATAGGTGGGGCTTACGATGCCGAGCGTTTCGTATCCGCCGTCAAAGGAAAAGCTCCCGCTGCGCACGAGCTCCGTTATCGACAGCGCCTCATCGCCGAGAGACTCCGCGATGCGCCGCGCGATGTGCCGGCAGTTGCCGGTGGCCGAAAAATAAAATATCATCGTACACCTCCGAAAAAATTGGACTGCTGCAATATTTATGGTATAATTATAAAATTAAGCAGGACAAAAAGCAAGAGGCAAAGCTCCGGCGGCATATCAGGGGCGCAAAATCAGGCAAACAGGCTCAAATGTCCGGAATTTAGGCCGATAGCTGATATTGTCCATGTTAAAGAAAGTTATTTTAGTGTAAGTTTAATTTGACTACGAGTCGATACAAGGGTGGTAAAATGAAGAATACGTTCAGAATATTCTTTTCCGACATCAGGAGCCTTTCAAGGCACTTCTTTGCGGTCGCCGTCATGATCGCGATCATGATCCTGCCGGCGCTGTACGCCTGGGTCAACATCTACGCAAACTCCGACCCCTACGGGAACACGGGCAATATAAGCATTGCCGTGGCCTCCGACGATAAGGGCTACGAGGGCGAGAACAAGGGCGAGACGATCATGGAGGGCCTTAAGGACAACACCTCGATAAACTGGGTGTTCACCGGCAGCACCGAGAAGGCCAGAGAGGGCGTGGACAGCGGCAGATACTACGCCGCCATCCTCATCGGCGAAAACTTCAGCCGCAACATGTACGACCTCAAAAGCGCCCTCACGGACGACGAGAGCACCATTACATACTACGTAAACGCCAAGACCAACGCCATCGCGACGAAGATAACCGACACCGCGGCGGAGACAGTCAGGCAGAACATCCAGGTCGAGTACCTGAAGGTCCTGTTCCAGACCGTTTTCACCACAGGTCAGGAGATAAGCGAGGACATAGACGGACAGCAGGCGGCCGACGCCGTCATCTCGCAGCTGACCGATCTCAGCAGCAGCCTGCGGCAGTACAGCGCCTCGATAGGCCGCTTTGTCGACAACAGCTCGTCGATATCCTATGTCCTGTCCGGCATAGGCAGCTCCTCGGCAAACGCCTCGGCGGCACTCTCCGGCGCGCAGTCGACCCTCAGCTCCGCGACGGCCGCCGTACAGAACGCGCAGACGGCGATAGACCAGCTGGCAGAGGGCCTTGACGGCAAGCTCGCCGAGCTCGAGAGCGATCTGGACGAGCTGACGGCGGCTCTTGAGAAGCTCGCCTCCAGCGAGGTCATAAACGGCGGCATCGAGCTGCACAATCAGATGGTCGACGCGGCAAAGAGCGCGGCGTCGAGGCTTCAGACGCATCTTGAGGCCCTGCGCGCCCTGCTTCCGGAAAACAGCGCCCTTGCCGGCACCTCCTACGTCGCCAACACCCTCGACGCGCTCATAGAGCGCACAAAGCAGACGCAGACCCAGCTTGAGCTGCTGCGCGACGACGCGAGCTTTGCAGAGGATGCGGCGAGGATAACGGGAGCGTGCACGGACACGGTCTCGCTCATGCGCTCGATGATAACGGGCGAGCTCAAGACCGGCATAGACCTCATGCTCTCGAACCTCTCGAGCACCATGAACATGATGGGCCCGCTGATAAACAGCCTGGGCATCACCCTTGACGATATAGCCCCCGTCGTATCCTCGGCGGGAGATACGCTCAAATACGTCTCCTCGTCCATGACGAGGCTGCAGTCGCTCATGGAGCGCGTGGCGGACTCCTGCGACGAGCTGCTTGTGAAGATAAACGAGGGCACGGCCGACGAGAGGCTGCAGACGCTCATAACCGTGCTCAACGGCAACGCCGAGAAATACGCCGAGTTCCTGTCGGAGCCGGTAAAGGTCTCCGAGGAGGTCATATACCCCACCGCGAGCTACGGCGACGCGATGACGCCCTTCTACTCCGTGCTGGCCATCTGGGTCGGCGGCGTCATACTCGTCGCGATACTCAAGGTCGAGGCCGAGCCCAGGGGACTGCGCAATGTCACCGAGGGACAGAAATACTGGGGCAAGTTCCTGCTGTTTTTCTTCTCGGGGCAGATACAGGCCGCCGTCATAGTGCTCGGAGACCTGTATATCCTCAACTGCCAGTGTGAAAATCCGCTGCTGTTCTGGGCGGCGGCCGCGGTCACGAGCTTCGTGTTCGTCGCGGTCATATACTCGCTGGCGCTGGCCTTCGGCGATATCGGCAAGGCCATCGTCGTCGTGATCATGGTCGTGCAGATAGCCGGCTCCTCGGGCTCGTACCCGATAGAGATACTGCCCGACATATTCAGCAAGATATATCTTTTCTTCCCCTTCCCCTATGCGATAAACGCGATGCGCGAGGCGATCTTCGGCATGTATCACTGGGATTACCTCATATATCTGGGCGAGCTCATGCTCTTTGCCGTGGCCGGCATAGCCATAGGCCTTGTCGTGCGCAGGCCCTTTATAAAAATGAACCGTTTCGTCGAGGACGAGATGGAGAAATCGGGGGTGCTGTGATATGGTCAAAAAGCTCAATGTCCGCGTCAGGGAAAGCAGCACCGACGTTCTCTACGGCAAGCTGCTGATGTATGCAGAGCAGGTGCATCAGAACAACAAGCGCCGCATAAGAAACGGGCTTATAAGCCTTATAATAATCCCGATAGTGCTCATTGCCGTCCTCCTGCTGACCGACAGCTCGCGCATAGTCTTCCTTATCATATGGATAGCCTGCATGTTCGTCGTCGCGGCCTTCCTGCTGTTCGTCGCCTACTCGGACTGGACGCTGCAGGCTACGATAAACGAGCTTTCGCGCGACGAGCTCGGCGAGATGGACAGCCTCATAAGCGTAAAACCGCCGCGCCGCGGCCTGAAGCTTCTCAAAAAGCTTGAAGAGGAGGTGACGAAGTGAAAAATATCCTCACTATCTGCCGCAGCGACCTGCGCAGGATATCCTCCAGCGTCGTCGCCATCGTCATCATTCTCGGCCTGGCCGCCGTGCCCTGCCTTTACGCATGGTTCAACATCTTCTCGAACTGGGACCCCTACGGCCCGGACGCGACCTCGCGCATCAAGGTCGCCGTAGCGACCGAGGATGCCGGCGCGAGCGTGCTGGGGCTGAAGATAAACATCGGCGATCAGGTCATCTCCGCTCTGGAGGCAAACGACGTCATCGGCTGGCAGTTTGTCGACACCAAGCAGGACGCGCTCGACCTCGTGTACAGCGGCGACTGCTACGCCGCGCTCGTCGTGCCCGAGGATTTCACCTCGTGCGTCACCAGCTTTTTAAGCGGCGATATCACCAACCCCGAGATAATCTTCTATCAGAACGACAAGAAAAACGCCATCGCGCCGAAGATAACCGGCAAGGCCAAGACCGCCGTTCAGGAGCAGGTCAACGCCACCTTCGTGCAGACGATATCCGACGATATCGCCTCGCTGATATCCGTTGCAAATGCAAACGGCGTGACCGCCGAGAGCCTTCTCGGCGATCTCAGCTCCGATATAAGCGACCTGAGCCTCAAGCTTTCCGACTGCTGCGCGGCCCTGAGCGCCGCAAACGGCCTGACCAATTCGGCCAGGAACCTCATAAGCGTCGCGGTGAACCTGTGCAGCAGCACCTCGGCGACGCTCGAGCAGTCAAAGGAGCTTCTGAACAAGGCCGGCGACGACACGGCGACGATAGACAGCCGCATAGATACGACGGTGCAGAGCGTAAACACCGCTCTCGCGCAGGCCGACTCGAACCTCGCCGCCATACAGACGAGCCTCGAGGACGCGTTTTCCGATATAAACCGCTATAACGACTACGTCTCCACGGGCCTCGCGGCCGACGTGGCGATGCTCGACGCGCTCAGCAGCAACTGCTCGGATATGGCGCAGTCGTTCTCCTCCATAGGCTTTGACGCGGCCGCGGCGCAGATGTCCCTGCTCGCGTCCCAGCTCAAGACCCTCTCATCGGCCCTCGGCGCCCTGCAGGCGGCGACCGACGAGAGCTGGGCGGGCGTGCGCGCACAGCAGGAGTCCATCCTCTCCTCGATAAGCTCCGCGCGCGCTACGATAAGCGAGCTTCAGACCACGGTCAGCAGCGACCTCGGCCCGAGGCTGCACGCGGCGCTCAATAACGCGCAGGGCGCGTCGGCGAGCGTGAGCTCGGTGCTCGGCAGGCTCCAGAGCTCGACGAGCGCGCTCAGCGGGACGCTCAGCTCCTACCTCGGCTCTATCGGCACCCTGCAGTCCGGCTTTGCCGACACGCAGAAGGCCATTGAGGGCGCTCAGGCCGAGCTCGAGGTCATTTCGGAGTTTATCTCCGCGCTCGCCGGCAGCAAGCTGCTCAAGGAGGTGTCGGACACGCTCGAAAACGACGGCGAGCTCGTCGGCGGCTATCTGGCCTCGCCGATAAGCATGGACACCGTCATAAAATACGAGATCGAGACCTACGGCTCGGCGATGGCTCCGTTCTACACGGTGCTCGCGCAGTGGGTCGGCGCGCTGCTGAGCGCGGTCTTCCTCAAGGTCAGGCTCCGCAGGGAGGACGAGCCCCTCGGTCTCCGGCTGCACGAGAGATTCTTCGGCCGCTACGGTCTGTTCTTCCTCGTCGCGGTCGGGCAGGCGCTCATCGTATCGCTCGGCGACCTGTTCTACGTCCAGATACAGTGCCTGTATCCGTGGCGCTTTGTGCTCGCGGCCGTCATGACCGGCCTGAGCTTCTCGCTTTTGAATTACGCTCTTGTCTTCGCGCTCGATAATATAGGCATGGCGGTATCCGTTATCGTCATGGTCATCCAGGTCGGCGGCTCGGGCGGCACCTACCCCGTGGAGGTGCTGCCGGATATATTCCAGAAGCTGTACGACTTCATGCCCTTCAAATACGCAATGAACGCAATGCGCGAGACCATCGGAGGAATGTACGGCAGCGAATATCTGTTCAATATCGAGGTCCTCGCCGGGATCGCCCTGGGCTCGATGATCATGGGACTTGCTCTGTACTACCCCTGCCTTGGCCTTAACCGCTTAATCGAATCAAGTAAAAGAAAGAGTGAGATCATGCAATGATAATTGACTTCAAAGCGCATGTCATGCCGGGCATGGACAAAACCTGCAAGAACAGGATCGACACTATCCGGCGCCTCATGGCGGCAAAGGACGCCGGAGTCGACATTATCGTCGCCGCACCCGTCTACGATCCCGACGAGTGCAGCGTCGAGGAATTTCTTGACCGCCGCCGCCAGTCCGAGGACATACTCGCAAGCCTCATGAACGATGAGCTGCCCGAGGTGCTCCCGGCCGCCGCGGTCAAATTCAGCCCGAGGCTGCTCGACGAGGAGGGGCTCCCGGAGCTCTGCTTCGGCGATAAATGCTTCCTGCTGAACATGAGTGACGTCGAGTGGAGCGAGACGACGGAGGCCGTGCTGCGCAGGCTCTCTGGCAGGCTCGGGATGAACGTCATCCTCACCGACGCCGGCGAGGCCGTTCTGAAAAACAGCGACAAGCTCCAGCAGCTGGGCGTGCACATCGTGCTCGACCTCGACGAGATCCATCACAAAAAGCAGATACGCGCCTACCTCCCGCTCATCGGCAGCGGCCTTGTCTGCGCCCTGTGCAGCGACTGGGCCTCCGAGGCGCCGTACCGCTTCCTGCGCAAGACCATACGGCGCATGGACGAGGCCTTCGACACGGTCATGGCCGCCTCCGCGCACCTGCTCGGCAAGTGAGCCGGACAAAACGGAAATAGAGAAGTGTTTTTACCCCCGGCTGATCTACAGCCGGGGGTAAAAAATATGTTGACTCTACAATAATTGTAGAGTTTAATATGGCTAAGCATAAGGAGAGTGATATCATGCAGCGCGATCTGACAAAGGGCAGCGTATTCAAAAGCATAGTCGTTTTTTCTCTGCCGTATTTTTTATCATACTTTCTCCAGACGCTCTACGGTCTGGCCGACCTCTTCATAATCGGGCAGTACGAGGGCGTTGCGTCGACGACGGCGGTGTCGATAGGCAGCCAGGTCATGCACATGCTCACGGTCATGATCGTCGGCCTTGCCATGGGCACGACCGTGTCCATAGGCCGTGCCGTCGGAGCGGGCGACAGCAGGCGCGTCTCGGCCTGCGTGGGCAATACCGTGACGCTGTTCATGCTCGTTTCGCTGGCGCTGACGGCGGCGCTCCTGCTGCTCGTGCGGCCGATAGTCTCCGTTATGTCCACGCCCGCCGAGGCCGTCGAGGGCACGGTGAGCTATCTTGTCATCTGCTTTGCGGGGATCCCGCTCATCACGGCCTACAACATCATAAGCAGCATCTTCCGCGGCATGGGCGACAGCAAAAGCCCCATGTATTTTATCGCCGTGGCCTGTGCTGCGAATATAGCGCTGGACTATCTTTTCATGGGCGGCCTCGGCCTCGGTCCGGCGGGAGCCGCGCTCGGCACGACGCTTGCGCAGGCGGCGAGCGTCATATTTGCGCTCGCCGCGATACGCCGGCGTAAGAGCGTCGCGCTCGAAAGGAGCGATCTTCGCCCGAAGAGCGGCGTCATGGGGCAGATACTGTCCATCGGCGTGCCGGTGGCGCTTCAGGACGGGCTTATCCAGGTCGCCTTCATACTCATAACCGTCATCGCAAACCGCCGCGGCCTTACTGACGCCGCCGCCGTCGGCATAGTCGAAAAATTCATCAGCTTCGTCTTCCTCGTGCCCTCGTCGATGCTCTCGACCGTGTCGGCGCTCGGGGCGCAGAGCCTCGGCGCGGGAAAGCCCGAGCGGGCGAAGAAGACGCTGTGGTATTCCGTCGCCATAGCCGCGGGCTTCGGCGTGCTCGTGAGCGTGCTCGTCCAGTTTATCGCCGAGCCCGTCGTCGGCCTGTTCACTAACGACGAGGCCGCGATCGCGGCCGGCGGGCCGTATCTGCGCGGCTATATCCTCGACTGCCTCTTTGCGGGCATACACTTCTGCTTCAGCGGCTACTTCTGCGCCTGCGGCAGGTCGATGATATCGTTTATCCACAACATGGCGGGCGTCGCGCTCGTCAGGGTCCCGGGCGCGTACCTCATGTCGGAGATGTTCCCCGCGACGCTGCTGCCGATGGGCCTTGCGACGGCGGCCGGCTCCGTTCTGCAGGTGCTCATCTGCCTTATAGCCTACAGGCTCATAAGAGGGAGGGAGGCGCGTGCGCTTGGATAAGGGCGAGCTTTTCTCCATCGGCGAGACGGCGCGCATGTTCGGCCTGAGCGTCGGCACGCTGCGCCATTACGAGGCGCTCGGCCTCGTTGTGCCGGAGCTGGTCGACCCGGACTCGGGCTACCGCTACTACAGCGTGCGGCAGTTTGAGCCGCTGAACACCGTCAGGTACCTGCGCATGCTGGACATGCCCCTGTCCGAGATCGCCGATTTTCTCAGAAACCGCGACGTCGGCGGCATCGAGCAGAAGCTCCTGCGCCAGAAGGCGGAGATCGAAAGAAAGCTGCGCGAGCTTGAGATAATAGAGCGCAGGATAGACAAGCGCCTGGGCATGCTAAGGGACGCCAGATGCGCGCCGCTGGACCTCATCGAGGAAAAAACGCTGCCGCCCTGCCGCCTCGTGTGGATAGAGCGTCCGCTCGAGCTGGACGATGCGCTGAGCATGGAGCTGCCCATACGAAGGCTCGACGGCAGCCGCCGCGAGACGGCGGTGTTTCTCGGAAAGGTCGGCGTCGGGATATCGAGGGAGGACCTGCTGGACGGAAGATACGATAAATACGACTGCATTTTCCTCATCCTCGACGAGGACGAGGACTTCGGCTCGGCGCGCGAGCTGCCGGAGACGCGCTGCGTTACGCTCCGCTACTGCGGGAGCCACCGCGAGGCCGCCGCGCAGTATGAAAGGCTGGCCGCTTATATGCGCGCCCGCGGTCTGCGCCCGGCCGGCTTTTCCCGCGAGGTCACGATGATAGACTACGGCGTCACCTCCGACCCGGGGCAGTTTGTAACGCAGATAAGCATACCGGTGGAATAAATTTTACAGACCGCAGAAAAACCCATGCTGCTGCGTCAAGATAACCGCGCAGCGGGGGAGCGTGAGGGGGCAAGGCCCGCCTCAGGTCAGATAAGCCGCCGTCGAGAGCCTTGAAACTTCAAGGATCTCGGTAGAGGCATTTTGAAAGCTTTCAAAATGCTCGGCGGAAAAATGCAGGCAAAAAATCCCGTGAGGGACTTTTTTGACAAATAGAAAAAGACCGCGTCAAACGACGCGGTCTTAAGCTTTGTAATTTCAAATTACTTGATGCCGTACTTCTTATTGAACTTATCGACGCGGCCGCTGGTGTCGACCAGCTTCTGCTTGCCGGTGTAGAAGGGATGGCACTTCGAGCAGATCTCGACGCTGATGCCGGGGCGGGTCGAGCCGGTCTCGATGGTTGCGCCGCAGGCGCACTTTATAACGGTGGGCTGATAGTTAGGATGGATTCCTGCCTTCATTGTTCATATCTCCTCGTCGTAGGCTGTCTTGAGCACGCTCGGCGCGTGGTTACAAGACGCAAAGCTAATTGTAGCACAGCGCCCTTGCGATTGCAAGAGCTTTTTTATACTTTTATGAGCTCGCCGGAGAAGAGGAAGTACAGCAGGCGCTCGCGCACGGGCATTCCCGTCATGCGCCCGGCCGCCCGGGCGTAGGCCTCGAGCTGGCTCTCATAGCTCTTTGCGCGCTCGAGAGCCGCCTCGCCGCTGACGCGGTCGGTCTTGTAGTCGATGACCGTTATCCCGCCGTTTTCCACTATCATGCAGTCGATAACGCCCTGGAGCAGCACGCTCTCGCCCTCGCCGCCGTCAAAGAAGCTCTCCGCCGGACACAGCAGCGAAAACCTGAACTCCCTGCGCAGCGTATCTGCCCGCATTATCCGCTGTCCGAGCTCCGAGCGGAACAGGCGCAGGATGCTCTGCGTGTCGACGGCCTCGGCCTGGCGCGGGCTTAAAAAGCGCTCCGACACGAGTCGCCGCAGCTCGCCCCGGATATCCTCCTCGCTGCCTGCTTTCGCGTAGTCTATGTATTGCAGCAGCGCATGCGTCGCCGAGCCGCGCTGCGCGGGGCTCAGGCGCTTTTCCCGCCCCAGCCGCGGCGTGCGGAAGACGCCCGCCGGCGCCGGAGCGAGGGAGGCCGCCTCGGCGTCGGGCTCGTACAGGCGCTTGAGCTCCGTCGCCGTGACCTTCGAGGGCAGCTGCGAGGCCCTTTCGTGCGGATAGACAAAGGCGAGGTTATGACGCAGCCTTTCCGTAAGCCCGGGGTCGGGCGGCACCGTCTCCGTCCCGAAGACCTCCTCCTGCCGTTCACCGGCCCCGGCCGCGCTTATGAACGAGAGCTTAAAGCGCTCCTGCCCGGCGCACAGCTGCGCGTAGATCATCCAGTCGGCAAAGCTCTGCGCCGACATGAGTATCTCCGGCGACATGGGCACGGTGCATTGCAGCATCATGTCCTGCAATTTTTTCTCGGGGTCCTTTATGTTCATCGCTGCCGTGACGAACAGGCGCTCTCGGGCCCGCGTGAGCGCGACGTAGAGAAGGCGCATCTCCTCGGACAGCTGCTCGCGGTGAAGGCGCTGCTTTATCGCGCTGCGCGCAAGGCCGGAGTACTCGAGCCTGCGGTGCAGGTCGCAGATCCTCGGGCCGAGGCCGAGCTCGGGGTGGATGAGCACCGTCGCCTTGAGGTCGGCGTCGTTGAATCTGCGCGAGGCGTCGCACAGGAACACGACGGGAAACTCCAGTCCCTTGGACTTGTGCACGGTCATTATCTTCACCGCGCCCTCTGCCGAGGCCGCGCTCATGTCGCCGCCGCGCTCTGCAAGGCGGTCGAGCCAGAGGCAGAAGCGGTGCAGGCCGCGGAAGCCGCCGGAGGCGAAGCGCCGCGCGAGAGAGAGCATCATGCGCAGGTTTGCGCACCTCTGCGGCGCGTCCGGCATGGCAGAGCACAGCGCCATGAGCCCGAGCTCGTTATAGATGAACATCAGCAGCTCGTCCACGGGCGTATCCTGCGCGCGCGAGCGCAGCTTGCCGAGCGTTTCGAGAAAGCCTGCGCATTTTTCGCTCGTCTCCGAAGCCTTCGTGAGCGCCGTGAAGAAGTCGCCGGCGCGGTCGCACAGGCGTATCTGCGTCAGCTCGTCGGCCGAGAAGCCGAAGGTGCCCGAGCGCAGCACGGCGATGAGCGCTACGTCCTGATGCGGGTTGTCGATCACGGCCAGCAGGCTGCGCAGCGAGGCGGTCTCCGTCGCGGCAAAGAAGCTGCCGCCCTGGCCCGCGGCGACGGGTATGCCGCGCAGTATGAGCTCGCGGCGGTATATCTCGCCCACGGAGTTTGCCGAGCGCATGAGCAGCGCTATATCCCCGTAGCCGAGCGCGCGGCCGGATACCGTCATGCCCGAGAGCATGAGCTCGCGTATCTTATCGGCGACGACGGCGGCCTCCTTTTCGCTCTTGCCGCGCAGGTCGTCCTCGCCGCCCTTTACGTCGATGAGTATGAGCTCGGGGCTTTCCCCCGCGTCGGCATACAGGCCGCCGCAGCGCAGCTCGGCGTTTTCGTCGTAGTCGATATCGCCGAGCTTTTTCGACATGCAGGCGGAAAAAACGCTGTTTATGCCGTCGACTATCTCCTGCCGCGAGCGGAAGTTCTCCTGAAGCATGATCTTCGCCGGCTCGCCCTCTCCGGCCTCGCTGAGGAAGGCGTAGCTTTCGTATTTTTCGGTGAATATCAGGGGGTCTGCCAGGCGGAAGCGGTAGATGGCCTGCTTCACGTCGCCGACCATGAAGAGGTTTTCGCCGTTTTTCGACAGGGCGCGGAAGATATCGTCCTGCACGCGGTTGACGTCCTGATACTCGTCGACCATGATCTCGCAGAAGCGCCGCGAGGTCTCGCGCGCAAGCTCGGTGGGAGAGCCGTCCTCGTTTGTCAGAAGCTGCGCGGTAAGATGCTCGAGATCGGCAAAGTCGACCTCGGCCTTGCGGCGCTTTTCGGCCGCATAGGCCCTGTCAAAGCGCAGCGTGAGCTCTATGAGCGCCCGCATGGCGGGCGCTGACGCGCGCATGTCGCCCAGGAGCTTTTCGCTGTCTCCGCCCAGGAGCTTCGAGTATTTTTCGCAGCTTTTTCTGCACAGCGCGCGCACGGCCTTTATGTATTCGCTCAGCTCCGGGTCGGGCGACTGGCGCAGGACGCCCAGCCGCGGGAAGCTCGGCGGCAGAGCGGAAAGCGCCCTGTCCCAGCCCAGCTCGCAGGCCCGCGCGAGCTCGCGCAGACTAAGCGCCGTCTCCGCGCAGCTCGCGCCGTATTTTTCCGCTATCACCGGGCTGCCGGCTGCCCTTTGGCAAAGCTCGTCCATCCTCTGCGCCCAGTACAGCGCCGAGTCGCGCAGCTCCGAGAGTATCTCCGCTCCCCAGACCGTTTTCCCTGCGTCGTCCTCCGTGGGCTCGAGGGACTCGAGCTGCTGCCTGAGCCACAGCCCGGGGCGGGCGTGGCTCTGCGTTTTGCGGTGCAGCGTGAGCACCGTCTCGGCGAGACGTGAGTCGTCGCGCTGGCCCATGCAGACGGCGTCGGCCAGCTCCAGAAAATCGTCGCCGGGCGACTCGTAGCACTCGTCGAGCACGCGCTGTATAACGCGCTGCTTTATCGCCTCGGCCCTGTCCTCCTCGATGACGCGGAAATCCGGACTGAGCTGCGCGGCGTGGCAGTGCTCGCGCAGAAAGCTCTGGCAGAAGGAGTCGATGGTGCCTATCTGCGCTCCGGCGCACAGGGCGCTCTGACGGCGCAGCCTGCGGTCGTCGGGCGTGGCGGCAAGGCGCTCGGCGATCGCGTCCTGTATGCGGCCCCTGAGCTCCGCCGCCGCCGCCTTCGTAAAGGTGATGACCAGAAACGAGTCTATATCCGCGTCGCGCTCGATGCGGTGCAAAAGGCGCTCTGTCAGAACTCTCGTCTTGCCGCTTCCGGCCGCCGCCGATACGAGCACGGCGCGCCCCGTTTCCTCTATCGCGGCCCTCTGCGAAGCGGTGGGCTCAAACCTCGCCATCTGCCTCGCCTCCTTCCAGTACGCTCCACACCTTCGTCGCGGGAAGGCGGGGCGTTATTCTCATGCTCTCGCCGTTTTCGCCGTCGCGGAAGCGGCAGGCGTCGAAATAATCGCAGTGCAGGCAGGCGTTTTTCTGCTGATCTGCGTAGTAGGGGTCGGCCGCGATGCTGCCGGCCCGAAGCTCGGCGGCCATGCCGCGCAGCGTGCGCTCTATGTGCTTTGCCAGCGCTCCGAAGCGCTCGGCCGAGGCCAGCGCGTCGCAGCTCTCGCCGTTTTTTCTGAGCTTCACGGGTATATACCGCGGCTCGTCGGAGCGCTCCATCGCGGCGATGACCTCGGGGTCGTCGAGGATAAGCCCGCTGCGGCGCAGGCTCTCGCCGCGCTTTTTCTCAAGCTGCGCGTCGGACATGTCCGCGTCGCCGCGCACGCACTCGTCGCGCGCGGGAACGTACAGCACTCCGGCCGGGACGATCTCATGGCCGTACAGGTCCTTTCCGTTTTCGCCGAGCGAGAACAGGTACAGCAGCATCTGAAGGTTCATGCCGTACAGCACGTCCGAGAGCTCGAATTTCTTCCTGCCGGTCTTGTAGTCTACAACGCGCAGGTACAGCTTTCCCTCGTGCAGCCAGCCGTCGACCCTGTCGGCGATGCCGCTGAGCACGAGGCTGTCCTCGCCCTCGCCGAGCTCTATAGGCTCGAGCTCCGGCGTGCCGGAAAAGTCGAGCTCGAACGACAGCGGCGTAAAGTCGCTGCGCCGCAGCTCGTCGGCCAGGTCGAGAACTATCTGACGCACCTGCTGCGTCAGGCGGCGGAAGAGGTGCTCAAAGCGCTTGCTCTTGTCGCGGAAGTCGTTGAGCTCGGTGCTTATATATTCCGAGACGTATTTGCCGCACAGGGCGGAAACGGTCCCGTCATCGACGTTTTTATAGCCGCCCATGGAGCCGACCTCGCGAGTGACCTGCTCCAGGATGCGGTGCATGAAGGTGCCCGTCTCGGGAGCGGTGAAGCCCGCCGGCTCGTGCGGTCTTGCCCTGAGCGCGTACTGCATGAAGTAGGAAAAGCGGCAGGAGGCGAACTTGTCTATCCTCGAGGCGGAAAGGCGCAGCCTGTCGCCGTACAGGGCCCTGACCGAGGCGCGAGACAGACTGCCGCGGCTGCGGTTTGCCGCGCTTTCAAGGCTTCTGAGCCTTTCCGGCTCGCACTCGGCGAAAAACGCCGCCGCGCTCGCGGCGGCCGTGCCGCCGCCGCCGTGCAGCGACTGCGCGGCAAGCTCCAGAGCGGGAGCGCGGGCGTTGAGCCGCGCAGAATCGACATCGAAGAGACTCTCCTCGAGGCCGAAGAGCGCCCTTGCCCTGTTCACGACGAAGGCCGGGCGGCACTGCGCACCGTTCTCGCCGGACACGGGATAGCAGAGCGTCAGAGAGTCCGACGGCAGGCTCAGGCAGCTGTACACGACCGAGAAGGCCCGCCACAGCTCGCTGTCGCCCGCGCCGCCGAGGTCAATATCCATCTCCAGCAGCCGCCGGCGCTCGTCGGAGGAGAAGACCCCCGACTCCGCCGGCGTGCCGGGGATGCGCTCGTCGGTCGCGCCGAGGACGATGAGATGCTTTATGCTGCGCCGCCGCATGCGCTCGGCCTCGCCGGCCGTCACGCAGTCGAGAGAGACGGGGATGGTGCCTATATCGTAGCGCGAGAGCATGAGCGTGAACAGGTGCCCGAAGTACTCCGCGTCCGCGGCTCCGCCGCCGAGCACGGCGGCGCACTGCTCGAGCGCCGTGACCGTTATGTCCCACAGCTGGGCGCACTCCCCGGCGTCGGCCCGGCGCCCCGCGGCCTCGAGCTCCTCCGCCCGCGCCCGCAGCTTTTCCGCGAGCCCGAGCTCGTCAAGGAGCCCCGCGAGCGCCTGCGCCTGGCCGAGAGCCGTGGTATCGGCCGCGTGCTCGGCAAAATGCATGAGCGGCCGCCTCGCCGTTTCGCGCAGCGCGTTTATGCGCCCGAGCCGCGCCGCGGACAGCTCGTCGGGCTCCTTCCCGTAGCCGTCGGGGTGCATGCTCCAGGGCTCGTCCCTCGTCCAGGCCGAGCCGTGCAGCTGCCAGGTGAAAACGTAGCCTTCCAGCTCGTCGCAGTCGTCAGTATCGAGGCCGCAGAAGCCCGTGCGCAGATACTCGAACACGTCGTCGGCCTCCCAGCCGCCGAGGATGATCTCATACGCCGCCGATATGAGCGCCGGCAGCGGCTTTGAGAGCATGTCGGTCCTGCGCGCCGTGTACAGCGGCACGCCGTAGCGCGAGAACGCCGACTCCAGCAGCAGGCGGTAATCCTCAAAGCCCCCGGCGCACACGGCGATATCCCGCCAGCGGCAGCCGGTATCGCGCACGAGGCGCAGGGCCTCGGACGCGGCGAGCTCGCACTCGGCGTTCATGTCGGGAGCGGCGATTATATTGATGCAGCCCTCGGCGCCGGCGGCCTCGACGGCGCGGAAGCTGAACATGCTTTCGGAAAAAAGCGACAGCGGCGCGCGCTTCGTGCTCAGGCCCGTCCAGCGCTCGGCAAGAGCTTCGATCCCCCTGCCGGAGGCAAAGCGCAGGAGCGCCGCGGCCGTCATCCTGCTCAGGGCGAAGACCTCGCTGCCGCCGTCGAGCCCGTCGCAGCTCAGGCACACGGTCATGTCCGCGCCCGACAGCAGCAGGGCCTCGATAACGCGCTTTTCCTGCGCGGTGAAGTCGGTGAAGCCGTCTATGAAAATGCGCATGTCCGCGCCGAAGGAGGCCTCCTGTATCCGCTGCGCGAGCACACTCAGGCGGTCGGCGGGGTCTGCGCTCCCGTTTGCCGCGACGGCGTCGTAGGCCTCCAGGAGGAGGCCGAGATCGCGGAGCTTTTCGCCCAGCGCGCCGCCGCAGTCCTCCGCCGCGGAAAGCAGCTTGTCGCTCGTCACGCAGGCGCTTTTGAACTCGTCGACAGCGTCCAGCAGCATCGTCTGGAGCTCGGCAGAGCGCCGCGCCGCGCCGTAAACGCGCAGGCGCGAGTACAGAGAGCCCGCCGCCAGCGCCATGCACAGGAGCCTGCCGCCCTTGTCGAGGTATTCCTCCGCCGCGCCGCCGAGCAGGGAGCAGACCTCGCGCCAGAGCCCCGTGAACGACAGCACCTCCGCGTACAGCGACAGCCCGTCGCCGCACACCGCGCACAGCTCGCGCTCGGCCTCGTGACTGTACTGCTCGGGCACGATCAGTATGTGCCGCCTGCCGCCTTGAGCGCCGCGCCGTATCTCGTCCATGACAGCCGCGCTCTTGCCCGTGCCGGCTGTGCCGTATAGTATTCTGAGCATCCGCCCACCGCCTCGCTTTTCGTTTATATGCCCTGATTATATCATTTGATGCAAAGAGTTTGCAAGCATAGCGGACAGCTATGTGCGCGCAGAGAGCAGGGAGCTGAACACCTCATCCGCCGCGCAAGCGCGGCACCTTCCCCTCAAGGGGAAGGCAGTGGGAGCGGCAACCCCTCAGTCAGCGCCGCTGACAGCTCCCCTTACACATGGGAGCCAAGGGGGTGCGACAGAGTTGTCGGGTGCGATCGCCTTCACTGTGTAAGGGGAGGTGGGTCGGCGTCAGCCGAGCCGGTGGGCTTGCTTTTTCAAAGCCCTGCGGCAGCGCCGTACACCTTTTTCAGTGCGACAAAAACCGTCGCAAACGGAACGGGCAAGCCTGTTCCCTACAGAGTGCGTCGGAAGTTTCAGGTCGGGCTATGGCAGCGGCTGCTTGCTTCATTTACATGCGAGCCGCCCGCCACGGCGAGTGGCCGGGCAAGCCCGTTCCCTACGCAAATAATGTAGGCGGCTGGCGCCGCGATTTACAGACACCTCATCCGCCGGCTGCGCCGACACCTTCCCCTCAAGGGGAAGGTTTTTTTATCGGCGCACATACATTGTGCCGATACGTTTTTTGCGCTGTCCCGACCGGAAACTACCGACAGACCCTGTAGGGAACTTATCTTGCCTGTTCCGTTCGTAAAGGTTTGGTCGGCAGCGAGATCGGCGCGCCCTTGGCCTCTGCTATGCGCTCGAGCTGGTCTGCCGGATCAATGATATCCTCGGGGAAATAGGCCTCACCGAACATATCATGCAGCTCCATATACGCTATATCTACGCCCAGCCCCTTTTTATCATACCTTTTGCGCCCCGTATCAAACATTATGCGCCGCTTATATTTGCTGCGTATGCTTTCAAACTCGGCTGAACCGTCGTCGTGCAGCTTCACGCGCCGGAGGTGATCTTTCAGCCCGTTGTGCGTCTCCGTGTCCTCCTCGTTGGCTATAGCCGTCGCGTTTTCGATAACGTCTGCGGCGATATCCTCCGCCATCTCGGAGACATCGGTGTAGCGCAGCTCAGGCTCGTTGAGAAGATACTTGCCCAGCTCAGTAAGACCCTCGGTGATATCCTTCGGCTTGAGGTCTGTCTCGCTCATCTCAACGACCTCTTTCGCCAGCCTGCGGATATCGTCCATGCGCAGCTGCTTGACCTTCGTCGGCTTTGTCTGCCGCCGCCAGTAATCCACGCGCTCGCGCAGCTGCTCGTTCTGCCGCCGCAGCTCGTTGAGAGTCTCCGGCTCGCGGGAGTAGCGGATATCGGGATTGTTGTTATCAAACGTGCCGATGTTGTCGGTTGCGGATTTGACTTGTTCGGGGTGCAGGGCAATATAGGCATCCGTACTGCGCCCGAAACTGCCATCATCTCTTTCAAGAATAACGCCATCATAGCCGTTGCTTTCAAGCGCTTTCGTCAGTGCTTCCTTGGCTTTTGTGGATAACTTGTCTGCTTTTTCTGTCCACTCACTTGCGAGAGTATCCTCAGCCTCGAACAGCTCGTTAAACTTTGCATCATCATACAGTGCATGGCTATCCGCTCCGGGATTATCAGCTCTCCATTCAATTATGTAGTTTTTGAACTCTCTTATTGCTGATTGAGTTTTTTCCTTGTATTCGCGGTCAAGCGCTTCGTGCTGATTTATGATCTCTGCGTATTCATCGGACATGCTTTGCATGGCTTTTAAAAACTCGCTTCTGTTTTTTGCACGGAGTGGGTTTTCTATTCTCGCATAGAGCGCCATTTGTCTTTTCCCCTTGAGACCTATATCTTTGTTACTGCTCTTGAGGAATATTCCAAACGGTGTTCCGCTATCCCTTGTGCCGGCGCCTTCGCGTCTCGTTTCAAAAACCGTGAACTCATTCTCTGTTTGATGGTATACAATTTTAGGTGTACCGTCGGAATTTGTCACCTTGCTTTTGGCAAACCAGCGTTTAAACTGCTGACTTTCGGTAACATCTTTGATTTTCAACTTGACAGGGGAAGCCGTCTCCGTTAAACTGTGGATGAAACCACCGTCGCGAGTTGCAGGCATCTTAGGCATTAGGACCTTTGCTCCCTGTAAAAGCGCGGTGGCTTTCTTTTCGTTCAGGTAGTAAAGGCGGAATTGCCCATTGCTTTCTTCTTGGATCGCGTCACGCAGGACTTTGGCTATAGAGTAATCCTTGCCGTAAACGCTTGCTATGGCGTTACTGTCGATTCGAATACCATTTTGATAGCCGAAACCTGTTATATTTACTGGAACAACGACCTGTTTTGCGTTATGGCGTATCTCCAACATAGCAACAATACTGTTGCTTGATTTGGTTTTAGACGTCATTATTGCGACAGGCTTTTTTATTGCCTCGGGAAGTTGTTTTAACAGGTCTTTGCCAAGCTCATGGTCAAAATCCTTTGTTCCGTTTAGCGCGTAATCGACGTGTGATGAATTTATTGTAACCGGGAGTGACGGCATCCCGATATCAGCAAAGACTTTCGGAGTTCCACTGACTATCAGTGTATCTCTTTTGGGGATTTTGCCAGCTGCCCAATCATCAATCTGTTCGGCGAAAGGCTTTGAATAGTCGTATTTTGTCTGCTCTTTGCTGTACTTTACCCCGCTTGTAAACGGCTCAGGTACTTTACCCTTGTTAAAATAATCGTCTATATCTTTGAGAACGACCGACGAGTGAGTGTATTTCGGATATTCGACCGACGCGACGGTATCACCGTTTGTGTTGTCGATATCAAGCACGACCTCGCCTCTGAACGACGATATGTATCTGTCAAGCGTGCTGCGCTGAGACTTGTTCGGCGCAACTGACAGATTTATGCCGCCGATCTCGGGCGAAACGCGGATGTTGCCCTCGCTCATGAACTTGACCATGCCGCCGCTGTAGTCGCCGTCGCCGTAGTCTTCACCGAGTGCGTCTGTTATATCACGGTGGTCAACCGTTCTGTAGCCGCCCGGCGCTCCCTCATGCCTGCCTGAAAAATCAAGCATTTTGCCGTCTGTGC
Organism: bacterium; assembly: GCA_963625685.1. Taxonomy (GTDB): domain Bacteria; phylum Bacillota; class Clostridia; order Oscillospirales; family Oscillospiraceae; genus F23-B02. Next base: position 28,871 of record CAVFTR010000019.1, read on the forward strand.
AGATATAACCGGCTTCTTTGATTTTGTAGGTAGTACCGAAATGCTCTTCTGCGTCTTTTACTTCGCGGGAAAATTTCTCGTTGACATTTTCCTCGGAGCTGCGTATACTGTTCTCAGAAGAAGCTTCCCTGCCCAGAGCGCCGCTATTTGCGGAAGAGCCGTGATGCACTTCTTGTGCTGTGGGGAAGCTTCTTTCTCGCATATCCCCGATGTTGTAAACGATACTGCCGTCTGCACCCATAGAAATAGATATCTTGCAACGGTAATACTTTCCGTCGAAGTCAAGAAAATACGCTGTGCGATGATTCCATCCCTCCGAAGCACTGTCACCGTGTCTGCCGTCTTCATCAGCAATGATACTATTGCCTCGTGCAGATACCTGCGCGAGCTCGTCAATGTGCGCTCCGGCGCTGACCTTGCGTGCGTATTCCTCGTCGCTCATGGTTTTGCCGTCTCTGTAGCGCGACGCAACTTTACCGGCGGTCTTTGCAGTGAGCGTGAGCACATCCCCGTCCTCGGCTATAAGCTGGACATTCTGCCCTCGGCGTATCTTGCCGTTGATATAATCTTCAAGCTGTTCGCTCCACGATGCAGGTTCGTTTCCGAAAATGACCTGTCTGTCGGCGCGAACATATTTTTTCCCGTCCGGCAGTGTCCTCGATGCTATACTTCTCCCCGCCCTTTTCCGGCGGCGCTCTGCCCTGTGTGCTGCTCCTGTCGGCGGCGTATTTGCGTATGTCTCTCTGCGCCTTGACGTAGCCTGCGCTGTTCTGCTTTGTTCCGGCGAAGATGTTTATCTTGCCCAGCGCGTCGCAGCTTCCCCTTGAGGGGAAGCTGTCACCGAAGGTGACTGATGAGGTGTTATTAAT
>CAVFTR010000020.1:0-23743 GCA_963625685.1 bacterium
TTAATAACACCTCATCAGTCACCTTCGGTGACAGCTTCCCCTCAAGGGGAAGCCAATGGGGGCGGCAACCCCTCAGTCAGCCTTACGGCTGCCAGCTCCCCTTACACAGGGGAGCCAATGGGTGCTGCGGCGGAAGCCGCCGGTCGGGCAACGACAACTACTGCTTGCTTGACCTGCATGCGAGATGCCCGCCACGGCGAGTGGCCGGGCAAGCCCGTTCCCTACAGGAATTGGCGGAAGCCGCCGGTCGGGACACCAGAGATAAATGTATCGGCAGGAGCCTCGATTCGACGCAAAAAAACGACGCCCAAAATATTGACAGCCGGCGGGAGGGCGCTTAGAATATTACAAAAAACAGGGAGGCGCGGATATGATGACAGCACAGGAGGCTCTGACAAGGCTCATCGACGGCAACAGGCGCTACCTCGGCGCGGACAGAGGCAGCGGGGATATCTCGCCCGCCAGAAGGGCGGAGACCTGCCGCGAGGGACAGCGTCCCTACGCGATCATTGTCGCGTGCTCGGACTCCCGCGTTATCCCCGAGAGCATCTTCAGCGCCGGTATAGGCGAGCTGTTCGTCATCCGCGTCGCGGGAAACGTCATCGACGATCACCAGCTGGGCAGCATCGAATACGCCGCCGGGCATCTGGGCTGCCGGCTCATCATGGTGCTCGGTCACGACCGCTGCGGCGCGGTCGACGCGGCGATAAACCACGACCCGGACGGATACATAAAATTCATCACCGACGAGATACGCCTGGCCATCGGCAGCGAGCGCGACGAGTGCGCCGCCTGCCGCCTGAACGTCAGGCACAGCGTCGAGGTGATCGAGAGCAGCATGGGCATACGGCAGGATGAGACGCAGGGCCTTCGTGTCGTCGGCGCGCTCTACCATCTGGCCGACGGCAGCGTCGAGCTGCTTTAAAACCTATTTGGAGCATAGGAATGTCTTTTTGGAGCGGAAGACGGGCGTTATATGCGCTACAATGCATATCGTAACCCCCATATGTATCTTCTTTCTACGCAGGGCGGTCAGGTCTCCGCTCTGCGCAACACCTTCCCTTTGTAAACACTGTACGATCAGAGTTTACTTTACCACAGCAAGTTCTATACTCCTTTTATCTTCACTTTATGCACACTTTGCGGCAAAGTCCCGATCGTACGATCGGGGCTTTGTTGCATAGCGTATTTTTCAGGGAGGAAAAAGCAATGAAGGACAATGAGCTCATATTTGACCGCGGCTGCCATGTGCTGTACTCTGATGCCTGTAAAAAGGCGATCCGGCGCAGGATCGCGCTGCACTACCCGGAAGCGGAGCGCGAGGCGGTCTGGGAGCTGGTGCAGCGGCAGTATACCGATTACCTCGCCGACTGGCGCCGCGACCTCGGCGGAAGGGACAATTTCCACAACGGCAGGGGCGGCACCTACGACTGCATCGCCATCATGAGCTACTACGCCGTCTGCCGGGACGTCGCGTCCTTCCGCGAGATCGAGGAGCTCGAGGAGGAGCTCATCCTCCCCTCGTTCCGCCTTCTTTCAAAATTCGTCGACTGCAACAGGACGTTCTGGAAAAGGCTCATGTACAGGGCCTTCATGCGCGCAAAGTCAGGCTGCGATAAGTGGCACGACTACGAGATGAGCCTTGCGCCCTACGCAGACGACAGGCCCATTTACTACGAGTTCACGGCCTGTCCGGCGGCGGAGTTTGCGAAAAAGCACGGTCTTACGGAGATCATGCCCGCCCTGTGCAATGTGGACTACGCCTCGATGGAGCTCATTCACGCGCGCCTTGTTCGCACGACGACCTGCGTGGACGGCTGTAAATGCGACTACACCATCTGCGGCGACAGGGACGATTATATAAAATTCCACCCCGAGTACCGCGACGAGGCGGGCTTCCGGAGGAATAAATGACATGAAGCCTGATTATAAAAACTGGATCCCGAAGGGGATGTTAATTTCACTCATTGCGGGGACGGCGCTGTCCCTTGCTCTGCTGCTCATCCTCGGTGTGTTCGGCATCGGCGTGAGCGGCGGACTGCGCACCGCGCTGGGTGTGATATTCGGCATCGCCTTTGTCGTTTGCGCAAAGTACACGGAGTGGTGCGTGTACGCCTACCGCAGCTTTTCCTATGACGGCGAGCGGAAGCTTTCAAGGCAGATCATTGATGGCACGGCGGAGTGCATCTCGCTGCCGGAGGGTGGTATTGGACTGGATATCGGCTGCGGCAGCGGCGCGCTGACCATCGCCTGCGCAAAGCGCAATCCGCAGGGGGAAATGCTGGGCGTCGACCGCTGGGGCTTGGAGTACGCCTCCTTCAGTCAGAGGCTGTGCGAGAAAAACGCCGCAGCGGAGGGCGTAACAAACGCCTCGTTCCGGCATGGGGATGCCGTGAAGCTCGACTTTCCCGACGAGAGCTTCGATGCAGTGACCAGCAACTATGTCTATCACAACATCTCCGGCAAAAACAAGCAGGAGCTTCTGCTGGAAACGCTGCGCGTGCTGAAAAAGGGCAGCTGCTTCGCCATTCACGACCTGATGTCGCCCCGCAGGTACGGCGATATGCAGGCATTTGTAAACAGGCTCAAGGCCATGGGCTATGAGCAGGTGGAGCTGATCGACACCACCGACGGCAAATTTATGACAAGCAAGGAAGCCGCGCGCATCATGCTGCGGGGCTCAACGCTGCTGGTTGGCAAAAAATGAGGTGAAATAACAGTGAAATGGCTTATAATCCCCGCGTGCTGGCTCCTGTACTGGGGCATGTGCCTTCTCGGCACGGGAACGGACAGGAAAAACCTCGCCGGTCTGCGCTCGTACCCCGACGCGGTGCAGAGCATCGTCCGAGAAAGGCTCTCTGACGCGCCGAAGGAGAATCCGGTGCTCTCCGTTTTACTGAGCAACCTGGTCTTTTTCACGGTCATATTCTCCGTGATCGGCCTTGTATTTAAGAGCCATCTCGACTTTGAGGGTTTTCTTCCGGCGTTCTGGTATTTTCTCATCCTCGGCGAGGGGCTGGGGCTGTTCGACCTGCTGGTCATCGACCTGCTCTGGTGGCGCAATACAAAACGCATCCGCTTCTCCTTCCTGCCGGACAAGGAGCTTTATCAGGACGCAAGCAGGCACATTGGCTCCTTTGTGCGCGGCATTCCGCTGTTTGCCGCCGTCGCAGCCCTGAGTGCAGGAATTGTTACAATGTTTTAAGGAGAACCCAAGTGATGAACGGATACCTGACGGAAACGCCGATGCTGGATTTTTCCGCTCCGGCGATACAGAATTTGATCAAACAGCGTGGCTGGCGTGCGCTGGATGAATTTGAACGCATCAAAGCCATTTATAACTATGTCCGCGACGAGATGCTCTTCGGCTACAACACCGACGACGGCATACCCGCCTCAAGGGTGCTGGCCGACGGCTACGGCCAGTGCAACACCAAGGGGACGCTGTTCATGGCGCTGCTGCGCGGCTGCGGCATACCCTGCCGCGTCCACGGCTTCACCATCGACAAAAGGCTGCAAAAGGGCGCGATGACGGGGCTCGTGTACGCCCTCGCGCCGAAAAACGTCTTCCACAGCTGGGTGGAGGTATATCTGGACGGCGTATGGTATGAGCTGGAGGCCTTTATTCTCGACAAGCCCTATCTTGAAAGCCTTCAGGCGGCAAACCCCGACTGCACGGGCCCATTCTGCGGCTACGGCGCGGCGGTGCGCGATCTTCAGCATCCCGTGATAGACTTCGAGCGCAACAGCACCTATATCCAGAGCGAGGGCATCAATCGGGACTTCGGCATCTATGATAGCCCCGACGAGCTGCTACGCGAGCATGGGCAGGAAATGTCGCGCTTAAAGGCCTTCGTTTACCGCGATCTCGGGCGGCATCTGATGAACGCGAACGTAAGAAGGCTCAGGGAAAGGATCTGATCTTATGATATTCAAAACACTCGGAAGCAGGGAAAACCCGGCCGTGCTGTTTTTCCACGCCATGGGCGTGACGGGCGACAGCAGCGAGCCGGTGGCCGCGCACTTGCAGGAGAGATATTTCTGCATCATGCCGACCTCGACGGTCTACTGCGAGGGGCAGCGCTATATAAGCAAGGCCGACGAGCTGCGGCAGGTCGAGGAGTTTCTGCGCAAAAACGGCATCACTCGCCTCCGCCTCGTCGTCGCGTCCTCGATAGGCGCGGACCTCGCCATGGCCTTTCTGACGCACACCGGGCTGCCGGTCGAGCGCGTTTTCTTCGACGGCGGGCAGTTTGCGCAGATATCGCTGCCGCTGCGGCGCATAATGACGCCGTTTCTGTACCTTGCGATAAAAAGCCTGTACTGGTCGAAGGGAAAAACGCTTAAGAAGATACTCTGGTGCGACGACGAGGCGATAAAGCCCTATTTCATCGCCGCGGGACGCGCCCTGCGCTACGGCGATCTCCGCCGCCAGCTGGCCGAGAGTCTCGAGGATAAGCCCTTCCCGCCGCTGCCCGAGGAGCTGCAAAGGCGCGTTTATTTCGAGTTCGGCAGCATTGAAGAGCACTATAAGTACCGCGGCGCCGTCATGGCGGCCTATCCCCGCGCCAATTACCCCGTCTTCGAGGGCTATGATCACATGCAGCTCCAGATCCGCGACCCCAAGGGCTTTGCAGCTTTTTTAGAGGCGCTTTTTTAGAGGCGCTTTGAGGCACCTGCGGATACGCATATTACCGCCGCCCGGTGTCGAGGCAATGGTGAAAACCGTTACGTTTCGCGCCGCTGTAGTTCCTCCTGTAACCGGTTTCCTCCGCACCTTCCGGTCGGGCTGACGCAATGACTGCTTGCTTAATTTTCGTTCGAGCTGCCGACGAAGTCGGCTGAGGGCTTGTTTTTTAGCGGCGCATTAAAATTGTACTTATACGTATAGTGCGCCGGCCCGGTGACGAAGCCGCTGACAAAACCGCAGCACTGCCGCCTCTTTGCCTTCCCCTTGAGGGGAAGGTGTCGCGCTTGCGCGACGGATGAGGTGTCGTCAGATCGCGGCGACAGCCGCAGCATTGTTTGTAGGGAACGGGCTTGCCCGTTCCGCATAGTCGGAACTGAATTTAATACAAAAAGCAGAAAAGACAGCCAAGGCTTAAAGCCAAGGCTGTCTTTTTTCATGCGTTTGTTAGTTTAAAAACGGAGCTGGCAAGCCCGGCCACTCGCCGTGGCGGGCACTGCCGTGCAGGCGATTCGCATGTAAGCAAAGCAAGCAGTCGTTGCGGTGTCCCGACCGGAGGATGCGGAGGAAACCTATACCGGCAACACCTCATCCGGCTCGCTTCGCGACCCACCTTCCCCTCAAGGGGAAGGCAGCCGCCTGCACGGCGAGCGGCTGCGTTAAAGCGCCATTAAAAAAGCGCCGCCAGAACGCGGGTGAAGTAGTCGGGAAGCCCGGTCGTGAGGACTATCCGCTCGCCGCTGCGCGGGTGGATGAATTTAAGCTCCCGGGCGTGCAGGCACTGGCCGGAAAGCCCCTTGTCGGGCGAGGGCGCGCCGTAAACGCCGTCGCCGAGCAGCGGATGGCCGATATGCGCCATGTGTACGCGTATCTGATGCGTGCGGCCGGTCTCGAGGCGGCAGCGGATGTGTGTATAGCCGCGGTAGCGCGCGATGACCTCCCAGTGCGTCACCGCGCTGCGCGAGCCGGTCTGCGTCACGGCCATTTTCTTGCGGTCGGCCGGATGCCGGCCTATCGGCGCGTTGACCGTGCCCGAGTCCTCGCGCATGCCGCCGCGCACGACGGCCTCGTACACCCGCGAGAGGCTGCGGTCGGCCAGCTGAGCCGACAGCGCCAGATGCGCGAAGTCGTTTTTCGCGACGATCAGCAGGCCGGAGGTGTCCTTGTCGATGCGGTGCACGATGCCCGGGCGCTTCTCGCCGCCGACGCCGGACAGCGAGCCGCCGCAGTGGAAAAGCAGCGCGTTTACGAGCGTGCCGTCCGGGTGCCCGGGCGCGGGGTGCACGACCATGCCGCGCGCCTTGTTGACAACGAGCAGGTCCTCGTCCTCGTACACGATGTCCAGCGGGATATCCTGCGGCCGGAGCTCGCAGTCGGAGGGCTCCGGCAGGACGATGCGTATCTCGTCGCCCGGCGCGCATTTGTAGTTTTTCTTCACCGCTCTGCCGCCGACGGATACCGCGCCGTCCTCTATAAGGCGCACGGCGGCGCTCCGCGTGAGCTCCGGCACACAGCGCGCAAGGAGAGCGTCGATGCGTTCGGCGCTCTCCTGTGCTGTAAGCATTATAATGTTATCGTCCAAATAATCCATTACAGGTCCCTGAACTCGGCGATGATGTCCTCCACGCTGAAATCCCCGCTGCTTTTGGGCGGTTCCTTTTTCGGCTCGGCCGGACGCTTATCGGCAGCCTTTGTCTTTCCGCTAAGCGCGGGGCCGAAATCGTCCCAGAACGCGTCGTGCTCGGCCCTTACCGGCTGAGCCTCCCGCCGCTGCTCGGCAGGCTCGGTCTTTATGCCGAAGATATCGGCAAAATCGTCGGACGGCTCCTGCGCTGCGCGCGGCGCGGGCTTTGACCGCAGGGGGACATAGCCGTCCTCCTCCTCGTCGTCTTCCTCGCGCGAGCCGAAGAAGACATAGATCACGAACATCAGGCAGGACACGACGAGCACGGCGTCGGCGATGTTGAACACCGCGAAGTTGACGAATTCGAGCTTGAACATGTCCACGACGTAGCCGAGGAACACGCGGTCGATGCAGTTGCCCAGCGCGCCGGTCAAGAACAGCACCTCGCACCACACGGCAAAGCGCGAGTCGAACACGCGCCTGACCAGCAGCACCGCGATGACGACCACGAACACCGCCGTCACGGCGAGGAATATCCAGCGCGCGGCCGCGACATTGTCGAGCAGTCCGAAGGCCGCACCGGAGTTGTGTACATTCACGAGCTTCACGACGCCGGGGATGAGCTGCTGCGAGCCCGTCGACAGCGTTATATTTACCGTGACCCAGTATTTGAGCCACTGATCCGCGATGAGTATCACCGCGGCAACTATCGCAAAAAGCATGTTCCGATCCTTTCGCTCATACATAATCACCTTATATAATGCACCAAAAAGCCCCTTTCGTCAAGGTTTTTTGATGGCGAATTGACGCAGCTGCGGATACATTTATCTCTGGCATCCCGGCCACTCGCCGTGGCCGGTCTTGCCCGTTCCGCTCTTAAAACTAACCAACGCACGAAAAAACAGCCCGGACTTACGATCCGAGCTGTCTTTTCTGCTTTTTGTATTGATCTCAGTTCCGGCTATCGCCGCGATTTACAGACACCTTCCCCTCAAGGGGAAGGCAAGGGTGCAGCCTGAGTTTTTGCACCAAATCGGCACAATAACTGCTTGCTTTGACTTCATGCGAGTCGCCTGCACGGCAGTGCCGCCAGAGATAAATGTGTCCGCAGCTGCGTCAATTCGCCGTCAGAACGGGAAGCCCATGGGGGTGAGCTTGCTCATCGCCTCGTTGGTCGCGTTCTCGCTCTTGCTGATCGCCTCGTTGACCGCGGCGACGATCATGTCCTGAAGCAGCTCGACGTCGTCGGGGTCGACCGCCGCGGGGTCTATCTCGATGCTCTTGAGCGCGCGCGTGCCTATCATGGTCGCCTTCACCGCGCCGCCGCCGGCAGCGGCGACAAACTCCCTGTTCTCGAGCTCCTGCTGCATCTTCATGAATTCTTCCTGCATCTTCTGGGCCTGCTTCATCATGTTGCCGCCGCCCATAGCGCCGCGAAATCCGCCTTTTGCCATATTGAAATTCCTCCTAAATGATCATACAAAATTAAAAATTATACAAAACGAGTTTCCTTGAATTTTCTAAGCTCCTCGATATCCCGTCTGGGTCCGCTGCCGTCCTCGCGCAGCTCGGAGACCGTGAGCCTCAGGCTGCGTCCGGTGACTGCGGCCGCCGCCTCGCGCAGGCGCATGAGCACCGCCTGATTGTTCACCGTGCTGTAGAAAAATCCGGGCAGCACCTCGAGCGCGAGCGTGTCGTAGCTTATCGTGCAGCGCGTCTGCGCGGGGTTTGACAGTATCGGTATCACGCCGCGGGGCAGCGTGTCCTCGGCTTTTTCGATTATCGCCGTCCACAGCGCGGCGTTATCCTTCGGCGCGTCGGCCGCGCTCGCCGGGGCGTCGGGGTTGAGCTCTACCGGGGAGGCCTTGTCCAGAAGATCGTCCTCCGGCTGATACTCGGCAAAGTCCGACGGGTCGAGCTCGTCGTCGGGCTCCGGCCCGGTATCCCGCCGCGGCGCGGGCGGCTCGTCGGGCTCAAAGAGCTCTCCGCCGTATGCCGGTACGGGCTCCTCGGCGTCCTCAGCATCGGGCAAGTCCCTGTATACCGGCGCGCGCTTCATGTCCTCTTCTATGCGCGATACTCTTGCCCGCAGCTCGTCGACGCCCTCTGTAAGTCGCGGATCGCACAGGGATATTATGCACAGCTCGGCCGTGAGCTTCGCGCTTTTCGAGTCGCGGATGCGCAGCAGATGGTCCGAGACCGTGTTTATGCGGTTTATCAGCTCTGCCGATGTGAGCTTTTTGCAGAAAACGCTCAGGATATCGCGGCTGAACCTGCCCGACATGAGCTCCGCGCCCGCTCTGGGCGCGACCGAGAGCATGAGGCAGTCGCGCAGGAGCGTGTTGAGCTCGTGCAGCAGCGTCGCCGGGTCCTTGCCGTCTATCCACAGCCCGTTGAAGAGCCTCAGCGCCTCGTCGGTGTTTTTCCTGACCGCGCAGTCGAGCAGCTGCGCCGTGCGGCGGTTGCCGGTAAGCCCCATCGCCGCGTACACGGCGTCGGTGTCTATATGCGCGGCGCCCGAGCACTGGTCGAGCAGCGACAGCGCGTCGCGCATGCCTCCCTCGGCAAGCCCCGCGATGAGCTCCGCCGCGCTTCGCTCGAGCTCAAGGCCCTCGCAGGCTGCCACGTGCTCGAGGTGGTCGGCTATGAGCTTGGGGTCCAGGCGCTTGAAGCTGTGCCGCTGGCAGCGCGAGAGTATCGTCGCCGGTACCTTGTTGAGCTCCGTCGTCGCGAGGATGAACACCAGATGCTCCGGCGGCTCCTCGAGTATCTTCAGCAGCGCGTTGAAGGCCTGCGTCGAGAGCATGTGTACCTCGTCGATGATGTACACGCGCTTTTTGACCGAGACCGGCGAGAACACAGCCTCCTCGCGCAGCTGACGGACGTTGTCCACGCCGTTATTGGACGCGGCGTCTATCTCGACGATGTCCATGATGCTGCCGTCCTCGATGCCGAGGCAGGCCGGGCACCTGCCGCAGGGGTCGCCGTTTACCGGGTGCTCGCAGTTGAGCGCCTTGGCAAGGATCTTCGCGCAGCTGGTCTTGCCAGTGCCGCGCGTGCCTATGAAAAGATAGGCGTGCGAGGTCCTGCCCGCGGCTATCTGATTTTTAAGCGTTTCCGTGATATGCTGCTGCCCGACGACCTCGCTGAAGGTCCTGGGCCGCCATTTTCGATACAGAGCCTGATACATGATCGTGATCCCATAATAAATATAATGCGGCTCTTGACAAGACTGCACACCCAACTTTGAAAACTGACATATGCCCGTTACGCCGGCAGCCGGCTCAGAACCGGCACCCTCGCGGCACACGAAAAGCACCGCTTAATGCTGCTCGGTTCCCCGCCTGACATGGTTCACGGGTTTCCGTTGCGCGAGACCGGCTCGTCAACGCTGCTTACCGGTGTCAGACGACACATGACAGATCCTATGTTGGGAATTCATTCCTGCTGTAGCGGATTGCAGGTTACAGGGCACCGCTGGCTCCCCAACTAGTGCAGCCTTGTCAGAAGCCGCAAATGTATTATAGCGCAAATAATCGATATAATCAACAAATATTTTCTTTACTTTTCTGAAAAGTGTGTTATAATACTAAAGCTGACAGCAGATGGGCCCGTAGCGCAGCTGGGAGCGCGTTCGGTTCGCATCCGAGAGGTCGAGGGTTCGAATCCCTTCGGGTCCACCATGAAAAAGCCGCGCGATGTGCGGCTTTTTTCTTTTTTAGCGGCGCATTGGGGCAGCTGCCGATACATTTGTCTCTGGTATCCCGACCGGGCACTGCCGTGCGGGCGGCTGGCATGAAAATAAAGCAAGCAGTTATTTCTGTGTCCCGACCGGCGACAGCCGACAGACTATGTAGGGAACTTATCTCGCCTGTTCCGTGTGTGACGGTTTCTGACGCAGTCATTGGCTCCCCTGTGTAAGGGGAGCTGTCAGCGCTCGCGCTGACTGAGGGCTTGCCGCGCCCTTGGCTTCCCCTTGAGGGGAAGCTGTCACCGAAGGTGACTGATGAGGTGTTATTCAAGTAAAAAAGAGAGTGCAGATGTCTGCACTCTCTTTTCTGCGTGTATATTTAGCTTTTGTTATCTTTGAGCCGGATTTCTGAATATCATGACACGCCTTCGACAGGGATCTTCAGGCCGCTGTCCTTTATGGTCGATCTGGCGGCGTCCTTGTTGCCCCATTCTGTGCCGTCTGAGAAATACACGCTGTATAAATACAGCTCGCCCTTTTTAACACTGGCCTCGATAAACTGATATTCAAGCGAATCCGAGCCGCCGACAGGAATTGCCGTATCCGAGTACAGGTAATTTTGACTTGTCCACTTTGTGATTTCGTCGCCGTAAACGTCGATCGGCACGAAATAGAATTTGACAGCCGCTATTTCCTTATCGGAAGTGTTTGAAACGTATACCTTCAATGTCGGATAACCGATAATCGACGATCCCATCTCGGCCGTTACGGATGCTCCGCAGTCACCTGCGAATCTCTCGTCGGTCTTCACCGCTGCCGTTTCGCTCGGCTTATTGCCGTCGGTTCCCTTTTTATCCCCACCCGAGGTCGCGGCCGCTATGATTATCACGATAACAAGCAGTGCAATGAGCAGCGGATTTTTGTAGAAAGGCTTCTTGTTTTTGACGCCGCATTTCGGGCATGTTTTGGCACTCGCGGCTATCTCGGCTCCGCAGTGCTTACATGTCACCATTTTCGGTTCTTTTGCCATCTCGTCTTCCTCCATGTAAATTGATTGCCTGTCAAAAGGTATACCTTTTGACAGCGGCCGTTTGCGCAAAAATCACTCGTCAAAACCTACAAATTTGCAGCTATGCGTTTGTATAAACAGACAAAAACCCAGCGAAATGCTTGATGTTTTTCCAAATATCATGTATGATTTTATCGGCAAAAAACGACTGTCAAAAGGTATACCTTTTGACAGTCGTTTTTTCATTTATCGTTTCTCTCGCAGGTCGCGCAGGCGGCGGTAGAAGGTCGACTCGCTGAGGCTCTCGCACAGCCGCAGCAGCTCCGGCAGCGTGATGCGTTTGCGCTCCCAGGCGATAATGAGCTGCGCGAAATTATCCGGCACGGGCGCCTCCGGCCTGCCGAAGCGCACGCCGCGCGCCTTTGCCGCCGCGATGCCCTCGGCCTGCCGCCGCCTGATGCTCTCGCGCTCGGACTGCGCGACGAAGGACAGTATCTGAAGCACGAGGTCGGCGATGAAGGTGCCCATGAGGTCCCTGCCCTGACGCGTATCCAGCAGAGGCATGTCGATAACGACGATGTCGACGCCGATCTCCTTGGTCAGCCGCCGCCACTGCTCCTGTATCTCCTCGTAATTGCGCCCGAGGCGGTCGATGCTCAGCACGTACAGCAGGTCGCCCTCGCGCAGGCGCAGCGAAAGCTCCGCGTACTGCGGGCGTATGAAGTCCCTGCCCGACTGCCGGTCGATGTAGATATTCTCCTCCGGAACATTTCTCTCCAGCAGCGCCAGCAGCTGCCTGTCCGCGTTTTGGTCGCTGCTCGACACGCGGGCGTATCCGTAAGTTCCCATTTGATCACCCTATATAAGAATAGCAGACGCTGCAAGTGCGGCGCAGGCTCGAGGCCTTCGAGATTTTTGCGCAGGATAATTTCGCTGAAATTCTTTTATAATAGCTGAGAGCAGCATGAATGTTGGAGGACTGCTCTCCGGAACCGTACTTAGAGCTGTTTGCACGCGGCAAGAGGGAAAAATGGGATGTGTGGGGCAACCGGGCGACAGATGACTATGAGCCTACATGGTCTACATATCCGAATCACAGCGTTTCACACGCCGGCGCAGCAAATGAAAATGCCGATAAATGAATAGCAGGTGCGGGGAAAAACCGCACCTGCTGTTTTTTCGTTAATTATCGCCGCCGTCGCCCTTTTCGCCGACGGTTTTTCTGCCGCGCGCTATGAGCTTACGCAGAAAGTCCGGGACGGGCGCGCCCATCGCGGCGGCGTTTTCGACGATGCTGCCGAGCTCGGTGAAAAAATACCAGGCCGTGACCAGGGGCGTTATCAGGCAGCTCCTGCCGATGACCGGCAGGCCGAAGCCGAAGCTGTCGCCCACGAGCCTGAGCGCGAGATCGCACAGCGCCGCCACGAGCACCGCGAATATGCTGCCCAGCTTGTGCCACAGTCCTCGCCTCGCCGCCGCGCTGCTCCAGCTCCCGCCGTACAGCGCCGCAAAGCTGCCGGTCAGATAGTCCAGCGCCATGGCGAAAAGCCACAGCAGCACCATCCAGCCGGCCCAGCCGAACAGCGCCGTGCCGAAGGCGATGAGCGCCGCTGCCGCCGCCTTTATCTCGACGGCCTTATCCGCTGTATCCATTTTCCTCACGCCTCCCCTTCAAAATAGCGGCGCATGATCTCCATCGTGCGGAGCATATCCTCCGTGATATCGAGCTGCCCGCCGCCCTTGCCGAGCAGCGCGCCCGCGTCGATATAGCGCTGCGCCATTTCGCGGTAGCCCTCGGGTATATCCTCTATCCTGCTCCATCTTTCCATGTCCCCGTCTCTTCCTTTCTCAATATATTCTCTGCCCGCGGCGCGGCACAGGCCGCGGCATATCGCCTCGCCGATATCGTCCGTGTGCCCGATTATCCACTCGGCAAGCTCCGGCGAGTCGTGAAACTCGCACTCGCAGTAGAGGCACAGAGCCCCGGTGTTCCGTATCTCGTAAAACAGCTTCTCACGCACGCCGTAGACCGAGCGGTACGGCGTTATCGCGTCGAGCTCCTCGAAAACGGGCTGCGCGTACTTCATGCGCTCTGCGTTTTTCGAGGCGACGAACACGACGCAGCCGCGGCCGCCTCCCGCGTTGGTGTGGATGCACAGGTGAACGTCCGCGCCCCAGGCGTTGGATTCGCGCACGCGCTCGTACATGGCGTTTTCGCCGTCGGAGAAGTTCGCCCTGACCTCGAAGCCGTTTCTTTCGAGCGCCGGCAGGCAGGCCGCGGCTATCCTGCGGCACTGTGCGGCCTCGTTCGTGCCGCCTGCGGCGTAGGGATTGCTCAGCTGGTCCGACGGTGAGAGGTATATCTTCAATTTTACCATTCCCTTCATGCAGTTTCGGGCAGGGGCCCATCACATTCTATGCCGGACCCGTACCCCCTCTACCCATAGGCCGCTTTCGGCCCGGTCTTGTACGTTTGCGTACAAGTAAAAGTTCGGGGCAGCGTTTATTTACAGTTTATTAACAGATATATTGACAATTTCACCAATTTGGCGTATCATTGAAGTGCTGCTTTAAATGAAAAAAGCAGTAGTTACAACCACGGGAGAGAGAGAAATGGACAACAACAAAATGGAAAAGAGGTACGGCCTGCCCACCGCGATATCCATGGTCATCGGCATCGTCATCGGCTCCGGCGTCTTCATCAAGGGCGGCAAGGTGCTGTCGCTGACGGGCGGCAACCTTATGCAGGGCATCGCGGTCGTCGGCATCGTCGGACTCATATGCATCATCTGCTCGCTGGTCTTCGCGACCCTCGGCAGCAAGTACGAAAAGATAAACGGCGTCGTCGACTACGCGGAGCTCGCGCTCGGACCCAAGTATGCCTACTATGTCGGCTGGTTCATGACGACGATATACGCTCCCGCGCTGGCCTCGATGCTGGCCTTCTTCTCGGCGATGATGTTTTTGCAGCTGTTCGGCATCTCCGCCATCGACTTTGCTAACGGCCAGGTCAATGCCGTCGCCATCGGCGTGGGCGCGGGCTTTCTGATGATCGGCTACGGCATCAATGCGCTCAGCCCGAAGCTCGCCGGCAGGCTTCAGGTCGGCATGACGGTCATAAAGCTCATCCCGCTCATACTCATGGGCGTGGTCGGGACCATCGCGGGCTTTGTAAACGGCACGACGCTCGAGGTGCTCGACTACGTTAATTCCGCAGACTACGTCGCCGTCGACGGCTCGGGCTTTTTCAAGGCCATCGTCGGCTTCGCCTTCGCCTACGAGGGCTGGATACTCGCGACGAGCATCAACTCCGAGCTCAGGGACTCCAAGAAGAACCTGCCCCGCGCGCTCATCATCGGCGCGCTGGTCACGATAATAATCTACGCGCTGTACATCTGGGCGATGAGCATCGTCGGCGACGTCGGCACGATCATCTCCACCTGGCCCTTCGGCGAGAGCCTGCCGCGCATAGCCTTCTCGGCGCTGTTCGGCAGCGTCGTCGGCACGGTCGTGTACGTGTTCATCACCATATCCTGCCTCGGCACGATGAACGGCCTGATCATGGCCTCCTGCCGCAGCATGTACTCCGTCTCCGCGCGCGGCATGGGCCCGAAGCCGGGCTTCTTCGGCCACATCGACGAGCAGAACAACTTTGCCATCAAGTCCTCCGTCATCGGCATGATGCTCGCCGGCTTCTGGTACGCCTGGACGGTCATGATGTGGATGGGCGGCCCCGGCCTGTTCGGCTCCGTGCACTCGAGCGAGTGGTTCGCCTGGGAGCCCGACGAGATCGGCATCATCTGCCTGTACCTGATGTACATACCCATGATGATCGGCCTCATGGTCAAGGCCAAGGAGCTCAATCCGATAAAGCGCTTCGTGCTGCCCGCTTTGGGCGTCGCCTGCTGCCTGTTCTTCTGCTACGCGATATGGACCGGCTACGGCTGGAAGCAGTGCGTCGGCTTCCTGCTCTTCTTCGCCGTCGTCATGTTCATCGGCTATCTCTTCGAGCGCTATCGCAAGGCCTCGGATAAGAAGTAACGCACTTGCCGCAACGGGCGCCTCGCATGTAAATCATGCAAGCAGTTATTGCCGTGTCCCGACCGGAGGCTTCCGACGCAGCCCTTGGCTCCCCTGTGTAAGGGGAGCTGGCAGCCGTAGGCTTACTGAGGGGTTGCCGCCCCCATTGGCTTCCCCTTGAGGGGAAGCTGTCACCGAAGGTGACTGATGAGGTGTCCATAAATCGCGGCGCAAGCCGCCTGCATTATTATCGTAGGGAACGGGCTTGCCCGTTCCCTACAGTTCATTTTATGTTTGCCTGACGGCAAAGGATCTGATGACACCTCTTCCGTCGGCTATCGCCGACACCTTCCCCTCAAGGGGAAGGCAGCCGCTCGCCGCGGCGGGCACCCCGCATGTAAATCAAGCAAGTAATTATTGCGTCAGCCCGACCGGAAAGCGCCGACGCAGCACCTTTGGTACGCGAAACGTAACGGTTTATGCCATTGTTCCGAACCGGGCAACGGCAATATACGTATCCGTGACTGCCTCAATTCGCCGCCAAAAAAGCCTTGCGGGGGTGGTGGGAGCAGGGTATAATGGGTGCATAAACGGTAAGAGAGGTCGGCTATGAGATACCCCTGTCTGGTGCTCGATCACGACGACACGGTCGTCGACAGCACCGCCACGGTCCACTACCCCTGCTTCGTCGAGTACTGCGGCATATACCACCCCGAGGTCCGCTGCACGCTCGACGAATATATAAGGTATAACTTCGAGCCCGGCATCGTCGAGTTTTTCGGCGGCATGATCGGGATGAGCGGCGAGGAAATGGAGCGCGAGCAGCGCTACTGGAACAGCTACGTCCGGCGCCACGTGCCGCGCGCCTACGCCGGCATGCGCGAGCTGCTGCTGCGGCACAGGGCCCGGGGCGGCGCGCTGTGCGTCGTGTCGCACTCGTACACGGAGAACATTCTGCGCGACTACCGCGAAAACGGTCTGCCCGAGCCGGACCTCGTCTTCGGCTGGGACAGTCCCGCGCAGGAGCGCAAGCCCAATCCCTACCCGCTCGAGCAGATAATGAAGCGCCTCGGCTTCTCGCGCGGGGAGCTTCTCGTGCTGGACGATCTCAAGCCCGGCTACGACATGGCCAGAAGCTGCGGCGTGAGCTTTGCCGCCGCCGGCTGGGGCTATGACATCCCGGAGATCGAGAGCTTCATGCGGGCAAGCTGCGATAAATATTTCAAAACGGTCGCCGAGCTTTCCGGCTGCCTTTTCGGCGAGGAGATATGAAAATGAGCAAGAAAATATACCGCGTCGTGCTCACGGGCGGCCCCGCCTCGGGCAAAACGACGCTTATCAGCCGCATACTCAAGGAGTTCAAGCAGGACGACGGCTGGCGCGTGATAACCATCCCCGAGACGGCGACGGAGCTCATCTCGGGCTTCGGCATAAACCCCTTCGGCGTGTGCATGTCCATGCTCAAGTTCCAGGACTTCGTCATCGCCGACCAGCTGCATAAGGAAAAGCTCGCGCTCGCGGCGGCGGAGGTCGTGCCGGAGGAGAAGGTGCTGATCGTGTACGACCGCGCGCTTCTGGACGACAAGGCGTATATCTCCGACGAGGAATTCGCCGAAACGCTCATGCGCGTCGGCGGCATGACCGAGAGCGAGGCGCTCGCCGGCTACGACGCGGTCATCTACCTCGTCACCTGCGCAAAGGGCGCGGAGTTTGCCTATAACCTCGGCAACGCGGCGCGCAGCGAGTCTATAGAGTACGCCCGCGAGATCGACGACCGCACCCTGCGCGCATGGAGCTCCTACCCCGACCTGCGCATGATCGACAACTCCGTAGACTTCGAGGACAAGATAAACCGCGCCGTCGGCGAGATATACCGCGCCGTCGGCGAGCCAGCGCCGATGCTCAAAAAGCGCAAGTACCTCATTGCGATGCCGGACATCGAGCTTCTGAAAACGCGCTACCGCGCCGCCGGCATCGACATGGTGCAGACCTACCTCGCGGTGACCAATCCCAATATCGAGCGCCGCGTCAGGCGGCAGAAGGGCAGCGGCGAGGTGCTGTATTTCTACACCGAAAAGCACTCGCGCCCCGACGGGACGAAGTGGGTCACGGAAAAGCGCATCAAGGAAAAGGAGTACGGCCGCTACCTGCTCGAGGCCGACCCCGCGCTGCAGAGCGTGAGCAAGACGAAGTATCGCTTCGTGTATGACAGCTGCCGCGTCGAGATAGACGTCTACCCCTTCTCGGC
Organism: bacterium; assembly: GCA_963625685.1. Taxonomy (GTDB): domain Bacteria; phylum Bacillota; class Clostridia; order Oscillospirales; family Oscillospiraceae; genus F23-B02. The sequence continues at coordinate 17,280 of CAVFTR010000020.1, forward strand.
CGGGCGCGCCGTCATGTTCCGCTATTCGGAAAACCCGGAGCGCTCCGCGCCGCCGGAGATAGAGATCATAAGCGAGGTCACCGGCCGGCCCGAGTATAAAAACCGGCAGCTTGCGAAAACGCAGACGCTGTGAAGGTAAAAAAGCACCCGACAGCCGTTGGAAGCTGCCGGGTGCTCAAATAATTAATTGGTCGGAATTATGAAATCAAAGGCCGTTTTCGCCGAAGAACTCCATGAGGTCTTCGATCACGTCCTTGCCGGTCTGGCTTGCGCCGCCCCAAACGAGGATCTTGCCGATCTTTTCAAAAATAAACTCTAACATAGTGATTTTGCTCCTTCCTGAATCGTTCCTTTTCTTCCTGTGGCCGATACATGTTTGGAAATAGTCATGCGTTCTTGTATCGCGGCTCGGCCTCTTGCCGCCTCAATTATAAAAGACGGAGCTTTTTCGCCGGTATTTCGCAAGATCCGACTGTTTACAGTTTGTTTAAGGAACGTTAATAAATACTTGCACACGCGCCGCGGATGCTGTATAATATTTTCCGCCGCATATCCGGGTGTAGCGCAGCTGGTAGCGCGCCTGCTTTGGGAGTGCCGTGGCGGTATCCGGGACGGGGCAAGGTGAAACGCCGCAAAGCCTTGCGACGCCTACGTTTGCGGGACTTTCCAAGATTGCCAAAAGCGGCATAAAAGCGGCCTTGACCACATAAATGACCACAGGCAGAAAAATCTTTGATTTTCTTCCCCGACGTGGTATAATGGCAGAAATTGAATATCCGGGTGTAGCGAAGGTGGTATCGCGCTTGATTTGGGTTCAAGAGACCGGGCGTTCGAGTCGCCCCACTCGGACCAAAATCCCTCTGAAATCGTTGATTTCAGAGGGATTTTTCTTATTCTTTGTTTATTGCGACGCAAGAGGTGAAAATTGTTTGGATTAAATGCAGGCAGTTGGTTTTTCGATGACAAACGTCATTGGTTGTGCTACAATTAGTATAGAAGTTGTTCTTTGAGGTGTGTCAATGAAAATTAAAAATCTAAAAATCAAGAATTTTCGTGGATATTGTGGCGAAATTTCAATAAATTTCGACGAATTTACTGCTCTTGTTGGCAAAAACGATATTGGGAAGTCCAGTATATTGGAAGCCTTGGATGTGTTCTTTAACGATGGAAAAGGTGTTGTAAAGCTGGACAAGGAAGATGTAAATGTTGGCGCACGAGCAAACCATGAGAACGAAATTAGCATTACAGTTTGTTTTTCAGAACTTCCAGATAGGATTGTAATTGATGCAACAAATGAAACTGCACTTTTAGATGAACATCTCTTGAATGAAGCTGGTCTGCTTGAAATTATAAGAAAATATCCAAACGGTGGAAGTGCAAAGGTATTTATCAGAGCCTTTCATCCAACGAACCCGGATTGTGCAGACTTACTCCTGAAAAAAGATAGTGAATTGCGTCAGATTATTGATTCAAGGCATATCCCCTGTGCTGACAGGACGAGGAATGCTGTGATGCGATCCGCTATATGGCAATATTATAATGATGATTTAAGAATGTCAGTTATAGATATTGACGTAACCAAGGGAGACACAAAACCGATTTGGGAAAAATTACAAAAATATTTGCCGCTATATTCCTTGTTCCAGTCGGATCGAAAGAATAGTGATGGAGATAGCGAGGTTCAAGATCCGCTCAAGGAAGCGGTAAAAGAAATACTTCGAGATGAGGAATTACAGCGGATATTAGACGGTGTGGCCACAACTGTTGAAGGGAAACTGAGAGAAGTCGCTACTCGTACATTGGGAAAACTTCAGGAGATGAGTCCTGATATTGCCAGCACACTCAATCCGGTTATTCCTACAGTCAGTAGTTTGAAATGGGCAGATGTATTCAAAAATGTATCTATAACGAGTGACGAAAATATACCAATCAACAAACGAGGAAGCGGTTCTAAACGCCTTATTCTGCTTAACTTCTTTCGAGCTGAAGTTGAGCGACGGCAGAGCGACGTAAATGCCGCAAGTGTGATATATGCTATCGAAGAGCCAGAAACTTCTCAGCACACAGAAAATCAGCGGAAACTGATTCATGCACTTTGGGAACTGGCACAGGCACCTAACACTCAGGTTATCATCACAACGCATAGCGCTCCAATTGTTCGAGAACTCAATCTGTATAATATACGACTCATAAGGAATGAAAATGGCGAGAAAATTGTCGAAAATGTATCTCGGAATCAGTTACCTTATCCTTCTTTAAACGAAGTGAATTACTTGGCTTTTTCGGAACTATCTGCAGAGTACCATGATGAATTGTATGGATACATCGATGAACAGGGATGGCTAAATGAGTATAAATCAGGAAAACCAACCCGAACTTATATCCGTTTGAATAGGGACGGCACAACAAGGGAAGAACAAAAGATTTTGAGTGAATACATTAGGCATGTAATACATCACCCTGAAAATATTAACAATACCCGTTTTACCTTAGAGGAACTCCGTCAATCTATCGAAATGATGCGAGACTTTATATCAAGCAAAATATAAAATATCAAACCAAGATAACCATGTTTTACTGTCTTCCTGGATGACGCAACAATATCACCGTCCTGAGCGTCTAATCATAAGCGCCCAGGACGGTGATTCTGTTACTCTTATTTCCTACGTTTTTCTCTCTCCAGTGACCGCCCGTCACTCTCGCCCAAATCCTTCAACCGTTGTGCTTCCGCGATCTCTGCCTTCATCTCCACGATCAGCACCTTCAGTTTCTCCTCGCACTCCTCGCGGGTGTGGGCGTAGACATTGCGGGCGTGTTTCTTGCCGTCGGGCCATTTGGGAGAATAGCGGCCCTCGAAGAGATGGTCGTTGATCTCGGTAACGCAGCCGGTGCCGGACTTGCGCTTGCGGCCCACATAGGGCTTGAAGTCGGTCATTCTCGGCTTTTCCGTTGTGGCCGGGGCAGTTTTCCTGCCCGGCTCTGAAGTGTCATCCTGCGGCGCTGCCTTGCCGATACTTCGGTCGATGTTGGCGGCGGCTGTGAGCCGCATATCGTCGGTGATGTGGGTATAGATGTCCAGTGTGGTGGCCGCCGACACATGGCCCAGCATGGCGGAGAGCGTTTTTACATCCATGCCGTTCTCCAGTGCCAGCGTTGCGAAGGTATGACGCAAATCATGAAATCTAACATGCTTGCAGCCAGCGTGTTCCAGAATGAGCTGCAGTCTGCGGCGCACCACTCCGGGCGTAATAGGACAGTCCTCCTTCACTGAGGATGGGAACATCCAGCGGGAGTCCACCGTCTTTTTGTACTCCCGCAGCACCGCCACCACGGCGGGTGGCAGGACGATCTTACGGACGGAGTTCTTCGTCTTGGGGGTGCTGAGCTGAAGCTGCCCCCGCACATCGTAGACCTGTTTGTTCACATTCAGCACACCGGTTTTGAAATTCAGGTCGTCCCATTGCAGTGCCATGAGTTCACCCCGGCGCAGGCCGGTTGCTAAGTCCAGAAGGAACACTTCGTAGTAGCCCTCAAACTTTGCTTGGATAAGGAACCGCTGCAGCTCCTCCCGCGTCAGCACCTGCATTTCCCGCGCCTTTTTCGGCGGCAGCTTGCAGCCGATGGCCGGGTTCACACGAATCAGTCCATCCTGTACCGCCTTTTCCAACGCGGAGCGGCAGGTGGCGTGACACATGCGCACCATACGGTCAGACAGCCCTTCGCCGTACTTGTCGGTGAAGCGCTTCCGTCCGCTTTTCTTAAGTCGGCCATAGAACTGCTGCAGGTCATTCTGTGTCAGCTTGTTCAGCGGGATGTCCCCGATCTCCGGGATGATGTGCAAGCGGATGCGGCTCTCATAGGTCTCCTGCGTGGTGGGCCGGATCTTGGGCTTGGAGTGATTCTCGTACCAGTATGTCAGCCAGTCCCCGAACGGCATCTCGGACCGCACTTTTTCGGGCTTCAGCCCGCCGTAATCCTCCTTGAGCTTTTGGAGCTTCTCGACGCATTCCTTCTTGGTTTTAGCGAGGACATTTTTCGTTTTGGGATAACCATTGTCATCGTAGCCGATGACGATGCGCCCTTCCCACCGTCCGTCCTTGCGCTGCCTTACCGTTCCATCTCCGGCTTTTCGCTTTCTTGCCACGGTTTCAACTCCTTTCCCTTGGGAACCGTACAACCATATTCTCACGTTCTTGACTTGCCTGACGCTTCCATTGCTGTGTTGTCGTCGGTCGCCGGGCGGCAAGCCCGCCTCCTTCCTCCGCCTTGCACTGAAAGCGCCATTCTGCGTCAATCTTCGCAATCATATGATTGCACGGCTCCCATTAGCTCCTCCATGAAGCCGCCCACGATACCGCAGGCCTGCTTCTGCATATCTGAGGTAACATGGGTGTAGGTGTCCAGCGTGAAGGAGGCGTTGGTATGGCCCAGGATGCCGGACAGGGTTTTGGCATCCACACCACACCTCGTCCCGCTCCACCACCGCAAGGAAGGCATCCAGCTCCGCACGGGTGAGGATGCGCTTGGGCTTGTAGTTAGGCTTTGGTGCGGTCGTACCCTCGGTGGGGTTCCTGGGAATGACATGTGCCTGCACCGCGTCTTTCAGCGCGGCATGGAGCGTGGAATGGATGTGGCGGACCATGGAGTCCGAGAGCTGATGATCCATCTCGGGGTGCTCGTGGATGCGCCCTTCCGTTTTCAGGCGGCGGTACATCCGCTGGATGTCCTGCTGAGAGATGAGGGAGATTTGTTTGTCGCCCAACTGCGGTTTGATGTAGTATTCGATGTAGCAGCGATAGCTTTTGAGCGTACCAGGCCGCACCGTGCCCGCCTTGTACTCCGTGAGCCAGCGGTCCAGCCACTTGCCCAGTGTCATGCGGCTGTCCTCGGTCAGCTCCACATCACGGTAGCACTCGATGTTCTGTTGCAGCTTGTCCAGCAGCGCCTTTTGCGTCTTGGCGTAGACGTGGCGAAACAGCGGCTCGCCGTTTTCCCGGTGCCCAATGACGATGCGGCCTTCCCCTCGTCCGTCTTCCCGCTTGCGCACCATGCCGTCACCGGCCGGTCTTCGTTTTGCCATGTATTTCACTTCCTTTGGATTCATTTTCTTTTTGCAACACAAACAACTACCACACTTTTGCGGAAATAGCTATTGCTTTTCTCAATTCTTTTTCTGCGTTTTGAAGTGCAAATTAGGTGTAAATTGGATCAAAATCGGGGCATGGGGCCGGTATGACGTCGGTAGAAACCCTTGCAAACACTGACTTTTTCGGATTTTCAGCGTCAGAGTGGGTCCATGAGCCCGGAAAGAGCGTCGCATTGTCCCCGGTCACAAACCCTTGAAAATGCCCGCACTGCGGGCATTTGTGGGGGTGCCCCGGCGCGAATAGGCGTCGGGGCTTTCTCCTGCTTTTCTTTCGTCGGCTGCAAATCGGTCTGATTTTTGGTTATCCCGCCCGGTCAAGCATCCATGGTGCATCACCCCCTTCCGGGCAGAACACGCTGCGGTAGGTACTGACATCCGGCACCATGCCGCGGCACATCATTTCGTTGCATAGCAGCATGCGGAGCACCGCCGTGCTGTAGACACTTCGCATCCCGTCCCGGCACCGACGGGCAACGGTCTTTTGCTCATCGGTCAGATCACCGTAGTGTTCATCGCAGAGGAACAGGCGAAGCTCTTCTTCGTCGATGGGGTCGGCATGATCCTTGTTCCACGCCCACCGGATGTAGCGCACCGTGTCGTGTGTGCGCCGTAGGACCATCATCGGGTCATGGTCTACGATAAAGTTTGCAAGCTGCTGCATCATGCGCTTTCTTCCCCCTTCTTGTTCTGCTGATTCAATTCGGCCAGCCGTTTCTCTGCCTTTGCCCGCTCCATGTCACGCTCCGCCCGCAGGAACTGCCGCTGATAGTTCAGCTCCAGCGCTTCCTGAATGGGGCGGATGGTGTAGATGAGACTGCCGTTGCGCACGCGGCCATCCTTTGTGGTGATGGTGCTGGGCTCGGTGCGGATGAGCCCCTTCTCCTCCAGACCGGCCACATATTTCCGCACGGTGTTTTCGCTCAGCCGCACCGCCCGACCGATGGTGCGGTAGCTGGGATGGCACTGGTAGGTCCTGCGATCCTCGCAGCGCAGAAGGTAATTGTAGACGGCGATCTCGTGAGAACTGAGGCCGAGGTTGAAGACCTCGTTTGGGACAAGGTAGTAGTGCTTGTTCGGGTCCCGCTTAGGCCAGCGCTGGTACATCAGGCATCACCTCCTGTCTGCGCATCAACCCACTGGCGGAACTTTTCTTTGGGCACCACGATGCGGTTTCCGATCCGCAGCGCGGGAAAGCCCGTTTCGTGCATGAGCTCATAGGCGCTGGAGATGGACACGCCCAGCACCTGCGCCACCGTGTTCGCATTGAGGAACAGCGGCAGCTGGTCATAGTTGGTGAATGTGGATTCTTGCATTGGAT
>CAVFTR010000021.1:0-19443 GCA_963625685.1 bacterium
TTCGGGTCGAGCTCGCCGACGATCTCGCCCTCGTACATGACGAGGATGCGGTCGGGCACGCTCATGACCTCCTCGAGCTCAAGCGATACCAGAAGCACCGCGCGGCCCGAGTCGCGGACCTTTACAAGCTCTTTGTGTATGTTCTCTATAGCGCCGACGTCGAGGCCGCGGGTCGGCTGCACGGCGACGAGGAGCTCCGGCTCCTTGTCGATCTCGCGCGCGACGATGGCCTTCTGCTGGTTGCCGCCGGACATGCTGCGGGCCGTCGTTATCGAGCCCTGGCCCGAGCGGACGTCGTACTGCTCGATGAGCCTGTCGGAATATTCGCGGATGTTTTTGCGCTTGAGAAAGCCCGCCGGGGAGACGAACTGCGGCTCGAAATAGCGCTGGAGCACCATATTGTACTCGAGCGAATAGTCCAGCACCAGGCCGTGCTTGTGCCTGTCCTCGGGGATGTGGCTCATGCCGTGGGTGCTGCGGTCGCGTATCGAGGCGCGGCTTATGTCCCTGCCGCAGAGCGTGACCCTGCCGCCTTTGAGCGGCTCAAGTCCGGTAATGCCGTAGACGAGCTCGGTCTGGCCGTTGCCGTCGATACCGGCGATGCAGACGATCTCGCCCGCGCGGACCTTGAAGGACACGTCCCTGACCGCGTCGTTGTGATGCACTCTCGACGCGACCGTAACGTTCTCAACGTCCAGGATCACATCGCCGGGCTCGGACTCCTTCTTGTGCACCGCAAAGTCGACGTCGCGGCCGACCATCATTCTCGAGAGCTCCTCCTTGCTGGTGTTTTTTATCTCGACGGTGCCGATATACTTGCCCTTGCGCAGGACCGAGCAGCGGTCGGCGACCTCCATGATCTCGTTGAGCTTATGCGAGATAAACAGGATGCTCTTGCCCTCTCTTGCGAGGTTTTTCATTATCTGCATGAGCTCCTCTATCTCCTGCGGGGTGAGCACCGCCGTGGGCTCGTCGAAAATGAGTATCTCATTTTCGCGGTAGAGCATTTTGAGGATCTCGGTGCGCTGCTGCATGCCGACGGTGATATCCTCGATAAGCGCATCGGGCTCGACGCTCAGGCCGTAGCGGTCGCTCAGCTCAAGGATCTTCCTTCGGGCAGTGTCCTTGTTGAGAAAGCCCAGCTTATCTGCCGGCTCGTTGCCGAGGATGATGTTGTCGAGCACCGAGAAGCACTCGACGAGCTTGAAGTGCTGGTGGACCATGCCTATGCCGAGGCGGTTTGCGTCGTTGGGGTCCTTTATCCTGACCTCCCTGCCGTCCTTTTTGATAACGCCCTCTTCCGCCTGATACAGGCCGAACAGCACGCTCATCAGGGTGCTCTTGCCCGCGCCGTTTTCACCGAGCAGCGCGTGTATCTCGCCCTTTTTGAGCTGGATGGTGATATCATCGTTGGCGACTATGCCCGGAAAGCGCTTTGTTATATGCAGCATTTCTATCGCATATGCCTGTTCCAAAGCCCAAATCTCCCCTTTCCTGTGTAAAATTCCTTATACTGCGGCTTATTAATAATCAATTATACAATAGCGGGGGAAGCATTGCAATTAAAAATGTCGGAAATGTGAATAAAAAAAGGACAGGCAATTTTACTTGCCTGTCCTTGGGGTATCAGCGCTTAAATTACAGGATGTTGTCGAAGGTGGTGACGGTAATGCTGGTGGCGGGCATTGCCTCGGTGGAGTTGTCGACCTTGACGTCGCCCTTGTACATTTTAGCTACGAGCGTCTTGTAGTCGTCCTGAGTGAAGCCGTCGGCCCACTGAGTGTTCTCCATGGGGATCTGTACGTAGTTGTCCTCGGGGTTCTCGGAAACGAGGCCCAGAGTCTCGATCTTGCCGCCGAAGTCTGCCCACTTGTCGGCAGAGATAGCAGCCAGAACGGTCTTGACGGTCGGAGCAAGGCCCTTCATCGCGGAGGTAACGGTCATGCCCTCTGCGTAGTCGCCGTCGATGATGCCGGACTGGTCAACGTCAACGCCGATCATCTTTGCGCCATCGACCTTTGCCGCTGCTTCAGCTGCGGATGCATAGATGCCGCCGCCGCAGGCAAAGACGACCTCGGTGCCGCCTGTATACCAGGTATCCATAACAGCGGTGATAGCGGGGTCAGCGTTGAACGCATTGCCGTAAACGTACTTGACGGAGACCTGATCTGCGATGTTCATCTCAACAGCCGCCGCGTTTACGCCCTGGACGAAGCCGTAGCCGTAACGGACAACTGCGGGAACTGCCATGCCGCCGAGGAAGCCGAGCTGCTTGTAGCCGAGCTTAACGGCCGCGTAGCCTGCCATGTAGCCGCAGAGCTCTTCCTGGTAGATTGCGCAGTAAAGGTTTGAAGGAATCTCAAAGTCTTCGCCGAGGTCGCCTGCGCCGACGTCCAGTGCAACGAACTTAACATCGGTGTAGGTGTTAACGGTCTGCTTGATTGCGTTTGCGAAGGCGTAGCCGGGCATTACGATGACGTTGTAGCCGTCGGCGACTGCCTTCTCGATCATTGCAACGCGGTCTGCGTCAGCATCGGAAGCGGGCTTGTAGTAGTTGAAGTCGATGCTGTTCTCGGAGCAGTAGGCCTTGCATGCTTCGTAGGTGGTCTGGTTGAAGGACTGGTCGGTGATATCGCCGTAGTCGGTGATCATTGCGACCTTCATTGCCGTCTCGGTGTCCTTATCCTTTTCGGTATCCTTGTTCGTGTCGCCGTTTCCGCAGGCGCACAGAGCAAATACCATGCAAAGGGCAAGAAGCAGTGCTAAGAATCTTTTCATGTTTTTTCCTCCGTATAATTTTTGATTTTGCGAACGAAAGTGATATGTACACTTATCGCGTACTATGCACAGTATACCACTGTTGTCTCTGTGAAGGCAAGTATTATTTAGCAATTTGTCTAAAAGCGGCAGCTTTCGGCAAGAATTTATAAATTATTCATCTTTGCCGCCGTGTCGAGCGCTATCTCCATCATCTGAGTGAAGGACAACTGTCTTTCCTCGGACGACAGCGCCTCGTCGCGGTAGATGTGGTCGGATATCGTGCAGATGCACAGCGCGCGCTTTCCGGCCCTGGCGGCGTTCATGTAAAGCCCCGCGGCCTCCATCTCGACGGCCAGAACGCCCATATCGCGCCACTTGTCGTTGCTGTCGCAGCCGGCGGGCGCGTAGAAGTTATCGCCCGAGAGTATGTTTCCGACCTTGATATCGACGCCGTGCTCCCTTGCCGTCTCGACGGCGGTGCTCAGAAGCGTGTAGTCGGCGATGGGGGCGAAGGTGCCGTTGAGCCCAAACTGGTGGGCGAAGTTCGAGTCCGTGCACGCGCCCTGAGCGGCGACGATGTCCATGAGCTTCAGCTCGTCGCGCAGCGCTCCTGCCGAGCCGATGCGGATGATGTTGTCGACATCGTAGAAGTTGAAAAGCTCCCAGCTGTAGATGCCGATGGCCGGGATGCCCATGCCGCTTGCCATGACGGTCACGGGAACGCCCTTCCAGGTGCCTGTGTGGCCCTGAACGCCGCGGACATTGTTGACGAGCACGGGGTCTTCAAGGAAGGTCTCTGCTATGAATTTCGCTCTCAGGGGGTCGCCGGGCATGAGGACGGTCTTTGCGATCTCATCCTTCTTTGCCGCTATGTGCGGAGTGGGTATAGGCATGGTGTTTCCTCCTTGCGTGTTTTTTAGTGTTGTGACCAAATTATATCTGCATCCCAAGCCTTAGTCAAGTTTTCAGTAGCAAATCGTGACACGGTGTGGTATTATGTAAGAAAATAAGAAAAACGGCTAACGCACGGGAGAAAGATATGAAAGACAGCAGCATCATCGTCATCGGCATCGCCGGCGGCACCGGCAGCGGCAAAACGACGATCACGCGCAAGATCATGCAGCACTTCGGCGGCAACGTCAGCGTCATCTATCACGACAATTACTACAAGGCCCACCACGGCATGAGCTACGACGAGCGCGCCAAATTAAACTACGACCACCCCGACGCCTTCGACACCGAGCTTCTCATCTCCGACCTCAGAAAGCTGCGCCGCGGCGAGACGATACACAGCCCGACCTACGACTATACGATACACGACCGCTCCGAAAAGACCGTGACGGTCAAGCCCTCGCGCGTCATCATCGTAGAGGGCCTGCTGATATTTCAGAGCCGTGAGCTGTGCGACCTGATGGATATCAAGATCTACGTGGACACGGACGCCGACGTGCGCATACTGCGCAGGATCGTGCGCGACGTGCGCGACCGCGGCAGGAGCCTTGAGAGCGTCGTGAATCAGTACCTGTCTACCGTCAAGCCCATGCACGAGCAGTTCGTCGAGCCGAGTAAGCGCAAGGCGGATATCATCATCCCCGAGGGCGGACATAATCAGGTCGCGCTGGACATGGTGCTCGAGCGCGTGCGCGCACATCTTGCGAAAGGCTGAGGGCGAAGGAAGGATATGGCAAAGCTTTATTTCAAATACGGCGCGATGGGCTCGTCGAAATCGGCCCAGGCGCTCATAACGCAGTTTAACTACGAGGAGCTCGGCATGAGCGTGTGGCTCATAAAGCCGAGCGTCGACACCCGCGACGGCGCGGATATCGTGCGCAGCCGCATAGGTCTCAGCCGCTCGGCGGAGATAATAACCCCCGAGCAGAGCATCATCGAGGCCTACGCCGGGGCGGGACGGCACGATGTCATCATCGCCGACGAGGCGCAGTTCTTCACGCCCGAACAGATCGATCAGCTGCGCGAGCTCGTCGACGCGGAAAACCTGCCGGTCCTGTGCTTCGGCCTGCGCACCGACTTTCTGACGCACTTTTTCCCCGGCTCGCGCAGGCTCATGGAGCTTGCCGACTCCATCACCGAGATAAAGACCGTCTGCGCCTGCGGCCGCAAGGCCACGGTAAACGCCCGCATCGACGCATCGGGGCGCATCATAACGCAGGGCGACCAGGTCTTCCTCGGCGGCAACGACAGCTACGTCGCCATGTGCCACAAATGCTGGATGGACAAAATAAAGCGGCAGGATGAACTGAAATGAAGCGCTCGTCTTTCGGGCGGAGAGCCGATAATCCCGCATTTTTCGATGCGGGAGGCTCTTGAGATGAGCAGGAGAGGGACATTCTCCCTCGAATCTCACTCATGGGACATGCATCAGTCCGAAAGGCTCGAGCCCGGCACGGCGCGCAGCTGCATCCGGCCGCTCGACGGCGAAACGGACGAGGCTTTTACCGCCGCGCTGAAGGCCGACTGTGAGCAGCAGCGCCGCTATTTCACGGAAAACGGCTTTCCCGCCCCGGAGGCGCTCGCGTATCCGCTCGGAGTTTACTCCGAGCTCTCCGAGGAGGTGCTGCACACCGAGTGCGGCATCCTGGCCACCTTCACGACAGACCCCGACGGCACGAACGCCCTTGAGCGCGGCAGACCCGACAGTCTGTATCTGCTGCACCGCCTGAACATGACCGACGGTGTCACGGCAGCCGCTCTTCTGGAGCATCTGAAAGCCCATACATAGAAAAAGCTCCCCGATGGGGAGCTTTTTCATTGCGGCTTTACTCGACCTCGACGACGCCGTCGGGCTTTACGGTGACCTGCGCGCCGGTCCTGACGTATTCGAGGAACTCGTCGCCCAGGCTGTCGACAACGGGCATCTTCGCGTCCGTCCACACGTCGCCGAGGATGGCTCCCGAGGCCGCCAGCGGGTCTATCGGCTTTGAAAACAGCATGCACGCGGCCTGCTTGCCGAGGGCGCAGACCGTGAACAGCACCATGCCGCCGGTCGTCGAGCCTATGGTCATCGGAAGGCACAGGGCCTTGCCGATCATGGGCTTTTTGTATATCTCGGCGTTATTCTGGTCGCCGCACTTCATCTGCTTGTCGCCGAACATCATGCCCATCTGATACGAGGCGAGCGTATTGAAGCCGCCGTGGGACACGAGCGCCTCTGCCGTGCAGGTGCCGGGGACGACTACTCTTCCTTTGAAGGTCTTCATCTCTTGCCCTCCCTCTTTGTCGTGATGATGTGCAGGATATCGTTCTCGCTGTAGTAGCGCGCGCTGGTGTAGGTGCGCAGCTTGTTCGACGAGGTGATGACCGCCTTCTTCTTGCACAGGGGATTGTTCATGTACATCAGCGGACAGATGTAGCTGAGGATGATGCCCTGGCGCTTGAGCTGCTTGTAATACGGCGTTTTCTCAAACTCCTTTATAACGGGCGTCGAGGCCGTGAATACCGTGGGCACGGTGACCTTTTTAAGGCCGTTTTTCTTGAGCTCGACGCCTACGCCGGTCGTCCAGTCGATAAGCTGCCTGAGCGTCATATGCGGGCAGCCGACAAAGCACAGCTGCGGCTCGGCGTCGGGGTTTTTCCAGATCACCGGGTAGCCCGCCTTGACGCGCTCGAGCTCCGCGTCGTCGATAACGTAGGTCTGCGCGCCCTCTGCGATGATGCTCCCGCCCTGCTCTACGGCCTCGGGCGTGAGGTTTTCGATGTGATACAGGCCCACGGCTCCGTTTGAGGCGGTGGCGGCGCCGAAGTCCTTGAGGTAGGTGCAGGCCTCCTCGTCGAGCGCCGTTCCCAGCCATTTGTCGAGTCCCCTGACGTAGGGGACCTCCTCCATGACCTTCATGCCGATGGCCGAGCCCAGAAGCTGCGCGTCGGGCTTTTCGGAGCACCTGAGCTCCACTATCCAGGTCGCCCTGCGGTTTTCGTCCAGCAGCAGGCCGAATTCGGGCACGAAGCCCGCTATCGAGCCCATGAGCTCGATCATGCCGGAGTTGCGGTTGCATCTCGCGCCGAGCACGGAGTTTGCGTACACGACCGCCGAGGACTCCGCCCAGGAGAGCACCTCGCCCTTTTGGGGCTTGTTGCCGACCTGGTCGAGGTAGCAGGTGCAGGTGTAGTCGTCGTCGCTCGTTATGCCGAGCTGGCGCAGCTGCTGCTCGTAGCTTTCCTGATAGGTGTACATGAATTTCTTGAACACGAGGTCCTCGATCAGGCTGCTGGGCACATGCTTGTCAAGCGGCTTGGGGTCTGCGGTGAACCTCTGGCCGGAGGCGAGCCCGGCGTCGATGATCTCCTGATACAGATCGTACACCGGCTTCATGACCTTCAGGCCGAAGCTGATGACCGTGTGTCCGTACTCCGAGCTTATCGGCACCATTCGCTCGGCCCCGAAGGTGTCGCCGTACATCACAAGAGTCTTGACGACCTTCGCCATGGTCTCGCCTTTCGCGCCGTCGAGCATCGCCTGCTGTTCGGGTGTAAGCTTCATATGCATTCACTTCCTCTTCCTTAATCGTTATGGTTTTAACATGACTATATTTTATACTCCGTGTATTGCAATGTCAACCGTAATAAAAAGAGAGAGCGCAGGCTCTCCCTTTCATACATCATTCAAAATTGTCCGCCTCGGGCATCATCTCGGCCGAGATGCGCATGAGCATGCTGGAGAAAAGCTCGATCTCCTCGGGCGAGAAGCTGTCCTCAATGCGGCCGAGGACGGTCTTCACATAGCTGCGCATGATATCGGTGTAATTATAATACTTTTCCGACAGGACAAGGTGATATTCCCTGCGGTCGGTGTCGGAGTTCTGCTTGTTCAGGTAGCCCTTTTTTATGAGGCTGTTGACCTTATAGGTCGCGTTTGACTGCGAAATGTTCAGAAATTCGGCAAAGCGGCCGATGGTCGGCTCGTTCAGGGCATGGATGACCTCTATCGAAAACGCCTCCATGGCCGACAGCGAGCCCTCGCGCTCGCGCACGAGCTCAAAGATCCTTCGGAAAAACTCCAGCTTGAACTTATCGTACACTTCCAGAAAATTGTCTTGCAGCACTCTGACCTCCCCTTTCATCGTAAACGGACGGCAACGGTTGCGTATTTTGAACTATTTTAATACATTTTTGTCAATCTGTCAATTTTTCGTCAGATGAAAATTAAAAAAGACAGCGGTTCGCTGCCTTTTTTATTAGCAAATATTTATTTTCGCTTGCCGAACATGCCGCTTTTGCTCTCGACCGTCTCGCCGAGGGAGGCGGCGAAGCCGCGCAGGGCCTCCTTCTGCGCCGCCGTGAGCTTTTTCGGGACCGCGACCTTGACGGTCACGAACTGGTCGCCTCTGCCGCCGGAGCGCAGGAAGGGTATGCCCTTGCCCTTGAGGCGGAAGGTCGTGCCGGTCTGCGTGCCCTCGGGTATGCTGAGCTTCACCTTGCCGTCGAGCGTCGGCACCTCGATCTCCGCGCCGAGCGCCGCGGCCGCAAAGGATATGTCCTGCTCCAGGAGCACCGACGCGCCCTCGCGCTCGAATCTCGCGTGGGGCTGGACGAGCACCGTGACGAGCAGATCGCCTGCCGGGCCGCCGTTTAAGCCGGAGTTGCCCTGCCCGCGCAGGGATATGGTCTGGCCGTCGTCGATGCCGGCGGGGATGCTGATGCTCACCTTGTGCTGGCGGCGGATGCTGCCGACGCCGTGACAGGTGCCGCAGGGGCTGTGGATGATCCTGCCGCGGCCCTTGCACTTATTGCAGCGCGTGTTCTGCTGCATCATGCCGAAGGGCGTGCGCTGGGTCGTCTTGACCTGGCCCGAGCCCTTGCAGTCGGGGCAGACCTCGGCGGTCGTGCCGGCGGCGCAGCCCGAGCCCTTGCAGTCGGGACACTGCTCGACGCGCGTCACGAAAACCTCCTTCTTCACGCCGAAGGCCGCTTCCTCAAACTTGATATTCACATTGGCGCGCAGGTTCTCGCCCTTGCGCGGAGCGTTCGGGTTCTTGCCGCCGCCTCCGCCGAAGCCGAAAATGTCGCCGAATATATCGCCGAAGCCGCTGAAATCACCGAAGCCGCCGAAATCGCCGAAGCCGCCGAAGCCGCCCTGCCCGCCGTAGCCCTGGCTCGGGTCGAAGGCCGCGTGACCGAAGCGGTCGTATTTTGCGCGCTTGTCGGCGTCGGAAAGGATCTCGTAAGCCTCGTTTATTTCCTTGAAACGCGCCTCGCACTCCTTGTCGCCGGGATGAAGATCGGGGTGATTTTCTTTGGCAAGCTTTCTGTATGCTTTCTTGAGCTGATCCTCGGTCGCGTCCTTGGACACGCCCAGGACCTCATAATAATCTCTTTTTTCTGCCATAAAGCCACCTCATTTTTTTAAACGCTCAATATGGGCGCACTGCGCGTGCGCCCATGTCTCAAGCGGGGATCGGTATCACTTCTTGTCGTCGTCATCGACCACGGTGTAGTCGGCGTCGTAGTAGTCCTGGCCGCCGTCCGTGCCGCCGGCCTGGGCGTTGGGGTCGAAGCCCGCGCCGCCCTGAGCGCCCTGGGCCGCCTGTGCCGCCGCCTCGTACAGCTTTCCGAACACGTCGGTCAGCTCCTTGGTCGCGTTCTTGATAGCCGCGCTGTCGGTCCCGGTCAGCGCGGTCTTGAGCGCCTGGAGCTTTGCCTCTATCTCGCTCTTGACGCCTGCGTCGACCTTGTCGCCCATCTCCTCGAGGGTCTTCTCGGTCTGATAGACTATCTGATCGCCCTCGTTGCGGATGTCGATCTCCTCCTTGCGCTTTGCGTCCTCGGCAGCGTACATCTCGGCCTCCTTGACGGCCTTGTCGATGTCCTCCTTGGACATGTTGGTCGAGGAGGTGATGGTGATGTGCTGCTCCTTGCCGGTGCCCAGGTCCTTTGCCGAGACGTTTACGATGCCGTTTGCGTCGATATCGAAGGTGACCTCGATCTGCGGGGTGCCGCGGCGGGCCGGTGCGATGCCGTCGAGGTTGAAGCGGCCGAGGCTCTTATTGTACTGAGCCATCTCGCGCTCGCCCTGGAGGACGTTTATCTCGACCGCGGTCTGATTGTCCGCGGCGGTGGAGAATATCTGGCTCTTCTTGGTCGGGATGGTGGTGTTGCGGTCTATGAGGCGGGTGCATACGCCGCCGAGGGTCTCGATGCCGAGGGACAGCGGAGTTACGTCCAGCAGCAGGACGCCCTTTACGTCGCCTGCCAGAACGCCGCCCTGGATGGCCGCGCCGATGGCGACGCACTCATCGGGGTTGATGCCCTTGAAGCCGTCCTTGCCGGTCAGCTGCTTTACCATCTCCTGGACCGCGGGGATACGGCTCGAGCCGCCGACCATCAGCACCTTGGAGATATCCGACGCGGACAGGCCGGAGTCGGACAGGGCCTGCTTTACGGGACCCATGGTCTTCTCGACGAGGTGGTGGGTCAGCTCGTTGAACTTTGCGCGCGAGAGCGTCACGTCAAGGTGCTTGGGGCCTGTCGCGTCTGCCGTGATGTACGGCAGGTTGATGTTCGAGGTCGTGACGCCGGACAGCTCTATCTTGGCCTTCTCGGCAGCCTCGCGCAGACGCTGCATCGCGACCTTGTCGCCGGACAGGTCGATGCCCTCGGCCTTCTTGAACTCGTCGACGAGGTACTTGGTGATGCACGCGTCGAAGTCGTCGCCGCCCAGGCGGTTGTTGCCGGCGGTAGCGAGGACCTCTATAACGCCGTCGCCGATCTCGAGGACGGAGACGTCGAAGGTGCCGCCGCCGAGGTCGTAGACCATGATCTTCTGGTCGCTTTCCTTATCGAGGCCGTATGCCAGCGCCGCGGCGGTAGGCTCGTTGATGATGCGCTTTACGTCGAGACCGGCGATGCGGCCGGCGTCCTTGGTCGCCTGACGCTGCGCGTCGGTGAAGTATGCCGGAACGGTGATGACCGCCTCGGTGACGGTCTGGCCGAGGTAGCTCTCGGCGTCCGCCTTCAGCTTCTGAAGGATCATCGCGGAGATCTCCTGCGGAGTGTACGATTTATTGTCGACCGTGACCTTGTACGCAGAGCCCATCTCGCGCTTTATCGAGGAGATGGTCCTGTCGGGGTTCGTGATAGCCTGGCGCTTTGCGACCTGACCTACCATTCTCTCGCCGGTCTTGGTGAACGCGACGACAGACGGAGTGGTGCGCGCGCCCTCTGCGTTTGCAATAACGACGGCCTCGCCGCCTTCCATGACGGACACGCAGCTGTTGGTAGTACCGAGGTCGATACCTATAATCTTACCCATAATATAAATCCTCCTATTTGAAAATCAATAATATACTTAATTAGTTATAATTCAGTTCGCTACCTTTACCATAGCGAAGCGGATCACCTTGTCATTGAGCTTAAAGCCCTTCTGGAAGACCTCTACGACCTCGTTCTCGCCGAAGGACTCGTCCTCGACGTGCATTACCGCGTTGTGAACATTGGGGTCAAAGGGCCTGCCGAGCGCCTCTATCTCGGTAATGCCGAGCTTTTCGAGGGTCTGGTCAAACTGCACCATCGTCATCTCCACGCCCTTGCGGTACGCTTCGTCTGCCGTCGGAGTCGCCAGCGCGCGCTCGAGGTTGTCGTAGACCGGCAGGAACTTGAGCAGCGTGTCCGCCTTTATATCGGCGTACAGGCCGTCGCGCTCCTTCTGGCTGCGCTTGCGGAAGTTGTCGTACTCGGCGCAGAGCCTGAGGTACTTTTCCTTTTCCGCCTGGATGAGCTTTTCGGCCGTTTCCTTGAGCTCGGCCTCCTTTTTGCTCTCCTTCTTCTGCTTTTTTTCTTTTTTCTCTTCTTTGGACGTTTCCTCGGGCTCTTCCTTTGTCTCGTCCTTTATATCTTCGGCCTGAGCCTCGACCTGTTCGGCCTTGACCTCCTCGGTCTGCTCCTGCTCGTTTTTGTCCTTCTTACTGCTCATCTATAATGTCATCTCCCTTGATTATAAGCTTATTGTGCATGCCCGACGGCGGAGCTCCTCCTCCGCCGAGCCGCTTTGAAAGTCCCGCCGCCAGAAAGCTCAGCTTTGCGGCGATCGCGGAATAATCCATTCTCGTCGGCCCTACGACGCCTATGAGGCCCTTCGTATTGTCGCCCATGTCATAGCTTGCTATGACGACGCTGGAGTCCCTGAGCTCCTCGGCGATATTCTCCGGTCCGATGATCACGCGCACCTGTGAATCGTCGTCAAACAGTCCGTTTTCCGCGTCGGCTATGACGTGGCCGCCGTCGGCGAGGTAATTCATCAGCTTATGCGCCTTGTCCGGGTCGCGGAACTCCGGCTGACTGAGCAGCCTGTTCTCGCCCGTTATATACGCCTCCACTCCGCGCTGACCCTCGAGCGTTTCCAGGGTGAACGACGCGATGACCGCCGCAAGGCCCATGGTGTCGCCCGCCGCGCGCTCTGTCGAGGATATCAGCAGCGGCGTGACCTTGTCGCTCGAAATGCCGGTGAAGTTTGCGTTGAACAGCGTCGCGAGCTTCTGTATCATCGGCTGATCGACCGACACCGGAAGATTCACGAGCTTGTTCTTAACCGTATTGTTGCTCAGCATCACGACGATTATGAATGTGTTGGCGTCGATATAAATAAGATCGAAGCGCTTTATCGTCGCCGGAGCGTAGGCCGCGAAGGCGAGCGCCGGATAATCGGTCAGCTGCGAGGCGAGCTTTCCGACGTCGCGCATCTGCTCGTCGAGCTGCGTGAGCTTTTCGTTGAGGCTCCTGTTTATCGCCTCGGTCTCCTCGAGCGAGAGCTTCTGCTTTTCCATCAGCTCGTTTACGTACATCCTGTAGCCCGCGGGGGTCGGGATGCGCCCTGCCGAGGTGTGCGGCTGCTCGAGATAGCCCAGCGCCGTGAGCTCGGCAAGCTCGTTTCTTATCGTCGCACTGCTGCATCCGAGATCCGCTAGGCTCGCGATGGCCTTGCTTCCGACGGGCTCGGCCGTTTTGATATACTCATCGACCAGTGCGCCGAGTATTTTCTTTTTTCTTTCGCTTATACTCATTTTGCACTCAAGCTCCCCGTCTGCTGGCACTCTTAGCCTTCGAGTGCTAATATAGCACTGTTTTTCACTCTTGTCAAGGCTTTTGTCGAAAATTTTGCGCGAATATTTATATATTTTTGCTCGCAAGTTTACGTTTCCCCCGCTGAAACCGGCATTGAGCGCGGAAAAGACAGTCCGGGCCAAAATATCCGGACTGTCTTTTTTATCTGTGTTCTGTTTTAAGCCGGCAAAAAATCAATTTAAGAAGTCGCGGAGCTTCTTGCTGCGGCTGGGGTGGCGGAGCTTGCGGAGGGCCTTGGCCTCTATCTGGCGGATACGCTCACGGGTGACGTTGAACTCCTTGCCGACCTCCTCGAGGGTGCGGGTGCGGCCGTCGACTATGCCGAAGCGCAGCTCGAGCACCTTCTTCTCGCGTGGGGTGAGCGTGTCGAGCACCTCCATGAGCTGCTCCTTGAGAAGCGAGAAGCTCGCGGCCTCGCTCGGCTCTGACGCGTCCTCGTCGGGGATGAAGTCGCCGAGGTGGGAGTCCTCCTCCTCGCCGATAGGCGTTTCGAGCGACACCGGCTCCTGCGCGATCTTGAGTATCTCGCGCACCTTGTCGACAGGCATGTTCATCTCCTCCGCTATCTCCTCGGCGCTGGGGTCGTGGCCGAGCTCCTGGAGGAGCTGGCGCGAGACGCGGATGACCTTGTTTATCGTCTCGACCATGTGCACGGGGATGCGGATCGTCCTCGCCTGATCGGCGATGGCGCGGGTGATGGCCTGGCGTATCCACCAGGTGGCGTAGGTCGAGAACTTGTAGCCCTTTGTGTAGTCGAACTTTTCGACGGCCTTGATAAGGCCGAGATTGCCCT
This sequence comes from bacterium, assembly GCA_963625685.1. Taxonomy (GTDB): domain Bacteria; phylum Bacillota; class Clostridia; order Oscillospirales; family Oscillospiraceae; genus F23-B02. Next base: position 13,628 of record CAVFTR010000021.1, read on the forward strand.
CCTGTATGAGGTCGAGAAACAGCATGCCGCGGCCGACATAGCGCTTTGCGATGGACACGACAAGGCGAAGGTTCGCCTCGGTCATGCGGCGCTTGGCCTCCTCGTCGCCCTGGCTCATCCTTATGGCAAGCTCGACCTCCTCCTCGGCGGTCAACAGGGGCACCTTGCCGATCTCCTTGAGGAACATGCGCACGGGGTCGTCGGTGCTGTAGCTGTCGTCGACCTTGACCTCGGCCATCTCCTCCTCGGTGACCTCCTCGATCTCGTTGAGCTCCTCGATCTCGGGCATGTCGATATCGTCGAGGATGGGCACGGCGTCGTCGTCGCTGATGTCTATCTCTATCTTGTTGGCCTCGAGCTCGTCGTAAAACCTCGTTATGGACTCGGCGTCGACGCCCTTTTCCTCGAGGGCCGCGATCTCGCTCGTGCTGATCTTGCCGTTTTTCTTGGCCTTGTCCATGAGCTCGCCGAGTATCTCCTCGCTGCTCTTTGCCTCGGTCTTTTCCTCGGCGGGCTTTTCCTCGGTCTTGGCGCGGCGGCTGCTTTTTTTCTTCGGCGCGGACCTTTCGTCCCCGGCGGCCAGCAGCTCGTCCGCTGCGCGCTCAAGCTCCTGCTCGGTCATGGTCTCGGTCTTCTTGTCCATAGCTTTACCCCTCATATCCTTTAGTTTCTTTAAGTCTGTTTGCCAGCTGTCTGAGATCTCCGGCCGACTGCTTGAGCTCGTGCCGGTCTCTGAGCCTTTCTATGTAATCGGCAAGGGCCTTGTCGCCGTTGCGCAGCGCCTCCGGCTTCTGCAGCACCGAGGCCAGAAGCGAGGCCTCCTGCGGAAGCAGCGCGGCGCTCATCGAGGCCATGCTGATCATCTCGTTATTTTCAAACTTTCCCTTGAGCACGGAATATATCCGCGCCAGCGCCGGCGATGAGAACATCTCCGGCGGCGGGAGCTCCCTGCCGCGGCACAGGCCCTGGTCGAGGTAGAGTATCCTTATGATGCCCTCCTCTGCCGCGGCCGATTCCGGGTCATCGTAGCGCAGCTCCTTTTCCCTGGGCTGGAACTGCCGCTCGGGATGCGACACGCTTTTCGCGTCGGCCCGCTGCGCCGTGCGCACAAGGCGATTCCGCCTTCGCTCGACCTCCTGCGTCACGACGTCGCTGCCTACCCCGGCCATGGACGCCACGCGCATCGCGTACACCTGGCGCTCGACGCTGCCCGGCAGATGCGCGACCATGTCCGACGCCTCCTTTAAAAACGCGACCTTCTGCTCGTCGACCGTGAGGTCGTACTTGTCCGTCACGCGCTGGAGCTGATAGTCGATGTGGTTTTCCGACCTGTCTATAAGATTGCGGAACGCGTCCGCGCCCTTTGTTTTTATATACTCGTCCGGGTCCTTCGCGCCGCTGAGCGACAGCACCTTGACCTTCAGGTCGAGCTTTTCCAGCAGGCTTATGGCGCGCTGCGCGGCTTTTTTGCCCGCGCCGTCGTTGTCGTAGGCGATGATGACCTCGCTCGTATAATGCGATATGAGCCTTGCCTGCTCCGGCGTGAGCGAGGTGCCCAGCGAGGCGACCGCGCCGTCGAAGCCGGCCTGATGCATCATCACGACGTCGACGTTGCCCTCAGCAAGTATTATATGTCCGCTTTTCGACTTTTTAGCCAGATTGAGCGCAAAAAGATTGCGGCTTTTGCTGAACACCATCGTTTCCGGGCTGTTCATGTACTTGGGCTCGCCGTCGCCGAGTATCCTGCCGGAAAAGCCGATAACGTCGCCCCTGACGTCGATGACGGGGAACATGAGCCTGTTGCGGAAGCTGTCGTAGTGTCCGCCGCTTTTGCCCTTGCGCACGAGGCCCGCGTCAAACAGCTCGTACTCCGAGTAGCCGAGCCCGCGCATCGCGTTTATGAGGCTGTCCCAGGTATCCGGCGCATAGCCGAGACCGAAGCGCTTTGCCGTGTGCGGCGCTATCTGCCGGCGCTGCATGTACTCGAGCGCTGTCTTCCCCTCGGGTCTGCCGAGGCAGGAGTAGAAAAACTTCGCCGCGTCGCGGTTTATATCCAGCAGCCTGCGCCGCTTTTTCGACTCGCGGCTGTCCTCCTGCTCCGGCATCGTCATGCCCGCGCGCTTTGCCAGAAACTCCACCGCCTCGGGAAAGCTCAGGCTTTCTATCTCCATTATGAAATTTATCACGCCTCCGCCCTTGCCGCAGCCGAAGCAGTGATATATCTGCTTGTCCGGCGACACGGAAAACGACGGCGTCTTCTCGCTGTGGAACGGGCACAGGCCGAAGCGGTTCGAGCCCGAGCGCTTTGTCAGGCGAACATATTCGCCCACGACGTCAACTATATCGTTTCTCTCGACGAGCTCCTGCAGAAAGCTCTCCGGAATAGCCATCTCCCATCCCTCCTTTTTTAACGGCGCATTGACGCAGTCACGGATACGTTTATTGCGGTGTCCCGGCCACTCGCCGTGGCGGGCATCTCGCATGCAGGTCAAGCAAGCAGTAGCTGCGGTGTCCCGACCGGCGGCTGCCGACAGCACCACCCCTTGGCTCCCCTGTGTAAGGGGAGCTGGCAGCGCTTGCGCTGACTGAGGGGTTGCCCTATTCAAATCCGTGCGCAGCGCCGCACACTTTGAGCTATCAGCTTTCTGCGGTATCCGCAGCTGAGTCAACGCGATATCGAGATCATTTTACTGTCCACGACATGGGGATGAATATCTCGCCGTACTTTTCCATGGCGTAGCCGTCCGTCATGCCCGATATATAGTCGCACACGGCGCGGGCCGTGCCCTCCCTCTCGGCGATGAGCTTCATTTCTCCCGCCATTTTTTCGGGATGCTTCAGATAGTAGCCGAAAAGCCCGCCGATGATGCCGTCGACCTTGCTCTCCTCGCCCTTGGCGATGGGGTTTGTGTACACGTCCGAATACATGAAGGCGTGGAAGAAATCGACCGCCTCCTGCATGTAGGGGCTCATTTTTATCTGACCGCCGCCGCTGTTTTCGATGAGGTCGAGCATGATGGAGTTTATCCTCTCGCTGTTGCGCTCGCCGCAGCGCGTGCGAATCATCTCCGGCACGTCCTCCGCGCGCAGGATGCCCGCGCGGATGGTGTCGTCAAGATCGTGGTTTATGTACGCTATGCGGTCGGCAAGGCGCACGACCGTGGCCTCGGTGGTATCGTCCGGCGCGCCGTGCGTGTGATGCAGTATGCCCATGCGCGTTTCATAGCAGAGGTTGAGCCCGCGGCCCTCCCGCTCGAGGATATCGACGACGCGCAGCGACTGCTCATAGTGCTTGAAGCCCTTTTCGTATATCCTGTTGAGCGCGCGCTCTCCGGCGTGGCCGAAGGGCGTATGCCCGAGGTCGTGGCCGAGCGCCATCGCCTCGGTGAGGTCCTCGTTCAGGTCGAGCGCCCTCGCTATGGTCCGCGCAAGGCGCGACACCTCCAGCGTATGCGTAAGGCGCGTCCTGTAATGGTCGCCCTCCGGGCGGAGGTAGACCTGCGTTTTGTGCTTGAGTCTGCGGAAGGCTTTCGAGTGAGTTATCCTGTCGACGTCGCGCTGGAAGCAGGTGCGTATCCCGCACTCCTCCTCCGGCTGCGCGCGGCCCCTGGAGTTTTCGGCTCTGACGCCGTACTCGCCGACGAGCGTGCGTTCAAGTATCTCGCGTTTTTCCCTCGGACAGGTCATGCTTGCCGCCTCCTATCAAAAAAGGTATTAAAGCTCCCTTCAATACCTTTATACGACGCAAAGCCGTATTTCCCTTTATTTTTTCATAAAAAATTTTCGGCGGCACGGAGTGCCGCCGAAAAGAGCTATCTTATCCTCACCGGCTTGAGCTCGAGACCGGTCACGAGCGCCTCGCTCTGTCCGGCGCTGAGCTCGGTGACGCGGGCGCGGAAGTCCTCCGTCCCCGCCTCGGGCAGCAGGAGCACAAGGCGCACCTGCGCGCCGTATTCGACCTCCTGCACCGCGCCGCCGGCGGCCGCGCACTGAGTCTTCATGCGCTCGAGCAGCGAATACGGGCATTTGAGCTCCAGCCTTGCCCATGGCCGCACGGCCGCGATGCCCGCAGCGTCCAGCGCGTCCTTTGCGCTTTTCGTGTATGCGCGCAGCAGCCCGCCCGTCCCGAGCAGCACGCCGCCGAAGTAGCGCGTCACGACGCACACGACGTTCTCCACACCCTCGCGCCTGAACACCTCGAGCATCGGCAGTCCCGCCGTGCCCTGAGGCTCGCCGTCGTCGGAGTAGCGCACGGCGCCGCCGCGGATGATATAGCACCAGCAGTTGTGCCGCGCGTCGTAGTGCTTTTTCCTCATTTCGTTTATAAACTCGCGCGCCGCCACCTCCGTTTCGGCCGGGCGCACATGACCCAGAAAGCTCGAGCGCTTTTCAATAAATTCCGCCTCGCCTGCGCCGGCGGGCACGAAATACTCGTTCAATCCTCCCAGTCCTCCTTGGGCTCGGTGTAGCCGGGGATGTACTTTTTTATCCTGCCGAAGACCTCCGGAGGCACGGTGACCTCGGCCTTTATCCCGTCGTCGAGATACTCAAGACCCGTCACCGCGGCCTCGCGCTTTAGAAGGTCCATGACTCCCGCGTCGCAGTACGGTATGTGCAGCGTGACATACCTTTTGCCGCGGTCGAGAAGCTCGGAAAGCCTCTGCACGAGCTCCTGCACGCCCTCGCCGCTTTTTGCCGACAGGCACACGATATCCTCGCCGTGCGGCAGTATGCCGATATACGCGTCGCACTTGTTGAACACGCGGATGCAGGGCGTTTTCTCCGCACCGAGCTGGACTATGAGCTCGTCTACGATGCGTGCCTGCTCCTCCCAGTCGGGATTGGAGATGTCTATGACGTGCAGCAGCACGTCCGCGTAGCTGAGCTCCTCGAGAGTCGCCTTGAAGGCCTCGACCAGATGATGCGGCAGCTTGCGGATAAAGCCGACGGTGTCGGATATGAGCACCTCCGTCACCTCGTCGATGCGCAGCCGGCGCGTCGTGGTGTCCAGCGTGTCGAACAGGCGGTCGTTGGCCGGGATGCCCGCGTCGGTCAGGCAGTTTAAAAGCGTCGATTTCCCTGCGTTGGTGTAGCCGACGAGGGCGACGACGGGCATGTCGTTTTTCTCGCGCCTGCGGCGCTGGGTCGAGCGCACCTTGCGCACAGCGGCCAGCTCCTCCTCGAGCTTCTGTATCTTCCTGCGGATGTGGCGGCGGTCGGTCTCGAGCTGAGTTTCGCCGGGGCCGCGCGTGCCGATGGGCGACGAGCCGCCGGCTGCCGTCTGGCGCACGAGGTGCGTCCACATGCCCGTCAGACGCGGCAGCAGGTATTTGTACTGCGCAAGCTCCACCTGGAGCTGGCCCTCCCTCGTCTGTGCGCGCTGGGCGAAGATATCGAGGATGAGTCCCGAGCGGTCGAGCACCCTGACGCCGAGCTCCTCGCCGAGCACGCGCATCTGCGAGGGCGACAGCTCGTTGTCGAATACCGCGAGCTCGCAGTCGTTCATTTCTATAAAGGCCCTGAGCTCGGCGACCTTGCCGTCGCCGATGAAGCTGCGCGGATCGGGCGTCGGGCGGTTCTGTATCATCATGCCGATCGCCTCGCCGCCGGCCGTTTCGACCAGCGCGGCGAGCTCCTGCATCGAGATCTCGCTCGAGCGCTCCGAGGGCTCCATGGACGCGGCCGAAAGTCCGGCCAGCACCGCGCGTTCTATTTTTATATCATTATTCTCTATGGTTATCAGTCCCTGCATTTATGTTTTACATTATATTATAACAAACGTTCTGCCGCTTGTCACGCAAATATGAGCGGATGCG
>CAVFTR010000022.1:0-16490 GCA_963625685.1 bacterium
AAGTGTCCGACCCACCTCCCCTTACACAGGGGAGGCAGCGCACCCGACAACTCTGACGCACCCACATTGGCTCCCCTGTGTAAGGGGAGCTGTCAGCGAAGCTGACTGAGGGGTTGTTTTTTTGGCGGCGCATTAAAATTACATCTATACATATATTGCGCTGGCCCGGTGTCGAAGCTGCCGGCAAAACCGCAACACTGCTGCCACTTTGCCTTCCCCTTGAGGGGAAGGTGCCGGCGCAGCCGGCGGATGAGGTGTCTGTAAATCGCGGCCCCAGCCGCAACAGCATTGTAGCCCGTTCTGTATGTAACGGTTTCCGCCGCACCCTCCGGTCGGGCAGCCGCAATAAACGTATCCGCACGATCTTAATGCGCCGCCAAAAAACGCCGCCAAAAAACGCCGTTAAAAAAGGCAGGAGGAAAGCTTCCTCCTGCCTTTGCGGCCTGTGGGGTCATCACGTGCTCACCCCGGACCGGAGAACGGTCTGAATACCGCCTCGCCTGGTCCTTCGGCCGGAATTTTATTGTTCTGCCGGGCTTTTACTCCTTGACGGTCTCCTCGTCGGGAGCCGCCGCGGGCTCTGCCTCGATGACCTTCTCCTCGGCTGCCTTCTGAGCTGCCGCAGCTGCCGCTGCCGCCGCCGCCGCCTCTGCTGCAGCATAGCCCGCCGCGTAAGCGGATGCGGTGTCGCCGCCGTAGATATCTTCGCTGTCCTCTGCCGCCGCGTAGGCCAGAGCAGCTTCCTTATCCTTTGCCGCCTTGCTCGCGATGAAGGCGAAGATAACGCCCAGGATCGCGGCGCCCGCGAGGACGCAGATAGCGGTCATATGCAGCGAGCCCGTGTACTCCTGGAGAGGAGTGAAGTCGAGCTTCGAGGCCGTCTCGCCGACGTAGTCGCCCGAGGCGTCGACGCGGATGGTGTAGACATAGTCGTGGAACTTGGTGACAAGTCCGGTCACGAGGACCGCGACCGCCATGATAGCGGAGATCAGAGCCAGGGTCTTGCCGGTGCGCTTGCTGCCGTTGACGGCGGCGACGATGCCGAAGATACCGGCGATGATGCCGAGGATGGCTGCGACCGCCAGCGCGACGTACATGCCGATGCGGACATAGACCTCGCTCTTGATGTCGGCCTCCTGATCCTGGAGGTACTTCTCTGCGAGCTCAACGAGAGTGCCGCACTTGTCGAGGTCGAGCATCTTGTAGCCGTTCTTCTCGACCACGTTGCCGTTCTCGTCCACCTTATACATATTGCTGATGACGTACTCGCCGAACTCCTCGTAGACCTCCTCGTTCAGGGCGGCCTTGCCGTTTTCCTTCACGATGAGATTCGAGGGAATCTCGAGGCCGAACTCGTCAGCCAGATACTCGGGCAGGGACTTTACGGTCTCCTCGCCGCCGTAGTAGCTGAAGCAGGGCTTCATGCCCTCAAACAGCGCCCTTGCGCCGTCGGCCAGAGCGAGCTCGCCCTGCTCGAAAACGCTCAGCTGTGCCTTGCCGTCTTCAAGCTGTACCTCTGCCGCGGCGAGCTTTGCCGCGCCGTCTGCGAGATCCTGACGGCCATTGGCGAGCTTGACCTCACCGGCTGCCAGCTCCTGCTCTGCTGCGGCAAGCTTTGCTTCGCCTTCCGCGATGGTCTTCTCGGCCTCGGCCAGCTGCGCAAGGCCGTCCTCATACTGCTTGAGCTGTGCCTTGCCGTCTGCAACCATCTGATTTATGTACGCGGGGAAGTCGGTCACGTCATCGGGGATCTCAAGTCCAAGACGGGAGCCGAGGGGACGCACGACGGAAACGAACCACGCCTGAGCGGTGTCAAAGCCGGGGAGCTTTCCGATGGTGCCGTCACGCAGCTGGACGTACTGGTTAAGGTACGGCAGCAGCGGCTCGATCTTCGCGAGCTTTTCCTTGCCCTCGTTATAGGCCTTGGTATTCTCCTCGATCTGCTTCTTGCCGGCCTCGTATGCCGCCTTGCCCTCCTCGAGCTGCTTCTTGCCCGCATTGTAGGCCGCATAGCCGTCTGCCAGAGTCTTCTCACCGGCGGCGAGCGTCTGCTGGCCTGCCGCGTAATCGCTCTTGCCCTGGATGTACTGAGCAAGACCGTCGGTGTAGGTGCCTACGCCGGTGATATAGGTCTCCTCGTTTTCCTTGAGCTGGTCGATGCCGGCCTGCGCGGTCTTGAGATTTTCTCTCGCAAAGGCTGCGTCAGCGGTCTTATACTCCTGGATATTCAGAACGTCGCGGACGCCTGCGACACAGGCGAACAGTCCGAATATGCACGCGAGGATAAGGATGATGCTGAAGACCATAAGTAATACTCGTTTCATTGTTTTCCTCCCTAAGCTATATAAATATTACTTAATGACAATGTATAAGGCCATACAGAAACGTATGATTTGTTCGTTTTTTGATAGTGTAACACACAATGACAAAATAGTAAAGAAAAAATGACAAAAATTTTGAAAATTTTTTAATTCTTTTCTTAATATCGTGCCATATTGAGCCTAAAAATACGACTTGACCGGCAAAGAGCAAAGATCATGGTCAAATCGTTAGATATGTCACATTCTTCTGTTTACATATTATACACAATATGTACGATTAATTGTGAACATTTTATGAACGAAAGAAAAATATTTTTAAGTATTTCCATTCCGAACGAAAAAGCCCCGGCGACGCTTCCGCATCGCCGGGGCGCTGTAGCGCATGTACGGTTTTTTTACTTTCCGTCCCTCCTTCTGAGCTCCTCGAGGATCTCGGTGAGCAGCTCCTCGGTGGTGGGGGCGGGCTCTTCCTCCTCCTCGGCCTCGTCGGTCTTCTTCTCGGTCAGGGACCGTGCCTTGTTGAACAGCTTGAGGATGACGAACACGACCAGCGCCATGAGGATGAAGTCGATGACGACCGCGACGAAGCTGCCGAAGCCGATGGTGATGGCCTCCTGCACGACCGCGCCGTCCTCGACGATCTCGGGGCGCACGAGCAGGTTCAGGGCGCTCATGTCGCGCGTGCCGAACAGCCAGCTGATAAACGGCATGAACAGGTCGTTTACGAGGCTCGTGGTGATCTTGCCGAAGGCCGTCGCGACGATGACGCCGACCGCCATGTCGAGCACGTTGCCGCGCATGATGAATTCTTTGAACTCGCTGAAGAACTTTTTCATATCTTTTCTACTCCCTTTTTTAAAGGCGCTTTTTTGAAAGCGCATTAATACAATACTTATACATATATTGCGTCAGCCCGAATCGAAGCCGCCGGCAAAACCGCAGCACTGCCGCGCCACGCAGGTGCGGCCTGCACCTTGCCTTCCCCTTGAGGGGAAGGTGTCGCGCTTGCGCGGCGGATGAGGTGTCATCAGATCGCGGCATAAGCCGCCTACATTATTTGTGGAGGGAACTTATCTTGCCCGTTCCGTTAGCCGCGGTTTCCGCCGCACCCTCCGGTCGGGCACCGGCAAAAACCGTATCGGCACAATGTATGTGCGCCGCTGAAAAAGCGCCGCCAAAAAACGCCGCCGAAAACTTACTTCTTAGGCACAAGCAGCTCGGTTCCGCCCATGTAGGGGCGCAGCACCTCGGGAATGGTGACGCTGCCGTCGGCCTGAAGGTGGTTCTCAAGGAAGGCGATGAGCATGCGCGGCGGTGCGACGACGGTGTTGTTGAGCGTGTGCGGCAGGTACATTTTGCCGTCCTCGCCCTTGACGCGGATCTTGAGCCTTCTCGCCTGGGCGTCGCCGAGATTTGAGCAGGAGCAGACCTCGAAGTACTTCCTCTGGCGCGGCGACCAGGCCTCGATATCGCAGGACTTGACCTTGAGGTCTGCAAGATCGCCCGAGCAGCACTCGAGCTGGCGCACGGGTATCTCCATGCTGCGGAACAGCTCCACGCTGTAGCGCCACATCTTCTCGTACCAGTCCATGCTCTCCCCGGGGCGGCAGACGACGATCATCTCCTGCTTTTCAAACTGATGTATGCGGTACACGCCGCGCTCCTCGATGCCGTGCGCGCCCTTTTCCTTGCGGAAGCAGGGGCTGTAGCTCGTCAGGGTCTGCGGCAGGCTCGCCTCGGGCAGTATCTGGTCGATGAACTTGCCTATCATCGAGTGCTCGCTGGTGCCGATGAGGTAGAGGTCCTCGCCCTCTATCTTGTACATCATCGCGTCCATGTCCGTCTGGCTCATGACGCCCTCGACGACGTTGCCGTGTATCATGAACGGCGGGATGCAGTAGGTAAAGCCCTTGTTTATCATGAAATCGCGGCCGTAGGCGGTCACCGCCGAGTGCAGGCGCGCGATATCGCCCATGAGGTAGTAAAAGCCGCTGCCGGATACGCGCGCGGCCGAGTCCATGTCGACGCCGTTGAAGCTCTCCATGATCTCGGTGTGGTAGGGGATATCGTAGTCGGGCACCAGCGGCTCGCCGAAGCGCTCGACCTCGACGTTTGCCGAGTCGTCGGGCCCGATGGGCACGCTCTCGTCTATGATGTTCGGTATCGTCAGCATGATCTGCCTGATCCTCACCGCCAGCTCGTCGTGCTCTCTCTCGAGCTCCGCCAGGCGCTCGGCGTTTGCCTTGACCTGCGCCTTGGCCTCCTCGGCCTCCTCGAGCTTCGAGGGGTCCTTTTTCGCCTGACCCATGAGCTGTCCGACCTTTTTCGACAAGGCGTTCCGGCTCGCGCGAAGCTCGTTTGCCTCGGTCATCGCGGCGCGGTAGCGCCTGTCGAGCTCGATGACCTCGTCGACCAGCGGCAGCTTCGCGTCCTGAAACTTCTTTTTGATGTTCTCCCTGACGATCTCCGGGTTCTCGCGGACAAATTTTATATCCAGCATCGTATTTTTCTCCTTTAATTTAATATTTCTTCCCAGCTGCGGCCCATGCGCGCGAGATTTGCTATCAGCGCCTCGCGGTCGTCGCTGTCATAAAATTCCAATATTATCCTGCCGCCCCGGCGCTTCTGCTCGAGCGCGACCTTTCGTGAGAGCGTGCGGCTGAGGTAATCCTCGGTATCGGCTATGTAATCGACCATAAGCTCGTTCGTTTTTTCATCTATGACCGGCTCCTCGGCGAGCTTTTTGAGCGTTTTTGTGACGAGCTGCTCGGTCCTGCGCACGGAAAGCGCGCCGTCGACGACAGCCCGCGCCGCCTTTAGCTGCTCTGCCGGATCGCTCAGCGGCAGCAGCGCGCGCGCGTGACCGGCCGAGAGCGTCCCGTCCTCGACCAGCGGCAGGACGTCCTTACTCAGACTCAGCAGGCGCATCGCGTTCGTTATCGCCGGGCGCGAGCGTCCCACGCTTCTGGCCGCCTCCTCCTGCGTCAGTCCGTATTCCTCTATGAGGCTCTTGTAGCCGAGCGCCTCCTCGATGGGGTTCAGGTCCTCGCGCTGCAAATTTTCGACCAGCGCGAGCTCGGCGACGCGCCTGTCGTCGGCCTCGATGACGCGCACCGGCACCTCGACGAGCCCCGCCATGCGGCAGGCGCGCCAGCGGCGTTCGCCCGCGATTATCTGATAAAAGCCGCCCTCGCGCCGCCGCACGGTGATCGGCTGTATCAGGCCGTACTGCGCGATGGAGTCAGCCAGCTCCTGCAGAGCCTCGTCGTCGAAGCGGTTTCGCGGCTGCTCGGCGCGGGGCTCGACCTTGGCGATGGGCGCGTAAATGAGCTCGCTCTCGCTCTCATTGTCGAGGATATCGTCGCCGAAAAGCTCGCTCAGGCCGCGTCCGAGGCCTTTTTTCGTTTCCTTGGCCATATTTAGCTCCTTTTCCTGTACTTTTCGCGCAGCAGAAACTCGTCGGCGAGCTTCATATATGCGCGGCTGCCCTTGCCGATACGGTCGTAGGCCACGCCCGGCTTGCCGTGGCTCGGCGCCTCGGACAGGCGCACCGAGCGCGGTATCACGGTCTCGTAGACCTTCGCGCCGAAGTATTCCTTCAGCTCAAAGGCGACCTGCTGCGTCAGATTCGTCCTCGCGTCGTACATGGTCATCACGATGCCCTGGATGCGCAGCGCGGGATTGAGGCGCTTGTTGCACATGCGGATGGTCGTCATCAGATCCGCGATGCCCTCGAGCGCGTAGTACTCGCACTGCATCGGGATGATGACGTTATCCGCCGCGACGAGCGCGTTTAGCGTCAGCAGCTCCAGCGACGGGGGACAGTCGATGAATATGTAGTCGTAGTCGTTGTAGACGAGCTGCAGCGCCGTTTTGAGCACGAACTCGCGCTTTTCCCTGCGCACGAGCTCGACCGAGGCGCCCGACAGCTCCTTATTCGACGGGATCACGTCTCCGTAGGGCGTATGGCGGATGCAGTCGACGGTGTCGGCGTTTTTCATCAGCAGCTCGTATGCGCCCGGGGTCGAGTTCTTGTCGACGCCCATGCCGGAGCTCGAGTTGCCCTGCGGGTCGCAGTCGACGAGCAGCACGCGCTTGCCCTTCATTTTCAGCGCGCAGGCAAGATTCACGCAGGTCGTGGTCTTGCCGACGCCGCCCTTCTGGTTGGCTATCGCAATGATTCTTGACATAGTCTCACCTCTTTTGGCTATTATAGCAAGTCTCGCCGCGCTTTTCAATGTTTCACGTGGAACATTTGAAAAATTTTTCGCTTGTTTCACGTGAAACGCGTTTCACGTGAAACATCACTCGATAAGCGCGTCGATGTCGGCTATGCTCAGTCCGTCGTGGAGGGCGAGGTCGATGCCGTAGCCGATGAGCTTTGCCATGCTGCGCACAAGCTCGTCGATATTTCTCGGCGTGACGAAAAGGCCGTCCGCGCCGGCGTCGGAGCTGAGCGCGGACGCGTCGCAGACCGTCGGGACGCCGACGGCGAGCACCGGACAGCCGAGGGAGGCGGCGCTTATCTCCGCGCGGTCGTTGCCGACGCCGCTGCCGGGGGAGACGCCGCTGTCGCACAGCTGGATATTGCGGCAGATGCGGCCGAGCTCGCCGCCGGCCAGAGCGTCGACCGCTATAACGCAGTCCGGGCGCACGAGCTCGCAGACAGCGCGTATCTGCTGCGCGCTTTCGATGCCGGTCGTGCCAAGAACGCCGGTGCGCAGGACGGAGACGGAGGAAAACGCGGCGAAATCCTCCGGAAGCGAGCTTTTCAGGTGCCGCGTGACGATTATCGAGTCCGCGGCGCAGGGACCCAGGGCGTCCGGAGTGACGGCGCGGTTGCCCAGGCAGGCGATAAGGAAGCTGCGCGCACGCCTGACGGCCGCAAAGGAGCGCAGGAGCTCTGAAAGCGCCGAGGCGCAGTCTGAAAAGCCGGGGGCGCGGCGTATTACATAATCTGCCAGCTCAAGAGTGAGGTAGCGTCCCATCGGCTTGCCGACGGCGCGGGCGGCGGCCCCGGTATCGACGGCGACGCGGCGCACGGTGCAGCCGTGAACGCAGAGGGTCTCGCAGCGCAGGCCCTCGACGGGGCGCTCTATTCTCGCGGCGGCCTCGTCGGCGAGGTCGGTCCGGGCAAATTTATTCTGCATGCTTCTGCCTCCTGCAACAATATATAGTGGTAGCATCCCCAGGCGCGGCACAAGCGATACATCGAAGGATAAAAAAACGGAAAAAGCGAAGAAAAAGCTTGCAATTTCAGTGCTTTGATGATAAACTAATTATCCGCGAGCGTCTACTCGCGTTTCGTTACGTTATTCAGTCCCAACGGCAGTAACCGCCAGGATCGGAAAATCGGTCCGGCAGCCGGCGTAAACCGGCGGTTTTCGCCGGAAAAGTCCGTAGACTTTTGTTACTAAGTTATAAGGAGGTGCACACGATGCCCAATATCAAGTCCGCAATGAAGCGCGACGCAAAGAGCAAGGAGCTCCGCGCCAAGAACCGTGCAGACAAGACCGCGCTCAAGACCGTCATGAAGAAGTTTGACGCAGCCGTCGCGGGCGGCGACAAGACCGTCGCGGCCGAGAGCTACAAGGTCGCGGTCAAGGCGGTGGACAAGGCAGCCTGCAAGGGTCTTATCCACAAGAACAACGCTGCTCACAAGAAGAGCGCAATGACCGTAGCACTCAATAAGATGGGTTGATCTTATACATTAAACAAAAAGAGCGAGGAATTTGATCTCCTCGCTCTTTTTATTTTTTTAGAGGCGCACGGGGTCACCTGCCGATACGTTTATTGCGGCAGCCCGGTGTCGAGGGTGCGGACAAAACCGGGATCCTGCCGCTTCTCGTGAGTGCAGAGCAAATTTTTTATCGCGTTCGCGGAGAGCGAAGCGCTACGGTTTTTGCCATTTTTTCGATACCGGGATACCGCAAAAGATGTATAGGTGCAATGTAGGTGCGCCACTGAAAATACACCTCATCCGCCGGCCGATGGCCGGCACCTTCCCCTCAAGGGGAAGGCTTTTTGGCGTCGCATAGACATTGCGCCGATACGTTTACTGCGGCAGCCCGACCGGATGGTGCGGCGGAAACCGCGGCTAACGGAACGGGCAAGATAAGTTCCCTACACAAATAATGTGGGCGGCAATTTCATGGTTTTGCCGGCAGCTTCGATTCGGGCCGCCGCAATATATGTATAAGTACAATTTTAATGCGCCGCCAAAAAACAACCCCTCAGTCAGCTCCGTTGCCAGCTCCCCTTACACAGGGGAGCCGATCGCAGCCCCGTAGTGCGAAACGTTGCGGTTTCCGCCGTTGTGCCGAACCGGGCAGGCGCAATATATGTATCCGCAGCTGCGTCAAGGCGAGTTTAAAGAAGCGTATATGCCGCCGCGGGCGAGGAGCTCGGCGTGGGTGCCCTGCTCGGCGACGCGGCCGTGCTCGATGACGGCGATGAGGTCGGCATTGCGAATGGTCGACAGGCGGTGGGCGATGACGATGCTCGTGCGGCCGACGCAGAGCCGGTCGAGCGAGGCCTGGATGCGCCGCTCGGTGACCGTGTCGAGGGCGCTGGTCGCCTCGTCGAGGATCAGCACCGGCGGGTTTTTGAGAAACACGCGCGCGATGGATATGCGCTGCTTCTGCCCGCCCGAGAGCATCACGCCGCGCTCGCCGATGTAGCTGTCGTAGCCGTCGGGCATCTGCATTATCTCGTCGTGCAGCTCGGCAAGGCGCGCGGCCCGGACGACCTCCTCGTCCGTCGCGTCCGGCCGGCCGTAGCGGATGTTCTCGCGCACGGTGCCGGCGAACATGTACACGTCCTGCTGGATAAGGCCGATATTGCGGCGCAGCGAGGCCTGCGTGATGCCGCGCACGTCCCTGCCGTCGACGGTGACGCTGCCGGAGGACACGTCGTAAAAGCGCATGATCAGCTGGCTGACCGTGGTCTTGCCGCCGCCGGAGGGGCCGATGAGCGCGAGGGTCTTGCCGGCCTCGGCGCGCAGCGACACATTGTGCAGCACCTCGACGCTGTCGTAGGTGAAGCTCACGTCATTGAGCGCGATATCGCCGCTGACGCTGCCCAGATCCTCCGCGCCGGGCGCGTCGCGTATCTCGGGCTCGGTGCGCATGATCTCGAGAAAGCGCTCGAAGCCGGCCGTGCCCTGCATGTAGATCTCGGCAAACTGCGCGAGCTTGCGCACGGGGTTTATAAAGGTCGAGACGTACAGCGTGAAGGTGATGAGGTCGATGTAGCCGAGGCTGCCGCGCATTATCATCAGGCCGCCGACCGCGATGACCGCGACGGGCATGATGCCGGTCGTGAACTCCATGCCGCTCATGAACGCGCCCATGGTGCGGTAATATTCCTTCTTCGCGCCGCGGTACAGCTCGTTTGCCGCGTCGAATTTCTCCTTCTCGAGCGCCTCGTTTGCAAAGGCCCTGGCCGTGCGCACGCCGGATACGCCGTTTTCGAGCGCCGAGTATATGACGCCCATCTTGCGCTTGACCTCCATGTTCGCGGCCTTCATTTTCACGCGGCATTTGAGCGTGAACCACAGGCACAGCGGCAGCAGCACCGCCAGCACGAGCGTCAGCTGCCAGTTTATCGTGAACATGATAGCCATCGCGCCGACGATGGTCAGCGCGCAGATGACGATGTTCTCCGGGCCGTGGTGGGCAAGCTCGGTGATCTCGAACAGATCGCCCGTGAGCCTGCTCATGAGCGTGCCCGTGCGGTTGCGGTCGTAAAAGCCGAAGGACAGCTCCTGCATGTGCGTGTACAGGTCCTCGCGCATGCGCGACTCGATGTTGACGCCCATGCGGTGGCCGAGCACCGTGATGATGTAGTACAGCCCCGCCTTGAGCACGTAGGACGCCGCCAGTATCGCCATGACGATGAAGAAGGTCCTGTACAGGCTCTGCGGCAGGTAGGTCTGCATGCTGCTCTTCGACACGTAGGGGAAGGCGAGGTCGATGGCCGCGACAAGCACGGCGCAGACCGTGTCGATGATGAACAGTCTGCGCTCGCCCATGATATACGACATGAATATCTGAAACGGACTTTTTGTAGCGAATTTCATCTTTACCTATTCTTTCTTTGCGGTTGCCCGAGCGGAGCGAGCTGATAGCTGTTAGCCCTTAGCTGATAGCTGAATGTATTCGCTCTCCGAGCGAATGATATTTGATGGCAAGGGGTGCGGGCAGAAATTTTGCACTAATATAGCGCAATAACTGCGTACGGGCAACCCCTCAGTCAGCTTTGCCGACAGCTCCCCTTACACAGGGGAGCCAAGCCGCTCGCCGCGGCAGGCAGCTCGCATGTAAATCAAGCAAGCAGCTATTGCCGCTGCACGACCGGAGGGCGGAACGGGCAGCAGTTATCGGGTGCGCTTGCCTTCCCCTTGCGAAGCTTGAGGGGAAGGTGGGTCGCGAAGCGAGCCGGATGAGGTGTCAATAAATCATTTGCCGTCAGGCAAACACAATATTATCGTAGGGGCGGCAAAAAACGAGACATGCGGAACGGGCAAGCCCGTTCCCTACAGAGGTGCGGCAACGATTTTGCACTAAATCGGAACAATAACTGCGTACCGGCAACCCCTCAGTCGACTTCGTCGACAGCTCCCCTTACACAGGGGAGCCAAGGGGTTCCGTCAGCAGGTTCCGGTCGGGCGGGGGCAACTACTGCTTGCTTGATCTGCATGCGAGTTGCCCGCCACGGCGAGTGGCCGAGCCGGTGGGGTTGCCCTATTCAAATCTGTGCGCAGAGCGCACACAATAAGCTAACAGCTAACGGCTGACAGCTTACTGCGGTATCCGCAGCTGCCTTACTGCGAAGCTGAGCAAGCGGCGGCTCTGGACTGCGCGACGGCGAGCTCGTCGCAGCGGTTGTTGAACTCGTTCTCGGCGTGGCCCTTGACCCAGTGGCAGCGGACCTCGTGCTTCTCGCACAGCTCCAGCAGCTCGGCCCAGAGATCGGGATTGAGCGCGGGCTTCCTGTCGGCCTTTTTCCAGCCGTTTCGCCGCCACGAGACCGCCCAGCCCCGGCTGAGCGCGTCGATCACGTACTTCGAGTCCGAGTAAAGCTCCACGACGCAGGGCTCCCTGAGCGCGCGCAGCGCCGAGATCACGCCCGTGAGCTCCATGCGGTTGTTCGTCGTCATCTTCTCGCCGCCCGATAGCTCCTTTTTTGCACCATTATAGCACAAGATCGCGCCCCAGCCGCCCGGTCCCGGGTTGCCGGAGCACGCCCCGTCGGTGTATATCGTGACAGTTTTCATCATTTCAGACCAAACTTTCGCATGAGTATATCGTATTCTTCCTTTTCGATGATGCCGTTGCGCAGCATCTCCCTGAGCTGGGAGGCGCGCTTTTCGTCGGCCGTGCCGCGGTAGCCGGGCTCGACGTGCTCGTGATCGCCGTCGCAGCGGCTGAGGTCGTCGCGCATTTTTTCGGTCAGGCGCCTGCTGAGGCTCTCGCCCTCCGCGCGCTTTCCGACAAATTTCGACATGTCAAAGTGCTGGGGCTTAAACTCGCGCTTCACCGGCTCCGGGCGCGCCTGCGCGGGGTCGTCGCCGTCCTGCGCGGCGTTCTTATTCGCCTCGTCCTGAGCCTTCTTTACCCCGAACGCCGCCAGCGCGATCACGACGAGCATCAGGATGATGGGAAACGTGCTGCCGCCGTCGATGCCGACGGCATTGGCGAACACAATGAGCGCGACGATGCCGCCCACGACGAGCTTCGCGAGCCCGCCCTCCGGCTTCTGATCCCGTTTTCTGTAGTCGTTGTTCATTTTTCAGTTTCGCCTTTCATCAGTACTTATACGGTTTTTGCGGGCGCCCGGCCGGAGGGTGCGGAGGAAACCATCACAAACGGAATGGGCAAGATAAGCTCCCTGCAAGGGTGCGGCGGTAGCTTCCGGTCGGGACACCGCAATAGTTGCTTGCTTGATTTACATGCGAGCCGCCCGCCACGGCGAGTGGCCGGGCAAGATAAGTTCCCTACAATATTGTTGCGGCTCGCGCCGCGATTTGAAGACACCTCATCCGTCGCGCAAGCGCGACACCTTCCCCTCAAGGGGAAGGCAAGGTGTACGGCAACCCCTCAGTCAGCTCCGCTGACAGCTCCCCTTACACAGGGGAGCCAATGGGGGCGGCGGCAGTTATCGGGTGCGATCGGCTTCCCCTTGAGGAGAAGGCAAGATAAGTTCCCTACGGGGGGCGGCTAAATTTTGCACTAAATCAGCACAAGAGCTGCGTACCGGCAACCCCTCAGTCAGCTCCGCTGACAGCTTCCCTTACACAGGGGAGCCAATGGGGGGGACGGCGATCACTGCTCCTCGGGCGGGGTGTCGGGGGAGTCCGGCTCGACGGCGTCCTCGCCGTTTTCCTCCTTATCGGTCGGGGCGATGGATATGACCTTCGCGCCGCCGGAAAGACGCATGACGCGCACGCCCTGGGTGCTGCGCGAGAGCAGGCTTATGCTGCCGACGTCCATGCGGATTATCGTGCCGTCGTCGGAGATGACCAGCAGGTCCTCGCCGCCATGGACGATGACGACGTCGGCGACGGGTCCGGTCTTGTCGGTGACGTTGTAGTTTTTAAGGCCCATGCCGCCGCGGTTCTGGACGCTGTACTCGCCCACGCCGGTGCGCTTGCCGTAGCCGTTTTCGGTTATCGACAGTATCGCCGAGCCCTCGGCCGCGATGCCCGCTCCGACGACGAAGTCGCCCTCGCGCAGGCGTATGCCGCGCACGCCGACCGCGTCGCGGCCCATTGCGCGCGCGTCGGACTCGTTAAAGCAGATGGCCATGCCGTCGTGCGTAGCAAGCAGCACCTTGTCCTCGCCGGAGGTCTGCAGAACGCTTATGAGCTCGTCGCCCTCGTCCAGCGACAGGGCGCGGATGCCGTTCGAGCGGATGTTCTTGAACGCCGACTGCGCCGTGCGCTTGACCGTTCCGCTGCGGGTCACGAACACGAGGTAGTTATCCTCGGTTATGCCGCGTCCGGCGATCATCGCCGATACCTTTTCGCCGGGGTCGGTGGGGATGATGTTTATTATGTTCTGGCCGCGGGCCGATCTTCCGGCCTCGGGGATGCGGTAGCCCTTGCGGACGTAGACCTTGCCGCGGTTCGTGAAGAACAGTATGCTGTCGTGCGTCGAGGCGGTGAACACCGTTTCGACATAGTCCTCCTCGCGCGTGGCCATGGCCTTGACGCCCTTGCCGCCGCGGCCCTGGGCGCGGTACTCGGCCGTGGGCAGGCGCTTTATATAGCCGTTGTGGGTCAGGGTGTAGACGCAGTCCTCCTCCTCGATGAGGTCCTCGATGTCTATCTCGTCCTCGACGTCCTGGATCTCGGTCTTGCGCTCGTCGCCGTACCTGTCGCGGATCTCGATGAGCTCGGTCTTGAGCACGCCCTTGATCTTCTCGGGGTCTGCCAGCAGCTCCTTGTAATAGGCGATGCGCGCCTCGAGCTCGCGGTACTCGTTCTCGAGCTTCTCGCGGTCGAGGCCCTGAAGCGATTTCAGGCGCATGTCCAGTATCGCCTGAGCCTGCACGTCCGACAGGCCGAAGCGCTCCATGAGGTTCTGCTTTGCGTTGTCGTAGCTGTTTCGGATGATGTGTATGACCTCGTCGATGTTGTCCTGCGCGATGAGCAGTCCCTCCAGCAGGTGGGCGCGCTCCTCGGCCTTTCTGAGGTCGTATTTCGTCCTGCGCACGATGAGCTCCTCCTGGAAGGTGAGGTACTCGTCGATGATGTGGCGCAGGTTGAGTATCTTCGGCTGGGTCTGGTTGTTGACCAGCGCCAGCATGTTTATCGAAAAGCTCGTCTGCATCTGGGTCTGGGTGAGCAGGCGGTTGAGCACGACCTGCGGGTTTGCGTCGCGCTTGAGCTCGATGACGATGCGCATGCCGCTGCGGTCGGTCTCGTCGCGCAGGTCGGATATGCCCTCGAGACGCTTTTCGCGCACCTGCTCGGCGATGGCCGCGATGAGCTGGCGCTTGTTGACCTGATAGGGAAGCTCGGTGACGATGATCCTCGTCCTGTCCTTGCCGAACTCCTCGAACTCCGTGCGCGAGCGCATGATGACCTTGCCGCGGCCGGTCATGTAGGCCTGGCGTATGCCGCTGCGGCCCATGATGATGCCCCTGGTCGGGAAGTCGGGGCCGGTTATGTGCTGCAGAAGCTCGTTCATCGTGGCCTCGGGGTCATCGAGCACGCAGATGCAGGCGTTTATGACCTCGGTGAGGTTGTGCGGCGGGATGTTCGTCGCCATGCCGACGGCGATGCCCGACGAGCCGTTTACCAGCAGGTTCGGGAATCTCGACGGCAGCACGCGCGGCTCCTTCCTCGTCTCGTCGAAGTTCGGGTCCCAGTCGACGGTGTCCTTTTCGATATCGCGCAGCATCTCGTCGGACATGCGCGCCATGCGCGCCTCGGTGTAGCGGTAGGCCGCGGGGGGGTCGCCGTCGACCGAGCCGAAGTTGCCGTGGCCCTCGATGAGCGGGTAGCGCATGGAGAAGTCCTGCGCCAGACGCACCAGCGCGTCGTAGACCGAGGCGTCGCCGTGCGGATGGTACCTGCCCAGCACGTCGCCGACCGCCGTCGCGCATTTGCGGAAGGCCTTGTCGTGCGTGAGGTTGTCCTCGTACATCGCGTAGAGTATCCTGCGGTGCACGGGCTTGAGACCGTCGCGCACATCGGGCAGCGCGCGGCCGATGATGACGCTCATCGCGTACTCGATATAGCTCGTCTTCATCTCGCCGACCAGCTCGGACCTCACTATGTGCTGCTCGGGAAATGCAATGTCCTCAGGTTTGTAATCCTTATTCTTACTTGCCATTTTTTAGTTACGCCTTTCTGCTGTACTTATACATTTATTGCGTCAGCCCGGTGTCGAGACTGTGGTTGAAGCCGGGACTGGTTGATAGCTATCAGCTATCGGCTCTATGCTCGACTATTTCGTCGCCGTCAAGCGCAGACCAGCCGAAACGCACTATTGAAATAACTATCGAAGCGATCGTGATGCATTCGTTCACAACGCCGCCCCACGAGTGGACAAGCGCATCGTACACGAGCATACACGGCGAGTTCACCGCCAAATTTGCGATCCGTATCTTTTTTGCGTTGTTAGTCCAGTAGCCCAGCGTTCCGGCAATGGTTCCCGCCACCGGAAGCAGACTTATAGGGCCGCTCCATGTCAGCAGCGCTACGAGCGTGGTAGCCGCCGAAAACACGACTATCCAGCCCTTCCAGCGCACAAGCGCACTGCTGTTATAGCGCGTGAGCATGGCGTTTCTAATTATGTTTATCAGCACACTGAGACTGCCGCTGAACGCACCCAAAAGCGCAAACTGCGTACTGAAGCACAGGCAGCCCAGCGTCTGCATAACAAACAGCTTTTTATTCGATTTTACCTGAAACGATACGAAAAAGAACAGCAGACCGACAAATCCTATGATCTGAACAAAAACATCGAACATTTTTACTCTCCTATTTTCACTGGCGCTTTTTTACTGGCGCACCTACATTGTACCGATACATTTATTGCGTCAGCCCCGACCGGGGGGGGTGCGGAGGAAACCGTCGCAAACGGAACAGGCAAGCCTGTTCCCTACAGGGGCTGCCAGCACTTTCCGGTCGGGCTACGGCAGCGACTGCTTGCTCAGCTTACATGCGAGGTGCCCGCCACGGCGAGTGGCCGGGCAAGATAAGTTCCCTACATGGCTGTTGCGGCTGTCGCCGCGATCTGATGACACCTCATCCGTCGGCTACGCCGACACCTTCCCCTCAAGGGGAAGGCAAGGTGCAGCCTGAATTTTTGCACCAAATCGGCACAACAACTGTGTACCGGCAACCCCTCAGTCAGCCTTACGGCTGCCAGCTCCCCTTACACAGGGGAGCCAATGGGGTGCTGCGGCAGTTATCGGGTGCGATTGCCTCCCCTGTGTAAGGGGAGGTGGGTCGGACACTTCGTTTCCGAGCCGGTGGGGTTGCTTTTTGGCGGCGCACCTACATTGTACCGATACGTTTATTGCGTCAGCCCGACCGGAGGGTGCGGAGGAAACCACAGCAACGGAACAGGCAAGATAAGTTCCCTACACAAATATAGTAGGCGGCTGTCGCCGCGATCTGATGACACCTCATCCGTCGGCTACGCCGACACCTTC
>CAVFTR010000023.1:0-12922 GCA_963625685.1 bacterium
CAGCCGGAAACCCTACATCAGAAATCCTTCATCCCACAACTTTTGTGATTGACCCTGTCTTTTTTGCAAAAAAGCGCAATTGATCTTGTGCATTTTTGCTGTCGCACCCCTCACGGGGTGCGTGGATCGAAATAGCGGCAAAGCTGTCTTCCGTCCTTGATTTACCTTCCTGATCAGGAACGGCTCAAAATAAAAATCCCGCCCGAAAGGCCGGTTGAGATAGGAAAACACACGGTTTTGAGCGGCTCTTTTTCGCCCATACGTCATAAAAAATCCCGACAATACACAAAGCATTGCCGGGATTTTATTGTCCCCCCTGAAAACCACGGGCAGCACCCGTGGTTTTCAGGGGGGACAAAAAGGCCGCCCGCCGCAATAAAACTGCCGCTCCGACAGGAGCGGCAGCTTGAATATGCTCGATCAGCGCTTGCTGAACTGAGGAGCGCGACGGGCGGCCTTGAGGCCGTATTTCTTGCGTTCCTTCATTCTCGGGTCGCGGGTCAGGAAGCCTGCGGCCTTGAGGGATGCGCGGTAGCTCTCGTCGACGAGGAGCAGCGCGCGGGAAATGCCGTGGCGGATAGCGCCGGCCTGGCCGGAAACGCCGCCGCCGTGGACGGTCGCCTCGATGTCGACCTTGCCGACGGTGCCGGTGGTGACCAGGGGCTGACGAACGATGAGCTTCAGGGTCTCGAGACCGAAGTAATCGTCTATATCACGGCCGTTGATAGTGATCGCGCCCGTGCCGTTGGGGATGAGGTGGACGCGCGCGACGGACTGCTTTCTGCGTCCGGTGCCGTACATATACGGTCTTTTGCACTTATAAGTTGCCATATTCTCTTCCTCCTATTAGCGATCCCAAACTTCGGGCTTCTGTGCTGCGTGGGTGTGCTCGGCGCCGGCGAAAACGCGCAGACGCTTGAGCTGCCACTGTGCGATGGTGTTCTTCTGAAGCATGCCGCGGACTGCCAGACGCATTGCCAGCTCCGGGCGCTTTGCCATCAGGTGCTTGTACTGGGTCTCCTTCAGGCCGCCGACCCAGCCGGAGTGAGTACGGTAGTACTTCTGCTCGAGCTTCTTGCCGGTCAGGACTGCGTCCTTGGCGTTGATGATGATGACGTAATCGCCGCAGTCGACGTGAGGAGTATAGGTGGTCTTGAGCTTGCCGCGAAGCAGATCGGCGGCGGCAGCGGCGGTCTTGCCGAGGGGCTTGCCTGCCGCGTCAAGGATGTACCATTTTCTTTCAACGGTCTCCTTGGTAAGCATTGTCGTGGACATATTTGTGCCTCCAAAAATAATTAAATATACTTTGACTTTTTAACGGGGCGCTATTAAAATACTTACGTCTGAAAATAAGCAGCTTTAACAGCGTGCCTTATTTTTATACCACAGCGGGGGGGGCGGTGTCAACACCCGTTTTAATTCTCGTTTCGGAAACTCGCGAATACTCGCAAATGCTCCGAAATACTCGCTGATGCTGAATTTCGATTTTAATAATTCCGAGGTGCATTTTCATGGATATACGCGCGCTTAATGAATTCTCCGGCATCATCCGCAGGGCAGTGGACGATTACGGCATGATAAACGAGGGCGACAGGGTCGCGGTCGGCGTGTCCGGCGGCAAGGACAGCATGCTGCTGCTGCTCGCGCTCAGGCATCTGCAAAGCTACTATCCCAGGCATTTCGAGCTTGAGGCGATCACCATCGAGCTCGGCTTCGAGGGCATGGATTTCACGCCCGTGCGCGAGCTGTGCGCCGAGCTCGATATCCCCTACACCTGCCTCAAGACCGACATAAAGGAGATAGTTTTCGACGTGCGCAGGGAGGATAACCCCTGCTCGCTGTGCGCGAAGATGCGGCGCGGCGCGCTCAACGACGCGATACGCGCGCGCGGCATATCAAAGCTCGCGCTCGGCCATCATTTCGACGACGCGGTCGAGACCTTTCTCATGAGCCTGCTGTTCGAGGGCCGCCTGAGCTGCTTCAGGCCGGTGACCTACATGGACCGCAGCGGCGTGACGCAGATACGCCCGCTCATCTACGC
The DNA here is from genome assembly GCA_963625685.1 of bacterium. GTDB lineage: Bacteria > Bacillota > Clostridia > Oscillospirales > Oscillospiraceae > F23-B02. The sequence goes on from CAVFTR010000023.1 coordinate 2,042, forward strand.
CGGCGAGCAGAAGATAACGAATCTCGCCGACGCCCTCGGGGTCCCCATCGTCGAGAACCCCTGTCCGCAGGACAAGGCCAGCAAGCGCTACGAGATAAAGCAGCTGATAAGGACCCTCTCGGCGAGCTATCCGGACATGAAGTCGAAGGTCTTCGGCGCGATGCAGCGCCTCCCCCTCCCCGGCTGGGAGGTTTTGAATGCGAATTGACGCAATCACTGATACGTTTATTGCCGGCGCCCGGTGTCGAAGGTGCCGGCAAAACCGGAGCGCCGTCGCCTCTTCCCTTGGCTCCCCTGTGTAAGGGGAGCTGTCGACGAAGTCGACTGAGGGGTTGCCTGTACGCAGTTGTTGTTCCGATTTGGTGCAGAAACTTCGTTTGTTCCCTACAGAGCGCGGCGCAGTACCGCGGCGCGATGCAAAACCGGTTTGCTCAATTGCCTCGACACCGTGCGGCCGCAAACTTGCATCGCGCCCACAGGAAGCGATGCACCCTCGGTTTCTGACGCGCCCTCCGGTCGGGATACCAGAGATAAATGTATCGGCAGGTGCGTCAAAGCGCCTCTAAAAAAGCAACCCCACCGAGTCGGAAACGAAGTGTCCGACCCACCTCCCCTTACACAGGGGAGGCAATGGGAGGCGGAACCTTACGGTTTATGCCGTTGCTTCCGGTCGGACCACCGCAATGACTGCTTGCTCAGCTTACATTCGAGCCGCCCGCCACAGCGAGTGGCTTGGCTCCCCTGTGTAAGGGGAGCTGTCGACGAAGTCGACTGAGGGGTTGCCTGTATGCAGTTATTGCACTGATTCAGTGCAAAATCTTTGCACTGAATCAGTGCAATTTTACGTAACGAGAGACGCCTCGGTTTATGCCCGCGTTACGACACCGGGCTGACGTACTAAATGTATAGGTACAGCCTTAATTCGCCATTAAATAAAGTTGCGCGGAATGGGCGGATATGATAAAATTCATGGAGCTATCACCAATTATATAATGTAACAAGGAGAGAGAACATGAGAAAAAGACTACTCAGTCTGCTGCTGGCGGCCGTGCTGCTCGTATCGCTCGCGCCGACGGCGGCATTTGCCGAGATGATGGTGTACATCAGCGCAAACGACAATTACTACCACAGCAGCGGCTGTGAGCACCTGGGCGGCAGCGGCGGCGCCGTTTCCGTCAGCATGGCCTTTGAGGAGGGCTACACGCCCTGCCCCGACTGCGGCGCAAGGGATCCCCGGACCGCGGCAAAATACGCCGTTGAGGGCGGAAGCCTGCTTTTTGACAAGGAAAGCGGCGAGATAATAGGCTGCGAGGGCGATATCATCGCCGCCGCCATCCCCGGGGAGATCGACGGCGTCAAGGTCAGCTCCATCGGCGACTGGGCCTTTTCAGGCAGCGAGAGCCTCTTATACGTGAGCATTCCCGACACTGTGAGCACCATCGGCAGCTACGCCTTTTCCGGCTGCACCGCGCTCATCGGCGCCGATATCCCCAAAGCCGTCAGGAGCATCGGCGAGGGTGCGTTCCAGTACTGCCTCTCGCTTGAGAGCATAGCCCTGCCCGAGGGCCTCGGCGAGCTCGGCAGCTTCAGCTTCGAGTCCTGCATCCGGCTCGGGTCTGTCGATATCCCCAAGTCCGTCAAGGCCATCGGCGAGGGCGCGTTCCGCTACTGCTCCGGCCTCGGCGGGATCGTCATTCCCGACGCGGTGACAAGTATCGGCAGCGAGGCCTTCTCCGGCTGCTCGACCGCCGCGAAGCTCACGCTCCCTGTGAGCGTAAAGAGCGTCGGCGAGGGCGCGTTCGACAAATGCCTGTTCTCCGACGGCCTGTATTACGGCGGCAGCCTCGCCCAGTGGCGCGCGATAAGCGTCGCGGAGGGCAACGACGCGCTGTACGACGCGCAGCTGTACCTCAACGGCACCGCGCATAAGCATGCTTACACGAAGAAGCTCGTCGCCGAGGCAAGCTGTACGAGCGCCGGCAAGACCGAGCTCAGCTGCGAATGCGGCGCAGGCAGCGTCGTAAACGAGCCCGCGGCGCTCGGCCACGACTACAAAAACGGCGTGTGCACGCGCTGCAAGGCCGCAGACCCCGAGTATAAGCCGCCCGTAAAGGTGAGCTTCGTCGATGTGCCCAGCACCGAATATTACTACAAGGCGGTCCTGTGGGCGGTCGAGAATGGCATCACCGAGGGCGTTGGAGGTAACAGATTTGACCCCAACGGACAGTGCACCCGCGGCCAGGTCGTCACCTTCCTCTGGCGTGCGGCCGGCAAGCCCACGGTGAGCGCGAACGTCAGCTTCACGGACGTGAAGACCGACGCGTATTACTACGAGGCCGTAAAATGGGCCGTCGCAAACGGCATAACCCAGGGCACCGGCGGCAACAAATTCTCGCCCGACGACACCTGCACGCGCGGCCAGGTCGTGACCTTCCTCTGGCGCGCTGCGAACAAGCCCGCGGCGAGCACGGTCAGCAGCTTTACCGATGTGCCGAGCGGAGAGTATTACTACGACGCGGTCAATTGGGCGGTCGGCAAGGGCATAACCGACGGCGTTGGAGGCAATCGCTTTGCCCCGAACGACACCTGCACCCGCGGCCAGGTCGTGACCTTCCTGCACAGAGCGCAGTAAGCACTGCCGTGCAGGCGACTCGCATGTAAGCTAAGCAAGCAGTTGTTGCGGCGGCCCGGTATCGAAGCCGCTGACGAAACCGCAGAACTGCCGCGCCACGCAGGTGGAGCCTGCACCCTTGCCTTCCCCTTGAGGGGAAGGTGTCGGCGTAGCCGACGGATGAGGTGTCTGAAAATCGCAGCGCGAGCCGCAACAGCCTTGTAGGGAACGGGCTTGCCCGTTCCGTCTGTAAACTAAACCTCAGCGCAAAAAAGACAGCATGGACTTAAACATCCGAGCTGTCTTTTCTGCGTAATATGATAATTTTGTTCCGACCATGCTGGCGGGCGCCCCTGCGATATGATTTTGGTGCGGATGTAATAATTAATAACACCTCATCAGTCACCTTCGGTGACAGCTTCCCCTCAAGGGGAAGCCAGGGGCGCACCGATCTCGCTGCCGGCCAAGCCACGGCACACGGAACGGGCAAGATAAGTTCCCTACACAAATATTGCAGGCGGCTCACGCCGCGATTTGATGACGCCTCATCCGGCTCGCTTCGCGACCCACCTTCCCCTCAAGGGGAGGGCAAGGGGTGCGCCGAAGCTTTGCACTAAATCAGCACGATCTCACGTAGCGCGAAACGCAGCGGTTTATACCGTTGTTTCCGGTCGGGAAACCAGAGATAAACGTATCGGTAGGTGCGTCAAAGCGCCGCCAAAAAAGCGCTAAAAAGCTCCGAGGGATTTGAAGACGAGGGACCAGGCGAACATGGTAAAGCAGCACAGAGCGCTGGTGGAAACGACGATATCGCCCGCGAGCTCGTCGTCGCCACCCATCTGCTGGACCATCGTGAACGACGCGACGGCTGTAGCCGAGCCGAAGATGCCGATCATGCCGGCAAAGGCGATGCCCCGGATGCCGAACAGGTACGCGGCGGTGAGGGCGAGGCCGGGCATGACGACGAGCCTGCCGAGGACGACCTCGGCGAGGTCTTTGACATAGCGGTGGATGCTGCCCCAGCGGAAGAACGCGCCGAGCATGAACAGCAGCATGGGCGAGGTCGCGGCGGACAGCTGCTTTATCGTCGACAGCAGCGGCGACGGCAGCTGTATGCCCAGCAGCAGGAAGGCGATGCCGACGAGCGTGCCGAGGATGAGCGGGTTTTTGAGGATATCCGCGGCGAGCCTCAGCGGGCTGGGGTGCTTGCCGTTGAACAGCTCGAGCGTCACGACCGCGATGGCGTTGAACATCGGCACTACGACGGCGATGAGCACGACCACCGGCCCCGGGTCCGCGCCCGGCACGAGCGCCGTCGCGAGCGGCAGGCCGATGATGACGAAGTTCGAGCGGTAAATACCCTGTATCTTCACGCCGCGCTTGCTGCGGTCCTTCTCTGTCAGCATGACGTAGATAAAGCTGAGCGCAAACTCCGCCAGCACGCCGCAGGCCGCGAAAACGATCAGCCCCGGCTGCACGGCGCTCGAGAGATCGGAGGTGTAGATGTTGTAAAACAGCATCAGCGGCATGAAGTAGCGAAACAGCATGCCGTTGAGCCCGGGCACGTCCTCGCGCCGTATGGCGCCCAGATGCCGCGCAAGGCAGCCGAGCGCCATGATGAGAAATATCGGGATGACCGCGTTTATGCAGACTGTAAAGGCCGTCATTTCGCGTCCTTTCTCTGAAGCTTATGCTTCCTGCCGTCGGGGGTCTGGATATAGGTGTTCTCGAGTATCTCTATTGCGCCGCGCCGCCACTCGTCGAGATATTCCCTGCGCAGCGCGTCGCGCTCGGCCAGCTCCGCCGGGCTCAGCTCGCGCTCCTTTTTTATGCGCGCAAGCTCGTTTATTCTCTGAAGCTTCGAGTTTTCCATCATTCTATCGTCCCCAGTTCATCAAGAGTCTTCTCGAAGGCCGGAATGAAGCGCTCGATGAAATATTCCGCCTCCGGCAGCCCGTATGAGTGTATCGCCGCGAGCGTCTGCCTCTCGGCGTTGAGAAATTCGTTGTTTCCGGCCTTGCGCTCCTCTATGCACTTGATGTACGCGCTCAGCTTGTCGGCGGCCTTGACTATCGGGTGCAGCTCCCGCTGCGTATCCCCGACGAGTATCGGCTCAAACGCCGGCTGAAGCTCTGGCGGGAGCATGCCGAGGAGCTTTTCCGAGGCTATCGTCTCGACCCTGCGGTAGGCGCTCATGATCTCCTCGTCGTGGTATTTTATCGGCGTGGGCAGGTCGCCCGTGAGTATCTCGCTTGCGTCGTGATACAGGGCGACCGCGGCGCAGGCCTCGGGATCGCAGGGCACGCCGTACACGTCGCGGCGGATAACGCCCAGCGCGTGCGCGATGACGGCTACCATGTGGCTGTGCTCCTGGATGTTTTCCTGTATCGAATTGCGCATCAGGCTCCAGCGCTCGATATAGCGCATGCGCGAGAGCAGCGCGAAGAAATTACTGTCCATTACGTCTCTCCTGTGTTAAAATCAAGGGTGATTTTATCACAACATAGAGATAATATCAAATATTTGCGGAACAATTTTGCACGCTGATCCGTCATAGGCCCGTTGACGCATCAACATACAGACCCCGAAAGGAGCGAGTAAAATGAAAAAAACGAAAAAAACAAGAAGCATCGTATGCTGCGCGCTGTGCCTGTGCCTTGCGGCGGCGCTGTGCGCCTGCACGGCAAAGAGCGGCGATAAGGCCAAGAGCGGCGATACGCAGATATCCAACCCCGTGCGTGAGTCGAGCGCGGAGGAGTTCAAGGCCGCGGGCGTCAATATGCCCGGGCTTGAGGGCAAGACCCCCGTTTACACGACCATCGACGGCGACGCGAAGCTGTACCAGGCCGATTACGGCGACCTTGTCATCCGCGCGCAGAAGACGGATAAGCAGGAGGACATCTCCGGCATGAACTACGACTGGGCGGAGGACCCGACCATGACGCTGGAGCTTTTGCAGGGCGACCCCATCGTGAAGCTCGACGGAAAGGGAGCGGGCATCATATACTGGTATCTCGGCGGCCGCAGCTGGTCTGCAGGCATGACCCGGGGCGCTGACGTCGATACGCTCAAGAGCCTGTATTTCAAGACCGCGGAGCTCAATCCCTGAAAAAAACAGGCTTTCCGCCGTTTTGCAGACATTTTCTGTTGACAGCTCGGCAGGTAAGGTGCTACGCTCAAAGAAAAAAAGGAGCGAGCGCAATGAGGATAATAAAAAAATGGACAGGCCGCCGGCCGGAGGGCGCGGGCGAGGTGCTGCTTCTCGAGGTCACGCAGAGCGAGATGTTCGGGCAGATGTACCCGCTCCTCGGGCAGCTCGCCCTGCACGCGACGAGCGGCCACGACGTGGACTACCGCCTGTATTTCATCTGCGAAAACGGGCGCAGGATACTGCCGGTGGATAAGCCGAGCGTCATGAGCGGCGCCTTCAACGGCGGGGTCAATCCCCTCGCCGACTGCGAGCCTGTCACGGCCGGGAGCATCGGCGAGCTCGTCGACACGGCCTCCCTGCTCCCCGCCGTCGAAGCGAGCGAGTATTTGTTCAAATGAGATATCCCGTCCGAAAGGACGGGATATCTCATTTATCATCCGATGCCGCCGAGGGCCGCTCCGGCGACGAGCGCCAGCAGCGACGCGGCGCAGTAGACGTATTTGCCCAGGGGATAGAACCATCGGCCGATGGGCTTGCGCGCGCCGAGATCCACGGCCTCGAGCGCAAACTTTTTGCCGCCCACCCAGAAGAACATTATCGCCGCCAGCAGCGCGCCGAGCGGGCAGATGTAGATGGAGACGACGTCCATCCACTGCGAGACGATGGCCTGTATGCACAGAGCGGCGGCGCAGCCCAGAGCGTGGATCGCCGCCGTTGCCGGCACGCGCCCGAGCCCGAACTTCTCCTGCAAGAACGCCACCGGCGCTTCGTAGAGGTTTATTATAGAGGTCAGGCCGGCAAAGGTAACGCAAACAAAGAAGGCCATGCCGACTATGCGGCCGCCGGCCATGCCGTTTATAACATTGACAAGATAGATGAACATGAGGCCCGGGCCGCCCTCGTTGAGCTGCGCTCCGCCCGTCGCCATGGCGGGGATTATCACGAACGCCGCCAGCAGCGCGGCGAGCGTGTCGAAGATGGCGACGTTGCGCGCCGAGGACGGGATGCACTCGTCCCGGCTGAGGTACGAGCCGTAGATGACGCTGCCGTTTCCGGCGACAGACAGCGAGAAGAAGGCCTGACCGAAGGCGTATATCCAGAGCCTGGGCTCCGCGAGGCCGGCGGGGTTTATCGTGAGTATGTACCTGTAGCCCTCCGAGGAGCCGGCGAGCGTGAACACATACACGCCCAGCGCGATAAACAGCACGAACAGTATCGGCATCATTATCTTGTTGGCCTTTTCGATGCCGTCGGCGATGCCGAAGGACATTATGGCAAAGCTCACTGCTATGGCGGCGACGATCCACAGATTTGCGCCCCACGCGCTCGCCGTCGCGCCGAAGGTATCCGCTATCAGCTCCATATTCTGACCCATTTCCAGCATTTCGCCGGTGAAGGCCATGAAGGTGTATTTGAATATCCAGCCCATGACGCAGGTGTAGCCTATGGCGAGCGCCATCGAGCCGAGGATTGGGATGTAGCCTATGCGCTCACCTATTCCGCGTCTGCCGTATCTGAGCTCGGTGCACTTGCCGAACGAGCCCATGGGGCCCGCGCCGCCCGCTCTGCCGAGGGCAAACTCCTCGATAACGCCCGTCGACGCGATGAGGGCGACGAATATGAAGTACGGTATCAGGAAGGTCAGACCTCCCCAGGTCGAGACGAGCGTCGGGAAGCGCCATATGTTGCCCATGCCGACGGCCGAGCCTATGCAGGCGATTATAAATCCGCTGCGGCTCCGGAAGCCGTCGCGCTTGCGTTCGTTTTTCTCCATCGTATCAACCTTTCGTTCTCTCTTTCAGCTTAAGCCTTCATAACTATACCCTGTAAGCCTTGTAAAGTCAAGCCAGTGCCGCGCGGCGCATAAAAAGCCCGCCGCGAGACGCACGGCGGGCGGAGCCATATCACCGGTCCGGCTCTGAGAGCGCGTCGCCGCGGAAAAGCAGCGATATGCACCACAGCGCCGCGAGGGCTACGAGCGTATATATCACGCGGCTCACGGAGGCGGTCTGTCCGCCGAAAAGCTGCGCGACGATATCGAATTTGAACAGGCCGACGCTGCCCCAGTTGATGCCGCCGATTATGGTCAGAATAAGCGCGATGCGGTCGATTATCACTTGCAAACACTCCTTTCTCACTCAGTATTCCCCGGCGGAAAAGAATTATTTGCGAAAAAATTTCGCTTCGACAAAACTGGTGCTTTTTCGCTCTTTACAAGACAGGCCATTGGCTGTATCATCTAAGCACAGCTTATCCAATAGGCCCCGCAAGTCGGGACCGCGGCTCATATCTTTATCCCACAACCCTGTTTTGCAGGCCGTTTTTTACGGCCTGCTCTTTTTAATGGCGCATTGACGCAGTCACGGATACGCTTATCTCTGGCGGCCCGGTATCGAAAACACGGTGGAAACCGTGAGGCTTCGCCTCCCGCAGGTCATCGGGCGGCGGCAGTGCTGCCGAGCTCGTCCAGTCTGTCCGCGATCGCGGCGGCGAGGCGGTTTATGCGGCAGAGCTCAAAAAGCCTCTGACGCAGATATTCTATAAGCGTACACGCAAAGTATATCGCCAAGGCGCAGCCGAGCTCGCACGGGAGCACGAGCGCGGGGCTCAGCCCGCCGATGAAGGCAAAGCTGCCCGTCATCAGGACGCTCCACACAAAGGGGCCGGTATGGATGAGATACACGCCGAAGGAGGTCGAGCTCAGGAATTTTGCCGCGCCCGCGAGCCTGTCTGGAACGCGCATGCGGCAGAACGCGCACAGCAGCGCAAGAGAGCACAAAAGCACGGTCGGCGAAAGATAGCCGACAAGCAGCAGGCTCTCGCGGTCATATACCTGCCACAGCAGCATGAGGGCGACCGAGGCAAAATACATGAGCACGAAGAATTTCCCGTCCGCGCGCTCATACAGCCTATCGAGCCTCACGCAGGCTCCGGCAAGATACAGTATCGAGAGCCACACGGCGCTGTAGCCGGCTGCCAGCGGCATGACCGAAAGCGGTCTGAAGGTAGGCAGCAGCGACGTGAAAACGAAGAGCGATACCAGCAGCATTTTTCTGCCGCGCCCGTCGAGCGCGTTGAGCATCGCGTTCAGAAAGGGCGTGAAGAAAAACATGATGAAGTACGCGGAGAAGTACCAGTATTTCGAGGTCAGCACCGGAAAAAACGCCGAGGCTATGTATCGCAGGCCTATCTCCTCGGGCTCTGCGAAGTGCCGCACGGCGGCAAGGACGACCGAGTAGAAGGCGACCTGCATCCACAGTGAGACCATACGTCCCGGCCGGAATGAACGTCCGGCCATCAGAAAGCCCGTTGCGAGCGCGAAGCAGTCAACGCAGCAATAGGCTGCGATCTGCACAAAGTCTGCTGTCCACCACTGTGCAGAGCCCGGCACGCTGCCGCCGAGCGCTCCGCCGGCCGTATTTATATGCAGCAGTACCACGAGGAACATGGACAGCGCCTTGAACAGGTCGACCCCCTCATTCCTGCTTTTACCACTCACTGCTCCGGCCTCGCTTTCGCTGCCGCGAGGATGTTTTTCATGAGCATAGCGCGGGTCATCGGGCCGACGCCGCCGGGCACGGGCGTTATGAAGCCCGCCTTTTCCCCGACCTCGTCAAAGCACACGTCGCCGAAAAATCTGCCGGTCTCGGGGTCGCGGTTCATCGCCACGTCTATGACGGCCGCGCCCTCCTTTACCATATCGCCGGTGATGAGCCGCGGCGAGCCGGCCGCGACGATGAGGATATCCGCCTGCCGCGTCATGGCCGCGAGATCGCGCGTGTGCCGGTGACAGTAGGTCACCGTCGCGTCGGCGTTTAAAAGCATCAGCCCCATCGGGCGGCCGACTATATTGCTGCGGCCGACCACGACGCAATGTCTGCCGTCGGTCGGGATGCCGTATTCGCGCAGCATCTCCATGATGCCCGCCGGCGTGCACGGCGTGAGCGCGCCCTCGCCGGTGACCATGCGGCCGACGTTTATCGGGTGAAACGCGTCGACGTCCTTTTCCGGCGCTATCGCGTTTATGACGGCGCGCTCGGATATCTGCCCGGGCAGCGGCAGCTGCACGAGTATGCCGTCGACCGTGTCGTCGGCGTTGAGCTCGCCTATAAGCCCGAGAAGCTCCGGCTCCGGCAGCGTGTCCGGCAGGTCGAAGCGGCGGCTTATGATGCCGCACTTGACGCAGTCGCGCTCCTTGTTGCGCACATATATCTGCGAGGCAGGGTCCTCGCCGACGAGCACCGCCGCGAGGCAGGGCCTGCGCCGCATTTTTTCCGCCTCGGCCCTGACCTGCGCGCAGATCTTCTCCGAGAGCTTTTTTCCATCTATCAGAATTGCCATTTTTTCAGCGGCGAATTAACGCCTCTCCTATACATTTTTTGCGCCGTCCCGACCGGGCACTGCCGTGCGGGCGGCTCGCATGCAGATCGATCGAGCAGTCATTGCGGTGGTCCGACCGGAGGGTGCGAAGGAAACCGTCACAAACGGAGCAGGCAAGATAAGTTCCCTACAATTCGCTTTGTGTTTGCCTGACGGCAAAGGATTTATAGCCACCTCATCCGTCGCGCAAGCGCGGCACCTTCCCCTCAAGGGGAAGGCTTTTTAGCGGCGCATTAAGATCGTGCCGATACGTTTTTTGCGCTGTCCCGACCGGAAACTACCGACAGACTCTGTAGGGAACTTATCTTGCCTGTTCCGTTCGTAAAGGTTTGGTAGGCAGCGAGATCGGCGTACCCTTGGCTTTCCCTTGAGGGGAAGGCAGGGTGCCGACTATTTTTTTGCACCAAATCGGCACAATAACAGTGCACAGGCAACCCCTCAGCCGACTTCGTCGGCAGCTCCCCTTACACAGGGGAGCCAAGCCACTCGCCGTGGCGGGCAGCTCGCATGAAGTCAAAGCAAGCAGTCGTTGCATTTTCCCGACCGGAAGCAACGGCATAAACCGTAAGGTTCCGCCGCCCATTGCCTCCCCTGTGTAAGGAGAGCTGCGGCAGTTATCGGGTGCGATTGCCTCCCCTGTGTAAGGGGAGGTGGGTCGGACACTTCGTTTCCGACTCGGTGGGTTTGTTTTTTTAGAGGCGCACATACATTGTGCCGATACATATATTGCGCTGTCCCG
>CAVFTR010000024.1:0-12849 GCA_963625685.1 bacterium
AGAATTTGATGACACCTCATCCGTCGGCTGTCGCCGACACCTTCCCCTCAAGGGGGAAGGCTTTTTGGCGGCGCACATACATCGTGCCGATACGTTTTTTGCGGTGGCCCGACCGGAAACTGCGTCAAAAACCGCAAGGCTCCGCCTCCCATTGCCTCCCCTGTGTAAGGGGAGGTGGGTCGGCGCAAGCCGAGCCGGTGGGGTTGTTTTTCTGGCGGCGCATTGACGCACCTGCGGATAACTTTTATCTCTGGTTTCCCAGCCGGAGACAACGGCATAAACCGAGGATGCATCGCTTCCCGTGGGCGCGATGCAAGCTTGCGGCGGCACGGTGTCGAGGCAATTGAGCAAACCGGTTTTGCATCGCCCTGCGGTGCTGCGCCGCACTCCATGCCTTCCCCTTGAGGGGAAGGCGTCAGCCGAAGGCTGACGGATGAGGTGTGATAAAATCCATTCGCCCAACGGGCGAGTGCCTCAATGCGACAACAAAAATAAAAAGGCGTGCAAATGTTTCCGCACGCCTTTAATATCCCGGATGCAAATGCCGGCGGCCGAAGCGTCTGCTTCGGCAAAAACTCAGATCTCGTCTTTTATAAAGTTGAATACCTGAGTGTTGCCGGAATCCGCGGGACTGGGTTCGGAAACGGGAGCGGGCTGCTCCTTCGGTATTCGTATAGCCTCGGGCTTGAGCTCGCTGCCCGCGGCCTTCATGAGCGTGTCGAGGGTCTGGAGCTGCTTCTGGCACAGCTCGCGCGCGCCGTCGAAGAACTTGGCCGAGCTGAGCTTGGCCGCCTGAAGGCGCGACTCCTCCTGGGCGATGCGCTCGTCGATATTGCCCAGCAGAGCGGCTGCCTTGGCCTCGGCCTCGGCGACGATGCTCGCGCTGCGAGCCCTCGCGTCGTTCTCGATCTGGACGCTGAGCTTCTGCGCCGAGAGGATGGCCTGATTCAGGGCGCTCTCGTTCGTGCGGTACTCTTCGATCTTGTCGACAAGCACCTTCATCTTGCTCTTGAGAACAAGATTCTCCTTCTGCATCGCCTCGAAATCGTCCGCCAGCTCTTCAAGATACTCGTCGATGGTCGCCATATCGTAGCCGCCGAACATGCTTCTGGCCTTGTCAAAGCTTTTTTCACGGATCTCCTGAGGAGTAGTCATATCTTAAAATCCACCTTTCAGAACTTGCTGTATATCAGAAATAAAGTCCCGCGCTCTCGAAATCGGCGACGGCATCGCCGACGAGATCGACGTTCGTGGGGGCGATTATATACGCCTGCGCGGAGACGCGCATGACCCTGCCGCCCAAAGCGTAGGCCGCGCCCGAGAGAAAATCGAGAAGCCGTCGCGCGGTCTCGGTCTCCGTCATCTCAAGATTCATGAGCACCGCCTGCCGTGCGCGGAGGCTGTCGGCTATCTCGGCGGCCTCGTCGAACTGCTCGGGACGCACGAACTTGAGCTTCATCTTCTGCTTTTCCTGCGCGGGGGGAGCGTAGCTCTGCTGCTTCGGCTCGCGCCGTGAAAAAACGGGACGCGGCTGACGCTCCTCGAAGCTGTCGTCCGCCTGAGCCTCCTCCTCGCGGGAGAATTCCTCCTCGGCGGCGCGCTCCTCGTTTTCTATATAATCATCGTCATAAGGGTGCATAGCGTTGCGTATATTGTCAAGCCAGGCCATTGCACGACCTCCTTTATAATTGTGCTCAGTAATGTCTGGCGCCGAAGATGCCGGTGCCGACGCGGACAATGTTCGCGCCTTCCTCGATCGCGGTCTCAAAATCCGCGCTCATGCCCATGGACAGAAAGTCCATGGAGACATTATCGTATTTTTTTGCGCCAATGTCAATAAAAAGCTGCTTCATTGCGCGAAAATATGGGCGAATTTCCTCCGTTTTTTCGCAAATCGGGGGTATCGCCATCAATCCGCGCACCCTGACGGAGGGAAATTGCGCCATTTGCGGCAGATATTCCGCGAGCGACGCCGGCGCAAAGCCGGACTTTGCGGCCTCGCCGCCGATATTGACCTCGAGCAGAACGTCCTGCCTGATGCCCAGGCTTGCCGCCCTTTTGTCTATCGCCGCCAAAAGCTCCATGCAGTCGACCGACTCGATAAGCTGCACCTTTCCTATAAGATATTTGACCTTGTTTTTCTGAAGATGCCCGATGAAATGCAGCGGGCAGCCCCCGTACGCGCCCTGCCCGTATTTCTCCGTCAGCTCCTGCACGCGGTTCTCGCCGCAGATATCAACTCCGGCGGCTATCGCCTCGCGCACGCGCTGTGCGTCGTTCATCTTCGTCGCCGCGCAAAGGCGCACCTCCTCCGGCGCTCTGCCGCTCCTCACCGCGGCCTCCGATACGCGCCGCTTTACTTCTTTTACGTTTTCTGCAATGCTCATGTCTATCCCTGCTTTTTTTCGCTGACAGGAGCCGATGCCCCTGCCGGTCTTCAGCGGTCAAAATGCGCTCATGCTGCGCGAAGGCCCTCGGAAATACACAAAGTATTCCTCTCGGTCTTTCGATTTGCCTGACCACATTTTTCCTCGCTCAAAACTGAAAGCGCCTGTCAGCGATTTGATTTGTTTTTTCTGAGGCTGACAGGCGGCAGGCGTTCGGCTCCCGTCAGCGTTGCTTTTACAATTGATTATAACTATAAATTTAAAATCACTCTATAATTATCTGCATGTTTTCTCTCAGCTCGCCCTCTTTTACGAGATAATGCTCTCCGTCCCGCTCGAGGATATCGACCGCGCAGCGCACGGGAGAGCCCGCGCGCAGGACGTATACGAAGCTGCCCTCCGCGTCGCTGTGCAGGGCGTCCCCGGGCACCTCAAGGCCGCTGAGGACCGCGAGGCGTATCTCAAGGACGGCCCTGCGCGTGTTGAGTATATCCTCAAGGCCGCCGCGAACGCGCAGGACGAGCCGCCCGCCGCAGGCCGATACGACCGTCGCCTCCTGCTCCCCGGGAAGGGAGAGGAAAACGCGCTGTCCCTGTCGAAACTTGTCGAAAGAGCCGGTCTCGGCGATGAAGAGCCAGCCGCCGGAGACGAGCTTGCCGACGGCGTTCTCCGGCACGTCCGGAGCGGTCCGGCCGAGCTCCGAGGGGGACAGGCCCTCGCAGCCGTCGACGAAGGTGCTGAAAATGCCGGCGCAGGGCGCAAGGACGCATTCCGCGTCCTCCGACACGGCGATGACGCCGCCGCCCCGGACCCTGCCGCCGCTTTTTACCGCAAGGAGCGCGCTTTTATCGCCGCAGACGATGCGCTCGTCGCGCCAGATAAGTCCCTCGGCGGCGACGCTCAGCCGAAGCTCGCGCCGCACGGCCGCGACGGTCACCGGCCCGTCCCCGCAGCGGATAAGGAGGGCGAGCGTCCAGGCGCAGGCGGCGATAAACACGGCGCAGGCCGCGTATCCGAGATACGCCGCGCCCTTTTTCATGTCACGTCGCCGAGCGCTACCGGCCGCGGCGGTATCACCGTGGATATCGCGTGCTTGTAGATGAGCTGCTGCCGGCCCTCGGAGTCGAGCACGACCGTGAAGCCGTCGTAGGCGCGGATGACGCCGTGCAGCTGGAAGCCGTTTACGAGAAACACCGTCACCGTCGCCCTCTCGCGGCGAAGCTGATTGAGAAAGGAATCCTGTAGGCTCTGTGTCTTTTGCATTTTTTCTGCTCCTGTCTATGTAGATTTGACAGAAGCATCATAACCCACGCGAGCGCAAATATTCGGTCGAAGCCTGTCGGGCGTCATTAAAATCGGGCGAGGACGGCCAGAGGTACCACCACAGGCTCCCGTCGCGCCGCAGCCATGTCAGCTGCCGCTTGGCATAGCGCCGCGAGGACTGCTTTATGAGCTCTATGGCCTCGCCGCGCGATATCTCGCCCCGGAGATACGCCGCGGGCTCCTTGTAGCCTATCGCCTGCATGGCGGTGCAGTCGGGCGAAAGCCCGCGGTCAAGAAGCGCGCTCACCTCGTCGAAAAGCCCGTCGGAGACCATTTTGTCGACGCGCTCGTTTATCCTGTCGTAGAGGATACCGCGGTCAGAAAAGCTCAGCGCGAGCTTAACGGCGTCGTAGCGCTTCGGGAGCTTTCTGGTCTCCTCGTCGTGAAGGGTCATCGTCTGTCCCGTGAGGGTGTAGACCTCGATGGCGCGCACGATGCGGCGCTTGTCGGCAGGGTGGAGCCGGGAGGCCCGCTCGGGGTCGAAGCCGCGAAGCTGCTCGAGCATCGCCTGCCCGCCTATGGCGTCGTAGCGCGCGTTCAGGCTCTCGCGCAGGGCGGCGTCCTCCGCTCTTTCGGCAAAGTCGAGCCCCGCGATGAGGGAGTCGATATACAGATTCGTGCCGCCTGCGATAATGGGCAGTCTGCCGCGCGCGAGGATATCCCGCACGCAGGCGTCGGCCGCGGCGACGTAGCGCGAGACAGAGTAGTCCTCCGAGGGCTCGGCCACGTCTATCATGTGGTGCCGCACCCCCCGCGTCTCGGCCTTTGTCACCTTGGCGGTGCCTATATCCATGCCGCGGTAGACCTGCATGGAGTCTGCCGAGACTATCTCGCCGCCGAGGCTTTCTGCAAGCTCCACGGAGAGGCGGGTCTTGCCCGTCGCCGTGGGGCCCGTTATAACAAGGATCTTTTCGGCCATATCACACTATCCTGCTGAAAAATTTGTCGAGCTGCTTTTTCGTAAGGCGCGCCGAGACCGGCCTGCCGTGCGGGCAGTATTTCACCTCGCCGGAGGCGACGGCGGCCGCGATGCGCTCAAGCTCGGCATTGTCGTGCCGACGGCCGGCCTTTATCGCCGCCTTGCAGGCCACGGTGTGCAGTATCCCGTCGCGCGCCGACTGCGCCGAGACGCCCTCGCCGCCGCGCAGCCTTTCGCATATCTCCTCGAGCGCGGAGGGCGCGTCGGAGACATCGACGCCGTCGGGCACGGCGCGCACGGCATACGAGCTTGAGCCGAAGGGCTCGACGCAGAAGCCCAGCTCGTCGAGAAGCGCTGCGTTTTTCTCAAGCAGCTCCGCGTCTCCGGCCGTCGGGCGGATGATGAGCGGCGCGAGCAGGGTCTGGCTCATTATCTGCGCCTCCTGCGAGCGCAGCCGGTCGAATATCATGCGCTCGTGCGCCGCGTGCTTGTCGATGAGCATGAGCTCGTCGCCTATCTCGGCGATGATGTAGGTGTCCAGCGCCTCGCCGATAACGCGGCAGGCCGGAGCGCCGATCTCTGTAACTTTTTCAACATTTTCAACTGTTTTTTCAACACTCGTGAGCGTTCTCTCCGTCGAAGGAGGGAGATAAGCGTCGAATTTTGTCGAAATGTCTGCTTTCGGAGCCCGCTCCGGCGTGTCATAGAGCGCCGGTGCGCGGAACATGGGCCTTGCGCCGCGCTGCCCTGAGACGGCGGCCGCCGAGCGGTATTCGCTCGCGGGCATGCTGCGGAAAAAGCCGGCCCCCGGCGCGGGAGCGGCGGCCTGCCCGCGCTCGGGCAGCGTTATCTCGGGCGGGCGCTGCTCTGCCTCGAGGCAGGCGCGCACCGTCTGGTATGCAAGGTCGAAGACCTTTTTCTCGTCGGAAAACTTCACCTCGGTCTTGGCCGGGTGTACGTTCACGTCCACCGCGCCGTTTGAAAGCTCGAGATACAGCACGCAGGAGGGAAAGCGCCCGGTCAGAAGCGTGTTCTTGTACGCCTGCTCGAGCGCCGACTGGAGCAGCACCGATCTTATGTATCTGCCGTTGCAGTAAAAATGCTGATTTGCGCGGTTGCCGCGCCCGAAGGCGGGGGAGGAGGCAAAGCCCGTGAGCGACATGCCCTCGGCGCTCCCCGATACGGGCAGCAGCCCGCGCGAGACCTCGCGCCCTAAAAGCGCGTACACGGCCGAGTCCGCGCGCCCGTCGCCGGGGGTGAAGAACACCTCCTCGCCGTCGCGCCTTAAGCGCACCGAGACCTCGGGCCGGCCGAGGGCGCAGTGCATGGCCGCGGCTATACAGGCCGAGGCCTCCGAGCGGTCGGACCTTAAAAACTTGAGCCGCGCCGGGGTGTTGTGGAAGATATCGCGCACGGTTATCGCCGTGCCCTCCGGACAGCCGCAGGGCGACATGTCGAGGATATCTCCGGCCTGCACCGAGACGCGCACGCCCTCGTCCGCGCCCCTTTCGCGCGTTGTGAGCTCGATGCGGCTCACGGCGGCGATCGCTGCCAGCGCCTCGCCGCGAAAGCCCATGGTGCCGATGGCCTCAAGGCCCTTTTCGTCGCGCAGCTTGCTCGTCGCGTGCCGCGTGAAGGCAAGCCCCGCGTCCTCGGGGCTCATGCCGCAGCCGTCGTCGGATATTTTTATATAGGTCGCTCCGCCGCCCTTGAACTCGACCGTCAGCTTTTTCGCGCCCGCGTCGAAGGAGTTTTCCATCAGCTCCTTTATGACCGAGGCGGGCCGCTCGACGACCTCGCCGGCGGCGATCATGTCGGCCAGCAGCGGCGGGAGGATGTTGATGCGTGTCATGTGATAAACCTCGTAAATGCTCTTGATCGTTAATTAAGCCATTATACATGATTTGTGTTGAAAATTCCACTGATTTTATGTTAATATACAATGTACGTCAGTATATTAATTTATAAGGAAAGCGGAAATGGCATACGAGAGAAAAGAGATAAGCATCGCGGAGATACGCCGCCAGGAGGATATCTGCCGCGAGATAAACGAGCGCTTCGTTTCGGAAAAGGCGCATCCCCTGGCCATGGTCGACACCTACGGCTGCCAGCAGAACGAGGCAGACAGCGAAAAGCTGCGCGGCTACCTGGCCGAGATGGGCTACGCCTTCACGCAGGACGAGTTCGAGGCCGACGTCGTCGTCGTGAACACCTGCGCGGTGCGCGAGCACGCGGAGATGCGCGTTTTGGGAAACGTCGGGCAGCTCAACCACAGCAAGAAGCAGCGCCCGGGGCAGATGATCGCCGTGTGCGGCTGCATGGTGCAGCAGGAGCACATGACCGAGAGGATAAAAAGATCCTACCCCGTCGTAGACCTCGTCTTCGGCCCGCACGAGCTGTGGCGCTTTCCCGAGCTGCTGCTGAGGACCATGACGGGACACAAGCGCGTCTTCGCGACGGAAAAAAGCGACGGCGTCGTCGCCGAGGGCATGCCCCTGCGCCGCGACGGCAGCGTCAAGGCCTGGCTTTCGATCATGTACGGCTGCAATAATTTCTGCACCTACTGCGTCGTGCCCTACGTCCGCGGCAGGGAGCGCTCCCGGCGTCCGGAGGATATCGTCGCCGAGGCAAGGGCGCTCGTTGAGAGCGGGTGCAGGGATATAACGCTCCTGGGTCAGAACGTCAACTCCTACGGAAGGGACCTCGGCTCGGAGGTCGACTTTGCAGACCTCATCCGCATGATAAACGACATTCCGGGCGAGTTTCTCATCCGCTTCATGACCAGCCACCCCAAGGACGCGACGGAAAAGCTCTTTAAGACCATGGCCGAGTGCCCAAAATGCGCGCATCAGCTGCACCTGCCCGTGCAGTCGGGCAATGACCGCGTGCTGCGCGCCATGAACCGCAGCTATACGGCGGAAAAGTATCTCGGGAAGGTGCGCCTTGCGCGAAAATACATGCCCGATCTCGTCCTGACGACGGATATCATCGTCGGCTTTCCCGGCGAGACGGACGAGGAGTTCGAGGACACGGTGAGGCTCTGCGACGAGGTGCGCTACGACGCGATGTTCACCTTCATCTACTCAAAGCGCGTCGGCACCCCGGCGGCAAGCATGCCGGACGCCGCCACGCGCGAGGATAAGCAGCGCAGATTCGACAGGCTGCTCGAGGCGGCAAACAGGGTCTCGGCGGAAAAGCACGCCGAATATATCGGAAAGACCGTCCGCGTCCTCGTCGACGGCGAGACGGGAAAGCGGGAGTATAACCTCTCCTCACGCACAAACGGCGGCAGGCTCGTGCATCTGTCGGGCGACAGGTCGCTGATAGGAAAATTCATAGACGTGGAGATCGTGTCGGGCAACACCTGGGCGCTCTACGGAAAGGTCGGAGAAAAATGAAAAGTGAAAAGCTCAAAAGATATCAGGTCTCGCAGTCGCTGCGCTTCCCCTCGAATATACTGAAGCTGCTGTTTTACGCGGGGCTCGTGCTGCTGCCGCTCGGCATCGCCGCCGCGCTGCTGGGCATCTTCGTTCCGGCGCTCGCGCCCTTTCGCGGGATAGCGATCATCCTCGCGGTGCTGGCGGTCATATGGCTGTTCGCCGTGCGCTTTATCTCCGAGTCGACCTACGGCTTTGCGAACATCTCCTTCACCGAGCAGGGACTCATCTTCCGCACCGGCGGCGAGAACAGCCGCGAGTACCGCCTCGACTGGGACGAGGCCGTCTGCTGCGGCATGATAAAAACGCGTATGTCGTGGTGGTGCTACGTCTCCGACCACGAGCTCGGCGAGCGCGAGAAGAGGGAGTTTCCCGAGTTTGCCGAAAAGGGCGTGTTCTATTTCAGCTACGCCGACAACACCTGGGAGGAGTTCATGCGCTTCCTGCCCGGGAGATTCCGTGAGCAGATGAACGAGGCCTGGTCGAGGGCGTTTTCGCTGGCGAAGTGAGCTTGCGGAACGGGCAAGATAAGTTCCCTACAGGGGCTGCCGGTAGTGCCCGGTCGGGACACCGTAATAACTGCTTGCTTCATTTTCATGCGAATCGCCTGCACGGAGAGTGGCCGGGCAAGCCCGTTCCCTACAAACAATGCTGCGGCTGGGGCCGCGATCTGAAGACACCTCATCCGCCGGCTACGCCGGCACCTTCCCCTCAAGGGGAAGGCGGTGGGAACGGCAACCCCTCAGTCAGCCTGCGGCTGACAGCTCCCCTTACACAGGGGAGCCAATGGGGTGCGGCAGAGTTATCGGGTGCGCTGCCTCCCCTGTGTAAGGGGAGGTGGGTCGGACACTTCGTTTCCGACTCGGTGGGGTTGCTTTTTTGGCGGCGCATCAGCATTGTGCCGATACGGTTTTTGCCGGTGCCCGACCGGAGGGCGCGGAGGAAACCGTTCCCTACAAACAATGCTGCGGCTGTCGCCGCGATCTGAAGACACCTCATCCGCCGGCTATGCCGGCACCTTCCCCTCAAGGGGAAGGCAGGGGGAGCGGCGGCTTTGCCGGCACAAAAAACGTGTCGTAGGGGCGGTCATTGGTCGCCCGACCGGAGGGTGCGGAGAAAACCGTTCCCTACAAACAATGTTGCGGCTGTCGCCGCGATTTACAGACACCTCATCCGTCGGCTGCGCCGACACCTTCCCCTCAAGGGGAAGGCAGGGGGGAGCAGTCAGCGCAATAAATGTATAAGTACAGCAGAAAGGCGTAACTAAAAAATGGCAGAGCTTACACCGATGAAACAGCAATATCAGCAGATAAAGTCGCAGTACAGCGACTGCCTGCTGTTTTTCCGCCTCGGCGACTTCTACGAGATGTTCGACGAGGACGCGCGCGTGGCCTCGCGAGAGCTCGACCTTGCGCTGACGACGCGCGACCGCGGCGTCGAGGACCCCGAGCAGCGCACGCCCATGTGCGGCGTGCCGTATCACAGCAGCCAGAACTACATAGCAAGGCTGATAGCACGGGGCTTCAAGGTCGCCATCTGCGAGCAGATAGAGGACCCCGCGACGGCCAAGGGCCTTGTAAAGCGCGACGTCATCAGGGTCATAACCCCCGGCACGGTGACCGACGCCTCGATGCTCGAGGCCGGACGGAGCAACTACCTGGGCGCGGTGTACTACGAGCCGGGCAAATGCGGCGTCGCCTTCTGCGATATCTCGACCGGCGAGTTCTGCGTCGCGGCCTTCGAGGGCGATACGCTCAGCCACATCATAAACGAGCTCGGCCGCTTCGCCCCGAGAGAGCTGATAATGAACAAGGCCGCCGCGGAGACCGGCACCATCTACGATTTTGCGCGCTTCAAGCTCGGCAGCCTTCTGGAGATGGGCGGCGACGACTATGAATACGGGCCCTGCGCAGAGCGCGTGTGCGAGCAGTTCGGCCTTGATTCCGTCGACGACGCGGCGCTCGGCGACAAGCCGGCGGCGGTGTCCGCCGCGGGCGCGCTGCTGCGCTATATAAGCGAGACACAGAAGACCGACATGGCGCATATCCGGCGCATAGACCTCTTCACGGGCGGCAGATACATGGAGCTCGACTGGGCCACGCGCCGCTCGCTGGAGCTCACGGAAGCCCTGCGCACCGGCGAAAAGCGCGGCTCGCTGCTGTGGGTGCTCGACAAGACCAGGACTCCCATGGGCGGCAGGGAGCTGCGCGCATGGATAGAGCGGCCGCTTCTGAGCCCCGTTGCGATAAAGCGCAGGCTCGCCGCGGTCGAGGAGCTTTATAAGGACAACGTCACGCGCGGCGAGCTCATCGAGACGCTGCGCGGCATGGGCGATATGCAGCGGCTCATAGGCAGGGTCGTCTACGGCACGGCAAACGGCCGCGACCTTCTGGTGCTGCGCGACTGCGCGGCCGCGCTGCCGAGGCTGATAGAGCTTTTGAAGCCCTTCAAAAGCGCGCTTTTGTGCCAAATAGCCGGGCTTCCGACGCTCGACGAGATACTCATGCGCATAAACTGGGCGATCTGCGACGACCCCCCGTTTTCCATACGCGAGGGCGGCATCCTGAAGCCCGGCTACTCCGAGACGGTCGACAAGCTGCGCAAGATCCGCGACAACGGCGCGGAGGCGGTGGCCGAGCTCGAGGCAAAGGAGCGGGCCCGCACGGGCATCAAGAAGCTCAAGATCGGCTACAACAAGGTCTTCGGCTACTTCATCGACGTGCCCAAATCCGTCGACGCGGGCAAGCTGCCCGACAATTACATCAGAAAACAGACGCTTGTTTCAAACGAGCGCTACTTCACGCCCGAGCTCAAGGAGCTGGAGACGACGCTCACGTCGTCCACGGACAAGATAAAGCAGCTCGAGTACGAGTTTTTCGTGGACCTGTGCAATACGATAGCGCAGCAGGTCGACAAGGTGCAGGAGGCGGCCTCCGCCGTCGCGCAGCTGGACGTGCTGTGCTCCTTTGCCGAGGTCGCCGTGCGCAACGACTACTGCATGCCGGAGATCGACACCTCGGGCGAGCTCATTATCCGCGAGGGGCGGCACCCGGTCGTCGAGCAGACCCTCAGCGACGTGGCCTTCGTCCCGAACGACACGCTGCTAAACTGCGAGGGCGATCGCCTGGCTATCGTGACGGGCCCGAACATGGCCGGCAAGAGCACCTATATGCGTCAGACGGCGCTGATAACGCTCATGGCCCAGATGGGCTCCTTCGTGCCGGCAAAAAGCGCCGTTATCGGCGTGGTCGACAGGGTCTTCACGCGCATCGGCGCGTCGGACGACCTCGCCTCGGGGCAGTCGACCTTCATGCTCGAGATGAGCGAGGTCGCGGATATCCTCGCAAACGCGACTCCGCAGAGCCTGCTGATACTCGACGAGATCGGCCGCGGCACCTCGACCTACGACGGCATGGCCATAGCCCGCGCGGTGCTCGAGCACTGTGCCGATAAGAAAAAGCTCGGCGCAAAGACGATGTTCGCAACGCACTATCACGAGCTGAGCGCGCTCGAGGGCAGCGTCGAGGGCGTGCGCAACTACTCGATAAGCGCGAAAAAGCAGGGCGGCAGCCTCGTGTTCCTGCGCAAGATAGTCCCCGGCGCCGCCGACGACAGCTACGGCCTTGAGGTCGCAAAGCTCGCAGGCGTGCCCGACAAGGTCATCGCCAGGGCGAAGACCTATCTCAGGCAGCTCGAGGCAGAGGGCGCGGCGCCGAGGACAGAGCAGACGGAGGAGCCGAGCGATCAGATAAGCCTCGCCGACGCAGGATGCGACGAGGTCGCACGCATCCTGCGCGCAACGGATATAAACTCTCTCACGCCGCTCGAGGCGCTCAATCTTCTCAGCGAGCTCCAGCAGAAAGCGAGGGGCTGATGAGAGACAGACTTACAAGACGCGAGCTGTGGAGCGCGATGCTCCTGCTGCTGCTGCACGCCGCGGTGTTCCCCGTCGCACTGAGCCTTCTTGCTCAGGCCATACCGACCGGGCTGAGCGCGGCGAGGCTCAACCTCATATACTACGCGGCCTCGCTGCTGCTCACGGCGCTGCTGCTGGGGCGGTATCTGCGCCGCAGCTTCGACGGACTCGCCGACAGGCCGCTGCTGTGCGTGTCGTCCTTCGGGTATGGCTGGCTCTCCTACATCGTCCTGAGTCTGCTGGCGGCATATCTCATGCGCGCGCTGGGCATAACGGGCGATAACCTCAACGAGGAGACGGTCAACACCATGCTCTCGTCCGAGCGCGGCGTCATCATCGCCATGACCGTGTTCATGGCGCCCCTCGTCGAGGAGCCGATCTTCCGCGGCGGCCTGTTCTGCGGCCTGTATCCGCGCAGCCGCACCGCGGCCTACCTCGTGTCGGCGGCGATGTTCTGCCTGTACCACGTCTGGCAGTACGCCGTGCTGCTGCACGATGCCGGCTACCTGCTGCTGGCCATACAGTACATCCCCGCGGCCCTGGTGCTGTGCTTTGTCTATGAGCGCTCCGGCTCGATCTGGACGGGCATCTTCTTCCACATGTCCGTCAACGCCATCGCCGTGTTTTCAACAGCGGCCTGAGGCCCTGCCGTGCAGGCGGCTGGCTTCCCCTTGAGGGGAAGGCTTTTTGGCGGCGCATTAAGATCGTGCCGATACGATTTTTGCGGTCGCCCGACCGGAGGAAACCGCAGCACACGGAACGGGCAAGATAAGTTCCCTACACAAATAATGTAGGCGGCTGGTGCCGCGATTTACAGACACCTCATCCGTCGGCTACGCCGACACCTTCCCCTCAAGGGGAAGGCAA
>CAVFTR010000025.1:0-11815 GCA_963625685.1 bacterium
ATAACCTCTTCGCTGCGATTCTGGCGAAGGGCATCAGCAGACAATTGAAACAGGGGCTGTACCGGGAATACTTGAACCGCAAAGAGGATGTTGCGGTAGTCCGTGGCAAGATCGATATGCCGGGAACCATTCAGAACCGCCTTGCCAGAAAGCGGGTGTTGACCTGTGAGTACGACGAGCTTTCCGAGAACAATCTCCTGAATCAGATACTGAAAACGACCGTTATGCTTTTGCTCCGGCACACGAGGGTGGATCAGGAGTACAAAAGCGAGCTGAAAAAGGAAATGCTGTTCTTCTCGAATGTTGACACAATCGATCCCACCATGATCCGCTGGTCAGCTATTCGGTTTCAGAGGAACAATAATACCTATCGTATGCTCATTAGCTTGTGCCAGTTGATTCTCGAAGGGATGCTGTTGACCACGGACTCTGGCGAATACCGGCTGGCTTCTTTCATTGACGAGCAGCGTATGAACCGACTGTATGAAAAGTTCATACTGGAGTATTACGCAAAGGAATGTCCGAAGGTAACGGCAACGGCATCTCAGATCCCCTGGGCGTTGGACGATGGTATCGGGACTATGCTCCCGGTCATGCAAAGCGACATTATGCTGTCCAGAGGCAATGAGGTTCTCATCATTGATGCCAAGTACTATACTCACACTACTCAGGCTCAGTATGATGTGCATACCCTGCATTCCGGCAATCTGTATCAGATTTTCACTTATGTGAAAAACAAAGATACCGAGTTTGGCGATGAACCGCATCGGGTATCCGGTATGCTTCTGTATGCCGCAACGGACGAAGCAATACAGCCGGATAACAGCTATCGGATGAGCGGCAATCAAATCAGCGTTAAAACGCTTGATCTGAACCGGGATTTCTCTGAAATTGCGGCCCAGCTGAATGCTATAGTGGGGGAACATTTCACTTAACCTTTTAATTTTGCCATACCTTTTAATTATTCCAAAATCCGTACACCGCAAGGCTTATACCCCACGGTGCAGTCGGCCTTTGGAACGGTAGAAACGCATAACTGAATAAAGAAAATAAGGGCTTCCGAAGTCAGCATTTGACCTCGAAAACCCTTATTTCAAGCCTTTTTCGGCGGCATTTGCCCCGGAGAAGGCTTTTTCTATTGTATCAAAATCAGCAGGAACATCGACTCTCCCTGGGGAAGAGGAAAAGCGTAGCAAATAAATGTCAAGGAACAATTTGATTTTTCTCTGCAACCTTTTGATAAACCTATCTACTTTTTGATTTTTCCCATAAGGGGGTGCAAAGCAAAAATCAGCAGCGCATCTTCGGTAAAATAGGAAAATCCGAGCATTGAGGATTTTTGCACCCCCCATACTCGGAAAAAACGCTTGATATAAGGACTTCTTCGACAGAAAAATAAAAAAGTACGGTAGCCCATTGTATCATGGACTACCGCACTTCGTGGCGGAGAAGGAGGGATTTGAACCCTCGAACACCTTATGGGTGTTACACGATTTCCAATCGTGCGCGCTCGGCCGGACTACGCGACTTCTCCGAGTACAAAGCAATATTAAAATATTCAGCTTGTGTATTATAATGCACTTTTTCTCTAAAGTCAAGTGCTTTATTTGAATATATGCATCGGGCGCGGCAACAATAGAGCGTAGGAGGCGATGAACATGAAGGCTGTCATCATGGCAGGCGGTGAGGGGAAGCGGCTCAGGCCCGTCACTGGCGATACGCCCAAGCCGCTCGTTTCGCTCTGCGGCAGGCCCGTTATGGAGCACATAATACTTCTGCTTAAAAGGCACGGCATCACGGATATCTGCGCCGCGCTCAGATACCGGCCGGACGATATAAAAGGCTTCTTCGGCAGCGGCGAGAGGCTCGGCGTAAGGCTGAGCTACCGCGTTGAGACCGAGGCGCTCGGCACGGCCGGTGCGGTCAAAAACTGCGCGGATTTTTACGGCGGCGAGGACTTTCTCGTCATATCCGGCGACGCGGCCTGCGACATGGACCTTTCCGCGCTCATTTCAGAGCACGGAAAGCGCCGCCCGGCTGTCACCGTCGCGCTGCATCCCGAGTCCGAGCCGCTGCGCTACGGCCTTGCGCTGTGCGACCGCGAGGGCTTCATACGCTCGTTCATCGAAAAGCCCGACTGGCGGCAGGTCGTTACGAATCTCGTGAACACCGGCATCTATGTCGTCTCGCCGCGGGCCATGGAGCTTGTACCGGAAGACACGGAGCTTGACTTCGCAAAGGACCTCTTTCCCCTGCTCCTTGAGCGCGGCGAAAGGCTGCTGGGCTTTCCCTGCGGCGGCTACTGGTGCGATATCGGAACGCCGAAAAGCTATTACGAGTGCTGCGCGGACGCCCTTTCGGGCAGGCTGCGGCTTGAGCTCGCCGGCGGCTTTGAGCTCGCGGCCGCGGACAGATGCCCGGAGCCCGGGCGCGGATGCATGCACAGCGCCGACTGCTCCTGCGCAGACCGCGCGCGGCTAATGGACCGCATCAGCGCCGCCTTCCTCGGGCTCGGCGCCGACTACTCAGACGGCTTCCGCCTGCGCGGTGGGGATTACGAGCTGCGCATCTCTCCCCTGCCGCAGCGCACGGCTGTCAGGATAGCGGCGAACGCGAAGGACGCCGAGACGGCGGAGGAGCTCGTCGGCTCCGCCCTCGCGCTCGTGTCGGAGCTTGAAAAGCGGCTTGATTAATAAACGCACTTATTATATAATATCCGTCAGAAGATATTTCTGACGGAGGTGTACATATGGACATTGAAAAAACGATCAAAAGCCTCGAGGAGCGGCATTTTTCGGTGCGGCACTTTGCAGGCGGCGAGGAGGCCTGCGCCTATCTGACAAGCGAGATAAAAAACACGAGCGTCGGCATAGGCGGCTCGAAAACGGTCGATCAGCTCGGGCTGTACGACAAGCTCGTTTCCGCCGGAAACGAGGTGTTCTGGCACTGGCGCGAGCCGGGCTTTGACACGCTTTATAAGGAAAACGAGGCCGAGGTGTTCATCTCGGGCGCAAACGCCATCGCCGAGACGGGCGAGATCATAAACATCGACGGGCGCGGCAACCGCCTCGCCGGTCAGGTCTTCGGCCAAAAGACCGTTTACATCATCGCCGGGACGAATAAGATCTGCCCCGACTTCGAGTCGGCGGTATACCGTGCGCGCAACACCGCCGCGGTGGAAAACTGCAGGCGCTTTCCGACGAAAACGCCCTGCAAGCTCGACGATAAGTGCCACGACTGCCGCTCGCCCGAGCGCGTGTGCAACGCGATGCTCGTCCTGTGGGGCCCGATGATGGACATGAAAAAGGTCGAGATAATACTCATCGACGAGGAGCTTGGGATGTAAGATATGTATATTGACTGGACGTATATAGTCCTTGTGCTGCCCGCGATGCTGTTTGCGATGTGGGCAAGCTCAAGGGTGAACTCGACATTTAAAAGGTATAAGAACACGCGCAACTCGCGCGGGCTGACCGGGGCTCAGGCGGCGCGCTGGGTGCTCGACCGCAACGGACTGAGCAATGTGCCGATAGAGCACATCTCCGGCTCGCTTACGGACCACTACGACCCCTCGGCAAACGTCGTGCGCCTGTCGGACGACGTTTACGGCAGCACCTCGACCGTCGCCATAGGCGTCGCCTGTCACGAGGTCGGCCACGCGATACAGCACGCGACCAATTACGCGCCCGTTAAGATACGCACGGCGATAGTCCCGATAACGAATATCGGCGCGAAGCTCTCGGTGCCGCTCATAATCCTCGGCATCGTGCTCTCCTCCATGGGCGAGGTCTTCGTGATGATCGCCTATCTCGGCTGCGCGCTGTACGGCCTGGTCACGCTGTTCCAGCTCGTCACCCTGCCGACGGAGTTCAACGCCTCCTCGCGGGCGCTCAAGACCATCGAGGAGACGAATCTTTTGCAGGGCGAGGAATTCAGGCAGGCAAAGCAGGTGCTCTCGGCGGCGGCGATGACCTATGTCGCGGCGCTGGCCGTATCGCTTGCCCAGCTCATGAGATTTTTAATAATTGTCGGCGGAAGGAGAAACGACTGATGATAATCCGAAACGAAGAACACAAGAGAGAAACCATAAACGGCGTCTTCGGCGGCGTGGGAGACGTACACTTCAAGCGCATAATCGAGACTCCGGAGCAGCTTTACGGCAAGGGCAGAGTCTTCTCTGTCGTGACCGTCGAGCCCGGCAGCGAGCTCGGCTGGCATGTTCACAGCGGCGACGGCGAATACTACTGCGTGCTCTCTGGCGAGGCCGAGTACAGCGACAACGGCAATATCGTGACGCTGCATGCCGGCGATACGGCCTTCTGTCCCGACGGTGAGGGCCACTGTGTGGTAAACCGCAGCTCGGAGCCCGTTGTGCTTCTGGCGCTTGTCATTTATAATTAAATAAAAAAACGGGATAAAAAGCGGAGGCGGTGCCTCCGTTTTTTTGCCATGCAAAAGCATGGCAAAAATAAGAAATGTGCCATTTCCTCGCCCCTGCGGGGCAACCGGAAATGATGCACAAAAACTTCATGCACCGGCATTTGCGTTTTTTCGTGGTGCAGCACTCATGCATGAAGTTTCATGCCTCCTGCGGCTCGAGCTGCTGCGCGCGCCAGGCGCGGTAGCGCTCGAGCTCCTTGTCGATGCACAGCTGTATGACGAGGTTTATTATGAGCGCGTCGTCTATAAAGCCCAGCAGCGGTATGTTGTCCGGAACGAGGTCCAGCGGGCTTACGAGATACGCGACGATCGCCGCCGTTCCGAGCATGACGACGGCCGGCACCTTTCTGTAGCTGCCGTGGTAATAGTCGTGCAGCATGGACACGAGGTCCTGCACGTCGCCGATGGTGTCCCCTATGATGGGTATGCGTGAGAGCGGGCGGAGCTTCGTGCCCGTCTTATCGAGAAAATCGAGCAGCACGCCCGTGTATTTTGCGGCGGCCCTGGCGCCGGTCTTCAATGAAAGTGTCATATTCTCTCCTCCTGATCCTACAATAATATCACAGCTGCGCGGATTTTCAAGCGCAAACAGCATATAGCACAAATTTTATACATGCGCTCTTCGAGCTATTTGGACAAAAAACGCAAAACGTAATTTTAACTGGATTTTACCCCGCCTTTAATATATAATTACATTGCGAAGATATCGATAACGGGAGATTTGTTAACTTGGGGATTTCAAACGTACTTGAGCTTTTAGGCGGCGTTGCGCTGTTCCTCTTCGGCATGGCCCTCATGGGCGACAGTCTGAAGAAGGTCGCGGGCAACAAGCTCGAGCTTATTCTGTTCCGCCTTTCGAGCACGCCCCTGAAGGGCATTCTGCTCGGCACCGGCGTCACCGCCGTCATCCAGTCGTCCTCGGCGACCTCGGTAATGGTCGTCGGCTTTGTAAACTCCGGCATGATGAAGGTTCGCCAGGCCATCGGCGTCGTCATGGGCGCTATCATCGGCACGAGCGTCACTGGCTGGATAATCTGCCTGTCGGATATCGGCGGCGGCTCCTCCGGCTGGCTTGAGCTTTTATCGACCGACACGCTCACAGCGGTCATCGCCGTCGTCGGCATAGCGCTGCGCATGTTCTGCTCGGCCCCGGGAAAAAAGCACGTGGGCGAGATAATGCTCGGCTTTGCCGTCCTGATGTACGGCATGAAGGCGATGAGCGGCGCGGTGTACGACCTGCGCTCGAGCGAGACGTTCATAAACACGCTCACGACCTTCTCCAATCCCATTCTGGGCATCGCCATCGGCATCGCCTTCACGAGCGTCATCCAGAGCGCCTCGGCCGCCGTCGGCATACTTCAGGCGCTGGCCGTGACGGGCGCTATCCGCTTTGATATAGCGCTGCCCATAACCATGGGCATCGCCATAGGCGCCGCCGTTCCCGTTCTGCTGTCAGCCCTCGGCGCGAGCGCCGACGGCAAGCGCACGGCGCTTTCGTATCTGATGGTCGACACCATCGGCGTTATCCTGTTCAGCATCATCTTCTACACTCTCGACGCGATATTCAGCTTTTCCTTCATGTCGGTGACCATGACGACGGTGAGCCTTGCTCTTATGAACACGGTGTTCCGCTTCATCATCGTCACGATGCTCGCGCCGTTCATATCGCAGCTTGAAAAGATATGCCGCGCCGTCATAAAGGACAAGCCCGAGGACGCCGCCGTGCTCGAGGACTTCGACAGGCTCGAGGACCGCTTCCTCGACCACCCGGCGCTCGCCGTCGAGCAGAGCCGCCTTACGGCAAACTCCATGGCCATAAAGACCCGCGAGAACCTCTTCGCCTCCTTCCGCCTCGTAGGCAGCTACTCCGACGAGGGCTTCCGCCGCGTAAACGAGCTTGAGGATATCATCGACAAGTACGAGGACAAGCTCGGAACATATCTCATACACATAACCAGCCGCGAGCTCAATCCCGAGCAGTACGAGTCGGTCGGCAAATACCTGCACACGATAAACGACTTCGAGCGTATCTCCGATCACGCGCTCAACGTCGCCGAATGCGCGCAGGAGATGCACGAAAAGGAGATCGTGTTCTCAGCCGACGGCGAGCGTGAGCTCAGGGTGCTCTTCGCCGCAGTCACCGAGGTCACGAACATCGCCATGGACTCGTTTATCAACAACGATCTTGACCTCGCCTACCGCGTCGAGCCGCTCGAGGAGCTTATCGACAATCTCTGCGACGAGCTGAAGCTGCACCACACCGACCGTCTGCAAAAGGGCATATGCACCCTGAACCACGGCTTTGTGTTCAACGATCTTCTGACCAATCTCGAGCGTATCTCCGACCACTGCTCGAACATTGCCGTGGCGAGCATCGAGCTTGAATCGGACAGCTTCGATACGCACGAATACATAAACAGCCTCAAGGAGGTCCGCTCTCATTACTTCGACGAGTACTACGCCGAATACAGTAAGAAATTCGTCATATGACGATATGCGAAAGCAGCCGCCGGTCGTGCCAAACGACCGGCGGCTGCTTTTTTGCTTCATTTTTCACTTCATTCCTTTATGACCTCGAGGCCGCAGAGATAGCGGCGCATCATGTCGAAGGCATAGTTGCCCGATACGCGGCGGACATAGCTGCGCGTGCGGCTGTCGCCGAGGTGCAGCTCGCGCACGAAGGTCCCGTCCTTCGTCGCGAGTGAGACGAAAACGGTGCCGACCTCGTGCACACCGTCGCCGTCGGGACCGGCAAGGCCCGTAACGCCGATGCCCATATCCGCATTGAGAAGCGCGCGCACGCGCTCGGCCATTTCCTTTGCGACCTCGCGGCTCACGGCGGTCTTTTCCTCGATGAGCGCGGGGTCTATGCCCAGAAGCCTTGCCTTCGCTTCATTCGTATAGGTCGTCACGCCGCCGAGGAAGAATTCGCTCGCGCCGGGGATATCGGTAAAGCGCTTTGCAAGCTCGCCGCCGGTGCAGCTCTCGGCCGCGGCGAAGGTCATTTTCCTTTCCTTCAGAAGCTGCATGACGCTGTCCTCGACGGTGTCCGTATCTATGCCGAAGACGACGTCGCCGAGCACATCCTTAACATGCTCTATGACCGGCCTCATCATCTCCTCTGCCTTCTCGACGCTCTCGGCCTTGGCGGTGATCTGCAGGAGGCAGTCGCCCTCCTTTGCATAGGGCGCCATGGTGGGATTGAGCATCGCATTCATCTCGTCGCGGAATATCTGGTCCATGGCGCTTTCGGACATGCCGAAAACGTGTACCGCGTGAGAGACTATCTGCTCGTCGGACAGCGAGCGCAGGTACGGCATGGCGCAGGCGCGGAACATGGCGTTGCACTCCTTCGGAGGTCCGGGCAGCATGAGAACTATCGTGCCGTCCTGCGCCGTGAACGCGCAGCCGGGGGCGGTGCCCCAGTTATTGTGGAACACCGTGCAGCCGACGGGCAGCATCGCCTGCCCGAGATTGTTCTCGGTCATCTCCCGGCTGTAGCCGCGGTTTGTGAGGTAATCGTACAGGCGGAGCTTTTCGTCCTCGTGCATCTCGAGCTCCAGGCCGAAGGAGCTTGCGAGTATCTGCTTTGTAAGATCGTCGCAGGTCGGGCCGAGGCCGCCGGTGGATATGATGATATCCGCCCTTTTTCGGGCGATCTCGATGCAGTCGGCGAGCCTCTGCGGATTGTCGCCGACGACGGTGTGGTATTTTACGTTTATGCCGAGCTCCGAGAGCATGAGCGATATGTCCCTCGCGTCGGTGTTGGTCGTGTGGCCGAGAAGTATCTCCGTTCCGACGGAGAGTATCTCGACATTATATGCCTTTTTCAATTTCACTCGCCTACCTTTATTCTTTCGATGCCGGCGTACGCCTCCTCGACGAGCGCGTCGATATCCAGCGCGGACTCTATCTGCTCGACGTCGCGCAGCTTCGGCTTTGTCTTGGGATGCTTTGGCGTGAAGACCGTGCAGCAGTCCTCGTACGGGAGGATGGAGGTCTCGAAGGTCCCTATCCTACGCGCAAGGCGGACTATCTCCTCCTTGTCCATGCCGATCAGCGGCTGGAGCACGGGCAGCTCGGTGACCGCCTGCGTCGAGGCCATGGCCTCCATGGTCTGGCTCGCGACCTGGCCGAGATTTTCGCCCGTGACGATGGCCTTCGCGCCGTTTGCCTCGGCTATCCTCTGCGCTATGCGCATCATGAAGCGGCGCATGACGAGCGTGAAGTAGTCCTCGTCGCACTTTGCGCGTATCTCCTCCTGTATGTGCGTGAACGGCACGACCTCGACGGTCATTCTGCCGCAGTAGCAGGTCAGGAGCCGCGCAAGCTCGATGACCTTCTGCTTTGCCTGCTCGGAGGTATAGGGAAAGGAGAAAAAGTGCACGGGTATGAGATGCACGCCGCGCTTTGCTATCATATAGCTCGAAACGGGGCTGTCTATGCCGCCGGACAGCAACGTCACCGCCGTGCCGTTTGCTCCGACCGGCATGCCGCCCGCGCCGGGCGCGGGAGCCGCGTGTACATAGGCGGCGAGGTCGCGCACCTCGATATGCACCGTCAGCTCCGGCTCGTGCACGTCGACCTCGCAGCCGGGGTAAGCCTCGGAGAGCTCGCCGCCTACAAACTGCGCAAGCTCGATGCTCGTCATGGGAAAGCTCTTGTCGCTGCGCTTGGCCTCACATTTGAAGCTCTTCGCCGCGAGCATGTCATCGCGCAGATATTCGATGGCGAGCTCCGCTATCTTCCCTGCGTCCTTTTCGCAGCCCGCGGCGCGGTTTACGGAGGCGATGCCGAAGACCCTGGTCATCGCCTCGAAGGCCGCGTCCATATCGCTCGACCCGTCGACGGGCTCTATATACACCGTCGATTGCAGGCAGTAGGCCCTGAATTTTCCTATGGCGGCGAGGCGGCGCTTTATATTGCTCATGAGCTTCTGCTCGAACGAGCGGCGGTTGAGCCCCTTGAGGACTATCTCGCCCTGCTTGAGAAGAATAATGTCGTTTATCATGTGTTCCGCTCCTAATCGTTTTTAACGATATATTATACCATTTTCCGCTCCGGGACGCAATAAGCGTGCCGGAGATGATCCCGCGGCACGCACACAACGTATTTATTATATGATTTTTTGTGAGATATGTCAACGAATATTAAAATTTATTCACATTTTCTGTATACATGCACAACAAACTGCCTTGAGATTCATGCAGTATTGCTCTTGAATATGCAGCAGAAAAATGGTATCTTTAAATCACAGAAAGGGTGATACCAATGTACATCTGAAAAGCCCCTCTGAGATCGGAAAAGCTCCGATAGCGAGGGGAACGATGCCGAAGTCAAAATATGAAGAGAACGAGAACACTAAGCCCTATCCCCCTTCGGGAGTTTACCTCAGCGTTGATACAGCGTGTTTCGATTTGCGTTCCGTTGACAGGCGGCATCCATCCTGCAGAAAGAGAGGTAACCAATGATGTTAGATACTAAGAGTTTCCAGAAATGACCCTTGACTGCGTCCAGCAAAACGGTGTAAAGAAACCGTGCAGTCAAGGGTCATTTCGCTTTTACGGACATTTTTATATATCAGGGGCTCTGCGGAGATAACGCAGAGCCCCTGTTTTTTTCAGATATTGTCCCTGAAATCGTAGGTGCGGTACTGTATCGCCTCGGCGATGTGCATCGCGCCGATGCTATCCTCGCCCTCGAGGTCGGCGATGGTGCGCGCCACGCGCAGGATGCGGTCGTAGCTTCGGGCGGTGAGCCCCATGCGGTCGAAGGCGTCGTGCATGAGCTGCTCGCAGTCGGGCGTGAGGACGCAGTAGGCGTTTAAGGCCTTCGTGCTCATCCCTGCGTTGCTGAGGATGCCGGTCCCCTCGAAGCGCCTGCGCTGTATGAGCCGCGCAGCGTCGACGCGGCGCTTTATATCCGCCGAGCTCTCCGCCGGAGCACGGTTTTTCAGCTCCTCGTACTCCAGCGCCGGAGCCTCGACGATTATGTCGATGCGGTCCAGCAGCGGGCCGGATATGCGCCCGTGATATGCGCGCACCTCGTTTGCCGAGCAGCGGCAGCGTCCGGAGGGGTGGCCGTACCAGCCGCACTTGCAGGGGTTCATCGCGCAAACGAGCATGAAGTTTGCCGGGAAGGTCTCCGAGCCGGCGACGCGCGAGACGGTTATCTCGCCGTCCTCGAGCGGCTGGCGCAGCACCTCGAGCACGTCCTTGCGGAACTCCGGCAGCTCGTCGAGAAACAGCACCCCGTTGTGCGCGAGGCTTATCTCGCCCGGGCGCGGTATCGTGCCTCCGCCGGAGATGGCGGTGCCCGACACGGTGTGGTGCGGCGAGCGGAAGGGACGGGCGAAAATGATGGGGTTGTTCTTGCCCGTGAGTCCGGCAACGGAGTATATCTCAGTCGACTTGAGCATTTCCTCGCGCGTCATATCCGGCAGTATGCCCGGCAGGCGCTTGCTCATCATGCTCTTGCCCGCGCCCGGAGGTCCGACCATGAGTATGTTGTGGCCTCCCGCGGCGGCTATCTCCATTGCGCGCTTTACGTTCTCCTGACCCTTGACGTCGGAAAAATCGGGGTATCTGACCGACGCGGGGTCGAGCTCGGGCGGCTCTGTCTCCTTTATGCGGAACTCGCCGCGCATATGCGAGATGAGCTCGGATACGTTCTCGACCGGATAGACCGTCACGCCCTCGGCATACGAGGCCTCCAGCGCGTTGTCGGCCGGAACGTACAGCTCGCGTATGCCCTCGCGCGCGGCGGACAGCGCCATGGGGAGCGCGCCGTTTACCGGGCGCAGCGTGCCGTTGAGGGAAAGCTCGCCGAAGAAGGCGCAGTCGGGCCCCGGCTGGCGTATGACGCCCGTCGCGGCGAGTATGCCGAGCAGGATCGGCAGGTCGTAGACCGTGCCCGCCTTTTTCGTGTCGGCCGGAGCGAGGTTTACCGTCACGCGGCTCACGGGGAACTTGAAGCCGTTTGATTTTATCGCGGCGCGCACTCTCTCTCGCGCCTCCTTTACCGCGGCGTCCGGCAGTCCGACTATATCAAAGTTTACAAGGCCGTTTGACACGAAGACCTCGACCGAGACCCCGTAGCCGCCTATGCCCTTTACGCCGAGCGAGCTTATCGTTGCAAGCATAATTTACCACTCCGTATTTATAAAACAAGGACTGTCGCAAGGGCAGTCCTTATGCTGTTTATACTTATTCCTCTGCAGGGCAGGTGACGGCGATGTGCAGCTCGTCGAGCTGCTTCTGCTCGACGGCCGAGGGAGCGCCCATCATGATGTCCTGCGCGTTCTTGTTCATCGGGAAGGGTATGATCTCGCGGATGGAGTCCTCGCCGGCCAGCAGCATGACCATGCGGTCGACGC
>CAVFTR010000026.1:0-8154 GCA_963625685.1 bacterium
GACGGACTCGAACCCCCGACCTGCTGATTACAAATCAGCTGCTCTACCGACTGAGCTACACCAGCACGATACCGGCTCAAATATAATAGCAAACCGCATCGGGTTTGTCAACATAAATTTTCATTATTTTATTGAGGGAGAAAACGGATGAAACTTACAGAACTTTCGGAGCAATACGCGGCGGGAGCCGAGCTGTGCAGGCGCCGCATAGACGAGCTCCGGCGCAGCCTGGGCGAGCCCATGTGCGAGATAGACAGGCTCCGCCTGCGCCGCCGGATAGGCATACTCAGCGGCATGATGCGCGACGCGCTCGCGACCTCGCGCTACCTTAAAAACTACTACGGAGGATGATAAAATGCAGGAGAAGAAGCTGAACCTGTTTGCAAGGCAGGAGGAATATATGGCCCTGCGCCAGTACATAAGGCTCGTTTCGGGCGCCGAGGGCGGCGCCGCCGGGGCTCTGCGCCGCGCGATAAACAGGAGCCTGACAAAGCGCCAGAGGCAGCTCATATGCATGTATTATCTCGAGCAGATGTCCATGCAGGATATCGCCGACGAGCTCGGGCTGCACATATCCAGCGTCAGCCGCACCATTAAGCGCGGCCGCGAGCGACTGAAAAGCAGCCTGAGCTGCGGCGGCAGGAGCCTCATGGCGACGCTGGAAGATTGTTAACTTTACAGCGGCGGCGCGGCGTGGTAAAATGGCGGCATGAGAAAGACAAAGAGAAAAACAGAACGCCGCGCGGGGATAAGGCCCGTATTTGCGGTGATGCTCATCGCGGCGCTGCTGCTGGGCGTGTACGCCATCGTTCAGTCGCGGCAGCGCGCAGAGCAGGAGTCCGACCCGCACTACGGCATGGTCGAGGTCTTCAACGGCGACGAATACGTGTGGATAAGGCCGCAGGAGGGCGTGCCGCTAAACGAGCTGGATAAGGACGATTTTATAAGCGACGCGGAGGGAAATCTCACATACACAGGGCGCGAGTACAAGGCCAGCCGCGGCGTCGACGTGTCCTCGTATCAGGGCGATATCGACTGGCAGCAGGTCTACGACAGCGGCGTGCGCTTTGCGATCATCCGCGCCGGAGGCATGTATTACGGCAGCGGCGAGCTGTATGAAGACGATAATTTTATCAAAAACCTCGAGGGAGCAAAAGCGGCGGGACTCCGCGTCGGCGCGTATTTCTTCTCGCAGGCGATAACGGCGGAGGAGGCAAAGTCCGAAGCTCAGTTTGTGCTTGAGCTTCTGGGGGAGCGAACTCTCGACCTGCCGGTATTCTTCGATTGGGAGCGCATATCCGGTGACGACGCCCGCACCGACGGTCTGGATAACGAAACGCTCACCGATTGCGCGGTTGCCTTCTGCGAGACGATAAAGGCTGCGGGCTATGAGCCCGGAGTGTACATATATAATGATACCGGCTACTACGGCTACGATCTTGCGAGGCTTCAGGGCTACAAATCGTGGTGCGCCGGCATCGGGAGCTATCCGTACTTCTACTATTACCACGATATGTGGCAGTACAGCTTCAAGGGCAGCGTACCAGGCATCAATGCCGACTGTGACCTGAACATGCTTTTTGAAAAGTGAATATGATCAGACAGCAAAAACAAGCAGCAGCCTCCGCCATTGACGGAGGCTGCTGCTTTTGGCTGCAAAATTGCCCGAAAAAAGCCTGTGCCGCTGTGTAAAGATATCCGCGCAGCGGGGGAGTTCGAGGGGGCAAGGCCCGCCTCGAGTCAGATCTTAGCCATCAAAAATGTCCGTCAGGACTTTTTGACGAGCGCAGCGAGATCTTTCGTGAAGCGGAAGCTTCACAAAAAATGTGGCGTTTTTAGGCGTGCCAAAAGCAACAGCCCTCATCATCGATGAGGGCTGTTGCTTTTGGCACGCCGTAAGGGATTCGAACCCCTGACCTTCTGGTCCGTAGCCAGACGCTCTATCCAGCTGAGCTAACGGCGCTTATCGCTTAGCGCCTTAGTATATTAGCACAGCCGGAGAGGAAATGCAAGCCTTTTTTGATCATTTTCGGCCATACGGGCCAAAATAATTACATTCCGAGCGAGCCTGATACCGCGTCGACTACCTCGCCCATGGCCCTGAGCGTTTTGCCGACGATGTTTTTAGGCGTTTTCCGGCTGCCGGACACGCTCATGCCGGCCAGCGAGCCGACCGCCACGCCGATGCCCATGCCTACGAGAAAATTTGTCTTGTGCATTGTTTACACCTCCGCAATATATTATGACCAATTTTGTTTTGCTACACCGCTGTAATTTGTGCTATACTACACTCATTACTCCAGGAAAGGGGATTTTTTGATGAGTGTAAAAATTCTTGCTGTCGGCGACGTCTGCGGCGAGCCGGGGCTGGATTTTCTTACAAAAAATCTGCGCCGCCTGCGCAAGGAGCTGGAGCTCGGCTTCGTTGTAGTAAACGGCGAAAACGCCAACGTCGTCGGCATCACGCCGCGTCAGGCGGACATGATACTTCACGCGGGCGCGGACGTCATCACCCTCGGCAATCACACTTGGACGCGCACGGAGCTGCGCCCGTACCTCGACGAGCGGCGCAAGATCCTGCGCCCGGCAAACTGCGCGCCGCAGTGCCCGGGACGCGGAATAGATGTTTATAAGACGGAATTCGGCGACGTGTGCGTCATGAATCTCATGGGACACTTCACGCTCGACACCAATACCGACAATCCCTTCGTCATCGCCGACGGCTACATGGAGGAGATACGCGAGAAGATCGTCCTCGTCGACTTCCACGCCGAGGGCACGAGCGAAAAGCGCGCCATGGGATTCCTGCTCGACGGAAAGGTCAGCGCGGTATGGGGAACGCACACGCATGTGCAGACCTCCGACGCCTGCGTCCTGCCCAAGGGCACGGGATATATAACAGACCTCGGCATGACGGGCGCGATAAACTCCGTCATCGGCATCGAGCCCGAGCAGTCGATAGGCAAATTCTTCGGCGATCCTCCGCGCAGATACGATTCCGCCAAGGGCCCGGCGAAGCTCGAGGGCTGCCTTTTCACGATAGACCCCGAGACGGGCAGATGCCTGAGCGCCGAGGGGGTGAGGTTCACGTGAGCGAGCTCAAGATCCTGCACGCGGCGGACCTGCACCTCGATTCGCCCTTCGAGGGCCTGGGCGCGGCAAAGGCGGCGCAGCGCAGACAGGAGCAGCGGCAGTTGCTGTACCGCATCGCGCAGCTTGCGCAGCGGCAGCGCGTCGACCTCGTGCTGCTGGCCGGCGATCTTCTGGATTCCGAAAGCAGCTACGCCGAGACGGCCGAGGCGCTTTCCGAGGCGCTCGGGAGCATTCCCGCGCCGGTCTTCATATCGCCCGGCAACCACGATTTCTATTCGCCGCGCTCGGCCTATGCGCGGGTGAAATTCCCCGAAAACGTACACATATTCAAAAGCCCGTCGATCGAGTGCGTCGAGCTCCCGCAGCTCGGCGCGCGGGTCTGGGGCGCCGCGTTCTGCGATAAATACTCCGCGGGGCTGCTGCACGGCTTTTCAGCCGAAAAGCGCGCCGGAACGAAGGATATAATGTGCATCCACGGCGAGCTGGCCGCGGCGTCGAGCTACGATCCCGTGACGGAGAGCGAGATCGCGGCCTCCGGCATGGACTATATCGCTATGGGGCATATACATAAGGAAAGCGGACTGAAGAGGGCCGGCGCGAGCTATTACGCATGGCCCGGCTGCGCCGAGGGACGCGGCTTTGACGAGACGGGCGAGAAGCACGTTTACATCGTCTCGCTCGGAGCGGCATGCATGGTCATGCCAGTGTGCGTCGCGCAGCGAAAATACGAGGTGCTTAGCGTCTCCCACGGCGACGGGGACGCGGTGAGCGCGGCTCTGGCCGCGCTGCCGGAGAATACGGAGAGCGACGTTTACCGCATCGTCCTGCGCGGCGAGACGGCGCAGCCGCCGCAGCCGGACGCCGTGCGCGCGGCGCTGGAGGATAAGTTTTTTACGCTCCAGGTGCGCGACGAGACCGTGCTCAGGCGCGATGTGTGGCAGAGCGCGGGCGAGGATAATCTGCGCGGGCAGTTTCTCCGCCGGCTCAGGGACGCCTACGAGGCAGCCGGGAGCGACTTGGAGCGCGAGAAGATAAGCCGCGCGGCGCGCTGGGGGCTCGCGGCGCTGGATAATCGTGAGGAGGTGGTACGCCATGATGATCAGAAGGCTTGACGCCACCTTCGGAAAGCTCGAGGGCGAGAGCCTTGAGCTGCACGAGGGCCTTAACGTCATCTCGTCCCCGAACGAGAGCGGCAAGAGCACATGGTGCGCCTTCATCCGCGCCATGCTCTACGGCGTCGACAGCTCGGAGCGGCAGAGGGCGGGCTTTCTGCCGGATAAAATGCGCTACGCCCCGTGGTCGGGCTCTGCCATGCAGGGCAGCATGAGGATAGAGAGCGGCGGGCGCGATATAACGCTCGTGCGCACGACGAAAACGGCCTCGGCTCCGATGCGCGAGTTCTCCGCCGTGTACACGGGGACGAACACGCCCGTCGAGGGGCTCAGCGGCTCGAACGCCGGAGAGGCGCTCACGGGAGTCAGCCGCGACGTTTTCCGCCGCAGCGCCTTTATAGAGCAGGGCAGGGTAGCCGTGACGCACAGCCCCGAGCTTGAAAAGCGCATAAGCTCCATCGTCTCGACCGGCGACGAGGACTGCTCCTATACCGAGGCCGACGAGAGGCTGAGGCAGTGGCAGCGCAAGCGCCGCTTCAACCGCTACGGCCGCCTGCCGGAGCTCGAGGACGAGCTTTCGCATAAAAAGCAGCTGCTGGCGGAGCTGAACGAGGCCTCGGCAAGACGCGAGGACATGTCCGCCGAGCTCGAGGCGGCAAAGCAAGAGGCGGAGAGGCTCGAGACCGAGGTCATCGAAAGCCGCAAGACCGTCCGCAAGGAAGCGCTCAGCAGCCTCCAGGGCATGAGAAACGACGTAAACTCCGCAGCCGAGCGGCATGATAAGGCCGCCGAACGGCGGGATGCCTGCCGGGCGGCGCTGTGCGCCTGCGCGATAGGCGAGCGCAGGCCCGAGGAGGCCAAGGCCGAGGTCAGGGACGACCTCGCCGAGGCGCTGCGGCTCAAGGAAAGGTCGGAAAAAAGAGCCTCCCCGGTCCCGGCGATAATACTGCTGGCGCTGTGCGCCGTGCTCGCCGCGGCGGGAGTTCTGTTCAGAGACTACATGCTGCACGCCTTCATAGCGGCCTTCCTGTCGCTCGCGGCGGGCGTCGTCCTTCTCGTGGCCGCGTCGCGGCGCAATGCCGAAAGACTCGAGGCCGCAAGGGACAGGGACAGGCTGCTGTCAAAATACAAAGCCGGGTCCGAGGAGGACATGGCCTCGAGCCTCGACGAGTATCTCGAGCTTTATAAGAGCTACGCCGAGGCCCAGCGCGCCGAAAAGGAAACGGCGGAGGTCCTCGCGGCGGTGCGCCGCCGTCAGGAGCAGGCCGAGAAAACGACGCTCACGCAGCTCGATTTCACCGGCGGCGACAATCAGGCCGCACAGCTGAGCCGCCGGCTGAGCGAGGCGCGGGCAAGATGCAGCCGCATCTCCGCTGCCATG
Source organism: bacterium (assembly GCA_963625685.1). Taxonomy (GTDB): domain Bacteria; phylum Bacillota; class Clostridia; order Oscillospirales; family Oscillospiraceae; genus F23-B02. The sequence goes on from CAVFTR010000026.1 coordinate 5,587, forward strand.
GCAGAGCGCAGCGGCAGGCTCGCCGCGATGGGCGATCCGCTGGTGCTGGGCTCGGAGATAAGCCGCATGGAGGCCGAATATGCCGAGATATCCGACGAGTACGACGCGATAGCGCTGGCCGTCGACACCCTGCGCAAGGCAAACGAGGATATACAAGGCCGCTTCTCGCCGGCGCTCGGCAGGCTCGCGGCGGAGTACATGCAGTTCGTCACCGGCGGGAAATATGACGGCGTGACGCTCGACCGCAGCTTCTGCGCGGCGGTGCACGAGAGCGGCGGCAGCGTGCCGCGCAGCGCCGAGTACCTGAGCGCGGGAACGCTCGACCTGATGTATCTCGCGGTGCGCCTTGCGGTGTGTACGCTCGCGCTGCCGGAGGACGTGAGCTGTCCGCTTATCATCGACGACGCGCTCGTAAATTACGACGCCGAACGCAGGAAGCAGGCCATGGCGCTGCTCGAGAAGATCGCGCGGCAGCGCCAGGTGATACTCTTCACCTGCAATTAAATGAATATGAAAAGCACCCTCCGGGGTGCTTTTTCATTGAAAAACGTATCGCGGCATGATATCATGAAAATATGGAACAGTTGAGAAAAAACGAAATATTCGAGGCCCCGATCGAGGCCTACAGCTCCGAGGGCAGCGGCGTTGCGCGCATCCTCGGCAGGGCGGTGTTCGTGCCGGGAACGATCGTGGGGGAGAGCTGGCGGATCGTTATAACGAAGGTCACGGCCACGGCGGTGTACGGCCGCGCGCTCGAGCCGCTCCGGCTTTCGACAGAGCGCAGAGAGCCCGGCTGCGAAAGCTATCCCCGCTGCGGCGGCTGCGGTCTGCGGCACATGAGCTACGCCGAGGAGCTTCGCTTTAAAAGGCAGCGCGTGAACGACGCGCTCAGACACATAGGCGGCCAGACCGTGCAGGTCGACGGCATCACCGGCAGCGACGAAACGGAGCGCTACCGCAACAAGGGCATCTACGCCGTGCGCGATATCGGCGGCCGCGCCTGCAAGGGCTTCTTCGCGCCCCGCAGCCACGAGCTCGTGCCGGTCTCCCGCTGCCTTATACAGAGCGATATCGCCGACAGGGCGGCCGGGGCCGTGGTGAGCTTTTTGAACGCTCACGCCATCCCCGCTTATGACGAGAAAACGCGCAGGGGACTTGTGCGGCACGTGTATGTGCGAAGGGCCGTCAACACCTCCGACGCGGTCGCCGTCATCGTCGCCGCCGGCGGCTTCGGCGCGAAAACGCAGGAGCTCGTCCGCTTTCTGCGCGATATCTGCCCCGAGCTCACGGGCATCGTCTTAAACGTCAATAAGACCAGCGGCAACACCGTCCTCGCGGGCCCGTTTTACACGCTCTGGGGCAGAGACACCATACGCGACAGCCTCGGCGGCATAGTCTACGAGCTTGCGCCGCAGGCCTTTTATCAGATAAATCCCCCGCAGGCCGCGCGCCTGTATGAAAAGGCCGTCGAGTATGCCGCGCCCGAGGGCAAAACGGTGCTGGACATGTACTGCGGCGCGGGCACGATAAGCCTGTTTCTGGCAAAGAGCGCAGAGCGCGTCATCGGCGCGGAGATAATTCCCGAGGCGGTGGAGAACGCACGTGCCAATGCCCGGCGCAACGGGATAGAGAACGCGGAGTTTATCTGCGCCGACGCCTCCGAGGCCGCCGTGCGCTTCCTGCGCGAGGGAGTGCGCCCCGAGGCGATCGTCGTCGATCCGCCGCGCCGGGGCATGGACGAGACCGCCGTGCGCGCCCTGTGCGGCATGGACCCGGAGCGCATCGTGTACGTCTCCTGCAATCCGGCCACCCTCGCGCGCGACATAAGGGTGTTTTCCTCCTGCGGCTACGCCCTTACCCGCGCCGAGGCGGTGGATATGTTCCCGCGAACAGCACACATAGAGACGGTATGTCTCTTAGTGCGGAGAAATAGTCTACATGTCGACATTGACGCAGATGTGGAGGAAATGCTACAAGAGAAGCGCGGTCAGGCGACCTATGCGCAGATCAAGGATTATGTTCTGGAACAGAACGGCTTGAAGGTCTCCTCACTGTATATATCTCAGGTGAAGCGCAAATGCGGACTGGATGTCAGCGACAGCTACAACAAATCGAAGTCTGAGGATACGGCTATCCCGCAATGCCCGCCGGAGAAGGAAAAAGCAATCAAGGAGGCATTGCAGCACTTCGGAATGATATAAGAAGAGCAAAAAGCAGTACGCCTGTCAGTGAGCAATTCGACAGGCGTGCTATTTCTTTTGCCCTTAGAACCGGATGGCTCTCAACTCATCTCTGCTTGCCGCTCAGCGCCGTGGAGCACGCCATCAGGTAATAATTATTCTGATCGAACTGAAACGCACCCGTATTTGTCATAGGGACTTTTCTGGTATGTGCCGCATAGGAACGGTGGTTGATCTGGTTGATAAAAGTCGTCATGATGGGGTAGCGGTCTTTCATGCTTGCAAGAGAAGCATAAAACACCTTCTCAAACGATCCGGTGCCGCGAACGGATCTGTCGATGCAGACCGGGCCGTATTGATAGCTGTTTTGGGTGGTCAGCGTCTGCCC
>CAVFTR010000027.1:0-6945 GCA_963625685.1 bacterium
ACGGCTGCCAGCTCCCCTTACACAGGGGAGCCAATGGGGCGCGGAATCTTACGGTTTATGCCGTTGTTTCCGGTCGGGACACCGCAGCAACTGCTTGCTTGACCTGCATGCGAGATGCCCGCACGGCAGTGCCCGCCACGGCAGTGCCGGGCAAGATAAGTCCCCTGCACAAATCTTGTGCTTGACTGACGGCAAAGGATTTATTGACAGCTCATACGGCAGCGTGTAAGATATATGGCATATAAAGATGGGCAGGAGTGTAATGCTTTGAGCTTTTTGTCACTTGCGTACTTCGCGTTTTTTCCGGTCACCGCGCTTGTATATTTTCTGCTGCCCGCGAGGCTGAGAAATGCATGGCTGCTCATATGCAGCTGGTTTTTCTATCTGTGCGCGGGCGCGGAGTACCTGCCGTTTCTCATCGGCGCGGCGCTGGCCGTGTATTTTGCCGCGCGCAGGCTCGAGAAAAAGCCCGATAAGGCGCTGCTTGCCGTCATGCTCGTGCTGTTCATCGGGCTCCTGACGCTGTTCAAATATCTCGGCTTTCTAAGCGATACGCTCAGCCGCGCGCTCGCCGCGGCGGGTCTCGACTGGCGTCCGGCCGTGCCGAAGCTGCTGCTGCCGGCCGGAATATCGTTTTATTTCTTCGCCGCGATGGGCTATCTCATCGACGTTTACCGCGGCAGGGCAGCCGCCGAGCGCAGCCTTGTCAAGAGCGCGCTGTTTCTGTCGTTTTTCCCCTCGCTGCTGTCCGGCCCTATCGCGAGAGCGTCCGTGCTCATGCCGCAGCTTGAGGAAAAGCACGAGTTTTCCTGGCACAATGTCCGCACGGGGCTCTTCCGCTTCCTGTACGGAGCGTTTTTGAAGCTGCTGATCGCCGACCGCCTGGCGGTCATAGTCGATACGGTCTTCGCCTCGCCGGGGAGCTTCGGCTCGGTGCAGGTCATCGCCGCCGCCTGCGCGTTTTCCGTGCAGATATACTGCGACTTCGCGGCATATTCGCACATGGCGATAGGCTCGGCGCGGGCGATGGGCTTTGAGCTCACGGAGAACTTTGCGCAGCCCTACTTCGCGCGCTCCGTAGCCGGGTTCTGGCGCAGATGGCACATCTCGCTTTCGACCTGGTTCAGGGACTATCTCTATATCCCGCTCGGCGGCAGCAGAAGGGGCACGGCGCGCAAATACATAAATGTCCTGATCGTCTTCGCCGTCAGCGGACTGTGGCACGGCGCGGCGGCCTCGTTTCTCGTCTGGGGACTTTTAAACGGCGTTTATCAGGTCGCAGGCAGCGTCACGGCGCCGCTGCGGGCAAGGGTACGCGCCGCGCTGCGGCTCAGGGACGACGGAAGGCTGACGGCCCTGTGGCAGATGCTCTGCGTCTTCGTGCTGGCCACCATAGCCTGGGTGTTCTTCGAGGCGGGCTCCGTATCGGGAGCGCTCGAGGTCCTGCGCGCCTGCGTATCGCCCGTGCTCTGGGTCCCGCCGCTGTCGGCGATGGGCACGGACAGGTGGGAGCTTCTCATCGCCGCCCTGAGCTGCGCCGTCATGCTCTGCGTGGATATGCGCTGCTATGGCCGCGGCGGAGACCGGGCGGAGGCGGCCGCCGAAAAGCCGTGGCCGCTGCGCTGGCTGATGCTGCTCTTCCTGCTCATGGCATGCCTTGTTTTCGGCAGCTACGGCACGGGCTATGACGCGCAGTCGTTTATCTACGGACAGTTCTGACGGAGGCCTGTATGAGAGCAAAAAGGATAAAAAAGGACTGGGTGCTCGCGGCGGCCTTCGTCGCCCTTGCCGCCCTGCTGATACATTTTGCCGCCCTTGTCATGCGCCCCGTGCACAGGGATTACGGCTCGACCTGGGCGCAGTATCTGTGCGAGCCGGAGGACAGCATCGACGTGCTGTTTCTCGGCAGCAGCTTCGCCTACTGCGACTGGAACCCGGAGATAATGTACGCGGCCAGCGGCCTGACCGGCTATGTCATGGCGGGCTCGGAGCAGACGCCGTCGATCAGCTACTGGTATCTCAGGCAGGCGCTGAAAACGCAGTCGCCGCGGGTCGTCGTCATGGAGGGCACGTCGTTCTTCTTCGAGATGTATCAGAACTACACGCAGATAAACCTCGGCTACATGCCGCGCGGCATAGACCGCGCCCGCGCCATTTTCGACGCCGCCGAGCCGGAAAAGCGCCTCGGCCTGTTCTTCGACCTCTATTTTTACCACGACCGCTGGAAGTCGCTCGGCAGAGAGGATATAACGAAGCTGTTCACGCCCGCGCAGGCGGACGTGAACAAGGGCTACACCTTCGTCGACAATGTCTATGACGTGTCGGGCTCGGCGCCGTACCGGCGCGAGCCGACGAAGGACGAGGCGGCCTACGCAAAGCATCTCGACGCGTTTTCAAAGATCTCCCGGCTCTGCCGCGAGCGGGGCATCGATCTGATCGTCACCATAAATCCCACCTACAGCCAGTGCGCGCCGGAGGTCTACGATAAGCTGCGAAGCGACCTCGCGGCGATAGACCCCGAGGCCGGGTTTATAAACCTATCAAACAGCTTTGACGAGATCGGGCTCGACCTCAAGACCGACCTGTACGACGGCGGACACCTGAATTTCTCCGGCGCGTGCAAATTTTCCGAGTGGACGGGCCGCTTCCTGCTGGACAGGGGCTATACGCCGCGTGAGCAGACGGCGGAAAACCGCGCCGCCTGGGACAGCGGCGCGCAGTATTGGAGGAGCCTGGCGGAGAGCTGAGAGTGGAGAGCGGCCGCTCGCCGCGGGCACTGTTTATAGAATCTTTCTTTTTTGTTCATGCCTTTGTCATAAAGAACGTGTATTATAATATCACAAGCTAAGGCGAACGCATCCGGAGGCCGTCATGGACGATAACAGAGACAACAGAACAGACGATCTGTCCGACGACGGCGAGTACCATTACGTGCGGCCGGAAAAGCGGCTGTACGAGGACGCGGAGTTCGTCCCGCAGGACGAGGCGACGGAGGTCCCCAACTACTACGCCCCGGAGGAAAAGAAGCCCCGCGAGAGATCGGACGAGGCGCAGCGCGGCGGCACGCTCAGAATGGCGTGCATATGCCTTGTGTGCGCACTGGTCGGCGGACTGGCCGGCGGCTTCGTGACCTGGAGCGCGGTCAGAGACAGCGGCGCGGCCGTCACGTCCGACACCGGCGGCGCGGGCAAGACCATCGTCAGCACGACCGGCGGCACGACCACCGGCACGAACGTCAGCACGTCCCCGTCCTCAGCAAACGACATCTACCAGCTCGGCTGCCGACAGACCGTCGGCGTTTCGCTCGAAAGCAGCAATGCGAACATATTCGGCCAGCAGAGCGCGAGCGCGGTCGCCGGTACCGGATTTGTCATAACGGCCGACGGATATATAATGACAAACTACCACGTCATCGAGTCGGCGCAGGAAAACGGGAAGGCGATACACGTCCTGTTCAAGGACAAGACGAGCTACGAGGCGAAGATAGTCGGCTTTGACCAGGATAACGACGTTGCGGTCCTGAAGATCGACGCGTCCGACCTCAGCCCCGCCGTCCTCGGTGACAGCGATAATCTCGCCGTGGGCGACTATGTCTTCACCATCGGAAACCCGCTGGGCGAGCTTGATTTTTCAATGACCTCCGGCCGCGTGAGCGCGCTTGACCGCAGCATCACGACCGACCGCAACAGCGCGGCGATCAACATGTTCCAGTTCGACGCCGCCATCAATTCCGGCAACTCCGGCGGCCCGGTTTACAACGAAAGCGGCGAGGTCATCGGCATCGCGACGGCAAAGGTCGGCTCCTCCGGCGTGGAGGGCCTGGGCTTTGCGATCCCGATAAACGACGCGGCCGATATCGCAAACGAGCTGATAACCAAGGGCTACGTCAGCGGCAAGGCCTACATGGGCGTCGATATCGACAAGCGCTACACTCCGGTGTACGCGCAGTATTACAGCATGCCCGAGGGCGCGTATGTGTACAATGTCGAGACGGGCGGCTGCGCCGAGAAGGCGGGTCTGTCCGCGGGTGATATCATCACCGAGCTCGGCGACGAGACCATCGGAGGCTACTCCGACCTCAACAGTGCCGTCAAGAGCTATAAGGCCGGCGAGAGCACCGAGATAACCGTCTATCGCGGCGGGGATTACGCCAGACTGAGCATCACCTTCGACGAGTCCCAGCCCGGCGCCGGAACGAACGGCGTCAATGAATTCGGAGTGTCAGGCATTCCGAGACAATAACCATGCTATGTTTCTTCTCCTTTGTTCGGGAGGGCTCTCTCTCTTCCTCCCGGCATATATCCTCTCTATTTCTCCAAAACAAAAGGCCGCAGCTTCTGCTGCGGTCTTTTGTTTTTTGGCGGCGCATTGACGCAGCTGCGGATGCGGTGATTGCCGGTGCCCGGTGTCGGAACATCGGAGGAAACCGTGAGACTGCCGCGCCGCGCAGGTGCAGCCCTTGCCTTCCCCTTGAGGGGAAGGTGTCGCGCTTGCGCGACGGATGAGGTGTCATCAAACACAAATTGAACTGTAGGGAACAGGCTTGCCTGTTCCGCGTGTCGCGGTTTCCTCCGCACCCTCCGGTCGGGACGCTGCAAAAAACGCCTCTAAAAAGCAACCCCACCGGCCCGGCCACTTCGTTGCCGACCCACCTCCCCTTACACAGGGGAGGCAATCGCGCCCGACTACCCAGCTACGCACCTACGACACGCGAAACGTCACGGTTTGCTCTGATGTTTCGATACCGGGACACCGCAATAAATGAATAAGTACAATTTTAATGCGCCGCCAAAAAACTCCCCTGTGTAAGCGGAGCTGACTGAGGGGTTGCCTGTACGCAGTTTTTGTGCCGATTTGGTGCAAAAAATAGTCGGCACCCCCCGTAAGGAAATGTTTCCATGTGTATATACGACATGGCGGAGGAAGCCGCATATCTGATAACAATGGATATTTGAGCGCGGCCAAATTGCGGCTGACAGCTTAAAGCATCTATGCTTGCCAAAAGCAGCAAAGCCATCCCTCAGAGGGAAGAGAATAAAAAATTACCGTTGTTGATATGGCATCAACAACGGTAACTGATCTGGTTGCGGAGGAGGGATTTGAACCCACGACCTTCGGGTTATCCCTTCGGGCCGCTTTGCGGTGCCCGAAAAAACGTTCGCTTTGCAGCTCCGTTTTTTCGACCGCTGCAGAAATTGCGCCTCGCCTTTTTCTGCCCCCGGCAGCGGCGAGCCGCAATTCCCGACGAGCCCGCTCGTCGGCCTCATAACCCGCCGAAGAGCTCGCGTATAACGCAAAAAGCAGATGCTGTCGCATCTGCTTCCTGTAAATCTGGTTGCGGAGGAGGGATTTGAACCCACGACCTTCGGGTTATGAGCCCGACGAGCTACCGAACTGCTCCACTCCGCGATATTTGTGCTCCTCAGAGCTTATATATAATACCACACCGCGCCGCACAAGTCAATACCCCAGGGCGCATTTTTAGCCGACAAAAACCGCGGGAGCGCGTCCCGCGGTTTTTCAGCGGCGCATCAGCGCAGCTGCCGATACATTTATTGCGTCAGCCCGGTACCGGCGCTGCCGACTATCACAACAAAATGCTCAGCCGGCCTAAAACCGGAGGGGCTCGGCCCCCGTCAGCTTATTCCCGCCTTATCTGCACAGCTCGGCCGCGGTTTTGGACGCGACGGCGGCGTTGTTTAAAACGAGCTGTATGTTGCTCTCGAGCGAGTCGCCGCCGGTGAGCTCGACGACGCGCGCCAGCAGGAAGGGAGTGGTCTCCTTGCCGTGTATGCCCTTCTCCACGCTCTCGGCGACGGCCTGATCGATGGCCGCGTCGATGACCGCCTTGTCCATGGCGTACTGCTCGGGGATGGGGTTGGTGACGAGCATGCCGCCCTTCATGCCGAGCTCCTGCTGCGCCCTGAACATCGCCGCCAGCTCCGCCGGAGAGTCGACGCGGTAGTCGACGCCGAAGCCGCTGCTGCGCGTATAGAACGCGGGCAGCTCGTCCGTGCCGTAGCCGATGACGGGAACGCCCTTGGTCTCGAGGTACTCGAGCGTCAGACCGAGGTCGAGGATGCTCTTCGCGCCCGCGCACACGACCATGACGGGGGTGCCGGCGAGCTCCTCGAGGTCGGCGGAGATGTCCATTGTGGTCTCCGCGCCGCGGTGTACGCCGCCGATTCCACCGGTGGCGAAGACGCTGATGCCGGCCATGTGGGCGATGATCATCGTCGTGGTGACGGTCGTCGCGCCGTCCGCGCCGCGCGCGACGATCGCAGCCAGGTCGCGGCGGGAGGCCTTTGCGACCTTGCGTCCGGACTTGCCGAGGTACTCGATCTCCTCGGGGGACAGACCGGCCTTGAGCCTGCCGCCGATGATGGCTATCGTTGCGGGGACCGCGCCGTTTTCTCGTATCGTCTTCTCGACCAGCAGCGCCGTTTCGACGTTTTTCGGATAGGGCATGCCGTGGGAGATGATCGTGCTCTCGAGCGCGACGACGGGTCTGCCGCCGGCCAGTGCCTGCTTTACCTCGGGGGAGATGTCAAGATATTTATTCATAATAATACTCCATTTCTTTTTCATTTCTGAAAAACACATTATAACCTCTGTGCCGCTCTTTTGTCAAGCTTTTTAGCGGCGAATCGAGCTCGTAACGGAAATCAATATAAATGCGGAAAAGACAGCCCGGATCGTAAGTCCAGGCTGTCTTTTTTCGTGCTGTGTTTGGTTTTGAAAACGGAACGGGCAAGCCCGTTCCCTACAAAGGAGTGCGGCAACCCCTCAGTCAGCCTTACGGCTGCCAGTTCCCCTTACACAGGGGAGCCAAGCCACTCGCCGTGGCGGGCAGCTCGCATGAAGTCAAAGCAAGCAGTCGTTGCATTTTCCCGACCGGAAGCAACGGCATAAACCGTAAGGTTCCGCCTCCCATTGCCTCCCCTG
>CAVFTR010000028.1:0-6413 GCA_963625685.1 bacterium
CTTGGCTTCCCCTTGAGGGGAAGCTGTCACCGAAGGTGACTGATGAGGTGTTATCAATTATTGTATCCGCTCCAAAATCATATCGCAGGGGCGCCCGCCAGCATGGTCGGAACGGGCAAGCCCGTTCCCTACAAACAATGTAGGCGACTGGGGCCGCGAATTGAAGACACCTCATCCGCCGCGCTTACGGGAAGCGAGACGTATCCGTTTATTCCAATGCTTCGATACCGGGCTGACGCAATAAACGTATAAGTAAAATCTCAAAGCGCCGCCAAAAAAGGAGCTTAGTATTTGAAAATCCGCTCTGAGACAGAGCCGGTTTTCAAGTGCTATGCTCCGGCGGTTTTTGAAATATAAAAAAGAAGGAGCAAAACAAATGATAATCACGCACAAGGAATTTCCCGATCACAGAAAGTTTGAGATCGAGTACGAGGGCCGTCCTCTCAAAATGGAGGTCGGCAAGATGGCGGAGCTGTGCAACGCGGCTGTCCTCGTGACCTACGGCGAGACCACCGTTCTGGTCACCTGCACCGCGTCCGCCCGTCCCAAGGACGGCATCGACTACTTCCCCCTCGCAGTCGATTTCAACGAAAAGCTTTACTCGGTAGGCCGCATCCCCGGCAGCTTCATGCGCCGCGAGGGCAAGCCCAGCCTGCCCGCGGTCCTGGCCTCCCGCCTCATCGACCGCCCGATGCGACCCCTGTTCCCCTCCGACCTGCGCAATGACGTCGTCATCGCCTGCGAGGTCCTGTCCGTCGACCGCGACTGCAGCCCCGAGATCACCGCGATGATCGGCGCCTCGGCGGCCGTCAGCATCTCCGACGTCCCCTTCAACGGCCCCATCGCCGGCATCGTCCTCGGCTGGGACGGCGAGAAGTATCTCTTCAACCCCACCCAGGAGGAGCGCAAGACCAACCGCATGACCACCACCATCGCCGCGACCCATAAGAAGATCGTCATGATCGAGTCCGAGGCCGATCAGGTCCCCGAGGAGGTCATGTACGAGGGCATCGTCCAGGCACACGAGCATCTGCAGCCCGTTCTCGACCTCATCGACAAAATGGTCGCCGAGGTCGGCAAGCCGAAGTTCGAGTACGAGCACGCCTCCTTCGACGAGGAGCTGTTTTCTAAGCTCGTCGAGAACGAGTTCGAGGGCATGGAATACTGCATGGACACCGACGACAAGAACGTCCGCGAGGCCCGCGTGAACGAGTGGGTCAGCGCAATGGAGGCCAAGTACTCCGAGGAGCACCCCGACATGATGCAGTTCATGGACGAGATACTCTACAAGCTGCAGAAGAAGGTCGTCAAGAAGTGGCTGCTGGCCGGCAAGCGCGTCGACGGCCGCGCAATGAACGAGATCCGTCCCCTCGGCAGCGAGGTCGGCCTCATTCCCCGCGTCCACGGCTCGGCACTGTTCACCCGCGGCCAGACCCAGGTGCTGTCCATCGCGACCCTCGCGACGCTCTCCATGGCCCAGAAGCTCGACACCATCTGGGAGGAGGAGGAAAAGCGCTTCATGCACCACTACAACATGCCCTCCTACTCCACGGGCGAGGCGCGTGCCAGCCGCAGCACCGGCCGCCGCGAGTACGGCCACGGCGCGCTGGTCGAGAAGGCGCTCGAGAGCGTCATCCCCTCGGTCGAGGACTTCCCCTACACCATCCGCGTAGTCTCCGAGATCCTGTCCTCCAACGGCTCGACCTCGCAGGGCTCCATCTGCGGCACGACGCTGGCGCTCATGGACGCGGGCGTCCCCATCAAGGCCCCCGTCGCCGGCATCTCCTGCGGCCTTATCCAGGACGGCGAGGACTTCACCACCTTCATCGACATCCAGGGCGTTGAGGACTTCCACGGCGAGATGGACTTCAAGGTCGCCGGCACCAAGGCCGGCATCACCGCCATCCAGATGGACCTCAAGAACGACGGCCTCAAGCACGAGATAGTTAAGGAGGCCCTCGAGATCACCCGCGAGGCGCGCTATCAGATCCTCGACGAGGTCATGCTCAAGGCTCTGCCCGAGCCGCGCAAGGAGCTTGCAAAGAGCGCCCCGAAGATGATCCAGATGAAGATCAACCCCGACAAGATCCGCGAGGTCATCGGCTCCGGCGGCAAGGTCATCCAGAAGATCACCGCCGACACCGGCTGCAAGATAGACATCGAGGACGACGGCAGCATCTACATCGCCTCCGAGGATATCGAGGCCTGCCGCGCTGCACGCCAGACCATCGAGAACATCGTTTTCGAGCCCGAGGTCGGCGCGCTGTACTACGGCAAGGTCGTCCGCATCATCCCCATCGGCGCGTTCATCGAGCTCGCCCCGGGCAAGGACGGCATGTGCCACATCAAGGACCTCGAGTACAAGCGCACCGAGAAGGTCGAGGACGTTCTGAACATCGGCGACATGACCTGGGTCAAGGTCACCGAGATCGATGACCGCGGCCGTGTCAACCTCTCGCGCAAGGAGGCTCTCAAGGAGCGCGGCGAGGCATAATAAATGATAGTGACCCGCTCTGTTCAGCACGAACAGAGCGGGTTTTTTCCGCTTTCCGAGGGAACATTTCCGCATCCCTCGGCGTCATACAGGCAAAGAACATAAAAGGAGCCGAGAGATCATGACAAAAAGACTTGCCGCGGGCATTCTGTGCCTTGCTCTTGCTTTTTCGCTCGCAGGCTGCGGCATATTTCGGGGCGCAGCGCCCGAAAACACTCCGGCAGCAGCTCCGGACGAATTCTCGCTGCGCTTTTCGTGGTGGTACAGCGAAGCGCAGAGGAACATCATGGACACGCAGACAGGCCTTCTTCAGAAGGACCTCATCGAGGACGGGACCGCGACGGCGGGCTTCGAGCCCTCGCAGGAGCTTCTGCGGCGCCTGTATGACCTCGTCCGCAATAACGGCCTTACCGATATCGGGCGCGAAATGACCTCGCAGGTGCTTGCCGTGCCCGGCACGAACATCGTCGCCATCGAGCCGCTGCTTCAATACGAGCTGCGCGTCACGCTCGGCGGGAGCAGCTATATTATCCGCGGCGACCGCACGGCCGCGTACTACACGGACACGGACGAGCAGGCGGCGGGCTTCATGAGCGCCGTCGAGGCCGTCATGCAGGAGGTCCGGCAGCTGCCGGAGTGGACGGCCCTGCCGGAGGAGAGCGGCGGATACTCCTGAGAAAAAAGTTTTGAACAAAGCGTATATTTCTCCCCTGCGCGCTTGCACGGGGAGAAATTTTATGATATAATTTAGCTAACAGTATTAGCTATCGGAGGCTGAGGACAAATGGAGTATACTGCGCTTGCGGAAAAAATGCTCTCTGTCAGGGCGCGGCTGAGCCACCTGCCGGTCGGCGAGACGATCAGCGACGCCTGCGGCGGCGAGTTTTTCGCGCTGAGCCTGCTGCTGCTCGGCGGCGAGCCGAGCTGCCCCTCGGAGCTGAGCCGCCGCATGGGCGTGTCCTCGGCGCGCATCGCGGCGCTTTTAAAGCACCTTGAGCAGAAGGGCTTTATCCTGCGCTGCTCAGACGAGCACGACGAGCGCCGCGTGAACGTATCTCTCACCGAGCGGGGGCGCGAGCTCATAAACGAGCGGCGGCGCATGGCGATAGACCGCGTCGCGGCGGCGCTGCGCTCGCTCGGCGAGGCCGACGCGAAGGAATACGTGAGGCTCCAGCAGAAAATGCTCGACGCCCTCGCGGCCTGCGACGGAACTCAGATGTAAGGGCAAGGCCCGCCTCGAGTCGGATCATAGCCATCAAAAGCGTCCGGTACGGACTTTTTGACGAGCGCAGCGAGATTTTTCGTGAAGCTTGAGCTTCACAAAAAATGCGGCGCGTAATGAAGCGTGGCAAAAAAGCCGCTGACTTTTTTGACACGTTGAAATTAAGGAGTGGTATTATCAGAAGATCAGTAAATTTTGAAGCGAACCGCACGGCGATAACGGAAAAAACGCGCGAGGCGGCGGTATCGGTGCTGCCGATAGTCGCCATCGTCATCGTGCTGTGCCTGTTCGTCATGCCGATGCAGGCCGACCTGCTTTTGTGCTTTCTCATAGGCGCGCTGATGATAATCGCGGGCATGGGCCTGTTCTCTCTGGGCGCGGAGCAGGCGATGATGCCGATAGGCACGAAGATCGGCACGGCGCTCACAAAAACGAAAAATCTGCCGCTCATCCTGGGAGTGAGCTTTCTGCTCGGCTTTGCGATAACCGTCGCCGAGCCCGACCTGCAGGTCCTCGCGCAGACCGTGCCGCACATCAAAAGCAGCGTGCTGCTCGTGACCGTGGGCGTGGGCGTGGGTCTGTTCATGACCGTGTGCATGATGCGCATACTCAGCGGCGCGAGCCTCAGATGGCTGCTCATCGGCTGCTACGCGCTCATTTTCGCGCTCGCGGCCTTCACCGACCGCAATTATCTGAGCATCGCCTTTGACTCCGGCGGCGTCACGACCGGACCCATGACCGTGCCCTTCATCCTCGCGATGGGCCTGGGCGTTTCGATGATACGAAGCGACCGCGCCGCCGAGGCCGACAGCTTCGGTCTTGTCGCGCTGTGCTCGGTCGGGCCCATACTCTCGGTGCTCATCCTCGGCTTTTTCTATAAGGACAGCGAGGCCGTCGCCGGCATCAGCGCCGCGGCCTTTGCCGACACGCGCGAGATAGGCTCGGCCTTCCTGAGCGCGATACCGGCGTACCTGGCCGAGATGGCCGTCGCGCTGCTGCCGATAGTCGTGATATTCCTCATCTTCCAGCTGTGCCTGCTGCGCCTGCACGGGCGGCCGCTTGTGAAGATACTCATAGGCATCGTCTACACCTACGTCGGGCTCGTGCTGTTCCTGACGGGCGTGAACGTCGGCTTCTCGACCCTCGGAGCGGAGCTCGGCGCGGCGCTGGCCGCGAGCGAGGCGCAGTGGCTGCTCATACCGCTGTCGATGCTCCTGGGCTGGTTCATCATCGCCGCCGAGCCCGCCGTCGGCGTGCTCGAAAAGCAGATAGAGCAGGTCAGCGCCGGCGCTATCCCCGGCCGGGCCATAAAGCTCAGCCTCTCGGTCGCCATCGCGCTCGCCATGGGGCTTGCGATGCTGCGCGTCGTGACGGGGATCAGCATCATGTGGTTCCTCGTCCCCGGCTACGTCATTGCGCTCGGCCTGTCGTTTTTCGTGCCGGATATCTACACGGCGATCGCCTTCGACTCCGGCGGCGTGGCCTCGGGACCCATGACGGCGACCTTCATGCTGCAATTCATGATGGGCGCGTCCATCGCCCTCGGCGGCAACGTCCTCAGCGACGCCTTCGGCGTCGTCGCCATGGTCGCCATGATGCCGCTGCTGTCTATCCAGGTCGTCGGCGTCATATTTGAAAAGCGCAGAAAGTGCGTCGAGACGGCCGAGGAGCTCTACGGCGATCTCGAGATCATCGAGCTGTGGGAGGAAGCGGTATGAACTACGTCATCTCAATAATAAACCCCGAGGCGCTCGATGCCCTGTGCGCTATCTGCGCCGAGCTGCGGCTGCCGGCAACGGTGGTCATGCACGGGCGCGGCACGGCCGTGCAGAGCATGCTCGAGCTGCTCGGCATCGAGTCGAGGGAAAAGCGCGTCGTCCTGACCGCCGCGGACCCCGACAGGACCCGCGAGCTCATCGAGGCCCAGCGGCGCAGGCTGCATCTGGGCGTTCCCGGACACGGCATAGTCATTGCCGTGCCGATAAAAAGCATTGGAGGAGGAAAAGCCTTGGCATATCTCAATCAGGACAACAGGAGCATCAGGCAGGCGCCGCCGTCGGACTTTGCCTACGAGCTCATCGTCGCCATAACCAACGAGGGCTGCACCGATATGGTCATGAACGCCGCCCGCGCCGCCGGAGCCCGCGGCGGGACGACCCTGCACGGCAAGGGCACCGGCGAGAAGGACCCGAGGTTTTACAACATCACCCTCGCCGACGAAAAGGAGGTCGTGCTCATCGTCGCGGCCGCCGCGCAGAAGTCGGAGATCATGGCCTCCATCGTCAAAAAGGCGGGCCCCGACACCGAGGCCGGGACCATAGTCTTCTCCCTGCCCGCCACCGAGGTCGCCGGCTTCGGGTTTATTTAGTGGCGAATTGACGCAGCTACGGATACGGTAATTGCCGGCGCCCGGTTCGGGACAATGGAGGAAACCGGCTTTGCATCGCGCTTCGCTGCCGCGCCGCACACTGTAGGGAACTTATCTTGCCCGGCCATTCGCCGTGGCGGGCACCTCGCATGCAGGTCAAGCAAGCAGTCATTGCCCTCGCCCGACCGGCAGTTGCCGACAGCACCACCCATTGGCTCCCCTGTGTAAGGGGAGCTGTCAGCCGTAAGGCTGACTGAGGGGTTGCCGCGCCCATTGGCTTCCCCTTGAGGGGAAGCTGTCACCGAAGGTGACTGATGAGGTGTTATTAA
>CAVFTR010000029.1:0-6195 GCA_963625685.1 bacterium
TACAGACACCTCATCCGTCGGCTACGCCGACACCTTCCCCTCAAGGGGAAGGCAAAGTGGCAGCAGTGTTGCGGTTTTGCCGGCAGCTTCGATTCGGGCCAGCGCAATATATGTATAGATGTAATTTTAATGCGCCGCCAAAAAACAACCCCTCAGTCAGCTTCACTGACAGCTCCCCTTACACAGGGGAGCCAATGTGGGTGCGTCGGCATCCTCCGGTAGGGCAAGAACAAAAATGTATTGGTAAAATGTTAGTGCGCCGCTAAAAATTACTGCGAATTTATATTCGAGGTGATGTCTCTGACGGCGGCGGAGTACATGGGGTCCTCCTTTATCATCTCCTCGACCTTGCGGATGGAGGAGAGGACGGTCGAGTGGTTCCTGTCGCCGTACTCCGCGCCTATCTCCTTGAGCGGGAGATTTGTGAGCGTGCGGATGAGGTACATGGATATCTGACGGGCCGTGGCCGTGCCCTTGCTGCGGTTCTGGCCCCGGAGATCCTCCTCGGTGAGCTGGAAATAGCGCGCGCTCTCGCGTATGATGAGCTGCGGCGAGGGTATGAAGGTGCCGATGCGCACGACGTCCTTTATCGCGCGCTTGACGGCGGCCGTGTCGATGGTGCTGTCGAGTATCTCCCGGTAGGCCGTCAGGCGCTTTATGACGCCCTCTATCTGGCGCACGTTCGAGGTTATCGTCTCGGCTATATAGGCCACGGCGTCGTCCTCCAGAACGAGGCCGAGCTGCGCCGCCTTGGCGCGGGTTATGACCATGCGCGTCTCGATATCGGGCGGCTGTATGTCCGCCATGAGCCCGCCCTGGAAGCGGCTCATGAGGCGGTCGTCCAACAGGCTCATCTCGATCGGCGGACGGTCGGAGGTTATGACTATCTGATGTCCGGCCTCGTAGATGTTGTTGAAGGTGTGGAAAAACTCCTCCTGAGTGGCCTGCTTTCCGGCGATGAACTGGATATCGTCGACGAGGAAGAGGTCGACGTTGCGGTATTTCATGCGGAACTCCTCGCCGGTGCCCTCCTTTATCGACTTGAGCAGCTGATTTGTGAACTCGTCGCCCTTTATGTAGGCGATCTTCGCGCCGGGGGTGTTTTCGCGGATATACTGCCCGATGGCCAGCAGCAGATGCGTCTTGCCGAGGCCGGAGTTGCCGTAGATAAACAGCGGATTGTACGCGCTGCCGGGCTTGTGGGCCACGGCGACGGCGGCGTTGTGCGCAAATTTGTTGGAGTTGCCGACGATGAAGCGGTCGAAGGTGTAGCCGGCCATCTCGGGCAGGGGGTCGTCGTCGGCCTTGCGCTCCTCATAATCGCCCAGCTCCTCCTCGGTGAGCACCTTGACGGTGAATTCGGTCGAGAAAATGTCGCTCATGGCGCGCTTTATGGTCTCGGAAAAGCGCTTTACGATGATGTCGCGCTTGAAGTCCGAGCTCGTCTTCAGAACGAGGGTCGTGCCGTCGATCTCGACCGGCTCGCAGTCCTCAAACCAGGTGGATATGGCCGTATCCGTCAGGTTCTGGCCCAGCACGCCCAGCACAGCCTTCCATATATCGTTAAGTGAATTTACGCTCATACAACAGCCCTCGTTTTTCCGCAAAATGCCCCATTTTTGAAACTAATACATTATATCAAATTAAAAACGCCTTTGCAATATATATTTTAATATAGTAGACAGCACTGCCGTGCGGGCGGCTCGCATGCAGATCAAGCAAGCAGTCATTGCGGCGTCCCGACCGGAAACTACCGACAGACTCTGTAGGGAACGGGCTTGCCCGTTCCGTTCGTAAAGGTTTGGCAGGCAGCGAGATCGGCGCGCCCTTGGCTTCCCCTTGAGGGGAAGCTGTCACCGAAGGTGACTGATGAGGTGTTATTAATTATTACATCCGCGCCGAAAGCCATACGTAGGGGCGGGCGGTCGCCCCTACGAGCTTGAATCAGTGCCAGCTAAATCATAACAGCGGAACAGGTAAATGTGTTTACCTGACGGCAAAGGATTTACAGACACCTCATCCGTCGGCTGCGCCGACACCTTCCCCTCAAGGGGAAGGCAGGGGGGAGCGGCAACCCCTCAGTCACCTTCGGTGCCAGCTCCCCTTACACAGGGGAGCCAAGCCACTCGCCGTGCCGGGCAAGCCTGTTCCCTACAGAGGCTGCCGGTAGTTTCAGGTCGGGCCACCGCAATGATTGCTTGCTTCATTTTCATGCGAATCGCCTGCACGGCAGTGCCGGCAAAAAATCTTGAATTCGCAGGCAAAAAAGCATATAATACGGTAGCTATGAAAATACTCGATCAGCAGATATTTGAAAACAGGGAAGCCGCCGCCCTCCCGGGTCTGATGGAGAGCGGAGGGCTTCCCGCGCTCGTTTCCGGACTTTCCGGCATACACAGGGCAAACCTCGCCGCGGCGCTGTATGAAAAGCTGGAGCTGCCCGTCCTCGCCGTCTGTCCCGACGACAGCTCGGCCGAGAGCCTTGCGCGCGACCTCGAGGCAATGACGGGGCAGCGTGTCAACGCCCTGTACTCGCGAGATTTTTCCTTCTACGCCTCGCTCGCGGCCTCGCGCGAGGCCGAGCAGAAGCGCATTTTCGCTCTAAACGCCCTCAGATGCGGCGAAAGCCCCCTGACGGTCGCGACGGTATCGGCGCTCATGCAGCGCACGATACCGCCTCACACGCTCGAAAAAGCGGCTTTTACGCTGAGCATGCAGAGCCCCTGCCCGCCGGAGGAGCTGGAGACGGCGCTGCTGCGCTGCGGCTACACGAAATGCGAGCAGGTAGAGGGCGCGGGCCAGTTCTCGCGCCGCGGCGGCATCGTCGACTTCTTCTCGCCCTCGTACCCCGAGCCCGTGCGCGTCGAGTTCTGGGGCGACGATATCGACAGCATGGGCTTTTTCGATATACGCACGCAGCGCAGGACGGAGCGTGTCGAATTTTGTCGAATACTCCCCGCGGCGGAGAGCCTTGCGACGCTCGCGGAGGGCGGGACGGCCGCGCTTATCGATGCGCTGAGCGCCGCGGCGGACAAATGCGCCAAAAGAAAGGGCTCGCAGCAGCTCATGGAGCTCGAGCGCACCCTGCGCACGGATATCGAGCGGCTCTCGCAGAGGGCAAGGCTCGAATACGCCGATCGCTACATGCCGTTTCTGTATGAAAGGGCCTCGGGCGCGGACTATATCCCCGAGGAGGCGCTCGTCTTCATCGACCAGCCGCCCAGATGCGCCGACAGGGCCAGGGGCTATGTAAAGCAGCTCGGCGAGGACGTGTCGGAGCTCGTGAAAAGGGGCATGCTCGCGACAGACGCGCCCTCGTTTCGGATAAGCTGGGACGAGCTGCGCGATAAGCTCTCCGGGCACGCCGTGTACATGGCCGACGCCTTCACCGTCGGGCGCTGTCCGCTCGAGCCGAAAACGCTCGTGAGCATACCGGCAAAGCAGCTGCCGTCCTACGCGGGCTCTGTCAAGACCGCCGCCGAGGACGTCTCTGCATATCTCAGGCAGGGCTACCGCGTCGTGGTGCTCGCGGGCGATATGCGCAGGGCGGAGCTTTTGCAGAGCTTTTTAAAGGAAAGCGGCATCGCAGCCAATGTAAAGGAAACGCTCGAGCGCATGCCGGAGGAGGGCTGCTGCACGATCTCCGTCGGCGGCATGTCCGCGGGCATGGAGTATCCGGGGATAAGGCTCGCGGTCATAAGCGACATGCAGCTTCTGCGCGTTAAGGAGCACAGGCGGAAAGCGTCAAAAAAAGCGCCGTCTGACAGACAGCGCATAAGCACCTGCGCCGACCTCCGGCCGGGCGACCTCGTCGTGCACGAGGTGCACGGCATAGGCCGCTTTGCGGGCATAAAAAAGATGAAGGTCGACGGCCTTGAAAAGGACTATATCGTGATCCGCTACGCCGGGACGGACACGCTGTACGTGCCCGCGACGGCGCTGGATATGGTGACGAAATACCTCGGCGCGGCAGAGGATCAGCATGTCAAGCTCTCGAAAATGGGCGGCGCGGAGTGGACGAGGGCGCGGTCTCGCGCCAAGGCCGCGACGAAGAAATTAGCAGGCGAGCTCATAAAGCTCTACGCCGAGCGAGCCCGCGTTCCGGGTCACGCCTTCGCGCCCGATTCGCCCTGGCAGCGCGAGTTTGAGGATAACTTCGGCTATACCGAGACAGACGATCAGCTGCGCAGCATCGCCGAGATAAAGGCCGACATGGAGTCGGAAACGCCGATGGACAGGCTTCTGTGCGGCGACGTGGGTTACGGCAAGACCGAGGTCGCGCTCAGGGCCGCGATGAAGTGCATTTTGGATGACCGCCAGGCGGCGATACTCGTCCCGACGACGGTGCTGGCCCAGCAGCATTACCAGACCGCCGTGCAGCGCTTTTTCGGCTTCCCGATAAGCGTCGGGGTCCTGAGCCGCTTCCGGACCCCCGCGCAGATACAGAAAACGCTCGAGGATCTCAGGACCGGCAGGTGCGACCTCGTCGTCGGCACCCACCGGCTTTTGCAGAAGGACGTTAAGTTCAAGAGCCTCGGCCTTCTCGTCGTCGACGAGGAGCAGCGCTTCGGCGTCGGGCACAAGGAGCACATAAAGGAAATGAGCCGCGGCGTCGACGTGCTCACGCTGTCGGCAACGCCGATACCGCGAACGCTCAATATGGCGCTTTCCGGCATACGCGACATGTCGTCTATCGACGAGCCGCCGCAGGACCGCCTGCCGGTGCAGACCTTCGTCATGGAGCACGACTGGGGCGTCGTCTGCGACGCGATACGCCGCGAGCTGCAGCGCGGCGGGCAGGTGTATTACCTGCACAACCGCATCGACAATATAGAGCGCACCGCGATAAGGCTGCGCGAGATGCTCGGCGGCGAGGTCACGGTAGGCGTCGCGCACGGGCAGATGGATAAGGATATGCTCGCCTCGGTCATGGAGGACGTCACCGAGGGCAAGACGCAGGTGCTCGTGTGTACGACGATAATCGAAACGGGCATCGATATCCCGAACGTCAACACCCTCATCATCGAGGACGCGGACAAGATGGGACTTGCCCAGCTGCATCAGATACGCGGCCGCGTCGGGCGCAGCACGCGCCGGGCCTCGGCCTACCTCACCTTCCGTCAGGACAAGGTGCTCACCGAGGTCGCCGAAAAGCGCCTCGAGGCCATACGCGAGTTTGCCGAGTTCGGCTCGGGCTTCAAGATCGCCATGCGCGACCTTGAGATACGCGGCGCGGGCAGCCTCCTGGGCGCGGAGCAGTCGGGGCACATGTGCGACGTGGGCTACGACATGTACATGAAGCTTTTAAGCGAGGCGGTGCTCGAGGAGCGCGGCATAAAGACGCAAAAGCGCGCCGAGTGCTCGGCCGACCTCGCCGTGGCGGCGAACATACCCGAAAGCTATATCCCCGCCGAGGGCCAGCGCATGGATATCTACCGCCGCATCGCCCTCCTGCGCACCGAGGACGAGGCCGACGACCTCATCGACGAGCTCATCGACCGCTTCGGCGACCTGCCCTCGGGCGTGAGCGCGCTCATTAACGTCGCGCTTCTGCGCGGGGAGGCCGGCAGGGCCGGCATAAGCGACATTTCGCAGCGCTCCGGCAGGCTCGTCTTCGCCCTGAGCGACTTCGACATGCAGCGCATCTCCGCGCTCTACGCCAGACCCGAGTACAGGGGGGCGCTCAAGGTCGAGGCCGGAACGGTACCGCGCGTCAGCCTGCGCCTTAGATCAAACGCCCGCGTCGTCGATCAGGCACGCAGGTTCATAAAGGATTATCTGGAGGCGCTTTGACGCAGCTGCGGATACGCATGTTGCGGTCTCCCGGTGTCGGAAATGCCGGCAAAACCGCAAATCCGCCGCAGTCCTTGGCTCCCCTGTGTAAGGGGAGCTGTCGGCAAAGCCGACCGAGGGGTCGCCCTTGCGCAATAATTGTGCTGATCTAGTGCAAAATCATTGTCGGCAGCCTGTATGGAACGGGCAAGCCCGTTCCATATGTCGGAACTGAATTTAATATCAAATGCGGAAAAGACAGTCCGGATTTTAGGCCCGGGCTGTCTTTTTTCACATGGGATATTGTTAAAAAAACGGAACGGGCAAGCCCGTTCCCTACATTCATATTGCAGGCGGCTCGCGCCGCAATTTACAGACACCTCTTCAGTCAGCCTTCGGCTGACAGCTTCCCCTCAAGGGGAA
>CAVFTR010000030.1:0-6044 GCA_963625685.1 bacterium
GGCGGGCACCAGTCACAAGAAGCGGGTGGTCGGCATCGTTTGCGTACCAGTCCTCGATGACCTGCGAGAACTTGCGCTTCAATTCGCTTGTCTGAGTTGCCGTCATTTTGCTGACCCCTTTGGCTAATGCTGCTTGTACACGATTTTATGCTATTTCGTGTACAGCCTGTACACGTTTTTATGTAATTTCATGTACAGGCTGTACGCGTTTTGACGGAATCTCGTGTAAACGAGGGGCCAAGATGGACAGGCGCCCGGCCGACCCCCGTGCCGGACTTCTCGCGCCCGCGATTCAGCACCTCCTTGAGCAGCGCAGTCAACAAAAGCTGCCCGACTTAGGGCGTGACCAGGCGATTTACAACACATGTCACCTGCTGCTTTGATGAAATACGTCCAACAACACAACGCCGTTACAAGCCTTCGCTAAACTTCAACATAACTCTGTGAATTCGGATATAGGGGAGATTTTCATGAAGGCCAAAGCCAAGCTGCGCGCCACGAAGCGCAGGACCATGTTCACCGCGATGATTGCCGTGCTTCTCTGCGCGGTCTGCTCGATGTCCCTGATTGCCTGCGGCGGCTCATCGAGCTCGGACAACCGTGTCGAGGAGACCAAGACCGTGCGCATCGGCATCAAGGGCGACTTCGTCGGCATCCTCGAGTCGGTCACCCCAACGATCGAGGCCCTTGGCTACAAGGTCGAGCCCGTGATCTTCGACGACTTCGTCCAGCCCGACAACGCCCTGGTCGAAGGCTCGATCGACATGAACTGGCTGCAGCACGAGCCCTACATGAACGCCTACAACGCCTCCAACGGCAGCGACCTGGTCATGCTCGACCCCAAGCCCATCTACAACGTGTTTGGCCTCTATTCCACCAAATGGTCGAGCATCGACCAGATTCCCGATGGGGCGACCGTCTGCCTGTGCAACGATCCCTCCAACAAGCTCCGCGGCCTTCTTTTGCTGCAGTCCAGCGGCCTTATCACCTTAAAGGACGGCGTCGAGTCCCCCACCCAATACGACATCGTAGACAACCCCAAGAACCTGCAGTTCGTTGAGGCCGAGATCTCGATGGTCCCCCAGTCAATCGACGACTGTGACCTCGTCGCCGTTGCGGGCCTGCAGATGCTCAACGCAGGCAAGGACCCCACCTCCTACCTCACCTGCTCCGACGACGCCGACAACGAGGAGTTCGCCATCGGCCTTGTCGTCGCCGGCAAGAACAAGGACGCCGAGTGGGCCAAGGCCATCGCCCAGGCCGTCGAGTGCGACGAGCTGGCGACGTTCCTCAAGGAGAACAAGCAGGGCGCTCAGCTTCCCTCTTGGCAGTAAAGCGCGCAATCCACGGCGATATCAAAGGGTGAGATTCGCATGATCGAGATATCCAATCTCTGCAAGACATGGGACAACGGCAAGACGGCCCTCAACAACGTGAGCCTAAAGATCAACGACGGCGAGATGTACGCGATCGTCGGCCGCTCGGGCGCCGGAAAAAGCACCCTGTTGCGCTGCATCAACGGGCTCGAGGGCTACCAAAGCGGCTCGCTTAAGGTCGAGGGCCAGGAGGTCAAGGACCTTTCTGACGCTCAGCTGCGCGAGCTGCGCCGCCATATCGGCATGATTTTCCAGCACTTCTCGCTGCTCGAGCGCGCGACGATCTTCCAAAACGTCGCGCTGCCCATGAAGTGCTGGGGCTACAAGAAAGAAGAGATCGAGAAGAAGGTCACGGAGCTGCTTGAGCTCGTTGACCTCGCAGATCGTGCCAACGACTACCCTCGTAACCTCTCGGGTGGCCAGAAGCAGCGCGTCGCCATCGCGCGTGCGCTCACTATGGACCCCAAGTACCTGCTGTCTGACGAGGCGACCTCGGCGCTCGATCCCAAGACGACCGCCGCCATTCTCGACCTCCTCATGCGAATCAACGAGAAGCTCGGCATCACGGTCGTTTTCGTCACGCACGAGATGGAGGTCGTGCGCTCTGTCTGCCACCGCGCCTGCGTGCTTGAGGAGGGCGCTGTTGCCGAAGAGGACACCGTCGAGAACATCTTCATCGACCAGCCCGAGGCTCTTGTCCGCCTGCTCGGCGAGCATGAGATGGACCTGCCTGCCGAGGGCCACAATATCCAGGTCGCCTACCACATCCAGCAATACTCCGACGGGCAGCTCTTGAGTGCCCTTTCGAAGGAGCTCGACTGCCTGCTACCCATCCTCGATGGCCAGGTGAAGCAATTCCGCGGCATGCGCGTGGGGATCTTTGTGGTGAACGTCGACGACAAGCACTTCTCGCCTGCCACAAAGTACTTGACCGAGCACGGCATCAACTGGAAAGAGCTCTAACGCGTGCGCAAGCACCACAGAAGCTGAACGCGTAGACGCTATCAAAGATATCGAGGACTGGCCATGGCTCTAGCAAATTACCCCTTTGAGCAACTACTTGAAATTTTGATTTTCCCCGCGGTGTTGGACACCTTGAAAATGGTGCTCCTGTCGGGCATTTTTGGCACCCTGCTCGGTTTTGTCATCGGCGTCGCGATGACCGTCACCGCCAAGGGCGGGCTGTGCCAGAACCTGGTGATCTACCGGGTGCTCGACATTATCGTGAACATCGTGCGGTCGTTCCCCTTCATCATCTTGATGATCTCGATCATCCCGCTCACGCGCCTGATCGTGGGCACGTCCATCGGCGACGAGGCAGCGCTGGTGCCCCTCACGGTCGCCGCCGCGCCTTTTATCGGCCGCATCATCCAAAACGCGCTGCAAGAAGTTGATCCGGGCCTCATAGAGGCGGCCAAGTCGTTTGGCCTCACAAAGCGCCAGATTGTCTTCCACGTGATGCTCAAAGAGGCCGTCCCCGCCATTGTGTCGGGCCTGACGCTGGCAATCATCAACCTCCTGAGCTGCTCTGCCATGGCCGGTGCCATCGGCGCGGGCGGTCTGGGCGCCGTTGCCATCACCTACGGTTACCAGAACTTCAACCAAAAGATCATGTACACCATCTGCGCCATTCTCATCGTGTTTGTCGCCGTGCTTCAGTTCCTCGGCGACTACCTGTATAAGAAGTTGAAGTAACCCACGCAGGTATAGAGGCAGCGCCGCACCATCAAACGTAAAGAGCCCCGAGAGAGACCCGGGGCTCTTTTAGTGTGTCAACCAGGGCGTGGACAGCGGGCCCAAGTGCGCGTCGTCCGCCTAGAGCTTGCGGTAATACCGGTAGAACATGGGCGCCGTCGTGCAAACGGCAATCGTATCGGCAATAGGTTCTGCCATAAAGACGCCCATGGCCGGCTCGGGAACCACATGAGGGAGCAGGAAAATCAGCGGGATAAGCAGGATGATCTTGCGCCAAATGGTAAGGAAGATAGCGGTCTTTGCCTGGTCAAGCGCCACAAACGTGTACTGACAGGCCGCCTGGACACCAAAAATCAGCAGCGTGGACAAGTAAATACGCATGCTTGTCTCTGTATAGGCCATAAGGGCGCGGTCGTCGGTAAAGATATCGGCGACCCAGGCCGGCGCGATCATACATACCGCCCAAATAAGGAACGAGCCGATCACGCAGCTCACCAGCAGCAGGCGAAACGTGCTCTTCACGCGCCCAATGTTGTGCGCCCCGTAGTTATAGCTGAGAAGGGCCTGCGCGCCTTGCACCAGGCCCGGCAACAGCAACATGACGAACTGCATGACGCTGGTGAGGATGCTCATCGAGGCAACCGCGATATCGCCGCCGTGCATCTGCAGCGACTTGTTGAAGCTGATGGCCACCAGATTCTCGGTCAGCTGCATCAAAGCCGGGGACGTTCCCAGCAAAATACAGGGGCCGAGCAGCTCTTTATTGAGACGGATGTTCTTTAGGCGCAGGCGCAGGTGGGCTTTGCTGGAGGTCAGGTACAGCATGACGGCGCCCGCAGAGATACCCTGCGCGATGACCGTCGCAAGCGCGGCCCCCTTGACGCCCCACGAGAACCCGGCGACAAACACCGCATCCAGGGCGATGTTCATCACGGCGCCGAGCATAACGCCCGCCATGCTGATAACCGTCTTGCCCTGCGCGGCAACAAAGGCATTGAGCCCCAGCGTCAGCTGAGAAAACAGGGTTCCCAGGCAATAGACGCTCATGAAACCGACCGCGTATTCCACGGTCGCATCGCTCGCGCCAAAGAGACGGCATATGGGCTCGGCGAAGGCCAGAAGCAAAGCCGTGATCGCAATAGAAATCAGCCCCAGCAGACACGTGCAGCTACCCAGGACCTTCTCGGCCTTATCGACGTCGCCCTCCCCCATGAGGATGGAGGCCTTTGGTGCTCCACCCATGCTCACCAGGGCCGCGAACGCCGAGACGCCAAAGATGACGGGGGCCGTCACCCCCACACCCGCGAGCGCGTTAGAGCCCGCGCCCGCGATGTGGCCGATGTACATCTTGTCGACCAAGTTATAGGTGATGTTAATCAGCTGCGCCACGACGGCGGGAGCCGCGAGGCGGGCGAACGCCTTGTAAACGGGCATAGCGCCCAGGAGCTCGTTGGTATCTTTCATGCCCGGCACCCGCCCCTAGATCTTCGAGAAAGCCTGTTCGAAGTCGGCGATGATGTCTTGCGCGTCCTCGAGGCCGGCTGAGAAGCGAATCAGCTCCTCCGTGATACCCGATGCCTCCTTGAGCTCGGGCGGCACAATGCAGTGGGTCATGCTGAACGGGTGCTCGATCAGCGAGTAGGGGTCGCCCAGCGAAACCGCGAGGTGAGCGAGCTGCATCGAGTCGAGCAGTGTCTTTGCCGCTTCGAAACCCGACTTGCCGCGGATCTCTTTTTGCAGCTCAAACGCCAGAATGCCCGTCCCCAGGCCATTCATCTGCTTCTGAACAAGCTCCTTCTCGGCACCTGTTGCAAGACCCGGGTAGTAGACGCAGGCCACCTCTTCCTTTGTGGAGAGGTACTCGGCAACCTTCTGAGCATTCTCGCAGTGACGACGAACGCGCAGGTCAAGCGTCTGGAGTCCGCGAATGGTCAGGAAGGAATCAAAGGGCGAGATGACCGAACCCGTGAGCTTGGACATGCCGATACGCCGCAGCTCCTTAAGCCAGTCTTCTCGCTTGGCCACGATCAGACCGGCGATAACGTCGCCGTGCCCGTTCAAATACTTGGTCGCGGAGTGAACGACGATGTCGGCGCCGCACTCGAAGGGCCTCTGGATGGGAGGCGGCGCGAACGTGTTGTCGACCACCACCATGATGTCCTTCGCAGCCTCTTTAATCGCGGCGATATCGGTGACCTTCATGACCGGGTTCGTGGGGGTCTCGAAGAAAATCATCTTGGTATTAGGGCGAATGGCCTGCTTCACTTCTTCGATGTTGGTCGTATCAACGGCCGAGACCTCAACGCCAAACTTGGGCAGCGTTTGACGAATAAGCAGGTCAGAGCAGCCATACAAGCAACTGCCGACGATAACGTGGTCCCCGCTCTGCAAAAACGTCCATACCAGCGAGGCAATCGCGCCCATGCCAGAGGCGCACGCAATGGCTCCGGCGCCGCCTTCCAGGGCCGCCACCTTCTGCTCGAGGACAGACGTGGTGGGGTTGCCGCTGCGGGAATACACGTAACCGGCCTCCTCGCCCTTGAAGCGGCGGATGCCCTGGTCGGTGTTCTCAAACTGATAGGTCGCGGTTTGATAAATAGGGGTGGTCAACGCACCGAACTGCTCGTTTTCGATGGTTCCAGAATGAATGGCGCGCGTGGAAAAACCGACCTCGGTCAAATCGTTTTTCATAGGTCTCCCTGGTGTTGGAATTGTCTTCCTTGGCGCAGCCAGGCGCCGCATCAATTATCCTACGAGCTTGACAGGATACGAGGGTCCCAAACCCCTGTAGTCATAGAAAAAAGCCCCCCCCCGGAGGAGTTCCGGAATCAGGCCCTCGCAACCTAGTCGCTATTTAGGCCGTCCAAGATTTAGGGCGCAGTTCACTCCTCGCCGCACGCGGGCCTGAGCCGATCGGCGCATTCGACACCACGCCTCTGTGCCGAGCACCTGTCCACAGCGTTTGAGAAATAG
>CAVFTR010000031.1:0-5678 GCA_963625685.1 bacterium
ACCCCACCGGCTCGGCCAAGGCCGAGCCACCTCCCCTTACACAGGGGAGGCAATGTAGGGTGCGGCGTAAGCTGTCGGATGCGGCTGGCTTCCCCTTGCGAAGCTTGAGGGGAAGCTGTCAGCCGCAAGGCTGACTGATGAGGCGTCTGTAAATCGCGGTGTAAGCCGCAACATTGTAATTGTAGGGAACGGGCTTGCCCGTTCCGTTTTTTTAACAAAATACATGTGAAAAAGACGGCTTGGACTTAATACCAGGCTGTCTTTTCTGCGTTCCCTACAGAGTGCAGGCGAAGGTTTTGCACTGATATAGCACAATTGCTTCACACAGACACCTCATCCGTCGGCTTCGCCGACACCTTCCCCTCAAGGGGAAGGCAGGGGCGGCAAGCCCTCAGCCGACTTCGTCGACAGCTCCCCTTACACAGGGGAGTTTTTTGGCGGCGCATTTACATTGTACCGATACGGTTTTTGCGGGTGCCCGACCGGAGGCTGCGGTAAAAATCATCACACACGGAACGGGCAAGATAAGTTCCCTACAATACTGCGGCGTCCGTTTCGGCTTCTTCGGCAGTCTCTTCAGACGCTTCCGGTTCGGTGGGCTCGGTCGGTTCGGTCGGCTCGGTCGGGTCAACAGGATCGACGGGATCAACGGGATCGACGGGATCAACGGGATCGACCGGGTCAACAGGTTCGACGGGCTTTTCGACGGGGTTCACGGCGCGGTAGATGAAGGCCGCGACCTCGGCGCGCGTTGCGCCGGAGCCGGGGGAGAAGCGCTGCCCGCCGGTGCCGCCGGTCACGCCGTTTTCGCAGGCCCAGAGGACGGCGCGGTAATAGTAATCGCCAGGGTGAACGTCTGTAAAGGGGTTTTCGGCCGAGGAGCCGGCCTTGTCGAGCCAGCGCCATAGGAAGGTCACGAACTGCGCGCGCGTGACGGCCTCGTCAGGCGCAAAGCGCCCGCCGCCGACTCCTGCCGTTATGCCCTCGGAGAGCGCCCAGCTGACCGCCGAGGCGTAGTAGCTGCCGCTTTTCACGTCGGAAAACGAGGCAGCGCTCTTTGCGGCGGGACAGCCCGCGGCGCGCCAGAGGAAGGTCACGACCTCGGCGCGGCTGCACTGCGCGTCGGGCATGAAGCGCGCCGCCGAGGTGCCCCTGGATATCCCCCGGTCGATGCACCACTGTATGGCCTCGGCGAAGGCCGCGTGCCTGCCGTCCGCGTCGACGTCGGCGGCGCCGACCTTGAAGCTGCGGCGCAGCTGCATGTAATTATAGCCCGAGTCGACCGCCTCGATGAAGAGCTCGTAGCTGCCGGGCGTGAGCTGCGCAAAGTCGAGGCTGCCGTTCAATGAGTACAGATCGGCGGTCTTCGCGTTGGGCTTGCACTGCACGCTCGAGTAGAAATTTCCGTCGAGGTCGCGGATATCGACGTACAGCCATATCAGCGGCCTGCCGGACCTTACAAAGCCGCTTATACTGAAGCTGCCGCCGAGATGATAGCTCGGCGCTAAAAGCTGCGTGACGCTCACCGTGCCGGACGCGGCGCTTATCGTGCCGTACTGAGGCGTCGCGTAGCCCATGACCGACTCGTCGCGGGGGCGCTCGCGGCGCTCGCACATCTCGTTTATGCTGTTGCCCTCGATGGTGTAGATCGTCGTCGCGTCCGCGCGCTCGACGATGGCGACGTGGTCGGCGTAGCCGTCGCGCGTGCCGTCGGCCTCAAGGCCGTCGATAAACAGCAGGTCGCCGGCCTGCGGGGTGTACTCCCTCGTGCGCCACAGGCCGCGCTGCCTGTACCAGTTCACCGCGCCAAGGCAGCCGGCGAAGTTCGGGATGACGCTCTCCGGCACGCCGGAAAAGCGCGCGCACCAGGTGACGAACATCGCGCACCAGGGCTGATCGGGAAGGCCGTACCAGCTGCCGTATTTCGTGCCGTTCCAGCCCTTTTCGCGGTAGCCCAGCTGCGCCTCGGCAATGGCCATGAAGCTTTCGCGCTGACTGCGCGGCGAGTCGGCCAGCGCCGTCGGGACGAGGCTGAGCAGCAGCGCGGCCGCAAGGATGAGGCTCAGAGCCTTCTTTTTCATCTCTCTCATATCTCTTTTTCCTCTCTGATTTTTCTCTCTGTTTTTCTCCTGAAAAAAAGACGGCGGTACCGTCTTGAAGTATAAAATAAGCCGCAGATTTTTTGACAGTCTGCGGAACGGGCGAGGTATACAGACCCCTCTTCAGTCAGCCGCCCGCCGCGGCGGGCAGCCGGCACCTGCCGGCTGACATTTTATTGCGATAGCCGCAGTACAGATACCGGGCCGGCGCAATAAACGTATCGGCCGCTGCGCTGATGCGACTATAAAGACCGCCGGGCGGCGGTCTTTATAGTCGCGGGAGCTTATTTTGCGATGCTGTCGGCGCGGTACAGGAAGGTGACGACCTGAGCGCGGGTCGCGCTGCTCTTGGGGTCGAAGGCGGTGGCCGAGACGCCGCTGGTGACGCCGTTTTCATAGGCCCAAAGTATCGCGGAGCAGGCGAAATCATCCGAGGAAACGTCGCCGAAGGGGTTGAAGCCGCCCGCTGCCGGCCTGTCGAGCCAGCGCCAGAGGAAGGTCACGAACTGCTCGCGAGTGACGTTTTCGCCGGGAGCGAAGGTCGTCGCCGTCGTGCCGGAGGTGATGCCCTGCTCGAGCGCCCATGCGACGGCGTTGCTGTAATACTGTCCGCTCTTTACGTCGGCAAAGGAGGCCTGCGTCTTCGGTGCGGGCGAGCCGGCCAGACGCCAGAGGAAGGTCACGACCTGGGCGCGGGTACACACGCCGTCGGGCTCGAAGGTCGTCGCCGTCGTGCCGGAGGTGATGCCCTTGTTATAGGCCCAGAGTATCGCGTCGGTGAAGTAGACGTGGCTGCCCTGCGCGTCGATGTCGCTGAAGGGATTTTTCACGCCGCACACCGTGCACACGCCGCCGGAGAAGCTGTGTCCGAGCTGGCGCACGTAGCTGCCCTCGAATTTTTCCGAGCAGCTTTTGCAGGCGTAGATCGTATAGCCCTGCTTCGAGCAGGTCGGCGCGACGACGGTCGCCGCGTAGTCGTGCACGTGGTTATCGTAGCTCTCCCAGCTGAGCGTGCCGCCGTAGCTCTCGCCGCGGTGCTCGCCCCAGGCCGTGCCGTTTGCCGGATACACGAGGACGGCGGAAACGCCCGCGAAGGCATTTGCCGCGATCGAGCCGTACTCGCCGGATATCTTTATGTAGTCGAGCCTTGCGCCGGAGGGGAAGGCGTTGTCCTCAAGCACGAGGCTGCGGCAGTCGAGGTTTACCGACTTGAGATCGGTGCAGCCGGAAAACGCGCTGCGCGCGATGCACAGGCTCTCGGCGCGGCTATAGACGACGAGCTCGCGCAGCGCCGTGCAGCCGGAGAAGGCATTTGCCTGTATCGTCATCGTTTTGCCGCCGTAGCTCCCGTCGTCCTTCACGATGAAGGCCTCGAGCGCGGTGCAGCCGGAAAACAGCGAGGCGGGCACCGTCGTAAGACCCGAGGGCAGCTCCGCGTAGCTGAGCTTTTTGCAGCCGGAGAAGGCGCCCTCGCCGAGGCTCGTGACGCTCTTGGGGACCGATATGCTCTTTATGGCCGTGCCCGCGAAGGCGTAGCTTCCGATGCCGGTGCAGCCGGAGGGGATGCCGACCGTCTCGAGCGAGGAGCAGCCGCGGAAGCAGTCGCTTCCGATGGCTCTCAGGCCCTCGAGGCCCTCGATATCGCTCAGCGCCGTGCAGCCGTAGAACGCGCCGCTGCCCAGACGCCTGAGCTCGGAGCTTATCTCCACCGAGCGGAGGCTTTTGAGGTTTGCAAAGGCGTAGTTGCCGACCGTTTTCACGCCCGAGCCGATGACGAGCGCGCTTATCGAGGCGCCGTAGGCGTTCCAGGGCGCCTCAAGGCCGTCGGCCGAGTGGTAGTCGCTCATCTCGCCGCTGCCGCTTATGCGCAGAACGCCCGTGTCCTCGTTCAGGCTCCAGCTCAGGCCGTCGCCGCATTCGCCGCGGATGGTCGTGTCCTTCCACTGGGCGTAGACGGTCATGTCCTTGACGATGATGGTCGAGCTCGTGACCTTATTGCCGCCCGCGGGGGCGTCGAACCAGCCCAGGAAGCGGAAGCCGTCGAGCGTCGGGGTCGGCAGGCTCTCTACCGAGCCGTCGGCCGAGGCATAGACGCGCTGCACGCCGCACTGGCCGCCGCAGGGGTCGAGCGTCACGCAGGGCAGGGCCTTCCACTGCGCGTAGATGCTGCGATCCTGCGTGAATTTATATGTATCCGTTATCTTCGTGCCGCCGGAGGCCGCGGTGTACCAGCCGAGGAAGGCGAAGCCCTCGCGGGTCGGGACCGGCAGACCTTTTGCCGTGCCGTCGGCCGAGACATAGGCCGTCGTCTCCGCGCAGCTGCCGCCGCAGGGGTCGAGAGTCACCGTCAGGAGCCCCGGGCCGCCGCCGGACCTGTTGCTTATGTACCATATCTGCGAGATGCTCGCAACGACGCTGTCCTGCGAGCCGCGCACGCTGCCGTTGTGGCTCTGCGTGAGCTTTATGCGCTTTGCGGCCGTCGCGGGGTCGGCGCAGTAGAAGGTGTCCGTCGAGGCGTCGTAGTCTGTCAGCAGGACGGCGTGCGGGATGCTGCCGTCGTAGATCTCGATGCCCTCGGGGTGCTTGTCCAGCATGCTCAGCATCGCGGCCTTTTTCTCCGCGGCGCTCATGCCCGACCAGCTCACGGAGACGACGTCCATGCCCGAGTACGAGTAGTTAAGGCGCATGCCCGTGCCGCTGAGCCAGGCCGCCGAGCCGAGCGCCGCGTCGGTGATCGAGGCCCACTGCGGGTCGCCGTCGACTATCGCGCGGCGGCGGAGCATCATGGTCGCCGAGGTCAGCGTGCATTTGCCGCTTCCGCTCTGCATGAGGAATACATCGTCGTCATTTATCGTCGCAGCCAGTGCGCTTATCGCCATCGCCGGCAGCATCGTCAGCAGCAGCGCGAGCACCAGCAGCATGCTAAGTAGTCGTTTTTTCATTCGTCTTGTGTTCTTCCCTCCTGTGTATTTGCCTGTCGCCGTGCCCCGGAAAACGGAACGCAGCAGTGTAATTATAAACCCGCGGCCCCGCTCAATCAAGGAATTTCAGAGAAAGTTTACTTTTTTAGAGGCGCTTTGACGCAGTCACGGATACGCATATTGCCGCCGCCCGGTGTCGGGGGTGCGGAGGAAACCGGTTTTGCATCGCACTACGGTACTGCGCCGCAGGGATCGCCGCTCCCACAGCCTTCCCCTTGAGGGGAAGGTGTCGCGCTTGCGCGACGGATGAGGTGTCTTCAGCTCGCGGCGACAGCCGCCTACTATATTTGTGTAGGGAGCTTATCTTGCCCGGCCACTCGCCGTGGCGGGCACCTCGCATAAAAATGAAGCAGGCAGTTATTGCCCTCGCCCGACCGGAAACTACCGACGCACCCTCGTAGTGAACTTATCTTGCCTGTTCCGTTTTTAAGACTAACCAATGCATGAAAAAAGACAGCCCGGATCTGAAATCCGAGCTGTCTTTTCTGCTTTTTATATTGATCTCAGTTCCTGCCATGCGGGCGGGCGCCCCTGCGTATGGCCTTCAATGCGGATGTAATAATTAATAACACCTCATCAGTCACCTTCGGTGACAGCT
>CAVFTR010000032.1:0-5308 GCA_963625685.1 bacterium
CCCACCGAGTCGGAAACGAAGTGTCCGACCCACCTCCCCTTACACAGGGGAGGCAGCGCACCCGACAACTCTGCCGCACCCCATTGGCTCCCCTGTGTAAGGGGAGCTACCGACGAAGTCGGCTGAGGGGTTGCCGCTTC
This sequence comes from bacterium, assembly GCA_963625685.1. Lineage (GTDB taxonomy): Bacteria > Bacillota > Clostridia > Oscillospirales > Oscillospiraceae > F23-B02. Next base: position 141 of record CAVFTR010000032.1, read on the forward strand.
CCTTGCCTTCCCCTTGAGGGGAAGGTGTCGGCGTAGCCGACGGATGAGGTGTCTGAAAATCCTTTGCCGTCAGGTAAACACATTTGCCCGTTCCGCTGTTATGATTTGGCCGCACTGATTCAGGCTCGCAGGGGCGGGCGCCCGCCCCTACGTATGGCTTTCGGCGCGGATGTAATAATTAATAACACCTCATCCGGCTCGCTTCGCGACCCACCTTCCCCTCAAGGGGAAGGCAAACGCGCCCGACAATTTCCGCTCCCCCCCTGGCTTCCCCTTGAGGGGAAGCTGTCAGCCGCAAGGCTGACTGAAGAGGTGTTATTATTCAGATCCGTGCGGCAAAGCCGCACACATTTAGCTAACAGCTATCAGCTAACAGCTATCAGCTTGCGCATCAGCGCAATAAACGTATAGGAGAAGCGCCAAAGCGCTATTAAAAAATGGAGATACAGATAACGACAGAATTCATAAAGCTCGACGCGCTGCTGAAGTATGCATCGCTCGTGGGCACGGGCGGCGAGGCGAAATACGTCGTCGCCGAGGGACTTGTCGGGGTAAACGGCGAGACCTGCACCGCGCGCGGCAGAAAGCTGCGCGAGGGCGACGTCGTCACATTTGCCGGACAGACGGTCAGGATAACAAAATGAGGATAGAGCGCATCGCCCTCAACGGCTTCCGCAACTACGACTTTGAGACCGCCGCGTTCTCGCCCGGCACGAACGTCATCTACGGCGAAAACGCGCAGGGCAAGACCAATCTGCTCGAGGCGGTGTACATGCTCGCCGCGGGCCGCAGCTTCCGCACGCGGTATGACCGCGAGCTCATCGGCTTCGGCTGCGACAGCGCGGAGATCCTGGCCGACATAGTCAGCCACGGCCGCAGTCAGACCGTGAGGATAGTCCTGCGCAGCGGCCAGAGAAAGCAGATCAGCGTCAACGCCGTCAAAAAAACGGCCTCGGAGCTCGCCGGGACGCTGAACGTCGTGCTGTTCTGCCCGGACGACTTGAACCTCATCAAGGAGGGCGCGGCGGCGCGGCGGCGGCTGATGGACAACGCCATCTGCCAGATACGGCCGCGCTATGCGGAGTATCTTTCGCAGTTCAACAAATTCTATGAGAGCAAGACGCGCATTTTGAAGGACTGGCGCGACAAGCCCTCCCTGCTGGACACGCTCGACGAGTTTTCCGACGGCATGTGCAGGACCTCGGCGCAGCTTATCCGCTACCGCGCCTCGTTTGCCGACCGCCTCGCCGAGGAGGCGGCGCCCATACACGGCGAGTTTTCCGGCGCGGACGAGAAATTGGGCATAGAGTACTCGACCGTATCGACGGTCAGGGACCCGCGCGCCTCGGCAAAGGAAATATTCTACGACCTGTGCGACCACATGGAGGCGCATAAAAAGGCCGAGCTCGACTCGGGCCAGTGCCTGTCCGGCGCGCACAAGGACGACCTCATAATAAGCATAAACGGCCGGCCGGCGCGCAGCTTCGCAAGTCAGGGCCAGACGCGCACGGCCGCCCTTTCGATAAAGCTCGCCGAGCGCGAGATATACCTCGGCGAGACCGGCGAGTACCCGATCCTGCTGCTCGACGACGTGCTCTCCGAGCTCGACGCCAAGCGTCAGGAGTTTGTCCTAAACCGCATCGGCGGCGGGCAGACGCTCATCACCTGCTGCGAGGACGAGGGTATCTCGCGCCGCACCGGCGGCAAGGTGCTGCACGTTAAAAGCGGGAGGATAGGCTGATGTATCTGCATCTGGGCGCGGGCGCAGTCGTCCGCACGGACAGCATAATAGGCGTTTTCGACCTCGACAATACGAGCCAGTCGCAGCTTACGCGGCGCTACCTCGCGGCGGCCGAAAAAAGCGGCAGCGTCGTGAACGTCGCGGAGGATATCCCGAAAAGCTTCGTCGTCTGCCGCGACGGCGAAAAATGCACCGTCTACCTCAGCCAGATGTCCCCGCAGACGCTGTATAAAAGATTAGCTTTTTAACGGCGCATTGAGGCACCTGCGGATACGCATATTGCGTCAGCCCGGTTCGGATCTGCCGGCAAAACCATAAAACTGCCGCACTACGAGGGTGCGATCGGCTCCCCTGTGTAAGGGGAGCTGACTGAGGGGTTGCCGCTCCCCCTGCCTTCCCCTTGAGGGGAAGGTGTCGGCGCAGCCGACGGATGAGGTGTTTTTTGGCGGCGCATTAAAATTACATCTATACATATATTGCGCTGGCCCGAATCGAAGCTGCCGGCAAAACCGCAACACTGCTGCCACTTTGCCTTCCCCTTGAGGGGAAGGTGTCGGCGCAGCCGACGGATGAGGTGTCTGTAAATCCTTTGCCGTCAGGTAAACACATTTACCTGTTCCGCTGTTATGATTTAGCTGGCACTGATTCAAGCTCGTAGGGGCGACCGCCCGCCCCTACGTATGGCTTTCGGCGCGGATGTAATAATTAATAACACCTCATCAGTCACCTTCGGTGACAGCTTCCCCTCAAGGGGAAGCCAAGGGTGCACCGATCTTGCTGCCGACCAAACTATTACGAACGGAACAGGCAAGATAAGTTCCCTACAGGGTCTGCCGGAAGCCGCCGGTCGGGCAGCTGCAATAAACGTATCGGCACAACGTCAGTGCGCTACTAAAAAAGCAACCCCACCGGCTCGTCCACTTCGTGTCCGACCCACCTCCCCTTACACAGGGGAGGCAATGGGAGGCGTAACCTTACGGTTTATGCCGTTGCTTCCGGTCGGGCAAGCGCAGCTACTGCTTGCATAGTTTTCATGCGAGCTGCCCGCCACGGCGAGTGGCTGCCTTCCCCTTGAGGGGAAGGTGTCGGCGCAGCCGACGGATGAGGTGTCTGTAAATCGCGGCGACAGCCGCAGCAGCATGCGTATCCGCAGGTGCATCAATGCGCCTCTGAAAATTAACTTGTACGCAAACGTACAAGTTTCGCCCGAAAACAGGGTATATATGAAAGGGCTTTTTACTTCCAAAGCAAATTACATTGAAAGGCGATAGAAAATGTCGGATATTAACGAGAAGATCACACAGGAATACGACGCATCAAAGATCCAGGTGCTCGAGGGACTGGAGGCAGTCCGCAAGCGCCCGGGCATGTATATAGGCTCGACCTCGTCCTCGGGTCTGCACCACCTCGTATACGAGATCGTCGACAACTCCATCGACGAGGCGCTGGCCGGCTACTGCGACCGCATCGAGGTCATCATCGAGCCCGGCGACGTCATATGCGTGCGCGACAACGGCCGCGGCATCCCCGTGGATATCCAGGAGCAGACCGGCAAGAGCGCGCTCGAGGTCGTATTCACCGTGCTGCACGCCGGCGGCAAGTTCGGCGGCGGAGGCTACAAGGTATCCGGCGGCCTGCACGGCGTCGGCGCGTCGGTCGTCAACGCCATGAGCGAGTGGCTCGTCGTGCACGTGCACAAAAACGGCAAGATCTACGAGATGAAGTTCTCCCGCGGCGATATAACGCAGGAGATGAGGATAGTCGGCGAGACAGACCGCAGCGGCACGACCGTAAGGTTCAAGCCCGACCCCGAGATGTTCGACGACACCGTGTACGATTACGACACCCTGCACACCCGCATGCGCGAGCAGGCCTTCCTGAACGGCGGCCTGTATATTTCCACCGAGGACAGGCGCGAGGGCAGGGAGCAGAAGGACGAGATGTGCTACGCCGGCGGCATCCGGGAGTTCGTATCGTTCATAAATCAGAACAAGACCCCCCTGCACAGCGAGGTCATCTACATGAAGGGCGAGCGGTCCGACTCCGAGGCCGAGATCGCGCTGCAATATAACGACAGCTACAACGAGGTCATCGTCTCCTTTGCAAACAACATCCACACGCCCGAGGGCGGCATGCACGAGACCGGCTTCCGCACGGCCTTGACGCGCGTGCTCAACGCCTACGGCACGAAGGCCGGCATACTCAAAAACGACGACAAGCTCTCCGGCGAGGACTGCCGCGAGGGCATGACCGCGATAATCTCCGTCAAGCTCACCGAGCCGCAGTTCGAGGGTCAGACCAAGGCGAAGCTCGGCAACAGCGAGATGCGCACGCTGGTCGACAGCGTGGTGAGCGATAAGCTCGAGCAGTTTTTGGAGGAAAATCCCGCCGTCGGCAAGGCGATACTCGAAAAGGCGATGACCGCCTCCCGCGCCCGCGAGGCCGCGCGCAAGGCCCGCGAGTCCGTGCGCAGGAAAACGGGGCTCGAGTCCGGGCAGATGCCGGATAAGCTGCGCGACTGCAACGAGCGCGACGCCTCGCTCACGGAGCTGTACATCGTCGAGGGCGACTCGGCAGGCGGCTCGGCGACGCAGGGGCGCGACTCGCGCTTCCAGGCCATCCTCCCCCTGTGGGGCAAGATGCTCAACGTCGAAAAGGCGCGCGCTGACAAGGTCTACGGCAACGACAAGCTCGCGCCGGTCATAACCGCGCTGGGCGCCGGCATCGGCGACGAATTCGACGTAAACAAGCTCAGATACCACAAGATAGTCATCATGGCCGATGCCGACGTCGACGGCGCGCATATCCGCACGCTGATGCTGACCTTCTTCTTCCGCTTCATGCGCCCGCTCATCGAGCAGGGCTATGTATATTCCGCCGTGCCGCCGCTGTATAAGCTCACCCGCGGCAAGACCTCGCGCGTTGCCTTCTCCGACGAGGAGCGCGACCGCGTCTCGGCCGAGCTGCGCGGCGACAACCCGAACGCGAAGGTCGATATCTCGCGCTTCAAGGGCCTGGGCGAGATGGACCCGCACGAGCTGTGGGAGACCACCATGAACCCCGAGACGCGCACCCTGCGCCGCATCTGCCTCGACGACGCCGTCAAGGCCGACGAGATATTCACCATCCTCATGGGCGAGCAGGTCGAGCCGCGCAAGGCCTTCATCGAGGAAAACGCCAAATACGCCGTAAATCTCGATTTTTAGAGGCGATTTTACGCACCTACGGATACGTATAGTGCGGTTGCCCGAATCGAAAATGCCGACGAAACCGCGAATCTGTCGCACCCCCATTGGCGCCCCTGTGTAAGGGGAGCTGGCAGCCGTAAGGCTGACTGAGGGGTTGCCGCTCCCCTTGCCTTCCCCTTGAGGGGAAGGTGTCGGCGTAGCCGACGGATGAGGTGTCATCAGATCGCGGCGACAGCCGC
>CAVFTR010000033.1:0-3843 GCA_963625685.1 bacterium
CGGGCCACCGCAAAAAACGTATCGGCACGATGTATGTGCGCCGCCAAAAAGCCTTCCCCTTGAGGGGAAGGTGTCGGCGACAGCCGACGGATGAGGTGTCATCAGATCCGTGCGGCAGCGCCGCACACGATCAGCCAACAGCTGTCGGCTCACCGCGGTTTACGCCGCGGCCTCGACACCGGGCAGCCGCAAAAAATGTATAGGTACAGACTAAATTCGTAACTAAAAATGGAGGATAAATATATGGCACAGAAGTATGACGCAACACTCAATCTCCCCAGGACGGAGTTCCCGATGCGCGCGGGCCTGCCCAAGCGCGAGCCGGAGATGCTCAGGCGCTGGGAGGAGCTGGACATCTACAACGAGATGCTTAAAAAGAACGAGGGCAAGCCCCTGTTCAACCTTCACGACGGCCCCCCGTTCTCCAACGGCGCTCTGCACATGGGCCACGCGCTGAACAAATCCATCAAGGACTTCATCACCCGCACCTACGCGATGCGCGGCTACTATACCCCGTACATCCCCGGCTGGGACAACCACGGCATGCCCATCGAGTCGGCCATCATCAAGGAGCAGAAGCTCAACCACAAGGCCATGAGCGTCGCCGACTTCCGCTCGGCCTGCCACGCCTACGCCGACCACTACATCGACGTGCAGCGCGAGGGCTTCAAGCGCATGGGCGTCATCGGCGACTGGGAGCATCCCTACAAGACCATGGACCCCGGCTTCGAGGCGCAGGAGACCCGCGTTTTCGGCAGGATGTACAAAAACGGCCACATCTACAAGGGCCTCAAGCCCGTCTACTGGTGCGCCCACGACGAGACCGCGCTGGCAGAGGCCGAGATCGAGTACAAGGACGACCCCTGCACGACCGTCTATGTCAAGTTCCCCATGCACGACGACCTGGGCAAGCTCGCGTCTCTTGACAAATCGAGGCTCTTCTTCGTCATCTGGACGACGACCATCTGGACGCTGCCCGGCAACCTCGCCATCGCGCTGCACCCGTCGGAGAGCTACGCCGTCGTCAAGGCCCCCAACGGCGAGATGTACATCATGGCCGAGGCGCTGACCGAGAAGGTCATGGGCCTGGGCGGCTTTGCCGACTACGAGCTCGTCGAGACTCACGAGGGCGCGTTCTTCGAGAACATGCTCGCAGACCACCCCTTCCTGCCCAAGACCAGCCGCCTTGTGCTGGCCGACTACGTCACCATGGACTCCGGCACCGGCTGCGTCCACACCGCGCCCGGCTTCGGCGCGGACGACTACGAGACCTGCAAGCGCTACGGCATGGACATGGTCGTCCCCGTCGACGATCAGGGCAGGCACACCGACTATGCCGGACCCTACGCCGGCCTGGGCACGGATGAATCTAACCCCGTCATCCTCAATGACATGAAGGAGAGCGGCATGCTCTTTGCCTCCGAGGAGATCATCCACAGCTACCCGCACTGCTGGAGATGCAAAAAGCCCATCATCTTCCGCGCCACCCCGCAGTGGTTCTGCTCGGTCGACTCCTTCAAGGACGAGGCCACCGGCGCCTGCGAGGACGTGCGCTGGCTGCCCGCCTGGGGCAAGGACAGGATGAAGAGCATGATCCTCGAGCGCACCGACTGGTGCATCTCGCGCCAGCGCCGCTGGGGCCTGCCCATCCCCGTATTCTACTGCGATGACTGCTCAAAGCCCGTCTGCACCGACGAGAGCATCGAGTCCGTCGCCAATATCTACGAGACCGAGGGCTCGAACGCCTGGTTCGAGCGCGAGGCAAGCGAGCTGCTGCCCGAGGGCTTTGTCTGCCCGCACTGCGGCGGAAAGCACTTCACCAAGGAGACCGACACCCTCGACGGCTGGTTCGACTCCGGCTCCACTCACTTTGCCGCCATGGAGCGCGACCAGGGCTTCTGGCCGGCCACGATGTACATCGAGGGCCTCGACCAGTACCGCGGCTGGTTCCAGTCGTCCCTGCTGGTCGCCGTCGGCGCGCTGGGCCGCGGCGCCCCGTTCAAGGAGTGCGTCACCCACGGCTGGACGGTCGACGGCGAGGGCAGAGCGATGCACAAGTCCCTCGGCAACGGCATGGACCCGGCCGAGATCTTCGATAAATACGGCGCGGACCTCCTGCGCCTGTGGGCGGGCTCCTCTGACTACCACGTCGACGTGCGCTGCTCGGACGAGATCTTCAAGCAGCTGAGCCAAAGCTACCTCAAGTTCCGCAACACCGCGCGCTACTGCCTCGGCAACCTCGACGGCTTCGACGCGGACGCGCTCGTCGCTCCCTCTGACATGCTCGAGCTCGACAGATGGGCGATCACGAAGCTCAACCGGCTCATTGAAAAGGCCGACGCCGCCTACGACGAGTACGAGTTCCACGTCGTGTCGCACCTGATCAACGACTTCTGCGTCGTCGAGCTTTCAAACTTCTACCTCGACATCATCAAGGACAGGCTCTACTGCTCCGGCAAGAACAGCCTCGAGCGCCGCAGCGCGCAGACCGCGCTCTTCCTGATCCTCGACACCCTGACCAAGATGTTCGCGCCCATCCTCGCCTTCACCTGCGACGAGATCTGGCTTGCGATGCCGCATCGCAGTACCGACGACGCGCGCAACGTCGTGCTCAACGAGATGAACAGCCCCTTTGCCGAGTACGCGCTCGACGAGGCCGAGATGGCCAGGTGGGACGCCCTCATCTCCGTGAGAAACGACGTCAACGGCGTTCTGGAAAAGGCCCGCGCCGACAAGCGCATCGGCAAGGCTCTCGAGGCGTCCGTCACCCTGCGCGCCTCCGGCGAGAGCAAGGCTGTGCTCGATAAGATCTCCGACATGGACCTCAAGGAGCTGCTGATCGTCTCCGAGTGCCTCATCGCCGGCGACGGCGAGCCCGACGAGGGCGCGGTCACCGCCTCCGGCTCGTACAATCCGGGGCTGACCGTCTCCGTCACGGAGGCCGAGGGCACGAAATGCCCGCGCTGCTGGATGCACTCCAAGGCCGCCGACCCCGAGACCGGCCTCTGCCCCCGCTGCAAGACCGTCCTGGAGGCGTGATCAATGCAGGCCGCTCGCCCTGAGCCGCAAAAAAACAACCCCACCGGCTCGGCTAACGCCGACCCACCTCCCCTTACACAGGGGAGGCAATGGGAGGCGGAACCTTACGGTTTATGCCGTTGCTTCCGGTCGGGAAAATGCAACGACTGCTTGCTTTGACTTCATGCGAGCTGCCCGCCACGGCGAGTGGCTTGGCTCCCCTGTGTAAGGGGAGCTGTCAGCCGCAAGGCTGACTGAGGGGTTGCCCACGCGCAGTTGTTGTTCCAGATACATAAAAAAGACAGCTCGGACTTAAAAATCCGAGCTGTCTTTTCTGCATTTGCATTGCTTACCGTTCCGGCTGCGCGAGTTTAGAACGGCCAATCAAAAAGGGAATTGAAAAAGAACCACAGTGCAAACTTCAGCATATTCCGTCTTCCTCCTCCTTAAAATAATTGCTCTTAAATATTAAAGACGGATTACCTGCCCAATTATTGCACTTTTTGAAGATTTTTTATATCAATGTGCAGCGTACAAATTTTGACCGACACCTCTTCCGGCCCGCTTCGCGGCCCACCTTCCCCTCAAGGGGAAGGCAGCCACTCGCCGTGGCGGGCAGCTCGCATGCAGATCAAGCAAGCAGTTATTGCGTCAGCCCGACCGGCGGCTTCCGACGCAGCCCTTGGCTCCCCTGTGTAAGGGGAGCTGTCAGCGAAGCTGACTGAGGGCTTGTTTTTTGGCGGCGCATTAAAATTACATCTATACATATATTGCGCTGGCCCGAATCGAAGCTGCCGGCAAAACCGCAACACTGCTGCCACTTTG
>CAVFTR010000034.1:0-3251 GCA_963625685.1 bacterium
TTAATAACACCTCATCAGTCACCTTCGGTGACAGCTTCCCCTCAAGGGGAAGCCAAGGGCGCGGCAACCCCTCAGTCAGCCTGACGGCTGCCAGCTCCCCTTACACAGGGGAGCCAATGGGGCGCGGAATCTTACGGTTTATGCCGTTGTTTCCGGTCGGGATACCGCAGCTACTGCTTGCTTCATTTTTATACGAGCCGCCTGCACGGCGAGTGGCCGGGCAAGCCCGTTCCCTACAGAGACTGTCGGAAGCCGCCGGTCGGGCGAGGGCAACTACTGCTTGCTTAACTTACATGCGAATCGCCTTCACGGCAGTGCCACGGCGAGTGCCTGCGGTGAGCTCTGTCAGCCCTCTGCCTTGGCTTCGGCGTCCTTCTTGCGGGGCTTTACGACGGCGGCGAGGCCGAGGGCGAGCAGACCGAAGACGACGGCGGGGAGTATCCAGTACAGGCCCATGTCATACAGGGGCAGGTACTCCATCGCGGGGAGCTTGAAGGCACACAGTATGCTCGAGCCGACCGCGCCCAGCGCCGCGCCGCGGGCGACGTAGTCACTGACATTGGGCATGATAAACGAGATGATTATAACGACCAGCGCGGGGGGATAGACTATATCCAGCACGGGCGCCGCTATCGCGACGATGCGGTCCAGTCCGAGGTTCGCGGCCGCCGCGCTGAACACGCAGATGATAATGATGAAGGCCTTGTAGGAAATTTTGCCGCGGCACAGCTCGGTGAAGTAGGCGGCTGCGGAGCTTGCAAGGCCGATGGCGGTGGTGATGCAGGCAAGACCCACGACGACGCCGAAGATGATCATGCCGGCCTTGCCCATGAGGGCCTCAACGATGGCCATGACGAGCTCTGCGCGGCCGATCTCAAGGCCGTACTGAGTCGAAACGGTCGCGCCGAGGTAGCACAGGCCCATGTAGACGCCCAGCAGCAGAATTCCGGCGAGAACAGCCGAGCCCGAGACGAGCTTGAATTTCTGGCCCTCGGCCGTGTAGCCCTTGGAGGCCGCGGTCTGGAGGATTATTATGCCGAAGGGCAGCGCCGCGAGCGCGTCGAGCGTCTGATAGCCGGCCTTTATGCCGCCGAGCACGACGTTGTCGGCGTTCGGGGTGGGCGATATCTCGCCGAGCGGATTGATAACGCCCATGACGATGATGACCGCAAGGCCGATGAGCAGCAGCGGAGTCAGGACCGCGCCGACGATATCGACGACCGCGGACTGACGGATGCACAGGAACAGGATCAGCGCGAAGAACAGGACAGAGAACACAACGGAGGATACGCCGCTGATGTTCGGGACGATGGCCATTTCATAGGTCGTGGCCGCGGTGCGGGGAATGGCGACCATGGGTCCGATGCAGAGGATCAGCGAGCACATGAGTATCGCCGCCGGGATCTTTCCCAGACGCGCGGTGACCGCCTCGCTGCTGCCGACGCGCAGGAGCGCGAACACGGCGAACATCGCAAGGCCGATATCGGCGATAAAGTACGCCGCGAAGCCCTTGAGCCAGTCCGAGCCCGCCTCAACGCCGAGATACGGCGGGAATATGACGTTGCCCGCTCCGAAGAACATGGCGAACAGCGCGAAGCCGACGACGATGATATCGCGGCCCGTATGCTTCTTATTTTTCAGTTTCATTTTTTCGTTTCCTCATTTCATCATTTGCTTTTTCTCTCTGTTGTTTTACAGTGCAGCAGTGTGCGCTGAAAAATCTGAATACAGCATATCATTATTTTCATGAGAGCGGAAATCACAGTTTTTAATCGATATATTAAAAAATTTAATATTATGCAGAAAATTTTTTCATTACCCATATGATAAATTGTTAACCAAAAGTTATTGAATCTGTCCTCTTGACGTGGTATATTTACTTCGCGAAAGTATCGGATATTAATATATTAAAGTATAATGAAAGGTGGGAGCGTTATGGATGACGGAAGACTGCGAGCGGTGCTCATGGCGGTCGACCGCGGCAGCTTCAGCAAGGCCGCGGCGGAGCTGGGCTACACGCAATCGGCAATGACGCATCTTGTTAATAATTTGGAAGCTGAGCTGGGCTGTACGCTGCTCAAGCGCGGAAGTCACGGCGTTCGCCTCTCCGAGGAGGGGGAGCAGCTTCTGCCGTATATAAAGAATGTGCTCGACGCCTGCGACGCGCTGCGTCAGGAGGCCGCCGCGCAGAGCCAGACCCAGAGCTGCCAGCTCAGCCTCGGCTGCTTTGCGAGCATCGCTCGCGCGGAGCTGCCGCAGCTGCTGCAGGAGTTCGGCGCCGCGTATCCCGATATCGAGCTCGAGGTCACCGTGCGCGGCTACGAGCTGCCGAAGCTGCTGGAAAAGGGCGAGGTGCAGCTTGCCCTCGTCGACGAGAGCTGCGCCGAGGGCTTTGAGTGGATACCCCTCACCCGCGTGCCGCTGGTCGCCGTCGTGCCGCCGTCGTTTAAATGGGAGCGCGAGCGCATATCCGTCGAGCGGCTGCTCAAGGAGCCGTTCTTCACCTGCCGCGAGCAGTATGCCGAGAAGCTGCTGCCGCCGGACGCAAGGCGCATCCAGGTCGAGGCGACCGACGACGCGACCATACTGTCGCTGGTAGCGGGCGGGCTCGGCGTGTCGGTGCTGTCGTCGTTCTCGCTGGTCGGCTACGAGGGCCAGGTCAAGGCCATCCCGCTCGAGCTGCCCGTCGTCGTGCGCGTCGGCATCGCCATAAAATCCCTGGACGCGGCCTCGACCGCCGTCCGCCGCTTCGTGAAGTTCCTCAAAAGCCACTACTCCGTCGAAACGTAATTTTAGTGGCGCATTGGGGCAGTCACGGATACGTATATCTCCGGCAGCCCGGTATCGAAGGTGCCGGCGAAACCGCAGAACTGCCGCGCCGCGCAGGTGCAGCCTGCACCTTGCCTTCCCCTTGAGGGGAAGCCAGGGGCGCGGCAACCCCTCAGTCAGCCTGACGGCTGCCAGCTCCCCTTACACAGGGGAGCCAATGGGTGGTGCTGTCGGCAGCTGCCGGTCGGGCAACCGCAGCAACTGCTTGCTTGACCTGCATGCGAGATGCCCGCCACGGCGAGTGGCCGGGCTTGCCTGTTCCGTTTTTAAGACTAACCAATGCATGAAAAAAGACAGCTTGGATTTAAACATCCGAGCTGTCTTTTCTGCGTAATATGATAATTTAGTTCCGACCATGCGGGCGGGAGCCCCTACGTATGGCTTTCAATGCGGATGTAATAATTAATAACACCTCATCAGTC
>CAVFTR010000035.1:0-3232 GCA_963625685.1 bacterium
GCAACCCCTCAGCCGACTTCGTCGGCAGCTCCCCTTACACAGGGGAGCCAATGGGTGCGGCAGAGTTGTCGGGTGCGATCGCCTCCCCTGTGTAAGGGGAGGTGGGTCGGACACTTCGTTTCCGAGCCGGTGGGGTTGTTTTTTTAGAGGCGCACATACATTGTGCCGATACATATATTGCGCTGTCCCGACCGGAGGCTGCGGAGGAAACCGAGGGTGCATCGCTTCCCGTGGGCGCGATGCAAGTTTGCGGTGGCCCGATGTCGGGACATTGGAGAAATCCGGTTTTGCATCGCCCTGCGCTGCTGCGCCGCACTCCCCTGCCTTCCCCTTGAGGGGAAGGTGGGTCGCGAAGCGAGCCGGATGAGGTGTCATCAACATTGCAGTCTTGTAGGGAACGGGCTTGCCCGTTCCGCTTTCAGAACTAAACACAGCGCAGAAAAGACAGCCGGGATTTTTAAGTCCGGGCTGTCTTTTTCATTTTGTGTTTGCCTGACGGCAAATGATTTGCAGACACCTCATCAGTCAGCCTGCGGCTGACAGCTTCCCCTCAAGGGGAAGCCAAGGCTGCCTCAATTTGCCGCTAAAATCTCAGGAGGAGCTCGCGGTCGATCTCGGCGCCGTTTTTGTAATACACTCGCGGCACGCGCTTGCTGACGGCGCAGATGAGCTCATACGGCACCGTGCCGGCGAGCCGCGCGAGCGCATCGACGGGGCTGCGCGCGCCGAAGATCTCGACCTCGTCGCCGACGCCGACCTCGGGCAGCGCGCTGAGGTCTATCATGCTCATGTCCATGCATATCCTGCCGCGCTGCGGCGCGGGGCCGTAGTCGGTCATGATGCTGCACCGGTTGGACAGGCAGCGGAAAAAGCCGTCGGCGTAGCCGTAGGGGATAACGCCGATGCGGGTCTTCCCGCTTGTACGGAACATGCGGCCGTAGCTTATGTCCGTGCCCTCGTCGTAGATCTTTATCGTGTTTATCATGGCCTTGAGCGTCATCGCCGGACGCAGGCCGAGCTCCGCGGCAAACTCGCCGCAGCCGTACAGCAGCAGGCCGGGGCGCACCATGTCCATGTAGGTCTCGGGGTATCGCGCCACCGCGCCGGTGTTCGCGCAGTGGTGCAGCGCTATACGGCGGCCGATGCGCCGCTCGACGGCGGCGACGGTCGTGCTGAACAGCTCAAGCTGCCGCCTCGTGTATTCGACGTCGTCCTCGCCGGGCTCGTCGGATACGGCAAAGTGCGTGAAGATGCCCTCGACGTCGAGGTTCGGCATATTGCAGCTGTCGACGATGCCGTCCACGCCGGTCTGAAAATGCCGTCCGGCGCAGAGCACGCCGAGGCGCGACATGCCGGTGTCGACCTTCATGTGTACGCGCAGCACGCCGCCGAACGCGGCCGCCGCGGCGTTATACTCGTGCGCCTTGGCAAGGCAGGTCACGGTCTGGCTTATATTGTTCGCGATGAGGTTCGGCACCTGCTCTGTGGGCGTGTGGCCGAGGATGAGTATGGGCATGACGATGCCGTTTGCGCGAAGCTCCATCGCCTCGTCGAGGCTCGACACCGCCAGATAATCCGCGCCGAGCTCCTGAAGCGTGCGCCCGACGTGCACGGCGCCGTGGCCGTAGGCGTCGGCCTTTACAACGCCGAGGAACTTGACTTCCGGGCCGATATGCGCGCGCAGCGCCTCGTAATTGTGCCGTATCGCGTCAAGGTCGATCTCTGCCCAGGTCCTGCGGAGAGTGGACTTCATGCTCTCACCTTCATCCCTGGATATTGATCGTGCCGCCGGCCGTTACCTGATCGATGGCGACGCCGCCGTACCTGCCGTTGAAGGTCCACGACACGGACACGGGTATGGAGGTCGCCTGGCCCGCGGGCACGGTCACCTCGACGCTGCGGCTCGTGAGCAGGGCGTTGTTGCGGGTCTTTTCGTTCTTGTAGTCGATGGCGGGATTCGTGAAGGCGTAGTCGACGCCCGCGACGGTGATAACGCCGCTGTGCGAGCCGACCGAGAAGGTGTAGGTGCTGAGGATGACGTCTATCTTTATGGTGACGGTCTCGCTGTTCTGAGAGCTCGCCGTCCAGTTGGCGTACATTATCATTTTCGTGCCGGTATCGCTCTCGAAGCTGCCGGACTGGCTTATCGTGCGGTCTATGACCTGCTGCGACGGCCGCGGCGAGGCCGACGGCGCGGGAGATGCGCTCGGCGCGGGAGACGCGCCGGGCGAAGCGCTCGGCGACGCGCTCGGGGAAGCCGAGGGAGATGCGCTCTCGGAGGGAACGGGGGTCGGCGTTGAAATGACGTTCGGCGTGAGCGCGGGGGTGGGCTGGGCGCTCTCGGAGGGAACGGTGTCCTTGATGTCCCGGCCGGTCAGCCACGCGGAGAGCGCGGCGATCACTATCAGCACCAGCACGAGCGCGATGAATATGTTGATCTTGCGTTTGTTCATGGTCATTACTCCGATCTGCCGCCCTGCGGCAAGTGTTGCTACGATTATATACCATCGGCGGCGAGGAAGTCAATTTTTTTAGAGGCGAACGGACGCTGATACCGATACGGTGAGTGCGGCCGCCCGGTGACGAAGGTGCCGGCAAGACTGGCTTTGCCTCGCACTATCTTAGTGCGAGGCGCCCTTGTAGGGAACTTATCTTGCACGTTCCGCTTGCCGCGGTTTTCTGCGCACTTACCGGTCGGTCTGACGCAAAATATGTATAGGTACAATGTAAAAACGCCTCCGAAAAAATGCCTTCCCCTTGAGGGGAAGGTGTCGCGCTTGCGCGGCGGATGAGGTGTCATCAGATCGCGGCGACAGCCGCAGCAGCCTTGTAGCCCGTTCCGTTGTTAAAACAAACAGCAGCACAAAAAAAGACAGCTTTGACTTAAACATCCGAGCTGTCTTTTCTGCGTAATATGATGATTTTGCTTCCGACCATGCGGGCGGGCGCCCCTGCGATATGCTTTTGGCGCGGATGTAATAATTAATAACACCTCATCAGTCAGCCTTGCGGCTGACAGCTTCCCCTCAAGGGGAAGCCAGGGGCGCACCGATCTCGCTGCCGACCAAACCATCACACACGGAACAGGCAAGATAAGTTCCCTACACATAGCTTTCAGTGCGTCAAAAACAACATCTGCGTACAGGCAACCCCTCAGTCAGCCTTACGGCTGCCAGCTCCCCTCAAGGGGAAGCCAGGGGCGCACCGATCTCGCTGCCGACCAAACCATCAC
>CAVFTR010000036.1:0-3126 GCA_963625685.1 bacterium
TAACACCTCATCAGTCACCTTCGGTGACAGCTTCCCCTCAAGGGGAAGCCAGGGGGGGGCGGCAACCCCTCAGTCAGCCTTACGGCTGCCAGCTCCCCTTACACAGGGGAGCCAATGGGTGGTGCTGTTGGAAGCCGCCGGTCGGGACACCGCAGCTACTGCTTGCTTAACTTACATGCGAGCCGCCCGCCACGGCAGTGCCGGGCTGACGCACAATGCGCCGCTAAATATCCTGAAGGCACTCGTCGATGGCTCTGCGGAACTTGGGCAGCACGCCGATGCCGTTCGTGCGGTGCGGCGGGAGCTGATAGATATCGTGGCCGGGGTAGTCGTTGCCCTCGATAAGAAGGGGGCCGTCGTCGGTCACGCAGACATCCCAGCCGACGACGCCGACCTGCGGCACGACCTGGCCCGCGCGCTCGACCATCGCGACGACCTCGTCCCAGAGCGGGATGCGGAAGCCCTTGATCGCAACGCCCGTCATGGGGTGCGTCTCGTACAGGTGGCCGGACTTGTCCAGCGCGGGATATATTATCTCCCCGCGGTCCTCCTCGATGGGCACGACCATGCCGCCGTTATTGAAGTTGTCGACATATCTGCCGTTGCCGATGCGCAGATACGCGGCGACGACGCGCGTTTTCTTGCCGTGGGTGAAGGATATGACGCGGCAGGTGTTGACAGAGCAGGGGTGCAGCGCCATCAGCTCGCGGTGCTGCGTGACGCACTCCTCGAGCAGCACATGCCCCGCGCCCTTCAGATGCTCGCGCAGAGGCTCGTCGAGCTCGCGCAGGTCGAGCTTTTCGATGCCGCGGCCGCATTGCCCGTCCACGGGCTTTACCATGAACACGGGGTGCTTTTCCGTAAAGGCGGAGAGCTCCGCGTCGCTCGCAGTGTCATAGTCGAGCCAGTCGCGGTGCAGGAATTCGCCGAAGTTGCGCGCGAATTTGAGCTTGTTTTCGATCTCGGGCATATACGCCGGATCGTTGTAGGCCTTGATAAAGCTGTTGTTTATGCCGCGCGTCAGCACCGTCTTGCGCTGCGCGGCGTTGAGATCGTACATCTCGAACAGCCAGTAATCCATGTAGCCGGCCTGATAGCGCAGACCGCACCAGACCATGTCGAAAAATATGAACAGCTTGCTGCGTCCGGACTTTTCGTGGACCTCGCCGATCTTCTGGAGCATCTGCTTCCAGTTGAGCCGGGCGATGCGCGCAAGCAGGAATCTGAGCTTTCCCATACATGTCCCCCCTCGGGCGTTCTCGTTCTGATATTGTAATATCCCCGGCGTGTAAAATCAAGCCCTTTCCGGCGCGCCGTGAAAGTCACATCTCCTCGACGGAGATGACCCTGGGCAGGGCGGTGATGGCCGGAACGAGCTCCGCGCCGCCGAGCTGAGGCGTGGTCTGCACGGACAGCAGCGCGCAGTAGCGGCGCTCCTCGTCCTCGCACTGCATGCGGCTGACCTCGAGGTTCGACACCTTCAGCGAGCGCGCGCTCATCATCTCGAGCACGCTCTGGATGGTGTCGGGGCCGCTGTACTCGATATACAGCGTACACAGGCGGCCGCTTTTGGCGAATCTGTACTCGAATTTTATGAGCACGATCTCGGCGAAAAGTATGACCGCGGTCGCAAACACGGCGCACTCGACAAAGCCCGCGCCGCAGCAGAGCCCCACGATAGCCGAGGCCCAGAGCCCCGCCGCCGTCGTCAGGCCCTTTACCTGCCGCCGTCCGGTGACGATGATCGTGCCCGCGCCGATGAAGCCGATGCCGGCGACGACCTGCGCGCCGAGCCGGCCCACGTCGGTGAACAGGCCGAGCTCAAGCAGCAGGTACTGCCCGGTCAGCGTCGTGACGGCGGCGCCCAGGCAGATGAGTATGTGCGTGCGGAAGCCGGCCGGGCGGCGCTTTACCTCGCGCTCGGCGCCTATCACGCCGCCGCAGACGAAGGCCAGCAGCAGACGCAGCGCCATTGCCAGCGTCGTCGGCTCGCGGATGAAATCAAAGCATGAAAGCATGGCTGCACCTCCTCACTGGCTTTCCTCTATCGACACCAGGCCGCCGAGCGTCGCGAGCTTTGCCAGCAGCAGGGTGTGATTGAGCTCCCTCGGCAGATACACGCTCAGGTGTACGCCGAGCCGGGCGCGGTGATCCTCGGGCTGCTTGCTCAGGTCGATATCGAACACCTTCACGCCCTGCTCGCGCAGCAGCCCCAGCACGCAGCCGAGATTTTCGAGGCACTCGAGCTCGACGAGGATATTCATATACCTCGAGCGCAGGATCAGCCGGTTCTCCAGCGCGGGGAACACGTACATGCACACGAGGATGAGCGCGACCGATACGAGCACGCACTCGTAATAGCCCGCGCCGATGGCAAGGCCCAGGCAGGCCGAGGCCCAGAGTCCCGCCGCCGTCGTCAGGCCCTTCACGCGCCGACGTCCGGTCAGGATTATCGAGCCCGCGCCGAGGAAGCCCACGCCGTTTATGACCTGCGCGCCGAAGCGCGACACGTCGTGCCTCGCGCCGGCTGCCGCGGCCGCCCCGCTCCAGGGTCCGGCGAGCATGAGGTCGAGGTATTGGCTGAGCATGACCGTCATCGTCGAGCCGATGGCGACCAGCATGTAGGTCCTGAAGCCCGCGGGCGACGAGCGCCGCTCGCGCTCAAGACCCAGCGCACCGCCGACGAGCACCGCCAGCACTATGCGCAGCATCATTGATAATAAAGTCAGATCTCTCATTTTTTCATCGGCGCTTTAACGCCCTGCCTATACGTTTATTGCGGTGTCCGGTATCGAAGCTGCTGTGGAAACCGCAGTGAGCCGTTAGCTCTTAGCTTATTGTGTGCGGCGCTGCCGCACGGAGTTGAATAAAACACCTCTTCCGGCTCGCTTCGCGACCCACCTTCCCCTCAAGGGGAAGGCAAGCCACTCGCCGTGGCGGGCGGCTGGCATGTAAGTTAAGCAAGTAGTAAATTCGGTGTCCCGACCGGAAAGTGCCGGTACATCTTGCAGGGAACAGGCTTGCCCGTTCCGCTTGTCACAATTTCTGCCGACAGTCGTCGGGCGAGTGGCTGGCTTCCCCTTGAGGGGAAGCTGTCAGCCGAAGGCTGACTGAAGAGGTGTCTGT
>CAVFTR010000037.1:0-2994 GCA_963625685.1 bacterium
TGTAAGGGGAGGTGGGTCGGACACTTCGTTTCCGACTCGGTGGGGTTGCTTTTTTGCGGCTGCCTCAATGCGCCTCCAAAAAAACGAGGGAGGCGGAGACGTTCACGGTATAGCCGAGACCGGGGGCGAGGGAGACGAGGCGCTCGCCCGCGCCGTGCAGACGGAGCGGGTGCCGGAGTTCGAGGCTGCTGCCGAGCTGGAGAAAATCGCAGCCGAGCCGCCCTTGTATGGCGAGGACGCCCTCGACCCAGGAGCGGACCTCGTCCTCCAGCGCGTCCTCGAGCGCGTCGGGGTCGGGCTCGCCGTCGGACTCTGCAAGGGACGCGCCGAGCTTGATATCAAAGCGGACTCCCTCGAGCCCGCCGTCCGCGCCGAACACGGCTTCGGGAGCGCAGGAGCAGCTGTACAGCC
The DNA here is from genome assembly GCA_963625685.1 of bacterium. Lineage (GTDB taxonomy): Bacteria > Bacillota > Clostridia > Oscillospirales > Oscillospiraceae > F23-B02. The sequence goes on from CAVFTR010000037.1 coordinate 412, forward strand.
GCAGCGCCGCGCCCCCGAGCGACACCGTCATCGGGCCCGACTCGCTGCGGATAACGCTCACGCCGCGCGAAAGCTCCGCCGGAATACGGCCGGCCGCGCGCTTATTATATATAATAGTATAGCCGTCGGGCACGACGGCCGTTTCTCCGCTCTCTGTTCCGGTGCAGCGGAGCGCACAGACGAGAGCCGCGCCGTTTTTGTCCAGCGCCGACACTATCTCGGCGGCGGTGAAGACGTGCTCCTCGCCGCGCAGGGACAGCTGCCGGCGCAGCGCGAGCAGCAGCGCCGACGCGTCGTGCTCGTCATTGCCCGCGCCCAGCACGAGCGCCTCAGCGCTGCCCTCGGACATCGCGAACACCGGCACGCTGAGCCGGAGCTCCGGGCTGCGCTCCACGCAGTCGAAAAATCGCCGCACGTCCGTGTCGAGCACGCTCCGGCCGAGGACGAAGCAGTCGCTGTGTCCGAAAAACAGCCGCCGTCCGCCGCCGGAGTACTGGAGAGCGTCCTGAGCCGCGCTCATGGAGCGGGCTTCGGCCGAGACGCGCACGGGAGCCCTGCCGCCGGGAACGCCGGAGCCGGTCTCGGCCGCCGCGGAGATGCGTGAGGCGCCCTCCGGCGTGAGGTCGAAGCCGAGCGTGCGCACGACCGTGAGCTCGGCGACGTCGCGGTAATTTGAATATATGCTGCCGCCCGAGCAGCCCGAGGCCGTGAGCAGAAGGCTCAGGCAGAGCGCGGCGGAAAGGGGCCTTCTCATGCCTGCCTCCTCCTGTCGGGGGTATTGAGCTCCGGCTCGCGCAGCTTTTCCTCCGGCAGCGGCCGCCGCAGAAAGGTGCGCAGGAGATTGTGCCGCCGCCCGCCCGACCAGGGCGCGGTGTAGCTGCGGCCGAAGGAGTCGACGGTGCACAGATACCACACGAAAAGGCACAGCGAGACGGCAACTCCGTACAGCCCGCCGATTATCGCCGCGAGCACCAGCGCAAAGCGGCAGATGCGCAGAGCCGCGCCAAGATCCTGACTCGGCTGCGCGTAGCCCGCGATGCCGGCCGTGGCGACGACGATGACGGCGATGGGCGATATGACCTTCGCCTCGACCGCCGACTGTCCGACGATGAGCGCGCCGATGATGCTGACCGTGTCGCCGATGGGGTCGGGCAGGCGCAGTCCGGCCTCCTGCAGAAGCTCGAAGGCGACGAGCATGCCGAGCAGCTCCAGCGCCGTCGAAAACGGCACGTCCTGCTTCGAGGCGATGACCGAGAGCAGCAGCTGCGTCGGGATCATCTCCTGATGGTACATGGCGATGGCCGTGTAAAAGGCCGGCAGCGCCAGCGCCAGCAGCACCGCCGCCCAGCGTATGACGCTCAGCGCCGAGGAGACGATGTAGTTCTGACCGTCCTCCTGCGGCACGCGCAGAAGCTCCGGGAACGACACCGGCACGAGAAAGGCCAGCGGCAGCCCGTCGACGATGAGCCCCGCGCGGCCGTTTAAAAGCTGGCGGGCAAAGCGGTCGGGGCGCTCGGTGTGCAGCAGCTGCGGGAAAACGGAGCGCGGCCTGTCGGCGATATACTGCTCGATGACGCCCGTCGACAGCGCGCCGTCTACATCTATATTATCTATGCGGCGGCCGAGCTCTGATACGAGCGAGGGGTCGGCCACCCCGTCGAGCCAGAGTATCGCCGCCTGCGTCCGGCTCTTGCGGCCGATGACAGTGCTTTTTATCTTCAGCGCGGGGCTTGCGATGCGCCGCCGCACGAGGGCCGTGTCGGTGCGCAGGGTCTCGGTGAAGCTGTCCTTGCCGCCCTTGAGCGACTTTTCCATCGTCGGCTCGCCGATGGAGCGCTGCACCTGCTGCGCGCGCAGCTCAAAGCACACGGCGCAGCCCTCGTCCTCGAACAGCAGCGCGCAGCAGCCCTGCGTTATATCGCCGACAACAGAGTCGAGCGTCGTGCGCCTTTGCGCCTGCGCGCTGTACACGGCGCCGTCGAGAAGCCTCTGCGAGTCGAGCCCGGTCCCCGTGCGCAGAAGCTCGGTCAGCGGCCGCAGCAGGAGCTCGGAAATGTCGCCGCCGGAGGCAAGTCCGTCGAGCCAGCAGACAAAAAGCGTCCTGCCGCCGGCAAGGCCGGGGCGTATATCGCGCGACTGAAAGTCCGAGCAGCCCTCGAAGATGCGGCGCAGCGCCCTCGCGCAGACCGGCCCCCGGTACGCGGGCTCCGTGCGGGGATGGGCCTCGCCGCTGTTCCGATCGCGGCGGAATAAGCTTTTCAAATCAAACATGTTGTTATTATGCGCGGCATTGGGCACAATATTTAGCGCAGGGCGGAAAAGAGGAAATTTTGTTGTGAAAATAGTCGAAAAAAGTGTTGACAAAGCGTGTACTCGGTGGTATTCTAATCAAGCGCCTCGGAAGAGAGCGCCGCGTCGATGCGGGAGCGAAATGAAAAGCTTCAAAAAAGTTTGAAAAAAGCTCTTGACAAATGCGAGCCAACGTGCTATAGTAAATAAGCTGTCCGCTGAAAGCGGCGGCGCGAATCGTACCTTGAAAATCAGATAATGTAAGAACAGCTTATGCTAAATAAGCACCGGAAA
>CAVFTR010000038.1:0-2241 GCA_963625685.1 bacterium
GACCCACCTCCCCTTACACAGGGGAGGCAGCGCACCCGACAACTCTGCCGCACCCCATTGGCTCCCCTGTGTAAGGGGAGCTGGCGACGAAGTCGGCTGAGGGGTTGCCGCTCCCCTTGCCTTCCCCTTGAGGGGAAGGTGTCGCGCTTGCGCGACGGATGAGGTGTCTGTAAATCGCGGCGATAGCCGCAACAGCATTGTAGCCCGTTCTGTATGTAACGGTTTCCTCCGCATCTTCCGGTCGGGCTGACGCAATGACTGCTTGCTTGACCTGCATGCGAGCCGCTCGCACGGCAGTGCCCGGTCGGGACGGCGCAGCGACTGCCTGCTCAGCTTACATCATTCCGAAACAAAAAGGAGGCGGACCGCCATCGAAGGCACTCAGCCAATGGAATATGACCGCCGGCAGCTCAAGGCGATGTGCTTTGCCGCGTCGCTCGCGCCGGTGACGCGGCTGCTGCCGAAGGCGACGGCCGGGCTCGCGGGCGGGGCGAGCTGGCTCGCGCCGATCCTCGCGCTGCCGCCGCTGCTGCTGTTTCTGCTCGTGCTGTCGTCGCTGATGAAAATGCGCCGCGCGGGCGAGGGCCTGGGCGAGGTGCTGCTGCGCCGCGCGGGACGCGCACCCGCCGCCGTCGGGCTCTGCCTGATCGCCGCGTTCCAGCTGTTTTCCGCGGCCTTCATTCTCCGCACGGGCGCGCACCGGCTCATATCGACCATCTACCCGGCCGCGGGGCCCTGGTTTTTCATGCTCACGATGCTGCTTATCGGCACGCTCGCGGCGCTGGGTCCGGTCAAGGCGCTGCCGCGCGCGTCGCGGGTGTTCGCGCCGGTGCTGCTGACGGTGCTCTGCCTCGCGCTCGTGCTGTCGCTCGACTCGGTCGATATCCAAAGGCTGCTGCCGACGCGGAGCTCGAGCCCCGGACGGCTGCTGCTGTCGAGCCTCGCGGTGGTCGAGATCTACGGCGGCGTGCTGCACAGCGCGGCCGTTCTGGAGTACCGCGCCCCGCTGCGCGGACGGCGCTTTGCCTCATACGCGGGCTGGCTCGCGCTCATCTGCCTGCTGCTGAGCGCCTTCTGCGCCGTCATCATCGGCTGCTACGGCGCGCCGCTGGCCGCGCGCTTTTCCCACCCATTTTTCTCGACCGTGCGCGAGATCACGCTGACAAAAAGCATCGAGCGCCTCGACGCTGCCGTCGCGACGCTCTGGGTCCTGTCCGATTTCGTGATTTTCTCGCTGCTTCTGAGCTCGGCAGCGCACAGCCTGCGCCTTGTCCTCGGCTGCCCGCCGGACGCCAAAGCCGCGCGCATGTCAGGTCTCTCCGGCGGCCGCGGCATCACGGCGCTGTGCTCCGCGCTCTGCGCGCTCGCCGCCGCGCTCATACCCCCGGACGAGACCTCGCTGCGCTTGATATCGCAGATATTCGTGCCCTGCGCAAGCCTGACGATACTTTTCGTCATTCTCCCCGCGCTGCTGCTCATCTCGAGGCTGCGCCCCTCCTGAATGTGCCGATCTGGTGCAAGTTTTTCGTCGGCAGCCATGTAGGAAACTTATCTTGCCCGTTCCGCTTACCGTGCTTTCCTGCGCATCGAAACCGGCGCGCCCATGGCTTCCCCTTGAGGGGAAGCTGTCGGCCGAAGGCTGACTGATGAGGTGTTTTTTTGCGGTAATTGTTCTATATTAGTGCAATTTTTCGACATTTTTCGGGTATGATCGACTCAGCTGAACACGAAAATATGCGCTGATACAGAACAAGGAGGATGGATAATGGACAAAGCCTATGCACACAGGGTCGGCACGCATTTAGCCTGGCTGCGCAGGCAGAAGAAGCTCACGCAGGAGCAGCTTACCGCGCAGCTGCAGCTGCTCGGCTGCGATATGTCGCGCTCGGCGCTCGCGAAGATCGAGGTCGGTCAGCGCATGCTCTGCCCCGACGAGATCAAGGCCCTGCGCAGCGTCCTCGCCGTGAGCTACGAGGATATACTTATTTAGTTTTTTTGGCGGCGCACTAAAATCGTACCTATACATTTTTTGCGCTGTCCCGACCGCGGCGAGCCGATAGCTGATAGCTCAAGGTGTGCGGCGCTGCCGCACGGATTTGAATAGGGCAACCCCTCAGTCGGCTCCGCCGACAGCTCCCCTTACACAGGGGAGCCAAGGGCTGCCTCCGGCAGTCGTCGGGCGCGGCTGGCTTCCCCTTGAGGGGAAGCTGTCAGCCGAAGGCTGACTGAAGAGGTGTCTGT
>CAVFTR010000039.1:0-2065 GCA_963625685.1 bacterium
TGGGAGGAAAAGATATGACAAGAAGGTACAAGACGATGGACGGCAACGAGGCGGCGGCGCATGTGAGCTATGCGTTCACCGAGGTTGCGGCCATCTACCCGATCACGCCGTCGAGCCCGATGGCGGACTTTGTCGACCAGTGGTCGGCAAAGGGACAGAAAAACATCTTCGGCAGCACCGTTAAGGTGCAGGAGATGCAGGCTGAGTCCGGCGCGGCCGGCGCAGTGCACGGCTCCCTGAACGCCGGCGCGCTGACCACCACCTACACAGCCTCTCAGGGTCTGCTGCTGATGATCCCGAACATGTACAAGATAGCCGGCGAGCTGCTGCCCGGCGTGTTCCACGTCACCGCGCGCGCTCTGGCGTCGCACACCCTGAGCATCTTCGGCGATCACTCGGACATCATGGCCTGCCGCCAGACCGGCTTTGCCATGCTCGGCGAGGGCAACGTCCAGGAGGTCATGGACCTGGCTCCCGTCGCACACCTCGCAGCCATCAAGGGCCGCGTTCCCTTCCTCAACTTCTTCGACGGCTTCCGCACCTCTCACGAGATACAGAAGATAGCCGTCTGGGACTATGAGGACCTCAAGGACATGTGCGACATGGACGCTGTCAAGGCCTTCCGCGAGAGAGCGCTCAACCCCTCTCACCCCACCATGCGCGGCTCGCACGAGAACGGAGATATCTTCTTCCAGAACCGCGAGGCCTCCAATAAATACTACGACGCCATCCCCGAGATCGTCGAGGAGTACATGGGCAAGGTAAACGAAAAGCTCGGCACCGACTATAAGCTGTTCAACTACTACGGCGCTCCCGACGCCGACCGCGTCATCGTCGCCATGGGCTCTATCTGCGACGTCGCAGAGGAGGTCATCGACTACCTCAGCGCTCAGGGCGAGAAGGTCGGCCTTGTAAAGGTGCGCCTGTTCCGTCCCTGGAGAGCGGACAAGCTCCTCGAGGCCATCCCCGCCACCTGCAGGAAGATAGCAGTTCTCGACCGCACGAAGGAGCCCGGCGCTCAGGGCGAGCCTCTGTACCTCGACGTCGTCACCTCCGTCGCAAACGCGGGCCGTGACATTCAGGTCATCGGCGGCCGCTACGGCCTCGGCTCGAAGGATACGCCTCCCGCCTCCGTATTTGCCGTTTACAATGAGCTTAAAAAGGACGAGATGAAGCGTCAGTTCACCATCGGCATCGTCGACGACGTGACGAAGCTCTCCCTGCCCGAGACGGCAGCTCCCTCCACCGCGGCAGAGGGCACCGTCGAGTGCAAGTTCTGGGGCCTCGGCGGCGACGGCACGGTCGGTGCGAACAAGAACTCCATCAAGATCATCGGCGACCACACCGACAAGAACGTTCAGGCCTACTTCCAGTACGACTCGAAGAAGACCGGCGGCGTTACCATCAGCCATCTGCGCTTCGGCGATAAGCAGATAAAGAGCCCGTACTACATCAACAAGGCAGACTTCGTTGCCTGCCACGTTCCGGCATATATAACCAAGCACTTCCCCATCGTCCGCGACGTAAAGCCCGGCGGCGTGTTCCTCATAAACTGCCAGTGGGATTTCGCCGAGCTTGAGCATCATCTGGACGCTGCATCCAAGCGTTATATTGCAAACAATAACATCCAGCTTTACATGATAAACGCCATTGACCTCGCTCGCGAGATCGGCATGGGCAAGCGCACCAACACTATCCTCCAGTCGGCGTTCTTCACTCTGGCAAAGGTCATCCCTCACGAGGACGCTATCCGCTACATGAAGGAGAAGGCCACCGCCTCCTACCTCAAGAAGGGCCAGGACGTCGTCGACATGAACCACAAGGCCATCGACGCCGGCGCCACGGCGTTCGTCAAGGTCGACGTTCCCGAGTCCTGGAAGACCGCGGAGGATACGGCCGACAAGAAGGTCTACCCCGGCCGCGAGAAGACCGTCGAGATGGTCAGGACCATTCTCGATCCCGTCGACAAGATGGACGGCGACTCCCTGCCCGTCTCCGCATTTGTCAGCCACGCCGACGGCACCTTCGAGCTCGGCGCCTCCGCTTACGAGAAGCGCGGCGTCTC